>CAWFOF010000008.1:0-594675 GCA_963817295.1 uncultured Solirubrobacteraceae bacterium | reverse complement strand
GAGCTCAGCAAGCTCGGCGTCGCCGCGGTGTTCACGCCCGGCGCGCCGACGCAGGACATCATCGACTTCATCCGCGGCGCCGTACAGGAACGCGAACCCCGCTGACCGACACGGACTCGCATGGGCGCGGGGGCGCAGCAGCGTCCCGACGCCCGATTGACTGGTCAGTCAATATGCCCGTTACACTCCGAATCCCGTTTGCCACAGGAGGCCTGAAGTGAAGATCTGCGTCCTGGTCAAAGAGGTACCAGACGCCGCCGTCCAGAAGCGCATCGACCCTTCCACGGGGCGCATGGACCGCAGCGGCGAGAAGAACCTGAACCCGTACGACACGCACGCGATCGAGGCGGCGATGCAGCTCAAGGAGAGCGGCGCCCTTCCGATCGAGGAGATCGTGGCCGTCACGATGGGCCCGGAGTCCGCCGTTCGCGCGCTCCACAAGGCGGTCTCGCTCGGCGCCGACCGGTCCGCTGCATCTCGTCGATCCGCTGCTTGCGGGCTCCGACGTCGCCGGAACCGGCTACGCGCTCGCACAGGCGCTCAAGCGCGAGAATCCCGACCTCGTGCTGCTCGGCCAGCAGTCGGACGACGGCGAGTGCTACACCGTCGGCGCCGTCGTGGCCGATCACCTCGGCATGCCGTCGCTGACCCAGGTCATCGGCCTCGAGGTCGAGGGCGGCACGGACCTGAAGGCCGAGCGCCAGGCCGAGTACGGCTACGACACGGTCAAGGTCGGCCTGCCCGCCGTCATCTCCGTCGGCGACGCGATCAACGAGCCGCGCTACCCGTCGCTGAAGGCGATCATGGGAGCCAAGAAGAAGCCGCTCGACACGGTCAGCAGCGCGGACGTCGACATCGACGCGGCGAAGGTCGGCGGCGACAACGCCGCAGCTCGCTGGACGGGCTCCAAGCTCCCGGCCAAGAAGGAGCCGGGCCAGATCATCGAGGACGAGGACACGAACGAGACGGTCGAGAAGATCGTCGCCTGGCTCGACGAGAGGAAGCTGATCTAGAGATGGCCAACATCCTGGTCTACGCGCTGCAGTACGAGGGCGCCTTCAACAAGAACTCACTCGGCGCCGTCTCGGAGGGCGCCGACCTCGCCGCCAAGAGCGGTGGCGAGTGTCACGCGATCGTCGTCGGTCAGGGCATCGCGGACGACCTGCTGAGCACGCTCGGCGGCTACGGGGCGACGAAGGTCCTGAGCGTCGAAGGCCCCGAGGGTCTCGCGCAGCCCGTCGTCGACGCGATGGCCGCCGCATGGGCATCGGGCAGCTACGACTACGCCCTCTTCGGCGGCGGACTGCTCGGCTTCGAGGTCGGTGCCGGCCTCGCCGCGCGCCTGAACATCGGCGTCGCGATGGAGATCACGACCGTCCACGTCGTGGACGGCGGGATCGTGGCCGAGCGCCCGATCCTCGGTGACTCCGCGATCAGCGAGATCAGCTTCCGCGACGGCAAGGGCATCATCATCGGGCGCCTCAACGCGTTCGACATCCGCGAGTCCGGCGCCGGCGCGGCGGCGGTCGAGAAGCTCGACGTGACGTTCTCCGACTTCTCGCTGCGCGCCGAGATGCTGATCCGCGGCGAACAGCGCGGCGCGCAGGTGGACATCGAGGGCGCGGACATCCTGATCGCCGGCGGCCGCGGCCTCGGCGCGGCGGAGGGCTTCCAGCTCGCCGAGGACCTGGCCGCCGCGTTCGGCGGGAACGCCGCCGTCGCCGCGACCCGCGCCGTCGTCGACGCCGGCTGGTTCCCGTACGCGGGCCAGATCGGCCAGACCGGCAAGACGGTCGCGCCGAAGCTCTACCTGGCCGCCGGCATCTCCGGCGCGATCCAGCACAAGGTCGGCATGCAGAACTCCGAGAACATCGTCGCGATCAACAAGGATGCGAACGCGCCGATCTTCGAGTTCAGCGACCTCGGGATCGTGGGCGACCTCAACAAGATCCTTCCGAAGCTCACCGAGGCCGTGAAGGCCAAGAAGGGCAGCTGATCACGATGGCCGGGTCAAGCGGCAACGGGAAGGTCGTGCCGGCGGCGTATCCGCCGCCGGTCGACTCGCCCGCCGAGTTCATCAAGCGTGAGCTCGACGGCGAGGACGAGATCATCGAGGTCGGGATCGCGATCGTCGGTGGCGGCACCGCCGGCCTCGCGTGCGCGAACCGGATCCTCCAGTTGCTGGCCGACGACCCGGAGACGCTCGAGCGACTCGGCGAGGTGCCGGTCGCGGTCATCGAGAAGGCCAAGACGTGCGGCGGGCACAACCTGTCCGGCGCGGTGATGCGGCCCGGCCCGCTGCAGGAGCTGTTCCCCGACATGACCCGTGAGGACTGGCGCAAGGAGGGATTCGCGTTCGGAGAGGTGGCCAAGGAGGCCGTCTACATGTTGCCGAGCAAGGGCGTGCAAGCTCCGCATCCCGACGCCGCCGCCGTTCAAGAACCACGGCAACGAGGTCATCTCGGTCTCCGCGATGGCCCGCTTCCAGCAGCGGATCGCCGAGGAGGCCGGCGCGTACATCCTCACCGAGACGTCGGCCACCCAGCTGATCGTCGAGGAGGGCCGCGTCGTCGGAGTGCGCTCCGGCGACAAGGGCCGCGGCAAGGATGGGCGAGGAGCTCGGCAACTTCGAGCCCGGCACGGACATCAAGGCCCAGGTCGTCGTCCTCGCCGACGGATGCTGGGGCAGCCTCACCGGTGCGGCGATCCGCGAGTTCGACCTCGGCGAGAACCGTGAGCCGCAGGTCTGGGAGCTCGGCGTCAAGGAGGTCTGGAAGGTCGCCAAGCCGCTCGATCGCGTCATCCACACGATCGGCCCCTGGCCGCTGAAGCTGTCCGCGAAGTACGGACAGATCGGCGGCACCTGGATCTATCCGATGAAGGACGAGAAGACCGGCGACGACCTCGTGTCGATCGGGTTCGTCATCGACCTCGAGTACGCCGACGCGACCACCTCGGCCCACGACCTGCTGCAGCTCTTCAAGACGCATCCGCTGGTGAAGGGCATCCTCGAGGGCGGGGAGCGCGTCGGCTGGGGCGCGAAGGCGCTCCCGGGCGGCGGCTACTGGTCCGTTCCGAAGCTCACGATGCCGGGCGCGCTGCTCGTCGGCGACGCTGCGGGTCTCGTCGACACCGTGTCGCTGAAGGGCGTCCATCACTCGATCCTGTCCGGCAAGCTCGCCGGCGAGGCGATCTACACCGCGCTGTCGCGCGGAGAGACGAGCCTGACGCCCTACGAGGACGCGGTCGAGGACTCGCAGACCGGCCGCGAGCTGTACGAGGTGCGCAACACGCGCCAGCCGTTCCAGAAGGGCTTCATCAAGGGCGGGCCGATCGTCAACCTCGCGATCGCGACGAAGGGCAAGCTGCCCGCCGGGACGCCTCGCGTGGCATCGCAACGACGAGCAGCCGATGTTCATGGGCAACACGCACGAGTCCTACCCCAAGCCCGACGGCAAGTACATCTTCGACAAGCTCTCGAGTGTCTTCATCACGGGCAACCAGACCCGCGACGACGCGCCGAACCACATCCGCGTGCAGAAGAGCGTTCCGCGCGAGGTGGCCGAGACGTGGAAGTGGATGTGCCCCGCGGGCGTCTACGAGATCCCGGACGACGCGCCCGAGCACGGGGACGTCGACGTGATCGTCAACTACACGAACTGCGTCCAGTGCGGCGCGATCACCGCCAAGGGCGGGCGCCTGACCGCGCCCGAGGGCGGCGACGGGCCGCTCTACCAGCTCACGTGACGGGCGGGTCCGGCCGCACGGTCCGGACCACCGCTGGACGTTTTTCGCGAGGGGCGCAACCATGGCGCCCCTCGTGTGTTTCACAGACCACATGCGCACTGCACGGATGACTCTCCCGCTCCTCGTCCTCGCGGCCCTGGCCGTGCCGGCCGCGGCGTCCGCCGCTCCGCAGGGCAGTTCGCTGCCGGCGACCGCCGCGCTGGCGAAGACCGGCCTCGCCGCGAAGCTCGAGGCGTGCACCACGCAGACGCCGCGCGCAGCGCCATCTTCAAGGGCAGCATGCCCGCGGTCGCGGCCGGCGGGCGCATGGAGATGCGGTTCGAGCTCTACCAGCGCCCGCTCACCCGCCTGCGCTGGACGCACGTGCAGAGCGTCGACAGCTTCGACGAGTGGGACATCTCCGACCCGGGCATCTCCGGCTTCATCGTCAAGAAGCGCGTCGGCGGGCTCCTCCCCGGCTCGACCTATCGCGCCGTCGTCCGCTATCGCTGGCGCACCGCCGCGGGCAAGGTCGTCCGGCGCGTGGTGCGGATCACGCCGGCCTGCGCACAGCCCGACACGCGCCCCGACCTCGTCGTCCGCGAGCCCAAGCGCGACCGGCGGTCGGCGCGGTGGCGACCTCATGACCTACACCGCGGTCGTCGTGAACAAGGGAAACGGCCCGGCCGGCCAGTTCAACGTCGCGTTCGAGCTGAACGGCGTCGCGCAGCCGGTGCAGCGGCTCGGACCCGTCGCCGTCGGTCAGCGGATCCCGGTCAGCTTCCAGGGCCCGCGCTGCACGGCGGGGAGCCTTCTGAAGGTGACGGTCGACAGCAGCGCCGAGGTGACGGAGACGAACGAGGCGAACAACACGCTCGCACCGGCATGCACGTCGGTGGCTAGAGTAGATGGCCGTATGAAGACTGACATTCACCCCAACTACGTCGAGTCCCACGTTCGCTGCACCTGCGGCAACGAGTTCACGACCCGCTCCACCGAGTCCGACATCCACGTCGAGATCTGCTCGAACTGCCACCCGTTCTACACCGGCAAGCAGAAGCTGGTCGACACCGGCGGGCGCGTCGAGCGCTTCCGTCGCCGCGCCGCCAAGCGCGACGGCGTCGGCTCCGCCTCCTAGCGGATCACACTTCAGCCGTGGCCACCGCCGAGCGCCTTCCCGGGTCCGAGAACAGCGCTGCGGCGCCGGCGTTCGACGCCGAGCCCGGCGAGTGGGTCGCCACCCGCGACGCGCCGGTCGGCGGCCAGGCGGTGCTCGAGGGCGTGATGATGCGCGGCGCCGGCATCTGGGCCGTCGCCTGCCGCAAGCCCGCCGCCGACCAGCTCGACGACGAGGGTCACCGGGCGGACATGAACGATCCGCCGCGCGGCGAGATCGACGTGCAGAGCCACGAGGTCCAGTCCGTCCTGACTCGCCGTCGCATCCTGCGGCTGCCGATCGTCCGCGGCGTCGTCGCCCTCGGCGAGTCGCTCGTCATCGGCTTCAAGGCGCTGGGCATCTCCGCCAACGCGCAGATGCCCGAAGAGGAGGAGCCGATCTCCGGCGTCCTGTGGACGGCTGACGATCGTCTTCGCGCTCGCGCTGTCGGTCGGGCTCTTCTTCATCGTGCCGGTCACCCTGACGAACCTCGTCAAGGACCAGCTCGGCTCCGCGTTCCTCTTCTGGGTCGTCGAGGGCGTGCTGCGCACCGCGATCTTCCTGGGCTACCTGCTGCTGATCTCGCGCATGCGCGACCTGCGGCGCGTGTTCGAGTACCACGGCGCCGAGCACAAGACGATCTCCTGCTACGAGGCGGACCTCGAGCTGACGCCGGAGAACGCGCAGCGCTTCTCGCGCCTGCATCCGCGCTGCGGCACGAGCTTCCTGCTGCTCGTGATGATCGTCGCCATCTTCGTCTTCTCCCCGCTCGGCCTGCTGCCCTGGTGGGCGCTGATCGTCACCCGGATCGTCGGCGTGCCGCTGATCGCCGGCATCTCGTTCGAGCTGATCAAGCTCGCCGGCAAGCACCGCCGCCGGCGCTGGGTGCAGATCCTCATGTGGCCGGGGCTGAAGCTGCAGCTGCTCACCACGCGTGAGCCCGACCTCACGCAGCTCGCCGTCGCGATCGCCGCGATGGAGGCCGTGCTCGCGAACGAGAGCGTCCGGCGAGAGCCTGCTCGGCGTCGAGATCGCCGCGTAGCGCCCGGACCTAGCTGTCGAAGCCCAGCCCCAGGCGGTCGAGCGTCCGCAGCCAGAGCCCGCGGCGGCCGTCGTTGCGGTCGGCGGCGGCGAGGCGGTTGCGCGTCAGCTGCACGCCCGCCCAGCGCAGCGGCTCGGGCGGGAACGGCAGCGGCTTCGTGCGCACGTAGCGCGTCCGCGTCGCCTCGCTCTCGCGGCCGTCGAGCAGATCCAGCGCGACGCGGGCGCCGAAGCGCGTCGCACCGACGCCGAGGCCCGTGTAGCCGGTGACGTACGCGACGCGGCCGTCCGTGCGCGGTGCCGAAGAAGGCCGAGAAGCGGCTGCACGTGTCGATCGCGCCGCCCCAGCGATGGGTGAATCGCAGGCCCTCGAGCTGGGGGAAGATCGTGAAGAAGTGCTGCGCGAGCTTGGCGAAGCTCGCGTCGTGCTCGTCGAGGTGGCCACCGACGGGGCCGCGGAAGCGGTAGACCGCGTCGTAGCCGCCGAACAGGATCCGGTGGTCGGCCGTCTGGCGGTAGTAGTGGAACTGGTTGGCCCCCTCGGTGAGGCCCTGGCGCCGCCCCCAGCCGATCGCGGCGCGCTGCTCCGCGCTGAGCGGCTCGCTGACCAGCACGTAGTCGTAGATCGGCGCGACGTAGCGGCGGACCGAGCGCAGCAGCGGCGGGTAGGCGCTCGTGCCGAGCAGCACGCGCCTCGCGGTGCACCGCTCCGTCCGGGGTGGCCACCTGCACGCCGCCGCCGGCGCCGCGCAACTCGAGTGCCGGGGTGTGCTCGTGGACGCGCACGCCGAGCGCGCAGCGCCGTCGTCGAGCAGCCCGCCGGCGAGCTTGCCGGGATCGAGCAGGCCGGCGCCGGTCCTGTCCCACAGCCCGCCGCGGTAGATCGGCGAGGCGACCTCCGCGCGCATCGCCTCGCGCGTCCAGCACCTCGACCTCGTGGCCGAAGCGCCGCAGCAGCGCGGCGTCCGCGGCCAGCGACGTGCTCCTCGTGCGCCGCGAGCGCGGTCACGAGCTCGCCCGTGCGCTCGAAGTCACAGGCGATCGAGTGACGCTCGAGGTCCGCCGCGAGACCCTCGAAGTTCTCCAGGCCGAGGCGCTCGAGCAGCGGCATCTCGTCGGCGAATCGCGCCTCCCCGTTGTGGATGCCGTGGGTCAGCGAGGAGACGACGAAGCCGCCGTTGCGCCCGCTGGCGCCGAAGCGCGATCGTCTCGGACTCGAGCAGCAGGACGTCGCGCGCGGGGTCGTCCGTCTTCGCGGCCAGCGCGGCCCACAGGCCGGTGAACCCGCCGCCGACGATGCACAGGTCGGCCTCGGTGGGCCCGCTCAGCACCGGCTGCGGGTCGCGCGCCGGCATCGCGTCGAGCCAGTAGGGGTGCGGCAGAGCGTCCGCGTAGGACGCACGCTGCGCGGCCGTCGGCGGGGTCTGGGGCCAGACTGACGATGACATCAGGCGCGAAACTACCGGCCACCGCGGCGCGCTCCGGGCACAACGGGCTTCCGGTGGTCGCCCGATACCCTCGACCCTGGATGATCGAGTCGCTCGTCGAACAACTGGAGGCCCGCTTCGCCGAGGTCGGCCGGCAGATCACCGATCCCGAGGTGATCAACGACCGCCTGCGCTACGCCGAGGCCGGCCGCGAATACCGCCGGCTGGAGCCCGCCGCCAAGCTCGGCGAGGAATGGCGGCGCGCGACCGACGACGCGGCCGGGGCCCAGGAGATGCTCGACGAGGGCGACGACGATCCCGAGGTGCGCGAGATGCTGGCGGCCGCGCGCGCCCGCATCGAGGAGCTCGAGGAGGAGCTGCGCCTCGCGATGGTCGAGGCCGACCCCAACGACGACAAGAACGTCATCATCGAGATCCAGGGCGGCGCTGGCGGCGAGGAGGCCGGCCTGTGGGCCGGCGACCTCTACCGCATGCTCACGAAGTACGCCGAGCGACGCGGCTTCACGCCGGAGCCGATGGAGATCGGCGAGGGGAAGTACACGTTCGCGATCAAGGGCGAGGGCGCGTTCTCGATCTTCAAGTACGAGGGCGGCACACATCGCGTGCAGCGCGTGCCCGTCACCGAGTCCCAGGGCCGCATCCACACGAGCACCGCGACGGTCGCCGTGCTGCCCGAGGTGGAGGACGTCGAGATCGAGATCAATCCCGAGCGATCTGCAGATCGACGTCTACCGCTCGTCCGGGCCCGGCGGGCCAGTCGGTGAACACCACCGACTCCGCCGTGCGCATCACGCACAAGCCCTCCGGGGTCGTCGTCTCGATGCAGGACGAGAAGAGCCAGCTGCAGAACCGCGAGAAGGCGCTGCGCGTCCTGCGTGCGCGCCTCTACGAGCGCAAGGTCGCCGAGCAGCAGGCCGAGCATGCGGCCGACCGCCGCTCGCAGGTCGGCACCGGCGACCGCGCCGAGAAGATCCGGACGTACAACTTTCCCGAGCGGCGCGTGACCGACCACCGCGTCAAGCTCACCGTCCACGACCTCGACGCCGTCCTCGAGGGCGAGCTCGACGAGTTCACCGCCGCGCTCGAGGCCGACGAGAAGCGCCGGCGCATGGCCGAGCAGGCCGCCCAGAGCGCCTGATGGCGTTCGGCGGCGTCCCGGTCCGCGACGCGCTCGACAGCGCGGTCACGGCGATCGCGGCATCGGGCAGCGAGAGCCCGCGGCTCGACGCCGAGCTGCTGCTCGCCGCCGCGCTCGGCGTCGACCGCGCCGCACTGGTGATCGACCCCGCTCGCGAGGTCGGCGGCCCGGCCGTGCAGCGCTTCCAGGGGCTCGTGCAACGCCGCGCCGCCGGCCACGAGCCCGTCGCCTACCTGCTCGGCACGAAGGGCTTCCGCCACATCGACCTTGCCGTCGATCCGCGCGTGCTCGTCCCGCGTCCGGAGACCGAGCTGCTCGTCGAGGTCGGGCTCACGCTCGCCCCGGGCGCGCGCGTGCTCGACGTCGGTACCGGCAGCGGCGCCGTCGCCCTGGCGCTCAAGGACGAGCGCCCCGACCTCGCAGATGACGGGCAGCGACGTCAGCCCGCAGGCGCTCGAGGTCGCGCCGAGCCAACGGCGCGCGCCTGGGGCTCGACGTCGGCTTCGCACAGGCCGACCTGCTCGACGGCCTCGGCGCAGCCTGGGACGCGGTGCTCTCCAACCCGCCGTACGTCGCCGAGCGCGATCGCACGCTGCTGCCGCGCGACGTCGTCGAGCACGAGCCGGGCGAGGCGCTGTTCGCGGGCGAGGACGGCCTCGACACGATTCGCAGGCTCGTCCCCGCCGCGGCCGCGACCGATGCCACGCTGCTCGCGGTCGAGCTGGGCGAAGGGCAGGCCGGTGCGGTCGCCGCACTCGTCGGCGGCTGCGGCTTCGAGGTCGAGGTGCTGCGCGATCTGGCGGGCATCGAGCGAGTCGTCGTGGGGCGCCGGTGATCGACGGGGTCGTCACGCTCGAGCAGGCGGAGACCTTCTCGCGCTGCATGTCCGTCGGTGGGGTCGCCGTGTTCCCGGCGGACACCGTCTACGGCCTGGCCTGCGAGCCGGGCCAGCGCGAAGCGGTCGAGCGCCTCTACGCGCTCAAGGGTCGGCCGGGCCGACAAGCCGGCGGCCGTGATGTTCTTCTCGCTGGACCTCGCGCTGGCGGCGCTCCCGGAGCTCGGTCCGCGGACGCACGCGGCTCTGGCGGCGCTGCTTCCCGGCGCGGTCACGCTGCTGCTGCCCAATCCGGCCGCGCGCTTCCCGCTCGCGTGCGGGCACGACCCCGCGACGCTCGGGCTGCGCGTGCCCGCGCTGCCTCCGGCCCTCGAGACGCTCGCGGGGGTCCGCTGGCCGATCCTGCAGACGAGCGCCAACCGGTCCGGCGAGCCTGATGCCCGCCGGCTGGCCGACGTGCCGGACGAGATCCGGGCGGGAGCCGACCTCGTCATCGACGGCGGCGAGCTGCAGGGGCTTGCATCGACCGTCGTCGACCTGCGCGAGTTCGAGCTCGACGGACGCTGGCTCGTGCTGCGCGAGGGAGCCGTCCCGACTGCCGACGTCGAGGCCCGGCTGGCGGTCTGAGCTAGGTTCACGCGGCCCGAAGTTCTGCGGGTTTCGGTGAGCGTGCGCTCGTGCCTGAGGCTCGTCGGCGTCCGGCCACGTGCCACCGGCACGAAGCCGGAACACCGCCACCCCTCAGGTCACGACCACACACGCACCGAACTCCACACAGAACTTCCGGCCACGTGAGCTAGGTTCCGGGCCATGCCGCGCGTCGCGTTCGTCACGGGAGGCTCCGGATTCATCGGCGGAGCCCTGATTCGCCGGTTGGTCACCGACGGCTGGCGCGTGCAGGCGCTGGCGCGCTCGGACGCGGCAGCGAACACCGTCGCCGATCGCGGCGGCGAGGCGGTCCGCGGCGACCTGCACGACGTCGCGGCGATGGCCGCCGGCGCGCGCGGGTGCGACGTGGCCTTCCACTGCGCCGCGATGCTGGGCGACTGGGGCACGCGCGAGGAGTTCGAGCGCGGCAACGTCGAGGGCACGCGCAGCGTCATCGAGGCCTGCAGGCGCGCCGGCGTGCGGCGCCTCGTCCACGTGGGGACCGAGGCGGCGCTGCTGAGCGGCGCGCCGCTCGTGCAGGTCGACGAGACCGCGCCGCTGCGCCCCGACTCGCCCGCGCTGTATTCGGCGACCAAGGCGCAGGCCGAAGCGGAGGTCGTCGCGGCCGCCGGTGAGAGCCTCGAGACGGTGGTGGTGCGGCCGCGGCTCGTGTGGGGGCCCGGCGACACGACGATCCTGCCTGCGCTCGCCGACGCGGTGCAGAACGGGCGTTTTGCGTGGATCGGCGGCGGCCGTCACCTGACGTCCACGAGTCACGTCGACAACGTCGTCGAAGGCCTCGTGCTCGGAGCCGAGCGCGGCACCAGCGGCGAGGTCTACTTCGTCACGGACGGCGAGCCGATCGTCTTCCGCGATTTCGTCACGCGACTGCTCGCGACCCGCGGCATCAGCGCGCCCGGGCGCAGCCTCCCGGCCCCGCTCGCGCGCGCCGCGGCCGCCGCCGGCGAGACCTTGTGGCGCCGGCTCCCGCTGCGCGGGCGCCCGCCGATCACGCGTCTGGCGCTCTGGCTGTCCTCCCTGGAGACGACGATCGACATCACGAAGGCGCGCACGCAGCTGGGCTACGTCCCGCTGCGCACGATCGACGACGGAATGGCCGAACTGGAGGCAGCATGAGGATCGTGGTAGGTGCCGATCACGGCGGATTCGCCCTCAAGGAGCACGTCAGGGCGACGCTCGAGGCTGAGGGGCACGACGTCCACGACGTCGGGACGACCTCGGACGACGCGGTCGACTACCCGGGTTTCGCGGCCGCGGCGGCGCGGATGGTCTCCTCCGGCGCCGCCGAGCGCGGGGTGCTGGTGTGCGGCTCCGGCAACGGCGTGGCGATCACCGCCAACAAGATCCACGGCGTGCGCGCGGTCAACGCCCACGACGCGACGGAGGCGGAGCTGGCACGCCGGCACAACGCGATCAACGTCCTGACGCTTGCGGGACGCACGCTGCAGAGTGCTCAGGCCGACGAGATCGTCGCGGCGTTCCTGGGCACCGAGGCCGAAGGTGGGCGTCACGCGCGCCGCGTCGAGCAGATCGGGGAGCTCGAGGATGCTGCGCCCGCATCCCCAGGTACCATCGTTCGACGATGAACGAGCTCTCGCCAGACTTCTTCAACCGCCCGCTCAGCGAGGTCGATCCGCAGGTCGCCGACGTCCTCGCCAGGGAGCTGGATCGCCAGCAGCGCACGCTCGAGATGATCGCGTCGGAGAACTTCGTGCCGCAGGCGATCCTCGAGGCACAGGGAAGCGTGCTGACGAACAAGTACGCCGAGGGATACCCCGGCAAGCGCTACTACGGAGGCTGCGAGTTCGTCGACGTCGTCGAGCAGCTCGCGATCGACCGCGCCAAGGAGCTGTTCGGCGCCGAGCACGCGAACGTCCAGCCGCACGCCGGGGCTCAGACGAACACGGCCGTGTACCAGGCGCTGCTGGAGCCCGGCGACACGTTGATGGGTCTCTCGCTCGCCCACGGCGGCCATCTGACGCACGGGATGAAGCTCAACGTCTCGGGCAGGCTCTACAACATCGTCGCCTACGAGGTGAGTCCCCAGACGCACCTGCTGGACATGGACGAGGTCGAGCGGATCGCCAAGCTGCACAGGCCGAAGATGATCGTCGCGGGCTGGTCGGCCTATCCGCGCCACCAGGACTTCGCGCGCTTCCGGGAGATCGCCGACGAGGTCGGCGCCTACCTCCTCGTCGACATGGCGCATTTCGCCGGACTCGTGGCCGCGGGAGTCCACCCGAGCCCCGTCCCGCACGCCCACGTCGTCACGACGACGATCCACAAGACCCTCGGCGGCGCCCGCGGCGGGATGATCCTGTGCCGGGAGGAGTACGCCAAGAAGATCAACAGCGCGGTCTTCCCGGGTCAGCAGGGCGGCCCGCTGATGCACGTCATCGCCGGCAAGGCGGTCGCGCTCGGCATCGCGCAGACCGAGCTGTTCCGTGAGCGCCAGCGCCGCACGATCGCCGGCGCGAAGACGGTCTCGGCGGCGCTTCTGGATGCCGGGCACGGCGTCAACGTGCTGACCGGCGGCACCGACGTCCACCTGACCCTGGTGGACCTGCGCGACAGCGAGATCGACGGTCAGCAGTCCGAGGACCGCCTGCATGAGATCGGCATCACGGTGAATCGCAACGCCGTGCCATTCGACCCCCGCCCGCCGATGGTCACGAGCGGTCTTCGCGTCGGCACGAGCGCGCTCGCCACGCGCGGCCTCCAGGCCGACGACTTCGAGGAGGTCGGGCGGATCATCGCGACCGCGCTGACTCCCGAGTTCGACGCGCGCAAGGCCGAGTTGACCGAGCGCGTGACCGCGATCGCCGACCGCTACCCGCTCTACGAGCACCTGGGCGCACGCGCCGTCGCCTGACCACGCCGCCCCGGGTTCTAGGCTTGGGGGCGGATGACCCACCGCGACGCGATCCTGGGCTTTGTCGTCGCCGCCGTGGTCGCCGGGCTCCTGACACCGCTGACGGCGCGCTTCGCGGTTCGCGTCGGCGCGGTCGATCGCCCACGTGAGCGCGGGCTCTCGAAGAAGTCGACTCCGCTGCTCGGCGGCCTCGCGATCCTCGCCGCCGTCCTGATCGCGAGCCTGCTGTTCCTGAACCTCGCCGGCCCGATCGGCGATCGGATGCAGGGCATCCTCGCGGGCGCGATCCTGATCACGCTCGTCGGCGCGCTCGACGACCGGTTCGACATGCCGCCGCTGGTGAAGTTCGCCGGCCAGATCGTCGCCGCGACGATCCCGGTTCTCGCCGGCGTGACGGTCGGGAACATCACGCTCCCGTTCCTCGGCGCGCTCGACCTCGGCGACGCGGGCGGGCCGATCACCGTGATCGGCCTCGTGTTCGTGATGAACGTCGTGAACTTCTCGGACGGCATCGACGGGCTCGCCGCCGGCGTCTGCGCGATCAGCTCGATCGCGTTCGCGATCATCGCGTTTGACCTGCAGCGCGGCACCGCGGGCACGCTCGCGGCCATCACGGCGGGCGCCGCCGCGGGCTTCCTGATCCACAACTTCCCGCCCGCGAAGGTCTTCATGGGGGACACCGGCGCGATGCTGCTCGGGCTGCTGCTCGGCTGCATCGCCGTCGAGGGCGCCGTCAAGACGCAGGCGGTGCTGGCGCTCGTGTTCCCGCTGATCGTGCTCGCCGTCCCGTTCCTGGACACGGCGTTCGTGGTGCTCAAGCGCCTGAAATACCGCCGGCCGGTGTACGAGGCCGATCAGAGTCACTTCCACCACCGACTCAGCCGGATCGGCTTCAGCCAGCGGCGTGCCGTGCTGTACCTGTACGCCTGGACGGTCGCGGTCGCAGGCTTCGCCGTCGCGCTGCGCTTCGTCCCGTATTCGGACGAGGGCGGGAAGCTGAACGCCGGCTGGACGATCGTGATGGCCGGGATCGGGCTGATCGTCCTCGGGGGCAGCGTGTACCTCGTCTACGTCCTGGAGATCCTGAAGTTCCGCCGCGTGCGCGAGATCCGCCTGCGCCGCCAGCAGCCCGACGTCAGCGAGGCCGAGATCGAGAGCGACGTCGTCAAGCGCCTGGAGACCGGCCAGTTCGACGCGGTCCGGCTCGACGACTGACAAACATCGCCCTCGAAAGGGCGCGAGTGCGCAAAGCGCACTCGCGAGATCGTCCCGAAGGGACACAGGAGCGGTGGCGGCGTCGGGACGGTTGGCGGCAGAGACCTGGGATCGTCCCGAAGGGACACAGGAGCGGTGGCGGCGTCGGGACGGTTGGCGGCAGAGCCGTGGGACCGTCCGAACTGAGACCGTCCGAACCGAGTCAGGAGCAGCCGGACACATGCCGCGACTTTTGAACCGCGGCTGGCCAGCGAGAAGGGGAACTCGCGTTGGCGTGACTTGCGTCCGTCGCGTGTGATGCACGCTGGTCATGCATGAGTCGCGGAGGACGGGGTGGGCGTGTGTCCGTCGCGTGTCATGCACGTTGGCGATGCATGAGTCGCGGAGGACGCGGTCGGCGTCAGCCGCGGCGGGCCACGACGAACAGCGTCGCCGCGCCCAGCCGCACTTCCGGTCGCCGCTGGAGGTAGCGGGCGCTGACGTCCGCTGCGCCGAGGACCTCGACTGAGGTGAACCCGGTGTGGTGGAGAAGCTCGCGCACCTCGTCGGGTGCGTACGTGGCGATGTGCGGCTCGCCGACGGAGGCGGCGAACTCGGCCGCCCGCATGCGCCAAGCCCGCCCGAGTGGGTCGCAATGCTCCGGTGCGAGGGCGAAGTCCGCGACGAAGGTGGTCTTCGGGCCGCTCGCGGCGATCGCCCGCAGCGTCGCCGCGACGGCCTCCTTCGGCAAGTAGACCGTGACGCCGAGCCAGTTCCACGTGGCGTCGGCCGGGAGCTCGAGCGCATCGAGCGGCGCGGCCGCAAGGTCGGTGGGAAGGAACCTCAGGTTGGACGGCTCGTCGAGCCCGACCTCGGCGAGCCTGTTGCGCTTCCACGCCTGGGTGTCGGGGTGGTCGATCTCCCAGACGGTCAGCTCGGGGGTCCCCGGGTGGCGCCACGCGAACGTGTCGAGCCCCGCGCCGAGCACCACGCAGTCGGTGCGCGCCTCGGCCCGGCCGGCGAGCGCCGTGTCCTCTGCAAGCCGCGACCGGATCGCGAAGTGGGCGCGCAGTGCGCGGGCGCGCTCGGGGTCGCGGCCCGCGAGTCCATCGTCGAACCGCTTCATGACCGTCTCGCCGAGCAGCCGTTCTGCCAGCGGGTCGTCCAGGATCAGCGGGGCGTCGTCGTCTCGGCGGTGGGCGGCGCGGTAGTACGCCGCGCCCATCGCGGTCCGGCTCGGCTCGCCCCTCACGCGTAGATCGCGGCCAGCCAGATCGCCGTCAGCGCGGTGACGACGTCGGCGCGCGCGAGCGGATCGCTCTGCACGAGCTGCTGGTAGTACGTGCGCTCGACCATCCACGTGAGCGCGAACGCGGTGGCGGCGGGCTGCGGGCAGGACGACCGGCCGTCGCCCTTCTCGCGCTCGATCCGTCGCTCGGTGGCCTCGACGAACTGGCCGATCAGGGCCCGCCAGAACTGCGCGACCTCCTCGTCATAGGTCGACACCTCGACGACGGCGCGCAGCAGCACCGCGTGCTCGTCATACAGATCGGCGATGTTCGCGAGGGCCGTGCCGAGCTGCTCGGCGGGGTCGCCGTCGCCGGACCACCAGATGTCCGCCTGGTCGAGCAGCAGCTCGGTGACGTCCTCGGTCAGGCGCATCAACAGGTCGCGCTTGTCGGCGAAGTAGAAGTAGAACGCGGTGCGCGAGATCCCGGCGCGCGTTGCGATCCGCTCGATGCCCAGATCGGCGAACGACGCGCCCTCGGTCAGCAGCTCCTCGGTGGCGCGGAGCACCGCCGCCTGCACCGCGGTGCGCTTGGCGGTCTGCGCTCCCTCGCGTCGGTCGGCCGATGCCATCGAGCGCGAGGCTACCACGGTCATCGGCACGCTTGACAGAGTGTCAATTCTCCGTACGATCCGCCACCGATGGCCAGCCTGCTCGACCTGACCAGCCAGGGCGACGTCGGAACGATCACCGACGAATCCCAGCTCCCCACGATCACGTTGATGGACCCGCAGCAGCTCTACGAGCTCTGGGAGCGCCAGAACTGGGTCTCGGCGAGCATCGACTTCACGCAGGACAAGCTCGACTGGGCCGCGATGTCGGACGAGCAGAAGGGCCAGCTGGCCTGGAACCTGTCGTCGTTCTTCATCGGCGAGGAGCGGGTCACGACGCAGTTCGGCGGTCTCGTCGGCGCCTACGAGGATCAGAGCGAGGAGGCCTTCCTCTGCACCCAGCAGGTCGACGAGGCGCGTCACGCACAGCACTTCAATCGCTTCTTCGAGCAGGTCATCGGGCTTGACGGGTCGTTCGAGAGGCGGCTGGACTGGGCGCGGCAGCATCTGAACGAGCCGTTCGAGATCCTCTTCGACCGCGAGCTCGTCGGGGCCAACCAGAAGCTGATCGACAACCCGAAGGACCTCGAGGCGAAAGTCGAGTTCGTGACGACCTACATGATGGTGATCGAGGGCACCCTCGCACTGACCGGCCAGTACTTCATGACCGACTACTTCGAGAAGCAGAACCTGCTGCCTGGGTTTCTCGAAGGGTTCCGCAAGATCTCGCAGGACGAGCACCGTCACGTCGCCTACGGGACGTGGTTCCTGCAACAGAAGTGCCGGGACCCGCAGCTTCGCGAGATCGCCCAGAACAAGCTCCTCGAACTGATGCCGGTGGCTGCCGGCGTGCTCGTCCCCAGGGGCGCGAATCCGGAGAGCTACTCGATCCTCGGCTACACGAACGAGGAGACGAACACCTTCGCGTTCACGGCGCTGACACGCCGCCTGAAGGTGATCGGCATCAACCTCGGGGCGCCTGCCGTCGCCTGAAGGGCTTGACTCTTTCGCACGGCGCGATAGTGTGACGCCGTCCTCCGTCATCGGAGGAAAGGACGCTTCATGAGCATTGCGACCAACACCATGCGCAAGACCGCAGCCGGCACAGCCGGAAGCGCGGCCATGCGCCTTCGCAAGCTCGCGTCCTAGGCACATCCGCGCCGGGTCCGCGGGCGCATCCGCCCGAGACCCCGAGCGCCGCAGCATCTTCCGTGGCATCTCGCAGAGCCGGGCGGTGACGTATTCACCGATCGACCTCTGGAGGTCACCTGTCATGCATTCCCTGATCCACGAGCACCTGGCCCACGCGAGCGCTCCTCGACCCGGCATCCCGGGCAACGGCGAGCAGCACGACGTGGACCGACCCCCCGGCCGCCTGCGACAGCAGTCGGCCAGGGCCCTGGCGGCGCTGGCCGGCCGCCTGGACCGCGAGCAGGCGCGCCGCGCGCTCGCATAGGACCGCTAGCGTCGAGGGCTCCCTGGCACACCGGCCACGGGAGCCCTCGACCGGCGACTGGCTCATGCACATCACCCACCTGCAAGACCGCGAATCGTTCGTCACCGCGGACGGCTCCAGCATCCGCGAGCTCGCCGGGCGCGTTTCGGCCCCGACGCAGCATCAGAGCCTCGCCGAGGCCACGATTCCGGTCGCCGGCGCGACTGCCGCCCACTACCACCCGCAGGCGGAGGAGCTGTACTTCCTGACCGCCGGCCGTGGCCTCCTGCGACTCGGGGACGAGGAGCGCGAGGTCGTCGCGGGCGACTGCATCGTGATCCCGCCGGGCACGCCGCACAAGCTCCGCAACACCGGTGACGCGCCGCTCGTCCTGCTGTGCTGCTGCGCGCCCGCATACCGCCACGAGGACACGGTGCTGCTCGAAGATCCTGAGCCGTGAGCGAGGCGGACCGCATCCAGGACGCGCTGCGGGCGATGGCCGCGCGGGGCCGGGACCTCGTCCACGTGGACCCGTTCGTCCTGACGATCGATCCGTCCACGACGCTGGAGTTCTTGAACTACGCGGTGCCGCGGAAAGGCGCGCGGATCTGGCCCGGCGAAGCGATCGACGCGCTGTGCTCGGCGTTTGAGCAGCGTGGGCGGATGCCGCGACTCGAGTTCGTGGAGGACTGCTGGCCGGGCCTGCGACCCGCGCTCGAGCCACACGGGTTCAGCGTCGATCTGCAGCCGCTCGGCATGGTCTGTCGCGACCGTGACCTGATTCCCCGGCCTGCTCCGCCGGGATTCGCCCTGGAGGCGGTGCGGCGCGACGCCCCGGCGCGCGTCATCGCCGAGTTGTTCGAGGTCCGGCGTCGCGCGTTCGGGGACGGCGGGCAGACCGGATCGACCGGTGACGCCGAGATTCAGCGCTTCCGCGAGCATGGCTCCGACAGCGTGCTCGCCCGTGCGGCTGACGGGAGGGCAGTGGGCGCGGCCTCCTGGCAGCCGGCGCAACTGGACGTCACCGAGATCGTCGCCGTCGGCGTCGTGGAGCCAGACCGCGGCCGCGGGATCGCTGGAGCATTGACCGCGGCCGCCGCCCGCGATGCGTTCGATCACGGCGTCGGGCTTGCATTTCTGACGCCGGGCGGCGACGAGGCGGCGCGCGTCTACGAGCGCGCCGGGTTCCGGCCCGCATTGCGCTGTCTGCACATGTCGCGCCGCTGACGGGCGCGACCAGCGGCGCGGTGCCGTACTTATTCGGGACTTGACACACCGTCCAGTTCGGCGGATATGGTCCTGTCCAATGTTCGGGGTCACAGGACCAGCGATCTGGCGCGAGAGCCGGACGGCGGGAGAAGCGGCGAGCTTGCTGACGAGCGCGCTGTGGCGCGGGAGCGGCGTGCCGCGCAGCGACGGGCAGCCCGTTCTGCTGATCCCCGGCTTCATGGCCGGCGACGGGAGCCTGGCGCTCATGACGCAGTGGCTGCGGCGCCTGGGGTACCGCGCCCACACCTCCGGCATCACGAGCAACGTCGAGTGCTCGCAGAAGTCGGTCGAGCGCCTCGAGCAGCGCGTGATCGACCTCAGCGACCGCTATGACCGCGAGGTGTCGATCATCGGGCACAGCCGCGGCGGCATGTTCGGGCGGGTGATCGGCGTCCGCAGGCCCGATCGCGTGAACCACGTCGTGACGCTCGGATCACCGCTCGTGGCGAACAGCATCGACGAGTTCCACGCGGTGCTGCGCCTGCAGATCCGCACACTCCAGCGGGTCCAGCGCATGGGCGGCCGTGGGCTGATCGGCAACTCCTGCGAGCACAGCTGGGAGGCGTACAAGTTCGGCCTGGACCCGATCGGCTGCTGCACGGACTTCTGGACCGATCTGGACGACGACATGCCCGACTCGGTCGCCTTCACGTCGATCTACTCGCGCAGCGACGGGATCCTGCAGTGGCGCGCGTGCATCGACCCGCAGGCCCGCCACGTCGAGGTCGAGAGCTCCCACTGCGGCATGGCGGTCAACCAGCAGGTCTACCGCACGATCGGTCAGCTGCTCCCAGCGCAGCAGCCTGTGCGCGTTGCCAGCATCCCGCAGCCGCGCATGCGCAGCGCGGTCGCCTCGGCCTGAACTCCGCGGCGCCGCCGGGCACGTAGGATCGCCGCATGGAAACGGTCCTCTACATCGCCGCCTACATCGTCCTCGCGCTCGCGGTCGGCGGTCTCGCCCGGCTCCTGCTCCCGGGCAAGGACGACATCTCGCTGTTGGCGACCTTCATGCTCGGGGCCGTCGGGATGTTCGTCGGGGCGATGGTCTCGCTGATCTTCTTCGGCCAGGCGCGTGGCGGTGGCCTGATCTCGGGCACGATCTTCGCGTTCCTGATGCTCTACACGGTCCGCAAGCTCAACGGTGGCGGACTGCGGGATCCGGGCGAGGGGTAGTCAGCGCTTCACCCGGCTGGTGAGACGACGACCTGGTGCAGCTGAAGCTGCGTCGTGCTCCAGATTCGGACCGCGACGTGTCCGGGGCCTGCGGCGATCAGCGAGCCGCCCGTGAAGGAGCCGGCCTTCGCCGCGGCGTCTGCCGCAGCGGCCAGGTCGGGCACCGTCATGAGCGTCGTGCCGTTGACCGACGCCGTCAGCGTGTTCCCCTTGATCGTCACGATCAGGCGCGTGCGTGCGTACCAGTCGAATCCGGCCGGCATGTTGACGCGGGCCAGGGGAGGGGACTCGTACTCGCTGCCGGAGGTGTTCGTGCCCCGGGCGCGCAGGACCAGCTGCGCGAAGCCCTTGTCGACCTGCAGCGCGTATCCGCCGGTGACGTTGTTCTTCGAGTCGGTGGTCGTGCGCAGCATCAGGGCCCAGCCGACCGGTGCGGTGCTGCTGGTCATCGTGGCATCGGCGGTGACCGTCATGTCGGCCCCGAAGTTCGTCGGCGACAGCACACGCCGCTCGCCGCCGCCGCTCTTGAGGCTTGTCATGTCGACGCTGCCGTCCGGGTAGACGATCATCGGCGAGGTCTCGCGGATCTTCGACCAGTCGTTGACGACGGTGTCGTCGGTGGCGCGCGGCACGGCGAAGAACTTGGGCGCGGCCTGCGCAAGCACCGTCCAGGCGCCGGCGGCGGCGGTCGGCCACACGTGGTACTCCGAGTTGAATCCCGCGCTCGACATCGTCCGGTTCGCTCCCAGCGGGGCGAGGCCGTCGCCGCGCGTGACCTTCCACCAGCGCGCGATGCTGTCGTCAAGCGCGCTCGTGTCCTCACCGATCGCCGCCTGGGCGAGCCGCATCTCGGCGGTGCCCTCGAACCAGACGACGTCCGGCGCGCCCTTGCCGCTGTAGGGGCGGTAGCCGCTGAATGGCCCGGGCGCCTCGTAGCGCACGTTGTAGTGGTCGGGATCCGCCGACAGATCGATGGAACGATCCTCGACGCCGAAGGTCTGCTGGGCGTACGCGTAGACGCGCTTGGCCGTCTCGGGATCGCCGCGCCCGAGCAGGTACCCGACGCCCAGCGCCTGGACGTCGAGCGCCTCAACGGGATCGCCTGAGCCCTGCAGGAAGTGGGCGAGTCCGTCGTCGGTTCGCACGATGAGCTTCGCGTCGATGGCCTTGGCGATCGTGTCGGCGGCGGTGCCGTAGGCCGCGGCGCCGGAGGTGTCGCCGAGGTCGCGCAGGTGTGCGCTGAGCGCAGCAAGGAAGGCGTGGGCGATCAGGTTGTGCTGGGTCGAGACCCACGTCACGTCAGGACCACCACGGACAAGGCCGTCGTCGCCGCGCAGCGCGAGTAGGGCGCTCGCGGCGAGGCGCTCGTTGTAGAGGTAGTGCTTGGCGTCGGAGGATGCCCCGTCGCTGGCGACCATCGCGAGGCCGATCCACGCCATCGTGCCGGCGCGAATCTGGCCGCTGGTCTCGCCGGTCTCGACGTTGAAGGCCGTCTCGATCGTGCCGTCCTTGCGCTGCAGGGCGGCGATCTGGTCGAGGAGCCGAACGGACTCCACTCGCTCACCAGTCGCGACGAACGCGGCCGCGGACACGGCGGAGTCATACGTCCACGACCAGTTCAGCAGCCGGTCGTACGCCGGATCCTCGGGCGGGATGTCGAACGACCGGACCAGTTGGAGCGACGGGGAGGCGACGGCGCTGGTGTGGGCGAGCGCCCCGACGGCGTGCGAACGGTTGCGCACGCAGCGCGCCCGGGCTCGTGCGGGTCGCTTCGAGCAGACGAGCACCTTGCGCGGACCGACCTGGCGGGCGAGCCAGCGGGCGAGCGCCGTCTTCGGCGCCTTGTGGCCCTTCGCGGGCCAGGCCGTATGGACCTTCCCGCCGATCCGGTGGACGGGCTTGGCCGTCCGCGCCGAGCCGGCGGCGGCCCCCGCGGCCGGAACGGTCGTCGCGAGCGCTGCTGCGAGCACGGCGACGGCAAACATGCTGCGGGACAGCGAGCGAGGCACCGGAATCTCCTTGGCGGCGGTGGGCGTACATCAGATTTGTCGGCGCGCTCCAAAGCCGCTGGGATACCTCGTTCGCGGTAGTGCCCGCCCCCGCCCCGATCCACCCTGCGCGCTCGTGACACCCGTCACGATGTGTCACAAGGACGTCACAAAGTCCGCCGATGCGATAGGGTGGCCGAGCCGTCGGTGACCGTCGCCACTGCGACTCTCACAACTCTGTGACCCGCGTCCCCGCGCGGGTCGCGCCGTTCCCGGTACAAACCGTGGCCCGGCGCGCCATGTCCCATGCATCTCCCCGACATCTCCTCCACCACCGATCGCCGTGAGCGAGCCTTCGAAGCCGACGATGCGTGCTGCGGCCGCCGGCGGCACGCTCGTGGCGACGATCCTGCTGTGCGGTGGGGTGGGCCTCGGGATCGGCGCGCTCGTCGGTGCACCGGTGGCACTCGGCCTGCTCGGGCTCTTCGTGGGCCCGATCGCCGGCATCGCGATCGTCCATTCCCGCTTCCGGGATCTGTGAGCCGCTGATGCCCGGCCTGCGTCACCTCGACCTGATCGTGCTCGCGCTCGCGCTGCCGGTGTTCCTGCTCGCCGGCTGGCCGATGCTCGGCTACGCGGGCGGGGCGGTGGCGTACCTCGCCCAGCACGCGATCCAGCTCTGGACCAACCGCAAGGCGCTGGCCAGCAGCGACGCCAAGCACGTCGCGGGCTGGGTCACCGGGTCCATGATCGGACGCGGATGGCTCGTAGCCCTTACGATCTTCGCCGTGGGCATGGTGGAGAACGACGCCGGCCTCGCCGCCGCCGTCCTGTTCCTGGTCATCTTCTCCGTGTCCTTCACCGTCTCCATGATCCTTCGTCCCTTCGAGCAGCCCCGTACGGAGCAGCCCTCCTGATGCGCGCACGCCTCCTCGCCCTCGCGACGCCGTTCGTGCTCGCGCTCGCCTCGCCGGCGGGTGCGTTCGCACTGAACATCAACGAGGACTACCGCCCGCAGAACGAGTTCAAGCTCGATCCGTGGATCTCGATCAAGCTCGGCCCGATCGACATGTCGATCAACAAGGCCGTCTTCTACGTGATCGTGGCCTGCATCCTGACCTGCGTGACGATGATCCTCGCCGGGCGCTCGATGCGGCTGCGCCCGCGCCGCATGCAGGTCGCCGTCGAGGGCTACTACGGCCTCGTCCAGGGGATCACCCAGGGCAACCTGAGCGGCGCGATGCTGCGTCGCTGGTTCCCGTTCCTGGCGACGGTGTTCCTGTTCATCTGGTTCTCGAACATGCTCGGGTACCTGCCGCTGCCGACCAACACCGAGCACAAGGTCGACATCTTCGGCCTGCACATCCCGTCGCTGGCGCTGTACGCGGCGACCGCGAACATCTCGGTGCCGCTGGTCCTGACGTTCTGCGTCGTGCTCAGCTACCACTTCGAGGGGATCCGGGCGAAGGGCCTGGTTCCGTACCTCAAGGGCTGGGTGCCGGCCGGCGTGCAGGGCCCGGCCGTCGGCCCGATCTTCCTCATCGAGGTGATCTCGCATTTCGTGCGCATCGTCTCGCTCTCCGTACGACTCTTCGCCAACATCCTGGCGGGCCACCTGCTCATCCTGTTCATGGGCGGCGGACTCGTCATCCTGCTCAACCTGGGCATCTTCGGCTCGGCCGTCCTCGGCCTGATCACCGGCACGATGGCGGTCGCCTTCTTCATCTTCGAAGTCGGCCTGGTCGCGACCCTCCAGGCGTTCATCTTCACCACACTTGCAGCGATCTATCTCGGCGGCGCGGTCGCCGAAGAACACTAAGGAGCATCACCACCGTGGACCTGCACCTCATCAGCGAGATCGCCCAGTCGGGCGCCGCCTCGGACGTCGCCCAGGAGTACGGACGCAAGGCCGGCAAGGCCATCGCGCTCGGCATCGGCGCCGGCCTCGGCACCATCGGCCCGGGCATCGGCGTCGGCTACATCTTCGGCAAGGTCATCGAGTCGGTGACCCGCCAGCCTGAGATGAAGGACGAGATCACCTCGATCCAGTGGCTTGGTTTCGCACTGACCGAGGCGATCGTGTTCTACGCCTTCATCTTCGGCCTCATCGCGTTCTTCCTCGGCTAGATCGATGTCGGCCGTCGCACAGCCAATCCTCGCCGCCACGCAGGAGAGCAGCAACTTCCTCGTGAGCCCGAACGTCGGGCTCATGATCTGGACGCTGCTCGCCTTCTTCGTGACGATCCTCGTGCTCAACAAGTACGCGTTCCCGGTGATCCGGGACGCGCTCGACAAGCGCGCGAAGCTCATCGAGGACTCGATCGACAACGCCGAGAAGATGAAGGCCGAGTCCGAGGCGGTGCTCGCCGAGTACCGCGAGCGGCTCAAGGAGGCGCGCTCGCAGGCGGACGACATCGTCCTGCGGGCACGCAAGAACGCCGAGGCGTTCGAGGCCGACTCCAAGGACCAGGCCCGTGTCCAGCGCGAGGACCTGCTCGAGCAGACGCGCAAGGACATCGAGGCCGAGACCCGTCGCGCCATCGAGCAGATCCGCACCGAGGTCGCGGACCTGACGATCCAGGCGACGGAGAAGGTCACCGGGCGCATCCTCACGGGCGACGACCAGCGTCGCCTCGTGGACGAGGCGCTGGCCGAACTCGACTTCTCGTCGCTGAGCGGCGAGCGCCGGAACTGATCGACGATGGAGAAGATCGCCCAGGTCTATGCCCGCTCGATGTTCGAGGTCGCCCAGGAGCACGGCAGCCTCGACATCGTCGGTGAGCAGCTCGGCCAGGTGGCCGAGGCGCTCGAGGGCAGCAAGGACATGCGGCTGTTCTTCTTCTCGCCGTACTTCTCCACCCAGGAGAAGAAGGACGGCATGCGCCGGACGATCGTGGACGCCGACCCGACGGTGGCGAACTTCCTCGACGTCCTCGTCGAGAACCACCGCCTGCCGGCGATCTTCCGCATCAACCGCGAGTACCAGCGGCTCTGGGATGCCGCGCGCGACCTGCTGCCGGTGACCGTCACGAGCGCGGTCGCGCTCGACGAGAGCGTGACGTCGCGCATCGGGGACGAGATCGGCCGCCAGACCGGTCGCAACGTCCAGCTCAGCACGGCGGTCGACCCGTCGATCGTCGGGGGTTTCGTCGTCCGCGTGGGCAACGCCATCCTCGATGCCTCAATCCGCAACCGCCTCGAACAACTTCGCAAGCAGGTCGCGCAGGCCTAGCGCCCGCCCGACCGTCAAGGAGCAACCATCGCCATGCAGATCAAGCCCGACGAGATCACGAGCATCCTCAAGTCCCGCATCGAGGGTCTCGAGGCAGGGGGCGCGGAACTGACCGAGGTCGGCACCGTCCTCTCCATCGGTGACGGCATCGCCCGCATCCACGGCCTCGAGAACTGCCAGTCGTTCGAGATGCTCGAGCTGCCGCACGACGTGACGGGGCTCGCCCTCAACCTCGAGTCCGACAACGTCGGCGCCGTGCTGTTCGGCGACTGGCAGCGGATCGTCGAGGGCGACACCGTCAAGCGCACCGGTCGCCTGCTCGAGATCCCGGTCGGCGACGAGCTGCTCGGCCGCATCGTCGACCCGCTCGGCAACCCGCTCGACGGCAAGGGCGCGATCAACTCGACCGAGATGCGCCCGGCGGAGTTCAAGGCCCCCGGCGTCGTCCAGCGC
The DNA here is from genome assembly GCA_963817295.1 of uncultured Solirubrobacteraceae bacterium. Taxonomy (GTDB): domain Bacteria; phylum Actinomycetota; class Thermoleophilia; order Solirubrobacterales; family Solirubrobacteraceae; genus F1-60-MAGs163. The sequence continues at coordinate 569,207 of CAWFOF010000008.1, read as the reverse complement.
CAGCCGGTGACCGAGCCGATGCAGACCGGCCTGAAGGCGATCGACTCGATGATCCCGATCGGCCGCGGCCAGCGCGAGCTGATCATCGGCGACCGCCAGACGGGCAAGACGTCGCTCGCGATCGACACGATCATCAACAACAAGGACTCCGACCTCGTCTTCGTCTACGTGGCGATCGGCCAGCGCATGGCCACGGTCGTCCAGCTCGCGGAGACGCTGGCCGAGAACGGCGCGCTGGACCGCACGATCATCGTGGCCGCGTCCGCCGACGAGGCGGCGCCGATCAAGTTCATGGCGCCGTATGCCGGTGCCGCGATCGGCGAGTACTTCCTCTACAAGGGCGGGCACGTCGTCGCGATCTACGACGACCTCACCAAGCACGCCTTCGCCTACCGCCAGATGTCACTGCTGCTGCGCCGCCCGCCGGGCCGCGAGGCGTACCCGGGCGACGTCTTCTACCTCCACAGCCGCCTGCTCGAGCGCGCGGTGAAGCTCAACGACGAGCTCGGCGGCGGCTCGATGACGGCCCTGCCGATCATCGAGACGCAGGCGGGCGACGTGTCGGCCTACATCCCGACGAACGTCATCTCGATCACCGACGGCCAGATCTTCCTCGAGCCCAAGCTCTTCAACTCGGGCGTGCGCCCCGCCATCAACGTCGGCATCTCGGTGTCGCGCGTCGGCGGCAACGCACAGATCAACCCGATGAAGAAGATCGCCGGCCGCCTGAAGATCGAGCTCTCGCAGTTCCGCGACCTCGAGGCCTTCGCGCAGTTCGGCTCCGATCTGGACGCCGACACGCAGAAGACGCTCGCCCGCGGTGAACGGCTCGTCGCCACGCTGAACCAGAACGAGCGTCACCCCGTCCCCGTCGAGCTGCAGGTCGCGCAGGTCTTCGCCACCACCAGCGGCTTCACCGACCGGATCCTCACCGACCGCATCGACGAGTTCCTCGAGGGCCTGACGCAGCGTGTCCGCAACGAGATCGCGCCGACCCTGGAGAAGATCAAGGGCGGCGACTGGTCCGACGAGACGCAGGCCGAGCTGCGCGCAGTCGTCGCGAGCTACGCCGACGACTTCGGCTACGACCTCGACGAGGAGGGCCAGCCGATCCTCGAGTCCGGGCGTCGGCGAGACCAGCCGCGCCGACGAGGGCCTGCGCGAGGTGGACGTCGCAGACGACGCCGCGACCGAGGTCGAGGAGGCCGCGGCGACCGCCTGAGGGCGACGCCGCACCCACCGTCATGTCGCAGCGCGACGTCAAGCAGCGGATCGATTCCGTCAAGAACATCGCGAAGATCACCCGCGCGATGCAGATGGTCGCCGCCGCGCGCCTGCGACGCGCCGAGCAGCGCATCGCCGCCCTGCGGCCCTACGCAGGCGCGATCCGCCGCATGACGCGCCAGGCATCCCGAGGCGGCGTCCGCCGGTGAGCTGCAGGGCAATCCGATCCTGCAGCAGCACGAGCGCGAGCAGACCGTCGCGCTGCTGCTCGTGACCGGTGACCGCGGCCTCGCCGGTGCGTTCAACTCGCAGATCATCCGCGCCGCGCTGCGCGCCGCGGCCGACTATCAGGCCGAGGGCAAGCAGGTCCGCTACTACGCCGCCGGGCGTCGCGGCGTCTCCTCGCTCGTCTTCCGCAAGCTCGAGCCGGCCGGTGTCCTACGTCGGGTTCTCCGACCGCCCGTCGTTCGCCGACGCGCGCGAGCATCGCCTCCGACCTGATCGCCGTCGTACGTCGACGGCGAGGTCGACAAGGTCGAGCTCTTCTACAACGGCTACATCTCGCCGCTGACGCAGGAGGTCCGTCGCGAGGTGCTGCTGCCGCTCCAGCGCGCCACGATCGACGAGGCGCTCACCGAGGCGCCGGACGACGCCGACGAGCCGAGGGCACGCAGCACGCCCTCGTCGAGTACGAGCCCGACCCCGAGGGCATCCTCGCCCGGCTCGTGCCCGACTACGTCGACATCTCCGTCTACCGCGCCCTGCTGGAGTCCACCGCCTCCGAGCACGGCGCGCGCATGACGGCGATGCGCACCGCGTCCGAGAACGCCAACGAGGTCATCGAGGACCTGACGCTCGAGATGAACCGCGTCCGCCAGGCCGAGATCACGCAGGAGATCATGGAAGTCGTCGCAGGGGCAGAGTCACTCATCTAACGTCGCTCGAAGGCGAAGCGCGAAGCGCGCAGCCGTAGAGCGAAAGCAGTTTCAATCTCGGAACCACCACCGCCCTGAACCACCACCGCCCCGAAACCACAAGCTCCGAATCACAAGAAATCGCAAGGAATCCCATGGAAGCCGCCACAGCCACCGCCAGCACCACCAAGAACATCGGTCGCATCGAGGAGATCAAGGGCGTCGTCGTCGAGGCCGTGTTCCCCGAGCAGCTGCCCGAGATCAACAACGCCCTCACGGTCCAGCTTGCGGGCAACACGCTCGTGCTCGAGGTGCAGCAGCTCCTCGGCGACGACCGCGTGCGCGCGGTCGCCATGGACAGCACCGACGGCCTCGCTCGCGGCGTCGAGGTGACCGACACCCGCGCGCCGATCTCCGTGCCCGTCGGCGAGGCCACGCTCGGCCGCATCTTCAACGTCCTGGGCGACCTGATCGATCAGGGCCCGCCGATCGAGGTCAAGGAGCGCTGGCCGATCCACCGCTCGGCACCGTCGGTCGAGAACCTCACCCCGACCACCGAGATCTTCGAGACCGGCATCAAGGTCGTCGACCTGCTCGCCCCGTACGCCAAGGGCGGCAAGGTCGGCCTGTTCGGCGGCGCAGGCGTCGGCAAGACCGTCCTCATCCAGGAGCTGATCCACAACCTCGCCAAGGAGCACGGCGGCCTGTCCGCGTTCTGCGGCGTCGGCGAGCGCTCACGCGAGGGCAACGACCTGTGGCTCGAGATGAAGGAGTCGGGCGTCATCGACAAGACGATGCTCGTCTTCGGTCAGATGAACGAGCCGCCCGGCGCCCGCATGCGCGTCGCGCTGTCGGGCCTGACGATGGCGGAGTACTTCCGCGATGTCGCCGGCCAGGACGTGCTGCTGTTCATCGACAACATCTTCCGGTTCGTCCAGGCCGGCTCCGAGGTTTCGGCGCTGCTGGGCCGCATGCCCTCGCAGGTCGGCTACCAGCCGACGCTGGAGACGGAGATGGGCCAGCTGCAGGAGCGCATCACCTCGACGCGCAACGGCTCGGTCACCTCGATCCAGGCGATCTACGTCCCCGCCGACGACCTCACCGACCCGGCGCCGGCATCCGTGTTCGCCCACCTGAACGCGACGACCACGCTCTCGCGGTCGATTTCCGAGAAGGGGATCTACCCCGCGGTCGATCCGCTCGACTCCACCTCGACGATCCTCAAGCCGGACATCGTCGGCGCGGAGCACTACGAGGTCGCGACGCGCGTCAAGGAGATCCTGCAGCGCTACCGCGAGCTTCAGGACATCATCGCCATCCTCGGCATCGACGAGCTCTCCGAGGAGGACAAGATCACCGTGCAGCGCGCGCGCAAGGTCGAGCGCTTCCTGTCGCAGCCGTTCAGCGTCGCCGAGCAGTTCACCGGCACGCCCGGCCAGTACGTGCCGATCGCCGAGACGGTGCGCTCGTTCCGTGAGCTGATCGACGGCGAGCACGACGACCTGCCCGAGTCCGCATTCCTGCTCAAGGGCGCGATCGAAGACGTCATCGCGGCTTCGAAGGGCTGATCCGGCTGATGGCCCGCGCGACGTTCCAGGTCGAGGTCCTCACCCCTGAGGGGGAGGTCTTCCACGACGAGATCGAGATGCTCTCGACCCGCACCACGGTGGGGTCGCTCGGCATCCTGGCCAACCACACGCCGCTGCTCGGGCTGCTCGAGCCGACCGAGCTGCGGTTGTACCGCGGCGAGAACGAGATCGTGCGCTTCGCCCAGGGCGAGGGGTACATCCAGGTCGGCCACAACAGGGCGCTCGTCCTGGTCCAGGACGCGATCGCCCCTGAGGACCTCGACGTCGCCGAACTGCGCGAGAAGCTCGCGCGCGCCGAGTCCGAGGTCGCGGCAGCGGCCGAGCACTCCGCGGCGCAGAAGCTCGCGCTGCGCGACCAGCGCCGCTACGAGGCGTTCATCCGGGTCGCCGAGGGCGACTCGCACTAGGTTCTGAGGCTCAGGCCGTGGCTCAGCCCCGGCTGAGCCCGTACTCGGCCGCGGCGGCCTCCAGGACGTCCAGGCCATAACCGTCGACCGGCCCGAGCGCGCCGCTGCCCTGCAGGCCGCCGGCCGCTGCCCGCTCGGCGCCCCATGCGAGGAACGCGGCCGTCAGGTCGTACCCGTTGGGGCCGGCGAGCCGGACGTCGCTGAGCTGCCTGCCCGCGGCGTCGAGCGCCTGCGCGCAGACGATCGAGCTCGACGTCGCCCGGGCGGCGGCGTCGGGGCCGCCGGTCGAGCCCTTCACGAGCCTGCCGGCGAGCGACTGGAGCCCGCTCTTGACCCCTGGCACCTTCGTGACGAGCGAGGTTCCGGCGGTGAGGACCTGCATCGGACGCGATGCGGGGCCGAACCAGCCGAGATAGACGTCGACGTCCCACAGGTCACGGCTCAGGCGCGGCAGCGCGAAGGCTTCGGAGGAGCCGACGGACACCCCGAGCTCGCTCCTGCCGGGTGCGACGCTGAACGCGTGCACGCGCTTGGCGGCGCGCTCGCCGATCACGCGGCCTGAACGGAACGTGAAGGCCGGCTCCAGCGCCACCCCCGCGGCACTCGCCCGCGTGCCTCCGCTCATCGCGGCTGCGGGGCTGCCGCCGCCGTGGCTCTCGATGAAGTAGCCGATCAGCAGCCGGCGCGCCGCGTCGCCGGCGTCGCGCAGCGCCAGGGCGCCGGCAAGGTTGCCGGGAACCCAGTCGTAGCCCATCGCCGTCAGCAGCCCGACGCCGGCGCGCTCGGCGCGTGGGCCGCCCTGCTCGAACACCTTGCGGATGAAGGTGCCCTCGCCGGTCGAGTCGAGGTAGTGCGCCTTGGCGTCGAGCGCCGCGTCGAGCGCCGCGTCGCCCCAGCGCATGAATGGCCCTACGGTGGAGACGAGCACGTCGCCCGCGCCCACCAGCGCACGCACGCTCGCCGGGTCGCCGACGTCGGCGACCTGCGTCTCCAGACCCCCCAATTCGGTTGCCAGCGACTCCAGGCGCCCGGCGTTGCGGGCTGCGAGGACGGGGCGCGCGCCGCGGCGAACCAGTTCGCGGGCGGTGAGGTCGCCGGTGTACCCGGTCGCGCCGAACAGGACGATGCGGGAGGCCATCGCCGAAGCCTATCCTTCGCATGATGGACGAACGGGTACTCGCGGAGCGTCTGATGGCGTACGACACGTCGAAGCCGGAGGGGCTTCTCGTCGCCGCCGAGTTCGTCAAGGGCTTTCTCGAGACGCGCGACGTCGACGTGCGCGGCCACGACCACAACGGACTGCCCGTGGTGCTCGCCGACGTCGGCCCGAGCGCCGGCCCGCTGGTGATCTTCCACGGCCATCTCGACGTCGTCCCGGCCTTCGAGGAGCAGTTCACGCCCAGGGTCGAGGGCGACCGCCTGTACGGCCGCGGCGCCTACGACATGAAGGGTGCGCTGGCCGCGATGATGTGCGCGCTGCACGACGCGGCCGCGCAGGACCGCGTCCGCGTGCGCTTCGTCTGCGTCCCGGACGAGGAGTCCGAGGACGTCGAGGACCGCTCGACCGATGCACTCGTGGCGGGTGGGCTGGGCGGCGACTTCGCGATCACGGGTGAGCCGACCGACCTGCACATCGGCGTCCAGGCCAAGGGCGTGCTGGCGGTGCGGCTCGAGATCAGCGGCACCGCGGCCCATGGCTCGACGCCGTGGCTCGGCGACAACGCGATCCTCAAGGCCCACGACGTGTTCCGGCGCATCGAGACGCTGCCGTTCAGCCGCGAGTCCTCGGACATGTTCGACCGCCCGTCGATCAACCTTGCGCGGATCAACGGCGGCGACGCGTTCAACAAGGTTCCCGACCGCTGCCACGTCGACGTCGACATCCGCTACCTGCCGGGCCAGAACCCGGAGGTCATCCGCGAGCAGATCGGCGCCATCCCGGATCTCGAGATCGTGAAGGTGTTCCACCGTTCGCCGGCGATCGTCTCGCGCCGCGACCCGCATGTGCTGGCGCTGCGCGCGGCGGTTGCACGCAGCATCGAGGGCGAGGCCCTGTCGATCGGGCGCGACGGTGCCTCGGATGCGATCTCGTTCCTGGAGGCCGGAATCCCCGCGGTCGAATTCGGCCCGGCCGGGGCAGGCCACCACGGCCCCGCGGAGTGGGTGTCGATCAGCTCGCTGCGCCGCTACCGCCAGGCGCTCGGCGACTTCATCAGGGACCTCCCGGAGTGGCTCGAGCAGCGCGACCCTGACGCCGAGAGCCCGCCGCTACGGGCGGTCGAGTAGGCCGGGAGGGGGCAACCGGCGGCTCCGCCGGGCGGCGTCGGTACCCTTGAGGGGCCGGATGAGCCGCCCGCGTGCGCTCATCGGCAGCCCCGCGCAACCCCCCGGCCCCGCGCCGCGTTTCTCCCGCTCGTGAGCTCAGATCCCGCAAAGCCGCCCCGCCCCGGCCTGGGCAACATCAAGAAGGCCCTCCTCGCGGGGGTCCTGATCACGCTGCTCACCGCCGCGACCGTCGCCTCGGCGGCGCTGCTCGAGGTCGACCAGCTCGTGCAGATCGTGAAGAAGGAGGGCCAGGGGATCCCGGGCGTCAAGAACGTCCTCGACGACGTCGACGGCGGCGGGCCCCAGACCATCCTCGTGATCGGCTCCGACCGCCGCTACCAGGACCGCAACATCAAGAACGCGGCCCGCTCGGACACGCTGATCCTCGTACGGCTCGACCCGGACAAGGGCGCGACCGCGGTGCTGTCGATCCCGCGTGACCTGAAGGTCGCGATCCCCGGCTACGGCACGGACAAGATCAACGCGGCGTACTCGGCCGGCGGCCCGAACCTGACGCTCAAGACCGTGCGCCAGCTCCTGCACATCCCGATCAACCACATCGTCGAGGTCAACTTCGGCGGCTTCCGCCGCGCCGTCGACCGGCTCAAGTGCGTCTTCACCGACGTCGACAAGCGCTACTACCACTCGAACGTCGGCCTTCCGCCCTCGGCGCAGTACGCGGAGATCAATCTCAAGCCCGGGTACCAGAAGCTCTGCGGGCAGAAGGCGCTCGACTACGTCCGCTACCGCCATGGCGACTCCGACTTCGTGCGCTCAGCACGCCAGCAGGACTTCCTGCGCCAGGCCAAGGACCAGTTCGGCCTGAGCTCGCTTCTGGGCGATCGCACGGAGCTCGTCAAGATCTTCGCGCGCTACACGCGCACAGACATCCGCTCGAACAAGGCGATCCTGCGCCTGCTCAAGCTCGCGTTCCTCTCGTCGAAGAACCCGATTCAGGAAGTGCACTTCCCGGCGTTCGACATCCCCGGCGGCACGTACCTCGGGGTCTCCCCGCAGGGCCTTCAGCAGACGACAGAGGCGTTCAAGAACGCGAAGGGCTCGAAGGGCCCCAAGCAGACCGGCGACTCGAGCCGCAGCGGCCGCAAGGCGCGCAAGAAGTCCGCCAAGAAGCAGGCCCCGGGGCTCGTGCCCGGCATCACCCCGGATCCGGTCCAGGGCGAGCGCTACGGCATCGAGGTGGCCACCAAGGCCGCAATGCCCGTCTACTACCCGGCGCTGCGGCTGGCCAGCGGCGGCTACGCCTCGGGCGAGCGCGACTTCTCGCCGGCGCGCGCGTACCGCATCCGTGACCGCTCGAACCACGCCTACGACGCCTACCGCCTCGTCCTGTTCACCGGCGAGGCCGGGCAGTACTACGGCGTGCAGGGCACGAAGTGGAAGGCGCCGCCGATCCTCGACAACCCGACGACGAAGAAGAAGATGGCCGGGCGCACCTATGAGCTGTTCGGCGATGGGGACCGGTTGCGCCTCGTCGCGTGGCGTACCCCGCGCGCCGTCTACTGGGTGTCGAACACGCTCTCCCAGAAGCTGACGAACAAGCAGATGCTGGCCATCGCACGTTCGCTCAAGCGCGTCGGGTCGTAGCGGCGTCAGCGGTAGTTCTGCGCATCGCTTGCACTAGCCTGCATCCTCCTCATGAGCAATGAACGTGAACCCATCGGGGTCATCGGCACGGGCTACGTCGGCCTCGTCACCGCGGCCGGATTCGCCGATCTCGGCAGCGACGTCTGGTGCATCGACATCGACGCCGACAAGATCGCCCGTCTGAACCGCGGCGAGGTGCCGATCTACGAGCCCGGCCTGGCCGAGTGCCTGGAGCGCAACCGCGATCGCCTGCACTTCTCGACCGACCTCTCCCAGGCGCTGGAGCATGCGCGCCTGCTGTTCGTCGCGGTCGGCACGCCGCCGACCTACTCGGGCGACGCCGACCTCAGCGCCGTGCACGCCGTCGTCGCGGCGATGCCTCCTTCGGATCGCCACGCACTGATCATGAAGTCGACGGTGCCGGTCGGAACCGGCGCCGCGATCCGTCGCGTCTTCGCGGAGCAGGACAAGCACGGCTTCCGCTACGTCTCGTGCCCCGAGTTTCTCAAGGAGGGCTCGGCGCTCGACGATTTCCTCAGCCCGGACCGCGTCGTGATCGGCGACGACGGGGATTGGGCCGGCGAGGCCGTCGCCGACCTCTACCGCCCGCTGCTGACCGCCGAGCACGGCGGCCAGGGCCGTGGCGAGCTCGTGCGAACCGACGTCGAGAGCGCCGAGATGGTCAAGCTCGCCGCCAACGCCTTCCTCGCGACGAAGATCTCGTTCATCAACGAGATCGCCAACGTCTGCGAGGAGACCGGCGCCGACGTCACCGAGGTCGCCCGCGGCATGGGCCTCGATGACCGCATCGGCCCGAAGTTCCTGCAGGCGGGCATCGGCTTCGGGGGCTCGTGTTTCCCCAAGGACGTCAACGCGCTGAAGCAGCTCGCCGGCAACAGCGGGTACCACTTCCAGCTGCTGAATGCCGTCATCGAGGTCAACGAGCTGCAAAAGCGCCGCGTGATCGGCAAGCTCGAAAAGCACCTCGGGTCGCTGGTGGGCCAGCGGATCGCGCTGCTCGGGCTGGCGTTCAAGCCGAACACCGACGACATGCGCGAGGCGTCGTCGCTCGTGCTGGCCGCGCGCCTTCAGGCCGCCGGGGCCCATGTCGTCGCCTACGACCCGATCGCCGAACAGGAGGCGCGTCAGCTGATGCAGGGCGTCGAGTTCGCCGACGGCGCGCTTGCGGCCCTGCAGGGCGCCGACGCCGCCGTGCTGGTCACCGAGTGGGACGAGTTCCTGACGATCGCTCCCGCGCAGATCGCCGAGGCGATGGCGGGCACGCTGCTGATCGACGGTCGCAACGCGCTCGACCCCGGGGCCGTCCGCGACGCCGGGCTGACCTACGAGGGCATCGGGCGGTCCGGCGCCGCGTGAAGGCGGTCATCCTCGTCGGAGGCGAGGGGACGCGGCTGCGACCGCTCACCTCGACGGTGCCCAAGCCGGTCGTGACGCTCGTCGACCGGCCGTTCATGGCGTACATGCTCGAGTGGCTCGCGGGCCATGGCGTGCAGGACGTGGTGATGGCCTGCGGGTTCCTCCCGACGAAGCTGCGCGACGCGCTCGGCGATGGGGAGCGCTACGGCGTGCGCCTGACGTTCGTCGAGGAGCCCGAGCCGCGCGGGACCGGCGGGGCGCTGCGGTACGCCGACGAGCAGCTCCCGGGCGGGCTCGGCGAGCGCTTCCTGATGCTCAACGGCGACGTGCTCACCGACATCGATCTGAGCGCGCAGATCGCGCAGCACGACGCCACCGGTGCACGTGCGACGCTGGGTCTCGTGCCCGTCGAGGACCCGACCGCCTACGGGCTCGTGCGCCTGGACGGCGACGGCTCGGTGCGCGGCTTCCTGGAGAAGCCGAAGCTCGAGGAGATCGACACGAACCTGATCAGCGCCGGCGTCTACGTGCTGGAGCGCAGCGTGCTCGACCTGATCGCCCCGTCGCGCAACGTCTCGATCGAGCGCGAGGTCTGGCCGCAGCTCGTCGGCGCAGGGCTCCACGGGACGGCGCACGAGCGCGCCTACTGGCTCGACATCGGCACGCCGGATCGCTACCTGCAGGGAAGCTGCGACATCCTCGCGGGCAACGTGAGCACCGCGGCGCACGCGCGCCTGGATGCTCACGGCATCGCCCGCGGCGACTCGTGCACCATCGACGGCCACCTGTGCGGCCCCGTCGTGCTGGGGGACGGATGCGTGGTCGCGGAGGGCGCCGTCGTGGGTCCGCAGGCGGTGCTCGGCGCGCGCGTGCGAATCGACGCAGGCGCAACCGTGGAGCGCTCGGTGATCCTCGACGACGCGCACGTCGGCCGTGGCAGTGTGGTGCGCGACGCGATCCTGGCGCCGTCGGCGGACGTCGGGCCGGACTGCACGATCGAGGGTCACGCCGTCCTCGGCGCGGGCGTCCGCGTGGGCGCCGGGAACCACCTCGATCGCGGCATCCGCCTGTTCCCGGCCGTCGACCTTCCCGATGGTGGCGTCGCATTCTGAGCGACTACGCCATCCTTCGTGCCTCATGTCGATGACCGAAGAGCCTCAGGCAACGACGCTCGACCGCGCGGAGCTGGCGCGCCGCGACCCGACGGACCAGCTCACGGACGTGCTCGCGATCCCCGAGCACCTGCGCGACGCGCTCTGGAAGGTCGAGTCGGCGGCACTCGAACCGTGGGACAGCCCCGGGGGGCTCGTCGTCGCCGGGATGGGCGGCTCGGGCATCGGCGGGCGCCTGGCGCGCGCGATTCTCGGCGACCAGGCCTCACGCCCCGTCCTGAGCGCACAGGAGTACGCGCTGCCGCCGTGGACGACGCCTGAGACGACCGTGCTGTGCGCGAGCTACTCCGGGGAGACCGAGGAGACGCTCGCATGCTTCGAGGCCGCCGGCATCGTCGGTGCGCGCCGGGTCGTCGCCGCATCGGGTGGGGCGCTCGCGGAAGCGGCGCGGGCCGAAGGGGTTCCGGTGATCCCGCTCGCCGGTGGGCTGCAGCCGCGCGCCGCCGTCGCCTACGTGACCGTCGCCGCACTCGAGGTGGCGGCGCTCTGCGGGGCGGGCCCGCGCCTGACGACCGAGATCGACGTGGCCGCCGAGCATCTCGAGCAGCTCGCGGTCGCGTGGGGCCCCGATGCCGGTGAGCAGTCCGAGGCCAAGACGCTCGCCCGCAGCGCTGCACGGCACGGTTCCGCTGATCGCCGGTGCGGGACTGACGTCTTCGATCGCCTACCGCTGGAAGACGCAGATCAACGAGAACGCGAAGCAGCCGGCGTTCTCCGCCGTGCTGCCCGAGCTGGACCACAACGAGATCGTCGGCTGGACGCGCGCGCCCGGCTTCGGCCGCTTCAGCGCGGTGTTCCTCGACGACTGTGACGACACGCCCCGGATCGCGCAGCGGATCGCGCTGACGCGGCAGCTCATCGACGAGAACTCGGCGGGGACCCACGTCGTTCCCAGCCGCGGCCAGACGACGGTGGAGCGGGCATTCTCGCTCGTGCTGCTCGGCGACCTGGTCTCCGTCTACCTCGCCGCCCTGAACGGTGAGGACCCGGGCACGATCGACGCGATCGACCGCCTGAAGGCTGGACTCGCAGCCGACCGGTAGGGGCGCCGGTTCGCGCCATACCCGACCCGGCGCGACGGAATTGCAACGGGCGTGTTAGGGTTCCCTAACCATGGAGTCTCAGATCGCGGCCGCAGCGGCCGACGCCGCCCAGTCGCCGCGCGCGAGAAAGGTCGCCTGGTGGGGCCTGGCCGTGACCGTCGTCTCCGCGCTCGTCTACCTGATGGCGACCGCCAAGACGGGCCCGCAGGACCCGACCGAGGCGACGCGCGGCGACCTGAGCCACGGGACCGTGGTCTTCAACACCTCGATGATCGTGTTCCGTGAGGGACTGGAGGCGATCCTGATTCTCGCGGCGGTGACGGCGAGCTTCCTGGGCGCCGACCGCGTGAGGCGCCGCCCGGTCTTCACCGGTGCGCTCGCCGCGTTCGGCGCCACCGTGCTCACATGGATCCTCGCCGGCGCCGTGCTGCAGGAGCTCTCGGGCCTCGGCATGCGCCTGGAGGCGATCACCGGCTTCCTCGCCGTCGCCGTCCTGCTCGTCGTCATGAACTGGTTCGTCCACAAGGTCTACTGGACCGGCTGGATCAGCAAGAAGCACAAGCGCCGGCGCGAGCTGCTGTCGGGCGCCGGCGGCGGGATCGTCGTGGGGCTGCTCCTGCTCGGGTTCACGAGCGTCTATCGGGAGGGCTTCGAGGTCGTGCTCTTCCTGCAGAACCTTCGCGTCCAATCCGGTTCGAGCGTCGTGCTCGAGGGCGTCGCCATCGGCCTGAGCCTGACGCTGATCGTCGGCGTCATCACCTTCCGCCTGCAGCAGCATCTGCCCTACAAGAAGATGCTGATCGCCACGGGCATCCTGCTCGGCGTCGTGCTCGTCGTGATGATCGGCGGCACCGCTGCGACGTTCCAGGACCTCGGCTGGCTGCCCAGGCACGACTTCCTCGTGGGCACGATCCCGGCGTGGATGGGGGCGTGGTTCGAGGTCTACCCGACCGTCGAGACGATCGCCGTCCAGGTGATGGCCGCCGGCTTCGTGATCGGGTCCTACTACCTGGCCGAATACCTCAAGGTCCGGCGCCCGGCGAAGCGCGGCCGGCCGGCCGCCGTCGCCGCCTCGGCGCCGCCGGTCTCCGCGGAGCCGGCTCGGACGTAGCCAAACCTTGACACATCTGTGGTAAGGTTGGGCAAGTAATGGACGCCCTCACGATCCACGAAGCGGCGCAGACGACCGGCTGGTCGCCGCGAATGCTGCGCTACATCGAACGCATCGGGCTGATCGAGCCGCCGCGTTCGGATGCCGGGTACCGGATCTACGGTCCCGGCGAGCTCCAGCGACTGCGCACCCTGCGGGAGCTGCTCGCCACGCGCGACATCGGGCTCGGCGACGTGGCGTTCGCGCTGCGTCTGCGGAGCGACGGCGAGCTGCGCAGCGACGTGGACTCGTGGCTCGAGACCGAGCCGCGGCGCCCCGAGAACGTCTCCGCCGACGACTGGCTGCGCTGGGAGCAGGAGAAGCACGCCCGCCTTCTCAGCGCCGCACGACTTCCCACCCAACAGATGGAGACCGCATGACCACCGCTGTCCTGACCGAGACCGACTTCAAGGTCGCCGACCTTTCGCTGGCCGAGTTCGGCCGCAAGGAGATCCGCGCTCGCCGAGCACGAGATGCCCGGCCTGATGTCGATCCGCGAGGAGTACGCCGCGTCGCAGCCGCTGAAGGGCGCGCGCATCACCGGCTCGCTGCACATGACGATCCAGACGGCCGTGCTGATCGAGACGCTGATCGCGCTCGGCGCCGAGGTGCGCTGGTGCTCCTGCAACATCTTCTCGACGCAGGACCACGCCGCCGCCGCGGTCGCCGTCGGGCCCGAACGGCACGCCGAGCGCCGCAGGGCGTCCCGGTCTTCGCCTGGAAGGGCGAGACGCTCGAGGAGTACTGGTGGTGCACCGAGCAGGCGCTCGCGTGGCCCGACGGCGGCCCGAACATGATCCTCGACGACGGCGGCGACGCGACGATGCTCGTGCACAAGGGCACCGAGTACGAGGCGGCCGGCGCGGTGCCGGACCCGGCTCGACGGCCGACTCCGAGGAGTTCCAGGTCATCCTCGGCGCTGCTGCAGCGCTCGCTCGCCGAGGATCCGCAGCGCTGGACGCGAGATCGCCGAGGGCATCAAGGGCGTCACCGAGGAGACGACGACCGGCGTGCACCGCCTCTACCAGATGGCCGAGACCGGCGAGCTGCTGTTCCCGGCGATCAACGTCAACGACTCCGTCACCAAGAGCAAGTTCGACAACCTCTACGGCTGCCGCCACTCGCTCGTCGACGGCATCAACCGCGCGACCGACGTGATGCTCGCCGGCAAGATCGCCGTGGTCTGCGGCTTCGGCGACGTCGGCAAGGGCTCGGCCGAGTCGCTGCGCGCGCAGGGCGCGCGCGTGATCGTCACCGAGATCGACCCGATCTGCGCGCTGCAGGCGTCGATGCAGGGCTACGAGGTGCACGACGCTCGAGGACGTGATCGAGACGGCGGACATCTTCATCACGACGACCGGCAACAAGGACATCATCACCGCTCGAGCAGATGGCGCGGATGAAGCACCAGGCGATCGTCGGCAACATCGGCCACTTCGACAACGAGATCGACATCGCCGGCCTGACGACGTACGCCCGGCATCGAGCGGATCAACATCAAGCCGCAGGTCGACGAGTGGGTCTTCCCCGACGGCCACTCGATCATCATGCTCTCCGAGGGCCGGCTGCTGAACCTCGGCAACGCGACCGGCCACCCGTCGTTCGTGATGAGCAACTCGTTCACGAACCAGACGATCGCCCAGATCGAGCTGTTCACGAAGAACGACGAGTACGAGAAGCAGGTCTACGTGCTGCCCAAGCACCTCGACGAGAAGGTCGCGCGCCTGCACCTCGACGCGCTCGGCGTGAAGCTGACCGAGCTGACGCCCCGAGCAGGCCGCCTACATCGGCGTGCCCGTCGAGGGCCCGTACAAGCCGGACCACTACCGCTACTAGGCACGACAGGCAACAGCCATCGCCTCCCGGCGACAGCCCCGACGCACGACGTCGCCGACCTCGGCCTGGCCGCGGCCGGCGACGCGCGCATCGCGTGGGCCGGACGGGCAGATGCCGGTGCTGCGCTCGATCCGCGAGCGCTTCGCCGCCGAGCGCCCGCTCGACGGGCGTGACGGTCGCGCGTCTGCCTGCACGTCACCGCCGAGACGGCGAACCTCGTGCGCACGCTCGTCGCCGGCGGCGCGGACGTGGCGCTGTGCGCGGCGAACCCGCTGGCCACGCAGGACGACGTCGCGGCGGCGCTCGTGACCGGCGACGGCGTCGAGGTGCATGCGGTCCACGGCGAGGACCTCGACCGCTACGCACCGGCACGTCGAGGCGCTGCGTCGCACGCGAGCCCGACGTCACCGTCGACGACGGCGCCGATCTCGTCAGCGTCCTGCACGAGGCGCGACCGGACGCTCGTCGAAGCGCTGCGCGGCGCACCGAGGAGACGACGACCGGCCTCGTGCGCCTGCGCGCGATGGAGGCGCGAGGGGCGGCTCAAGTGCCCGGTCGATCGCCGTCAACGAGGCGCGCACCGAGCGCGCGTTCAACGACCGCTACGGCACCGGCCAGTCGACGCTCGACGGGATCCTGCGCGCGACGAACCTGCTGCTCGCCGGGCGCGACCGTCGTCGTGCTCGGCTACGGCTGGACGGGCAAGGGCGTCGCGCTGCGAGCGCAGGGCGCGGGCGCGCAGGTCGTCGTCTGCGAGGTCGATCCGATGCGCGCGCTGGAGGCCCGCATGGAGGGCTTCGAGGTGATGCCGGTGATCGAGGCCGCCGAGCGCGGGCGACGTGTTCATCACCGTCACCGGTGCGACGTCGCGTCCTGCGGCGCGGAGCACTTCGAGCGCGATGAAGGACGGCGCGATGCTCGCCAACGCCGGGCACTTCGACGTCGAGATCGACCTCGGCGAGCTCGCGCGCGCTGGCGACGGGCCGGCGCGCGGTGCGCCCGCTCGTCGAGGAGTACGAGCTCGGCGGGCGACGGCTGAACCTGCTCGCGCGTGGGCGCGTCGTGAACCTCGCAGCGGCCGAGGGCCACCCGGCGGCGGTCATGGACATGTCGTTCGCCGACCAGGCGCTCGCCGTCGAGGATCTCGTCCGCGGCGACGCGAGCCTGCGCGCCCGGCGTGCACGCGTTTCCCGCCGCGATCGATCGCGAGGTCGCGCGGCTGAAGCTCGATGCCCTCGGCGTGACGATCGACGAGCTGACCCCCGAGCAGGCGAGCTACCGCACGTCCTGGGTGCCGGCACCGCACGAGGACTGAGTCGCGCGGGGCTCCCTGCGAGGATGCGCGCGTGAGCACCACGGGAATCGAGGCCGGCCTCGAGAAGCTGGAGGCCGACGGGGCGGGCGCCGCCGTCGTCGCCGCGTTTCGTCACGCTGCCCAGAGCCTGGAAGCCGGGGACACCGGCCTGCTCCGCGAGGCTGAGCTTTCGCCGGTGACCGGGCTGCCGGACGCCGAGCGCCTGGACGAGCCGGGCGCGGACATCGCCGAGCTGCTGGACCGCACGGTCATCATCAAGCTCAACGGCGGCCTCGGGACGAGCATGGGCATGACGCGTGCGAAGTCCTTGCTCGAGGTCAAGGACGGCCTGAGCTTCCTGGACATCGGCGCACGCCAGGTGCTCGCGCTGCGTGAGCGGTTCGCCGAGCACAGGCCGCGCCTGCCGCTCGTGCTGATGAACAGCTTCGCCACGCGCGAGGACTCGCTCGCTGCGCTCGAGCGCTACGACGACCTGCCGGCCGACCTGCCGGCCGACTTCGTTCAGAGCCGCGTCCCCAAGCTGCTCGACGACGGCAGCCTGAGGCCGGTGGCGTGGCCCGCGGACCCGGCGCTCGAATGGGCACCTCCCGGGCACGGCGACCTGTATCCGGCGCTCGCAGCGTCGGGGATGCTCGCGACGCTCATCGAGCGCGGCTATCGCTACGCGTTCGTCTCGAACGCCGACAACCTCGGCGCCGTCCTGGAGCCGCGGATCCTCGCGTGGCTGGCCAGGGAGGAGATCCCGTTCCTGATGGAGGTCGCCGATCGCACCGCCGCCGACCGCAAGGGTGGCCACCTGGCGCGCAGGGCGGACGGAGGGCTGGTGCTGCGCGAGGTCGCCCAGACCGTCCCGGAGGACCTCGACGCCTTCCAGGACATCACGCGCCACCGCTACTTCAACACGAACACGATCTGGCTCGACCTGCGGGTTCTGGCCGCGGAGTTCGCGCGCGACGGCGTGCTGGAGCTGCCGATGATCGTCAATCGCAAGACCGTCGACCCGGCCGACACCTCCTCGCCGGCGGTGATCCAGCTCGAAACCGCGATGGGGGCGGCGATCGACGCCTTCGACGGCGCGCGCGCGGTGCGCGTCCCGCGGTCGCGCTTCGCGCCCGTGAAGACGACCGACGACCTGCTCGTCCTGCGCTCGGACGCATACGTGCTGGACGAGCGCGCTCAGATCGGGCTGGCCCCCGGGCGCGGCGGCGTCGCCCCGCTCGTCAGCCTCGACCCGGGGTACTACAAGCTGCTGGCGGACTTCGAGCAGCGCTTCCCGGGTGGCGCGCCGTCACTCATCGGCTGCGATTCGCTGACCGTGCGCGGCGACGTGCGCTTCGGCGCCGGTGTCGTCGTCCGCGGGACCGTCACCGTCGAGCAGCATGGCGGCGAGCAGGCGACGGTTCCAGACGGAGCGCTGCTCGAGCAGTAGCGGTCGTCGCCCGAGCCGCCTATCGTCGGATGCCTCCTGCTCGCGCTCGTGTTCGGCGGTGCGATCGCCGTGTGGCTCGCCCGCTCGATCATGCTCCCGGTCTCGCGCCTGGTCTCGATGCTCAGCTCGGCCGACACCGTCGTCGGGTAGTGGACGCGGGCCCCTACGGCAGGCGGCCGAACCAGCGCAGGCTGAACAGCCCGGCCAGCAGCACCAGGACGAGTGCGCCGCCGGCGAACCCGGCAGTGATCTCCTTCTGCTCCTTCTTCGTCCCGATGCGCGAGCCGAGCTTGTCGTAGACGGTCGAGAGCTTCGCGGCGTCCTCGGCGTTGAACGCGCGCCCGCCCGAGGTCTTGGCTATCTCGCGCAGCGCCTCGGGATCGGGAGGCACCGGCACGGACTGCGGGACGCCGAGCGGGCCGTTGACGGTGATCGAGCCGTTGGGCGTGCCGAGGGCGACGGTGTAGATCGGGATGCCGGCCTTCTTCGCCAGCCGCGCCTGCTCCAGTGGATCGATGCCCGAGGTGGCCTTGCCGTCGGAGAGCAGCACGATCGCGCTCGGGACCTTCTTCGTGCCCGGGTCGGGCTTCAGCGCGTTCAGGGCCGCCTGGATGCCGTTGCCGGTTGCGGTGCCGCCGTTCGGCTGCAGCGCCGCCACGCCGGCGCGCACCGCGTCGCGGTCGGTGGTCGGCTTGGTCAGGGTGATGGCCTTCGTCGAGAACGCGGCTGCCCCGACGCGCACCCGCTTGGGCACCTTGTCCAGGAACCGGTTCGCCGCCTGCTGCGCAGCGGTCAGCCGGGTCGGCGCGACGTCGTTGGCCGCCATCGAGGTGGACACGTCGGTGACGAGCATCACGGATGCCTGCGAGCGCGAGACGGCCACGGATGCCTGCGGGCGCGCGAGCGCGACCCCCAGCGCGGCGAGCGCGAGGCACAGCAGTGCGGGCGGGAGATGCCGGCGCCAGCCCGGAGTCTTCGGAGCGATGGAGGCGAGCGTGTCGAGCGCGGTGAACCGCACCGCGTAGGTCTGGCGCCGGCGCTGGGCGATCGCGTAGCCGATGATCACGAGCGGCACGATCACGAGCGAGAAGAGGAATGCCGGGGACTGGAAGGTCATCGCAGCGCGCCTCCGAGCGGTCGCAGCCAGTCGCCCTCGGTGCTGAGCACCGCGTGCCGGGCCCCGGCGCGCCGGATCGCCCGCGTGCTCACCGCGCGACGACGCGCCGCCTCGGCGGCGAACTTCTCGCGCAGCCCGCGGCGCGACGTGTCGACCTGGATCTGGCGCCCGGTCTCCGGGTCGACGAGCCACAGGTGCCCGACGTCGGGGAGCTCGGCCTCGCGCGGGTCACGGATCTCGGCCACGAGCGTGTCGTGGCGCCCGCGCAGTGCGGCCAGCGGCGCGCGCCACGGCGGGTCCTCGGAGTGCGGATCGGCGCCGGCTTCGGCCATGTCGGAGATGACGACGATCAGGCCGGGCGTCCGGGCGATCGCCTGGGTGTGGGCCAGCGCGTGTGAGAGGCCTTCGCCCGCGTCGCCGTCGGCGCCGACGCCCTCGTCCAGCGCGCGTCCCAGGCGGGCCAGCGCGCCACGTCCGCCGTGCGGCGGCAGGATCAGCGCGTCGCCGGCGCCGAAGCGCATCAGCGCCACGCGGTTGCCGCGGCGCACGGACAGCCGGCCGATGACGCGGGCGACCCCGTCGGCGACGTCGGCCTTCAGCCGCTCGGCCGTGCCGAAGGCCATCGACGGCGAGATGTCGAGGACGATCCAGGTCGTCAGCGTCCGCTCCGGGACGTGCAGGCGCACGTGGGGGACCTGCGTGCGCGCGGTCGCGGCCGGGTCGAGCAGCCGGACGTCGTCGCCGGGCTGGTAGGGCCGCAGCTGGGCGAGCTCGCTGCCGGGCCCGAGGCCTGATGCTCGCTGGTCACCGGGCATCAGCCCTGAGACGCGGCGCCGCAGCGCGACGTCCAGCGAGGCCACGACCGCGGGCGGCGTGACCCCAGGCCCCTGGCTTCCCGCCGGGGGCGCGATGGCGGCGGCGGACCTCACGCGGCGGATCCGTGGCCGAGGTCGATCTCCGGCGCGGAGACGGCTTCGAGGACGCGGGCAAGGATGTCGTCGGCGCTGACGCCGTCGGCGAGCGCTTCGTAGCCGAGCACGACACGGTGGCGCAGCACGTCGAGCGTGACGTCGCGCACATCATGGGGGACGACGTGCCCACGGCCGCGCAGCAGCGCGAGGGCACGCGCAGCGTGCACGAGCCCGATCGGCCCGCGTGGGGAAGCGCCGTAGTCGATCAGCGGCACGAGGTCGTCCAGGCCGTGGGCGGCGGGATTGCGGGTCGCGTCCGCGAGTGCGACCGCATAGCCGATGACCTCGCGGTCGACGATCACGGTCTCCACCGCGGTGCGATGGCGCTGCAGCGCCTCGAGCGGCAGGACTTCGCGCACGTCGGCTGCCGAGCCCAGCGAGCGTCCGACGACGGCTGCCTCCTCGCCGGCGGACGGGTAGCCGACGAGCACCTTGAAGAGGAAGCGGTCGGTCTGCGCCTCGGGCAGGGGGTAGGTGCCCTCGGACTCGATCGGGTTCTGCGTCGCGAGCACGAGGAACGGCTCTGGAACGCGGTGGCTGACGCCGCCGATCGTCACCTGATGCTCCTGCATGACCTCGAGCAGCGCCGACTGCACCTTGGCGGGGGCGCGGTTGATCTCGTCGGCGAGCAGGAAGTTGCCGAACACGGGACCGAGCTCGACGTCGAAGCCGCCGGTGTCCGGACGGTAGATGCGCGTGCCGACGAGGTCGCTCGGCACGAGGTCCGGCGTGAACTGCACGCGCGTGAACTCGCCGCCGAGTGCCTGCGCCAGCGTCTTGACCGTCAGCGTCTTGGCCAGCCCGGGAACGCCCTCCAGCAGCACGTGGCCGCCGGCGAGGACCGCGATCATCAGGCGCTCGAGCATCGCGTCCTGGCCGACGATGACGCGCTTGACCTCGAACAGCGCGGCCTCGAGGTCCTCACGCACCTCGTGGGCACGTGCCCGGCCATCGTCGGGCGCGTGCGGTGTGGCATGCGGCCGGCCGGGGATCTGCGTCGGTTCTTCGTCGAGGGCGGCCAGACGGCGGCCGGGGCCAGCAGGTGTGGTCATGGCTGGATAGGGAACCGGATGTCCCTGAAGCCCAGCTGAATCCACGCTGAGGGCATCCTGAGACTCAGGACGTGCTCGCGGGGCTCTCGCCCACGGAGGAGCGCGCGCGCTCCTCCTCCAGGTCCTCGAGCCGCTCCTTGCGCTGCAGCTCACGCTCGCTCTGCTCGAGCGCCCGGAACAGCAGATAGACGAGCGCGATGCCCATGACGATCATCTGCTCGACGGTCATCAGCTCGCCGCCGAGCTGCTGGTCCTCGCCGGGCGTCATCCCGAGGATCCCGGGGCGGTGCTCGTAGTAGGAGTACAGGGCGTCCGGCGTGAAGGTCAGGCCGATGCCCAGGAGGCTCACGCCGAGCTTCGTCGACAGCATGTAGACGATCGGGCCCATGACGCCCGTGGTGAACCGCGAGCGGATCGGCGAGAGCAGGTGCCACCAGTACAGGAGCCCGACGCTGAGGAAGA
The DNA here is from genome assembly GCA_963817295.1 of uncultured Solirubrobacteraceae bacterium. Classification (GTDB taxonomy): domain Bacteria; phylum Actinomycetota; class Thermoleophilia; order Solirubrobacterales; family Solirubrobacteraceae; genus F1-60-MAGs163. The sequence continues at coordinate 548,219 of CAWFOF010000008.1, read as the reverse complement.
CGACGTGCTCGAGCACGTGGATCGTCGGGTGGTTCAGTGCAGCGTCATAGAGCGCGGGCAGGTGCCAGAGCCACATCGAGGCGATGTAGAGGACGACGGCGAAGGCTGGATGGGCGAACGGCCCGGCCGCGCGCTCGAGGCGCTGCAGCCGCCGTGTCGCGGGCCGCAGGATGATCTTCGTGAGGCCGAGGATCAGGCAGATCGGCACGAGGTCGAGCAGCAGCACGTGCTGGCTCATGTGGAAGACGAAGGCCTGCTCCGCGAGCGCGTCGATCGGGGAGATGAGGGCGACCGCGAGCAGGACGAGGCCCAGGACGTAGACGGCGAGGCGCCAGCCGGGCGCCGCGGCGGGCCCGTTGTCGCGCCGCACGCGCCTCCAGCGCGGCACGTAGAGCCACGCCAGGACGCCGATGAGCAGGATCGGCCCCGGATCGAAAGTCCACGAAAGGTCCGCAGGCACGCCGCGCCATCGTCGCAGACCGGTGGGTGCGCCGTGTGTCCCTGGCCGGCAGCATCGGGCGTGTGCGGTGCCTGCCCCTCGACGCGCTGGTCCCGCCCTCGTGCTGGGCCTGCCGCGAGCCGGCCGCGCGCGGGGTGCTCTGCGATGCCTGCGAGGCGGTGATGCCCTGGCTGGACCGGCCGTGCATCCGGCTGCGCACAGGCCCGCTCGAGGCGGCCTGGGCGCCGCTCGCCTTCGCCGGCCCGGCGCGCGCGCTCGTCCACACGCTGAAGTTCCGCCGGGCCCCCGGCGTGGCGCGAGCGATGGCCCGCCACATCACCGACGGCGTTCCGCCCCACCTGTTCGCGCCCGGCTGGACGATCGTCGCCGTGCCGGCCCATCCGGGACGCCGGCGGGCGCGCGGGTTCGACCATGCCGACGTGCTGGCCCGGGCGCTCGCCGTCCGCACCGGCCTTCCGGCTGCGCGGATCCTGCGACGCCGCGGCGGCGCCGATGCCCATCAGCGCGGGCTCGGCCGCGCCGCCCGCCTGGCCGGCGCGGGGCTGCTGATCGACGTCCGCGGACCGGTGGGCGAGCGGGTCCTGCTCGTCGACGACGTTCGCACGACGGGGGCGACGGCGGCCGTCTGCGCGGCCGCGCTGCGCGCTGCGGGCAGCACGCACGTTGTTGCGGTCTCCTACGCACACGTGCCCTAGTGCCGGGGGATAGCATCGATGGCAGGACACCACGAGAGGAGCCGTATATGCAGATCGACATCACTGGTCTGAACATCGCGATCACCGACGAGCTGCGCGAGCTCGTCGACCGGCGGTTCGAGAAGATCTCACGCCAGGTGTCCGAGCTCGCCACATGCGAGGTGCTCCTCTCCGAGGAACGGAATCCGGCGATCAAGGCCGCTCAGAAGGCCGAGGCGAACCTGCAGATCAAGGGCGTCACGCTCAACGCCAAGGCCCATGCGCAGGACATGCGCACCGCCATCGGGCAGGTCGTCGACGAGCTGGTGCGCCAGGTCGACCGCCGCCGCGAGAAGGTCCGCAAGGTGCACAAGGTCGGCGGTGAGACGATCCGCCGCGCGGACGTCCGCGGGCCTCGAGCCGGAGGGCGCCCAGGTGGAGTAGTCCGCCCCGGAACCGCAGCTACACTGCGCCCCATGGGGTTGCTCGACAAGGCGCTGAACATCGGCGAAGGCAAGCAGTTTCGCCAATACGAGAAGCGGGTCGCCGCGATCGGGGCGTTCGAGCCTGAGCTGATGGAGCTCGACGACGACGCGCTGCGCGACCGCATGCAGGCGCTGAAGGCGAAGGTGCAGGAGGAGGACGAGCACATCGACGACGTGCTCGAGGAGGCCTTCGCGATCACGCGCGAGGCCGGCCGGCGCTTCATGGGGATGCGCCACTTCGACGTGCAGCTGATCGGCGGCATGGTGCTGCACGGCGGCAACATCGCCGAGATGAAGACCGGCGAGGGCAAGACGCTGACCGCCACGCTCGCCGTCTGCCTGAACGCGCTGGAGGGCCGCGGCGTGCACCTCGTCACGGTCAACGACTACCTCGCGCGCCGCGACGCCGAGTGGATGAGCCCGATCTACGAGGGCCTGGGGTTCAGCTGGGGCGTGCTGCAGAACATGCAGGACGAGGAGACGAAGATCCGCGCCTACGCCTGCGACATCACCTACGGCACGAACTCGGAGTTCGGCTTCGACTACCTGCGCGACAACATGGCGCAGTCGCTCGAGGAGAAGGTCCAGCACGGCGGGCGCATCGGTGACGACGGTCGCCCGCTCGCGATGCACAGCTTCGCGATCGTCGACGAGGTCGACAACATCCTGATCGACGAGGCGCGCACCCCGCTGATCATCTCCGGTGCGCCCGAGCAGGCCGCGGACCTCTACGCCACGTTCGCCAAGCTCGCCCCGCGGATGCAGGCCGGCAAGACGCCGGAGGGCCTCGACCCGAAGTCCAAGAAGGACTTCGTCGCCGACTTCGACTTCGAGTTCGACGAGAAGCACAAGACGGTCGCCGTCACCGAGCAGGGCGTCGCCAAGGCGGAGAAGTTCCTCGGCGTGGACCACCTGTACCGGGCCGAGAACGGCCACATGGTCAACCACCTGATCCAGTCGCTGAAGGCCGAGTCGCTCTACAAGCGCGACGTCGACTACGCCGTCGTGGACGGCGAGGTCGCGATCATCGACGAGTTCACCGGGCGCATCCTCGAGGGCCGGCGCTGGTCGGAGGGCCTGCACCAGGCGATCGAGGCCAAGGAGGGGGTGCGCGTCCAGGAGGAGAACCAGACGCTCGCGACGATCACGCTCCAGAACTACTTCCGCCTCTACGACAAGCTCGGGGGCATGACCGGCACGGCCCTCACCGAGGCCACCGAGTTCATGAAGATCTACGAGCTCGGCGTCGTCCAGATCCCGACGAACCGTCCGATGGTCCGGCTGGACAAGAACGACCAGATCTACAAGACCAAGGACGGCAAGTGGCATGCCGTCGTCGAGGAGCTCGCGACGCGGCACGAGAAGGGCCAGCCGGTGCTCGTCGGCACGATCTCCGTCGAGGTCTCCGAGACGCTCTCGGACGAGCTGCGCGGCCGCGGCATCGCGCACACCGTGTTGAACGCCAAGCCCGAGTACGCCGAGCGCGAGGGCGAGATCATCGCCGAGGCCGGGCGTCCGGGCGCCGTCACGATCGCGACGAACATGGCGGGTCGCGGCGTCGACATCAAGCTCGGCGGCAGCCCGGAGCACATGACCCGCCAGGAGCTCGCCACGCTCGGCATGAAGCCCGAGGATCCGGACTACGACGAGCGCTTCGCACAGGTCCTGCCGGCGATGGAGGCCCGCGTCGAGGAATCCCGAGACGTCGTCGTGGACGCCGGCGGCCTCTTCATCGTCGGCACCGAGCGCCACGAGTCGCGGCGGATCGACAATCAGCTGCGCGGGCGTGCCGGCCGTCAGGGTGACCCGGGTGAGTCGCGCTTCTTCCTCAGCGCCGAGGACGACCTCGTGCGCCTCTTCGCGGGCGACCGGATCTACAAGATCCTCGACAGGCTCGGCTCGGTCGACGAGGCCGGCAACGAGGAGCCGATCGAGGCGGGGATGCTCTCGAAGCAGATCGAGAAGGCCCAGCGCAAGGTCGAGGAGCAGAACTTCCTGATCCGCAAGCGCGTGCTCGAGTACGACGACGTCATGAACGAGCAGCGCCGCGTCGTCTACGCCTACCGCGACGACGTGCTCGAGGGCCGCGATCTCGGCGATCAGGCCCGCGACGAGATCTCCGGCGTGCTCGCCCGTCTGGTCGACGAGTACACCCCGGGCGACTACGTCGAGGACTGGGATCTCGAAGGCCTGTTCGTCGCGATGAACGACATCTTCCCGGGCGACGTCACGCCGGGGTCGCTGGATCCGGCGTCCGTGCACAGCGAGAACCTGGATCGCGAGGGCCTCGCCGATCGCCTCGTCAGCGACGCGATGGCCCAGTACGACCACCGTGAGACGGAGTTCGGCGACGAGCTGATGCGCGCGCTGGAGCGCTACCTGCTGCTGCAGATCATCGACCAGCGCTGGCGTGAGCACCTGTACGACATGGACTACCTGCGCGAGGGCATCCACCTTCGCGGCTTCGCCCAGATCGACCCGCTGATCGCCTACAAGAACGAGGCGTTCGACCTGTTCACCGACCTGATGAACTCGATCTGGTCGGACTTCGCGCGGATGGTCTACCACGTCGAGGTCGAGGTCGAGGTCGATGATCCGGCCGCAGGCATCCCCTTCGCGACGGCCGGCGGATCGTCGACGCGGCCCGGAAGCGTCAGCTACTCGGGCGGCAGCGGCGGCGAGGCGGCGGGCGCTCTGGCGGCGGCGACCGCGGGCGCACCGGAGATCGTCGGAGCCGACGGCGAGGTTCTGCCTGCGCCGCCGGTCGTCGAGCAGCGGCACCTCTCCGAGGAGGAGCTCGTCGGACGCAACGATCCATGCTGGTGCGGGTCGGGCAAGAAGTACAAGAAGTGCCACGGCGCTTGAGCGTTCTGGAACGCTGACGCGGGCTGCTCGCTGCTAGCGTCGGCAGGCGCAATGCCGACCGTCCCCAACACCGAACCGACGCCGCAGCGGCTGCAGTCGATCCGCGCCCAGCTCGGTGAGCTCGAGGCGTTCCTCGTGCCCGGCGAGCTCGAGGCACGCGCCGGTGAGCTCGAAGGCCAGATGGGCGCTCCCGGCTTCTGGGACGACCAGGACCTGGCGGCGAAGGTCAGCGCCGAGCACTCGCGCGTGTCGCGCCGTCTGGAGACCTGGCGCGGCCTTCAGGGCGACGTCGACGATCTCGAGACCATGATGGAGCTCGCCGACGAGGATCCGTCGCTTGCCGACGAGGTCGAGCAGCAGGTTGCGGGCATCGAGGATCGACTGGCTTCGCTGGAGGAGGAGCGGCTGTTCTCCGGCCGCTACGACGCAGGCGACGCGCTCGTCACGGTCAATGCCGGCGCGGGCGGCACCGACGCGCAGGATTGGGCGGAGATGGTGCTGCGGATGTTCATGCGCTGGGCAGAACGCCGTGGGTTCGATGTCGAGCTGCTCGAGGCGAGCGCGGGGGAGGAGGCCGGGATCAAGTCCGCGACCTTCCGCGCCTCCGGCGACAACGCCTACGGCCTGTTCGGTGCCGAGAAGGGCGTGCACCGCCTGGTGCGCCTGTCGCCGTTCGATTCGGCCAATCGTCGCCAGACGTCGTTCGCCGGCGTCGAGGTCGCGCCCGTCGTCGACGACGTCGGAGACATCGTGATCGACGCGGATGACCTGCAGGTCGACACCTACCGCGCCTCCGGGGCCGGCGGCCAGCACGTCAACAAGACCGACTCAGCGGTGCGGATCACCCACCGGCCGAGCGGCATCGTCGTCCAGTGCCAGAACGAGCGCTCGCAGACGGCGAACAAGGAGACGGCGATGAAGATGCTGCGCGCGAAGCTGCTCGAGGCCGAGGAGCGGCGCCGGCGCGAGGAGATCGCCAAGGAGCGCGGCGAAGCGCAGGACGTGAACTTCGGGTCGCAGATCCGCTCGTACGTGCTGCATCCGTACACGATGGTCAAGGACCACCGCACGGGCTTTGAGATGGGGGACGCCCAGCGCGTCCTCGACGGCGACCTCGACGGATTCGTCCGCGCCGAGCTGCTGCGCGCGGCCGGCCGCGCCGCGTAGCCGGGAACCCAGAACTTCAGGAGCACGATGAGCGACGACCAGCAGATCAGCGAGCAGCCGACCGCGCCCTACCTCGACGCGGTCGTCGGCTACGCGTTCCGCGGGCCGGCCCGCTTCGGCGTTCCGGGCCACAAGGGCGGCCAGGGCGCCGATCCGGGCCTGCGCCACGCGATCGGCGAGGACGCGCTGATGTTCGACGTCCCGCCCGACATCTACGGCATCGACATCGGGCCTGAGCCGACGCCCTACCAGCGCGCCGAGCAGCTCGCCGCCGAGGCCTACGACGCAAAGCGCTCCTGGTTCCTGACGAACGGCGCCTCGCAGGGCAACCATGCGCTCTGCCTCGCCGTCGCGCCGCTGGGAACGAAGGTCATCGCGCAACGCAACTCGCACGCCTCGGTCGTCGACGGGCTCGTCCTGAGCGGGGGCATCCCGTCGTTCGTGCATCCCGAGTACGACCCCGAGCGCGGGACGGCCCATGGCGTCACGCCCGAGGCGCTCGGCGAGGCGCTCGAGCGCAACCGGGACGCGGTCGCCGCGTTCATCGTCTCCCCGACCTACTACGGGATGGCCGCCGACGTCGAGGCGTGCGCCCGTGTGGCGCATGATGCCGGCGTCGCGCTGATCGCCGACCAGAGCTGGGGCGCGCACTTCGGCTTCCATGACGACCTGCCGCCGAGCGCGCTGCATCTCGGCGCGGACGCGGTGCTCACGAGCACCCACAAGCTCGCCGGGTCGCTGACCCAGAGCGCGATCCTGCACCTCGGGAAGACCGGCCGGATCGACGAGGCGGGGCTGGCGCGCGCGGTGCGCATCCTGCGCTCGACGAGTCAGAGCGCGATCCTGATGGCGTCGCTCGACGCGGCACGCCGGCAGATGGCGGTGCACGGCGAGCAGCTCCTGCACGAGACGCTGGATGCGCTGCACGCCGCGCGCGCGAAGTTGCGCGCGATCGACGGCATCGCGCTGCTCGACGAGGCGCTCGTCGGGCAGCCCGGCATCGCCGCGTACGACCCGCTGCGGATCGTGCTCGACGTTCGCGGGACCGGGTGCACGGGCCTCGAGCTGCGCGACGCGCTGCGCCAGAACTACGACCTTCACATCGAGCTGGCGACGCAGTCGACCATGGTGTTCATCATCGGCATGGGGGAGAGCGAGGCGACGCTGATGCGCATGGCCGGCGACGTCCAGGAGGTCGTCGAGTCGATGCGCCGCCCGGGCGAGAAGACCACTCCGATCCGTCAGCCGGTCGACCCGCCGGAGATGGCCGTCACGCCGCGCGAGGCGTTCCTGGGACGCGCGGAGAAGGTCGACGTCGTGGACGCGATCGGGCGGATCTCGTGCGAGTCGATCGCCGGCTATCCGCCGGGCATCCCGGCGATCCTCCCCGGGGAGCGGATGACGGCCGACATTGCGCGCTACCTGCGCGAGACGCTGGACTCAGGCGGCCGGCTGCACGGCTCGAGCGACCCGCAGTTCCGCACGATCCACGTGCTGCACGAGGACTAGGACACAGCCCACATGCACTAGCGCACGAGGATGACGGGCTTGCCCGTCACGCGCCGCTGTGCGAAGTCCTCCAGCGCCCGGCCGCCCTGCGCCAGCGGGTAGGTCGCGCCGACGACCGGCCGCAGCAGGCCTGCGGCCCACCAGGCGAGCAGGTCGCGGTGGGCCGCGGCGGGGAAGGCCTGGTCGTGCGCCAGCGACCCACCGTAGTTGACGCCGACGACGTCGATGCTGCGCAGCAGCAGGCGGTTGACCGGGAGCGTGGGAATCGTCCCGCCCGCGAACCCGACGACGAGCAGGCGGCCGTGCGGGGCCATGCACTTCAGGCTCAGGTCGAAGCGCTCGCCGCCGACCGGATCGACGACGACGTCGGCGCCGCGGCCGCCGGTCGCCTCGCGCACGCCGGCGACCCAGTCGCCGCCGGGATCCAGCGCGACGTCCGCGCCCGCGTCGAGCGCGACCCGCTGCTTGCCCGAGCCGCGTGCGATCGCGATCACCGTTCCCGCGCCGAGCGCCTTGGCGACCTGGATCGCCGGTATCCCGACACCGCCGGCGGCGCCGTGGACGAGCACGCTCTCGCCCGCGCTCAGGCGCCCGCGCACGGCGAGTGCGAGATGCGCGGTCTGATGGTTGACGACGAATCCGGCGGCCAACTCGAAGGGCATGTCGTCCGGGATCGCGAACGTGATGAACGGCAGCGCGTTCACCACCTCGGCGAACGCGCCGAAGGGCGTCGTCGCGGCGACGCGGTCGCCCGGCTGCAGCCCGGAGCCCTCGGGAGCGCTGCGCACGACGCCGGCCGCCTCGATCCCCGGGATGAACGGCAGCTCGGGGCGGATCTGGTACTCGCCCTTCGTCACCAGCATGTCGACGAACCCGACGCCGGCCGCATGGACGTCGATCGTGACCAGCCCGCCATCCGGCGCCGGCTCGGGGACATCCTCGAGCTTCAGGGACGACGGGCCGCCGAGGTCACGGAGGAGGAGGGCGCGCATGGCCGCGAACCTACCCGGAAAGGGCCTCCAGCACGGTGTCGGCGTCAGCCTCGGTGTTGTAGAGGTGAAACGCGAACCGTGCGCGTCCGTCGCGGATCGCGTAGCGCACGCCGGCTTGATCCAGGCGGGCACTCTGCCCGGAGCCGACGGCGAGCGACACGCAGGCGGACGCCGAAGGCGCCAGCCCGAGCTCCGCGCGCACGCGGGTGGCGAGCCTGACGTCGTGAGCGTGGATCGCGTCGACGCCGATGCCCTCGATCAGCTCCAGGGCGGGCGCGGTGCCGACCCAGCACAGCCACGCCGGAGAGAGATTGAACCGCCTCGCGTCAGAAGCCAGGCGCAGCGGGCCGCCGTAGAGGGCGTCCCACGGATCCTCGCCGGCGTACCAGTTCGCGTGCGCTGGCCGCAGCGTCTCCCAGTGTTCGGGGCGCACGCTGAGGAACGCGGTGCCGCGGGGGGAGAGCAGCCATTTGTAGGCGCCGCAGACGAGGTAGTCGGCCTGCGCGGCGTCGGTGGGCAGCCAGCCCACGGCCTGCGTCGCGTCCACGAGGAGACGCGCACCCGCCGCGCGCGCGGCCGCCGTGATCGCCGGCAGATCTGCGACGGCGCCATCGGAGGACTGCACCGAGCTGATCGCGACGAGCGCCGTAGCGGGGCCGATCGCACTGGCGACGTCGTCCAGCGGAACGAGCCGCACTCGCAGATCGGCACGCGCCAGGAAGGGGAAGAGGACCGAACTGAACTCGCCCTCGTAGCCGACGACCTCCGCCCCCGCCGGGAGCGACGTCGCGACGAGGGCGGTGAACGAGGAGACCTGACCTGCCGCCGCGACCCAGGCGGCCGGAACGCCGACGAGCGTCGCGAACGCCTCGCGGCTGCGCTGCACGGACACGTCATACCCCGGCGCGCTCGCCGTGCCCGCCTGCCACGCGTCGATGGCGGCGCACATGTCGGCGACCGCGTTGCTCGGCGGCAGGCCGACGGTGCTCGTGTTGAGGAATCCCGGCGCGCCGGGGAACCGGCCGGCGCACGCGGCGCTGATCGAGGTCGTGGTCATCACGTCCATCGTGATGGACCGCCCGGTGTGGTGCGTCCTTCATATGCTGCGGGCATGGATCAGCTCACCCGGCGGGAACTGCAGGACGTCGTCGCGCGGGCGATCGCCGAGGACGTCGGCGCCGGAGACCTGACGACGATGGCGACGGTGCCGGCGGAGCTGCGCACCAGGGCGACGATGCTGCAGAAGGAGCCCGGCGTGATCTACGGGCTGGATGCGGCAGAGCTTGTCTTTCGCACGCTCGAGTCCGACGTCCTGCTGGAGCGCGTCGCCGCTGAGGGCGAGTGGCGCGAGAGCGGGCCGGTGCTGGTCGTGGAAGGGTTCGCCCAGGCGATCCTGGCGGCCGAGCGCACCGCGCTGAATCTCGTGCAGCAGCTCAGCGGGGTCGCGACCCTGACCGCACGCTACGTCCGCGAGATCGAAGGCACGGGCGCCCAGGTGCTCGACACGCGCAAGACGACCCCGGGCCTGCGGATGCTGGAGAAGGCGGCGGTCAGGGCCGGAGGCGCCGTCAACCATCGCATCGGCCTGTGGGACCAGATGCTGGTCAAGAACAACCACATCGCGATGGCCGGCGGTGTCGGGCCCGCCACCCGCCGCGCACTGGAGGCCTACCCGGGCGTGCCGCTCGAGGTCGAGTGCCGTACGACCGCGGAGATCGATGACGCGCTCGCCGCCGGCGCCACGCGGCTGCTGCTCGACAACATGACCCCGGCCGAACTGGGCGGCGCGGTCCAGCACGTCGGCGGGCGCGCGACGCTCGAGGCCAGCGGTGGCATCACGCTCGAGACGATCCGGGCCGCGGCGAGCACCGGCGTACACTTCGTCTCGGTGGGCGCACTGACACATTCCGCACCCGCACTGGACCTGTCGCTGACGCTGGAGCCGCTGCCATGAAGCCCGTCACCCTGCCGATGTTCGGGACCCCGCCCCTGAGCCAGGCCGACATCGCCGCGCTGCACGACGAGGTGCTCGAGCTCGCTCTGGAGCGCGACGCGATCATCCTCGCCCACAACTACCAGGTGCCTGAGATCCAGGACGTTGCGCACTACGTCGGCGACTCGCTGGGGCTGTCCCAGCAGGCGGCGAAGGTCGACAACCCCGTGATCGCATTCTGCGGCGTGCACTTCATGGCGGAGACGGCGTCGATCCTCTGCCCCGACAAGAGCGTGCTGCTGCCCGACCTCGACGCCGGCTGTTCCCTGGCCGACTCGATCACCCCCGAGGACCTCGTCGCCTGGCAGGCCAAGCACCCTGGCGCCGTGACCGTCATGTACGTCAATACGACGGCGGAGATCAAGGCGCTGACGGACTACTGCTGCACGTCGTCGAACGCCGTGAAGGTCGTCGAGCACATCATGCGCGAGCACGGCCCGGACACCGAGATCCTGTTCGGGCCCGGACATGTTCCTCGGGGCGTACGTGCGAGAAGACGCTGGGGCACCCCAACATGCACGTGTGGAGCGGCGAGTGCCACGTGCACGCCGGGATCCGGCCGGTGGACATCACCCGCGTCCGCGACGAGCACCCAGGGTCGGACTTCCTGATCCACCCCGAGTGCGGCTGCGTGACGTCCGTGATGGAGTACGTCGCCGCCGGCGACGTCGACGCCGAGGGCGTCCACATGCTCTCGACGGGCGGCATGCAGCACTACGCCGAGGAGGCAGAGCGCGATCACGCTGGCGAGACCGTGATCGTCGCGACGGAGACCGGCATGCTCTACCCGATGCGCCAGGCGGCCCCGGACGTCAACTTCATCGCCGCCAACGAGGCCGCGACGTGCCGCTACATGAAGATGATCACGCTGCCGAAGCTGCGCGACACGCTGCGCGACGGATCGAACGAGGTCAAGGTCCCGCAGGAGATCGCCGTCGCGCGCGCGTCCCGATCGAGCGCATGGTCTCGATCAACGCCTGAGCGCGCGCCGGAAGGTACACCCCGTCGGGAAGAGCGGCGATCCTTGCCGCTCTTCCCGGCGGGGCAGCGTGCGGGGGGGAACACGCTCTCCGTCCAACCTTGGAGGTCTCGCCGAACTGCCAGAGCTGAGAAGTAGCGCTCGGTGAGTGGTGCCGTTGAGACACCCCTCGCCCGAAAACGTCACGGAGAAGTTGCGGACGGCGTCGTCTTCCGGGCTGTCGGGCCCGTTCGCGATCGCCTCGTCGGCGAGTTCGTCCGGCGTGTCCGGCGGGATCAGCGAGTCGGGAACCCCGTCGGCGGGGATCGCGGATCTCGCCGTTCGCCGTGTCCGGCGGGTCTTCCGCGACATCGATCAGGTCCTCATCGACGGCGGGTGGCGGCGGGACGGTGACCGTCACGGTGGGGGTCGGCTGGGCCGCGGCGGGCGTCGCAGTGGCCGCGGTGGGGATCACGGTGGCGTCCCGCTCGGTCTGCGCGGGGGCAGGCGGCGGCGCGGGCGCGGGTGGTGCGGCCGGACGCGGGGCGGCGGCGGCCGGGCGGCGGTGCTTCACGACGGCGCGCGCGTGCGGCCGGATGCTCCGCGGGCTGAACTGCAGAGCGACGGGCGTTGCGGTCCGCCGGACGCTCACGGGCGCCGCGTGGACGGCCGCGGCCTTCGGGTGCGCCGGCGCACGGGTCGCGTCGGCGACGGCATGGACGGCCTGGGGCCCGGCGGTAGCCAGAACACCCGCGGTGGCGAGCAGCGCGGCGGCCTTGAGCGTGCCCCCGGCGACAAGGCCGGCGCCCGTGCCACCTGCCCCGAGACCGGCGACCGTGCCGTTTCCGGCGATCCACGACGCCAGCGGCCACGGCGTGAGTGCCGTCGCCGCAGTGCGGACCGTCGATCGCGCGCGATGGACGAGCATCTTCACGGCGCCTTCGCTGACGCCCATCTCGCGCCCGATGTCGCGGTGGCGGCGGCCCTGGACGCAGACGGCGAGCAGCGCTGTCCGCTGCTGGGCGGGGAGCGCCGCGATCTCACCGAGTGTGGTCCGGATCGTCTCGCGATGCTCGATCTGGTCCTGCAGGTCCATGCCCTGCGCCTGCGCGCCTTCGAGCAGCGGCAGATCGGAGGAGCTGGCGCGCTTCATCGCGTTGATCGCCCCGTTGTGGACGACGCGATAGAGCCAGGCTCGGAGGTCGCGGATCTCGCCGCCGTCCTGGAGCTGCCTCCAGACGCCGAGCATCGCCGCCTGGACGACGTCCTCAGCCCGCGTGTCGCCCAGCATCCGGCGCGCGTACGCGAGCAGCGGGCGGCGGTAGCGCTCGACGATCGCCTCGAACGCACGCTCGCTTCCTGCCGCGGCGAGACGTGCCAGACGCTCATCGGTCTGGGCGCGCAGCAGTGCTGTGGGCAGTTGCGGACTCACAAGGGCTCTCCGGTCGGACAACCGTAGTGCGAAAAGGTCACGCGTGCCAGCGAGAACCCGCCACGCGATGCCCCGGAAATCGGACGCACAACGACCGAGGCGCCCCGGAGGGCGCCTCGGCTTCGCGTTGAAGCGACGGCTGGGGGAGACCGTCGGGTCAGGCTGTGGGCGTCACCACCGGCGCCGGGGTCGTCGGCGTCGCGAGCTTCAGCTCGTCCCAGACGGGACCGTCTGCGGTGAGCTTGAGCTCGGCCTCGCGGACGATGGCGTCCTTGACGAGGCTGGCGCTCGTGCAGGCGACCGGCGGGGTCGCCGGCGTCGCCGGAGTTGCCGGCGCGGTGCCGGGAGTGGCCGGAGTCGCGGGCGTCGCGGGCGTTGCCGCGTCGTCGTCGCCCTGGCCATCGCCGTGGTGCGACGCCGTGGCGTCACCGTGGTGGTCGCCCTGGTCGCCGTTGTCGCCATGGCCGTCGTGGCCGCCCTGGCAACCACACTTGATCTCGGTGTCCGCGGTGACCTTGCCGCTGACGGTCGTGCCGCCGGCAGCCGTGATCACGAGGATGCCGGTCGCGGGGTCGAACGAGACGATCGTCCCGACGTTCTCCGCGCCGTCCTTGACGCCGTCGTTGTCGCTGTCGGCCTTGCGCGGGTCGGTGCCGGCCGTGAACTCGGTCGCGTTCTTGGAACCGTCGCGGTCCTGATCACGCGAGGCCTGGTTCACCTTGAGGCTCAGCTTGTGGGCGCGCTCCCAGCTGTCCGGAAGGCCGTCCTTGTTGCGGTCGGCCTTGTGGGCGACCTTGTGCTTGCTCTTGTGGTGGCTCTTGGCGTTGGCCGTTGCAGGCACTGCCGCCAGCATGAAGAGCGCGACGATTGCAAAGAACAACCGTGGGGAGATACGGGACATTGAGAGGCTCCTCGTCCTTGGGGGTCACCTGTTGTGACAGCGCCCGCCGGCGGACGTGACGGCCGCCGGCGAAAGATCCAACAATCGGCCAGTTCGCGCGATCAGTGACCGCTGAGCAGCTCGGGCTGATCCGCGGCGTCCTGCTGGGCCTTGGTCTGCAGCGATGCCGGATCGGACGAGCTCGAGTCCTTGGTGTCCTCGGTGGGCGACGAATCGGGCTGCGAGCCGGACGTGTCGCCGTGCGACTCGGTTGTGTCGGATCCGCGCGTATCGGACTGCGACGTGTCCTGCGAGCGGCGATGGCGGGTGACCTCCGTCGACCCGGACGTCGTCTCGGACACGTTCGTGCCGTCCTGGGAGTCCGACCCGGAGTCGGACTGCGAGTCGGACCGCGGCGTGGTCGTCCCGTGCGTCGAGCGATGGCGTCGCTGACCGCCGTTGTCCTCTCCGGAGGGCCGGCTGCCGTTTGTGCCGCCGTCCTCGGTGCTCCGGGTGGACGTCGTCGTGCCGCCTGCGCTGAAGGTCTGGCCGCCGGAACCGCTCCGGCCGCTGCCGTGATCCCCTGTGCTCCCGAAGCCGGGGGAGCCGCCGCCCTGGGCGACGGTCCGCGTCGTCCCGGAAGCCGGCTGCGCGCTCGAGGACGGCGCGAGGCTGCCGGCCGCCCCGGTCCCGTTGTGGTGCTGAGACGCGCTGTGGCCGCGGTGATGCGACGGGTGCACGACCTTGTCGACCTGCGGGGCGCCGGCGGCGATCGCGCCGACGGTGGCGACGACCGCGCCGGTCTTGATGACGGCTCCGCCGGCCAGGCCCGCGGTCCCGGCGCCGGCGACGGCCTCGGCGATGCGGGTCGTCATCGTGTCCTGCGGGCCGTTGCCGATCTCGGCGATCCACTGCGCGGCGGGATACGGAGTGAGCACGGTCGCCGCGGTGCGCAGCGAGACGCGTGCGCGGCGGACGAGCTGGCGGACGCCGCTGTCCGTGAGGCCGAGCTCGCGGCCGACGTCGGCATGGGCGCGGCCGTCGACGGCGACGGCGACGAGCGCCGCCCGCTGGCGGTCCGGAAGCGCGGCGATGCCGTCGAGCGTCCGGCGCACGTCCTCGCGGCGCTCGACCTCGACCTCGGGGCCGAGGCTTCCTGGAAGGGTGTCGCTGAGCGGGGCATCGTCGCCCCCGGGACGCTTCATGGCATTCACGGCTCCGTTATGGACGATCCGGTAGAGCCATGGCCGCAGATCGCGGACCTGGGCGTCGTCGCGCAATGCGGCCCACGCGCTGACCAAAGCCGCCTGGACGACTTCCTCGGCGCGGGACTCCGACAGGAATCCGCGCGCGTAGCGCAGCAGTGGGCGACGGTAGCGCTCGACGATGGCCTCGAACGCCCGATCGTGCCCGGCCGCGGTCAGGTCAGCCAGACGCTTGTCTGACTGGGTGCGCAGCAGGGTAGTCGAGACGTGCGGGGTCACAAGGCTCCAGGTCCTGAGACAACGGTAGTGCCCAAACGTGACGGGCACCACCACAAATGGTCGTATGGGGTCTCATCGACAGATCATTCAAGGAGGTTGAGACCGCGCTCGGCGACCCACCGCACGACCGGGAGCGACACGCGTTTGCGCTCGAACTCGACCGGCGTGTAGCAGTGGACCTCCGCCGCGGCGCCCATCTCGCCGGCGTCCCACAGGCTCGCGGCCTGGTAGACGCGCTCCAGCCAGGGCGCGCCGTCGAAGCCCTCGGAGACGAGGATCACCACGAACTCCGGGCCCCGCTCACGCTGGGGCAGAACGTGGCGCGCGTCGTCGATCCGTGCGCCGCCGACGATCGCCTTCTGCAGCGGCCAGCGGTCGGACACGCGCCTCGCATAGCGCGCGAGCTCGCGGTCGTTGATGGCCTCGGCGACCGACACGTGGCAATCGTACGCCTGCCGTCGGGCGGTTGCGAGCGGCTCAGGTCAGGTGGCGAAATCGGCGGCGCTGTGGGGGCCGACGCAGGCCACGGCGAGCTCGTCGGGGTCGACGCGCCTGGCCGCCTCGACCACCTCGTCGAACGTCACGGCGTCGATCTGGCTGATCGCGTCGTCCGGGTCGATCCCCTCGTGGTGCACGATCGCGCGGCGGGCGGCGTAGCCCGCGACGGCGTTCGTGTTCTCGAAGCTCAGCACCCGCCGGCCGGCGGCGTAGGCGCGGGCGCGGTCCACCTCGTCGGCGGTCGGGCCGTCCGTCGCGAGCTCGGCGACGATCTCGCGCATCCGGCCGTACGCCTCGACGGCCTTCGCCGACTCCAGGCCGGCACCCATCATCAGCACTCCGTGATCGGAGGCGAAGTGGTCCGTGGCCGAGACGGAGTAGGCCAGGCCGCGCTGCTCGCGGATCTCGTCGAACAGCCGCGAGCCCATCGAGCCGCCGAGCAGGACCGAGTAGATGCCGAACGCCGCCCGCTGGGCCGGGTCGGCCGGATCCACGTCGGGGCGGTAGATCATCCGCAGGTGCGACTGGTTGGAGTCGCGCTCCTCGACGAGCACCTGCGGGTCGAACGTGCCGGGGGCGTCGGCCCCCGCGTCCGCCGGCAGGTCCGGGAAGCGGCCGAAGAGCTCGTCCGCGGCTCCGTTCGCCGGGACGTGGTCGAGGTTGCCGACGATGAACGCGCCGCCGGTGCGGCCCGACCAGCGGCGGTCGCGGAACGCCAGGATCGCCTCGCGGGTGAACGTGTCGCGCAGATGCTCCTCGGGCCCGAGGACCGTCCGGCCGAGCGGATGGTCCCCGAACGCGGCGCGCTCGATCAGCTCTCCGGCGACGGCGGCCGGCTGATCCTTGTAGCGCTGGATCTCCTGGATGACGACGCCGCGCTCCTTGTCCAGCTCCTGCTGGTCGACCTTCGGGCGCCCGACGAAGTCGGTCAGCAGCTCCATCGCGGGCATCGCCGACTCCGCGCGCACGGTGATGTGGAACGCGACGAGGTCGTGGCTCGTGTACGCGTTCAGCGACCCGCCCATCCGCTCCGCCGTCTCGTTGACCTTGCGGTAGTCGTCGTAGATCTCCCCGCCCTTGAACACCAGATGCTCGAGAAAGTGGGCCATCCCGTTCTCCTCGGCGCGCTCGGTGCGCGCGCCCGCGTCGAACGCCACGAGGATCGTGGTCGCGCGCGTGCCGTCGATCCGGATCCGGTGGATCGGGAGGTCGTTCGAAGCCGTGGAGGTCGTGATCTGCGCCATGCCCCGACGATATCGCGCGAGCCGCAAGACCCTGTGCAACCGGCAGGAGAACGACCCCTGCGTGGCTAACCTAGTTCTGAGATGGCCGCAACCGAAGACGAACTGCGCACTCGCGACAGCGCCGCCGCGCAGCGCGCCGCCGATCCGCGTGCGCCGATCGATCGCCCCGCCGATCCGTCGAACGCGGTCGAGTTCCGGGGCGTCTCGAAGCTCTATGACGTGAGCAAGGCGGGTCTCAGCAGCGCGACCTTCGCCGTCCGGCGCGGGGAGTTCGTCTTCCTCGTGGGCCAGACGGGCTCCGGCAAGTCGACGCTCATGCGCCTGCTGATCAAGGAGCTCGAGCCGGACGAGGGCAGGATCCTCGTCGCCGGGCGCGACCTCAGCGAGCTGACGCACAGGCAGCTCCCGTTCTACCGGCGCAACCTCGGCGTCGTCTTCCAGGACTTCAAGCTGCTGCCCAACCGCACGGTGCACGACAACGTCGCCTACGCGCTGCAGGTCACAGGCAGCTCGCGCAAGGAGATCCGCTCGAAGGTCCCCGACATCCTGCGGCTGACCGGCCTGTCGACGAAGCTCCACAACTATCCGGACCAGCTCTCCGGCGGCGAGCAGCAGCGCGTCAGCATCGCGCGCGCCTTCGTGAACCATCCGCCGCTCCTGCTGGCCGACGAGCCGACGGGCAACCTCGATCCCGAGACGTCCGTCGGGATCATGCAGCTGCTCTACCGGATCAACCGCACCGGGACGACCGTGCTGGTGGCCACCCACGACAACTCGATGGTCGACCGCATGCGCCGCCGCGTGATCGAGCTCGACTCCGGGCGGATCATCCGCGATGAGCTGGCTGGGCGATACGCGCCGACCGACATGAGCACCGCCGAGTTCGGCGCGCTGCTGCGCGAGCCCGCCCCCGAGCCGCAGCGACCGCAGCGGCCACGCGAGCCCGGCGACGACTTCGACGAGGCGTTCCGAGACTGATGAAGATCGGCTTCTTCTTCCGCGAGGCGCTGCAGAGCATCCGCCGCAACGCCGTCCCGAGCTTCGCCGCGCTGGCGTCGGTGCTCGTCACGCTGCTCGTGCTGGGCGTCTTCATCCCGATCGTCCAGGCGACGACCGGCGCCGCCAACGACGTGCGCGGGCGCGTGCTCGTGAACGTCTACATGAAGAACGACGCCAAGCCGGCGGACATCGCGCGCGTGCGTGCGACGCTCGAGCGGACCGACAACGTCAAGTCCGTCCAGTACGTCACCAAGGCCCAGGCCTACGCCGAGGAGAAGGCCAAGAATCCCGAGGCCTACCAGCTGCTCGGCTCCAACCCGCTTCCCGGACACGTTCCGCGTCACGCCGGGAACCCGGACAACGCGCTGAAGATCGTCGCCGCGCTGCAGCCGCAGACGCCCGGCGGCGGGACGACGGTCACCGACCCTGCGATCGACAGCGTCAAGTCCTCCAAGGACGACACGCAGAAGATCCTCACCGCCACGAAGGTCGTGAAGCTCACGACCGGCCTGCTCGCGGTCCTGCTGATCATCGCGTCGATCCTGCTGATCTCCAACACGATCCGCCTCTCGGTGTTCTCGCGCCGGCGTGAGATCCACGTGATGAAGCTCGTCGGCGCGACCGACGGGTTCATCCGCTGGCCGTTCGTGATCGAGGCCGTCGTCCTGGGCGCGCTGGGCGGCGTCCTGGCGGTGCTCCTCCTGGGCGTCATGAAGGTCGCGCTCGTCGACCCCCTCGTCAGTGACTTCGCGCTGCTCTCCTCGCCGAGCACGATCAACTTCGGGCTGCTCGTCGCCGTGCTGATCGGCACCGGGATCCTGGTCAGCGCGATCGGGTCGACGATCTCCCTGCGGCGCTTCCTGCAGGTCTGACTCGTACCCTGGGTGTCCGGCCCTCGCCGAACCCTGCCTGATGCGACGTCGCTCCCGCCTGCCCACGATCCTGGTCGCCCTCGTCGGCGCCGTCGCGCTGCTCGCGGTCGGCGTGTGGTTCGGCGCCCGCCACCCCAGCGCGCTCCCGAGCCCGCTCGAGAAGCTGCTGGCCGGCGACCCCAAGAACCGCGTCATCGAGGAGGCGCTCGATCGGATCAACGAGACGTACTACCGCAAGATCCCCGATGCGACGTTGCGCGACGACGCGATCGCGGGGGTCATCTCCAAGCTCGACGACCGGTTCTCGAACTACTTCACGCCTGAGGAGTACCAGCGCTTCAAGGACCAGCAGGACAGCCGCTTCACGGGCGTCGGGATCACCGTCTCGTCCGATCCGCTCGGGCTGCGCGTCGAGAAGGTGTTCGACGGATCCCCCGCCAAGCGCGCGGGGATCGTCGCCGGCGACCTGATCGTCGCGGCGAACGGCCGCTCGCTGAAGGGCCTGGACAGCACGCGCGCCTCCGGGCTGATCAAGGGCCCGTCGGGGACCGACGTGAAGGTCACGGTCGACCACGGCGGGACCCGGAAGACGAAGACCCTCACGCGCAGCGCGATCTCGGTGCCGGTCGTGGCGTCGACGCTGCGCGAGGCGTGCGGGCGCAAGATCGGCGTCGTCGCCCTGTCGCAGTTCAGCTCGGGAGCGCACGGTGAGGTCTACGCGGCGCTCCGGCGCCTGAAGGCGCGCGGTGCTCAGGCCTTCGTGTTCGACCTGCGCCAGAACGGCGGCGGCCTGGTGGACGAGGCGCAGCTGATCGCCAGCGCCTTCCTGTCCGACGGCAAGATCGTCACCACGCGCGGGCGCAACGTCAAGGAGCGCACGCTGAACGCCACCGGGCAGCCGGTCGTGCCGAAGGCGCCGGTCGTCGTGCTCGTCGACAAGGGCACCGCCTCGGCCTCGGAGATCGTCGCCGGCGCCCTCCAGGATCGTGGGCGCGCCACGCTGGTGGGGACGCCGACGTTCGGCAAGGGCGTCTTCCAGGAGATCATCGAGCTCTCCAACGGCGGTGCGCTCGACATCACCGCCGGCCAGTACTTCACGCCCAACGGCCGCAACCTCGGCGGGCGCGGCGTCGTCCAGGGTCGCGACGTGAGCCAGGGCGCCGGCCTGCAGCCCGACGTCAAGGCGAAGGACAACCCCAGGACGAAGGCCGACGAGGGGCTCGACGCCGCCCTGGACACCGTGGCGGCCAAGGCGGGCTGCCGTCGCGCCGGGCTGAAGCCGGCGTCGTGAGCGGGCGCGGCCGGGGCGATCGCCCGCAGCGGCCGGAGGGGCGCCGCCCGCGGGACGAGCGCCCGGCCGGCATGCCGGTCGTCGTGCTGCTCGAGGGCCGCGGGCGGTTCCTGGTGGGCGAGCGGTTCTTCGAGCGCGGGCCGCGCATGACGATCGGCCAGGGTCCGCGCGACGCGCGCGCCGGGCAGCTGGCGCTCGTTGTCGCCTCGGGGCGCGGGGGCCGCGCGAAGGTCCTGCGCGTCCTGGGGCGCCCGCACATCGCCCGCGACGTGCTGGAGGCGCTGATGCTGGATCGCGGCCTGCGTCGCCGCTTTCCGGCCGGCGTCGAGACGGCCGCACGGGAGGCCCGGGACGCCGCGGGTCCGGGTGAGCTCGGGGAGGGCGCCGCGACCTGCGCGACCTGCCGACGTTCACGATCGACCCGGCCAGCGCCAAGGACTTCGACGACGCGATCTCCGCCCAGGACCTCGGGTCCGGGCGCGTGCGCGTCTGGGTGCACATCGCCGACGTCAGCGCATTCGTGCGGCCGGGCGCGGCGATCGATCGTGAGGCCTATCGCCGGGGGACGAGCGTCTACGTGCCCGGGCTGGTGGAGCCGATGCTGCCGGAGGCACTGTCGAACGAGGCCTGCTCGCTCGTGCCGGGCCACGACCGCCTCGCGGTGACCGCCGAGCTGGAGATCGACGGGGCACAGACGGTCAAGGCTAGCTTCTACCGGTCGCTGATCAGCTCCGACGAGCGCCTGGACTATGACCGCGTCGACCGGATCTTCGCGGGCGCGGAGCCCGCGCTGGATCCGTGGGCGCAGCCGCTGGCGGTCGCGCGCGGCGCGGCGGCGGCGCTGGAGGAGGCGCGCCGCGCCGGTGGACAGGCGCTCGCGATCGAGTCGGTCGAGCCGGCGTTCGCCTTCGATCGCGGGGGGCACGTGACCGGGGCGGTGGGGACGCTGCAGACCGAGTCCCATCGCCTCATCGAGCATCTGATGATCGCCGCCAACCAGGCGGTCGCGAGACTGCTCGACGAGCGCAGCGTGCCGACGCTGTTCCGCGTCCACGAGCGCCCGGACCCGGTCGCGGTCGACCGGCTGCTGGCCCAGCTCGAGTCGCTCGACGTCGCGACCCCGCCCGCGCCCGCGCAGATGTCGGGTACGCAGGCGGCCGAGATCGTGGCGGAGGCCTCGGTGCTCGTGGAGGAGCACGTCGAGCGCACCGGTCACGGCCGCATCGGCCTCACCTACCTGATCCTGCGCTCCCTGCGCCAGGCGCACTACACGCCGCTGAACCTCGGCCACGCGGGGCTGGGCCTCACGCATTACTGCCACTTCACCTCGCCGATCCGCCGGTATCCGGATCTGATCTGTCACCGCGCGCTGCTGTCGGCCGTCGGCGGCGGCGAGGCGCCCCCGCAGGCGGGCGCGATGGAGGAGGGCGGCGTGTGGTGCAGTGCGCGCGAGCGCGAGGCGATGGCGATCGAGCGCGCGGCCGACAACGTCGCGCGCTGCTTCCTGCTCGAGCGGCGCCTGTTCGAGGGCGGCTGGAAGGAGTCGGAGTTCGACGGCGAGATCACCGGCATGGTCGGCTCCGGCGCATTCGTGACGTTCGGCGGTGACGGCGACGGGGCGGGCCCCTACGAGGGATTCCTCCCGGTGCGCAAGCTGACTGGCGACTGGTGGGAGCTGAACGAGGAGGGGACGATCCTGCACGGCAGCCGCCACGGCGGCGCCCTGCGCCTCGGCGACCCCGTCAGCGTGCGCGTCGAGCGGATCGAGACCGCGCGCGGGCGCGTCGACCTGCTCCCCGCCGAGGCCTCATAGCCGGAACCCGCGAGGGGTGGCCCGTCTCGCCGACGTATGCGGTGGTCGAGACGGGCCACCCCCGGTGGGGGCTTGCGGGAAGGGCCGGTGTCAGCGGAAGCTCGCGGTCGCCTGACGCACGAACTCGGTCATCTGCGGCCCGGCCTTGCGGGTCGAGCCGCAGTCGTACGGGGGCTCGGGGTCGTACTCGATGAGCAGCTGGATCGCCCGCGCGTAGTCGTCGCCCGCGATCTGCCCGGCGAGCCACAGGCCCATGTCGATCCCCGAGGAGACGCCCGCGGAGGTCACGACCTTGCCCTGCGGCACGACGCGCTCCTCCGTCGGCTCGGCGCCGAAGTCCGCGAGCGTCTCGAGCTCGAGCCAGTGCGTCGTGGCGCGCAGGCCGTCGAGGATGCCGGCGGCGCCGAGGAGCAGCGACCCGGTGCAGACCGAGGTCGTCCAGGTCGACGTCGCATGCGCTCCGCGCAGCCAGCTCAGGATGCGCTCGTCCTCCAGCAGGTCGCGCGTGCCGATCCCGCCGGGGACGACGATGACGTCGGGTGAGGGCAGCTCCTCGAATGCCGCGGTGCATTCCAGTGCGAGCATGTGGTTGTCGGTGCGCACGAGCCCGGGCTCGTGCGCCAGCCACGTGACCTTCGCCTCCGGCAGGCGTGAGAGGACCTCGTAGGGGCCGATCGCGTCGAGGGCGGTGAAACGGTCGTACAGGGGAATGGCGATGTCCATGGTGGTCCTCCTGGTCAGGCCGCGAACCGGCGGCGGTAGTCGGTGGGGGTGACGCCGGTGCGGCGGGCGAAGGCGCGGCGCATGGTCTCGACGGTCCCGAATCCGCATGCGGCGGCGACGGCGTCGACCTGTGCGGGCGTGCTCTCCAGCAGCGCCCGGGCGCGTTCGATGCGCAGTGCCTCGACGTAGTCCGCGGGCGTCCGGCCGGTCTCGCGGCGAAACGCGCGTGCGAACGTCCGCTCGCTCATCTGGGCGCGAGCGGCGAGCGCTCCGACGCTGAGGTCCGCGTCCAGGTGGTCTGCCATCCACGCCTGCAGCTCGCGCAGCGGGGCGAGGGTGGCACCCTGCGCGGCCAGGCCGGCGCTGAACTGCGCCTGGCCGCCGGGCCGCCGCATGAAGAGGACCAGCGCGCGCGCCACCTCGAGCGCGGCCTGCGGGCCGAGATCCTCCTCGACGAGCGCCAGCGCGAGGTCCATCCCCGCGGTGACGCCGGCCGACGTTCGCACGTCGCCGTCGCGCGACGAAGATCGGCTCCGGATCGACGTCGACGAGCGGGAATCGCCGCGCGAGCTCATCGCACCACTGCCAGTGCGTCGTCACGCGGCGCCCGTCGAGCAGGCCGGCGCGGGCCAGCAGGAACGCGCCCGTGCAGACGGAGGCGATGCGCCGCGCGCGCGGCGCGGTGGAGGCGATCCAGGCCACGAGCTGCTCGTCGGCGACGGCCGCCCGCGTTCCCTCGCCGCCGGCGATCATCAGCGTGTCGATCGGGCCGTGCACGTCGGCCAGCGTCAGCTCGGGCACCAGCGCGTAGCCGCTCCCGGTGGCCAGCGGCTCCACGGCGGGTGCCGCGACCTGGACGTGGTATCCGCCGGCCTGCGCGAACACCTCGGCCGGCCCCGCGACGTCGAGGGCCTGCACGTCGGGGAAGGCCACGATGACGATTCGGCGCATGGAGCATCGTGGCGGGTCGCGGCCGTGGCAGCAAGGACCAATACCGGACGATTCCTGCCATCCAGCGCGATCCTCTAGGCTCGGTGGCGATGGCAAAGGGCGCAAAGAAGAAGTTCGCACCGGGTGACGTCGCCACGAACCGGCAGGCCGGGCTACCGCTATGAGCTGCTCGACCGGCTCGAGTGCGGCATCGTCCTGCAGGGCACCGAGGTCAAGGCGCTGCGCGAGGGGTCGGCGACGATCAAGGACGGCTACGCCCACGTGACCGACGGCGAGCTCTGGCTGCACAACGTGCACATCCCGCCCTACGGGCCGGCCGCGCGTGAGAACCACGAGCCCGAGCGCCCGCGCAAGCTGCTCGCACATCGGCGCGAGATCGAGCGCCTCGTCGACCGCCAGCGCGAGCGCGGCCTGACACTGGTGCCGATGCGGCTGTACTTCAAGGATTCGCGCGCGAAGGTCGAGATCGCCCTCGCGCGCGGCAAGGACCGCTTCGACAAGCGCGAGGCGATCAAGGAGCGCGAGACCAAGCGCGACATGCAGCGCGCGCTGCGCGAGGCGAACCGCGAGTAGCGCGCTTCAGCGCTTCAGCGCGGCGAGCGCCTCCTTCGCCGCGCGCTCACCCGAGCGCACCGCACCGTCCATGTACCCGAGCCAGTACGGCGAGGTCTCCGTCCCCGCCCAGTGCAGGCGACCGGTCGGGCGGCGCAGTGCGGCCCCGTGCTTCGTCAGCGCTCCCGGCGCGGTGTGGCCGACCGGGACAGCCCTTGTTCCACTTCTCCTTGGACCAGTCCTGCTCGATGTACTCGAGCGGGGACCGTGCCGCGTCGCCGACGAACGCCGCGAACGTGTCGAGGACCTTCGCGCGTCGCTCCGCGGCCGGCAGCCTGGCCCAGGCGAGCTTGCTGCGCCCGCCGGTGAAGCCGAACAGCACTCCGGGGCTCCCGTCGGGCGGGCTGTTGTCGAAGATCGTGTTCGTCGGCGCGACGTCGCTGACGCCCTGCCCGCTGAGGCCCGCCTGACGCCAGAACGGCGTCTCGTAGACGGCCTCGCACTTGGCGAGGTTCCCCGGGACGAACGCGCGCAGGATGCCGAGCTTGTCGGCGGGGAGCGACGGCGCGTAGCGGATGCCGCGTGCGAGCGCGGGGGGGACCGCGACGATCACGCGTGCGGCCTCCACGGTCACGCCGTCGGCGAGGACGCGCACGCCGCGCGCGTCCTGAACGATCCGGCGCACAGGCGCCTTCAGGACCACGCGCGAGCCGAGGTGGTCGGCGACACGCTGGCTGATCACCTGCGAGCCGCCGGTGAAGCGGCGCTCCTGCGCACCGTCCTTCGTCGTCAGGAGCTTGAGAAAGCTCCCCGGCGTCTTCTCGTTCCCGGCGGCCGCCGTGTAGATCAGCACGTAGAGGAGTGAGATCTGCTCGGGGTCGGCGCCCCAGACGGCCTCGCACGCCGCGTCGAAGATCGCGCGCGCCGCCGCGGTCGGCACCTCGGCGTCGCGCCAGCTTCGCGAAGCTCTGGCGGTCCCACTCCTTCGCACGCTTCGCGGTCCATGGCGCATTGATCGGCAGCTGCCCGGCCAGCGCGTCGAGCTTCAGCGTGGCGACGAGCGCAGCGGCGACGTCCTTGTCGCCCGGGATCCCGGGCACGGCGTCGTAGAGCGAGCGCTGCCCGCCGACGATCAGGACGTTCGAGCCGCTGTTGTAGGTGTCGAACGTCGTGACGCCGACGGCCTTTGCGAGCGCGAGGATCCGGTCCTGCGTCGGCCCGACGTACTCGCCGCCGATCTCCGTGATCTCGCCGTCCCCGATGCTCTGGTTCGACGTCCGCCCGCCCACGCGCCCACGTGCCTCGAGCACGAGCACCGAGCGGCCCGCAGCGTCGACGTTGCGCGCCGCAGTGAGGCCGGCCAGTCCGGCGCCGATCACGACGACGTCCGCCCTGCGCGTGCGCCTCGCCGCGAGCGCCGCGGCGGGAAGGCCGCCAGCCCTGCGACCACCGCTCCCGCGGCCGCGCTGCCGAGAACCTGCCGGCGTGTCACTCCGTGCTCGCTCATCGCGCGAGCGTAGTCCTCCGGGCGAGCGCCGCGCTAGTACACGCGCGCCGAGTTCCCAGCAGAACTTCCGGCCACCCGTACTACCCCTTGATCTCCTGGACGAGATTCCCGCCGTCGACGACCCACGACTGGCCGGTCACGTACGAGGCGGCGTCCGCGGCGAGGAACGCGAGCACCTCGGCGACCTCCGCCGGGGCGGCCGCTGCGCCCGAGCGGCGTGTGGGCCCCGGCCTCGGTCTCGCCCTCGCTCAGCGACCCGGTCGCGATCCATCCGGGCGCGACGCTGTTGACCGTGATGCCGAACGGGCCGAGCTCGACGGCGAGCGCGCGCGTCAGGCCGTCGATCGCCGCCTTCGACGCCGCGTATGCCGACGAGCCCGGGTAGGCCGCGTAGGGGCCCGTGACCGAGCTGACGTTGACGATCCGCCCGCGCCCGATGCCGCGCATCGCCGGCACGACGAGTCGCGTCATCCGCACCGTGATCCCGAGCGTGCGATCCAGCTCGGCGGCCCAGCGGGCGGCGCTCATGTCGGCGAACTGCGGCTCGACGAGCTCCTCGCCGACCTGCACCATCCCCGCGTTGTTGACGAGCACGTCGATGACGCCCCAGGCATCGCGCACCGTGTCGAACACGCCGACCGCCTCGTCCTCGTCGCGCAGGTCCGCCACCAGCCCGAGCACCTCTGCGCCCTCGCCCTCGAGCTCCTCGGCGCGAGCGCGGATGCGGTCGGTCGTCGAGACGATCCCGACGCGCGCACCGCGGCGGGCGAGCGCGGCGGCCGTCGCGAAGCCGATCCCGTCGGGTGCACCCGCGCCCGTCACGAGCGCCACGCGGCCGTCGAGGTCGAGCGCGTCGAACGCGTGGGGGAGCGGCCTCACGATGCGGGCCGCGGAGCGTTCCTCCAGGACCGCTGCGGCGGCCTTCTCGGCCTCGTCGAGCTCGCCGCGGACCAGCTCCAGCCCCTGCTGCCAGAAGCCGGGGTCCGTGAGGTCCAGCCCGGCGATCTTCGCGAGGTCCTCAGGGCTCTTCGAGCCACCGGCGGCGAGCATCTCGAGGTAGGTGGGCACGAAGCCCTCGCCCTCCTCGAGGTAGCGCCCGTAGACCGACAGCGCGAGCAGCTGGCCGTAGGCGTACGCGTAGACGTAGCCCGGCGGAGCCGATGAAATGCGGGACGTAGGACCACCAGGCGCGATAGCCCGGGCGTCACCTCGACGGCGTCGCCGAGCAGCTCCTCCTGGGTCTGCCTGCCAGAGGTCGCCGAGGCGTTCGACCGACAGCTCGCCCTCCTCGCGGCGTGCCGTGTGGGCCCCGTCCTCGAAGCGGTTCATCGCCGTCTGGCGGAAGACGGTGGCGATCGAGTTCTCGATGTTCTCGGCGAGCAGCGTCAACCGCGAGGCGGGTGTCTGCGCCGCGTCGAGCAGACGATGGAACACGAGCGTCTCGCCGAACACCGACGCCGTCTCGCAGACGGTCAGCGGCGTGTGCTGCTCGAAGATGCCGCGCGGGATCGCGAGCGCCGCGTGCACGCCGTGGCCGAGCTCGTGCGCGAGCGTCATCACGTCGCGGCGCTTGGCGGTCCAGTTCAGCATCACGTACGGATGCACGCTCGGCACCGTGTACGCGCAGAACGCGCCGCCGCGCTTGCCCGGGCGCACGGGCGCGTCGATCCAGCGCTCGTCGAAGAACCGGCTGACGAGGTCGCCGAGCTGCGGCGAGAAGTCGGCGTAGGCGTCGAGGACCATCTCGCGACCCTCGTCCCAGCCGATCTCGACCTCGTCCTCGTCGGCGACGGACGCCGCGCGGTCGTAGTCGGCGAGACGGTCGAGGCCGAGCAGCTGGCCTTCAGCCGGTACCAGCGCTGCGGCAGGTCGTAGTTCTGGCGGACGGCCTCGATCAGAGCCTCGACCGACTCGTCGCTCGGCCTCGTTCGACGAGGTTGCGGCTCGAGATCCAGGTCGGGAAGCGGCGCAGCCGGTCGTCGGTCGCCTTGTCCTGCAGCAGCGTGTTGTAGAGGTAGGCGCGGGTGCGCAGCCCGGGCTCGAGCGCGGCCGTCACGCCTCGGCGGCGGCCGTGCGGCGCTCGTCGCGATCGGGCGAGTGCAGGCGGCTGAGCGCGATCTCCAGGGCGACCGGCTCGGACTCGCCCGGCAGATCGACGCGCAGCGCGCTCGTGAGCTCGCTGAAGAGCCGCGTCCACGCGTCGCGGCCGGTCACCGACTTCTCGGCGACGATCTTCTCCTCGGGCTCGGTGAGCAGATGGGGCCGGTAGCGCCTGACGGTCTGCAGGTGGTGGCGGACCGTCTCCAGGCCGTCCGCCGTCGAGCAGCGCGTCGGCCGCCGCGTCGTCGACCTCCGCCCACTCGAGGTCGAAGAACAGGAGCTGCGTCTCGATCGCCGTCGCACGCTCGCCGACGCGCGCGATCAGTGCGCCGTTGGCCGGGTCCTCGGTGTCGGCGGCGAAGCGCAGATGCGCGTAGTTGCCGGCGCGGCCGACGAGCTCGGAGATCGCGCCGAGCTCGGCCATCGCCTCGGCCAGCCCGGGCGCCGTCGAGCGGCTGCGACTCCGCCGGCGTGACGGCTGGCGAATGCGGCGGCGCGCTCGTCGGCCTCGGCGAGATAGCGGTCACACGCCTCGGGCCCGCCGCCGTCCACGAGGTGGTCGAGATCCCAGGTGACGTCGTTCACGACGGTATCGGTCATGGCGCGAGGATATTTCAAGCGCCGTGGCGGGTCCGTGCTCGACCATTTTTCCGGAGATTGCGGGTTGATCGCATGCGGCGCTCTTGACCCGCTTCGACGGACCGGCATA
This sequence comes from uncultured Solirubrobacteraceae bacterium, assembly GCA_963817295.1. Lineage (GTDB taxonomy): Bacteria > Actinomycetota > Thermoleophilia > Solirubrobacterales > Solirubrobacteraceae > F1-60-MAGs163. The sequence goes on along the minus strand of CAWFOF010000008.1, from coordinate 520,061 downwards.
GGTTCTACCCCAGACGCGGTGTCCGAGCCGCAAAGAGCGAAGGCCGAGGGGTGTGAGGCCACGCCTCCCTCCCCGGATCGCACCTGGCAGCAGGTCGCGGACCGGGTCGAGGGGACCCCAGAGCAGCTCGGCCCGCGTCCCTGTTTGCTGCGCCTGCTCACCCCCCGAACCGGGCGCGCGCTGCAATGCGACGCGCCCCTCGCATGAGGGGCGCGTCGTCGTCTGTGGGTCAGGATCCGCCGTTGGCATGGCCGTCGGCGGACAGCCGCTCGCCGATCACGCTCGCCGGCCGCCTGGAAGGCGCGCAGGTTGCCGGTGACGGAGGCGATGAACTCCTCGCTCTCCAGTGCGTAGCAGCAGCGCCGGGCGTCGTCGCCCGCACGGTGGCCGTGCGCTGCGAGCCGTTGCAGCAGCGCGATCTCGCCGAAGAACTCGCCGGCCGCGCTCGATGCGGACGTGCCGTCCGTCGACGAGCACCTCCACCTCGCCCGTCGGCGATCACGTAGAAGCGGTCGCCGTCGTCGCCCTGGCGGATCACCTCCTCGCCGGCGGCGACGGCGCACCGGGCTCAGCCGCAGCGCGAGGTTCTCCACCGAGGCGACCGGGAGCGGTGCGAACAGCGGGACTCCGCGCAGCAGCTCGAACTGGCGCTCGGGGATCGGCGCGCCGGCCTCGTAGCGCGCGAGCGTGCGCCAGCGGACGATCGCGAGCAGCGGCAGCGCCGCCCCGACGACGGCGAGCGCGCCGCGGATCCCGAGCAGCGAGATCAGCAGCGGGGCGACCGCGGCGCCGATGCCGGTCGAGGCGACGTAGGTGCTCTCGACGACGCCGAACACGCGCCCGAGCACCTCGTCGGAGGCGAGGCGCTGCATCAGCGTCAGGCCGGCGGTCTCGACGAGCGAGTAGCCGACGCCGACGACGAGCATGGCACCGCCAGCGCGACGCCGACGCTCGTGAAGCGCCGCGAGCGCGATCAGCGGCAGGCCGATCATCAGCGAGCCGAACGTCGAGGCCGGCGGCGAGCCGGCCGCGGCCGAGCAACCCGAGCGCGACGACCCCGCCGACGATGCCGCCGCATGCCCCACAGCGCGTTCAGGTACCCGACGCCGGCGTCGGAGAGCGCGAGCTGGTCGAGCGCGACGACGACGATCAGCGTGTCGATCATGCCCTCGACGAACGTCGTCGCCGGTGAGCGTCCCGACGAGCGTGCGCAGGCGCGCGGTCGGCGAGCACCGTGCGAAAGCCCAGCAGCGCCTCGCTGCGGATCCGCGACTCCGCCGATCGGGACGCGATGCGCGGGCACCGGGTCGCGGCGGGATCCGCGCGAGCAGCAGCGCGGCGAGCCCGAACGGGCAGCGCCGCGACGGCGAGCGCGGTGGCGGGTGCGAGGCCGGCGATCAGCCAGCCGCCGGCGAGCGCGCCGACGACGAACCCGGCGCTCTCGATCGTCGTCCAGATCGCGTTCGCCGCGGCCATCTGCTGCGGCGTGCGCGGCGAGCTGGGGCAGCAGCGCGGCCTGCGCGGGCTTGTAGACCGTCCCGGCGATCGTCTGCAGCGCCGCCAGCGCGACCGCGGCGCCGAACGGGAGGCCGGCCAGGACCGCGGCGGCGATGAGGACGCCCGGCGCCCAGCCGGGCGAGCGCGGAGACGAGCAGCGCGTCGCGGCGCGAATGGCGGTCGGCCAGCAGACTCGTGAACGGCGCGGTGAAGGCCGCCGGCAGCAGCCGCAGCGAGCGCGAGCAGCCCGACCGCCGTCGCGCCCCCGACGCTGTAGGCGTACACGGCGAGCGCGATCGTCCCCGCCCAGTGGGCGACCGACGCGGCCGCCCAGGCGAACTGCAGCCGGCGCAGGTCAGCCGTCGCGAACGCGGCGCGCAGGACCGCCGGATCGAGCGCAGACGCCTGCTGGACCCCGGCGCACACGCGGGCAGACTATCCGGGTCGCGGTCAGCGCGCGCCGGCGACGAGCGTGCGCGAAGGCGCCGCCCGCGCGCGATCAGCTCGGCGTGCGTGCCGCGCTCGGCGACGCGTCCGCCGTCGAGCACGACGATCTCGTCGAACGCCTCGAGGCCTTCGACGGTGTGCGAGATCACGAGGATGCCGCGGGCATCGCCGCGGTCCGACCCGAGCGCCGCCAGCAGCTCGCGCGCCCCGCGCGGGTCGAGATGCGCCGTCGGCTCGTCGAGGATCAGGAAGCGCGCGTCGGCGAGGAACGCCCGCGCGAGCGCGATCCGCCGGCGCTGGCCGCCGGAGACCTCGGCGCCGTCCTCGCCGACCTGCGTGTCCAGGCCGGCGGGGAGGCCGGCGATCCACGTCTCCCAGCCCGGCGCGCGTCGAGCGCGGCGAGGACGTCGGCGTCGCCGGCCTCGGGCCGCGCGAGCAGCACGTTCTGGCGCACGGTCGTCGTGAAGAGATGCGCGTCCTGGCTCGCCAGGCGCACGGCGTGGCGCAGCGCGTCCTGGCCGGTGCGTGCGCACGTCGAGCCCGCCGAGCGTCGACGACGCCGGCGTCCGGATCGCGGAAGCGCACGAGCAGCCGCGCGAGCGTCGTCTTCCCGGCGCCGCTGCGGCCGACGACGGCGACGCGCGCGCCCGGGTGCCACGCGCAGGGTGACGTCATCGAGCGCGGCGTCCTCGCGGCCGGCGAACCGCACGGACGCGCCGCTGACGAGCAGGTCGCCGGTCGGGGGCAGCGGCTCGCGGGTCCGGCGGGTCGGCGACCGGGCACGGGCGCCGCGGTGATCTCCTCGAGGCGCGCCGCCGCCGCTCGCGCACGCGTTCAGCCGCTGGGCGGCGTCCGGGAGCGGCATGACCGCCTCGAACGCGCCGAGCGCGACGAACACGGTCGCCGCGAGCAGGATCCCGTCGAGCGTGCCGTCGTGCGTCGCCGCGACGCCGGCGATCGTCACGCCGAGCAGCGCCGCGGCCGCGATCAGGCCGCCCATGCCGATCGCGAGGCCGGCGACGATCGCGTCGCGGCGCTGCGTGCGCATGAGGCGGGCGTCGGCGGCGCGCACGCGCGCCGCCCAGTCGTCCTCGCGGCCGGCGAGGGCGAGCTCCGGGCGCGCCCTGCACGACCTCGACCAGCTCGGCGGTGAGGTCCGCGCGCGCGGGCGCCTGGCGGCGGCCGGAGGCACGGGTCGCGGCGCCCGCCAGCGCGGGCACGACGAGCGCGGCGGCGACGAGCGCGGAGACGAGCACCACCGCGCCGACGGGCAGCACGATCGCCATCGCCGACGCCGACGACGACGATCACGACGCCCGCGATCAGCGGCGGTCCGAGCGCGCGCAGGTAGAGATCCTGGAGCGCGTCGACGTCGGCGACGAAGCGGCTGAGGACGTCGCCGCCGCGCAGGCCGGCGAGGCCTTCGGGCACGAGCGGCGCGAGCCGCTCGAAGAAGCGCACGCGCAGGTCGGCCAGCACGCGGAAGGCGAGGTCGTGCGAGACGAGGCGCTCGAGGTAGCGCAGCACCGCCCGCGTGATCGCCAGCGCGCGGACGCTGACGGTCCAGACGGTGAGGCTGAGGATCTCCGGGCGCAGCGCGGCCTTGCTGATCAGCACGCCGGCGACCGAGAGCAGCGCGACGGCGGCGAGGATCGCGCCGGCGCCGAGCAGGATCGAGAGCGCCAGGCGCCGGCGTCGCGGATGGCACGAGCGCGGCGGCGCGCCGGAGGGCGGCCCAGCGCGTCGCCGGCGCCGCTGCACGGCTGCGCGCTCACGCCGGCACCTCGTGCGCGGACTGCTGCTCCGCGAGGTGCCCGCCGGAGAGGCGCACGACGCGGTCCGCGCGCCGCGCGAGCGCCGCCCGGTGCACGATCAGCAGCGTCGTGCGCCCCGCGGCCAGCCGCTCGACGGCCGCGCCGACGGCCGCGGCCGACTCGGCGTCCAGGTGCGCGGTCGGCTCGTCGAGGACGACGAGCGGCGCGTCGCGCAGGAACGCGCGTGCGATCGCCACGCGCTGCGCCTCGCCGGCCGACAGCCGGCGGCCGCCGTCGCCGACGTGCGTCGAGGAGGCCGTCCGGGGAGCGTCGCGAGCACGTCATCGAGCCCCGCCTCGGCGCCGCCGCGCGCACCGCCTCGTCGCTCGCCCCCGGCAGCGCGAGACGCACGTTGTCGGCGATCGTCCCCGCGAACAGCGTCGGGCGCTGGGGCACCCAGGCGACCTGCCGCCGCCAGGCCTCGGGCGCGCACGCACGCAGGTCGATCGCGTCGCAGGTGACGTGGCCCTCGTCGGGGTCGAGCAGGCGCAGCAGGAGCGCGGCGAGCGTGCTCTTGCCCTCGCCGCTGGGCCCGACCAGCGCGACGAGCTTCCCCGGGCGCAGTTCGAGCGAGACGCCGTCGAGGACCGGCGCGCCGCGGCCCGGATGGGCGAAGGTCACGTTCTCCAGGGCGACGGGCGCCGTCCGCGGGTCGGGCGCCGGCAGCGGATCGTCCGGTGCGCTGACGGCGGCCGGCGTGTCGAGCACGTCGAAGAGCTGACCGGCGGCGGCCAGCCCGTCGGCGCTGGCGTGGAACTGCTGGCCGACGAGGCGCACCGGCAGGTACAGCTCGGGCGCGAGCAGCAGCACGGCCAGGCCGACCTCGAACGTGATGTTCCCGTCGATCAGCTGGACGGCGACGGTCGCCGCGACGAGCGCCACGCCGATCATCGCCAGCAGCTCGAGCACGAGCGCGGAAAGGAAGGCGATGCGGAGCGTCTGCATCGTCTGGCGGCGATAGGTGTCCCCGGCCTGCTCGAGCGTCTGCTCCTGCGCGCGATCGCGGTCGTTGGCGCGCAGCGTCTCCAGTCCGCGCACGACGTCGAGGAAGTGGGCGCTGAGCAGCGACAGCGCCTGCCAGCGCTTCTCGGTCGACGTTCGCGCCGCCAGGCCGATGAGGATCATGAACAGCGGGATCATCGGCACCGTCAGGAGCAGGATGACTCCGGCGGCGAGGTCGTTCGGGAAGACGTAGGCGAGGATCACGACCGGGACGAGCACGGCCAGCACCACCTGCGGCAGATAGCGCGCGAAGTAGGCCTCGAGCGCGTCGACGCCCTGAACCGCCGTCGCCACGAGGTCGCCGGTCCGCTGGTCGCGCAGGCCGGTCGGGCGCGCGCGCAGGATGTGCTCGGTCAGGCGGCCGCGCAGCTCGGACATCACGCGCCCGGCGCCGAGGCGCCCCGACGTCTCGAAGCCCGCCGCGCAGAGCGCTCGCGCTGCGACGACGAGCGCCAGGACCACGAGGTCGCGCTGCAGGTCGGCCACGCTCTGACCGTCGAGGAACGCGCGCGCGACGATTCGGCCGAGCAGCACGGCCTGCGCCACGACGAGCGCGGCGCTGAGCGCGCCGAGCAGGACGGCGCCCACGAGCGGCACACGTGCCGAACGGGTCGATCGCAGCAGCCGCCGGTCGACCCGCGCGGCGCCGCGCTCGGCGGCGACGGCCACGCGCTCAGCCGGCGGGCGAGGCGCCGGCATCGCCGGCGCCGGTCTTGCCCTGCATCAGGTCGATCGGGTTCTTCGTGCTCCAGGTCGAACTCCTCAGGCGAGACGCGCTTGCGGAAGACCCAGTATGCCCACGCCGTGTAGGCCAGCACGATCGGGACCATGACCGCGGCGACGATCGCCATCAGGGTCAGCGTCATGTGCGAGGAGGACGTGTTCGCGATCGTCAGGTTGAACGCCGGGCTCGTCGACGACGGCATGACGTTCGGGAACAGGTCGACGAACAGCGTGACGAAGAGCATCACGATCGCGCCCGTGCTGACGATGAACGCGACGCCCGGGCGCCGTACGAGCTCGGCGACGGCCGCGGTCGCCAGCAGCAGCGCGGCGATGATCGCCGCGACGGCGACGGCCACGGTGACGCCGGTGCGGTCGTCCATGATCACGAGCGTCCAGATGAGGAAGCCGACACCGGCCACGGCGGCGGCGGGGGAGGCCCAGCGCGCGACGGCGCGGGCACGCTCCGGCAGCTCACCACCGGTCTTCATGTTCAGGAAGATCGCTCCGTGGGAGAGGAACAGCAGCACGAGCGTGACACCGCCGAGCAGCGCGTAGGGGTTGAGCAGCGTGAAGAGGTCGCCGGTGAAGTTCTGCTTGGCGTTGATCGGCACGCCGCGGACGATGTTCGCCCAGGCGACGCCGAACAGCAGGCTGGCCAGGAACGAGCCGATGACCGTCGCCCATTCCCACGTGGCGCGCCACGCCGGGCGGTCGTCCTTGGCCCAGAACTCGAATGACACGCCCCGGATGATCAGCGCGAACAGCACGAGGAAGAGCGCGATGTAGAAGCCCGAGAAGAGCGAGGCGTACCAGAGCGGGAAGGCCGCGAACATCGCGCCGCCCGCCGTGATCAGCCAGACCTCGTTGCCATCCCACATCGGCCCGATCGAGTGCAGGATCGCCCGCCGGTCGTTCTCCGTCCTGCCGATGTGGCGCAGGAGCATGCCGACCCCGAAGTCGAAGCCTTCGAGCACGAAGAACCCGATCCACAGGACGGCGATCAGGATGAACCAGAGGGCCTGCAGGAAGCTGTAGTCGACGTCCATGATCGGCTCCTCCTAGTACGCGAGCGTCAGGTCGGGGGCGTTGTCGGCTCTGGGCGTCGCGTCCGGCTCGGGCGCGCCCTTGCGCACGTACTTCAGGAAGATCCACAGGGCCACGCCGCCGAGCGCGGTGAAGACGAGCGTGAAGCCGATCAGCGTGCCGGCCACCTGGGCTGCGGAGACGAGCGGCGAGTTGGCGTCCTTGGTCTGCAGCAGGCCCTGGACGATCCATGGCTGGCGTCCCACCTCGGTCATCACCCACCCGGCCGTGTTCACGATGAACGGCGTGACGGCCATCCAGATCGCGAACGTCTGGAACCGCCGGCTGGTCTCGAGTTTGCCGCGCCGCCACAGCACGATGCCGATCAGCGCCAGCAGCGCCATCAGCCCCCACGTGTAGACCATCACGCGGAACGACCAGTAGATGACGGCGACGTACGGGACGTACTCGCCGGGGCCGTACTTCGCGATGTCGCGGCGTTCGAGCTCGTTGATGCCGACGACCTTGCCGTCCCACGTCCGCGTCGCCAGGACGGAGAGCATGTGCGGGATCTTCAGGTTGCGGTTCGTGCTGCCGGGGTCGCGCGTGAAGTCGCCCGTCGCGAACAGCGAGAACGCCGCCGGGCCCTCCGTCTCGAACAGCGCCTCGGCGGCGGACATCTTCATCGGCTGCTGCTTGACGAGCAGCAACGCGAGCTGATCGCCGGCCAGGAAGCCGCCGATCACGCCGACGCAGGCGATCGGCAGGGCGATCTTCAGGGCGCTCGCGAACAGCGCGACCTCGTGCCCGCGCTTCATCTGCCAGGCGCTGACCCCGATGACGACGAGGCCCACGGTGATCGCCGATGCCATCAGCACGTGCACGTACGCCGCGAGCGCGGTGTTGTTCGTGACGACCGCCCAGATGCTGTCGAGCCTGGGCTTGCCGTTGACCATCTTGTAGCCGACGGGATGCTGCATCCAGGAGTTCGCGGCGATGATGAAGAACGCCGAGAGGGCGGTGCCGATCGACACGAGCCAGATCGAGACGAGGTGGGTGCGAGGGGAGACGCGGCCCTTCGCAAAGATCCAGAAGCCGATGAACGTCGACTCGAGGAAGAAGGCGATCAGCGCCTCCATCGCGAGCGGCGCGCCGAAGATGTCGCCCACGAAGCGCGAGTACTCCGACCAGTTCATGCCGAACTGGAACTCCTGGATGATCCCGGTCACCACGCCGACCGCGAACGAGATCAGCATCAGCTTCCCGAAGAAGTTGACCTGACGCGCGTAGATCTCCTTCCCCGTGCGGTAGTGGAGCGTCTGACAGACCGCGACGTAGAACGCCAGGCCGATCGACAGTGGCACGAACAGGAAATGGAAGATCGTCGTCGTGGCGAACTGGAGGCGGGCGAGGTCGAGAGCGGTCACGGGGCCGGAGAATATTCGGCGCCGATCCGGCAGCGGTAGGCCCATTTCCGCATTCCTGTTGCGGAGATCTACGGATGTTGAGCGCCGTCGCGCCACCGTCACGGTTCAGGGCTATCCTTGCTGTGCAGGAACACCCCGGGGACGACAGGCTTCGACGCGGTCGGTTCGTGGGGGTGGTTGCGAGCCGAGGTGCCGGAGGCCTCGTAAAACCCCGGCAAAACCATATGTGCGGACTCTCACGAGTACGCCCTCGCCGTCTAGCAACAGCTAGACCGTGAGGTTTCGGGCCCCGCCAGCCGGCCGCGGGGGTTCCTGGAATCAGATATGCCGGCTTCACCCGGGGAGGTCCGCCTTCGCCGAACCGGGGACATCTTCAGAGGGCTGGCCCCGCGCAACCCCGCCGGCAAGGCGAGCGCGAGGCGAGATCAGAGTGCCGGATACGCTCGTAGACGTCACCTTTCACGCGATTGCGGACGTGGGTTCGATTCCCACCGTCTCCACTACAACCGATGACCGGGGTTGCACCGATTCGCACCCAGTGTGCCCGTAGGGTGTCGCCATGTGCGGCCACGACGACGCGAGTGCGGACCCCGGCGTCGCGATTCGGTGGCATACGGGAGAGCGTGAGGAGCTGCGCGACCTCTTCACACTGGCGGAGGACTCGTCTGAGCAGCTTGACGGCTATCTGCACATGGGACGCGTCTTCGTGGCCGTCGCGCGCGGCTCAATCGTCGGTTACCTGCAGCTCGTCGACTGCGATGCGAGCGGTGAGATCGAGCTGAAGAGCATGGCCATCGTCTCGCGCCGGCAGCGAAGCGGAATTGGGCGCGCACTGATCCGGCGCGCTGTCGCTGACTGCCGTGCCGCCGGCGCGCAAACGTTGCTCGTGGCCACGGCCTCGGCCGACATCGGGAACCTGCGCTTCTATCAGCTGGCGGGCTTTCGGATGCTTCGGGTCGAACGTGACGCCTTCACGGCGACCACGGGCTACCGCGACGGGATCACGATTGACGGTATTCCGCTGCGCGATCGCGTGTGGCTATCGATGTCGCTGTAGTCGGCCCTCGCTCCCGCTCAGGTCATTCTCCCGAGTTTCGTAACGGACCAGTCGCACGCGGGACTACCTCCCAACTGTTCACCAAGGCCCGGGAGGGAGTCATGACCAAGCAGGACAGCGGCGCCGCCGCGGCAGTGTACGTGCAGACAAACGACGCCACGAAGAACGAGGTGCTCGTCTTCGAGCGCAGCGCCGAGGGACGGCTCGCACCGCTCGGGCGCTTCGACACCGGCGGGCGCGGAACCGGCGAGCCGCACCTTCCGTCGCAGAGCTCGATCGTCCTCACCGAGGACGGCCGGCAGCTCCTGGTCGTCAACGCCGGCAGCGACGACCTGTCGCTGTTCGTCGTCGATGACGGCGGCCTACGCCTGACCGACCGGGTCGCCTCGGGCGGCGTCACGCCGACGAGCGTCGCGGTCCACGACGATGTCGTCTACGCCCTCAACAATGGCACTCCCAACATCTCCGGATTCAGGATCGACGCCGGCAGTCTCGTTGCGCTCGAGGGTTCAACTCGCTCGCTCAGCGCCGACGACGCCGATCCCGCTCAGATCTCCTTCAACGTCGACGGCGGCGCCCTCGTCGTGACCGAGCGCGGGACCGACAGCATCAGCACGTACACGGTCGACGAGCACGGGTTCGCGGCCGGCCCAGCGACGATCAAGTCCACCGGAAAGACCCCGTACGGCTTCGACTTCACCCCCGATGGCGCGCTGATCGTCACCGAGGCGTTCGGCGGCGCGGTCGGCGCCGCGGCGGCCTCGTCCTACTCGCTCAGTGACGGTGCGCAGGTCTCGCCCCTGAGCGGCTCGGTCGGTGACACGCGCAGCGAGGTCTGCTGGGCCGCGGTGACCAGCGATGGGCGCTTTGCCTACGTCACCAACTTCGGCGACGGAACGATCTCCAGCTACGAGATTGCGGGTGGCGGAAGCCTCGTGCTGCGCGATGCGGTCGCCGGTTCGACACGCCTGGGCGAGAAGGGCATCCGCGACGAGGCGATCACACGCGATGGGCGCTACCTGTACGCCATCGACGCTGACGCGCAGAAGCTCTTCGGCTGGACGGTGGGCAGTGACGGCGAGCTCAGCTCGATCGGAGCATTCGACGGCGTCCCGGAAACCGTCGCCGGACTCGCCGCGAGCTGACCAGGACGAGGAGGTCGTTCCGATGAGACTCGAGCCGCTCTACCAAGCGACGTTCACCACGCCTGAGAGCTGGAGCGTCGAGCTCAACGGACCACACGGAACCGAGGCCCAGAACCTGCTCTTCGCTGAAGGACGATGCGAAGGGCGGGTGGCGGCCTCGCTCCGTGCCTCGAACTTTCCCAGGCGTCGCACCGATGGCACGCTCCTGCCGGACTTCCGCGGCGTGTTGGAGACGGACGACGGAGCGACCATCCTGTTCTCATGGAACGGGTTTGGTCGCATCGAAGCCGATGGCGTCCGGCAGCTCGTCGGCGCAATGACGCACGTCAGCGACGACGATCGCTACAGCTGGCTGAACGACGTCATCTGCGCAGTTTGCGGCGCCGTCCAGCCGCGCGCCGGTGGGAACGGGTTCACTGTCGTCGTCGAAACCTCGCAACTCATCTGGGAGCCTGTCGGGGAGTAGGTGTACGTCACGCGGCCGGTGATTCGGTCACCGGGCGACCGGACTCAGGGGTTATGAGACCGTTGGAGCGTCGAAGCCCTCGGCCAGCGTCCGTGCTCAACCGCATAGTCGATGTCGGACGCGGCGCGGCCGGCCCGGAAGCGAAGTGCGACGATCGGGAAGATGAGCGTCGACAGGATCGCTGCCCCGACGAGCTACGAGTTCGGGTTCGTGCGTGGAGTTCGGGCGGTGACGAGGGCGAGCTGCAGGCTCGCCGCGAGTAGGTAGACGCTGGTGGCGATCAGCGACCCGAGTATCCAGGCGATCCAACTCGGGACTTCGGCGACCAGGGCGACGGAGCCGACAGCGAGCCCGACGGAGAACCAGTGCAGCAAACCCGTGAGGACATGTCCCTGGCCGGGGCTGAGCGGCATCGTCGTGCGCAGTGCCCCGTGGGCGAAGGATCCGACGAGCGCGAAGCCGAGGAGGGCCCCGGTGAGGAACAAGAAGATCTCACCCACCGTCGGCGCGCCGTGAAGATGAATCAACAGCGCCCCGGAGCTCCATAGCGAAATCGTGTAGCCGTACGGTGCCGCACTGGCCGAGACGATCGTTCCCAGCGCGGCGCGGAACTGATCGGCATCGGGACGACGGAACACTCGCGCGACCGGTTGCTCGGGCATCTCGGCCAAACCTACCGACATGAGGCCGGAGATCCGGTTGCCGCGGCTGACGGCTGCTTCGAGTTCGGTAAAGGCTGGGAGAAGGCCTACCGGACAGGGCGCACCGAAGCCCGTTGGTGCGAACCGCCGAAAATGTTGCGCTCGCTCACTCCGTCCCGACCGTCGATGACCGCTCGAATCCGGGCAGCGCGACTCTGCTTACGTGAACCGCGCGACCGTGATCAGGTACTCCTGTGGGAAGCGGACGGTGCCGTCGGTGGCCTGGTTCCAGTCATCGACCATCGCCGTCAGGTCACGCTCCAGTTCCGGCCAGCGATCGCCGAGGGCGGCTTTGGCCATGACCATCGGGCCGAAGTTCTCTGACGCGGCGGCGCGCCTGATCGAAGAGCTCCGGCGTCAGGTCGCTCCCGGTGACCTCGGCGCCCATCCGAGCGGCCGGTATCGAGATGTTTCCACCGCTGCCGGTACCGACATCGAGTACCGACATTCCCGGCTCCAGTCCCGCTGCGGCGATGACCGTGCGGCCCACCGGCTCGATCAGCTTCGCCACCCGGCTCTCCAAGTTGCGCGCTGGCGCTGCTTGAACATCGTCGCTGAGTCGGTCATCGCACGCTCCTCAGGGTGCGATGTGGCATGTCCACAACGACGCCGAGCGTACACCGGTCTCGGCGCGTCCGCGTGTGTCAGTAGTGGCCGAGCTGTTCGTTCGCCGGCCAGATGCCCCGCTCTCCGGGCATGTCGAGCCGGTCGGTCAGCGGCCTGCGCCAATCAGGTGTTTCGGTGGGCTCGCCCCAGTAATCGGTGACGCGCACGGCCTCGCCGTTCTCAAGTTCGCCGATCGTGACGTTCCTATAGAGCCGTCCATCGCCGTAGTTGCAGGTCCACTCCACGACGATCGTGTCACCGAGCTGCAGCCGCCTGCCCACCTCCAGGGTGAGCTCGGGGAAGTTCCCCTCGACGTCGGCGACGAGCCTGCTGGTACGTACGATCTCGCCCATCTGCGGCCACTGGCGAACGACACGGTCCGCAAGCGGTACGCCAAGAATGTACGCAACTCGCGTCGCGCCGTCCGACTCCTGCTGATCCGCACTCATCCAGCTCACGTTCCCTTCGGATCGGATTGTGGAAGTCGATCCACTTCCGCATACGCCACATCGAGTCCCGCCGCCGGGAATCGCCCGCCTGGCCACGGCACATCGCTGCCGCGGCGCTCGATGACGGGGCCGGGCGGTGCCGGCACGGTCCCCAACAGCCCGGCTTCCACGACCAAGAGCCTGCCAGGCCATACCCGCAGGAACGGGTCATCGCGCAACCTGCTCACGGCGTCAGTGCCGCGGCGCGCAGTCAGCGAACCTGCGAAGTGCGAAGCGTCCACAAGCAGCGTCGTCACGAGATCGGCCGGCCGGGCGTCAGCAAGCACCGCTCGACGCGCGCCCTGGACGGCGGTGTCGTCGAAGATCGTCAGTGCGTCACGATCGGGCAGCACGAGCGAGATCGTCGCCGGGGGGCCATCGCCGTCAAGGATCCGCGGGTCCGCGCGCCGCGCGTCGCGCAGCGGCTTCGACGCCCGGAGCCAGATGGCCAACCAGCCGGCGTGGACGCCGCTGGGTGTGTGCAGCGCGGCGGCCGCATCGGCCGTGGGCGGCGCGGCATCGACAACCGCCAGCCAGCAGCGCCCGCTCACGCCGGCACGGTCCAATCCGCGCGGATCGCCCGAGTGACCTCGCGCAGGTCCGTGCGCAGCTCCTCGACACCGGGGCGACCCCAATACCAGTAGCCGTTGTAGGTGCTGTGGACGACGAGATCCGGGGTGAGCACGAACACCGCCGGCCGGTAGGGATGGTGCACGATGTCCGTGTGCTCACGCAAGTCGAGCGCGTCGAGGTGTTCGCGCTCGGGATCCGCGAGGAACGTCCAGCGCGCTCCGAGGCCGGCGCGAAACGCTGCGCTCACCTCAGGCGGATCCACGCTCAGCGACACGACTGAGCTGTACGCGACCTCCACCTCGTCCTGGAAGGCGACCAGTCGGCGCATGAACGCCTGCTCCTTGGGGCACCAGAACCCCCGGAACGTCGTCAGGACCAGTGGGTCGCCGGCGGCGAGCTCACTCAGCGAGCGGGATCTCCCAGCATGATCCAGTGCGACGAGGTCAGGGAACGTGTCTTCGGGTTGGAGGCTCATGGCTGGTGGTCACATCGCCAGCTCGTTCGTTACGCGTTGACGCAACCAAACGGGTCAGGCGCCGATCGGTCGCAGCGGCCCGACGCGGTACGGGGCGCCGGCAAATTCGGTCTCGGGCGACGGACGTCCTTCGACTCGCCCAGGTAAGACGGCGGCCGTGACACGGACTCACCTGGGTGTTCGAGCCCCCACCTCCTTTGTGGAGCGGGGCTTCACCGCCTCACCAAGGAGTCGAGATGACCACGTTCCGCAGCACTGAAGTCGAAGGCCTGAACGTCTTCTATCGCCAGGCCGGCGACCCTGCCAATCCGAAGCTGCTGCTGCTTGGAGGGTTTCCCTCGTCGTCGCATCAGTTCCGCAACCTGATGCCCGCTCTCGCCGATCGTTTCCACCTCGTGTCGATCGACTACCCGGGGTTCGGCAACACCGACATGCCCGACCCGGCGCAGTGGGAGTACACGTTCGATCACCTCGCCGACATCGTGGAGGGCGTGCTCACCAAGATCGGGTTCACCGGGCCGATGGGCATCTACATGCAGGACTACGGCGGACCGATCGGGAACCGGCTCATCGCGCGGCACTCCGACTGGTTGCAGTGGCAGGTCATCCAGAACGCCAACACCTACGAGGAGGGCTTCACCGAAGCGTGGGACGGGATCCGTCACGCGCTCTGGGTCGATCGCAGTCCCGAGACCGAGGCCCCGCTCGAGGCGTTCCTCCAGCCCGACACCGTGAAGGCGATCTACACCACCGGTCACCCCGACCCGGACGCGATCAGCCCCGACAACTGGAACATGGACCTGTACTTTCTCGCGCGCCCCGAGGCGCATCGGGTGCAGCTCGACCTGTTCTACGACTACCGCACCAACGCCGCTCTGTACCCCACCTGGCAGGCATCGCTGCGGGACAACCAGCCGCTGACACTGATCCTCTGGGGGCAGGGAGACATCTTCTTCACCCCCGAGGGCGGCGAGGCCTACCTGCGCGACCTCCCCGACGCCGAACTCGTGCGCCTGGACTCCGGCCACTTCGCCGTCGAGGACTGCCTGGAGGAGATCAGCAAGTCGATCCTCACGTTCTATGAGGCGAAGGTGACCCAGGCTCTCGCTGTCGCCTGAACAAGCAGGTCGCGACTCGGTTCGCGCACGCCGGCGCGGTGTGCGCGAACCGACGCGTAACGAACGGCGCGCCGGCAGGACAGCGGCGCGCCATGACCACAGCAACAGCCCTCCGCCCAGAGACCGGGCTGGTGAGAGAAGATCTCACCAGCGGCCATCCAGCGCCCCAGTCGAGCCGCATACTCAAGCGGCTCCGCGCGCCCGGTGCACAGCGTGACGGCGCAATGCTCGAGCTGCACGCGCTGCTCCTGCGGGCGGCGCACCGCGAAGTGCAGCGACGCCGGCATTGGGCGCCGAACCTCGAGGCCCGTGACCTGGACGTCCTCGCCGGTGAGGTGGCCGACGACGCTCTGCTCGACATCGGCGCCAAACTCGGATCCTTCCGCGGCGACAGCCGCTTCACGACGTGGGCGTACGGTTTCGTCGTCTTCAAGGCGTCAGCGCGCCTCTCCAGTGAAGCGCGCCGTCAGTTTCCGGTGACGATGGACGACGACACCTGGGATCTGCTGCCTGACCTGCCGTCGGTAGAGCCGCACCAAAGAGCTCAGCAGCGGGAGATGCACAGCGCCCTGCGCCAAGCAATCGACGAAGACCTGACCGACCACCAGCGATACGTGTTCGTCTCCGTCGCGTTGAACGATGCGCGGCCCGAAGAGCTGGCGGCTCAGCTCGGATCAACCCGCAACGCGATCTACAAGGTGCTCTTCGACGCGCGCCGCCGCCTTCAGGTCAGTCTCGTCGCCGCCGGTTACAGACCGTCCGTCTGCGCGCGACCCACCGTTCTGCCTGCCTGACACACGCAACGCCGCGAGCGGGCTGCGTCAACTCGCCGTCAAGCCACCGTCGACCGCCCACATCGCACCTGTCACGTAACCCGCGTCGTCGGAGGCGAGGAAGGCGATGACCGACGCGACTTCGTCGGCCGTCCCGGCGCGCCCGAGGGGGATGCGTGCTTCGATGTCGGCGCGGGCCGGCGCGTCGTCCATCCACCAGTGGTTCATCGGCGTTTCAGTGATGCCGGGGAGCACTCCGTTGACGCGGATGCCCTCTTTGGCGTAGTCGATTGCCATGACGCGCACGAGGCCGCAGAGGCCGGCCTTGCTCGCGGAGTAAGCGTCGAGGCCGGGAGCCAGTCCGTACAGGCCTGCGGGTGAGGCGGTACAGATGACGCTGCCGCCACCGGTCGCGAGCAGTGCCCGAACTCCGTGCTTAGCTGTCAGGAACGCGCCTGTGAGGTTCGCGTCGATCGTGGCTCTCCAGACTTCGACGTCCAGGCGGTCAGCACGGTCATCACGCCCTACGAGCTGCACAGCGGCGTTGGGAATCACGACGTCGAGGCCGCCGAACTCCGTCGCCGCCGCGTCGACTGCGCTTGCGATTGCATCCTCGTCCGAGACGTCAGCCGTCAACGCCAGGGCTCTTCCATCGTTCTCCAGGCCGCGGACCGCGTCCGCCAGCCGGTCGGCGTCAACGTCCACAAGCGCCACCCTCGCACCCTCCTGGAGGAGACGACGGGCGACAGCGAGGCCGATACCACCCGCCGCGCCAGTGACCAGGACACGACGGTTCGCATGACGGTGTTCCACCGGCCACTTGTACCGGATAGGGTCACCGCGGGATACCCCGACTATTGGACTCTTGCCACGACGCAAGGCTTCCCCATCGCCGCCACCCCCACCTCCGGTCCGTTGACATCCAGCCCAGGCGGACGCGGGGCCGTCGCGGCACTGCGGCGACAGCTCGGTCAGGTCGGCGTCCTTGCCGTATCGATCGGTGTGATGGCCCCGACGCTTGCGATGTCGATCACCGGCATTCAAGCCGCGCGCCTGCTCGGTCGTGCGGCGCCGGTCGCCTACGCGCTGGCCACGGTAGGTGTCGCGCTCGTGGCCTACGGTTTCGTGCGGCTGAGTGGCGAGTTCGCGTCGGCAGGCTCCGTCTACGCCTTCGTCGGTCGATCCATCGGCCCGCGGGCGGGCTTCGTATGTGGGTGGGCGCTGTTGGGCACGTACCTCGTGTTCCCTGCAGTCTCGATCTCGGCCGTCGCAATCTTCGCCCGCGCGTTCCTTGGTAGCACCGGCATCGCGCACGACGCTCCCTGGCTGCCGCTCGCCCTGCTGGGGTGGCTGATCGTCGCGGCGATCGCCTCGCGCGAAGTCGTCATCGCGGCGCGCTCGTTGCTGACGTTCGAGCTGATCTCGGTGACCCTGATCCTCGTGCTCATGGGCATCATCGTCGTACGACTGATCGCGGGCGACGTGCCCGGCGAGCAGACGCTCAACACTGACTGGGCCAGACTTCCCGCCGGGACCTCCGCGTCGACCGTGGCACTCGCTGCGACCTTTGGGTTCCTGAGTTTCGCGGGATTCGAGTCGGCCGGGTCGTTCGGCGAGGAATCCGAGCAGCCGAGGCGTCGGATTCCGCGAGCGCTGATCATCGCGGTCGCCTTTGGTGGCGTCTTCTACGTGTCGTGCGTGGCGGTGCAGACCTTGGCGTTCGGCACCGACGCCGCGGGCGTGAAAGCGTTCGCCGCGTCGCCGGCTCCGCTCGGCGAGCTCGCGCATACCTACGCCGGCAGCGGGATGGCCGATGCGTTGGATCTGGCGGCGATCATCAGCGCGATCGGTGCCGGCCTGGGATGTGCGTCGGTGTGCGCACGGATGCTGTTTGCCCTCGGCCGCGACGCTCGGCTGCCGCGCGGCCTGGCCGGGGTCTCGCCGAGGACTGGGGCACCGATCGCGGGACTCCGATTGGTGCTCGGGCTTGATCTGGCCCTCCTCCTGCTGTTCGGTGTGGCGGGCACTGCTCCGATCGACGTGTTCTTCTACTTGGCGACAGTCGGCACGCTCTGCCTGCTGTGCATGTACGCGATGACGAACGTCGCCGCGGGCGTGCACTTCGTTCGCAGCGGTCGCGCGTGGGAATCGCTGCTGCCGCTCGCGGGCTTGACGGTGGCCCTGTATGTGCTCTACCACAACGTTCGCCCGGTGCCGCCATCGCCGTTTGATGTATTCCCGTACGTCGTCCTGGGCTGGCTTCTGGTTGGGGTGCTGCTCGCGATGATGCGCGCGGTGCCGATGGTCGAATCACCCGAGTGATCTCGCCGGAGGGTGATGTGGCGGGGGACGTGCGCCGTGAGGCTCTCGGGCATGAGCTCGGACACTCCTCGTCATCCTCGATCGGCGGTCAACGGGTGGCCCGCCGACCGCTGGCCCGGCGCGACCCCCGAGGAGGAACGCGAGCGAATGCTCGTCGTAGCGTTGCGAGCGGGGGACGAGTCGGCGTTCGTGCGACTCGTCGATCGCCACAACGCGTCGATGGTCCGGGTGGCCAGCTCGTATGTCGCGGACCGCTCGGTGGCAGAGGAGGTCGTGCAGGAGACCTGGCTGGCGGTCCTTCGCGGCCTCAGCCGGTTCGAGGGCAGGTCGAGCCTCAAGACATGGATCTACCGCATCCTCGTCAACCGCGCGTGCACTCGGGGGGCGCGCGACAAACGGATCGTGCCCTTCTCGTCCCTCGGAGCGGAGGCCGACGGCCCGTCTGTTGAGCCCTGTCATTTCCGCGGCGGCGCCTGGGCCACACCCGTTCGCCCCTGGCTCGACCCGGAACGGCGTCTCGAGTCGCTTGAGGCACGCGACACGCTTCGGACCGCGCTCGCAGAATTGCCTGAGCGTCAGCGCGCGGTGGTGACGCTACGAGACGTCGAGGGCTTCGGAGCTGCGGAGGTCGCGAAGCTGCTCGGCGTCAGTGACGGAAATCAACGGGTCCTGCTGAACCGCGGACGAGCGCGATTGCGTGCGAGCCTCGCGAGGATGTTCGAGGACGACGCCGTCGCTGCTTGACCGGTCCGCCTTAGTACAGAAGCCCTCGGCGAATTGGGGCTATCCAGGTAGGGTCGGTCTGGCCTTGGCCGCTCCGAGCCCCAGAGATGCGCCGGCCAGACACATCGTCGCGGTCACAAAGCTCCGCATTCCGGATCTAAGAGAGACGCTTGTCCCGCGCGAAGCCCTGGTGGCGGGGCTCGACTCGAGCTCGGCAAGCCGCCTGACGTTGATCACCGGGCCCGCCGGTGCCGGTAAGACGACCGTCGTTCTGCAGTGGCATGCCGCTGTGCAGGCCGATCTCCCATTTGCTTGGCTTGCCCTTGATCCCGAAGATCGCGATCTGGTGCGGTTCTGGGGTCTGGTCATCGCTGCGCTCGGAACCGTCCACGAGGGGTTCGGCGAGTCGGCTGAGGTCGCCCTTCGCGCCGGTCCCCGAGCGGTGCACGACGCGGTTATCCCGCAGATCATCAATGAAGCCGCGGCTCTATCGCGCCGGACCGTGCTGGTGCTCGACGACCTGCACGTGCTGGAGGGAGCCGATGATGTCCACGCATCGCTCGGGGCCCTGCTCGATGGTCTGCCCCCGTCACTACATGTCGCTGTGACATCGCGCAGTACACCGCCACTTCCGGTGGCGCGCCTGCGCGCGCGGGGGCAGCTCGACGAGCTGCGCGCGGGTGACCTTCGTTTCGGCGAACACGACGCCGCGGCGCTCTTGCGCCGCGGGTTCGGTGTGACGCTCGCGGAAGGGCAGGTCACGCGCCTCCAGACTCGGACCGAGGGCTGGGCGGCGGGGCTGCATCTCGCGGGCATCTCCCTGGGCCGTCGCGGAGCGGACTTCGAGGCGTTCATGGAGGCGCTCGCCGGACCCGAGGCAGACATCCCGTCGTACCTCGCCGCTGAGGTCCTCGAGGGGCAGCCCCGAGAGGTCCGCGAGTTCTTGCTGCGGACGTCGATTCTCGATCGGCTGTCCGGTCCTCTGTGCGACGCGATCACAGAGACGCAGGGCAGCGCGAGCCGGCTCGAGGACCTGGCGCGCCGGAACCTGCTCATCGAGCCGCTGGGTCCCGAGCGCGAGTGGTGGCGCTTCCATGGGCTCTTCGCGGACTTGCTCGAGCGGGAAGCGCGCGTCTCGCTGGGTGCCGACGAGATCACCACCATGCACCGCCGGGCTGCAGCCTGGCACGCCGAGTTCGGTGAGCCCGGCGAAGCCATCCGCCACGCCCTGGCTGGGGACCAGTCCGATCTGGCCGCCAGCCTTGTCGCCCAGCACTGGGAGGCTCGCTTCAACCGGGGTGAGCTCACGCTGGTCGCGGGCTGGCTCGACCAGCTTCCGCCCGCCGAACTCGCACGCCAGCCACGGCTGTGGCTGGCCCGGCTCTGGACCGCGATGGACCGCGGTCGCCTCGACGAGGCAGAGGCACAGCTCGCCGAAGCGCGCGGTACGGTGCCGCCGATCGTCCAGTCCTGGGGAGCGCTGCTGAATGCGCTTCACGCGTTCAAGCGCGGGGACCTGACGACCGCGAACTCAGCGCTGGCTCTCGTCGGTGAAGTGGATGCCGACGATGCCTTCTGGCGAACCGTCACTGAGCACGTTGGCGGCCTGCTCGCCTATTGGGAAGGCCGCACGTTCGCCGCCGGAGCGCAGTTCGGACGTGCCGCGGATCTCGCCGCACGGGACGCCAACCATCTCGGGCAGGCGTACGCCCTCGGGTACTCGGCGCTGCTGGCGGCCGACGCGGCCGACGCCGACCTGGCTCAGGCGCGTCTGGAGGCTTTCGACGCACTCGGCGACACGGATGCTGCAATCGGGGAGCACTTCGTCGCGTCGGTCGCAGCACTGGCACGCGGTCGCGTCCTCGTTCGAGGCGGAAGCTACGAGTCCGCGGTGCCGGTGCTCGAGCGGGCAATCGCGCTCGCGTCTCGCGGCGCCGGACGCCTCGAGATGATCGCGCCGCGCCTGGAGCTGGCGGTCGTGCATCGGGCGCGCGGGCGCCGTGAGGCAGCTCTCCAGTACCTGAATGAGGCGCGAGAGATTCTCGCCGCGTGTTCCGACCCCGGGCCTCTGGGGACGCGACTGGCGGCAGTTGAGCGAGACGTGATTGGTCACTCGGGCAGCGATGACGACGGGTCTCCCGTTCGTGGCGAGCTCACCGCCGGGGAGATGGCGGTCCTCGCCCTGCTGCCCAGTTCGCTGTCCCAGCGTGAGATCGGTGATGAGCTCTTCATCTCGATCAACACGGTCAAGACGCACTGCCGCAACATCTACGTGAAGTTGAGGGCGGGCTCGCGGGAGCAGGCGGTAGGAAGGGCACGAGATCTGGGCCTGATACCCGGTTCGGGACCATAGGTCGGCAAGCGCCGCGTAACACCTCGCCGCAACTTCAGACCACGCTCGACCATGACGCCGACTCCTGAACAGCACACGGCCACCGATGTGCAGATCCTCACGCTCTGCGGGAGCCTTCGGCGCGGCTCTGTCAACGCGGCTGTACTGGAGACCGCGAGGAGCATCGCCCCGGCCGGCATGACCGTCACCACGTACGACGGGATGCGCGACCTGCCCGCGTTCGATCCGGATGATGACCGCGAGCCGCTTCCGTCTGCGGTTGCGCTCCTGCGAGACCTGATCGCGAAGGCTGACGCGGTTCTCGTGTGTACGCCGGAGTACGCCGGGGCGCTGCCGGGCGCGTTCAAGAACCTCCTCGACTGGACCGTGGGTGCTCCGGACATGGATGCGAAACCCGTTGCCTGGATCAACGCGTCCGGCCCTGCCGCGCCCACAGGCGGCGCCGATGCCCACGAGAGCCTGCGCAAGGTCATGGGCTACCTCCACGCGGCGATCGTCGAGGAGGCGTGTGTACGTATTCCCGTGGTCCGCGGGATGATCGGCGAAGACGACACGGTCGATGACCCCGATACCCGCGTGGCGCTCCTAGCTGCGCTCGACGCCTTACAGGTCGCCTCGCTCACGGCGCGTGAGCGAGCCTGACCGTCGCATCGCTCGCGGCTCGGACGCGGCCAGGAACCCTCTATCCCAGAGCATCCACCGGAGCGGGGACGGACGCGGCTCGGGAGCCCTGGCCACCGTCCAACACGGTCAGTGCTAGGAGTGGGAACACGAGCACCGACAACAGTCCTGCAGCGATGAACGCTGCCGCGTTCGCCTCAGTCACGAGGTCGAGATCCAGCCCGATCATCGTCGCCGCCACGATGAACGGCAGCGACGTCGCCTGCAGCAGCCCCGCGACAAGCGAACGCCGGCTCCCCAGTTCGGCCCGGTAGAGGAGCGCCGGGAGCCCGCGCGCCAGCAGCAGCGCGAGCAGGAAGACCGGGACACGTGCCAGCGTGCTCGTGCTGGAGACAAGCGCGTTGAGGTCGAAGCGCAGCCCGCTGGTGACGAAGAAGACGGGGATGAAGACTCCGTAGCCGACGGCCTCGAGCTTCGTCCGGAACTCGGGATGAAGCATCTGCTGATCGCGGTCGGCGAGCTTGAGGATCGCACCGGCGGCGAACGCTCCAAGGATCACCTCCAGCCCGAGACCCTGAGCCAGCGCAGCGAAGGCGATCATCAGCAGGAACGCGCCACGCACGCGGATCTGGGCGGTCGTGTTCGCAAGGCGACCCACGGTCTCTCGGACAGGACGCACATGCTCGGCGCCGGTGACGACGAGGCCGGCGACAACGGCGAGCAGCAGGAACGAGCCGAGCAGCAGAAGCTGCGACGCGGTGCCCGCACCCTCCCGCGAGAAGAAGATCGAGAGCAGGATAACGGCGCCGAAGTCCGCGATCGAACCGGCAGCGATCACGAGCTGACCGAACTGTGAGCCACTCTCACCGGCGTCCTTCAGCAGCGGGATGATGATCCCGAGCGACGTCGCCGAGAGGATGATCGCCGCGAACAACGGCTGTGAAACGAAGCCGGCCTGCTTGAGCGCAACACCGGCGATGACGGCGAGGGCGAACGAGAGCAGAAAGCCCCCGCCGGCGAGCCGCAACACGCGTCCGCGCAGCATGTCGAACTCCACCTCCAGGCCGGCGAGGAAGAGCAGGAACGCAAGGCCGATCAACGCGAGCACCTGGATCGGCGCATCGATCTCAACCCACCCCAGGCCCGCAGGGCCGATGATGATTCCGGCGACGATCTCAAGGACGACCGCGGGGAGCCGGACGCGCGGAGCCATGCCCAGGAGCAGGGGGACGGAGAACCCTGCAGCGACGACGATCAGCAGGTTTGTGAAGTGCAGCTCGCTCATGGCCGTCACACGCGCCTGCCGCTGACCCGCACGAGGAGCCACACCCCGCCGAACTCGCGCACGTTGTGACACAGGGCGACGCCGGGACGGTCGCTCACGTAGGTGTAGAGGGCGTGCCCGGCGTAGGTGGCCTGGAAGCGCCCGTCGTTGCGCCGCTGGCGCCCAAGCAATGTGCTCTTGACGCCGCCGCGCGCAGTCGGCCGGCCCTTCGCGAATGTGACGGGCCACGCGGCGGCGCACTGCCCGTAGCAGCGAGACGACGTCCCCTTGTCGCGCGTGAAGTAGTAGAGCGGGAGTCCGCGCCCGTCGACCAGCACACGCCCGTACGAGCCGACCGTTCGCGTCGTGATCGTGACGCCGTACCGAGCGGCGGTCGCCGACGGGGCTGGGGACGTTCCCAGCGGCATGGCGGCAGCGGGGAACGTGGCAGCGAGTATCCCGGCGACGAGGATGGTCGAGATCGAGCGCACCGTTAGATCAGCTCCGGATCGGTCATGACTTCCACCAGCGCCGGCCCGTCGTGTGCGAGCGCCCGCGCGAGCGCGTCGTCGAGGTCGCCGGCCTCGATTACGCGGATCCCGAGCGCGCCGCACAGTTCGGCGTACCGTGAGAAGTCAGGGTTGTGCAGCTCGGTCTGCCAGACGTCCCACTGCCCGGCGCGCTGCTCCTTGCTGATCTTGCCCAGCTGGCCGTTGTTGAGCATGACGTGGGTGATCCCCATCCGGTGCTTGACGGCCGTCAGCAACTCGGCCATGTACTGCGCGAAGCCTCCGTCGCCCGTGACCGCGATCACCGGTCGCTCGCCGCGGGTCGCCGCCCAGGCACCGATCGCCGCCGGATAAGCGAAGCCGATCGAGCCGAGCAGACCGGACATCAGCACGTCCTGGCCGGCACGCGACTCGTGGTAACGACCGAAGCTGTAGGCGTGGTTGCCGACGTCGACGGCGATCACAGCGTCTTCGGGCGCGTGGCGGTTGAGAGCGGCGAAGACGGCGGCGCTGGCGATCCCCTTCCCGCGGTCATCGACAGCGCGGCCGGCTTTCTCGGTGGCCCAGAGGGCCCGGCGATCCGCGACGTCCGCGGCTTGATCGGGGGAATCGTCGGAACGTGCCGGGAGCGCCTCGATGAGCGCTCGCGCCGCAACGCCGGCGTCGGACAGCAACGGAACAGCCACCCCGGTTGTGCGCCCCAGCTGCAGGGGCTCGCGGTCGACGTGCACGATCGGCTTTCCGGCGTAGATCCCGGTGTGGTTGGCGAACGAGGAGCCGATGACGATGAGCGCGTCGGCCTCGTTCATGATCCAAGAGGCGATCGGGGTGCCGCTGCGACCGAGGGTCCCGCAGGCGAGCGGGTGATCGTCCGCGATCAGCCCCTTGGCGCGAAACGTCGTCATCACCGGGGCGCCGAGATGTTCGGCGAGGGCGAGCACGTCTGCGCGTGCCGACTGCGCGCCGGTGCCCGCGATGATGGCCGGGCGCCGGGCCCCGACGAGCAGCTCCGTCGCCTCTGCGAGAGCCGCCGAGGGCGCGGCAATCGCGAGGTCCGGCAGCCGTCCGGCCGGCGGCGCAGCCAGCGCGCCGTTCGCCGGCAGCGTCTGCACCTGGTCGGGGAACACGAGGTGGGCGACCCCGCGTTCCAACACTGCGTGGCGCACGGCTAGTGCGGCCAGCTCGGCGTGGCGGGATGCGTTCAGCACGGTCTGCGACCAGGCCGCGACGGTGCCGTAGGCGCCCTGGAGGTCGATCTCCTGGAAGTGGCCCGCGCCGAGCACCTGCGCGTCGACCTGTCCCGTCAGCGCAAGCACCGGAGCACCGTCCATGTGTGCGTCCCAGAGGCCGGTCAGCAGGTTCGTCGCTCCGGGCCCGGCGATCGTCAGGCAGGCCGCAGGACGTCCTGTCAGCTTGCCGTACGCCGAAGCGGCGAACGCCGCGGCGCCCTCGTGCCGGATGCCGATGAAGCGCAGCTCACCCGCCTCTTCGCGGCGGCGGAGCGCGTCGGCGAGCCCGAGGTTCGAGTGGCCGACCATCCCGAAAACGTCCGTGACACCCCAGGCGACGAGTGTCTCGGCCATCACGTCGGAGACGGTGCGCTCGTGCGGCAACTCGGCTGGGACACCGACCCAGATGGCGCCGTCTTCGCGCAGCTCCACCTCGAGCTGCTCGGGCGCGTCGCCGAACTCGCTGGCGCCCGTGAGCGGGCAGTAGTCGTAGCCGTGCCAGGGACAGCGCAGCAGCCCGTTCTCGATTGTTCCCTCGCCGAGCGGCCCGCCCTGATGGGGGCAGCGGTTGTCGAGCGCGCCGTAGCTGCCGTCGTAGTGGGTGAGCGCGACGCTGCGGTGGCCGGCAGTCACCGTGGTGACGCGGCCCTCGGGCAACTCTTCCGCGTCGAGGACGCGGTGCCATTCGCGTGTGGACGAAGCATCGGTCGCGCTCATGTCGTCGCTGTCCAGGAGCGGTGGCTCGGCGTTACAGGCGGGAGTGGGGGTCGATGATCAGCCACCTACCGCCGGTACTCCGGCTCCGTTACACCCCGGGCCTGCGTAACGCCCTGACCCGTCGCGGGACAGTTCTGAACATTGCGTGAACATCACCCGGAATCGCGCTCGGCGCGTTCATCTGCCTGCACAATGCCTTCGTGGACATGACCATCAGACATCCCGCCGTCCTCGTCGTCGATGACGAGGAGACGATCGCGGATGTCGTCGCTCGATACCTCGAGCGAGCCGGATACGCGACGAGCGTCGCCCACGACGGCGCGCAGGCGCTGGCGAGCGCCGAGCGCGCACGACCGGACCTCGTCGTCCTCGATCTGATGCTGCCCAGCGTCGGTGGGCTCGAGGTCATGCGTCGGCTGCGCGCAGCGAGCGACGACCCGCCCGCGGTGATCCTGCTGACCGCTCGCGGCGAGGAGGCCGACCGGATCTCAGGCCTGCGTCAGGGGGCCGATGACTATGTCGTCAAGCCTTTCTCGCCCGGGGAGCTCGTCGCACGCGTTGATGCGGTTCTGCGCCGTGTCGCCCCGTCGCCCGACGAGGACTCCAGGCCAATCCGCTCAGGCGAGCTGCTGATCGACGTGGCCGGCCGGCGAGTGTTCGTGTCCGGCGGCGAGATTTCCTTGACCCAGCGCGAATTCGACCTCCTGCTGCACCTTGCCCGCCACCCCGGCCAGGTCTTCTCCCGCAGTCAGCTCATCGACGCTGTCTGGCAGTACTCGTTCTACACCGATACCTCAACCGTCACCGTGCACGTTCGCCGCCTGCGCGCGAAGCTCGAAGTCGATCCGGGTGAACCGCGCTGGATACAGACGGTGTGGGGCGTGGGCTACCGGTTCAGCTCGTGAAGCGGGCCACGCTGATCGTCGCTGCCGGCCTGGCTGTCGTCTCGCTCGCGATCGGCTTCGTGGTCGGCCGGCACGCAGCGCTCGTGACGGCGCTCATCCTGGCGGCCGTGGCGGTCGGCGCCCTCGGCTCGGCGCGACTTGCTGCCGCGCACCGGCGGGGACTCGGCCCGCTCGGCGCACAGTTTGGGCTGGCGGTGGCGATCATGGTGGGCCAGGCGCTTATCGCCGTCATCGCTGTCGCCCTGTTGATGTTCGTCAGCGACGAGGACGCCGTGCTGGTCTCGCTGATCGTCGCCTTCACCGGCCTCGTCGCCATCGTCGCCGCGCAGCTCCTTGCCGACGGCATGCTGCGCGACGTCGAGCACGTGCGCGATGCCCTCATCGCTGTCGGCGAGGGCCGGCGCGACGTGCGAATCGTGACTTCCGGGAGTGACGAGCTCGCCGAGCTCGCTGACGCGGCAAACGTCATGGTTGAACGCCTCGCCGCCGAGGAACGCGCGAGAGATGCCGCCGAGGAGGCGCGCCGAGGGCTCGTCGCCGCGGTCTCACACGACCTGCGCACACCGATCACGTCGCTGCGCCTGATCGCTGATGCGGTCAGCGACGAGCTGGTCGACGGCGAGACGCGGGCGAACTACCTGCGGCGCATGAGCACGCACCTCGGCGCCCTGAGCGCGCTGATCGACGACCTGTTCGAGCTCTCACGCATCGAGGCCGGCGACATCCGCTGGGGCATGGCACAGGTGCGGCTCGGCGGACTCGTGCAGGAGACCGTTGGGGCGATGCGCGCGGAGAGCGACCTACGCGGTGTCCGCCTGGTGGCGGAGGTGCCCGACGCACTGATCGCGCAGCGGGCCAACCCCGAGAAGCTTCAACGCGTCCTGTTCAATTTGATCCAGAACGCGATCCGCCACACCCCGGCCGACGGCAGCGTGACCGTCCGCGGCCGGGCGGTCGGGACGGGCGTCGAGGTCGAAGTCGCCGACACCGGCGGCGGGATCGCTCCGGAGGAGCGAGGCGTTGTGTTCGACGCGCTCTACCGCGGCGGTGAGCAGGCCTCGCGCACGGAGGACGGAGCGGGACTCGGACTTGCCATCTCACGTGCGATCGTCGAGGCGCACGGCGGGCGGATCTGGCTCGCCGACCAGGTCGGCGGCACCTGCGTGCGTTTCAGCCTGCCCGCGTAGGCGTGTCGGCGACGCTTGTTCATCGTTTCGTTCGCGGTGCGCAAGGTTCTCGCAAGATCGACGCCGGATGGTGGTGGGGGCGCCGGAGTTCGGGCGCCGTCCCTGACCAAGGAGTCGTTCATGAGGACCTTGCGCCGCGTCATCTCTTTGCTAGCCGCCGTCCTGCTGCCACTGGCACTGGGCGCCGCACCAGCGCTGGCCGATCACGGCGAGGACGGTGGCACCACCGTCTACACGTCGACCAACGCAGCCGCCGGCAACGCGGTGCTCGCATTCGATCGCTCCGGGGACGGCAGTCTCTCCCCGGCCGGCACGTTCGCAACGGCCGGAACGGGAACAGGTGCGGCACTGGGCAACCAGGGCGCGATCGCGCTCGACGGAAACAACCTGTACGTCGTCAACGCGGGTAGCGGCGACATCTCCGTCTTCGCCGTGCGTCGGCGTGGGCTCGTCCTCGAGCAGCGTGTCTCATCGGGCGGCAGCACACCGATCAGCCTGACGGTGTCCGGTGACGCGCTCTACGCCCTGAACGCTGGGAGCGGTGGCAACGTCAGCGGCTTCCGCATCGGCTGGCGTGGTCTGCTGCGTCCCATCCCGGGCGCCGCACAGCCGCTCGCAGGAGCGGGGCCCGCGGAGATCGCCGCCGCCCCCGACGGCCGGACCCTGGTCGTGACCGAGAAGGGCACCAACACGATCGACACGTTCGCGGTCGGATTTCTCGGCCGGCCCGCACCTGCCGTAAGCCATCCGTCGAACGGGGCCACGCCGTTTGGCTTCGCCTTCGACCGCGCCGGTCACGCGATCGTCTCTGAGGCGCAGGGCGGCGCGGCCGGGGCCAGCACCGTCTCGTCGTACGGCGTGCGTGGCGGGGTGCTCACCTCGATCAGCGCGTCCGTCCCCGATTTCCAGGGTGCTGCCTGCTGGGTCGCCGTCGCTGGTGGGGGCCGATTCGCGTACGTCGCGAACACCGGAAGCAACGATGTCTCAGGATTCCGGATCTCCCGCGATGGGTCGATCTCGCTCCTGAACGCCGACGGCGTGACCGCCGCCGCGGGAGCGGCGCCGGCGGACGTGGCCGAGGGTTCGCGCCGCGCGCTCTACGTGCGCAACGGCGGCGACGGGAGCATCTCGAGTTACCGGCAGCGCGACGACGGGTCGCTGGTCCCGAACGGGACGGTGAGCGGGATCCCGGCCAGCGCGAGCGGGCTGGCAGCGGAGTAGGCCGAGTGGGGAGGGGGCGCCCGTGCGCCTCCTCCCCGTCTCACTCGGGGGTCTGACGTGTCAGGCGTCAGCCAGCAGGAGTGTTCGAGCGGTCGCCTGCAGCTGGCTGGTCAGGGCGGTGTCGGACAGACCGGCGGCTCGCAACTCCCGGAACGTGTCGT
The DNA here is from genome assembly GCA_963817295.1 of uncultured Solirubrobacteraceae bacterium. Lineage (GTDB taxonomy): Bacteria > Actinomycetota > Thermoleophilia > Solirubrobacterales > Solirubrobacteraceae > F1-60-MAGs163. The sequence goes on along the minus strand of CAWFOF010000008.1, from coordinate 491,511 downwards.
AGGCGGTCAGCACCATCAGCGTGGAGACCACCTGCCGCTCGGGGAGCCGCGAGCGCAGCCGCTTCGATGCTCGGAGGTGACGGACGAGCCGCTCGATTTCGCCACGCCTGTCGGCGCGCTGCCGGTCGACGAGGTCCTGCGCCGCAGGATCGATTGCCACGACGCCATACAGCTGGCTGAGGATCGCGTCCTCGGAGGACCAGAAGCGCATGCTGTAGGCGATCGTCTGCGCCAGCGCCTCCTCGGCGTCGGGAAGCTCGACCACCTCGCGGATCGCCAGGAGGGCGGGGTTGGCGTCGAACGTGTCGCAGATGGCGTCGACGAGGTCGAGACGCGAGCGGAAATGCTGATAGAGCGTGGCCCGCGCGATCCCGGCACGGTCAGCGACCTCGTCGACCGTCGACACGTGGAACGACCCCTCTGCGAGCAGCTCTCGTACGGCGGACATGATCTTGTCCCGCGTCTTCTCAGCTCGTGTCGAGCGGCGCGGTGGCCGGTAGGTCCGGGGCATGGACGCTGAGTGTAGACACAGCGTCCGACAGGCGCTACGGTTTGTGGACCATCAATGTAGATGTATCGTCTACTTATGTGAGAGGAGTGAGAGCGATGCCGAAGGCTTCCAGGCAGACCGCGTCAAACGTGCAGGACATGGGAGTGATGGAAGGGCGATACGAGGAGCTCGGTGGGTACACGGTGGGCTTCGAGACATTCCGCGAGGAAGCAGATGCCACGGCGCTCCTGGTCGGCTTGCCGGACGACCGATGCCAGAGCCCGCACTGGGGATATGTGCTGCGCGGGCGACTGACGTTCCGATTCGCGGATCGCGAGGAGGTCCATGAGGCGGGTGACGCCTACTACGCTCCGCCGGGGCACGTCCCGGTCATCAGCGCGGGAACCGAGATCGTCGAGTTCAGCCCGACAGGCGAGTACGAACGCACGGTGGCCGCGATCACAGAGAACCTCGCCGCCCTTCAGGAGGCGTGAACCACTCGCGACCGAGGGGATGCACTCGTGGACACCACGTCCATTGCGCGCGAGGCCGCGGCGGCGATCGAGGCGGCCGAGGCGCGCACATGGTCCGATCTGTACGGCGCAGCGCCGGCGGCCTTCGCCGGCGCGGCCGGGATCGCGACGAGCGAGATCGGTGGGACGCTGGTGCTGCGGTGGGGGGCGTCCGGCCGGCGCTACTTCAGCCGGACCATCGGGTTCGGGATGCGCACGCCGGCCACCGCCGACGCTCTGGACGAGATCCTTGATGCCTACGAACGGGCGGGGATCGAGATGTTCCTCATTCAGTCGCTTCCACACTGCGCACCGCATGGCTGCGACGAGCTGTTGCGCGCCCGCGGACTGAAGCCGTTCGACGTCCAGGATCGAATCGTGCGCGGCGCCGAACCGCTCGGAACATCGCACCAGGGGTCGGATCGCCGCGCGCTCCTGGTCGAGCGCGTCGATCCGGCGGCGGCGGACGAGTGGGCCGCGTTCCTGGAGCGCGTCTACCGGCTCGAGACGGGCAACTGGCTACCGAAGCTCGTCGGACGACCCGGCTGGCATCAGTACGTCGCGCGGGAGGACGGCCAGGTCGTAGCGACCCGCAGCATGCACATCGGCGAGCGGGGGATGGCGTGGATGGGCATGGACGGCCCCGTCCCAGGGATCACGACCCAGGACTACGAGCCCGACGCAGCGATCTGCGACCGCATGGTGCGGGATGGCTTGACCCTCGGCGTGACCTGCTTCCTCGCCGACATCGAGGCGCCATCCGCAGCGCTCGACACGCCGGCCTACGCGCACTTCGGCCGACTCGGGTTCAGCCGGCCGTACGGCCGCACACACTTTGCGAGGGGAATCACGTGACGGCCCGATGACACCAACCGGCCGGACCTGGTCAGACCATCACGTCAGCGTCGTCGGATCCAGCAGCTCCGCTCGGCGGTCACGGAAGAACGTGAGCGCTGCGGCGTGCTGATCCGCCGCCTCCTGAAAGGCGGCGTAGCCGAGTTCGGCGCCGCGGAAGCCCGTCGCGGTCCAACCCGATCCTGACGGCAGGTTCGCCCACGGGGCGACGTAGAGATACGGCTCGGTGTGCTGATCATCGCCGGGGGAGATGCCGTACGTAGCGCGTCGCCCTTCGGACTGTGAGCCGTGCTCGAATGCGACGTCGAAGTGCTCGGGCCACAGGTGTACGGATGATGCGTCCTCGGTGATGGACGCCTCGCCTTTCAGTCTGGTGAGGACCTCCCAGGCGAACGCCTGCAAGTTCGCCAGGACGCGCGACGCCTCGTGGTCCACGGGGAGTGGTGCTGGATCCAACTCGGTGATCGGAAGGCCGGCGAAGGCTGCGGCGTCGCGAAGAGTCCGCAGCGGTGCGCGGCGCAAGTCGCCACCGGCCTCTTCGACCACGAGCTCGTCACCCTCCACACGAACGCGACCGCCTCCCGGGAAGACAGGCGTGCCGAAGCCTCCCGGCGCCGCCTCGAGCGCGATCTCGTTGCCCGTCGCCGCGACGCGCGCAGGGGACACCACCTGCTCCGCGACGCGATGTAAGGCGTCGCGCGTCGCCGCGAACGCCGGGGGCAGCGGCAAGAGTCGTGTTGCGTTTGACGTAGACATGGCGGCCTGTCCGTCATAGGGCGCGGGCGTTACACCCGGCCTAGCGAGCGAGTCCGCTGGGGGCGGCCCTGCACACGCAAGGGACGACGGTCCGCGTCTGATTACTGCCTCAGACGCTCCACCGCGAAGGCGCGAGAGATTCATGTTCAAGTTTCTGCGGCGTGACCGCTCCCGCTGGTTCGCGGCGGCGACCGCGGAGCAGCGACGATGGGCGGTCGGGGTTCGACCTGACCCCTCAACTAGGGTCGTCAGAGATGTTCTTTCGCCTGAGCAGCTTCGAGCTAGGGATGATGCTCTTCGCCCTCGTTCTCGGAACGACTGTGGCCGGGGTGCTCGCGGGCCGCCGGATGCGCGAGCAGTCCGACACGCTGCGCGAGCCATTCGGCGCGCTCCAGGCGGCGCTCCTCGGTCTCGTCGCGCTCATCCTGGCTTTCGGGCTGACGATGGCCGTCGGGCGCTACGACACCCGGCGCGCGGCGGTCGTCGATGACGCGAACGCGATCGGCACCGCGTACCTGCGCGCGCAGACGCTGCCTGAGCCGGTCCGCTCGCGCTCGCTGCCGCTGCTGGTGAGCTACACGAACGCGAGCATCCGTCTGTCAGCAGCGGTCCCGGGAAGCGCGGACGCGCGGCGGGCGATCGCCGCCGAGGGGCGCCTGCAACGCCGGCTCTGGGCGCTGGCGGGCGATGCACTCGCCGCCTCCCCCACGGGCAGCGCGACGCGCTTGTATGTCGACAGTCTCAACGCGATGATCGACATGCAGACGGTCCGCACCTCCGCGCTCTCGAATCGCGTTCCCCAGGCGGTGCTGGTGATCGAGATCGTCGGCGCAGCCGTGGCTTTGGGACTCCTCGCCATGTACCTGGCCATCCTGGAACGCGGCGTCTTCACGGTCTTCCTCGCGGCGGCGATGGTCTCCGCGCTGCTCCTGATCACGTTCGACCTCGACCGGCCGACCCGCGGCCTGGTCACCGTCCCAGACGCACCGCTCGTCTCGCTCCGGGCATCGATGGCACTCCCTCCGGCCGCCGCAGCACCGAACCCGCCGTAACCCAAACCCCAGCTTGGACGACAAGCGACAGCGGCGCTGATCGTGGACAGCAGCAGGCTGGTGAAGGCAGGCGCCCGACCGCTGAATCATCCGGTTCGGAGAATTGTGCTCGGTTTCCTGGCCGCGCCGTAGGTTCACTCAGACAGTCGACGGAGCAGCCCCAACAGGATCGGGAGAGTCCTGAGCTGCGCGTGCGCGTCAGTGGGTCTTTCCCACGCGATTCCGGACGTGGGTTCGATTCCCACCGTCTCCATCTTCGGCCTGGCCCTGCGGCTGCCGGGCTCTACAGCTCGCAGACGGCGATCGCCGGAGCGTCGTGGCGGGCCTTCTCGGTCGCAGTCGGGAGCTCGGCGAGGGGCACGTAGGTGATGCTGTCGGCGTCGATGTTCAGCGCCGCCGCGTCGCCGGGCTCGAGGCGCTCGACGAGGCTCTTCGAAGCGAGCGCACGTCCACCGGTCGCGCACGCTTCGATGCGGGCGCCCTCGTTGACCTCGTCCCCGAGTGCGGTGACCTCGCTGCGCCCGACCGAGACGATCTGCCCCACGTAGAGCGTCGATCCCCAGTGCATGCCGAAGCGCAGGACGGCGTCAGCCTCCTCGAGCCCGCTCCGCGTGGCCACGTCGGCCATCGCGCGTCGAAGGTCGCGGGCGGCGGCGATGCACGCGCGTGCGGCCGCGGATTCCGATCCCGCGGTCTCGGCGAGGAAGAACGCCACGATCCCGTCGCCGACGTGCCGGCCGACCAGGCCGCCGGCCTCGACAACGCACGCGTCCGCGGCGCTGACGAACCGCCGTCCGAGCGCGAAGTAGCTCGCGGTCGACAGGCGCCGGGAGAGACTCGACGACCCTTCGAGGTCGGCGAACAGGATCGCGGCCGGCCGCCGGGCGGCGTGCGCGACGGCCTGCATCCGGTCGAAGTGGCCCAGATCGCCCTGGGCCGCCATGGTCGAGAGGGTGGCCATGCCCGCCGCCGGCTTGTAGAGGATCGCGGTCCCCGCGAGGCGGCCGTCGGCTGCGTGGATCCGCACGCCGGTCGCCGGGATGTCGAGCCGACCGCCGCGGGCCCCGGCACTCTGCTGCTCCCAGGTCAGCGCCGGCGCGGGCTCAGGTTGCAGCTCCGCTGCGAGATCGCGCAGCTCGGGGATCACCATGCCGACGAGGGCGTCGCGGCCGCCGCGCAGGTCGCCGAGCGCCCACGGTCCCAGCGCGGCGAACTGGGTCCGCTGGATGTCCATGGTGTTGGGGCCGACGCGCCCGCCCAGCCGCGATGCGGTCGCCTCCGGCCCGAAGTAGAACGCGCCGAGCGGCACCGTCACGCGTCCGAGCAGAGAGCCGTAGCTGAACCGCAGCTCATCGGTCATGAACACGAGGCGCCACTCGTGGTCCACGAGCTCCGCCCAGTACCCCGCGCCGTTCAGCGCCGCCGCGGCTGCGCCGAGCGCCGGGTCGTCCGGCAGCGGAAGTGTCGCCTGGTCCCCGATTTCGCGACTGTAACCGCGACGCCGGAGGCAGAGCACGCGCTCCGCCCGCCGGCCTGGGTTGCAAACAGGGAGCACGACCCCGCTCGCGCCCCGCACCAAGCGGGTTCTTCGCAGCAACCGAACCAGTCGTCTCCACTTTGGATCGCACCCACCGCCCACGCGGGCGGGTGCGGGAGCATGCGTCCTAATCGCGGTCGAAGCGCCCGCGGGACGTCAGCGGCGTTCGGCGCACGACTTCGGGGAGGTACTCGTCGAGGAAGACGCGAGCGACGAGCTCCTGCCGCGAGGCGACGCCGACCTTCTCGTAGAGGTTCTTGACGTGGTCGTCGACGGTGTGCGGGGAGACGACGAGGGTCTCGGCCATCTCGGCACGCGAGAGGCCACGGGCCAGGAGGGTCGCGACCTCTCGCTCGCGGGCGGTTGCGCCGAACGCCTCGAGGCGCAGGGTTGCCGAACGCGCGCCCGTCGCCCGCTCGAGGACGACCGCGACCCGTCCGTCGCTCGGAGGCCCGGGCAGCGAGGCGTGCAGTGTCACCCAACCGTCGCCGCCGGGCACCGTGACGACGTTGCCGCCGCTCAGGCCGCCGTCCGGCGCGGAGCGGACGAACGACGCGAGCGCGAGCACCGGCGTGGCGATCGTCTCGTCGGTGTAGCCCGACTCCGCAGGATGCAGCGAGGCGAGCAGCTCGCGTGCCGGAGCGGTGATCAGCTCGACCTCGTCGCGTGGGCCGAGGACGACCAGCCCCGGCGCCTCGACGCCGGTGATACGGCGGGCCGCATCGAAGCGCAGCGACGTGCGGATGCCACGGGCGATCGCGCCGGTGAGGGCGGCGAGCGCGTCGGCGTCGCGCTGCTGGAATGCGCCGGTGCCGGCGCGGCGGGCGATGTGCACGGCGCCCCAGACGCGCCCGCGGATGACGAACGCGCCGCGCAGCTCGTGGGGGATGTCGGCCGGCAGGAGCAGGTCGCGGTAGCGCGCGCTGCGCTGGGGGTCGCCGTGGGTGGCGTGGTCGAGGATGCCAACCGGCACCCGCCGGGCGGCGAGGCCGGCGAAGGTGTTGACGTCGTCGACCATGTACTCGCTGCGGACGATCAGCTCCCCGGCGGCCGGGGCCTCGTCGAGCGTGAACACGCCGCGCTCGATGAGCTCCTTGGGCGCGTCGCTGGTCAGCAGCCGCGTGCTCGGGTCCAGCGTGTGCCAGCAGCTGGCGTCGTTGTCGATGACGTTGCGCAGTCGTGGGGACAGCTCAGCGAAGAACTCCTCACGCGGCAGTCCGCGTGAGCCGAGCAGGTCGATCTCCTGGATCAGACGGGCGACCCTGCCTCCCATGCGGGTCAGTCTCCCACGCCTTGCAAGAAAGATCCCCGGACGCGGGGGGTGGTTGGAACCCCTCGCGGAGATCAGGATGCACGCATGACCTCCATCAGCGCAGCAGACACCACCACGACCGCGCCGGACGGCGCCCTCGCGCCCATCGCTCTCGGTCCCGGTGAGGGAGAGCACTTCTGGTTCTTCGGTGGCCTGACCACGATCAAGGCCGATGGCGCGGGGACCGGCGGCCGCATGATGCTGACCGAACAGACCGCCCCGCGCGGCTCCGGCTCGCCGCTGCACGTCCACCACAACGAGGACGAGTGGTTCTATGTCCTCGACGGCGAGCTCACGATCTGGGTCGCGGGCCGGACGGTCGTCGCCCCGGCAGGCTCGTTCGTGTTCGGCCCCCGCGACGTGCCGCACACGTTCGTCGTCAGCTCCGATGAGGCTCGCTTCCTGCTGGTCACGCAGGCGGCCGGGTTCGAGGGCTTCATCCGAACGCTCGGGGCCCCCGCTCCGGTCGCGGAGATCCCACCCGCCCCGACGGCGCCGCCGGACATGGGGCCCGTGCTCCGCGCCGCCGCGGACCACGGCCTGGAGATCCTCGGTCCTCCCGGCATCCCGGGCTGAGACGACCGAGACGGGGAGATGTCGAAGGCCCGCCGAGCCCCGGCGGGCCTTCCGCGTGAGGGCTGGGGACACCACCGTCGCTGCTCAGCGCCCGGAGCACGGACGACCTCGAAAGCCGTTCGGGCGGATACTCAACGGCGGCACCGCACGGACGTCCTGCTCCGACCACGAAGCACTCACGTAAGGAATGACCATGGACACCGCCCAGACCGCCTCCGGTTACCCCGCGACGCTCGACGTCGACTACCCCGACCGTGCGCTCAACCGCCTCACGACGTTCTTCCGCGTCTTCACGATCATCCCGATCGCGATCGTGCTCGCGGCCGTCTCGGGGGGCAGCCAGATCTACTCGAGTGGTTCAGGGTCGGGCAGCACCCTGGTGATCATCGGTGCCGGTGGCCTGCTGTTCGCCGGGCCGTTGCTGATGATCCTGTTCCGGCAGAAGTTCCCGCGTTGGTGGTTCGACTGGAACCTCGAGCTCACCCGGTTCTCCTCGCGGGTCACGGTCTACGCCGCACTGCTCGATGACCACTACCCGTCCACCGACGAAGAGCAGTCGCTGCACCTGGACATCCTGTACCCGGATGTGCCGCGTGACCTCAACCGCTGGCTCCCGCTGGTGAAGTGGTTCCTGGCGATCCCGCACTTCGTGGTGCTCGGATTCCTGATCCTCGGCGCGTTCGTCAGCGTCGTGATCGCCTGGTTCGCGATCCTCTTCACCGGACGCTACCCGCGCGGCCTGTTCGACTACGTCGTCGGCGTCGGGCGCTGGGGACTGCGCGTCACCGCCTACGCGCTGCTGCTCACCACCGATCGCTACCCGCCGTTCTCGCTGAAGCCCTGAGCCGCGGCTCAGTTCGTTCGCTCGAGGCCCTGAACGATGAGATCCGCCACCAGGGCGGGCTCTTCGTTGGGCATGAAGAAGCTCGTCCCGGGGAGCGTGATCATGTGGATGCGAGAACAGGCTTCGAGGACGCGGCGCTCATCGTCGGTGACGCCTCCGTCGCCGCGTTCGCCGTGCACGACCCATGCGTCGACGTCCGCCTGGCAGAGTCGCTCGGCGACCGATCCGTGACGGCCCAGATAGCCGAGGTACGCGTGGAAGCCGCGGCGCATGACGTGCGGGTCGTTGCGGCGCAGCACCGCAACGAGTTCGCCGCGGCGACCCGCCGGGAGGGGGCTGTCCTTCACGGCCAGGTGGACGATCTTCAGCATCGCGGCGAACGGCAGGTACCCGAGCAGGCGGGCGGCCTGGTCGAGACCGCGGATGAACGGCGCCTCGTCCTCGAGCGAGAAGGCGGGCGCGAGCAGCACCAGCGGGCCTGAGAATGCGCCCGAGCCGGCCATCTCGAGCGCCACGTTGGCCCCGATGCTGAAGCCGACCACCGCGTCGCAGCCGCGTTCCGCCGCCAACTCCGCCGACAGCCGTGCGTAGTTCTCGATGCTGACGTCGTCGGGCGCCGGCGTGCCGCCGTGCCCCGGAAGCGTCGCGGCGACCAGATGGACGTCGGCCAGCGTCGGCTCGGCCATCAGCTCCTCGTACTGCATGGCGGCGCACATGCCGCCGGGCAGGCACAGGACGGTGTGCGCCGCCTCCGGCGGGCCGGACTCAAGCAGGTCCCAGTGCGCGCTGCGGACGTTCACGCGATGTCCCCGCACCGACGGTACTCCGCGGCCTCACGGCGGTCAAAGACCGCAGCGGCGCACTGCGCTCAGGAGCCGGGCGCGCGGACGGCCCGGATGGCGGCCTCGACCGTGGGGTATGACGCGGCCAGGTCGCTGTTTTCGCCGATCGTGGCCCGGAGCATGTCGCGGACCTGGCCGACGTTGCGCGCGATCAGGAGGCGGACCCCTCGTTCTTCGAGCTCGTCACGGGTGTCGGCGAGCACGCGCGCGGCGCTGACGTCCACGAACGGGGTGGTCTCGGCGTCCAGGATGACCGCACGTACGCCCTCGCGGGCGCCGGCATCGAGGATGTGCCGGCGGACGTTGTCGGCGTTCGCGAAGTAGAGGCCGCTCTCGATGCGGAGCACGACGATGTCGTCGGCCGGGAGGGCGTCGGCGTGGCGCTCGACGTCCCGGTAGATCCCGTCCGGATCAGGTGTTCGGCCGAGCACCGCGACATAGGGCCGCGAGGCCCGGTAGATCAGCAGCAGCAGCGAGACGCCGATGCCGGCGAACAGCCCGGCCAGCGTGCCGAGGACGAGCACGCCCATCATCGCGGCGACGGCCGCGATGAAGTCCGGCCGGGCGACCCACCCGTACTGGCGCCCGAGACGCTTGGTGTAGGTGTTGTAGAGCCTGACCAGCGCGGGCACGTCGACCAGCTCGACGACTGCGGCGATGACGATCGCTGCGAGCGTCGTCGTCGGAAGGTCCTCGAACAGGCCCGTCAGGAACAGGAGCGCGACGACGGTCAGCCCCGCGGCGAGCAGCGCCGAGAGCTGCGTGCGCCCGCCGGCCGAGGCGTTGACCGCGGTCTTCGAGAGGCTGCCCGCGACGACCATGCCGCTCGACAGCCCGGCGGCGATGTTCGCGCCGCCGAGTGCGACCAGCTCGCGGTCGGCGTCGATCCGCTCCTGCCCGCCGGACGCGAAGGCCTTGGCGGCGGCGAGCCCCTCGGCGAACGCGATGAGCATCACGCCGATGCCTCCGGCGGCCAGTCCGCCGGCGTCACCGAGCGACATGTCGGGCAGGCCGAGCGACGGCAATCCGCTGCCGATCTGCCCGACGGTCGGAACGTCGAGGCCGAAGGCCTTGACCGCGGTGATCCCGAGCACGACAGCGGCGAGTGACCCGGGTACGGCCGGGGCCCACCGCCGCAGACCGAGGATCAGCCCGAGCGATGCGGCGCCGACGAGCAGCGTGAGGCCCTGCGTCTCTCCGAGGTGCGTGACGAAATGCCACGCCTGCTCGAAGAAGTCGCCGGTGCCGTGGCTGACGCCGAAGAGCTTGGGCAGCTGGCCCACGATGATCGTCAGCGCCAGGCCGATGATGAAGCCCTTCAGGACCGGCTGGCTGATGAAGTTCGCCAGGAAGCCGAGGCGCAGCAGGCCCGCCGTCAGCGCCGCAGCTCCCACCGTCAGAGCCAGGCCGGCGGTGAACGCGGCGAAACGGCTGTCGCCCGACGGGATGAGGTCGGCCACCGTCGCCGCCGACAGGACCGCGGTCGCCGCCATCGGCCCCACGACCAGATGCCGCGAGCTGCCCAGCGCGGCGTACAGCAGGATCGCCCCCGGCGCCGCGTACAGGCCGACGACCGGCGAGACCCCCGCGATGCTCGCGTACGCCAGCGCCTGCGGCACCAGGATCGCCCAGACCGTGAGCCCGGCGACAAGGTCGCCCCTCAACCATGCGCGCTGATAGCCGCGCAGGGAGGCAAAGAGAAATGGGGTACGCGGGGGATCCATGCGAGCTCGATCAAGGGCCCCACGAACCGCCGTCAGGCCGTGCCCCTCTCCGTGTGTGGTGGCGCGAGCGTACGGGCGGGCCACCCCCACCGCAAGGCGACCCGCCCGAGCGCGCCGAGCCGGCGCCGGGCTGACCTCACCCGTTCGCCAGCACCCCGGCAAGCTTGTCGAACGAGCTGTTCCAGCCGGACTGCGCCAGCGGCATGAGCTCGTCGAGGCAGACCATCGTGACGTCGACGTCGAGCTGGGTGCGGCCATCGCCGAGATCGCTGAACGTGATGACCGTGTGCTGGCTCTCCATCATCGGGTGACGGATTCCCTCCTCGGCGAAGACGAGGCGGTCCTTGGGGGTGACCTCGACGAACGTGCCGGCGGACGGGTATTCGTTGCCCTCGGGATCGACCATCGTCGCCTTGAAGGCGCCGCCCGGCCGCAGGTCGAGCTCGACGGATGCGACGGGCGTGTGGAAATGCTCCGGGCCCCACCAGGCGGCGAAATGCTCGGGCACCGTCCAGCAGGTCCAGACGAGATCGCGTGGGGCGTCGAAGATGCGCGTGATCGTGAGATGGCGCTCGGTCATAGTCCTGGCAGGTGCGTCGCTCATGGGGTGGGGTCCTTTCCCTGGATGGATTTCAGGTGCTCCTCGAGGCGGTCGAGCCTGCCCTCGTAGAAGTCGCGGTAGTGGGCGAGCCAGTCGACGGCGTCCTTCATCGGCGCGGCCCTGAGTCGCGAGGGGCGCAGCTGTGCGTCGCGCCCGCGCGAGATCAGGCCGGCGCGCTCGAGCACCTTCAGGTGCTTCGACACCGCCTGGACGCTCACGGGAAACGGCTGGGCCAGCTCGTTCACGGTCGCCTCGCCCTCGGCGAGCCGGGCCAGGATCGCGCGGCGCGTGGGATCGGCCAGGGCGGCGAACGTGATGCTGAGCTGGTCGGTCGTCATGGGGCGTGTTATTCATCTGAGCAGTTGATAAACCGAACGGTTGAATACTGCCACAGCGCGTGAGCGCTGTCAACGCGGTGTGGCGCGCGGGCTGACCGCGTGGGACGATCGATCCGTGCTCGGCGCTTCGATGTCGCGGGCGGAAGCCCGGATGCCCCGGACGGTTCCCCTGTTCTGGCGGTTGTTCGCGGCCTACACCGCTGTGGTGCTGCTCGCGCTCGCGGCGCTCGTCCTCGCGCCGGTGCACGTCTCGGTTCCCACGAAGCCGCGCGAGCTGCTCGTCCTGGCTCTGGGCGCCGCGGCGATGCTCGTCGGCTTCTTCCTGCTGCTGCGCCGCGCGCTCGCCCCGCTGCAGGAGCTCACGCGCACGATGCACCGCGTCGATCCCCTCGCTCCGGGGCATCGCATCGAGCTCGAAGGTGCCGATCGCGAGGCGGAGGCCCTCGCGGAGGCGTTCAACGACATGCTGGGGCGGCTCGAGCACGAACGGCGCGCCAGCGCGCGGGATGCCGTGGCCGCGCAGGAGCACGAGCGCCGCCGCATCGCCCGGGAGCTGCACGACGAGATCGGGCAGTCGCTGACCGCGATGATGCTCGAGATCGACACGTTGAGCCGCGCGGCACCCGCTGAGCTGCGCCCCCAGCTCGAGGTGCTGCGCGAGACCGCGCGCCACACCGCGGGGGAGGTCCGGACGATCGCGCGCGGCCTGCGGCCCGAGGCGCTCGACGAGCTCGGGCTGCAGAGCGCGCTCGTGACGCTGCTGGGGTCGATCGGCCGGGATGGCGGGCTGAGCGTCGATCACCAACTCGATCCGGACGTCGCGCTGTCCTCGGAGGAGGAGCTCGTCGTGTACCGCGTTGCGCAGGAGGCGCTGACGAACATCCTGCGCCACGCGCAGGCCTCATGCGCACAGCTGCGGCTCGACCGGGACGATGGGGGGGTCGAGCTGGTCGTGCGCGACGACGGTGTCGGGATGCCCGCTGAGCCTCGGGGAGCGGGATCGGGGCTGCGCGGCATGCGCGAGCGCGCGCTGCTCGTCGGCGGCGACCTGTCGATCACGAACGTCGTGCCTCACGGAACGCAGCTGTGCCTGCGCCTGGCGCGCGACGAGGCGGCCCGATGAGCGGGCCCGGACCGACGCGCGTCCTCCTGGCCGACGATCACCCCGTCGTGCGCCGGGGCCTGCGCGGCCTGCTCGACGTCGAGCCGGACTTCGACGTTATCGCCGAGGCGGACGACGGCGCGCAGGCGGTCGAACGGGTGCTCGCCGGCGACGTCGAGCTTGCAATCCTCGACGTCGTCGATGCCGCGCATGACCGGCCTGCAGGCGGCGGCGGTCCTTGCGCGGCGGTGCCCCGGCGTACGGGTGCTGATGCTCTCGATGCACGACAACGAGCAGTTCTTCTTCGAGTCGCTGAAGGCCGGGGCCTCGGGCTACGTGCTGAAGACCGCCGCCGACCGCGACCTCGTCGAGGCGTGCCGGGCCACGATGCGCGGCGAGACGTTCCTCTACGCGGGCGCCGTCGCGGCGCTCGCGCGCGACTACGTCGGCCGCGTGGGCCGTGGTGAGGAGGCGGAGGAGCCGCTGACGCCGCGGGAGGTCGAGGTCGCGAAGCTCGTGGCCGAGGGGCACACGAGCGAGGAGATCGCCGAGATCCTGGTGATCAGCCGCAAGACGGTCGATCGTCACCGCGCGAACATCCTCGAGAAGCTCGGACTGCGCGACCGGGTCGACCTCACGCGCTACGCCATCCGGCGCGGTCTCGTCGCGCCGTAGGTCGCGGGCAGATGGGTGACGCCTCCGGGCGCAGATACATCCCGCTACCCATTGCCGGCCGGTGAGGTGGCCATGACGATCCGGGTGATCATCCGTGACCACCGTCCTCGTCAGCGAAGGGCCGGGCTTTGCGGTGCGCCGCGCGCGCACGGTCGACCGTGCGCTGGCCGGCCTGCGGGCGCGCCGACTCGACGGTGAGCTGATCGCCGGCGCCGCCCCGGAGTCGCGGATGGCGCTCTCGCTCCGCGCGCAGCGCCTGATCGGGATGCGCGAGCGGCGCGGGCTGGCCGCCGCGCTGCGCAACGTCGCCCGGTCCGCCGCGAACCCGGGGCCTTTGAACACCACCGCCGGGCCACTGCCGCGCTCGACGGCGCTCGCGTGTTCCGCTGAGCTGCACGAGCTCGCGGACGTGCTCGCCGCGCCCGGGCCGGTGTCGCCGCGCGGCGTCGCGCTCGTGCGGCGCATCCTCAGCGACGGCGCGGGTCGCTCTACGGGTGCTCCCGGGAGGACCGTGGCGGCCGCGCTGGCGCGGCGGCTGTCCGCTGCCCAGCAGGCGCTGATCGACTTCGACATCGTCCACGACAGGAGGGAAGAACCATGACCTACGTCCTCGGAGTCGCAGTGATCGCCCTCTGGGCGTTCGTCGGGTCACTCGGATTCCGGCTCGACCGTGCGAGCTCGCGCAACGTGCGCCGCCACGGCCCCGGCGCGCGAGTCGCGGAGCCCGGTCGAAGGAGTCACCGCCTAGACGAAAGGACGCTCTGTCAGATTCACAACGCCGCCGCGAATCGCTCCAGCCGGCGCGGTGGGCCGCGGCGTAGCGTGGTTCTCCCGGCCCCATCATCGAGGAGAAGCCAGCATGGCCATCAGCGACCAGCGCACCGACGCCGGAGCGATCGAGGAGCTGCACGAGTCCTTTGCGGCACAGAAGGTCGCGTTCCTGAGCGACCCGTATCCGAGCGCCGGCGAGCGGCGCGAGCGGGTGCTCGCGGTGGCCGCCGTCCTGATCGCGAACCGCCAGCGCATCCGCGACGCGATGAGCTCGGACTTCGCGGTCCATCCCGAGCTGTTCACCGACATGGTCGAGGTCGTCGGGATGGTCGGCCGCGCCGCACCATGCGGCGGAGAACCTCGAGACGTGGATGCAGCCGGAGCCGCGCTTCAGCGACCCGGCGATGTACGGCAGCGGCGCGGGCCGAGGTCCGCCAGGAGCCGAAGGGCGTGATCGGGAACATCGTCCCGTGGAACTTCCCCTTCGACCTGGGGATGGGCCCGCTGATCGACGCGCTGGCGGCGGGCAACCGGATGATCATCAAGCCGTCGGAGTTCACCCCGGCGTGCTCGGAGCTGATGCGCGACCTGATGCGCGAGACGCTTCGACCGCGACCTCGTCGACGTCGCCGTCGGCGAGCTCGACCTGGCGCGGACCTTCCCGACGCTGCGCTGGGACCACCTGCTCTACACCGGCAGCCCGGCGATCGGCCGCGAAGTCGCCAAGGCCGCCGCCGAGAACCTCGTGCCGGTGACGCTCGAGCTGGGCGGCAAGTGCCCGGCGATCGTCGCGGCCGACGCCGTCGACGAGCGGACGGTGCGCAACATCCTCGGCGTGAAGATGATCAAGAACGGGCAGATGTGCACCTCCGTCGACTACTGCCTCGTTCCGCGCGAGCAGACGTGCCCGCGTTCGTCGAGCTCGCCCGGCAGTACGTCGCACAGACCAACAGCGACTACTCGGCGACGCGCGAACTGCCCCGGCATCATCAGCGAACGGCACCTCGACCGGCTGCAGGGGCTGCTCGACGAGGCGCGCGAGGCCGGCTGCGAGGTGATCCAGCTCGACGAGGGCGGCGCGGTCAACCGCGAGACGCGGCAGATGCCGCTGTCGCTCGTCGTCGACCCGCCGCAGAACCTCGGGATCGTGCGCGACGAGATCTTCGGGCCGATCCTCGCCGGTGCGCCCGTACGACTCGGTCGACGAGGCGGTCGCCTACGTCAATTCGCAGGAGCGCCCGCTCGGGCTCTACGTGATGGCGCGCGACGAGGAGGTCGCCGAGGACGTGCTGCGGCGCACCATCATCCGGCGGCGCCACCGTGAACGCCTGCGCGATGCAGGGCGCGATGCCGTCGCTGAACTTCGGCGGCGTCGGGCAGAGCGGCACCGGGCGCCACCACGGCGTCGACGGCTTCCGCGAGTTCTCGAACCCGCGCGGCGTGTTCATCCGCGGCGAGGGCGACCTGATCGACCTGTTCGGCCCGCCCTACGGCGAGCATCAGCAGGCGCTCGTGGACGGGGCGCTGGACGCGGCGAGCGGCGCCTGAGCGTCGTCACGCCGCCTCCTCGGCGTAGAGCGGCTCGGCATGGGTCAGCTCGGCGTGGGTCTCGGCCTCGGCGAGCGCCGGGGCGGGCTCGGGGTGCAGGAGCACGGCCGCGAGCCCGATGGCGGCGATGACGAGGCCGGCACCGATCGCAAACGCGAGGTGGTAGCCGGCCGTCAGCGCCGAGGACACCGGGACGCCGTCGGCGAGCAGCGCGTCCGTGCGCGTCGTCGACAGCGTCGCGAGCACGGCGAGGCCGAGCGCGCCGCCGACCTGTTGCGTCGTGTTGACGAGGCCTGACGCGAGGCCGGAGTCGCTCTCCGTCGCCGCGGACATGGCGAGCGTCATCAGCGACGGGATCGCGAGTCCGGCCCCGATGCCGAGCAGGACCAGCGCCGGCGGACGATCCCATACGGGACGATCAGGGCGCGGTCGCGGTGACGATCCAGGTCGACGCGGAGCCCCACACGCTCCCGTCGGGCCGCTCGAACTCACGCAGGCCGCTCACGCAGCTCCGCGTCGACCCGCCCGTGCAGGTGCGCGGCGCTGTCGCCGGCCAGCCGCAGGATCTCGCCCGCCGGGCCTAGTGACATGACGAGGTCGATCGTCTCGTCCATGTCGCGGCCCATCTGGGTGGGGAGGTCGCAGCGCCGCAGCGCGATGTCGGTGTAGCCCGCGTGCTTGAGGATGTCCGACGTCGTGTCGGCGTCGGACATCGAGAACGGACCCGGGCCGCACGTCGGCTCATCGTGCTCGTCCGGGCGCTCGACGATCTGTTCGACGATCGTCTGCGCGCGGTACAGCCAGTCGTTGTCGAGCTTGCGCCGCCAGACGACCATCGTGAGGCTGCCACCGGGCTTGAGCGCCATGCGGATGTTGCGCATCGCCGGGACCGGCGCCGCGAAGAACATGGTGCCCATGCGCGAGAAGGCCATGTCGAACCCGTCGACGGGAAGACCATTCTGCACGTCGGCCACGAGGAAGCTGATGTTCTCGAGGTCCGTGGTCGCGGCGTCCTCGCGTGAGGCCTCGATGAATCGCGGGGCGGCATCGACGCCCACCGCCTCACCCTCGGGGCCGACCAGTCGTGCGATCTGCTGGGTCGTGTCGCCGAACCCGCAGCCGATGTCGATCACCCGCTGACCGGGCTGCGGGGGCGCGGCCGCGAGTGCGGCGTCACCGTGGGCGCCGAGGCCCGTCGTGAGCAGGTGGCGAAAGCGGACGAAGGTGTCGAACAGCGGGCCGTCCCAGGCCTCGATCGCCTCTGCGTTGGGCGCGGCCGCCCAGCGGGTCTTCGCGGTGTCCATCGTCGCCTCCTCGGCTTACGGATCCGCCGACGATACGCCTGTGGACGCGGCCGCGCCAGCGCTCAGAGCACGACGCGGCCGCGCTTGCGGCTCTCGATGAAGATGCGCTCGAACGCGACCTTGGCCCAGTGCGCCTGTGGCCCGCTCATCACGTGCGGATGCTCCGAGGTCCCGAGCACGTGGTCGGCTTTGAAGACGATGCCGTTGTTTCCCGCGTCGAGGATGCAGATCGCCTCCATCTCGGACATGGGGAGGCTGCGACGCGAGCCGCCCTGCAGGTCGGCGGTGATGTTCTGGGCGGCGACCTTCGCCATGACCTCGCTCATCTGCCCGGTCTTCGGCACGCCGGCGGCGACGAGCGTCTCCTGCGGCGGGGCGATCGCGATGTCGACCCCGGCGCCGTAGACGTCTTCGCGGTCGGTGTGCCGGTACTCGTCGGTGACCGGGAGGAAGCCCATCGGGTTGCCGAGGCCCTCGGTCTCGCGGATCACGTCGACGCCGGTGAACGGCGGCACGATCATCGAGAAGGCGAACGGGAGGACGCGGCCTCCGTCGAGCTCGATCTCACCCTCCCGGACCTCGGTGATGACGTTGTTCGCGATGCCCTCGATCCCGAGCTTGTCGAAGAGGCCCTCGACCCGCTCCTGGGAGTCCGCGACACCGCCGAGGCCGAAATGCCCGAGGAACGGCTCCGCCGTGATGAACGTCAGCGGGGCGACGTCCTGCAGGCCGGCCTGCTTGATCCGGTGGTGCGTGTTGAGCAGGAACTCGTAGGAGGCGCCGAAGCACGAGCCCCCCTGGGCGGTCCCGACCACGACCGGGCCCGGACTCTTCAGAAAGCGCTGCCACGCCCGACGGGTGAGCATGGCGTGGTCGAGGTTGCAGACCGACTGGGTGTGGCCGTCGACGGGTCCCAGGCCGGGGATCTTCTCGAATGCCAGCCGCGGCCCGGTGGTGAGCAGCAGGCGATCGTAGGAGAGCTCGCGGCCGGCGCTCGTGACCACCATCTGGGCGTCGAGCTCGAAGTGCGCGGCGGCCTCGTTGACGAAGCGGATGCCCTTCTTGGCGTACATGGGGGCGAGGGGGAAGGTCACATCCTCCGGCTCGCGCAGCCCGAACGGGACCCAGATAAGCGACGGGATGAAGGTGAAGTCGGGTCGCGGGTCGAGCACGAGGACCTGGTGTTGCGGGTCCAGGCGCCTGCGCAGGTCGAGCGCCGCCGTCATGCCGGCGAAGCTCGAGCCGACGACGATGACGCGTTTGGAGTTCGAGGTGGACACGGCAGGACCCTTCGTTCCTGAGGGGACGTGCACCCAAAGGATGGTTCGCCGGTCGGCCGGCGGCATCCGCACTTCGTACGGTCGGAGATCCGTAGTTCACACTTACACCGATATACAACGGACTAGTGGTAGAATCACGGAATGGAGATTCCAAGGCCGCTCCCGGACCCGCTGGTCGAGCTCATCGCCCAGCGCTTTCGCGTCATCGGTGAGCCGATGCGCATCAAGCTGCTCGACGCCCTGCGCGACGGCGACCGCTCGGTCGGCGAGCTCGTGGACCGACTCGGCGCCTCGCAGCAGAACGTCTCCAAGCACCTCGGCGTCCTGCACCAGGCCGGGATCGTGAGTCGCAGCAAGCACGGGACGTCCGTGCGCTACGCGATCGCCGACGACTCCGTGTTCGCGCTCTGTGAGCAGGTCTGCGGCGGCCTGCGCCAGCAGGTCAGCGAACTCGACCAGATCCTCACCGGAGGTCTCGCATGACCAACGCACCCTCCCGCGGCCTGGCCGCTCGAGCGCGTCCTGTTCGCGATGGCGGGCACGATGACGCTGCTCAGCGTCGCTGCTCGTCGCCCTCGTCTCGCCGTGGTTCCTGCTGCTGACCGCGTTCGTCGGCGTCAACCAGTGGCTGTACGTGGCCTTCGGTGCGTGCGGCGCGTCGCTGATCCTCAAGCGGGTCTTCGGCCTGCGCTCGGTCCTCTACCCCTCGGAGAGCACGCGATGACCCAGTTCGGTCCGATCGGCCGCCTCGGCCGCTACACGGCCACGCATTTCCGTGTCGTCGTGATCGCCTGGGTAGTCGTCGCCGTCGTCCTTGGGTTCTTCGCGCCGAAGGTCGAGAAGGCACTGTCGGGCGCCGGCTGGGAGGCCACCGGCTCGCAGTCGGTGCAGGCGCGCAAGATGATCGACCAGAACTTCGACGGGCTCTCGTCGAGCGCACTGATGGTCGTCGTGCACTCCAACACGAAGACCGTCGCCGACCCCACCTTCAAGGTCGCCGTCGCCCGCGCATCGTCGACGCTCAAGGCCGATTCGCGCGTCAAGTCCGTTGTCGTACCGCAGGCCGGAATGTCGATCTCGCGTGACGGGCACACCGCGATCATCCAGGCGGGCGCCGCCGCGGATTCCAACACGATGGTCCGTGCCGCCGACGACCTCAAGACGAGCCTTCACAAGCTTCAGGGCGACGGCGTGCAGGTGTCGCTGACCGGCGCGAGCGGGATGTGGTCGGACTTCAACACCGCCAACCGCGACGCGATGATGAAGAGCGAGCTCATCTCGTGGCCGGTGACGCTGATCATCCTGGTGCTGGCGTTCGGCTCGCTGGTCGCCGCCGGGCTGCCGCTGATGCTCACGATCCTCGGCCTGATGGCCTCCGCCGGCTCGCTCTACCTCGGCACGCAGGTCCTCGACATCTCGATCTGGGCGATGAACTTCGCGCTGATGTTCGCGCTCGCGCTCGGCATCGACTACGCCCTGTTCATCGTCTATCGCTTCCGCGGCGCACTGTTCGGCTCGCACGAGCCGGTCGAGAATGCCGTGGCCGAGACGATGGACACCGCCGGCAAGGCCGTGCTGTTCAGCGGCGTGACCGTGCTGATCTCGCTGATGGCCGTGATGCTCGTGCCATCGCCCGCGTTCCGGTCGATGGCGCTGGGGATCATGATCTCCGTCGCTCTTCATCCTCGCCGCGACGCTGACGCTGCTGCCCGCGGTGCTCGGCAAGCTCGGCCCGAAGGTCGACAAGCTCGCGCTGCCGTGGGTGCACCAGGGCGAGCACCGCTCGCCGAGGTTCGCGGCCTGGGCTGAGCGCCTGTGGCGTCACCCCTACGCGTTCGGGGCGCTCGCGCTGATCGTCCTCGTGGCGCTGATCGTGCCGGTCTTCGGCCTGAAGACCGGGATGCCGTCGATCAAGGTCGTGCCCGCCGGTGACAGTTCGCGCATCGGCTACACCCAGGTGCAGCAGTCGTTCGGCAAGGGCGCTCCCGGTGCGGTGCAGATCGTCACCGTCCAGGGCGACGCCGCCCGCGTCAGCGTCGTGGCGAAGGCCGACCCGGGCATCGCGCAGGTCATGCCGGCCTTGCCCGGCGCCGGTGGCAAGGCGCTCGTGCAGGTCGTGCCGAACACCGACCCCTCATCCAAGGCCACCGGCGCCACGATCGACCGGCTGCGCTCGGCGCTGCCGCCCGGCGCGCTCGTCGGCGGCTCCGTCGCGGAGAACCACGACCTCGAGACGCTGCTCTCGTCCAAGACGCCGCTCGTCATCGGCGTCGTGCTGATCCTCGGATTCCTGCTGCTGCTGATCGCGCTGCAGGCGCCGATCATCGCGGCGTTCGGCGTGCTCACCAGCCTGCTGGCGACCGGCGCGGCGTTCGGCGTCGCCCGGCTCGTCTTCCAGGAGGGCCACGGGAGCGGGCTGCTCGGCTTCGAGCCCCAGGGCTTCCTCGACGCCTGGGGGCCCGTCTTCTTCTTCGCGATGATCTTCGCGATCTCGATGGACTACACCGTGTTCCTGCTGTCCTCCGCGAAGGAACACTGGGACCGCACACACGACGCCAGGGAGGCGATGGTCGGCGGCGTCGCGCACAGCGGCCGCGTGATCTTCGCCGCGGCCGGCGTGATGGTCGCCGTCTTCTTCACGTTCGCGCTCTCCGGTCCGCTGCCCCCCAAGGAGATGGGCGTGATCCTCGGCGTCGCCGTCCTGCTCGACGCGTTCCTCGTCCGTCTGCTGCTCGTCCCCGTGATCCTGCGGCTGCTCGGCCGCTGGGCGTGGTGGCTGCCCAAGCCGCTGCGGCGAATCCTCCCCGACGTCCGCTTCGGACACGCCTCGGGAGCGTCCCCGGCCTCATGAACGACCCAACACATGACAGGAGGACACGATGAGCTTCACCGCCACAGCACGACGCACCGGCGACACGCTGCGCCACGAGGTCGACGTCAACGGCCGCCACACGATCATCACCGACGAGCCCGAGAGCCTCGGAGGCACGGACGTGGGGCCTGCGCCGCACGAGCTCCTGCCGGCCACGCTCGCCTCGTGCATCTCGACGATGATCGCCCTGTACGTCCAGCGCAAGGAGTGGGACATCGGAGAGGTCTGCGTCGACGTGACGTACGACCACGAGGCCGAGCCCCGGCGTTTCGACGTCACCATCCACCTTCCCGACGGCCTCACCGACGGGCAGACGGCCCGGCTGATGCGCGTCGCCGACACGTGCCCGGTGCGGCGCGCCCTCGAGGCCGGGTTCGTGTTCGACGAGCGCATGAGCACCCCCGCCAGCGTCGCCGCATCGGTCGCCGCGTAGGTCAAACGTCCACCGGGTCGCAACTTCCGGCACGCGCCGGTTTGCAGCGGGTGTCAATACCTCGCCCGGCGCCGCGGAGGAGCCGGGCACAGATGCAAAGGACGCTCGCACATGTCTCGTATCCGTTTGATCCTGGCCCTCAGCGCCTGTGCGCTGCTGGCCCTGCCGGCGGTGGCTTCGGCTCACCACGGCCACCGTGGCTTCAACCACACCTACCCGGTCGCTTCCGGGCTCTGCAACCACGTCGCCAACGGCAAGACGCCGAAGCGGCTCGCCGGCCAGGCCGACAAGGTCGTCGCCGCGTGCACCGCGCTGAACAAGAGCTTCACGGATGCGCAGAACGCCTACACGACGACGGTTGCGCCGCTCAAGCAGCAGGCGACCGACGCGATCAAGGCGCTGCGCGCGACCTGCCAGCAGGCTCGCGTCGACAAGAACCACGCCGCGTGCAAGGCCGCACGTGAGAGCACCCGCGCGACGCTGAAGGGCCTGCGCACCCAGGTTCGCGATGCCGGCAAGGCCTACCACACAGCGGTTGACGCCGCCCGCAAGACGTTCTGGGACACGATCAAGGCGCTGCGCGGCGGCACGAACGTCGCCCCGGACAAGAAGGTCGGCCCGGGTCCCGTGACCACACTGCCGTCCGACTCGACCGTGACCGGCTGAGGCACCGCAGCGAGACCAGGCAGTCTGAGACGGGGCGGCCTTCGAGCCGCCCCGTCCGCGTTGAGCTACTCCCCGGGTGTGAGCCACGCCAGCATCAGGCCGTCGCCGACTGTCAGCAGCACGTTGTGGACCCGCTCGTCATCGTGCACCCGGCGGGCGAACTCGCGGATGCCGGCGGTGTTCGGGTCGTCGGCGCCGGGATCGAGCGTTGCGCCGCCGCGGAACAGGTTGTCGGCGACGATGACGCCGCGCGCGGACGAGCTTCGGCACGACGGCCTCGTAGTAGTCGGGGTACTGGGCCTTCCACGCATCGATGTAGACCAGGTCGAACGGTCCGTCGAGCCCGGCGATGGTCTCGCGAGCGTCGCCGATCAGCAGTTCGATGCGATCGGCGTACGGGCTCGCCTCGATGTGGCGGCGGGCGCTCGCCGCGGTCGCCTCGTCGATCTCGAGCGTCGTGATGCGGCCGCCGTCCGGCAGCGCGGCCGCCATCGTCAGCGTGCCGAAGCCGGTGAACGTGCCGATCTCGAGCACGCGGCGCGCGCCGCCGGCGACGATCAGGGCCTCGAGCAGGCGTGCCTCCGGGACGCCGCTCATCATCTGCGGGGCCGCCGTGTTCGCCGCCGTCCACGCGGCGACCTCGCCGAGCGAGCCGGCCGGCGCGGTGGTGTGCGCGTCGGCGTAGGCGAGGGCTTCGGGCGGGACGAGGTCGGTCATGCGTGCATTCTTGCGGTTCGCTGCATGGTGATCCATCAGCCGGGATCCGCGGCGTCACGTCCCTTTCCGGCATAGCGCTTCAGGTCAGCCATCGCCGAGTCCGAACTGGGCGCGCCGCTCGACCGGCACAAGGTCCAGGTAGTCGGGGTGGCGCTCGATGAATCCGCGCACGAACGGGCAGAACGGCAGCACCGCAAGGCCCTCGGTACGAGCGATGTCGAGGGCCGCGCCGACCAGGCTCCCGCCGAGGCCCTCGCCCTCGTGCGACGGGTCGATCTCCGTGTGGACGAACGCGATCGTGCCCGGGCTGCGGTGGTACTGGGCGAAGCCGGCGACATCCCCGTCGATCGCGACCTCGAAACGATCGCGATCGGGAACGTCGGTGACGGTCGGGGCGAACTCCATCGCGCGGTCTCCTCGAGCGGCAGCCAGACGTGGAAGACCGTGCGGCCCGGCTCGGAGTCGAACGTCAGCGAGCCGCCGTGGCGCTCGGTCGACGATGCGCCGCGCCGTGTCGAGCCCGAGGCCGGTGCCGTTGCCGACCTCCTTGGTCGTGAAGAACGGATCGAACACGTGCTCGGCGATCTCCGGCGGGATCCCGGGCCGTCGTCGGCGATGTCGATGCGGGCGCACGGCCCGTCGCGCCATGTGGTGATCGTGATCGTCCCGGTGTCGCCGAGCGCGTCGATCGCGTTGTCGAGCAGGTTCGTCCAGACCTGGTTGAGCTCCGACCCGCGCACCGTGAGCTGGGGCAGCGTGCGGTCGTAGTCGCGCTCGACGTCGATCGTCGTGTGCTTGAGCTTGTGGCCGAGGACCGTGAGCGTCGTCTCGAGCCCCTCGTGCACGTCGACGCTCGACGAGCTCGCCGCGATCCATGTACGAGTAGCGCTTGACCGCCCCGACGAGGTTGCTCATCCGCTCGGTCGACTCGGCCAGCTCCGTCGCGAGGCCGCGCGCCGCCAGCGACGCGGCGACCCACTCGCAGCGCCGCACCCGTCGCCGGGCCGGCGAGCGTCGCTGACGCGCTCCAGCCACGCTGGCGTCGAGCCCGGCGGCGACGAGCGGCTCCGCGACCCGCCACGGCTCGCGCGACGCCGAGCGCCGCGAGCGCGTCGATCATGTCGTCCTCGGCGTCGGCGGCGTCGAGCGCGTCGAGCGGGTCCGCGCGCCGCCGCCCGCTCGAGCGCCTCGCGCTGCAGTCCGACGAGCTCCTGGGCCTCGTCGCGCTCGATGCCGGACTCGACGAACCGGCCGATCGTCGAGCCCAGCACGTCGAGCGCCTCCGCGAGGTCGGCCGCGGCCCGCCTGGCCGCGGCCGCCGGGTTGTTCAGCTCGTGGGCCAGCCCGGCCGCCATCGTCCCGAGCGACCGCGAGCCGCTCGCGGTTCTGCTCGATCGCGGTGATGCCGCCCGACCACCGGGCGCACCTGGCGCAGCACGCGGCGTCGCACCGAGCGGTGCGCGAGAGCATCAGCTCGATCGACGTGCTCGGCCGGCACCGATCGCGACGCGCACAGGGCGTCTCGGCCTGCATGCGCACCGCAAAGTCGCGACTCGGTCAGCACCGGCGATCGCGCCCATCCAGGTCGGCGCGCGTGTGCGCGCCGACCGGTTCGGTGCTCTGCGCGTCGCCGATCGTCGCCAGCGCCGTCCCCTCGAGCAGCAGGAACACGCCGGCCGCAGCTCGCCCCTGCTCGGCGACGATCGCGCCGGCCGCGAAGGGTGCGTTCCACCGCGGCGTCCGCCCAGCGCCTGAGCTGCTCGTCGTCGAGGTCGTCGAACAGGTCGATCGGCCGCAGGTCGTCGAGCGTCGGATGCGGGTCGCTCATGCGCTCGCGAGGTACTCGTGGATCAGCGACACCGCCATCGAGCCCTCGCCGACCGCGCTCGCGACGCGCTTGATCGAGCGCGCGCGCACGTCGCCGGCGACGAACACGCCCGGCACGCTCGTCTCCAGCACGTATGGGTCGCGGGCCAGCGGCCAGCCGTGCTCGCGCGCGTCGAGCGCCGGCGAGGATGAAGCCGCGCTCGTCGCGCGCGACGACGCCGTCGAGCCAGTCCGTGCGCGGCGCCGCGCCGATGAAGACGAAGCAGGCATCGACGTCCTCGGCACGCTCGCTGCCGTCCGCCTCGCGGATCCGCAGGCGCGCGCAGGCGCCCGTCCTCGCCCTCCGCGCGCGACCGCCTGCGTGCCCGTGCGCACCTCGATGTTCGCGAGCGCCGCGATCTGCTCGATCAGGTAGTGCGACATCGACTTCGCGAGCGATCCCGACCGCGCACGAGCATCGCTCACCCGCCGCGCGTAGCCGCTGAAGTAGACCGCGGCCTGGCCGGCGGAGTTCGCCCCGCCGATGACGACGACGTGCTGGTCCGCGCACGAGCGCGCCTCGGTCAGCGCGGCGCCGTAGTAGATGCCGGCGCCCGTCAGCTCGGCGAAGCCCGGAGCGTCGAGCTGGCGGTAGGAGACGCCCGAGGCGACCAGCACGCAGTTCGCGCTGAGCGTCGCCCCCGCCGCTGAGGCTCACGAGCCGCCCGGCGCCCTCGACGCGCAGCGCGACGGCGTCCTGCACGGTCAGCAGCTCGGCGCCGAGGCGCCGCGCCTGGTCGGTCGCGCGGCGCGCGAGGTCCGAGCCGCGAGAGCCCGGCGGGGAAGCCGAGGTAGTTCTCGATCCGGCTCGACTGGCCCGCCTGACCGCCGGGCGCCTCGCGCTCGACCATCACCGTGCGCAGCCCCTCCGAGGCGCCGTAGACCGCCGCGGCCAGCCCGGCCGGGCCGCCGCCGACGATCACGAGGTCGTAGTGGTCGCTGCGACGGCTGGGCGGCTGACCCCGAGCCGCTCGGCCAGCTCGAGCACGGTCGGGCGCTCGAGCACGCCGCCGTCCTCGAGCAGCGCCACCGGCAGGCGGTCGGCGTCGACACCGGCGACCGTCAGCAGCTCGCGCGCCTCGCCGTCGCGCTCCACGTCGAGCCAGCGGGCCGGCACGCGGTTGCGCGCGAGGAAGTCGCGCAGGTCGTGCGAGTCGCTTGCGAGAAGCGGTGGCCGATCACCCGCACGCCGCCGGCCTCGAGCGCCGCGCCCGCCTCCCACGTCGTCAGCAGGTCCTCGACGACCGGGAAGAGCTGCTCCTCGGGCGGGTCCCACGGCTTCAGCAGGTAGTAGTCGAGCGCGACCTCGTTGATCGCCGAGATCGCCGCCTCGGTGTCGGCGTACGCCGTCAGCAGCACCCGCTTGGCGTCGGGCACGATCTCGCGCGCCTCGACGAGGTAGTCCGTGCCGGACATGCCGGGCATGCGCTGGTCGGCGACCAGCAGCGCCACCTGCTCGCCGCGCGTGCGCATCTCGCGCAGCAGGTCGAGCGCCTCCGCGCCGGAGCCGGCGCGCACGATCCGGTAGCGCTCGCCGAACCCGCGCCGCAGGTCGCGCGCGACGGCCGCCAGGACCGCGGGCTCGTCGTCGACCGCGACGATCGCGGGGTGCCGGACGCGCCCCTCCTGTGGGCGCGGCTGGTGCGAGGCGATGTCGGCCATCTGTCGCAACCTAGAGCACGCGTGACTTCCGGCGAACGGGGGAGCCGCCGGGGCGGTGTTGTAGCGTCGGAGTGTCGCGACGATGTCACCCCGGACCCGCGCGTGAGTGGAGTGGACGCGCGGGTACCTGAGCCGCTCCCCAAGGAGCTGCGCGGTGGCCGGATGGGTCGCCGCGCCGCGGAGCTGGGGCTGCTCGGCCTGATCGTCGCGGGGCTGATCAGCACGCTTCCGGGCCTCAGCGACGTCCGCGAGCGGTTCGCCCACGCGCAGCCGGTGTGGCTGCTGGCGGCCGCGGTCCTGGAGCTGGCCTCCTGCCTGTCCTACGTGGTCGCGTTCCGCGGCGTGTTCTGCGCTCGCCTGGGGTGGAAGTTCAGCTACGAGATCGGGATGGCCGAGCAGGCGACGAACGTGCTGCTGCCGGCCGGTGGGGTGGGTGGGCTGGCGCTCGGTGCCTGGGCGCTGCGCCAGGGCGGGATGAGCACGAGCCACATCGCGCGGCGCAGCGTGGCGTTCTTCGTGCTGACGAGCGCTCCGAACTTCGTCTGCGCGGCGGTCTTCGGGTCGGCGATCGCCGCCGGCGTCCTTCCGGGCGCCGGTCCGGCGGCGCTGACGATCACGCTCGCACTGCTCGCGTGGGCGACGATCGTGCTCGTCGCGTTGCTGCCGCGGATCCTCGAGCGGCTCGGGCCCGGGCGCGCCAGAGCGGCGGCCCCGGAGCATTGGGCGACGCGGACGCGCAGGGTCTTGCGGCAGGGCGCCGTCACCGCCGCGGCCGGAGTGGGGGACGCCGTCGTGCTGCTGCGCACGCGCGAGCCGATGGTGGTCCCCGGAGTCCTGGGCTACATGGTCTTCGACGTGGCGGCGCTCGCCGCGGCCTTCGCCGCGTTCGGCAGCACGCCGGCGCTCGGCACCTTCGTGTTCGCGTACGTCATCGGGCAGCTCGGCGGCCTGATTCCGCTCCCGGGCGGCATCGGCGGGACGGACGGCGGGCTGATCGCCGCGCTCACGCTGTACGGCAGCCCACTCGCCCAGGCGACCGCGGCGGTGCTCGCCTACCGCGCCTTCCAGCTGGGGATCCCGGCGATCCTGGGCTCGATCGCGTTCGTGCAGCTGCGCGGCACGCTCGCCAGGTCCGAGGCGCCCGCCGCGCTGTGCGAGCCGATCGCCGACGGGCTGCCGGTGCTGCGCCTTCCGGCGCTCGACTCCGAGAGCCTCTGACCGCGATACGTTTCGATGATGGCCACCTGTACGCACCTCGATCACGTCCTGATCCGCGAGCTGCCCGCCTCAGTGGACGGCTGCGAGGACTGTCTCGCCTCCGGCGGCGTCTGGCTGCACCTGCGCATCTGCCTGGAGTGCGGGCACGTCGGCTGCTGCGACGACTCCCCCAACCAGCATGCATCGGCACATGCCGAGGCCGCGGAGCACCCGATCATCCGCTCGCTGGAGCCCGGCGAGGACTGGGCGTGGTGCTACCCGGACGAACTGGCGATGCTGCTCCCGGACGTGACCGGGAAGCACGCGCATCCCGCCGTCGCCGATGCTCTAGACGCCCTACAGCGTCGCGTGCGGGTAGGTCGCCGAGCGGCCCTGGAAGGACAGGATCTGCGGGTTCAGGATCCGGCCCTCGCGGATCTCGATCGCGCGGCGGATCGTCTCGTCGGCGTCCCAGGCGTCGGGTCCGGACATGACGATCGGCAGGTACGTCGAGCAGCGCCTCGCTGATCTCCCACGTCGCCGAGTTCCACAGGAACGACGGGCTGTGGTCGACGGCGTAGTAGTTGCAGGCCGTCGCCGACGGTGAACATCGGGGTCGGCGAACGACGTCGGCCGCGCCCACTCGAAGCCCATGCCCTCGTCGCAGGAGACGTCGACGAACAGCGTCCCGGGCTCGAAGCGGCCGAGATCCTCGTTCGTCACGAACATCAGCGGCTCGTCGGTGTCCTGCAGGATGCAGTTGACGACGATGTCGAACTCGGCCAGCACCTCGGCCAGCGGCCGCGGGCCCGGGCGCCTTCAGCGCGAGCGTGCGGCCCGGGTTCGCCGGGATCGCGCTCGAAGTGCCGCATCCGCACGGAGGCGAACGGCGATGCGACCGCCGAGACGCTGCGCTGGGTGAGCACCGTCACGTCGCTGACGCCGAGCGCGGAGAGGCCGGTGACCGCGCCGCGCGCCGTGGCCCCGAAGCTGATCACCGCGGCGCGCAGACGCCGGCCGTAGTCGCCGGTCGAGCCGAGCAGCTGCAGCGCGTGCAGGACCGAGCAGTAGCCCGCGAGCTCGTTGTTCTTGTGGAACACGTGGACGCTGAAGCTGCCCTCCTCGCGTCCAGTGGTTCATCGCCTCCCAGGCGATCAGGGTCAGCGCCGCGGTCGATCGCCAGCTGCGGTGATCCGCCGGCCCTGCACGCAGTGCGGCCAGCCCCAGACGACCTGCCCCTCGCGCAGCGTCTGCGAGATCCTCCGCCTCCGGCTTGGGGAGCAGCAGCACGTCGCACTGGGCGAGCAGCTCCTCGCGCGAGCGCAGGCCGCCGACCAGTGGCGCCAGGTGATCGTCGGAGTACGCCGAAGCGCACCCCGTAGCCGCGCTCGAGGAACATGCGCCGGCGCAGATCCGGGTCGATGCGCTCGAGGTGCCCGGGATGGATCGCGCAGCCGGCGCTCGTCCGGCTTGAGGGACGTTGCGACGACGCCGACGGTGAGGTGATCCACGAGGCGAGTCTACGGTGATGTCGAGCGCGCCGGCCGAGGTCGGCGGGGGCCCGCGATCAGGCGGCGCGGACGTGCCGGCGGGCCTGAACGGCCGCGGTGAAGGCCGTGACGACGCCCGGATCGAACTGGGTGCCCGAGCAGGCGCGCAGCTCGTCGAGCGCCGCCTGCGGCGTCCGAGCGGGCCGGTGTGGCCGGCCCTTCGTCATCGCGTCGTAGGCGTCGCAGACGGCGACGATCCGCGCTCCGAGCGGGATGTCCTCGCCGGCGAGGGCGTCGGGGTATCCGCCGCCGTCCCAGCGCTCGTGGCTCGCGCGCACGAGCGGCCCGATCCCGGCCAGTGCGGTCGATGCGCTGAGAATGCGCTCGCCGATGATCGTGTGCCGGCGCACGAACTCCCACTCGCCATCGGTGAGCGGCCCCGGCTTGGTCAGGATCGCGTCCGGGATCGCGACCTTGCCGATGTCGTGCAGCTCGGCGGCATGGCGCACGCGTTCGACGTCCTGGTCACCCAGGCCGAGTGCCACGGCCACGACCTCGGCGAGGTCGGCGACGTCGCCGAGGTGCAGGCCCAGCAGCGGGTCGCGCTCGGCGAGGATCCGAAGCATCACGTCCTTGGTCTCGTGGCGCGCGGTCGCGCGTCCTGCGCCCTTGTGCGCATACAGGCGCTGATCGGCGATGCCGAGCGCTTCGGAGACGTCGGCCGCCTCGGTGGGCACGTCGACCATGCCGTAGGAGCAGCCGATCGAGAATCCCTCGCCGTGCTCGGACAGCGCGTTCGCACATCCGGCGACCAGGACGTCGTCGGGCGGCGATGCGAGCACGCAGAACTCGTCGCCGCCCATCCGGTAGGCGCGGCCGCGGTCGCTGACCCGTGCCGCGAGGCTCTCGCCGAGGCGCTGGAGCAGCGCGTCGCCGGCGGGATGGCCGAAGTCGTCGTTGTAGTTCTTGAAGCCGTCGAGGTCGTACAGCGCAAGCGTGACCGCGGCGCCGCCGTCACGCGCCGCGGCGAACGCCTGCTCGAGGTCGGCGGTCAGCGCCCGCCGGTTGCCCAGGCCCGTGAGCGAATCGGTCAGCGCCTCCTGCCGGCTGGCGGCGAGCATGTGGACGTTCTCGCGGAACGTGATCGCCAGACGCGTCATGACCGCCGCGACCGACGCCGACGCGAGCCCGATCGCAAGGCCGTTCAGGTTGCCGACGCTCCCGACCACGAGGACGCCGAGGCCGACCGTCGCGAACGCGATCGGCACCGCGATCGCACCCGCGCTCTGCTGCACGCGGACCATCGACGCCTCGCGAGGAGGGCGCCACGCGGCGACCGCGAAGAGGACGGCGGCGATCCACCAGCCCGGATCGGTGACCGCGCCGAGCAGGTATTCCCCGCGAGCCGAGGAGACGACATAGAGGGAGTCCGCGGCCCAGAAGATCAGGATGCCGGCGATCATCAGCGCGAGCGTCCGGTCGACGCGCCAGCCGCATGCGGCCACGCCGGCGACGATCAGGCTCAGCAGGGCGAGGTCGCCGAGGGGGTAGATGAGGTTCGTGAAGATCGCCGCGCGGTCGCCGGAGACGTTGGCGAGCACGGTCTGCACCACGATCGCGGCGCTGACGGCGCTGACCGCGAGCGCCGAGGTGATCCCGTCGACCCAGACCGTGTGCGAGATGCCCCGCACGCGCGAGCGCAGGAGCAGCGCGACCCCGGTGAAGACCAGCGGGTAGAACAGGATGTAGCCGGCGTCGGCGGGGGAGAGTGCGGGCGGGCTGGTCGCGTCCCACAGCACGATCGTGAAGTAGAGGTCGCCGGCGGCCCATGAGGCGATGCCGAGCCCGATCAGGAGCCATGCGGCGCGCTCACGGCGCTCGGTGGCGGCGCGCGCGATGCACAGAATGGCGGCGATGCCCAGGACGACGAGGTGCACCCACTTGTCCGACCCGGTCGGAACCCAGTGCAGGCCGAGGCCGCTGAGCTCCCTGGCGGCGAGCCAGAGTCCGCAGACGACCAGCAGGATGCGAGCGACGACCTTCATCACCGAACGGCATCGACCGCACAGGGGGGAACTTGATCTCCGAGGCCCGCGAGCGGACGGCCGACCGGCCCCGGAACGACGAAGGGCCGGCAGATGCCGGCCCTTCGCAAGCTTCGTCTTGCGACGTGCTCAGATCGTCTGAACGTCCTTCGCCGACGGGCCCTTGGGGCCCTGCTCGGACTCGTACTGCACCTTGGCGCCTTCGGCCAGGGACTTGTAGCCCTCACCGAGAATCGCCGAGTGATGGACGAAGAGATCCTTGCCGGCCTCGTCGGGTGTGATGAACCCGAAGCCCTTCTCGTCGCTGAACCACTTCACTGTTCCTGTCGCCATGCTGTTTCCTCCACGGCGTCGTGTGCTGCGAACGCGGAGGATGCTTGACGCAAACTTTGAGCGGGCGCTGACACTGCTTTCGTCGCGCTTCTGTGCGCGACATGACCCTGCGGACGGTAGCAGGAGTTGGGGGCTCGCAGGGGATTTCACCGGATCGTCACCTCCGTGTCATGCTCCGCGCCGATGCGCAGAACCCTGTTCGAGGCCGAGCACGACGACTTTCGCGAGAGCTTCCGGCGCTTTCTGGCAAACGAGATCGTGCCCCATCACGAGCGCTGGGATGCCGACGGGATAGTCCCGCGCGAGGTCTATCGCGCGGCCGGCGAGAACGGCTTCCTGGGGATGGCGGTGCCCGAGGAATACGGGGGCGCCGGGGTCGCGGACTTCCGCTTCAACGTCGTGATCGGGGAGGAGGTGCAGCGGGTCGGCGTCAGTGGCTTCGGCCTCGGGATCACGCTGCACAACGACATCTGCCTGCCCTACTTCCTGGAGTACTGCACCGAGGAGCAGCGGCGCCGCTGGCTCCCCGGGATCGTCTCCGGGGACCTGATCACCGCGGTCGCCATGACGGAGCCGGGGATCGGGTCCGACCTGGCGAGCATGAGCACCAAGGCGCTCGCGACCGACGGCGGCTACCGCGTCAGCGGGGCGAAGACGTTCATCACGAACGGGATCAACGCCGACCTGATCATCACCGCGGTGAAGACCGACCCGGCGCTGAAGCATCGCGGCATCAGCCTGCTGATCGTCGAGCGCGAGACCGAGGGGTTCGAGCGCGGGCGCAATCTCGAGAAGCTCGGTCAGCACGCGCAGGACACCGCCGAGCTCTTCTTCGACGAGGCGTTCGTCCCCGCCCGGAACCTGCTCGCCCAGGAGGGAGGCGGCTTCGGCTATCTCGTCGCCAACCTGGCACAGGAGCGCCTGTCGATCGCGGTCGCCGCGGTCGCAGCCTCCCAGGCCGCCCTCGGCTGGACCGTGGAATACGTCAAGGAGCGCAAGGCGTTCGGGCAGCCGATCGGCACGTTCCAGCACTCACGCTTCGTGCTCGCCGAACTGCGCACGGAGGTCGACGTTGCCCAGGTGTTCGTCGATCGCTGCACGGAGGCGCTCGTCGCCGGTGAGCTGACGGTGGAGGACGCCGCCCAGGCGAAATGGTGGACCACGGAGCTGCAGGGGAGGGTGATGGACCGCTGCGTCCAGCTCCACGGCGGATACGGCTACATGCTCGAGTATCCGATCGCACGCGCCTACGCGGATGCCCGGATCACCCGGATCTATGGCGGGACGACCGAGATCATGAAGGAGATCGTCGGTCGCTCGATGGGGCTCGGGTGACCCGTGGCCCGGTCGCCGGCCGTGAGCCGGTGAGCATGGAGATCTGTCTCGGCGTCACCCCTCGGTGACGTCGCGGCGCAGGAACACCAGGAAGCCCACGACGAGCGACGGCACCGCGTAGAGCGCGCAGACCCATGCGGCGCGGATGATCGGCTCCCAGTCGGCCGGCGTGCGCAGCAGCCCCTGCCAGGCGTTGAACTGGGTGCTCAGCAGGTAGGGCTGCAGGCCGCTGAGCCCCGGGACGATCGTCAGGAGCTGCAGCAGCAGCGAGAACATCAGCGTGCCGACGATCGCGGCCGCGCTGTTGCGGAACAGCGTCGAGAACAGCATGCCGATGCACGCGATGGCGATGATCGGCATCAGGTAGACGCCGAGGCTGGCGATGACCAGCGTCAGGCCCTTGGACGCCGAGACCTGGGTGCCGCTGAGCGTCGTGATCGGGTTGAAGCCGGAGACGATGATCCCGGCGACGATCGCCACGCTGCCCGTGACGAGGATCGCCAGTGCCGCGTAGCTGAATGCCGCGAGCATCTTCGCGACGTAGATCTGGCCGCGCTCGACCGAGCGCGTGAGGATCGTCTTCAGCGTCCCGTTGTGATCCTCGGCCGCGACGATGTCCCCCGCGACGAGCGCTGTGATCAGCGGGAACAGCCAGATCGAGCCGAACAGCAGCAGGACGAGCGGGATCGCCAGCCCGGTGTCCTTGATGTACCGGCCGAACGGCACGTCCTCCGGCCCGCCCGGCTGGATGGCGACGGCGATCGCGAAGATGATCGGGACGGCCGCGGCAGCGCCCAGGCCGAGGTACGTGCGCTTCTGCGAGCGCAGCTTGCGCAGCTCCCAGCGGTAGATCGTCAGCGTGCCCGGGGCGCTCATGGCATGCGCTCCTCGACGATCGCGGCGCCGTGTGCGATGCGCTGCGTGCCGGCCTCGCGCTCGTCGGCGCCCTCGGTCAGCTCGAAGAACAGGTCCTCGAGTGTCGCCATCCGCGGCGCGAGCTCGAGCAGCAGCGCGCCGGCCTCGGTGAGTGCGAGCGAGAGCTGGGCGATCGCCGTCGTCGCCGGCCGGCCGGAAGGTGATGGCTCCGTCGGGCGCGGTCTCGACGGCGTCGATCCCGGGCTGCGCCTCGCAGACGCGCCGCGCGCGGTCGTCGTCGGTGGTGCGCAGGCGGTACGACGCGCCCGCGGTGCGGCGCAGGTCGTCGAGCGCGCCCTCGTAGACGATGCTGCCCTTGCGGACGATCGCGACGCGGTTGCACAGCTCCTCCACCTCGGCCAGCAGGTGGCTGGACAGCAGCACCGTGATGCCGTCGTCGGCGAGCCGGCGGATCAGGAGGCGCATGTCCCGCATGCCGCCGGGGTCCAGGCCCGTCGCGGGCTCGTCGAGGATCAGCAGCCGCGGTCGCCGGAGCAGCGCGGCGGCGATCCCCAGGCGCTGGCGCATGCCGTGCGAGTACCCGCCGACCTTGTCCTTGCCGCGGCCCGTGAGCTCGACGACGTCGAGCACCTCCTCGACCAGGGTGGGCGCGTCTCCGCCGTCGAGCGCGGCGAGCAGGCGCAGGTTCGTGCGGCCGTCGAGGTACGGGTAGAAGCGCGGCGCCTCGACGAAGCCCGCGACGCCCTCGAGCGCCGTGACCGAGAGCTGCGGGTCGCGGCCGAAGATGCGCACGCTGCCGGCGGTGGGGCGGATCAGGCCGAGCATCATGCGCAGCGAGGTCGTCTTGCCCGCGCCGTTCGGCCCGAGGTAGCCGAAGACGTCGCCGCGGTCGACGGTCAGGTCCACGTCGTCGACCGCGGTGATGTCGCCGTAGGTCTTGACGAGTCCTCGGACCTCGACGGGTGGCGCGTCGTTCATCGGCCCATGGTCCTACAGACCACGGGCGGCGGCCTCCGCGGTCGAGGGGATGACCGAGCCGAGGACCAGGTAGCGCACGCCCGCGCGGGCGAAGGTCACGCCGCTCCCCAGCGGTGTCGAGAGCTTCTGGCCCTTGACCGCGCCGATCGTGACCTCGCCGAGGCTGACGCCGCTGTCGCGCCCGGGCTTGGCGGCGGGAGCGCCGCCCGGCTGCTCGGCGGTCTGCAGCACGGCGATGCCGTCGAGCCCCTCGCCGTAGGTGACGAGCGCGCCGGACTCCTTGTCGCCCTTGATCAGGCGCACCTCGGAGCGCGGCATCCCGGCGAGCGTGTCGGGCGCGCTGATCGGGAAGGACACCGCGGCCTGCACCGCGGCGAGCCCGGTCACCGGCTTGGGCGGCTTGGACGGATCGGTGGCGTCCGGCGCGGTCTGCGCGTCGACGCTGACGACCTTCGCGCCGGCCGGTGGAGCGATGTCGAAGGTGGACGAGGGGACGGGGCCGAACGAGACCGCGGTCGCCTTGATCTCGAGGACCGGGTCGGCCTGGCCCTTGGCGTAGATCGCGGCGCGCAGCGGGGCGCCGTTCACGGCGTCCCAGGCGATCTCGGCACCGCCGACGAGGCCGCCGTGGCGCTTGGGCTCCAGGCGCAGGGTGTAGGCGGGGCGCCCGGCGATCGTGCCGGGCCGGGCCTCGGACAGCGTCGCGCCCTGGCTGATGCGGGACAGCGCGCGCTGGATCTTCGCAAGCGCCGGGGGCCACGGCTCACCGTTCTTGGCCGCGGCGTCCTGCTTGGACTCGGGCGGCAGCGTGGCGCGGTAGACGGTGTTCGCCGCCGCGTGGTAGAGCCAGATCTGGTCGCCCTTGAGAACGACCTGCGCGTCGCCGCCACCGCCGCTGGACTGCAGCTCGAGGCGCACGTCACCGTTGGTCGACGCCCACAGCCGGCCCGTCGACCCCGCGATCACGGGGTCGCTCCCGCGGGTGATGCCCGAGCTGTCGATGAGCTTGTTGGTGAAGCTGATGCGCGCGCTGACGCCATCGACGGCCGGCGCCTTCAGCGAGTCGCGGATCGCCTGGGCGAGTGGCTTGGCGGGCGGCGGACTGCTGCTCATGACGCCGGTCGCCGTCGCGACGCCGGTCGCCGCGAGGAGCAGCAGGGCTCCGGCGATCAGCGGCCCGCGCAGGGCGTGGGCGCCGCGCAGGCGCGCGGAGATGCCGCCGGCGGATCCGGCCTGCGCGTCGCGCTCGGCGCGCTGGAGCTGCTCGCCCAGGTCGTCCAGGAAGGGCAGCTCGTCGCTGCCGGGCCGCTCGGTCATGTCGTCACCTCTGCTGTTGATCCGGATCCTTCGAGCGCCGTTGCGAGTTGCCTGAGGCCGCGCGACACACGCGCCCTCGCGGTCGGCTCGGAGATGTGCAGGCGCTCGGCCACCTCGCCGTACGACAGCTCCTCGACGACCCGCAGCTGCACCGCCGCCTGCTGCTCGGCGGACAGCCGCCGGAACTCCTGGGCCACGATCGAGCGCAGGTCGCCGAGCCCCGCGAGCTCGATCACGCGAGCCTGCTCGTCGGCGCCGATCGGCCCGAGACGGATGCCGAGGCGCCGCACCGCCTTCTGCTCGACGACGCCGCGGCGCACGAAATGGCCGAGCTTGTTGCGGGCGATGCCGTAGAGCCAGCCGCCGGCCTCCTCGGCGGTGCTCCCGCGAAACCGCCTGCGTGTGCGCAGCGCCTCGGCGAACGTCTCGGCGGTGAGGTCGCGAGCGGCCTCGACCTCGAACGTCCGGCGGGCGAAGAAGGCCAGCAGCTGCTCCGCATGCTCGGCGTAGAACGCCGAGAAGTCGGATGGCAGCGTCGTCGATGGTGCGTGTGGTCGCGGCGGCTGGCTCATGCACTCACTGCTGGGAGGTACCGCGAGCGCCCGGTTCTGTGACGCGCGGCCGCGATCAGTGCAGCAGACCCGCGTCGCGCGCCTCCGCGGTCAGCGAGTCGCGGTGGTCGGGGTGCGCGATCGCGATCAGCGACTGGGCCCGCTGGCGCAGCGACCTGCCGCGCAGCTCTGCCACGCCGTACTCGGTGACCACGTGGTCGACGGTGTTCTTGAGCGTCGTCACGACCGAGCCGGGCGTCAGCTGCAGGCGCACGCGGCTGCGCCCGTGGCTCGTCTGCGAATGCAGGACGAGGAACGCCTGCCCGCCCTCCGAGTACATCGCGCCGCGCGCGAAGTCGGCCTGTCCGCCGCTGGAGGACCAGTAGCGGCCGGCCATCGTCTCCGAGGCGCACTGGCCCATCAGGTCGATCTCCGTCGTGGCGTTGATCGAGACGAAGTTCTTCTCCTGGGCGATGATCCGCGGGTTGTTGACCCAGTCGACTCCGAGCAGCTCGATGCCCTCGTTGCCGTCGAGCCAGTCGTAGAGCTGCCGCGTGCCCAGGCAGAACGTCGCGACGTGCTTGTTGCGGCGCCGCAGCTTGTGCGTGCCGGTCAGCACGCCGCTCTCGACCAGGTCGATCACGCCGTCCGAGAGCAACTCGGTGTGCAGCCCGAGGTTCTCGTGGCCCGACAGCGCGGCGAGCACGGCATTCGGGATCGCGCCGATGCCGACCTGGATCGTGGCCTCGTTCGGGACGCGCTCGGCGATCAGCGCGGCGATCGCGTCGTCCTTCGGGCCGGGGATCGCCGGTGGCACCTCGATCAGCGGGTGGTCGCTCTCGCACCAGCCGGCCACCTGGCTGATGTGCACGAGCGTCCCGCCGACGGTGCGGGGCATCGAATGGTTCGCTTCCAGGAAGAACGGCGCCCGCCCGACCAGGCTGGCGACGTAGTCGGCGTTCGTTCCGAGGCTGAAGTACCCGTGGCGGTCCGGCGGACTGGCCGCGGCGATCACGAGCGAGCACTTCGTCGCACCCCGCAGCAGCTCCGGCATCTCGGAGAAGTGGTTGGGCACCAGGTCGCACGTCCCGGCCCAGAACGCCTCGCGGTCCGCTCCCGAGAGGAAGTAGCTCACGTGGCGCAGGCGGTCGCCGAACGCGCCCTTCATGTACTCGCGTGTGCGCAGCGGGTGCATCCGGTGGATCCGCACCCCGGCGAGCTGTTCATTGTGCGCCTCGAGCGTGTCCATCAGGGCGACGGGCTCGCCGTTGGCGATCGGGACGATCAGGTCGGCGCCGGCGGGGATGTGCTCCAGCACGGCCTCCGGCGGCGAGGACATCGGGACGGCGCGCGGCGTCATGCTCCGGATGCTCTCAGGTCACGGGGAGAACAGGCCCTCGAGCTCCTCGAGCCGGCCCTCCGGCGCGCGCCGCCAGGCCGGCAGGTAGCCGAAGCACTCCTCGACGGTGCGCGATCCGAAGCCCGGCTCCATCAGCTCGAGGATGTCCGGGGTGATGAGGCTCGGGTGCGGGACGCCGCACGTCCGTGTCAGCGCGAGCAGCTCCCCGCGCAGAGCACGGATGTAGTTCGCGCAGCGCTCGGACTTCGTGTCCGGATCCAGCCCGCGGACGAGCCACGGGTTCTGCGTCGCGACGCCGGTCGGGCAGCGGCCGGTGTGGCAGCGCTGCGCCTGGATGCAGCCGACCGCGAGCATCGCCTCGCGTCCGACGTTGACCATGTCGGCTCCGAGGCTGAACGCGAACAGCGCGTTGTGGGGGAGGCCGAGCTTCGCCGAGCCGATGAAGACGATGTCGTCGTTCAGGCCCTCGACCGCAAAGGGCGGGAACGCGCGCGCGAACGCGTGCTTGAACGGCAGCGACACGTGGTCGGCGAAGGCCAGCGGCGCGGCGCCGGTGCCGCCCTCACCGCCGTCGATGGTGACGAAGTCCGGTCCGCCGCCGGTCTCCTTCATGCGGCACGCGAGCTGGTCCCAGAATGCCTGCGCTCCGACCGCCGACTTGATGCCCACGGGAAGGCCGGTCCGGTCGCCGAGCAGCTCGCAGAACTCGATCAGCCCGTCGATGTCCGCGAACGCCGAGTGGGTCGGCGGGCTGATGCAGTCCTTGCCCGCCTCGACGCCGCGGATCTTCGCGATCTCGGGCGTCATCTTCTTCGCCGGAACCATCCCTCCGACGCCGGGCTTGGCGCCCTGCGACAGCTTGATCTCGAGCGCGCGAACCGGCGCGCTCTGGATCGTCTCGATCAGCTGCGG
The DNA here is from genome assembly GCA_963817295.1 of uncultured Solirubrobacteraceae bacterium. Taxonomy (GTDB): domain Bacteria; phylum Actinomycetota; class Thermoleophilia; order Solirubrobacterales; family Solirubrobacteraceae; genus F1-60-MAGs163. The sequence continues at coordinate 452,782 of CAWFOF010000008.1, read as the reverse complement.
CAGGCTGAAGTGCCCGTCGGCGTCGCGGCAGCCGAAGTACCCCGTCCCGATCTGGAAGATCAGCTCACCGCCGCTGGCGATGGTGGTCGGAGAGGCCGCCCTCGCCCGTGTTCTGCAGGCACCCGGCCTGGTGCGCGCCGCGATTCATCGCCTGGACGGCGTTCCCCGACAGCGCGCCGAAGCTCATGCCGCTGATGTTCACGACGGACGCCGGCCGGAACGCCAGCCGCCGCCGGGGCCGCGCCGAGCACCTTGCCGCACGGGACGGGGTGCACCGGCACCCTGCCCGCCTCGTCGACCGCGGCGCGCGGGAACGGGCGAGCAGCCTGCTTGATGATCAGGTAGTTGCTGACGTTCTCCATCTCGTTGTCCGAGCCGAACCCGATCGTGTTGATCTGCCGCTTGGACGACGCGTAGACCCAGCCCCGCTGGTCGCGTGAGAACGGGCGCTCCTCGTTGTTCGAGGTGACGATGTACTGGCGCAGCTCCGGGCCGACCTCCTCGAGGATGTAGCGCAGATGCCCGATGATCGGGAAGTTGCGCAGGATCGCGTGGCGGCGCTGGACCAGGTCGAACGCGACGACGCCGGCCAGCGCGGCACCAGTCGCCGCGGCGGCGCGCTCGCGTTTGCGCATGCGGCTCACAGGCGAAGGTCTACCGGATCCGGCGGGGTCCGCGCGGCCGAGCCCTATCGTCGCTGGCGTGCTCGCATCCGCACTCGCCGCGTTCGCGCTGGCCCTGCCCGCCGCCGCGGGCCCGCCTCGCCCGCCGATCGCCTGGGCCCCGATCCCGTTTCCCGCCGCGCGCAAGCGTGAGATGGCGGCCTACGCGCGCAGGCATTACGGCCTGGACACCTATCGCCTGCGCAATCCCCGCGTGATCGTCGAGCATCTGACCGAGAACTCGAGTGTCTCGGCGACGATCAACACCTTCGCCCCCGACGTGCCGGACAGCGAGCTGCACGAGCTGCCCGGGGTCTGCGCCCACTTCGTCGTCGGTCGCGACGGCCGCGTCTTCCAGCTCGTGCCGCTCGGCCTGATGTGCCGGCACACCGTCGGGCTGAACTGGACGGCGATCGGCATCGAGCACGTCGGGTTCGTTCCCGGCGACGTGCTCGGCAACGCGCGCCAGCGGCGCGCCTCGATCCAGCTCACCACGTGGCTTCGCTGCCGCTACGGGATCGCCGTGAAGAACGTGATCGGCCACGCGGAGAGCCTGTCCTCGCCCTATCACCGCGAGCACGTCGCGCGGCTGCGCACCCAGACGCACGGCGACTTCCCGGCGAGCTCGATGCGTCCCTACCGCAGGACGCTCGCGGCGCAGGGCTGCAGCTAGCGCGCCTCGGTGCGGATGCGGGCGCGCGCCTCGCGGAACCGCACCGTCTCGTAGCCGATCAGCGCGACGAGCACGCTGAGCAGCGCGGCGAGCGCCACGAGGGCCTCGGCGCGCAGGGCGAGCGGGATCAGCGCCAGGCAGACGGCGGCCGCCGCGAGGCGCTGGCGGTTGAGCGAACCCACGTTGCGCAGGCGGAACGCGATGTGGGCGAGCAGATACAGCGCGACGCCGCCGCAGAGCGCGATCGCGGGAATCGCCGTCAGCGTCCCGTCCGGGTGCGCGAGCGTCTTCTTCAGCCCCAGGGCGAGCAGCACGATCCCGGCGATCATCGGCAGGTGCAGGTAGCTGTAGGAGTCGCGTGCCATCGCGTTGCGCCGCACGTCGGTCGCTTCGCGCAAACGGCGTGCAGCGACGATCGCGACGACGTCGAAGTACATCCACCACAGCGCGCCGGCGACGGCGACGCCCATCACCGCGGCGACGACGATCTGCAGCGTCACGTTCCCTGAGGAGCCGCCGGCGCCGATCGCGACGATCGACTCGCCGAGCGCGATGATGATGATCAGCCCGTGGCGCTCGGCGAAATGCCCGGGCGAGATCTGCCAGCCGTCGCTGCCGGTCATCAGCGGGCTCGCGTAGTCCAGCGTGATCGCGAACGCCCAGATCGCGATCTGCGCGGATCCGTCGAACAGCGCGCCGACGACGATCAGCGCGGAGCTGACGAGCAGGAGCGGCCCGAGCCGGCGCACCGCGCGGTTGACCTGCGGCATCGCCCGCGTCGAGCGCTCGTAGATGACGACGTGGAGCGTGCGGAACGCGAAGTACGCCAGCGCGAAGACCATCGCGTCGGTCGTGAACGCGGTCGGCACCGTCAGCGACGCGACGAGCATCGTCGCCATCGCCGTCAGGTACGCGAGGCGCATCCCGCCCTCGTCGACGTCCACGCAGTCCGTCAGCCAGGCGTACCCGACCCATCCCCACCACAGGATGGCCAGGATCAACATCCCGCGCACCAGCCCGTGGGGCGTCGGGTCCGCGGCCAGCAGCGCGGTGACCTGCGTCAGCGCGAGGACGAAGACGAGGTCGAAGAAGAGCTCCAGCGGTGACACCGCCTGCTCGGCCTCGACCGGGGCGGACAGCTCCGCGTCGGCGAACATGGGGCTCTGCGGCTGCGCGGGCGCCTCGGTCATCGCTCGTCGATCTTGACATGGCCGACCGCGCGCGCTCGCTCGTCGCTACGTTTGGGCGGTGTCTGACAGCGTCACGTTCGTCGGCCACGCGACGGCGCTGATCGAGCTCGCCGGGGCGCGGCTGATCACCGACCCGGTGCTGCGCTCGCGCATCGTCCACCTGCGGCGCCACGGCGCGCCGGTCGACGAGGACGTCCAGCGCGGCCTCGACGGGATCCTGATCTCGCACCTGCACAACGACCACTACGACTCCGCGTCGCTGAAGCTGCTCGAGCGCTGGACGCCGATCGTCGTTCCGCGCGGTGGCGGGCAGCTCGCCCGCTCGCATGGGTTCACGCAGGTCATCGAGGTCGTGGCCGGGGACACGGTCGAGCTGTCCGGGAGTCCGGGTGAGCGCCGTGCCGGCGGATCACGACGACCGGCGCTGGCCGCGTGGCGGCCCGCGGGCCGAGCCGGTCGGCTATGTGCTGGAGGCCGGTCCGCGCGTCTACTTCGCCGGCGACACCGACGTCTTCCCCCAGATGGCGCAGATCGGCGCCTCGGGCATCGACCTGGCGCTGCTGCCGGTGTGGGGCTGGGGGCCGTCGATCGGCCCGGGGCACATGGACCCGTGGCGGGCGGCGCAGGCCGCGGCGCTGCTGCGTCCGCGGATCGCCGTGCCGATCCACTGGGGCACGCTGTTCCCCGTCGCGCTGCACCGCGCGCGACCGACGCTCCTGCGCGAGCCGCCGCACGCGTTCGCGCGCGCTGCGGCGCAGCTGGCGCCGGACGTCGAGGTGCGGATCCTCCCGCCGGGCGAGACGCTGGAGCTAGACGTTCACCGGTAGGGCGTCCGTGTCGCGCCCGCCGCGCATCGCCGCGAGGACCCACGCGATGAAGACGAGCTGGAAGGGCAGGCGCGCGTAGAGCGTCGCCGGGGCGCCGGGAACGTCGCCGAACTCGTCGGCGTTGACGGCCATGTTGACGTTCGCCGGGAAGACGGCGATCAGCGTCGCGAGCCCGAGCAGGCCGCCTGCGCGCTTGACGCGCTGCTCAGGGCACATCAGCGCGAGGCCGCTGGCGATCTCGGCGACGCCGCTGGCCGCCACGAGCTCGCGGTGCAGCGGGATCCACCTGGGCATGATCCGCAGGTAGAAGCCGGGCGAGGTGAAGTGCAGGACACCCGCGAGGACGAAGAACGGGCCGCAGAGGAACCGGATGACGCGCATGGTTTCACCCTACGGCGTGATCGCCGGTAGCGTTGGTCCATGACCACCTCAGACCTGCCGACGGCCGCCGGCCTCGCCTACCGCGAGGCTGTTCCCGAGGGGGTGCCGGAGGGAACGCTGCTCTGCCTGCACGGCTTCCCGGAGTCCTCGCACATGTGGACGGCGGTGCTCGACGAGGCCGCCGCCGCGGGATGGCACGCACTGGCGCCGGACCTGCCGGGATATGGCGACTCGCCGCTCGCCGGCGGCGATGGATCGTGGGAGCGGCACATCGCCGCGGTCGGCGCGTTCCATGCGGCGCTGGAGCTCGGGCCGGTGGTGCTCGCCGTCCACGACTGGGGAGGGCTCATCGGGCTGCGCTGGGCGTGCGACAACCCGCAGGCCATCAGGGCGCTGTCGATCAGCGACACGGGCTTCTTCCCCGACGGCAGGTGGAGCGGCATGGGCGAGGCGCTGCGCACCGAGGGCCAGGGTGAGGAGCTGCTCGAGGGCATGACGGCCGAGGGCTTCGCCGGCATGATGGGCGCGATCTCGAAGATGGACGACGCCGCGATCGCCGCGTCGTGGAAGGCGTTCAGCGATCCGGAGCGCCGCCGCGCGATGCTGGAGCTGTACCGCTCGGGGGACTTCGAGAAGCTCGAGCCGTACGTCGGGCGCCTGGCCGCGCTGGGCGTCCCGACGCTGCTGCTCTGGGGCGCGGACGATGCGTTCGCGCCGATCGCCGGCGCCCACCGCCTGCTCGAGGAGGTCCCGGGCTCACGGCTGGAGGTCGTCGCGGACACGGGGCACTTCGTGTTCGACGACGACCCGCAGGGCGCCGCCGCGCTGCTCGTCGGGTTCCTGCGCGAGCTCTAGATGTAGAGACCAGGCACGTTGTTCTAGAGCTCGAAGGCCTCGTCGCCGAGCGCGATCACGACGGGCTCGCGGCCGCCCGCGCGCGCTGTGATCGACAGCGGCGTCTGCGGGTCGTCGGTCTCGAAGACCGCCATCGCGACGTTGCGTCCGCCCAGCAGGTCGGCGAGCGCGCCGACGGCCTCGCTCAGATGCTCGAGCCCGCCGAGCACTCCCGCGACCTCGCCGCTCGACGCGTCGACCTCGAACGGCGGCAGTTGACGGATCTGCGGCAGCGCGGGCGGCGGCACGGCCAGGTCGACGCCGTGGGGGAGCTGGACGAGACGGTCACCGAGGTCGACCTCGATCGGTGCGAATCGCTCGCAGTCGACCACCGCGGGCCCCTCTCCGACGTCCCGGTCGATCACGCCGACGGCGCGGATCGCGCCGGACACGTGGACGAACTCGCGCAGCAGCGCGACGGCCTCGTCGAGCACCCCGACGGAGCTCACGATCTCGACCGCATCCTCGCTCATCGCTTCGACGCTATCAGCGGTGTCCGCAGCTCGATCTACCAAGATACGGAGTACCTGTATTCGCCTACGAACCCCCCGAGTTTGCGGCCGACGCGTCCAGAACGGCATGGACGCACTCAAGCGACCCGCTCGCGAGCGCGATACCGAACAGGCGGCCTTCCCCAAAGCAGCTCCCGCGAAGCATGCACGATCACCATCTTCAGACGACCGCTCCCACCGCCGGCCTCACACGGGCCACACGGCTGCTCGTCGTCGAGGGCCGTCCGGGCGACGCGCACGATGTCGCGGAGATGCTCGCGGGCGCCGGTCACATGCTCGACGTGCTGGCGGCCGGCCGCCTGAGCGACGCGGTCGACGAACTCCTGGACGCGCCGATCGACGCCGTGCTGCTGGCGGCGCCGGAGGACGAGACGGACGTGCTCGACGCGCTCGGCCAGCTCCACGCCATCGCGCTCGACGTCCCGATCGTCCTGCTGACTGACGACGACGATCACGACGCCGCGCTGCGGGCCATCCGGCGCGGTGCCCAGGACGTGCTGACCCGTCACCAGCTCGACGCGCCGACGCTCGTGCGCACGCTCGGATTCGCCGTCGAGCGCGAGCGCGTCGACAACGAGCTGACCCGGCAGGCACTGCACGACTCGCTGACGAGCCTCCCGAACCGCGTCCTCCTGCGTGACCGCCTCGCCCAGAGCCTCGGCCGCCTCGGCCGCCACGACGGCGCGATCGCCCTCCTGCTCCTGGACCTCGACGGCTTCAAGGCCGTCAACGACAGCCTCGGCCACGATGCCGGCGATCGCCTGCTCGTCGACGTGGCGCGCCGCCTCATCGGGGTGCTGCGCGCAGGCGACACCGCTGCCCGCTTCGGTGGCGACGAGTTCGTGATCCTCTGCGAGGACGTCGGCGGCGAGCATGAGGCCGTGAACGTCGCTGAGCGCATCGCGTCGAGCCTCAGCGAGCCGTTCCTCGTCGGCGACGACGAGGTCGAGATCCGCGCGAGCATCGGCATCGCCCTGGCGCGCGGGGGCGAGGTGCGACCGGAGACGCTGCTGCACGACGCCGACTCGGCGATGTACCGCTCGAAGCAGCTCGGGGTGCCCTACGAGGTCTTCGACGACGACATGCGCCGGCGCGCGAGCCACCGGATCGGTCTCGAGGCCGAGCTGCATCGCGCCCACGAGCAGGGTGAGTTCACCCTCCACTACCAGCCCGTCTTCCAGATGACGTCGGGCTCGATCACGGCCTGCGAGGCGCTGCTGCGCTGGGCGCACCCGACGCGAGGCCTCGTGCAGCCGGCCGGCTTCATCGAGGTCGCCGAGGAGTCCGGCCTGATGCTCGGGATCGGCGCCTGGGTCGTCGCCTCGGCGATGCGCCAGTCGGCGCTCTGGGCGATGGAGCGACGTGGCGGCGAGCCGCTGACCGTCTGCGTGAACCTGAGCCCGCGACAGGTGCTGCACCCGGACACCGTCGCCGTCGTGGCCGAGGCGATCGAGCGCAGCGGTGCGCCGGCGTCGACGCTGTGCCTGGAGTTCACCGAGGGCGCCGTCGCGACGGATCTCGAACGCGCCGGCCGGGTCCTGCGGGGGCTCAAGGACCTCGGCGTGCTGCTGGCGATCGACGACTTCGGGACCGGTCACTCCTCGCTGCGCCTGCTCGAACAGCTTCCCGTGGACATCGTGAAGATCGACCGGTCGTTCACCGCCGGCATGGCGAAGAGCCAGCAGGAGGCGGCGATCGTCGCCGCGGTGATCGGGCTCGCACATGCGTTCGGACTGACCGCGGTCGCCGAGGGCGTCGAGCAGCTCGCGCAGGTCGACCGCCTTCGCGCGCTGGGCTGTGACGCCGCGCAGGGGCACTACTTCGCCGCTCCGCAGCCGCCGTCCGAGCTGACCGGCCTGCTCGTCGCACTCGCCTAGCTGCGCTCAGCGCACGAGGAACTGCGCGCGCTCGATGCGCTTGCCGACCGTCTCGCCCCAGATCGCGCCGCGCGCCTGCTCGCGCACCTTGCGCGCCGCCGAGGCGTGGTCGTAGTGCACGCGGCGATGCTGCACGGTGCCGTCGTCGTGAAGCAGCGCATAGGCCGCGCGCGGGTTCCCGTCGAACGGCATCCCGACACTCCCGGGGTTGACCAGCTCGACGCCCTCCGGCGCGAAGCGCATGAACGGGAGGTGCGTGTGGCCGATGTACAGCCGCGCATCCGTGACGTCCTCCAGCAGTGTGCTGTCCTCGGGCTGGGGCTCGGGGAGGAAGGAGAGGACGTCGGAGACGGGAGAGCCGTGCCAGGCCGTGCTGTCCGGGCCGAGCGCGGCCGATTGCGGCAGCGCGGCGAGCTGCTCGACGAGCTCGTGGCCGAGCGAGTCGCTGCACGAGGCGATGGCGCCCTGCACCAGTGCGTCGTCGGGGGCGCTCGTGGGGTCCGCGGTCCAGCGTTCGGCGTTCCCGGCGATCCAGGCCGCGTTGGGGAGCGACTGCAGCAGCGCGACCACGTCGCCCGGCCATCCGCCGAACAGCGCGTAGTCGCCGCCGAGCAGGTACTCGTCGGCGCCCCGGTCGCGCGCATCGGTGAGCACCGCCTCGAGCGCCGGGAGGTTCCCATGGATGTCGTACAGCAGTGCCAGCATGCGCGCATGCGAATCTACCGATCGTGGCCTTCGCCCTACATGGACCCACGCTGACGCTCAGGCCGCCCGAGCCGGGCGACGCGCAGGCGCTGCTCCAGCTCGCGGGTGATCCCGATGTCACGCGCTGGTTCTCGTGGGGGCCGTACACCGACATCGAGCAGCCGCGCTCGTACATCGAGCGCTGCGCCGACCAGCGCGAGCGCGGCGAGCACCTCGACCTGCTGATCGTCCACCGCGAGCTCGGCCCGGCCGGGATCACGGGCCTGAACGAGTTCTCCCCCCGCGATGCCCGCTGCATGGTCGGGACGTGGCTGGGGACGGCGTTCTGGGGCACCGGCACGAACCGCGAATCCAAGGCGATGATCGCCCACCTGGCGTTCGAGCTGCTCGCGATGCACCGGCTGGGTTCGTACTCCAACCCGGCCAACGAGCGTTCGACACGCGCGCTGCTCGCCGTCGGCTTCGAGCACGAGGGCGTGCTGCGCCACTGGCACCGTCACGGGGAGCGGTGGCTTGACGTCAACGTGTTCGGCATGCTCCGCGAGGACTGGCTGGCGGGTCGCCTGCACGACATCCCCGTGAGCGCCGAGGGCGATGTCCCGGCAGGCTTTCTCCCCGACTGAGCGAAACCCTCAGCGTCCCCGGCCGTTTGGATGGTCATGTCCCCACGTCTTCTTGTGAGCGCCGCGATCGTGCCGCTCGCCATCCTGGCACTCGCCGCACCCGCCGTCGCCGACACGCAGCTGTCCGGTGAGAGCACGGCTTCGAACGTGACGACCTACGGCTCCGCGACGATGTGGAGCTACCAGCTGGCCGACAAGAGCTGGGGCCTGGCGATGTCGACCGGCGGCGCGGCCCCGGTGCCGCTCGCGGTCGCCGCCTCGCCGGTGCCCTTCGACCCGGACCTCGGCCCGGGTGCGACCGGCGGCTCGGTGGCCGTCTACAGCCGTTGCAGCGGGTCGTCCGCGACGAAGGGCTGCGACGTCTACAGCTACAACGTGGCCACGGGCGTCGAGGCCAAGGTCACCGCCGTCTCCAGGAAGGCCACGTCCGAGTACGCAGCGTCGTACTGGAAGGGCTGGATCGCCTTCGCTCGCGCGGGTGGCTCGAAGCCCGGCACGTACTGGTACAAGCCGGGTAGGCCGCTGATGCGCCTGGACTCCAGGCCGGCGGCCGAGACCGACAGCTCGGACATCATGGTCGCCTACATCCGGCGGTCCGGCGGATCGACGTCGCTGCGCACGACGAACTACGCCGGGACGAAGCGGCGACTCGTGGCGACGGGCAACGTCGCCGGCTCGGGCGACGGTGACATCCTCACCTCGCCGAGCGTGCAGCGCTACCGGCTCTACTTCCTCGACCGCTCCCCGGTCACCGAGAGCGCGCAGATCAAGCGCACCGGCATCCGCAACCCGAATCGCGGCACCGCGATCCAGGTCGCCTCGCCGACGCCCGCCGGGGACATCCAGTCGATCTCGGCCTTCAAGCAGCCGATCTTCTACACGCGCAGCTTCGGCGGCGCCGGTGCCGGTGCTGTTCGTCACCGATCCGGCGCCGTCGTTCCCGTAGCTCGTACAGCGTGGCCACGAGTCCTAGTCCCGGCGCGCGTTCCAGCTGAAGCCGCGGATCGCCAGGATCACGCCGGCGATCGTCCAGATCGTCAGCACGGCGAGATCGGACAGGTGGTCGGCCAACCCGGTTCCCGTGACGAGCGCGCCGGTCATGCCGTTGATGACGTGCACCAGCGGCAGCGCATCGGCGATGTCGCGCAGGAACTGCGGCACGTTGTTCACGTCGAAGAAGACGCCCGAGATGAAGATCACCGGCAGGAACACGATGTTCGTGTACGCGGGCGCGGCCTCGAAGTTCGGGATCACGTGCGAGAACGCGATACCGAGCGACGCGAAGCAGGCGACGCCGAGCAGCGTGAAGACCGCCAGCTCGAGCCAGTCCTTGGGCCATCCCAGCCCGAACAGGAACTTCCCGGCGACCACGACGATCAGGATCTGCACGACGGCGTTCGTGGCCGCGTTCCCGATCACGCCGGCCAGGTAGGAGCCGCCCGGCATCGGCGTCCCGTGCATGCGCTTCAGCACGCCCTGCTCGCGCAGGAACGTCATCTGGTTCGCCAGCGCGTTGAACGTCGTGGCCATGACGCTGAGCCCGGCGATCCCCGGGACGATCACGTCGAGTTTCGCCTGGCTCCCGCTGAATACCGCTCCGAACAGGAAGAGGAACAGCAGCGGCAGCACGAAGCTGAAGAAGGCGGCGGTCGGATTGCGCCAGAACATCCGGCGCTCGAGCCGGTACTGGCGCCAGGCGAGGGCGGTGTCGCTCATGCGTCGATCTCCTCGCTGACCCTGCCGTCGGCCGTCAGCTCGAGGTACACGTCCTCGAGCGAGGGCCGCGCGACCGTGAGGTCGGCGAGCGGCGCGCCGCGCGCGAGCGCCGCGCTCGTGAGCTGGTGCAGCAGCGCGGTCGGATCCTCCTCCTCGCGCGTGTGCATCGTCCCGTCGTCGTCACGCCACGTGACGCGGTAGCGCGTGGTCGCCGCGCCGAGCGTCGCCGGCGGGCCCTCGGCCAGGATGCTGCCGTTCTGGATGATCGCGACGCGGTCGCAGAGGGCCTGCGCCTCGTCGAGGTAGTGCGTCGTGAGCAGGACGGTCTTGCCGAGATCCTGGAGGCGGCGGATCGTCTCCCAGGCGGCGCGGCGCGCGGCCGGGTCGAAACCGGTCGTCGGCTCGTCGAGGAAGATCAGCTCCGGGTCGCCGACCAGCGCGAGCGCGAGGTCCAGGCGCCGCAGCTGCCCGCCGGACAACGTGCGGGCGAGCGCGTCGGACTTCTCCTCGAGGCCGACGATCCTGATCACCTCGGCCGGATCACGCGGATGCGGGTAGAGGCCCGCGAAGTGCGCCACGGCCTCGCTGACCTTCACGTGACGGTAGATCCCGGAGCTCTGCAGCACGATCCCGACCCGCTCACGCATCGCGCGAGCGCGCTGCTGGGGATCGAACCCGAGAACGGAGACGATGCCGCTCGTGCGCTGCCGATAGCCCTCGAGGATCTCGACGGTGGTCGTCTTCCCGGCGCCGTTGGGGCCCAGCAGCCCGAAGACCTCACCGGCGGCGACCTCGAAGTCGATGCCGCGAACCGCGTCGTTCCCGCCGTAGGACTTGCGCAGATCGCGCACGAGGATCGCCGGTGCCGGGGCCGTCACGGCCTTCGATGATGTCACGCGGAGGGGAATCACGGTGGACGGGTCCCGGTCAGGCGCGATAATGGTGCGACGTATGGCAAAGGCACGCGAAATTCCTGGTCTTGACGCACAGATGACGTACGCGCAGGCGGCAGCCCGTACGGTGGCCGTGCGTGCCGAGGAGGTCTTCGAGCACGCCGAGGGCGTCCTGGACATGACGCAGATCGAGGGCGTTCACGCGATGCGCGTGGCGACGCGGCGCCTGCGCGCGGTGCTCGAGGTCTACGAGCCGTGCTTCCCGCGCAAGCAGCTGCAACCGCTGCTCCAGGACGTCAAGGACCTCGCCGACGCGCTCGGTGCGCGGCGTGACCCGGACGTCGAGCTGCTGGCGCTCGAGCAGTTCGCGGCGTCGGTCGGTCCGAGCGAGCGGGCGGGGGTGGAGTTCTTCATCGATCGCACCCGTGCCCAGCAGGCGGATGCGAACGAGCGCCTGGCGGTCGCCCTCGCGCAGGTGGAGGAGCACGACCTGCGCGCGAAGCTCGCGGCGCTCGCCGGCACCGCCGCCGTCCGGCGCGCCCGCCGTCCGCCCGACCCGCCCGAGCCGCTCGAGCAGCCGGTGCTGGACGAGGAGGAGGAGATCCTCGTGCACGGCGACGGGCATCCCCACGAGCGGATCGGCGAGGACGGGCGGCCTGCCGGCCCGGTCCCCGGATCGGCATGGTGAGGACATGAAGCCGCGCAAGGTCAAGCACCTCGACCCCGACGGGGCCCTGGGCGACAACGCCGAGCGGATCGTGCTCGTCCGCCTCGACGAGCTCTGCGACTTCGTGCCCGCCGTGCTCGACCCCGCGCGACAGCGGGAGCTGCACGACATGCGGATCGCCGCCAAGCGCCTGCGCTACGTCCTGGAGGTCACGGCCGACACGTGCTTCGGTCCGTACGCGCACACCGCGGGCAAGCGCACCAAGGAGCTTCAGGACCTGCTCGGCGAGATCCACGACTGCGACGTCCAGCTCCCGCGCGTCGAGGCGCTCGTCACCGAGCTGCGCGACCGTGACGCCGCGGAGCTGCGCCGGCGCGCCGGCAGCTCCGACGACCTCGATCCGGCGCTGGCCGCCCGGTTGCCGCACCGCGAGGCGTGGCCCGGCCTGATCGCGCTCGAGACCTACCTGCGTGCGCGCCGCGACCTGCTCTACGACCGGTTCGTCGCGTTCTGGAAGGAGCTCGAGCGCGAGGCGTTCCGTGCCCGCCTCGAGTACGCGGTGGCCGAACGACCCGCCGATGCCGCCCAGGAGGCCGCTTTCGCATGAACGATCCGCTTCCCGCCGAGCAGCTCGAGCCGCGCGACCTCGACCGCCGGGCGCGCGAGAACGGGCCTGCGCCGACCGCCCAGGATCCGTTCCCCGCACCGCGCGACTCGCTCGACCTCGCCGACGCCGAGCTGTCGTTCAATCGCGAGGTCTCGTGGTCGGACTTCAACGACCGCGTGCTGCAGCTCGCCGAGAGCGACTACCACCCGCTGCTCGAGCGCGTGAAGTTCGCGGCGATCTACACGTCGAACCTCGACGAGTTCTTCATGATCCGCGTCGCCGGCCTGCACGACCAGGTCGACGCCGGCATCGAGCGCCTGCGCGCCGGCCTGACGCCCTCGCAGACGATCGACCGGCTGCGCGAGCGCATCCAGCCGCAGATGGAGCGCCAGGCGCGGCTCGTGGATGAGGTCCTGTTCCCGGCGCTGGCGGAGAACGACATCCGCGTGATCGCCCTCGACGACGTCCCCGAGGCGCAGCGGCCCGCGCTGTACGAGCGCTACAAGCGCCAGATCCTGCCCGTCCTGACGCCGCTCGCGGTCGGCCTGGGCCGTCCGTTCCCGTACATCTCGAACCTGTCGCTGAGCCTGGCGGTGCTCGTCCGCGACCCGCAGACCGACCAGACGGTCTTCGCGCGCGTGAAGGTGCCGAAGGAGATGATCCCGCGGTTCGTCCCGGTCGTCGAGGGCGAGACGACGTTCGTGCTGCTCGAGGACCTGATCGCCGCGAACCTGCCGGCGCTGTTCCCGGAGATGCAGATCGTCGACCACGGCCTGTTCCGCGTGACGCGCGACGCCGACTTCGAGATCTCCGACGAGGCCGACGACCTGCTCGAGGCGGTCGAGGCCGAGCTGCGCCGCCGCCCGTTCGGCGAGGCGGTGCGCCTGGAGATCGAGGCGGGGCTCAGCGACGAGATCCGCAGCGAGCTGGTCGAGGCGATGCGCGTCGAGCCGCGCCAGGTCTACGAGGTGCCGGGGCATGCTCGACCTCAACGACCTGTGGCAGATCGCCGGGCTCCCGGGCCACACCGAGCTGCGCGACGAGCCGTGGACGCCCGTCACGCGGCCGCGCCTGCGCCGAGGCCGAGACCGACGAGCACGACATGTTCGCGGTGATCCGCCACGGCGACCTGCTCGTCCACCATCCGTACGACTCGTTCGCCACGTCGGTCGAGCGTTTCGTCCAGCAGGCGGTCGACGACCCCGACGTGCTGGCCATCAAGCACACCGTGTACCGCACCTCCGACGACTCGCCGCTCGTGCCGTCGCTGATCCGCGCCACCGAGCGCGGCAAGCAGGCGGTCTGCCTCGTGGAGCTCAAGGCGCGGTTCGACGAGCGCGCGAACATCATCTGGGGGCGCAAGCTCGAAGAGGCGGGCGTGCACGTCGTCTACGGCATGCCGGGCCTCAAGACCCACGCCAAGTGCGTCCTCGTCGTGCGCCGCGAGGGCGACGGCGTTCGCCGCTACGTCCACATCGGCACCGGCAACTACCACCCGAAGACCGCCCGCCTGTACACGGACTTCGGGCTGTTCACCTGCGACGAGCGGATCGGCGCCGACGTCGCCGACATGTTCAACTTCCTCACCGGCTACGGCCGCCCGGCGCGCTACCGCGAGGTGCTGATGGCGCCGAACTTCATGCTCGACGGAATCCTCGAGCGGATCGAGCGCTCGATCACCGCGCGGCACGAGGGCCGCCACGCGGCGATCAAGCTGAAGATGAACGCGCTCGTGCATCCGCGCGTCATCGAGGCGCTCTACCGTGCCTCGCAGGCCGGCGTGCCGCGTCGACCTGAACGTGCGCGGCGTCTGCTGCCTGGTGCCCGGGCATCCCCGGCGTCTCGGACAACATCCGCGTCATGTCCGTCGTCGGCCGCTTCCTCGAGCACTCGCGGATCTACGCGTTCGAGTACGGCGACGACTGCGACGTGCTGATCGGCTCCGCCGACCTGATGCCGCGCAACCTCGACAACCGCGTCGAGCTGATCACGCCGGTCAACGACCCGGAGTGCAAGGCCGAGCTGCTCGACACGCTCGAGCGCTGCCTCGACGACAACACGAACGCGTGGGAGCTGCGCCGCGACGGCAGACTGGGAGCGCGTCGCGCGCGATCCCGACGACGAGGAGCGCAACGTGCAGCGCGAGATGCAGGCGCTCGCCGCCGCCCGGGCCGCCGAGACGCAGGCGCCGGCGTCGTAGTGGAGAAGTCGCAGAGCCTCGCTGAGCAGGTGGCGGCGGCGGACGTGCGTGCGCCGACCCGCGGCAACCGCAGGCTCGAGCAGTTGCTCGACGCGGTGAACGCGGACGACCAGATCCGCGGCTGGTGGTACGGCGCCGGCGTGAACGCGAACCGCCTCGGGATGTCGGACCACTCGTGGGTCCACATCCAGATCGTCACGAACATCGCGCTGCGGCTCGCGCGGCTGCTCTTCCGCGGGGGCGTCGAGCCGGCGATGGTCACCGACCACGGGATGAGCCGCCGCGATGCCGAGGTTGTCATCGCGGGCGGGGCGCTGCTGCACTGCCTCGGCATGTCGATCCATCGTCAGGATCACGAGACCTACTCGCTGTTCCTTGCCGCCGACCGCCTGCCGAAACTGCTCAAGCGGATCTACGACGAGCCGGAGCGGACGGTCATCTCGAGCGAGATCATGCACGCGATCATCTCGCACCGGTCGAAGGGCCAGCCGCAGACGATCGAGGCGGCCATCGTGCGCGTCGCCGACGCGCTCGACATGGCGCGCGGCCGCGCGCGGCTGCCGTTCGAGGCCGGTGAGACGAACATCCACTCGCTGTCGGCGTACGCGATCGAGGAGGTCAAGATCCTGCCGGGGGAGGACACCGCGGTGCGGGTCGAGATCGCGATGAGCAACAGCGCCGGGATCTTCCAGGTCGACGAGGGCCTCGGGACGAAGCTGCGCGGCACACCGCTCGAGCCGCACATCGAGGTCGTCGCCCGCATCGAGGCCGAGCACGAGGAGCGCCTCGTGCCGGTCTTCCGGCTGTAAGGGGCGCGGTTCGCGACGGGCGTGCGGCGTGGTCGCACGGAAGGCGCGCGGCGGCCGGAAGCGGTGGGGGAGCGGGTGAGGATGCGCGGATGTCGCCCGATCGTCATCCGTCGCGTGCTGTGCACGCAGGTCGTGCACGAGTCACCGAGGACGATCGCGGGAGGTGTCCATCGCGCGTCGTGCACGACGACCGTGCACGAGTCGCGGAGGATGGCTCGGCAGACGCCGCGATCGCACGGATCGCGGGGTCCCAGCGCGGGCTTGTGACGCGCGCGCAAATGACCGCCGCCGGGCTCGGACGAGGCGCCGTCGCGCACCGAATCTCGAACGCGCGGCTCCACCGCGTGCACCGCGGCGTCTATCTCGTGGGCCATCCGGTGCCTGCGGCCCTGGCCTTCGAGCTCGCCGCGATCCTGGCCGTCGGTCACGGCGCCGTGCTGAGCCATCGCGCGGCCGCGCGACTCAGCGGATTCGTCCAGCCACCTCACACCGGCGGTCCGATCGACGTCTCGGTCGCCACGGTCAACGCGGGTCGCCGCCCCGGAATCATCCTGCACGTCGTGGCCGCCCTGGAACCCGTCGACATCGCAGACCACGAAGGGATGCGCATCACGGCACCCGCCCGCACGCTCGTGGACCTCTCATCGGTGCTCGCCGTGCAGCACCTCGAGCGAGCGATCGAAGAGGCGCTGGTCCAGCGACGCGTCCGAGAAACCGACATCACCGAAGCCGTCGCCCGCCTGGCCCATCGCCCCGGGCTCGCGTCGCTCCGCATAGCGCTCACGAGCCTTACGACCGAGCCGTCGCTGACCCGCTCGGAGGCCGAACACCGCCTGCTCGACCTCATCCGCGACGCCCGGCTTCCACATCCGCTGACGAACACCCGCGTCGCCGGCCACGAGGTCGACCTCTTCTGGCCGGCAAACCGTCTGATCGTCGAAGTCGACGGCTTCGCCTACCACCGAACGCGCGCGGCCTTCGAGCGCGATCGCCGCCGCGACGGCGACCTCCAGGCCGCCGGTCACCGCGTCCTGCGCCTCACCTGGCGCCGGATCACCGAGGAACCGCACGCGGTGGTCGCCCTTATCGCGCGGGCGCTCCCTCTAGCCTCACACGCCGTGAGCGTGCCCCCGCACATCGAGCGCCGGCGTGCCGGTGAGCGTGATCGGCGTCGCCGGCGCGCAGGCCGGGCTCGCGGCGCTGCTGGCGCTCGTCGTCGTCGTCGTCATCGCGGCCGTCGTCATCACGTCCACCGGGACGACGACCAAGTCGTCGTCGACAGGGAGGTCCGGCGCCCGTTCCACGAAGCGGCAGCCACGACGCCGCGACGCCCGACGCGCCGAACACCGGCTCGTATCGCGGGCGCGTCCCGATCCTGATGTACCACGTCGTCACCGCGGCACCCGCGGGGACGGCGTATCCCGAGCTGTGGACGCCGCGTGAGACGTTCCGCGCCACGATCGCGCTGCTGAAGCGCGAGGGATACCGCGGCGTGACCCTCGGCCAGGTGTGGAGTGCCTGGCACGGCGGCCGGGGGCTCCCGGCGAAGCCGATCGTCGTGAGCTTCGACGACGGCTACCTCAGCCAGTACACGCACGCCAAGCCGACGTTGCGGGCCGCCGGCTGGCCGGGTGTCCTGAACCTGGAGGGCAAGAACATCGGCCCGGGCGGCCTGACCGGCCACCAGGTCCGCAGCATGATCGCCGCAGGCTGGGAGATCGACTCGCACACGCTCACGCACCCGGACCTGACGACCGTCGGCGACGTGCAGCTGCGCGCACAGCTCGTCTACTCGCGCCGTCTTCTGCGCCGCGCGTTCGGCGTCGCCGTCGACTTCTTCTGCTACCCCGCCGGCCGCAACGACGCGCGCGTGCGAGCCGCCGTGCGGGCCGCCGGATACAAGGCCGCGACGACCGTCGAGCCCGGGATCGCGAGCCGGCAGGACGACCCGTACGCACTCCCGCGGATCCGCGTCAACGGCACCGACTCCCCGCGCACCGTGCTGGAGCACGTGCGCAACGGGACCGCCGCGCCCGGCGGCTACGCCTGAGCGAGGTCGCGCAGGTTCAGCAGCTGGCGGCGCATCATCACGAGATCGCCCGGCGGGAGGATCAGCGAGAGCGCGGCCCCGCGTGCGCCGCGCGGGTAGCGCACGAGCAGCCGCACGAACAGGCGGCTGGTCTGCGCGCCACTGGACGTGACCTCGTAGGTGCCTGCCACGCGCCCGAACAGCGAACCGTCGTGCACGACCGTGATCGAGCGGCCCGGCTCGAACTCGACGAGCCGGAAGATCTTCATCACGCGCTGGCCGGCCTCGAGCTGGTCGAGGCCGGCCGTCAACGTGCGCGGGCTGCGCCGTCCGCGGTTGTCGAGCCAGTCGTAGCTGTAGGGCGCGGCGCGCAGCTGGCAGAGCCAGCGAAACGTCGTCTCGGGCGGGCGCGGCGACGTCGACCGCGCGCACGAGCCGCTGGTCGGGATCGTCGATGTGGCCGTCACACGCCAGCGTCCGGTCGAGCTCACCGGGGCGCGTGCCCCACTCGCCGAACGGTCCGGTCCAGGCGAACGGGCCGGTCGGCGGGAAGGGGGCCGAGCGTGCCGCGCATCGTCCTCGCGCGCTCAGCCGCCGCCGGCCTGCTCGTCGGCGAGCGCCGCCTGCGCCGCGTTGCGCCCGTTCAGGGCGATCACGCTGCCCCCCGGGTGCGTCGCCGCTCCGCACAGGTACAACCCCTCGACGGGGGTGCGCGGCGTCAGACGGTTCTCCCACATCTGGTCCGGCGTCACCTCGCCCTGGAAGATGTTGCCGCCGGTCAGGCCGACCCGCTCCTCGATGTGCGGCGGGCCGAGGACCTCGTGGTGGACGATGATGTCCTCGAAGCCGGGGGCGAACGTCCCGATCAGGTCGATGAACTGCTGGGCGGCCTCGTCGCGCCGCGAGTCCCAGTCGCCCTCCGCGAGATCGTAGGGCGCGTACTGTCCGAAGACGCTCATCAGGTGGTAGCCCTCCGGCGCCGGCGAGGGGTCGTAGCCCGTCTGCATGTAGATCTCGCCGTAGCCGACGCGCATCTCGCCCCGCTTGCACGCCTCCGCGCACTCCTGCACATGGTCCAGCCCCGGCGTCACGTCGACCGTCGCATACGCGGGGAAGCGCTCGCCCAGCGCCGCCGTGTAGCTCGGCAGCTCGCTCAGGACCGCGTTGAACTTCACGACCGGGCTGCGGACCTTCCAGGCCTCGAGCCTGTCGCGGTAGGCGGCCGGGACGTCCTGGCCCTCGAGCAGCCGCTGGGTGACCTTCGGGTCGGCGTTCGAGATCACCGTCGTCGCGCGGATCGTCGTGCCGTCCTCCAGCACGACGCCCTCGCCCGGGAGGATCTTCCCGACCGGGACGCCCGTCGCGAGCTGCGCGCCCGCCTCCTGCGCCGCGTCGGCGATCGCGAAGCTGATCATTCCCATGCCGCCCTTGACGTAGCCCCAGACGGGCCCCTGCTCCTCCATGTCGCCCTGGTAGTGCATCAGCTTGATCGACGCGGTTCCCTTGTCCTTCGGCCCGTCCCAGGAGGCGATCAGCCCCTGGACGAAGAGGGCGTCCTTGAGCTTGCGGTCGTCGACGTAGGCGTCGAGCACCTCCTCGATCGAGGCGTCGAAGACGATGTCCTGCATCATCTGCTCGCCGGCCAGCAGCTCCTCGATCTCGGCGCGGCTGGGCGAGTCGCCGACCCAGACGTCGCGCTCGCCCTTGCGCAGCCGGATGCGGATCTGGTCGAAGACCTCCTCGTAGGCCCAGAACCCGTCGATGTTCTTCTGGGAGACGCCGAGCGAGCGCAGGCTCTCGTTCGTCCTGCTCCTCATCGCTCCACTGCGCGAAGGCCGTCCCGTCCTCGAACGGGACCCAGAGGCCCGGCTCGGCGACGAAGCACTCGTAGCCGCGAGCGCGCAGGCCGAGCTCGTCGATCACGAGCTTGTCGAGCAGGCCGACGACGTAGGCGCAGGGGCTGATCGTGAACTCCTCGCCGAACGGGCGCTCCAGCGTGCACGCGCCGCCCAGGCGCTCGCGCGCCTCCAGCACCAGCACGCTCTTTCCGGCGCGCGCCAGGTAGGCGGCGGCGGTCAGCCCGTTGTGGCCGCCGCCGACGACGACGACGTCCCAGTGGCGGGCGGCCAGCTCGGAGATCGGGGCGGGGAGGCCGACTTCGCCGAGCTTGGCAGCGATCGGATTCATGGCGTTGCTCCTGTGGTGGACGTTGTGGTTGCAGTCATGGCGTCGCGGGCGGCACCGTGGACGACGAGGGCGTCCACTGCGATGGCGCCGGCGACGCCGACGATCACGGGGTTCAGCTCGATCAACGCGAGGCCCTCGCTCAGCAGCAGCTCTCCGACGGCCGCCGCCAGCCGCGCGGCGGCGCCGACGTCGAGCGCCGGCCGGCCGCGGCCGCCGGTCAGCAGCGATGCGCCGCGGAGGTCGCGCAGCGCTCGCTCGACGCGCTCGGGGCTCGCCGGCAGCGGGATCACGGCCACGTCGGCGAGCGCCTCGGTCCAGACGCCGCCGAGCCCGACGACGAGCGCGGGAACGACGGCGTCGGCGCGGGCGGAGACGATCAGCTCGACGCCCGGCTGTGCCATGCGCTCGACGAGCACCTGCGCTCCGGCGACCGCGTCGAGGGCTCGCAGGCGCTCGAATGCGGCTCGGGCGCCGGCCTGCGTCTCCACCCCGAGCTCGTACGCGCCGATCTCGCTCTTGTGGCGCAGGTCGCGGCTCGTCAGCTTCATCGCCACGGGGCCGCCGAGCTCGCGCTGCGCCGCGGCCGCATCGTCGGCGTCCTCGGCGAGCCGACCTTCCGGCACCGCGATGCCGGCGCGGCCGAGCAGGAGCTTCGCCTCGTGCTCGGCGAGCCACGCGCCCTGCCCGTCCGCGGCGCCGGCGATCGCAGCGGCCATCCCGATCGCGGCGAGCCGTTGCGCGACGCCGGCCGGCGCACCGAGGGCCTGAGCGACCCTGATCCCGGTGTGCAGGCCCGCGATCGCCGGGATCCCGTCGGCGATCAGGCTCGCGGCGGAGGCATCCGCGAGCAGCTCCGGGAGCGTGGACGAGACGACGACCGGCGTCTCGCTCGCGGCCGCAGCCGCGCGCACTGCGCCCAGCACGACGGCCCACGACGCGGCGGCGTCCTCGTCCATGTCCGCGGGCTCGTCGTAGAGCACGAGCACGCGACCGATCGCGGGGTCGCGCCCGAGCGCCATGACGAGCGCCTGCAGGGCGTCCGGCTCCTCCCAGAGCAGTGAGGTGTAGTCGAGCGGGTTGCCGGCCGTCGCCGCCCCGGGGAGCAGCGCGGTCAGCTCGTCGAGCGTCACGGACGACAGCTCCGGCAGCGGCAGCCCGGCCTCCTGGGCGAGGTCCGCGGCGACGCTCGAGTCGCCTCCGGAGCAGGTCATCACGGCGACGCCCGGCGCACGCACCGGACGGCGCTCGACGGCCAGCGCCTTCGCGAGCTCGAGCAGCTCGTGCGGATCGCGCGCCCACGCGGCGCCCGCCTCCTCCACGAGCGCCCGGAAGACGCGCTGGTCGCCGGCCACGGCGCCGGTGTGGGCCTGGGCCGCGGCCGCGCCCGCCGCCGAGGACCCGGCCTTCAGCAGCGCGACGCCGACGCCGGCGCTCGCGCAGCGCTCGAGCGCCGCGCACCAGCGCTCGCCGTCGCCATCGTCCTCCAGGTACAGCGCGACCGAGCGCACGCCGTCGGCCTGCGCCAGCGCCTCGAGGTAGTCCTCGGCTCCGAGCACCGCCTGGTTCCCGCAGGAGACGACGGTGTGCAGCCGCAGGCCGCGGCGCGACGCGAGCGCGTTGACGGCGACGTTGCCGCTCTGGGAGACCAGTGCGACCGCGCCGGGCTCGCGCGGCGCGACCATGTCGCCCCAGAGCGCGGCACGCGCCGGCAGGCAGACGATGCCGTTGCCGTTCGGTCCGCAGACCGGGAGGGCGTGACGCGCGGCGGCGGCGACCAGGTCGTCCTGAAGCACCACGCCCGCGGCGGACTCCGCGAACCCCGCCGCAAAGACGACGGCTCCCCCGCAGCCCAGCGCCCCGGCCTCGTCGATCACCGGTGCGACGTCGGCGGCCGGGATCGCGACGACCACGGCATCGGGGACCTCCGGCAGCGAGGCCAGCGACGGGTGGCATTCCAGCCCGTGGGCGCGCTCACGCCGCGGATTGACGGCGTAGACGCGGCCCGGGTAGCCCAGTCGCTGCAGATTCAGCAGCGCCTCCCCGCCGTACGAGCCGGGACGATCGGTCGCACCGACGACGGCGATCGAAGCGGGGCGCAGCAGTCGACCGAGGGGCATCACGAGTGCAGAACGGACTCCACGCCGCGGCGCTCGAGCGAGCGGGCGATGATGATCCGCTGGACCTCGCTCGTGCCCTCCCAGATGCGGTCGACGCGCAGCTCGCGCCAGAAGCGCTCCGCGACGTTCGTGCGCATGTACCCGCGGCCGCCGAATGCCTGCAGGCAGCGGTCGGCGCAGCGATTGGCCGCCTCGCTGCAGAACAGCTTCGCCATCGAGGCCTTCGCATGCACGAGCTTCGGGTCGGCGCCCGCGTCGTAGCAGCCGCGCGACCTCGAGGGCGAGCAGCCGCCCGGCGGCCGCGTCGGCTGCCGAGTCGGCGAGCGGGAACGCCACGCCCTGATGGTCGATGAGCCGGGCGCCACCCTGCTCGCGCTGGATCGCCCAGGCGGTCGTCTCCTCGAGCAGCCGCCACATCGCGCCGCCGCAGCGGGCGGCGATCCCGAGCCGCTCCTCGGTGAACCAGCGGCGCTGCAGCTCGTCGCCGCCGCCGAGCCCGCCGATGATCGCGTCCTCGCCGATCTCGACGCCATTGAAGCGGATCGTCGGATGCCCGTGCGGGTAGTTGTGCGTGAACGGCGGGTCGTCGACGACCTCGATGCCCGGCGTGTCGCGGTCGATCAGGAACAGCGTGCCGAGCTGCTCGCCGTCGACCAGCGCGTTGGCCATCACGATGTAGACGCTGGCGACGTCGCCGTAGGTCACGAACCACTTCTCGCCGTCGATCCGCCAGCCGGCGTCCGTCCGCGTCGCGGTGGTGCGGATCCCGGACGGGATCCGAGCCCGCATGCTCCTCGGTGACGGCGTAGGCGTCGTGCGTCTCGCCACGCAGGCCGGGGAGCAGGTAGCGCTCGATCTGCTCGTCGCTGCCGTGGGCGAGCACGTTGTAGGCCATCGGGACGAACCAGGACAGCGCGTTCGTCGAACGGCCGAACTGCTCCTCGACGAGGAACCACTCGACGTGCGACCAGCTCTGCCCACCGTGCTCGGCGCGGTGCAGGCCGCCGCTGAGACGCCGGTCGAGCGCCTCGCGCCTGATCAGCGCGACGTCCTCGTCCGGGATCGCGCCTCCGAGCCGCTCGGCCTTCTCCTCGAGCGGGATCAGGATCTCGTCCACGAAGCCGCGGGCGCGCGCCTGCAGCTCGGACTGCTCGGGGGTCAGCGAATCGGCACTCATGGGAACCTCGGTTGGCGGGTAGGGTGATGTCCGTCGCAGAGCGCACGGGACAGACGGCGGAGGGTCAGGGAGCGGTGGTGCCCGCCGCGCGGCAGCGCATGCTCGACGCGGCGGTCAAGCGGATCGCGAGCGAGGGCATCGACGACGTGCGGATCGCGCGGATCGCGATGGACGCCGGCGTCTCCGCGTCGCTCGTGCACTACCACTTCGAATCGCGCGAGGCGCTCCTGGCCGAGGCGCTCGAGCACTCCTACGAGCGCGCCGGGATGCTGCGCACGAGGGCGGGGGACGACCGGCTCACGCTCGTCCGAGCGCCTGCGCGAGATGATCGATCAGTGCCTGCCGCTCGGCGGCGATCTGCGCGACGACTGGCTGCTGTGGGTGGAGCTGTGGCTGCGTGCCTCGCGCCATCCGGAGCTGCGCCCGACGGCCGCGAAGCTCTACGCGCGCATGCACGAGTGGTTCGCCCTGGAGATCGAGGCGGGGATCGCCGCCGGCGAGTTCGTCGCCGGCGCCTGGACCGCGTCGTCGACCGGCTGCTCGCGCTGATCGACGGCTACGGCCTGCGCGCGCTGATCGAGGATCCGCGCGTGCCCGTCGAACGCGCGCGGAGCGAGATCTGGGCGGCGCTCGCGACCGACCTGGGCGTCGCTGAGAACGGCTAGCCTCACCGCGCGACCGCCTCGCGCTCCTCGGTGCTCAGGGCTCGCGGCCGGCCGGTGTTCGCGTCACGCGCGACGATCGTCACCTCGGCCGTCAGGATCGGCGCCCCGGCCACGGTCGTGATCGTCTCGCGCGTGCGGATCGTCGTGCGGCCCACGCGGTCGAGGCCACAGCGCACGAGCACCGCCTCGTCGCTGCGGCTGAGCGAACGGTGGACGTCGAGCGTCAGCTGCGCGAGCGTCGTGTCGGGGACGCCGACCGGTCCGAACTGCTCTGCGAGCCACGCATGGCGGCCCTCGTCGAGGTAGGCCAGGTGCGTCGCGGCCAGGACGTGTCCGGCCGCGTCGAGGTCGCCGACCCGCACGGCGACGCGCGACTCGCGGATGCGGCCGGAGTGGCGCGGGGTCGCGGGCCGTGGGCGAGCCGGCAGCGTCACTCCGAGCTCGAATTCCACGAGCCGCCGCGCCCACTGCTCGGCCATGGCGGGATCGACGTGGTCGATGTGCAGGGTGACGTGAAGCCCGATCCCGTCGAGCGCCGCGACCAGGCGGCCGGCCGTGTCGACCGGGTCGGCGCACTGCCACGTGCCCTGCTCGACGCCATCCTCGATCACCTGGACCAGGACGGCGCGCCAGCCGCGCGCGAACCGCGCGAGCGTCCCGCGCAGCGCGTCGACGTGGACGCTCTGGCCCCAGCCGTCGATCCAGAGGCGCCATCCCGCCTCGCCCGCCCAGTCGAACTGGTCGAGGAACGCGACGAGCCGCTCGGCTGGGCGCTCGTGCAGGCGCGAGATCTCCTGAAGCTCGGCGAGCTCCTCGGTGATCATCTCCGCGAACGCCTCGGCGACGACGTCGTCCTTGGAGGGGAAGTGGTAGTTCAGGAGGCCCAGGCTTGCGCCGGCCTCACGCGTGATCTCGCCGACGGTGGCGCTCGCCAGTCCGGTGCGCTGGATGACGAGGCGCGTCGCCTCGAGCAGCTCCTCGCGGCGCGTATCGGGTCGCGCGCGGCTCCCTCCCGCGACGCGGCTCACGGGGTCTGTGCCGGTGCGGGCGCTGCGTCGTCCTCTGACGGCGCGGCGCCGGGAACGACCTCCGAGTCCGGGTGCAGGACGCGCAGGTGCTTGGGCCGCAGGTGCACGCTGACGGGGTCGCCGGACTCGTATTCGGGGGCGTCGCCGTCGTTGGGAACGTCGCCGCGCAGCAGGGCGCCGGTCGCCAGGCGCACGCGCACGTCCTGGTGGAATCCCAGGTAGACGACCTCCTCGACCATCCCGGGGATGCAGTTCTCGCCCTCGGTGCCCTGCGGCTCGATCCGCACGTACTCGGGGCGGATCATCGCCATCGCCTCGCCGCGCACGTCGCCCTCGTCCTCGGTCCGCAGGGAGAACCGCCCGAGTGTCAGCGACGTGGTCTTGCCGTCGCCGGACGCCGTGACCGGGATCAGGTTCGCCGCCCCGAGGAAGTTGGCGACGAACGCCGTCGTGGGCTCCTCGTAGAGCTCCTGAGGGGCCGCACACTGCTCGATCTGGCCGCCGCGCATCACGGCGACGCGGTCGCTCATCGTCAGCGCCTCGTCCTGATCGTGCGTGACGTAGATGAACGTGATGCCGAGCTGCTCCTGGATGCGCTTGAGCTCGACCTGGAGATCGACCCGCAGGCGGGCGTCGAGGGCGCCGAGCGGCTCGTCGAGCAGCAGCACGGGCGGGGAGAGGACCAGCGCGCGGGCCAGCGCGACGCGCTGCTGCTGGCCGCCGGAGAGCTGCGCGGGCTTGCGGTCCTCGAGGCCTTCGAGACGGACCAGGGCCATGACGTCCGCCACGCGCTTGGCGGCCTCGGACTTGGACTGCTTCTGGTAGCGCAGCCCGAAGCCGACGTTGTCGGCCACCGTCTTGTGGGGGAAGAGGGCGTAGCTCTGGAAGACCGTGTTGACGGCGCGCTTGTGCGGCGGGGTGCGCGACATGTCGACCCCGTCGAGCAGGATCTCGCCCTCGTCGGGGCGCTCGAAGCCGGCGATCATCCGCAGCGTCGTCGTCTTCCCGCAGCCCGACGGGCCGAGCATCGTGAAGAACTCGCCGGGCGGGACGTGCAGGTCGATCCCGTTGACCGCGACGACGGGCCCGTAGTGCTTCACGAGCCCGGTCAGCCGGATGTCGCCACTGCTCATTTCGTTCCTCCTGCGTCGACGCCGGCCTCGATGCCGGCGAGCTGCCCGATCGCCGAGCCGCCGCCCTCGCCGCGAGTCATCAGGCGGAAGACGAGGTAGGCGAGTCCGAGGGCCATCAGGGTGACCGCCAGCATGATCGTCGCGAGCGCGTTCAGCGCGGGCGTCGGGGCCGCGCGGGCCTGCGCGTAGATCCGCATCGGGACGGTGGTGGTGTCGGCGCCCGAGGCCAGGTACTGGCTGACGACGAAGTCGTCGATCGACAGGGCGAAGACGATCAGCAGGCTGGCGGCGATCGCCGGCATCAGCAGCGGGATCAGCACGCGGCGGACGACGTCCCACGGCGGGGCGCCGAGGTCGGCGGCCGCCTCCTCGAGGTCGCCGCCGATCGTCGCCAGGCGCCCGCGCACGATCACCACCACGAACGAGACCGAGAAGGTCACATGCCCGATCACCTGCGCCGTCGTGCCCAGCCCGAGGAACTTGAAGGCCGTCGTGAACAGCAGGAACAGCCCGACGGCGAAGACGAGCTCGGGTGTCACGAGCGGCAGCAGCGTCATGACGTTCGCGGTGCCGGAGCCGGGCCCGCGCCAGCGCTGCAGGCCGAGCGCCAGGCCGACGCCGAGCGGGGTCGCGATCAGCATCGCGAAGAAGGCGAGCGTCAGGCTCTGCTGCAGCGCCGAGGAGAGCGTCGGATCGTGCCAGACGCTGAGGTTCTGGTCCTTCCAGAACCAGCGCAGCGACCAGCCCTGCGCCGCCGTGCGCGAACGGCCCTCGTTGAACGCGAAGCGGATCGCCAGGGTGACGGGGACGATCGACCAGACGATGTAGAGCCACGTGACGAGCGCGAGCCCGCGCGGATGGCCCCACGGGTCGCGCCACTGGAAGCGCCGCCGCCTGGCCTTGCTCGGGGCCGCTCCGATCGCGCGCTCGAGGCTCGTCGTGTCGGTCACGCGATCGCCTCCTTCTGCTCACGGCGCATCGTGCGCAGGTACCAGAGCATGAACAGCAGCAGGAACGCGGACAGCAGCAACGTCAGCGCGGCGCCCAGCGACTTGTCCGGGCCGCCCTGGACGTAGTTGTTGATCGTGTTGCCGATCATGCTCGTGTTGGGCGAGCCCGACATCAGGTCCTGTGTGAAGTAGTCGCCCGTCATCGGCAGCGCGATCAGCACCATCCCGGCGAGGATCCCCGACCGCGACAGGGGCAGCACGGTGCGCCAGAAGGACTGGAAGGGGGATGCGCCGAGGTCGCGCGAGGCCTCGATCAGCCGGTGGTCGAGGCGATCGAGCGACGCGTAGAGCGGCAGGATGAAGAACGGCAGATAGCCGTAGACGAGCGCCAGCACGACGGTGACGGGCTGTCCGCCGAGCCAGTCGTTGCCGTCCATGACCCCGAGCTTGTTCATCAGCGTGTCGATGCCCAGGCTGTTCAGCGCGCGCGACGCGTAGCCGTTGCCCGCCAGCAGGTTCGTCCACGCGAACATCCGCATGATGTACGAGATCCAGAAGGGCAGGACCAGCAGCAGCAGCACGATGCCGCGTGAGCGGCCGGCGTAGCGCGCGGTGTAGTAGGCGACCGGGTAGCCGATGATCAGCGAGATGACCATCGCGATGCCGACGTAGGCGACGGTCCGGATGAAGACGGTCCACGTCGTGCCGCCGGGCGCGGCGTCGCTCAGCGCCTGGCTCAGGTAGCCGACGTTCCAGTCGAGCGGGTTCCAGTGCGGGACGGGCTCGAACAGCGTCGTGACGTTGCCCAGCCCGACGCTGACGATCGCGTAGAACGCGACCAGGAAGAACAGCGTGAGCCAGACGAGCGCGGGGGCGGCGAGCACCCGCCAGATCCACCTCGGTGTCACGTCAACCTGCCCGGAACTTCACCCAGCCGCGGTCCCAGAGCCGCTGGCCTTGGGGGGTGAGCGTCAGGTAGGCGTTGCCGTTCGCGTACGCCTCACGCGTGACGAGCGCGGTCGCCAGGCCCTTCGGGATCAGCTCCTGGTCGATCAGCACCTTCGCGTCGATCTCGTTCTGCGGCGGCTGGTAGCCGACGTAGTTGACGAAATTGTCCATCGCGACCTTCTTGTCCATCATGTAGTTCAGGAACTTGTGGGCCATCGCCGGCTTCTTGGCCGCGGAGGCGACGGTGATGATGTCGTTGAAGACGGGCCCGCCGGCCTCCTGGTAGGCGTAGGAGATGACGTCGGCGCTCAGCCCCTTGGGCAGGTAGCTGATCACGGCGGCCAGCATGTCGCCCGACCAGACCTGCCCGAGCACGATGTTGCCCGCCGGAAGCGACTCGTA
This sequence comes from uncultured Solirubrobacteraceae bacterium, assembly GCA_963817295.1. Taxonomy (GTDB): domain Bacteria; phylum Actinomycetota; class Thermoleophilia; order Solirubrobacterales; family Solirubrobacteraceae; genus F1-60-MAGs163. The sequence continues at coordinate 424,910 of CAWFOF010000008.1, read as the reverse complement.
GGCGGAGATCTGCACCTTGACGCTGACCTCGCGGTTGAGCTCCTCGAGTGCCGCGACGGCCGCATCGATCTTCTCGGACTTCTCGGTGTTGAGGTCGACGCTGCCGCTGCGCATGATCGCCATGCCGATCGCCTCGCGCGGATCGTTCAGCAGCTGGACCTTGCCCTTGTACTTCTTGGCGGCCCACATCGCATCCCAGACCGGGTCCATCTTCGACGGGTCGTAGTCGACGATGTCGTTGCGCCAGCCGATCCCCGTCGTGTAGACGACGTACGGGATCGAGTAGCGCGGCCCGACGTCGTAGAACGGGTTGGCCGCCTCGGGCCAGATGTTCTTCTGCAGATTGGGCAGCAGCTCGTAGTTGAGCGGCTGGACGAGCTTGCGGCCGACGAGGCGCGAGAGCTGGTCCGGCGTGGAGAAGATGACGTCGAACTCCAGGCGCCCGGTGCTGAGCTTCGAGAACGCCTCGTCGAGGGTCTCGAACGTCGTGACGCGGACGCTGACGTCATTCGCCTTGCCGAACGCCTTGATCACGGCCGGGTCGATGTAGTCGGCGTAGTTGTAGATCTGCAGCTCGCCGCCGGTCTCGGGCTTGGTGCTCGTCTTGATCGGCTCGCCGAGCATCGGCAGCACGACGGGGTAGTCGCGGCGCGACAGCGGGATGCCCGACGCGTCGACCGGGCCGCCCGCCGTCGGATCGCCCATGATGCCCTTGCCGCCGCCACCGGCGCCTGCTGCGGCCACCGGCGTCGTCGTGTTCTCGCACGCGCTGAGCGCCGCGCCCGCGCCGCCGAGCAGCGCCAGGCCGCCCGCACTCTTCAGCAGCCCGCGGCGCGAAAGGCCCTGCTCGCCGCGTTCCGGGTCCTCGGGTGCTGAAGGCTCGTTCAAGGTGGCGCATTCCTACTCCGACTCGCGATGCTCCTGTCAACCACGAACCGCCAGCCGACTCGGAGCGTGGTCCTGAACGGCCGTTCAGGAGCTCGCGCCCGCACGCGGGCGGCGAATGCGTGCCTTGGCACGCTCGCGACGTGCGTCGCGCAGCACGACCTGAGCCGCGTTGTGCCCCGATGCGGCGATCACGCCGCCGCCCGGGTGCGTTCCGGCGCCGCACAGGTAGAGGCCGTCGACCGGCGTGCCGTAGCGCGAGAGCTCCGGCGTCGGCCGCATGAACGCCATCTGGTCGAGACCCTGCTCGCCCTGGAAGATCGAGCCGCCGTCGAGGCCGAAGATGCGCTCGAGGTCCGGCGGAGCCAGCACCTCGTAGTGCAGGACGGCGTCCGGGCACGTTCGGCGCGTGCTGGCCGAGCAGCGCGAAGCAGCGCTCGGCGTAGGCCTCGCGCGAGCCCTCCGGCCAGCCCTCCTCGTTCCACGGGCCGAACTGCGTGAACATCGTCAGCACCGTCGTGCCGTCGTCCGTGAGCGTCGGGTCGACCGCCGTCGGCACCTCGACCTCGATGTACGGGCCGGCCGCCGGAATGCCGCGCTGGGCGTCCTGCCAGGCCTGCTCGAGGTACTGCAGCGACGGGCAGATCGCGACGCTGGCGTGCCAGAGCTGCTCGCCGACGTCCTTCGGGGCGTTGACGTAGTGCGGCGGCTCCGAGAGCACGGCGTTGATCTTCACCGACGCTCCGCGCGTGCGGTAGCGGCGCATGTCGTCGGCGACCTGCTCGGGGAAGTGCTCGGCTCCGACGAGGTCGAGGACCGTGCGCTTGGGGTGCGCGCCGGACATCACGATCGGCGCGTGCAGCGTCTCACCGGACTCGAGCGTGACGCCGCTGACGCGGCCGCCCGAGACGTCGATCGAGGCGACCGACGCGTCGGTGCGGATCGTCGCGCCCGCGGCGCGTGCGCTGCGAGGCGATCGCCTCGGAGATCGCGCCCATGCCGCCCTTGACGTGACCCCAGGCGCCCTGGACGCCGTCGACCTCGCCGAGCGCGTGGTGCAGCAGGTTGTAGGCGGTGCCCGGGGTGTACGGGCCGGCCCAGACGCCGACGACGCCGCTGGACGCGTAGCGCGCCCTTCAGCTCGTCGGTCTCGAAGTAGTCGTCGAGCAGGTCGCCGACCGACATCGTCATCAGCTTGAAGACCTCGGCGATGTCGCGGCGGCTCATGCCCGGCGGCGCGACCGGCCTCGCGCAGCAGCTCGAAGACGTCGGTCGGGCGCTTGGAGCCCAGGGCGGGCGGCGGCTTCATCATCAGCGGCTTGAGGAACGCGGCAGCCTTCTCGAACAGCGCGTTGAACGGCGCGAGCGCGTCCGCGTCCTTCTTGGAGATGCGCGCAACCTGCTCGTAGGTGACCTGCTCGTCGTTCGGCAGCAGGATCGGCGAGCCGTCGGCCGCGAACGTCGCGAACTCGGGGTTCAGCGGGATCGGGTGGTAGCCGTGGCGGGTCAGCTCGAGGTCGGCGACGATCTTCGGCTGCAGCATCGAGACGACGTAGGACGCGCGCGAGACGCGCTGCCCGGGCCACAGCTCCTCGGTGACGCAGGCGCCGCCGAGCAGGTGGCGGCGCTCGAGCACGCACACGCGCAGCCCGGCCTTCGCGAGGTAGGCGGCGGCGGTGAGGCCGTTGTGGCCGCCCGCCGACGACGATCGCGTCGTAGGAGCTGGCGGTCGCCGACGCGCCGTTCGAGCTGCCGCCGTTCACGGCGCTCATCGCGAGACCTCGGCGCCGCAGGGCCTCGAGGTAGCGGTCGGCGACCATCACGTCGAACAGGTGGACGTGGTCCTCCTGGCTCGTGTAGCGGCCGGGCTCGAAGCCGCTCGACTGCATGCCGAGCTGCGTGATGCGGCAGACGCCCCAGTCCTCGCGGTTCACCTGGTCCCAGAAGTTGACGGCGTCCTGTGGGTCGAAGCCGTCCATCTCCGATCGTCTCGGGCTCGAAGAACCACTCGCAGACGACCTTCGTGCGGCCCGCCGCCTGCGGCCACATCGTGTGCAGCATCACGTAGTCCGGGTGCAGCGAGACGAGCGTGTTCGGGAACACGAGGAAGTACAGGACGTCGCGCTGCTGCTGCTCGGTCAGCCCGCGGATCGGCGGGCGGCCGTGTGTCGTGCCGCCGTCCTTGGCCATCGTCTCGGCACCCTCGGTGAGCGTCATCGAACCGCCGCACCACGCGCCCTCGCCGAGGATGTCCTCGCCGGAGAGGTAGTGCGACAGCCGGTTCAGCTCCGGGTGCACGCCGGGGCAGTGCAGGCACTCGTTGTAGTTCTCGGCGATCGCCTTCCAGTTCGCCTCGACGTCGTAGACGACCTGGGCGCCGCGCTTCAGCTCACCGGTGCGGTAGCGGGCGAGCAGCGGGGCGAGGTCGCCGATGTGCTCGGCGGGCGCCGGCGCCTCACCGGACAGGTCGAGCAGGACGAGCCCGTCGACGACCGCGAGCCGTACCGGCTTGAGGCCGAAGCAGGCCTTGTCGAAGTTCTCGATGTCGTCGGTGAACGGCGCGCTCTTGAGGCTGCCGTCGAACCCGTAGGACCACGCGTGGTAGGGACACTGCAGGCGCGGGAGGGCTGCCTTCGGGTGCATCGACGAGTCGCGCGCCACGGTGGCGGCAGCTGTTGTGGAACGCGCGCGGGAGGCCGTCGTCGTCGGCGATCACGAAGACGCTCTCGCCGCCGAGCTCGACCATCAGGTACTGGCCGCGCTTGCTGACCTGGTCGATGTGGCCGGCGCAGACCCAGTTCTTCAGGAAGATGTTCTCGATCTCCCACTCGAGCACCGCCGGGTCCGTGAAGGCGGCTCCGGGGAGCATCGTCGCCTGTTCGACCGGCAGTCGCGTCTTCTCGACGTCCGTGGCTGACAGCGGCAGCAGGCCCGGCTCTCCCGAATGCATCCCTGGTACTCCTCGACTCGTGGTTTTCACGGACGGTAGCACGTAGATTGTGCAACTGGCAACAAAGTCAGGATCTGATAGCGAGGCAGCAAACCCGGGGTTTGCGCCCGGTTCCGGGACGCTCAGGCCACTGAGGCCCGATCGCCGGAACTGAGGCCGAGAGCCCTCAGATCGACTGCGTTCGCCCGATGTGCGCGGGCACGTCGCAGTCCAGCATGGATGTCGACCCCGATGCAAGGAGCGACACCATGCAGAGCAACCTGACACCGCTGATCGCCATCGACCGCGAGCGCGAGCTGCGCGGCGAGCAGCCGGCGGCGCCGCAAGGACCGCATGCAGGACCGCGTCGTCCTGCGGCCGGCGACGGCAGCCGACGAGGCCGGCTCGCGCGGCTCGCCGCGCTCGACGGCAGCGGCCGCTGGAGGGCCCCGTGCTCGTGGCCGAGGTCGACGACGTCCTCGCCGCGGCGCTCCGCTGGCCGGCGGCCGGCGATCGCCGATCCGTTCCGGCCGACGGCCGCATCTCGTCGCCCTGCTCCGCAGCACGCCGACGTGCTGAAGCGCGCATCGATCTGGAGCCGGGCGATGCACCGCGGCTTCCAGCGCGCCGCGTAGGAGTGTGCGAAAGACCCTCAAGGGGTGACGGAGCCCAACCGGCTCCTTTTGCCCGATGTGCGCCGGCGCGCCCGGCGCAACCATGACCGCAATGACATCGAACGAGACGGAAGGACAGGCATCATGCACAGCGATCTCAGCCTCCACCTCGCCGCAGCGCGCAACGACGACGCCGCGCGGGGATACTTGGTCCATGGCGACGCGCATGACGCAGCGCACGGCTGATCGGCCGCACGGCAGAGCTCGCCGAGCTCGACGCCGCGCTGAGCGACGCGGCCGCGGGGCACCCGTCGCTCGTCTTTCTGGCCGGTGAGTCGGGGGTCGGCAAGTCGCGGCTGCTCGCGGAATTCGCCGGCCGCGCGCGCGACAGCGGGGCGCGCACGGAGTTCGGCGACTGCGTCGCGCTGGGGGACGAGGAGCTGCCCTACGCGCCGATCGTCGCGATCCTGCGCTCGCTGGCGCGTGAGGCGGACCCGGCGCTGGACGACCTGTCGCCGGGAGCCCGTGCGGAGCTGGCGACGCTGCTGCCCGAGCTCGCCGGTGCGGACCGGCCGGCTGCACCGGAGCCGCCTAGGCCGAGCGACGCGACCCCCGGTCAGGCCCGGCTCTTCGAGGCGCTGCTCTCACTCGCCGACCGCCTCGGTCGCGACGGCACCGCTCGCGCTGGTGCTCGAGGACATCCACTGGGCCGATCGCTCGACGCGGGGTTCCTGACGTTCCTCGCACGCAGCCTCTGGAACGAGCGCGTGCTCGTCGTCGCCGACGTATCGGTCGGATGAGCTCCATCGCCGCCATCCGCTGCGGCCGCTGCTGGCGGAGCTCGAGCGCGACTCGCGCGCGCGCCGGATCGAGCTGGCCCGCATGACGCGCGGCGAACTGGCCGCAGCAGCTCGCCGACATTCTCGGGGCCACCGGCGACGACGGGCTCGTCGAGCGTCTCTTTGACCGCAGCGAGGGCAATCCGCTCGTACACCGAGGAGCTGCTCGCCGCCGGTCTGGACGGTCAGGCGGCGCTGCCGACGACGCTGCGCGATGCGCTGATGGTCCGCATCGAGCGGCTCAGCGCCGGCCGCGCAGGAGCTGCTGCGCCTGCTGGCGACCGGCCGGCTGCTGACGCACGACATCCTCGCGGACGCCAGCGGGCTGCCCGCGACCGAGTTGCGCGGAGCCCTGCGAGAGGCCGCCGAGGCCCACATCATCGTGGCCGACGATCGCGGTCGCTACCGCTTCCGGCATGCGCTGCTGCGCGAGGTCGTGCACGACGACGCGCTGCCGGGCGAGCACGCCGAGCTGCACCTGGTGCTCGCCCGCACGCTGGAGCACCACGCCGAGACGGACGGCGCCGACGCGCTGATGGCCGCCGGGATCGCCCACCACTACCTTCAGGCCGGCTGCCAGACCGATGCGCTGCGGGCCTCGGTCGTCGCTGCGGAGGCCGCGGAGCGCGTCCACGCGTACGGCGAAGCCGCCGCGCAGCTCGAGCGAGCGCTCGACCTCTGGGCCCGCGTGCCCGACCCCGAGCAGCTCGCCGGAGGCGATCGCTTCGAGCCTGCTCGTGCGCGCCGGCCGGGCGCTGCAGAAGGAGGGCGACTACACCCGCGCGGAGGCGCTGCTGGAGAGCGCATATGCCGGGCTCGACCCCGGGGACCGGCGCCGCGCCGTCGAGCTGCTCGAGGCGCTGTCGCGCACGCAGTGGTCGCTCGGGCGCGCGGAGGACGCGCGCGCGACGATCGCGCGCGCCGTCGAGCTGATCCCGGCCGAGAACGACAGTCCCGACCACGCCCGCGTGCTCGCCTGGCAGGCCAAGGCCTCGATGCTGCAGGGGCGCTACGGCGAGACGGTCCCGATCGCGCGTCAGGCGATCGCGGTCGCGGAACGCGCGAACGCCGCCGGTCCGCGCAGCGACGCGCTCGAACGCGCTCGGGATCGCGCTGATCTCCGGTGGCGACATCGAGGATGGCGCCGCCTGCCTGCGCGAGGCGATGGAGAGCGCGCAGTCCGATGCCGAGCGGCTGCAGCGCGTCGGTGAACCTCGCGGACGCGCTGCACCTCGTCGGTCGCTCGCAGGAGGCGCTCGAGGTCGCCGCCGCGGGCATCGAGTCATTCGAGATCCCGGGGCCCTCGCTCGACTGGCTGACGATGACGCTCTCCGAGATCGAATGGGACGTCGGTCAGTGGCGCGCGGCGCGCGGGCACATGCCGCCCGCGGGACGTCGCCGCCTGGGGATGCTGCTCGCGCTCCACGAGCTGCGCTCGGCCGAGATGGCGCTCGCGAGCGGCCTGCACGACGAGGCGCGCGCCTCGCTCACGCTGGTCCACGAGCTCGTCACCGGCTCGCGCGAGCCGCAGTTCATCGGCTGGGCGGCCGCGCTCGTCGCCGAGCTCGAGCGCCGCGCGGGGAACCTCGCCGCGGCGCGCGCGGCGATCGACGATGCGCTCGACGCGATCGAGTTCTGCTCAGAGGACGTGTCGCGGATCTCACGCGTCGCCGAGACGGGCGTGACGGTCGAGGCCGACGCGGCCCAGCGCGCGCGCGACCTCGGCGACGACGACGCCGAGCGTCTCGCGCTGCTTCGCGCCGAAGGCTTCGTGACGCGCGTCGTCGCCTGCGTCGAAGGCTGGCGGCCGGTCGAGCGCGCGCGGCTGGCGGCGCGAGAGCGGAGCTCGGCCGCGCGGAGGGCGTCGCGGATCCCGCCGCGTACGCGACGGCGGTCACCGCGTGGGAGACCCTCGGGCGTCCCTATCCGGCAGCGCTCGCGGCTCTTCGCCAGGCGGAGGCGCTGGCCGCGGCCGGTCGCCGCGACGACGCCGCGGAGGTCGTCGCGACGGCGCTCGCGACGGCGGAGCGCCTCGACGCCGTCTGGCTGCGATCCGAGCTCGCAGGGTCTTGCGGCGCGCGCGCGGCTGCCGCTGGCATGCGCGCCGACGCGGACGTTCCCGCTGCGGCCGAGGCGGCCGCAGCTGACCCGTTCGGCCTCACGAACCGCGAGCGCCAGGTCCTGACGCTGGTCGCCCGCGGCGCAACGAACCGCGAGATCGGCGCCGAGCTGTTCATGGCCGAGAAGACGGCGAGCGTCCACGTCTCGCGCATCCTCTCCAAGCTCGACGTGCGCTCACGGACCGAGGCCGCCGCGGTGGCGCACCGCCTCGGTCTCGCGGGCTGACTGCCTACCAGTGCACGCCCTTCATCAGGTTCGCCATCGCGATCTGCTCCATGTTCGCCTTCCCGCTTGGCTCCTTCTCGCCCTTGGCGGCGGCGGAGTCCGGGAAGATCTTGTAGGCAGCGTGCAGGAGCTGGTCGACCGCCTTCGGCGCCAGCGCGTAGCTGACCTCGCCGAACGTCCCGAGACGCGTGTTGATCGTCTTGGGCTTCTTGCGGATCGCCTCGCAGATCATGTCGCCGGCCTCGTCCGGTGAGATCGTCGGGAACGAGTCGTAGATCTTCGTCGGTGCGATCATCGGCGTTCGCACGAGTGGCATGTGGATCGTCGTGAACGTGATGTTCTTGCCGATCAGCTCGGAGCTGACGACGCGCGTCCACGCGTCGAGCGCGGCCTTCGAGGCGACGTAGGCGCTGAAGCGCGGCGGGTTCGTCTGCGCGCCGATCGAGCTGACGTTCACGACGTGCCCGAAGCGGCGCTCGCTCATGTGGGGGATCAGCCCCATCACGAGCTTGATCGCGCCGAAGTAGTTCAGCTGCATCGTGCGCTCGTAATCGTGGAAGCGGTCGAGGCTCTGCTCGACCGAGCGGCGGATCGACCGTCCCGGCGTTGTTGACGATCATGTCGACGGCAGCGTGCTCGGACAGGATCTGCTTGCACGAGCGCGTCGATCGAGTCCATGTCCGCGAGGTCCGCGGTGTAGACGTACGCGCTGCCGCCGGCGGCCTCGATCTCGGCCTTGACCTCCTCGAGCTTCTCCGAGCCGCGGGCGACGAGCAGCGGGATGCCGCCGGCCGCGGCGATCTTCACGGCCGCGGCGCGTCCGATGCCGCTGGAGGCGCCGGTGATGACGACGGTGCGGCCGTTGATCGCCGCCTCGAGCGAGCGGTCCTTGAACAGATCCGGATCGAGGTTGCGCTCCCAGTAGTCCCAGATGCGCTCGGCGTACGCTGGACAGCTCGGGCACCTCGATGCCGGTGCCCTCCAGCGCGCGCTCGGTGTCGCGGGTGTCGAACCCGCAGGTGAAGCCCATGTGGCCGACGATCTCGTCGGGGATCCCGAAGTCGTCGAGGATCGCCTTGCGCACGCCCTTCAGCGCGGGCAGCTGCATCAGCAGCGACAGGGTTCCCTTCGGCAGCGCGTCGAGCAGCTTGCTGTCGACCCGCAGCGCCAGCTGCGGGGCGTGCGCGGCCTTGGCGAACTCGTTCAGCGCGGCGCCCGACTGGACGGAGCGCGACGCGGCGAGGTGGAACGCCTGACCGTCGAGCCCGTCCTTGTGGGCGATCGCATCCATGGCGTCCGCGACGTAGTCGACCGGGACGAGGTTCGTGTCGCCGACCTCGGGGCCTGCCAGCGGGAACCACTGCGGGAGCAGATCGCGCGCGCGCTGGATCGCCTTGAAGAAGTAGTACGGGCCATCGACCTTGTCCATCTCCCCGGTGCGCGAGTCGCCGATCACGACGGCGGGGCGGTAGACGCGCCACGGCACCTTCGACTCCTCGCGCACGATGCGCTCGGACTCGAACTTCGTGCGGTGGTAGGCGGAGGGGAGCTTCTGGCCCTCGTCGAACATGTCCTCGCGGAACAGGCCCTTGAACGAGCCGGCCGCCGCGACGGAGGAGGTGTGGTGCAGGACCTTCGGCTGCAGCTCGTTGACCAGCGCGACGAGGTTGCGCGTGCCGCCGACGTTGAGGACCTCGTTGCGCTCCTCCTCGGCGGTCATGTCGTAGATCGCGGCGAGGTGGAAGACGTGGTCGATCTTGCCCTTGTGCTTCGTGATCCAGCCCTTCTTGACCCCGAGCTTGGGCTGCGCGAGGTCGCCGACGACCGGATGCACGCGTCCCTGCGCGTCCCAGCGCTCGATCAGCGCGTCGAGGCGTTCCTGCGAGCCTTCACGGACCAGGACGTGGACGTCCACGTCGCCGCGCTCGAGCAGCCGCTCGACGAGGTTGCGACCGATGAAGCCCGTGGCCCCGGTGACGAAGTACGTCGTCATGCACTCTCCCTGTTCTCCCCGTGCCGGGCCATGTGGACCAGCGGGCGCAAGCCTACCCTGAGTGACCGGTTCGGCGGTGCCGAACCTCCCATGCGACGAGGCAGAGCCTCGTCGCCCCTTTCGAGGGCGACGTCACACACCTGCGCCGGCTCCGCCGCGCCCCTCGCCACCGGCGAACCGTCCCGCGCCCGCCACCGCGTCCATGAACACCTGCGGGCCGGCCTGCGCCTCCAGCGCGAGCCCGTCGGCCAGGGGCAGGCCCTGCGCCTCGAGCGCCGCACGGCGGTCCGCCAGCATCGTGGCCTGGGGGAACGAGGCGATGCCCTGGGCCATCTCCAGCGCGCGCTCCAGATGCGTCCCGGCCGGGACGACCTCGTTCACGAGCCCCATCTCACGCGCCTCGGCCGTGTCGATGATCCGGCCCGTCAGGATCAGGTCGAGCGCGCGGCCCAGGCCCACGATGCGCGGCAGCCGCTGCGTTCCGCCGTCGATCAGCGGGACGCCCCATCGCCGTTCGGGAAAGCCGAGCTGCGAGCCCTCGCCGGCGATCCGCAGGTCGCACCAGAGCGCCAGCTCGAGCCCGCCCGCCAGGCACCAGCCGCCGATCGCCGCGATCGTCGGCTTCGACGGCGTCAGGCGCGTGAACCCGAACGGGCCCTCGGCGGCCGTCAGCCGCGGGCCGAACGACTCGATCGCCTTCAGGTCGGCACCCGCGCAGAAGCTCACGCCGCCCGCGCCGGTGACGACCAGCACACGTGCCTCGTCGTCGGCCTCGAAGGCCCGGAAGGCTTCCAGCAGCCTCTCCGCCGTCGGCCCGTCGACCGCGTTGCGCCGCTCCTGGCGGTCGATCGTCAGCACCGCGGCGCGCTCGACGCGCTCGTACCGCACATCGTCAGTCATGTTCCGACCCTAAGACCTCGCCGCACAACGAACAACGCCCCGGGGAGGCCGAGGCGCCGTCGACGAGGAGGAACTCGTGATGCGCCTTCAGGTTCCCAGCAGGATCGTCGCCCGGTGTGACGATCCGGTGACGCGCGGCGGCGCTGCTACCAGCCGGTCTCCCAGCCCTTCGCCGTCGCCGCGTGCAGCTTCTTGGCGGCGGCCTTGCGTGCGTCCTTGCGCTTCTCCAGGCGCCACTGGATCAGGCTCATGAAGAGGATGAACAGCGGGAAGAACGCGATCACGATGAAGCCCGTGTTCGTGACGACCTTGTCGGTCGCCTCGCCGTAGGTGCCCTCACCCGAGATCGGCTCCTGGGCGTCGGCGAACGCGGCCGTCGCCATCAGGAGGAACAGCAGCAGCGAGGTGGGCACGACGGCCATGAAGCGGGTCATCACCGTGAATCGTATAGAACCTCGCGGCATGCCTGCTCTTCAGCGTGAACGCCAAGGCGACGGCGTCGAGATCGTGCGCCTCGATCGCCCTGAGGTGCGCAACGCGCTCGACTCGGCGAGCATCGCCGAGCTCGTCGCCGTCCTGACGGAGCTCGCAGGCGATCCCGAGCTGCGCGTGCTGGTGCTGTCCACCACGAGCGTGCGCGCGTTCTGTGCCGGCGCCGACGTTGGGGAGGTCCTCGACGCACAGGGCGGCGTGGCGCGGATGGAGGCGTTCGCACGGCTCTACACCGCGCTCGACGCCTTCCCGGCGCCGGTGGTCTGCGTCTGCGTCGGCAACTGCGTCGGGGCGGGCGCCGAGCTCGTCGCGGGCAGCGACCTGCGCGTCGGGGGCGACAACCTGAAGCTCGCCTGGGCCGGCTCGCGCCTGGGCGTGCCCGTCGGCCCGGCGCGCCTCGCCCCGCTGATCGGGCTCTCGCGCGCGAAGGAGCTCGTCTTCACCGGACGCGTCGTGCAGATGCAGGAGGCGCGCGCGCTGGGCCTGCTGCACCGCACCGCGCCGGCCGAGCAGGCCGAGGCGGCCGCGCTGAGGCTCGCGAGCGAGATCGCCGCGCACCCGCCTGAGGGTCTGCGCCGGCTGAAGGCGATGTTCCACGAGTACGACGGCACGGCCGCGCGCGTCGCGCGCGAGAACGAGCGCCTCGTCGAGTTCCAGCGTGAGGGTGCGGGCCTGCCTCAGGGCCCGCCGTCCGCTACTTCGTCCTGATCGCCTTCAGCCAGGGCTCGACCGTCTTGAGGAAGTCGTTCGTCGCGGGTGCGGCGAGCAGCGGGTCGAGGTGGCTCGTCGTCTTGCCGGCGTTGACCGTCCTGAGCCCCGACCTGGGCACCTTCGACTTCTTCGCGAAGTTCTTCGCGCCGTTGATCACGCCGTTGCGAGACGCGGTCAGCGAGGTCTGGAACGCGTAGTAGGGGATGTTGACGTCCTTGAGGTGCCGCAGGCGCAGCCCGAGGACCTTCGCCGCGGGGTTGTCGTTCATCTGGCTGGCGGCGTCCGTGTCGATGTTCAAACGGCTCGGGTAGTACCAGTCGACGCCGTTGACGCGGCCCTGTGCGAAGCCGGCCTCGACGTTCTGGATCGGCGTGACCTCGCCGTTCTGCCAGCCGCGCGGCTCGGCGCCGGGCGCGACCTGTCCGGCGCGGACCTGGATCAGCGACAGCAGCGACGGCGACGTCGTCGCGTCGAACGCGAACCCGAGGGCCCCTTCGTTCGTCGTCCGGAACGGCGCCTTGAGGATCGCGGGCAGCAGCGGGAAGTCCTGCAGGATCGACGGGTCGTTCGGATTCTTCAGCGCGGCGAGCGCGCCGACCTCCGCGAACGGGCCGGTCGTCCAGGCGAAGCCCGGGATGCCGAGCAGATTGAGCCACGGGCCCTGCTTGTCGGGCGCCAGGTCGGCGAGCTGCTTGCGTGCCTTGGCGGCCGTGTCGGTCGAGTCGAAGCTGCCGAGCAGGCCGCCGTCGATCGCGACGATGCCGGCGATGTCCTTGTAGCCCGGGCGTCCCGTTGAAGTCCCATGCGGCGTAGGCGGCCGCGAACGAGGCGCCGAGCGAGTGCCCGCCGAGGATCACGGTGCGGCCGCCCTTCTTGCGCCTCGAGCACCACGCGGCGCGTGTCCTCGAGGTTCACCTTCATGCCCCAGTCCTTCATGAACGCGTAGTCCTTGGCGGCCAGCGGGTGGTAGTGGCTCGCAGGCTCGGGGTTCGCGCCGATCCAGCCCAGGTAGTAGTCCAGCGCCTGCTTCGGCGTGGCGGTGCCCTTGAACGCCTGCTCCATCAGCGAGGTGTCCTCGAGCGCCTGCTCGCGGCGATCGAGCGACCACACCTGCAGCCCCGGGACCTTCTTGACGAGCTCGCGCGCGACGAGCGTGAAGTTGCCGGCGCCGCCGTTGGTTCCCGGGATCAGCACGAGGACCTTCTTGCGCCTTCGCGGAGCCGAACTTCGTCACGAAGACCTTGTTGAACTTCGACGGCGTGCCCGGCGCGGGCCCGACCTTGATCGTCGTGGTCGTCTCGGCCTGCGCCGTCGACGACATGAAAAAGGCCGCCAGTGCGACCAGCGGCAGCGTGCGCGTCAGGAGGGATCTCATCGTCGAGCCGATCGTATCGGGACGCGCTCGCCGCGATGCGCCGCCTGAGACGCCGCGAACGACCCATCTAGCATGGAGGCGTGGCCGTCCTGATCGCCTCCGACCTCTCGAAGGACATCGCCGGGGAGCCGCTCCTGCGCGGCGTGTCGTTCAAGCTCGAGCGGCGCGACCGGATGACGATCGCGGGCCGCAACGGCGCGGGCAAGACGACGCTGCTGCGGATGCTCTCCGGCGAGACCGGCGTCGACGGCGGGGAGCTCGTCTTCGAGAAGGGCGTGCGCGTCGCGCTGCACGACCAGCGGCCGCCGCGCGAGCGCGCGCTGTCGCTGAGCGACTACGTGCTCAGCGGCTGCAAGGAGCCGCTCGAGCTCGAAGCCGAGCTCGGGCGCCTGGAGGCCGCGATGGCGGCCGGCGACGAGCGCGCGATCGAGCGCTACGCCGGCGTCCAGGCGCGTTTCGAGGCGGCCGGCGGCTACACATGGCGCGAGGGCGTGACGAGCATCGTCCACGGCCTGGGCTTCACCGACGCCGACCTGCAGCGCCCGCTCTCGACCTTCTCCGGCGGTGAGCTCACGCGCGGATCGCTGGCGCGCGCGCTCGCCTCCAAGCCCGACCTGCTGCTGCTCGACGAGCCGACGAACCATCTCGACATCGAGTCGCTCGAATGGCTCGAGCAGACGCTCGTCACGCTCGATGCGGCCGTGATCCTCGTCGCTCACGACCGCTGGTTCCTGGAGGCCGTCGGAACCTGCGTGCTGGAACTCGAAGCCGGCCGCTCGCGCTTCTTCAGCGGCCCGTGGCACAAGTGGCGCCAGGAGCAGGCCGCGCGCGAGATGGCGCTCGGCAAGGCGATCAGCAAGCAGCAGGCGGAGATCGAGCGGATGGAGCGCTTCGTCGAGCGCTTCCGCTACAAGGCGACGAAGGCCAAGCAGGCGCAGTCGCGGCTCAAGAAGCTCGACAAGATCGAGCGGATCACGCGCGACCCGAAGGACGGCAAGGGCCTCGGCTTCCAGTTCAAGCCCGTCGAGCGCTCGGGCCGCGTCGTCTTCGAGCTCGAGGATGGGCGCGTCGAAGTGCCCGGCCGCACCCTCCTGCACGACGCGCAGCTGTGGCTCGAGCGCGGCGAGCACGTCTCGCTCGTCGGTCCCAACGGCACGGGCAAGACGACGCTCATCAGCTCGCTGGGCGGCGCGCGGCCACTCGCCGGCGGGCGGCTGCGCACCGGGCACAACGTGAAGGTCGGCTACCTCAGCCAGCATGGCGAGGAGCTCGAATGGGGCGGCGCGCGCACGGTGCTCGAGGCGGCGATCAAGCGCACGGGCCTGTCGCCGAACGAGGCACGTTCGCTGCTCGGGCGCTTCCTGTTCTCCGGCGAGGAGGTCGACAAGCCGCTCGACGGCCTCAGCGGTGGCGAGCGCAAGCGCCTGGGGCTCGCGATCCTCGTCAGCGGCGGGAGCGAACGTGCTGATCCTCGACGAGCCGACGAACCACCTGGACCTCGAGAGCCGCGAGGCGCTCGAGGACGCGCTGCAGGCCTACGAGGGGTCGCTGCTGCTCGTGACGCACGACCGGGCGCTGCTCGACGCCGTCGGGACGCGCACGGTCGCCGTCGAGGAGTACACGCTGCACTCGTACACCGGTGGCTGGGCCGAGTACGCGCGCATCCGCGAGGAGCGCAAGGAGGCGGGGATCGTGCCGAGCTCGGTCCCGCCGCCCCCGCCGATCGGCGGGACCGTCGCGACCGGGCAGGAGCGCGGCCGGACGGGATGGCGGTGCGCCCGACCGAGCCGGCGGCGGTCGCCGCGCAGCCCGCCCAGCAGCCGAAGGCCGCCGCGGAGCCGCAGCCCAAGGGGCCCTCGAAGAATCGCCAGAAGGAGCAACGCCGCCTGGAACAGGCCGTCGAGGCCGCGGAGGCCGCGCTCTCGGCGCTGGAGGACGAGCTGGCCGACCCCGCGGCGTGGGCGACGAAGTACGAGTCGGCGAAGTCGACCGCGCGGCACACGTCTGCGAAGCGTGCGGTTGAAGATGCGTACGAGGCGCTGGCGGCGTTCGAGGAGCGGGTGCCGGCGTAGACAGGCCGGCTTCGCCGGCTCTGGGTAGTGGATGCCCGTCTGACCGGAGCGGCTTCGCCGATCCTCCATCGGACGGGCTTTCGCCCGATCCGTCCTTTCGAGGGCGATGCTTGAGACCAGGTTCTTCACCGCGTCGTCACAAGCCGAAAACACCTGCAAACGTGCAGGTGTCGAATATGACCTCTGTGATGAGTTACGGGTCGAAGGACATCGGTTCGCGCCTGGGCCTCAACGTCCCGCGTGAGGTTTGGCCGACGGCAGGCGTGCTCGCGGAGTACGCATCGGCCGGCTTCGGCTGGGTTCAGCTGCACACGCCGGCGGGCCGGATGCTGACCGATCGCCGCTGCGCCCGCCACCACGCGCGCGCTCTGCGCGCGCTGCTCGATCCCACCGGCCTGCGGCTCGTCCTGCACGCGCCGGACGCGCTCAGCGCGGGCACGCCCGAGAGCGATGCCGTCTTCGACGGCATGCTCGACTACGCCGCGGAGGCGGGCGCCGAGCGCGTCGCCTACCACGGACTGAACTTCCCGGACTCAGATGGCGCAGAGGCCGCGCGCGTCCGGGAGCGCGTCTCGCTCGAGGAAGGCGCTCTCCACCGCCTCCTCCAGCGGGCGCATACGCTTGGGCTGATCGTCGCGATCGAGAACCTCGCGCCGGTCTTCCCCGGGCCGCGGCGGCTGTGCGATGACCCGATCGCGGTGCGCGACCTCGTCCGGCGGCTCGATCTGCCGGGCGTGGGAATGCTCCTCGACCTCGGGCATCTGCACGTGACCGCCGACGCTTCGCACGTCTCGCTCGCGGTGCTCGCCGCCGAGTGCGCGCCCGATGTCGTCCTGTTCCACGTCCACGACAACCTCGGGGCGCGCCGCCGCGAGGTCGACGCGCCCGGGGTCGACCCGCTGCGCCTGGACCTGCACCTGGCGCCCGGCGGGGGAACGCTCCCGTGGGCTCGGGTCGCCACGACCACCGCGGCGCACGACGCCCCGCTGATGCTCGAGGTGCAGCCGCAGCACCGCCCCGCGCTGCGCGTTCTGCACGGACGCAGCGCGGGCCTCCTGGCGCCCTCCGCCGGGCTGCGCGCCGCCGCATGAGCGCGCGCGGCGGCCGCGAGGAGATCGCGGTGTCGCTGCACGACGTCGAGCCGGCGACGTTCACGCGCTGCGCCCTGATCCGCGACTGGCTCGACGACCACGGCATCGATCGCGTGACGCTGCTCGTCATCCCCGCGCCCGACCTGCATCCGCTGGGGGACCGCAGCGAAGCCCTCGTCGCGTGGCTCGACGAGCGCCGTGGGAAGGGCGACGCGATCGCCCAGCACGGTCTGCGCGACCGCTGCTCGCGACCGCAGGGCTGGACGGCACGCGCTCCGTTCCGCGCTGCCTGCTCACCGGACGCGGAGTTCGCCTGCCTGGACGCCGACGAGACCCGTCGCGCCGTCGAATCCGGGTGGCGGATCCTGCGTCTCGCCGGCCTGGAGCCGCAGGGCTTCGTCGCTCCCGCGTTCGCGTACACGCCCGCGCTGCACGCCGTCCTGCCCAATCGCTTCTCCTGGTGGGCCGGGATCCGGCGGCTCTACCGCCCCGGAGGCCCGGCCCAGGGCGCGGACGTCGGTCCGGGCGCTGGCGATGGGAACCGGGTCGTGCCTGCAGCGCGCGACCGGGCCATGGCGCGTGCGCCGGCGGGCAGCGTCGGCGGGGCGCGTGCTGCGCCTCGACCTCAGCCCGTACGACCTCGAGCGCCCGCGGCACGTCGGAGCAGTCGAGGCGGTGCTCCAGGGCGCACGAGGCCGGGTGCCGGTCACGCTCGGTGACGTCTGACGTCGCCCTCGAAAGGACAGGTCGGGCTCCGCCCGACCTGATGGAGGACCGGCGAAGCCGGTCCGGTCAGTCCTCGCGCCCTCCTAGGAACCGGCCGCCACCTCAGTAACCGGGTCCGGCTGCGCCGGACCCTCCATCGCATCGGGCTATCGCCCGCTGCGTCCCTTCGAGGGCGACGTCACCCGGACCTTCACCTTCAGCGCATACTTGCTCGGCTTCACCGGCACCGTCGGATTCTGGATCGCGCTGATGCGGCCGATGAGCCGGCTCCACTGCCCGGGCTTGAGGATCGTCGCGGTCGCCTTGCCGGTCTTGATGTTCTCGCCGTAGAGCGGCTGGAACCCGACGTGGATGTGGTCGTAGTGGTCGGCGCAGGGCAAGCGTGTTGTCGATCCCGGCGTACTGCATCAGCGTGATGATCTGGTGCGGCTTCATCGCCCCCTGCAGCGTCAGCAGCTTGCGCACCGTCGTGTCGGTGATCGAGCCCGGGCCCTGCGTCGCGGGCGTGATGACCGTTCCGTTGATCGCGCCGATGTCGACGGCGTTCCCGGAGCTGTGCTCGGAGACGTTGCCGCTCGTCGTCAGGTAGCTGTGGCCGCACTTGAGCGTCGAGACCGTCGGCTGCAGGCCGCTCGCGGCGAGGAACTCGAGCGTGGCGAGCACGCGCCGGTCGATCGCGCCCGCCTGGATGTCGGTGCGCCCGCACGGGTAGATCTGCACGGCGGGGTCGGCGAGCACGCGTCGCTCGAGCGTCTCCTTGCTCATCAGCAGGATCTGCCCGATCGTCGCTCCGCTCCCGGCGCCGGCCGAACCGGCGAGCAGCGGATTCGAGGAGCCGTAGACGTTCGTCGAGGCGAGCAGGTGCCATCCGTCGAGGATCGGCGTCGGATCGATGCGCGGCGCGCCCGTTCCGGACGGGCGGATCTCGAAGCGCAGGTGCGGCGCGCGCGCGAGCTTCAGGTGGCGGGCGGCGGCGACTCCGGCGGCCGTGCCCTTGTCCCACGCCAGCGAGGCGGGGCCCACGCGCCCGAGGATCGTGCCGGCGATCACGCGTGAACCCTGCTTCAGCGGCAGCAGGGCGACCTGGTCACGGCGCAGTGAGTAGGGCTTGGCGAGGTACTGGCCGAGCTGGCCGTCGCTGACGGCCTTGGGCGCGGCGGCGACCGGCGCGGCCTGCTTGAGCTGCCGCTGTCCGCCTGCCTGGAAGGCGTGGACGCGCTGGGGGTTGGCGAACAGCCGTTCCTTGACGGCCTTGGGCCGCGCCGTCCGGCTCGACGTCCCGGCCTTGGAGCGGTGGGCCGAGGTCGTCGCCGCCCTCGCTTGCCGGCGGTGGCGGGCGCCGTGGGCGCGGGATCCTTTGCCGGCGTGCGGGCGGCTTCGGCGGCGTCGGCCTTCGCACTGGTGCGCGGCACCGCATGCAGCCCGTTGACCGACTCGAGGTGCCCGTAGGTGTACGTGTTGCCGTAGACGTCGCGCAGGCTGACGAAGCGCCCGAGGCGCTTGGTGCTGCCGATGCGCACGACGCGGCCGTCCTGGACGGCGATCGCCGCCGAGCCGTCGCGCGCGTAGACGTCGATCGAGCGCCGGCCGGCGGTCGAGGCGATCGCGACGGATGCGTTGTCGGCCGTGGCGGCGGTCGCCTTCGCATCGAAGCCGTTCGCGTACGACGTCGGGCCGGAGACCGGGAAGCGGCCCATCGTCAGGCCGGTGAGCGCCCCGACGACGTCCGACGGGAGCGCCGCGAGCTTGCCGGCGCGCGCGAGCACGTCGTCGACGTACCACTGCGCATGGTTGTAGGCGAAGATCGCCGTCTGCAGGTTCGTGTCACCGCCGGCGGCCTTGAGGTACCGCGCTGCGGCGAAGATCGCGTCGACCGGGTTGTAGGGGTCCTTGCGGCCGTCGTTGTTGGCGTCGACGCCGTAGGTCTCCCACGTCCCCGGCATGAACTGCATCCAGCCGACGGCGCCGGCCGTGCTGACGCTCAGGTTGCGCCCGTAGTCGGTCTCGATCTCGTTGATCGCGGCGAGAACCTCCCAGCGGATCCCGTACTCGACGCCGGCGGCCTGGTAGATCGGAAGCAGGAACGGCGGAACGCGGAGGCTGTCGATCAGGACGTTCGGGACGCCCGTGACCGGCGGGATCAGGTCAGGGGAGGGAAGCCCGGCGAACGGGGCGTTGGCGACGTCCAGCTGCTGCTGCTTCTGCTGTTCGGCCAGTGCCTTCTGCTCCGCCTTGAGGAACTTCGCGGCATCGTTGCGACGCTGCTGGTCGGCGCTCTTCTTCTTCTGTGCGACCGGGGGCGGCGTGGCGACCTGGACGTCGATCGTCCCGAGGTCGGTCGTCTGCGTGGCACCGGGCAGGCCCGAGACGGTCGGTGGCGGAGCCGGCGTCGCGGGTGCGGGCGTCGTGGAGGCGGGCGCCTCGGGCGTGGTGGTCGTCGCCGGAGCGGCCGTCTGCTCCTGCGCAGCGGCAGGCCCTGCGAGTGCAGTGGCAGCGACGAACGCAGCCGTGGACACGGCTGCTGGGACCCTCCTCCGAATCACGATGAGGTGTTTGTATCGGAAACGGCCGCTGCGTGCAGCAGGTTCGTGGTCCCTCGGCGGACGCGTGTCAGTGGCGTCCGCGCTTGAGGGCGATGCCCTCGAGCAGGTGGGCGACGTGCTCGCACGCGTCGATGCTCGCCTCCAGCGACGTGAAGATGTCCTTCCAGCGGATCACGACCATCGGGTCGACTCCTCCGGTGAACAGCGCCGCCAGCGCCTCGCGGCTCAGGCGGTCGCCCTCGTTCTCCAGGCGGTGGATCTCGATCAGGGCCGGTCCGACGTCCGCGCCCGTGCGCAGGGCGCGCAGCGCCTGGGCGACCTGCTCGGCTGCGCCGACGAGCACGTCCGCCATCTGTGCGGCCTGTTCCATCGGTGCCTCGACGCGGTAGATCCCGAGCGTGTCGACGGTCTGCTCCGCGTAGTCGACGATGTCGTCCAGGGCGGTCGCCAGCGCATACCCGTCGGCGAAGCCGAACGGCGCGGCCACCCGGCCGGCGCCGAGGCGGTGGATGATGTCGTGGGTGATCCGGTCGCCCTCGTGCTCGCAGATGACGAGTTCGCGCGCGAGCTCCGCGTGCTCCGGGTAGTCGACGATCACCTCGCGCAGGAGGAGCGCTGCGCGTTCGACGTTGCGGCCCGACTCCTCGATGAGCCCGAGCAGGTGCTCGTCGTGTCGTCTGCGCAGGAACGCCATGAAGCGACGGACGATAGGTCTGCTCGCGCCAAAGTTCGACGAGGTTCACAGACCGTTCACATCCGTTTCACGGGTCGGTAACTCCAGCGGGTTGACCGTCGGAGAAGCTGATGCCGCGATGGAAGCGCCCGCAGACACTGACCACGGAGCCGGGCCCCGCGTGCTTCGCATCGGCGTGCTCGAGCTCCGCCCCGAAGAGGGTCTTGCGATCGCCGGCGGCCGAGCGCTGAGCCTGTCGGTCCGCGAGTTCGGCCTGCTGACCGAACTGGCCCGCAGCGAAGGGCGGATCGTCCGCCGCGAAGACCTGTACGAGCGCGTCTGGGGAGCTCCGCTTCGGCGCGGCGACCGCACCATCGACGTCTACATCCGCAAGCTCCGCGTCAAGCTGGAACAGGCATTGCCGGAGTGGCGATTCATCCATACCCACGTGGGGTTCGGTTACCGATTCGACCCCGAGCGTTCACAAGGCGTTCACACAAATGCCACCAGTCGGTAACAGACTGGCCGTGGCGCAGTGGGACCCTCGAACTCGCATGACATCCACAGAGGAGATCACATGAGGTATCCGATTCTGGCCGCGTTCGCGGCCGGTGCCCTCGCGCTCGGCGTCGCCGCGTGCGGGAGCAGCGACTCCAGCAGCACCGGCACCTCCGGCGGCTCGACCTCGGCGGGTGGCGGCTCCCTGACCGGCGCGGCGCCTCGACGTTCCTCGCGCCGTTCTACAACGAGCTCGCCTCGCAGCTCAAGAGCAAGGCGGCCTGACGGTCAACTACAACGCCGTCGGCTCCGGCGCGGGCGTCGCGCAGTTCACGCAGAAGACGGTGGACTTCGGCGGCAACGATTCGACCTTGAAGCCGGCTGAGATCGCCGATGCCAGACGGCCGGTGGTACTGCGCCCGTCCAGGTGCCGACGGTCCTCGGAGCCATCACGGTCTCCTACAACGTCCCCGGCATCGATAGCCGGACTGAAGCTTGACGGCAAGACGGTCGCCGGCATCTTCTCCGGGAAGATCACCAAGTGGAACGACCCGGCGATCGCTGCGCTGAACTCAGGTGCCAGTCTGCCGAGCACCGACATCACGACCTGCCACCGCTCGGACTCGTCGGGTACGACGAAGGGCTTCACGACCTACGTCGCGATCTACGACTCGACGTGGGAGAAGACGATCGGCGTCGACAAGACGGTCAAGTGGCCTGGCGGCACCGGCGCGAAGGGCAACGACGGCGTCGCGGCGTGCGTCCAGCAGAACAACGGCGCTGTCGGCTACGTCGAGGAGGCCTACGCGCTCCAGAACAAGTTCAACACCGCCGCGGTGAAGAACAAGTCGGGTGCGTTCATCGCGCCGACGCTGGAGTCCACAAGCGCCGCGGGCGAGGGCGTGACGGTGAAGCCGACAACACCTTCGATCCGCTCGATTCCCCGAACCCGAAGGCCTACCCGATCACGAGCACGACCTACATGCTCCTGTGGCAGGACGCGTGCAAGGCGGGGCAGAGCAAGCAGACACGCGACAGAACGGCAGACGTTCGCGAGCTTCGCGCTTGGCGAGGGACAGTCGATCGCCAAGCAGCTCTACTACGCGCCGCTGCCGTCCGCGTTCAACGCAGGCGCAGAAGTCGGTCGACGGCCTGCAGTGCAACGGTGCTGCGGTCTAGACCGCTGAGCTGAGGAAGAGACAGTCGAGTCGCATGGAAGCCGGAGCCGCCAGCAGCAGCACGACCCCCGGGTCGCCGCTGCACCGCTCGCTGGCGGCCCGGCTTCCCGACCGCGTCCTGCGCTGGCTGCTGGGCGCACTCGCGTTCAGCGTGCTGGCGCTGCTCGTCTACTTCTTCTACACGCTGTACGACGAATCGCGGCCGGTGCTCGCGCAGGTCGGGATCGTCGACTTCGTCTTCACGAACGACTGGAACCCGGCGAAGAACCAGTACGGCGCCTGGGCGCTCGTCGTCGGCACGATGATCACCTCGGCGCTGGCGCTGGCGATGGGGGTCCCGGTCGCCGTCGCCGTCGCGATCTACATCGTCGAGCTCGCCCCGGCGCGCGTCAAGAAGCCGCTCAGCGGCCTGATCGACCTGCTCGCCGCCGTCCCGTCGGTCGTCTACGGGCTGTGGGGCGTGTTCGTCCTGATCCCGCACCTCAAGCCGGCCGAGACCGTGGTTCTCGGACACGTTCGCGTTCCTGCCCTTCGTCGGCGGCCCGGTCGCCGGGCCGAACTACTTCATCGCAGGCCTGATCCTCGCGATCATGATCCTCCCGATCGTCAGTGCGATCTCGCGCGAGGTCATCTCGACCGTTCCGGTCGAGCTCAAGGAGGGTGCGCTCGCGCTCGGGGCGACGCGCTGGGAGATGATCCGGATGGGCGTGCTGCCCTACTCCTGGAGCGGCATCGCCGGCGCCTCGATGCTCGGCCTGGGCCGAGCACTGGGGGAGACGATCGCCGTCGTCCTCGTGATCGGCAACGCGCCGCAGATCGGGAAGACGATCTTCTCGCAGGGGTACACGCTGGCCGCCGTGATCGCCAACGAGTTCGGCGAGGCGGCGAACAACAACCTCCACAAGGCGGCGCTGATCGCCTGCGGCCTGGTGCTGTTCGTGCTGACGCTGATCGTGAACTTCGTCGCCCGCTGGATCGTCGAGCGTGCCGAGCGCCGCCGCCACGCCGGCGCGCCGGTCGCCGAGCCCGTCCACCAGCGCCCCGAGCCCACCATCGACCTGGGGGCGGTCTGACCCATGGCGACGAGCACGCAGGCACTTCTGGACCGCCGCCCGAGCCCCCGGCGGCGAGCCGTCGACAGGGCGATGCGCGGCCTGACGATGATCGCGGCGGGCATCGCGCTCGTGCCGCTGTTCTTCGTCATCTACTACCTCGTGTCCAAGGGCCTGCCGGCCTGGAACGTCGACTTCTTCACGACGGACCCGACCGGCAGCTTCCTCGGCGACCCGGGCGGCATCAAGAGTGCGATCGTCGGCTCGATCGTGATCGTCGCGATCGCCACCGTGATCTCCGTGCCGATCGGCATCGGCGTGGCCGTGTGGCTCACCCAGTACGGCGCGACGAGCTGGTTCGCGCGGCTGATCCGCTACCTCGTCGACGTCATGACCGGCGTTCCGTCGATCGTCTTCGGCCTGTTCATCTACGGCGTCCTCGTCGTCGGCGGCGGATTCGCCGGCTGGAAGGGCTCGCTCGCCATCGGCCTGCTGATGCTGCCGGTCGTCGCGAAGTCCGCCGAGGTCGCCCTGACGCTCGTGCCGAACCTCCTGCGCGAGTCGGCGCTCGCGCTCGGCGCGCCGAAGTGGCGCGTCGATCTTCCGCGTCGTGCTGCCGACGGCCGCCGGCGGGATCCTCACCGGCGCGCTGCTGGCCGTCGCGCGCGGAGCGGGCGAGACGGCGCCGCTGCTCTTCACCGCGTTCGGTCAGAAGGGGACGACGACGGACCCGTCGCAGCCGATGAACGCGCTGCCGCTCCAGATCTTCAACGACATCGGGCAACCCCAGGACGCGCTGGTCCAGCGGGCCTGGGGCGCCGCCCTGCTGCTCGTCGTGGGCATCCTCGTCCTGAGCCTGATCGCCCGATTCATCCAGAGCCGGAGCAAGGTGTGACACGATCGTGAGCGAGTACATGTCGACAGAGCAGCCAGAGCAGTCCCCGGAGTCCCACGAGGCGCCCGACGCGGAAGCGACCGCCGATCGCCGGCCGGCCGAGCGTGGCGCGGCCCGTCGCGCGCGAGCGACGCCCGACGACGCCGTCGCGAGCGGACGGGGTCGACGACACCGGCCACTCGGTCTCGGTCCGCGACCTCAACATCTTCTACGGCAAGAACCACGCCGTGAAGGACGTGTCGCTGGACTTCGCCGCCAACAGGGTGACGGCGCTGATCGGGCCGTCGGGTTGCGGCAAGTCGACCGTCCTGCGCGCGATCAACCGCATGCACGACGAGACGCCGGGCGCACGTGTCGAGGGTGAGATCCTGCTCGACGGTGCCGACATCTACGGATCCGACGTCGACGTCACCGCGGTCCGCCGCGTCATCGGGATGGTCTTCCAGAAGGCGAACCCGTTTCCGACGATGTCGGTCTACGAGAACGTCGCCGCCGGTCTGCGGCTCTCGGGCGTCAAGGCGCGCGGCAAGCTCGACGAGGTCGTCGAGCGCTCGCTGCGCGGCGCCGGGCTCTGGGACGAGGTCAAGGACCGCCTGAACGCGCCGGGCATCGGCCTCTCCGGCGGCCAGCAGCAGCGGCTCTGCATCGCGCGCGCGACCGCGAACGAGCCCGACGTGATCCTGATGGACGAGCCCTGCTCGGCGCTCGACCCGATCGCGACGCTGCGCATCGAGGAGCTCATCAACGAGCTCAAGCGGCGCTACACGATCATCATCGTCACCCACAACATGCAGCAGGCGGCGCGCATCGCCGACACGACGGCCTTCATGCTGCTCGGCGACCTCGTCGAGCACAACCCGACCGAGAAGGTCTTCAGCAACCCCGACGATCCTCGCACCGAGGACTACGTCACCGGCAAGTTCGGGTAGAGCGGAGAGACGATGCCTGAACGTCAAGCCACGCGCCAGCACTTCGCCGACCAGCTCGAAGCGCTCGAGCACCAGGCGCTCGGTGCCCTCGACCTCGTGGTGGAGAACCTCGACCGGGCCATGGAGGCGCTCGCCGAGCGCGACGTCGAGCTCGCGACCTTCGTCATCGCCGACGACGATCGCATCGACGGCCGGTACCTCGAGGTCCACCAGGGAATCCTCAGCCTGCTCGCACTGCAGGCGCCGGTGGCCGGGGACCTGCGCCTCGTCGCGGCACTGCTGCACGTGATCAAGCACGCCGAGCGCATGGGCGACCAGTGCGTCAACATCGCGAAGATGATCCCGCTGGTCGGGAACGAGCCGCCGGTCGAGCCGGAGATGCTCTCGAAGGTCCTGCACATGGGCACCGCCGCGCGCGCCGAGGTCGTCGAGGCGAAGCTCGCCTTCGCCGGCCGTGACGTCGCCCTGGCCGCCGACCTGTCGCGCCAGGACCGTGAGGTCAACCGGCTCAACAAGGAGGTGTTCCGACTCGCCGTGACCATCGGCGACGACGAGGACCGCCGCGAGTGGGCGATGATGATGATCCTCGTGGCGCGTGCGCTCGAGCGCGTCGGCGACAACGCCGTCGGCGTGGGCGAGCAGGTGATCTTCGTCAAGACCGGGCTCTTCCGCGAGTTTCCGGTCGACGAGCACGCCGACGGTTCCGGGCTTCGAGGGCCACGAGCGCCTCCGGCCGCCTCCTGAGCCGCGCCGCCCCGATCCGGCCACTTGTAACCGGGCTGTGAAACCGGGTGGTCGTTCCCGACTTCGCCGCCCGGCTCGGTCCCTACACTCCCGAGCGTCATGAGTTCCTGGACCAGCGCTCGCCCCGACACGGACCGTCAGGGAGCCCATGCCGCCGCCGGCGCCCCGCCGCGTGTCGCGATCATCGATACCGATTCCGGCTTCCTCCAGGTGCTGACCAAGCGCCTCGACCGGCTCGGGTGGGAGCACCGCACGCTCGCCAGCCCGGTGCCCGTCGAAGACCTCGTCGCGATGCGCGTGAGCGCGCTGATCGTCGATCTCAACGTCCTCGGGCCCCAGGCATGGGAGTACCTCGAGCGGCTGTCGAACGCGCTGCCGGGCCTCGGCGTCGTGGTCTGCGGGCGCTCGTCGGTCGCCCAGCGCGTTCGCGGTCTGCGCCTGGGCGCAGACGACTGGCTGGCGAAGCCCTGCCACCCCGAAGAGCTGATCGCACGAGTCGAGGCGGTCATCCGCCGCAGGCGCCGCACGGAGTCCCGCGCGGAGGCTGCAGCCGATGCAGGCCGGCGAGCTGGAGATCCGGTCCGACCGCTTCCAGGCGTTCGTCGAAGGAACCTCGGTCGACCTCACGAGGCGCGAGTTCGAGCTCATCGAGCTGCTGTCGGGTGCGGACGGACGGGTCCTCGAGCGCGAGGAGATCTACCAGCGGGTCTGGGGCTACGCGATGGCTCGCGGCGACCGTTCGGTCGACGTGTTCGTCCGCAAGCTGCGCCAGAAGCTCGAGAAGGCCTCGCCCGACTGGCGCTACATCCACACGCATTTCGGCGTCGGGTACCGCTTTGCGGCCGAGCCGGTCGAGGGCTCGATCGTGGTGCCCGACACGCTTCCGGCGGATGTCGTCTCCAGCGCGCCGATCGTGGCCCCGGAGCGCGTCACCCGCTAGCGCCGGCGCGTACGCTGTGGGCGTGACCACCGCGCGCAACATCGCGATCGTCCTGGCGATCGCGGCGGCCGTCGAGTTCCTGCCCGGCGGCGGGGACGCCGCCGCCATCATCTCGCGGATCCTGTCGCTCGCGTTCATCGCGGTCATCGTGTTCGCGGGGGCCTACCTGTATCGCCGCCACCGGCTCGACCTCGAGAGCCTCCCGGTGGGCTACCGCGTTCTCGGCTATGGCGCCGTCGGCGCTCTCGTGCTGGTCTTCGCCGCCTCGGGTCGCATGACGGCGACCGCGGCCGGCGGGCTCGCGTTCGCAGCCATCATCGCCGCGTCGGTGCTGTCGCTGATCGTCGTCTGGAGGGAGTACCGGTCAGTGGTGTGAAGTAGGTTTCGGGGGATGCAGCAGCGGCGCGCGATCGCCATAGCGGCGATTCTCGTGACGGTCCTCGCTGGAGTGCTCGCCGCGCTGGCGATCTGGCACGGAGAGCAGCAGCGCTTCGAGGAACGCCGCGCCGGGCTCGCCGGCCAGGCGGCGGAGGCGATGCGCAACGCGTTGGCGGGCAGCGCCGATGCGTTCCGCGGTGCGAGCGGGCAGGTCACGGCGGGCGGGCGGCTGCGCCCGGAGAGCTTCGCGGCGTCAGCGCCGGACTTCATCGCGCTGGGCATCTTGTCCGGCATCGCGTTCGAGCCGCTGCGCACCGAGGCCCAGCGGGCGGCGACGGAGGCCCGCCTGGGACGGCCGATCACGCAGCTCGCCCCGTCGGGCGGCGTGCGCCGGGCTCCGCAGCGCCCGCGGTATGCGCCGGTCACGCTCGTCTTCCCGCGCGACGCGCAGCGCCTTGCGCTGATCGGCTTCGACATCCTCTCCGAGCCACGGCGCGCGGATGCGGCGCGTCGCGCGGCCGGCACCGGAACCCCGCAGCTGACCGCCCCGCTCGAGCTGGCGCGCTCACGCCAGGCCGGCCTGTCGATCTACTACGCGCTCTACCGCGGCGGCAGGATCCCCGCGACCGCCGCCGAGCGCCGGGCGCAGGTCATCGGCTGGTACACGGGAAGCATCCAGTCGGCGCAGATCGAGCAGCGGCTCCGCAGGCAGCTTCCGCAGGGCACGGGGCTGCGGGTCGTCGACCGGGCCCGCGGACTGGATCAGCGCGTGTTCGGTCCCTCTCGGCCGCTCACGGACGCCAGCACGCGCTCGGTCGCGATCGCCGGTCGCAGGTGGCTCGTGTCGGTGACGCCGGCCGAGCGCGCCGATCCGTCGACGGCCCTGATCGTCGGATTCGGGGGTGCCCTCGTCGCGTTCCTCGTCGGGATCGCGCTGCTGCAGAGCGCGCGTCGTGAGCGTGCCGTGGGGGAGGCGCGCGCTCTGGCCGAGCGCGAGCGCGGCCGTCAGGCGGTCCTCCTGCGGGCCGCCGAGTCGATGGAGCATGCCACCGGATCGCGGGACCGCCTGCGCCGGCTTGCCGCCGCGCTTGTCCCGGACCTGGGCGACCTCGCACAGGTCGCCGAGATCGGGGACGGTCCGGCGTTCCGTCACGTCGCGACCGCCGCCCGCGATCCGGAGCTCGAGCGCGAGGCGGACGAACGCCTGATCCGCGCCGACGACGTCGCCGATCGCCGAGGCGCTGCGCAGCGGGCGACCCGCAGCCGCTGTCGACGCAGGACCGGTCGGCGCTCGTCGTGCCGCTGACGGCGCGCGGCCGCGCGCTCGGGGTCCTGGCGATCACTCGTGTCGGCGAGCGCTCGGCGCCGTTCGACGCGGGCGACATGGCGCTCACCGCGGAGCTCGGCGCGCACGCGGCGCTGGCGCTCGACAACGCGCGGCTCTACGAGCTCGAGCACGACATCGCGCAGACGCTGCAGCGTGCGCTGCTGCCTCCGAAGCTGCCGGACATGACGCCGCTCGA
The DNA here is from genome assembly GCA_963817295.1 of uncultured Solirubrobacteraceae bacterium. Lineage (GTDB taxonomy): Bacteria > Actinomycetota > Thermoleophilia > Solirubrobacterales > Solirubrobacteraceae > F1-60-MAGs163. The sequence continues at coordinate 396,584 of CAWFOF010000008.1, read as the reverse complement.
GGCCGCGGCCCGGTTCCGCCCCGCGGGCGAGCGGATCGAGGTCGGCGGCGACCTGTACGACGTCTTCCGCGTCGCCGGGAGCGTGGATGGCGGTCGTCGCCGACGTCTGCGGGAAGGGCCCGCGGGCGGCGGCGCTCACGGCCGCCGCCCGCTACACGTTGCGCGCCGCCGGCGATCCACGCCCCGCCGAGCTGCTGACGACGCTCGATCGCGAGCTGCGCTCACAGGGCGACGAGGAACGGTTCGTGACCGTGGCGCTCGCGCGCCTGACCGTCGCGCCCGATGGGCGCTCGGCGACCGCGCTGATCTCGGTCGGCGGTCATCCGCCCCCGCTCGTCGTCCGCGCCGATGGCTCGGTCGAGGAGCCTCGGATCGCCGGGACGATCGTCGGCGTGCTGGACGAGACGAGCTTCGGCGAGGTCGAGGTCGGCCTCGGACAGGGAGACGCGCTGCTGCTGTACACCGACGGCGGCACCCGAGGCGCGCCGCGACGGCGAGCTCTTCGGCGACGAGCGTCTGCGCGCCGCGGCCGCGAGCGTCGCGGGCGCCGGCCCGCGAGCAGCTGGTCGACACCGTCGAGGCCGCGGTGCTCGACTGGGTGCGCGACGCGCCTCAGGACGACATCGCGCTGCTGGCGATCGGGCTCCCGGCCGACTGACGCAGCGTCAGCGCTCGGCCTTGTCGCTGCCTCGCGCAGGCCGTCCAGCGCGTCCTTGCGCCTTGTCGACCGCATCGTCGACCTTGCCCTTGAGCTTGCCCTTGCGCTCGTCGTTCCTGCCTTCGCGCTTCAGCTTCTCGTCGCCCGCTGATGGCCCCCGCCGCCTGCTTCGCGCGGCCGCCGATCGTGTCCGTCGTCTTGCCGGTCATCGTGACTCTTTCGTTCGTGGGTACGTATCTCCGGCGTACCCACGAGGCCCGGCGCTAAACCGACGATTCGCCCGCCGTCTCGCAGCGTCTCGATCGAGCGGCGCAGCAGGCGCGAGACGTGCATCTGCGACACGCCGACCGCGTCGGCGATCTCGCGCTGCGTGAGCCCGCCTGCGAAACGCAGCAGGACGATGCGCCGCTCACGCGCGGGAAGCGCGCGCAGCCCCTCGTCGAGGGTCGCGCGCGCCTCGGCGAGGGCGTAGCCGTGATCGGCGCCGCCAAGGCGTCGAGGGGGGAGGGGGCGCCCTCCTCGACCGGGGCGTCGAGCGAGCCGGCCGTGTAGCCGCGGCCGGCCTCGATCGCATCGAGCACTGCCTCCTCGGTGGCGTCGAGCGCCTCGGCGAGCTCGGCCACGGTCGGAGCGCGGCCGAGGGTGAGGGAGAGCCGGCTCGTCGCCGCGCTGACCTTGACGTACAGCTCCTGCAGGTCGCGCGGCGGGCGGATCGACCAGCCGTGGTCGCGGAAATGGCGCTTGATCTCACCGGAGATGTTCGGCGCGGCGAAGGTCGACAGGCGCAGTCCCCGATCGAGGTCGAAGCGGTCGATCGCCTTCACGAGGCCGACGCAGCCGACCTGGACGAGGTCGTCGAACGGCTCGCCGCGGCCCACGTAGCCTCGTGCGATATGGCGCACGAACGGCAGCATCTGCTCGACCAGCTCGGCCGCGCGGCGCGGTCGCCGTCGCGGTGCCAGCGCTCGAGCAGCGTGCGCTCGTCCGCCGCGCGCAGCCCTTGCGGCCCGGATGCGCGGCTCATGACGCTGGAGGTCGTCATCACGTTGGTGTTCCCTTCCTTGTCGGAACTGAACCGTGTGCCTCGGAGCTTCAGACACGGTAGCGCGCCGTTCGTAACGCGGCGGACGTTTGCGCGCCCGCGGATCGGGCATGACGACGGACGTGCGCGGCATACAGCGAACGTGGGGTCCGAAGCGCCCAGTCGCCTGCGGCCGGTGGGATACTGCCGCCCAGCGGCGCGGGAGTGCCGCGCCACATGCCCGTGCCCGATCAGATCTCATCGCAGCCGGCAGAGGTCGAGCTCACGCTCGCAGCGCGACCGGAGAACGTGGCCGTGGTCCGGCACGTTCTCGGCGGCGTCGGCGACGTCCTCGCGCTCGACGCCGAGACGCTCGGTGACCTGCGTCTCGCCGTCAGCGAGGCGTGCACCAACGTCGTGATCCATGCGTACGACGACGCGGTCAACCGGCGTCATGCAGATCGAGGCGCGGATCCAGGCGCCGCTGCTGCACGTCACCGTCCGCGACCACGGGCGTGGCGTGGCGCCGCGTCCGGACTCACCCGGCCTTCGCGTCGGTCTTCCGATGATGGCGGCACTCACCGAGTCGCTCGAGCTGGCCAACGTCGACGGCGCGACCGAAGTCCGCATGACGTTCCTCATCCCCGCCGCCTGTCTGAGCGTGATGACCAGCGCCCCGCCGCCCCCGACGATCGCCTTCGCCTGGCCGTGGCATGCGGACCGCTGGCCCGGCCCGCTCGTCGCGCGCGTCGTCGGCATCGCCGCGGCACGAGCCGACCTGCCGGTCGATCGCGTCGAAGCAGGCGCTGCAGATCGCCGACGCGGTCGCCGCGCAGGCGCCCGGCCTGCTGCTCGGGCGCCGCCTCGAGGTCGCGTCGACCCGCGTGCCCGGGCATCCGCATGAAGGTCGGTCCGCTGCAGGCCGCGGGCGCCATGCTGCTCGCCGAGCACGGCGCCGACCCGTCCGCCCGCGGCGTGATCGGGCGGCTTGCGACGTGGACCGGCGTCGAGGTCCGCGACGACAGTCCGAGGAGCTGATCATCGACATCGCGTTCCCGGGCCCGAGAGGGAGGGCGCTAGCGTGCAGGATCCGATGACCGAGGACTTCAGCCTGTCTCGCGAGCGCGTCGCGGGCGACATCGACGTCGTCGCGGTTCGCGGCGAGATCGACATCTTCACCGCACCGGTGCTCAAGCGTGAGGTCTCCGAGGCGATCGATGGCGGGTCGCGGAGGATCGTCCTGGACCTGACCGAGACGAGCTTCCTGGACTCGACGGCGCTCGGCGTCATCATCAGCGTCTCCAAGCGCGTGCGCCCGCTCGGTGGGGATCTGGCGATCGTCAACGTCACCGCGAGCATCGCCAAGACGTTCGAGATCACGGGACTGGCCGAGCTGTTTCCGATCCGCGCGACGCGTGACGCGGCGACCGCCGCGCTCGCGTCGGCGAGCGCTGCCGTCTGACGCACGCGCGGGTTTCGGCGCCGCTGCGAGCGGGAAGGCTCTCTCGGCAGGAGGACCAACGACCCACATCTCGCAAGGAGAACACCCGTGATCGGAATCATCATCACCATCCTCGTCGCAGCGCTCGTCTACGCGCTGTGCGTCGCACTCGGCCTGCCGGCGATCGTCGGAATCGTGGCCGCGATCCTCGTCCTGCTGTCCGGCTTCCCGTCGGGCGCGTACGGACGACGAGGTGGGCGCGTCTGATCGACGCGCAGCGAACTCGTGACTCCGTGAGGCGTCACACCCGGAGGAGTCGCATCCCCCCCTCGCCACTCCTCCCGATGTAACCGGGGCCGGCACTTTTCTCAGAGTGCCGGCCCCGAGTTGTTGCTGGTTCGGAACATCCCCGCGGTAGCCGCGTGACACCGGACGAGGCAGCCTCGTCGCATGCGTGTTCGAGACGACCAGCGAGGGCAGGCCAGCGTCGAGCTCGTCGCGCTGCTGCCGGTCATGGCCGGCATCGTGCTGGCGTGCTGGCAGGGCGTCGTGGCCGGCGAGTCGTGGTGGCTCGCCGGCGCATCGGCGCGCGTCGCCGCGCGCGCCGCAGTGATCGGCGCCGACCCGCAGGCGGCCGCGCGGGCCGCGCTTCCACGTCACGTGCGCCGCCGCCTGAGCGTGGTTCGCGCCGCGGACGGCCGGCTCGTCGTGCGCGTCGTCGTTCCCGCGGTCGTCGGCGCGGCGCCGCTGTGGACGGTCACGGCCACTGTCGCGGGCGCGGAGGCGGCGACGTGAGGCGCTGCGCCGGGCAGGCCACCATCGAGGTGCTTGCAGCTGCTCCGCTCGTGCTCGTGGCGGTTCTGGCCGCGGCCCAGCTCCTGGCCGCAGGCGCCTGCAGGGAGCTCGCGGCCCACGCTGCGAGCGCCGGCGCGACGGCGATCCTGCAGGAGCGCGACCCGGCACGGGCGGCGCGTGCAGCGCTTCCCGGCTGGTCGCGCTCAGGTCTGTCGGTCAGCGTCGACGGCCGGCGGGTCCGCGTTTCGCTTCGGCCTCCGTCCGACGGTGCCCGGGCTGGCCGTCCACCTGCGGGCGAACGCCGTCGCCGACGCCGGGCCCATCGCGTGAGCGCGCTCATCGATCTGGCGGTCGTCGGGCGTCCCGCCGATGCGGAGCCACTGGCGATGGCGGCCGCGCTTGCGCTGACCGTCCGCGGGAACGGGCCGCCGGTCGTGCTGCTCTGGCGCGGGGTGGGTCACACCGCGCCGGCGGGGCTGCCGGCGAGCCGCGCGGCGCGCCGAGTCGCGTCCGCCCTCGCGTCGCGCGGTCTGTCGGCCGCCCCGTTCGGGCGTGCGGTGCGGGTGATCCTGCCCGACCCTCCGCTCGCCGCAGCTGCTGCGGCGCGGCGGGCTGCGGCGGCGGCGCGCGGCGCCGTCGTGCTGTCCGTCGCCGGGCCGCGCGCTCGCGCGCTCGACGATCTGCTGCCGGAGGTTGCCGCCGTCGCCTATGCGGGCGACGGTCGTGCGGCGCTCGCGGAGCTCGTGATCGCGGAGCTCGCTGCTGCGGGGCTTCGCGTCCACGTCGCGGCTCCGCTCTCCGCGGCAGCGTCGCTGCTGGCCCGCGCCGGCCTCGTGGGGCCGGCTTCGATGCGCCGGTGGCTCGCCCTGGGGCCGGCGGAGCGCGGGCAGGCGCTTCTGGCGATGCTCGGAGGACTGCTCGCAGTCGTCGCGGGCGCGGTCGTCGTCGGTTGGCTTGCGGCCGCTGTCAGCGCACACGGCGCTCACCAGAGGGCGGCGGATCTCGCCGCGCTCGCCGGGGCGCGGGCCCTGCTCGATGCACGGCCACGAGTGCTCGCACCCGGCGTCGCGCGGCTCGCGCCGGCGGCCTACCTTGCGCTCGCCGGGGAGGTGGCCCGCCGCACCGCCCGGCGCAACGGCGCGCGACAGGCGACGGTCACCTTCGGCGCGGGAGCGCTTCCCGACACGGTGCGGGTCGTGGTGCACGACCGCATCGCGATTCCGGGCGGGACGAGCGTCGCCGGCCAGGCCGCGGCGGAGGCGCAGATCGCCGCGGTCGCCGCGCCGATCGGCGACGGGACGTACGCCGGCCCGCTCGCGCTGCGACAGGGGAAGCCGATGCGCCCGGACGTCGCGCTGGCCTTCGACCGTCTCGCGGCCGCTGCGAGGCGCGACGCGATCGCGCTGACCGTCGTGAGCGCGTTCCGGTCCAGCACCGAGCAGGCTCGGCTGTTCGCTGCGCACCCCGACCCGAAATGGGTCGCGCCGCCGGGCCGCTCCCTGCACAGGCTCGGGACGGAGCTCGATCTCGGCCCGGCGAGCGCCTACCGATGGCTCGCCGAGCACGCCGGCGCGTACGGCTTCGTACGCCGGTACTCGTGGGAGCCCTGGCATTTCGGTTACGGACGCAGCCCCGGCAGCGCCTCGGTCGGGCTTCGGCGCGCGGCCTCCGGGGTCCCCGCATTCGTGCCCGCGCAGTACCGCGCGGCGCTGCGGGCGGCATCGCAGCGCTGGAGCGTCGGCGCTGCGCTGCTCGCCGCACAGCTCGAACAGGAGTCAGGGCTTCGATCCGGGCTCGCGGTCGCCGCGCCGGAGCGGTCGGCATCGCGCAGTTCATGCCGGGGACGGCGCGCGCCTACGGGCTGCGCGACCCGCTGGACGCCGCGTCGTCGATCGATGCTCAGGCGCACCTGATGCACGATCTCCTGCGCAGCTTCGGCTCAGTTCCGCTGGCGCTCGCGGCCTACAACGCGGGGCCGGTCGCGTGTCCTCCTGCTGGTGCGTCCCGCCGATACCAGAGACGCAGGTCTACGTGCAGCGGATCGTGGCGCTTGCACGCGGCGCCGGCGCCCGCCGGCTCCGGTGGTCCACCGGTCAGGCTGATCCGGTGACGCGTTCTCGCAACGCGTCGGGTTCCGCGTAGTGTCCGCCGCCATGAAGCCAGTCGTCGTCTATGGCGCCTCGGGTTACACCGGCCGCCTGGTGTGCGAGTACCTGCGCGAGCTGCAGGTCCCGTTCATGGCCGTCGGGCGTGATCTCGATCGCACGCAGGACGTCGTCTCCCACGTCCCGGGCGTCGACACGGTCGACCACGAGGTCGTCGACGCCGCGCACGACGTCGCGTCACTCACGGAGGCTCTTCGACGGCGCGTCCGTCGTCTGCAACACGGTCGGGCCGTTCATCAGCTACGGGCACGAGGTGGTCGAGGCGTGCACTCGCCGCCGGGCTGTCACTACCTCGACACCACCGGCGAGCAGGACTGGGTGCTGGCCGCCCAGGAGCGTTCGGCGCGCGTCGTTCGCGGCGAAGCCGGGCTGCTGCTCTCCCCCGGGCGTCGCGCAGATGTACACCACGGGCGAGATCGCGGCGAACATCGCCTCGAGACGCCCGGGCCTGGACACGCTCGACATCCTCGTGCTCTGGAAGGGCTTCCCGACGTACGCGTCGACGCAGACGATCTTCACGATCCTCAAGGCGGACTGGTACTACCTCGTCGCAGAACGAGTACGTCGCGTGGGACACACCGCCGGCGCGCGAGTGCGTCGTGCCCGGCCAGCACGGCTCGGCGCTCGACCGTGCCGTGGGGCGGCACCTCGCATCCGGTCTGGTTCAAGAACGACCCGCGCGTCGCGAACGGTCACCGTCGCTCGGCGGCGTCCTCGACCGTGCCGTCATGGACGGCGTGGTCGCGACGACGCAGATGGTCGAGGAGGAGATCCGGCCGCTGCGCGCCCGACGAGCAGGAGGCGCAGCTGGCGCGAGATCGCCGGGTCGCTGCAGTCGGGGATGCCGCCGCGTGAGAACCCGCGCGTGAACACGTCCGCTGGACTCCGTGTACGCGTCCGGGCCGCTCGGGCGCGCCCACTGCGTCATCCACGGCAACTCGAACTACAAGCAGACAGGGCTGCTGCAGGCCTACGCCGCGTACTCGCTGCTCCAGCAGCCTCCGCGGCGTGTCGGCCTGGCCTCCGCGTGCCAGGCGTTCGGGCACCGCGAGCTGCTCGGCGTCCTGCGCACGCACGGCCTCGTCATGAACCCCGTGGTGACCGTCCACAACTGACGTCGTACCCGCGCACTGGCTCGGTGAGCGTTGCGGCAGACTTGTCACGCGATGCCGCCCTTCCGCCACGAGCTGCAGGTCCGCTACAACGAGTGCGACCCGCAGAACATCGTGTTCAACGCGAACTACTTCACGTACTTCGACATCACGATCACCGAGCTCTGGCGCACGGCGTTCCAGACGTCGTACGCGTCGATGATCGCCGACCACGGGATCGACATGGTGGTCGCTGAGGCGAGCGCACGATTCCACGGCTCCGCGCGCTTCGACGACCGGATCGTGGTGGAGGCGTCGATCACGCGGCTCGGGACCACGGGGATGACGACATCGCTGGTCGTCGAACGCGACGGGGAGCGGCTGGTGGAGGGTGAGCTGCGCCACGTGTTCGTCGACGCGGAGACGTGGAAGAAGACGCCGATCCCGGACGCCGTTCGGTCGGCTCTCGCGCCCTACGGCGCTGCGTGACCTCCCGCCGCCCAAGCGGCGCGGAGCGCCGGCGCGCCGTGGTACCTTCGCGCTCCCCTGGCGGTCGTGCACGGATTGCACGGTCGCCGACGTCGTAGAGGAGAACGCACGTGAGCAGGATGAGTCTGGTCGCCGTCGCCGGCGCCGTTGCCATGGTTCTCGCCACCGCCCCGGCGGCATCGGCGAAGGCCACCCATTCAGCCGGTTGCGATCCGCTCGACACGCGCCAGTGCCTGCTGCCGTTCCCGAACAACGCCTTCACCGTCAAGGATTCGCGGACGGACACAGGAGTGCGGCTGAACCTCAACAGCGCCCAGCTCCCGAAGAACAAGCAGGGCAAGCCGATCGCCGCGTCGGAGTACAACCGCAACGACGGCTTCAGCCCCGGCACCGCGATGCTCACCCACGTCCCCGGCCTGGACCTGAAGAAGACGGGCGCCACCCCGATCACCGACCTGCGGACGTCGCTCGATCCCGGCCAGCCGATCGCCGTCATCGACACCAAGACCGGCAAGCGTCAGCTCGTCTGGGCGGAGCTCGACTCCGGGGCGACCCGGGCGCGCGACCAGCTGCTCATGATCCACCCGGCGAAGAACCTCCTCGAGGGCCACCGCTACATCGTCGCCCTGAGCAACCTGCGCCGTGCGAACGGCTCGATCATCCCGGCCGGCAAGGCCTTCCGCACGCTGCGCGACGGCCTCAGGACGACCAGCGCCGCACTGAACGGGCGCCGCGCGCGCTACGCCTCGATCTTCCGGACGCTCGCCAAGGCCAAGATCCCTCGCAAGTCGCTCTACCTCGCCTGGGACTTCACCGTCGCCAGCGAGCGCAACCTCACCGAGCGCATCCTCGCGATCCGCGACAACGCGTTCGCGCTGCTCGGCGACACGAACCTCGTCGACCGCAAGATCGTCGGCTCCGCGCCGAGGTACCGCATCGACACCGTCCAGGACTTCGCGCCGTGCGACGCCGACGGATGCAAGGACGGGCAGAACGACAAGCTCGCCCGCAAGGTCATCGGCACCATGACGGTGCCGTGCTACCTCGACAAGCCCGGCTGCCCGCCCGGCTCGGGGTTCGCCTACAAGAAGACGAAGAAGACGGCGTTCGCGTGGATCCCTCAGCGCATCAAGGGCAACACCATGGACGCGCAGTTCATCTGCGTCATCCCGCGGGTCGCGCTGACCCAGCCCGCCCGCCTCGCGCTCTACGGGCACGGCCTGCTCGGCGACCCCGACGAGGTGATGGCGGGGAACATCCAATCGATGACGAGCGAGCACGACTTCGTCTACTGCGCAACGCGTGAGATCGGCATGGCCGACGAGGACGTCCCGAACGCGATCTCGATCCTGAAGGACTTCTCCGGCTTCTCGACGCTGGCCGACCGTCTGCAGCAGGGCCTCGTCAACGGCCTGATGCTGGGGAGGCTGATGGCCCATCCGCAGGGGCTCGTCACGAACGCCGCGTTCCACAACGCGGCGGGCGCGCCGGTGATCGACACGTCCGCGCTGTACTACGACGGCAACAGCCAGGGCGGGATCTTCGGCGGCGCGCTGACCGCGATCGCGCCGGACTTCGAGCGCTCGGTGCTCGGCGTGCCGGGCATGAACTACAGCCTGCTGCTCCCGCGCAGCGTCGACTTCGACACCTACAACGCGTTCTGGGTGCCGGCCTATCCGAACCGCCTGGACCGGATGCTGACGCTGTCCGTGATCCAGACGCTGTGGGATCGCGGCGAGGCCGACGGATACGCGCAGCACATGACCGGCCGGCCGCCCGCGAACACGCCGCTGCACAGCGTGCTGCTGCACGTCGGCCTCGGCGATCACCAGGTCGCGCAGATCAGCGCCGAGAACGAGGCGCGGACGATCGGCGCGGTGGGCCGCCAGCCGGCCTACGACCCCGGCCGCAGCTTCGACAAGATCCCGCTCTACGGCATCACGCCCGCCGGCGACTTCACCGAGGGCTCGGCGATCGTGATCTGGGACAGCGGCCCGATCCGCGCCGGCGGCACGCTCGGCACCGACGTCGCGCCGCTCGGGAACGTCCCGCCGCGAGCCGGCAACGATCCCCACGAGCTCGTCCGCAGCACACCGGCGGCCCGCCAGCAGAAGTCCGACTTCCTCAAGACGGGCGGAAAGCTCACGGTCGTGTGCCCGGTCGACCAGGGCTGCCACACGGGGTGAGCAGACGGCCGGCGGTGCCGTTCAGCCCGCCGCGGCGACCACGGATGCCGGCGCCAGCTCAACGGGGATCCCGTTGAGCACCGCGGTCCCCGACAGCGGCTCGAGCAGGCTGGTGTCGCCGAGCAGGTTGACGTTGACGCCGGCGTGCTCGCGGGCGACGGTCATGTCCGTCCCCTCGAGGTCGTGCCCCCAGCCGTGTGGAACGGAGACGACGCCGGGCATCATGTCCTCCGTGACCTGAGCGGTCAGCCGGATCTCGCCGTTGGCGGAGGACAGCACGGCGGTTTCGCCGTCGACGACCCCGAGCCGCGCAGCGTCGGCGGGATGGACGAGCACCGTGCAGCGCTCGGGCCCGGAGACGAGCTTGGGGAGGTTGTGCATCCACGAGTTGTTCGAGCGCAGCTGACGGCGGCCGATCAGGACGAGGTCGCCGTTGCGCTCGTGCGTGAGCGCGAGCGCCTCGCGGAGCCGCGGGACGTCGTCCTGGAGCAGCTGGGGCGCGAGCTCGATCATCCCGCTCTCGGTTCGCAGCACCTCGGGCAGGCGCGGCTCCAGCGCCCCGAAGTCGATGCCGTGCGGCTGCACCTCGAGCGCGGCGAGCGTCAGGCCGTCGGGATCGGCGCCGAAGCCCTCGCCGTAGGGCCCGGTCCGCAGCAGCAGGTCGAGCATGCGCTCGGGCCCGCGGCGCGGCTCGAGCGCGGCCAGCAGCTCGTCGGGGTCGCGCCCTGCGACGTTCGATCCGGCGGTGCGCACCGCGCGCTTGACCGCCTCGCCGGCGACGAACGCGTCGAGGGCCTCGACGTCCGCCTCCGGCCCGGCGCCCGCGGCGATGCCGGTCAGGCGCAGCAGGATCTCCCATTCGTCCAGCGCACCCTCGTCGAGCGGGAACAGCGGCGGCGAGTAGTTCGCGACGTTGCGCACCGCGAACGAGTACAGCGCGAGGTCGTAGTGGGACCGCTGAAGCTGCGAGGGAACCGGCAGGATGACGTGCGCGTGGCGCGTCGTCTCGTTGAGGTACATGTCGACGCAGACCATCAGGTCGAGCGTGTCGAGCGCCTCGGCGAGCCGGTCGCCGTTCGGGGTCGACAGGACGGGGTTGCCGGCGATCGTGAACAGCGCGCGGATCTGCCCGTCGCCCGGCGTCTCGATCTCCTCGGCGAGGACGTTCACCGGAAACTCGCCGAACACCTCGCCGCGATCGCTGACGCGCGAGCGCCAGCGGTGAACGGCGGTTCCGCGGCCACGGCCCGGCTCGCCCTGCGTGTTGCCCGACCCGCTGGCGGGCTTCGTGAACATCGCGCCGCCCTCGCGGTCGAGGTTCCCGGTCAACGCGTTGAGCACGTCGACGAGCCAGCTGGCGAGCGCCCCGAACGTCGTCGTCGTGGTGCCGATCCGGCCGTAGACCGCGCCGCGTTCGGCGCCGGCCAGCTCACGCGTCATCCGCCGGATCTCGCCCGCCTCGATGCCGGTCGCCACGGTCACGGCCTCCGGCGGGAAGTCGGCGGCGAGCCGGCGCACGTCGTCGACGCCGGCCAGCAGCGGCTCGACGTGCTCGCCGGGCGCGGCAAGGCCCTCATCGAACAGGGTGTGCACCATCGCCAGCAGCAGCATCGCGTCGCTGCCCGGCCTGATGAAGTGGTGCTCGTCGGCCTCCTGGGCGGTGCGCGAGCGGCGTGGGTCGACGACGACGAGCTTTCCGCCGCGGGCCCTGATCCTGCGCAGCCGCCCGCGCGCGTCCGGGGAGGTCATCAGCGAGCCGTTGGAGACGAGCGGGTCCGCGCCGAGGACCAGCAGGTGCGTGGTGCGATCGAGGTCGGGAACCGGGACGCTCAGCCCGGTGCCGAACATCAAAGCCGAGGCGAGCTGCTTGGGGTACTGGTCGACGGTGCTCGCCGAATAGATGTTGCGCGTGCCGAGCGCCTTCGCCAGCACGCGGCCGTAGAGCAGCGCGCCCACCGAGTGCGCCGACGGGTTGCCGAGGTACATCGCGAACGCCTGCCGGCCGCTCTCGGCGTCGATCGCCTTCAGCCGCTCGTCGATCTCCGCGAACGCCTCATCCCACGAGACCGCCTCGAACGTGCCGTCGGCGGTGCGGCGCATGGGTGTGCGCAGCCGGTCGGGGTCCTCGTGCAGCTCCCTGATCCCGGCGCCCTTGGGGCAGATGAATCCCTTGCTGAAGACGTCGTCCGCATCGCCCTTGACGCGCGTGACGCGACCGTCCTCGATCGTCAGCTCAAGGCCGCAGGTGGCCTCACAGAGTGGACATGTGCGCAGCGCCGTCGTCGTCGTGCTCATGCCTTCGGACACTACTGCGCGAACGGGGCGTCGCGGCCGCGTTCGTATCCTGATCGCGTGGCCTCCACCGGGGACAGCGAGCGCGAGAACCGCCTGCGCGACCAGCGCAGGCAGCTTCCCGACGGGCCCGGCGTCTACCTGTTCCACGACGCCAAGGGCGAGGTCATCTACGTCGGCAAGGCGCGCTCATTGAAGAAGCGCGTCGCGAGCCACTTCAGCAACCCGGTGACGCGCGGCGCGACGGAGATGGTCGGGCTCGCGGATTCGATCGAGTTCCTGCTCCTGGCGACGGAGGCGGAGGCGCTGCTCGCCGAGCAGAACCTGATCAAGCGCCACCAGCCGCAGTTCAACATCCGCCTGCGCGACGACAAGAGCTACCCGTACATCGCGATCTCGATGGACGAGGAGTTCCCGCGCGTCTACTTCACGCGTGAGCGCCATCGCAAGAGCCGGCTCTACTTCGGGCCGTACTCGAACGCCAAGCGCACGCGGTCGACGCTCGACGTGCTCGGCAAGGTGTTCCAGTACCGCTCGTGCACGGGGAAGGAGCCTGGCCGGCGGTCCGGCTCGCCGTGCCTGGACTACCACATCAACCGCTGCGGGGCACCGTGCGTCGACTACGTCACGCGCGAGCAGTACATGGAGTCGATCGACGGCGTGATCGCGTTCCTCAGCGGGCGCTACAAGGAGATCGAGCACGACCTCGCGGAGCGCATGAGGGCTGCGGCACAGGCGCAGGAGTACGAGACCGCGGCGCTGGAGCGCAACCGCCTGCGCGCGGTCCGGTCGCTGCTGGAGCGCCAGCGCGTCGCGAACGAGGCCGTCGGGACGCTCGACGCGATCGCGGTCGCCGTCGACGGCACCGACGCGAACGCGCAGGTCTTCCAGGTGCGCGACGGCGTGCTCTCCGACCGCCAGTCGTTCTACCTCGAGAACGCCGGCGAGCTCGATCTCGGCGAGGTCGCACTCGAGTTCATCGCGCAGTACTACGCCGACCGCCACGGCATCCCGCCGCAGGTGATCGTCCAGCAGGAGCTCCCCGCCGACGAGCGCAGGACGCTCGGCGAGGCGCTCGCCGAGCGCCGCGGCGCCGCGGTCGAGGTGCGCGCGGCCGAGCGCGGCGACAAGCGCCGGATCCTCGAGCTGGCCGAGCGCAACGCGCTGCTCGCGCTGGACCAGGAGCGGCTGAAGGCCGAGCGCAGCCGCCGTCAGCGCGTCGAGGCGCTCGACGAGCTGCAGGCCGAGCTGGGGCTCGACGCGCTGCCGCTGCGAATCGAGTGCTTCGACATCTCGAACCTGATGGGCACGCACACGGTCGCCTCGATGGTGGTCTTCGAAGGCGGTGCGCCGAAGAAGTCCGACTACCGGCGGTTCACCATCCGCTCGCTCCAGGACGGCGTGCCCGACGACTTCGCCGCGATGCGCGAGGTGCTCACGCGCCGGATCCGCAACTGGGAGAGCCAGCGCGAGCTCTCGCCGCACGACCCGTCGTTCAACGAGTCGTTCGCCGCGCTGCCGAACCTCGTCGTGATCGACGGCGGCAAGGGCCAGCTCTCGGCCGGTCTCGACGTGCTGCAGGACTTTCGCGAGCGCGGCGTCGCGGTCGTGTCGCTTGCCAAGCGGATCGAGGAGGTGTTCCTCCCGGGAAGCACGTCGCCGGTCGTCCTGCAGCACGACACCGCCGGCCTGCAGCTGCTGCAGCGCGTGCGCGACGAGGCGCACCGGTTCGCGATCGGCCATCACCGGATGCGCCGCGACCGCGCGATGACCGTCTCCGCACTCGACGGCCTGCCGGGGATCGGGCCCTCGCGCAAGAAGGCGCTGCTCTCGCACTTCGGGTCGCCGGACGCCGTCCTGGCGGCCAGCCGCGAGGACCTCGAGGGCGTGCCGGGCCTGCCGCCGAAGATCGCGCGCGACGTGCACACCTTCCTGCGCCGGCCGACGCCGTGAGGCACTCGCCGGTCACGACGACCTTCGCCTGACGAGCGCTGGCCTCGATGACCTCCAGGGCACCTGCGACGATGCAGGAGATGACCAGCGCCGACGACGCGGCACAGCCCGCGGCCGACATCCGCCTCGAGGATCTCGTCATCATCACCGGCGTCTCGGGCGCCGGCAAGTCGACCGCGATGGAGGTCTTCGAGGACGCCGGCTACTTCTGCGTCGACAACCTGCCGCCCGAGATGATCCGCGGCCTCGTAGACCTGTTCCGGCACGAGGGCTCGAAGGTCCAGAAGGCGGCGATCGTCTCCGACGCCCGCGGCGGGGCGTACTTCCCGCAGATGGTCGCCGTGCTCGACGAGCTCGACGCGGCCGGGATCAACCACCGCGTGCTGTTCCTCGACGCTGACGAGGAGGCGCTGCTGACGCGCTACAAGGAGACGCGGCGCCGCCACCCGCTGAGTCCGGCCGGCAGCGTCAGGGAGGGCATCGAGACCGAGCGGCGGCTCGTCGAGCCGCTGCGCACGCGCGCCGACGTGACCGTCGACTCGACCGGGATGAAGGCGAACGACCTGCGCCGCAAGCTCGCCGACGAGCTGCTGCCGCGCGCCAGCGCGACGCGGATGGCGCTGACCTTCGAGAGCTTCGGCTTCAAGAACGGCCCGGCGCGCGACGCGGACATGGTGCTCGACGTGCGCTTCCTGCCCAATCCCCACTACGTGCCGGATCTGCGGCCGCTGACCGGGCGCGATCCGCGTGTCGTCGAATACGTCGCGCGCGACGGTCACCTGGACGCGTTCTACGAGCGGCTGCTGCCGCTGCTGGACTACCTGATCCCGCAGTACGTCGCCGAGGGGAAGGCGCATCTGACCATCGCGGTCGGCTGCACCGGCGGGCGGCACAGGTCGGTCGCGATCACCGAAGCCCTGGGTCAGCGTTTTTCCGCAACCGATGCGGTGGTGGTGGACGTGGTTCACCGCGATGCCGACCGCACCCCGGCGTAGGTAGCCTTCCGCATGCCGCCGGGGCCGGGCGGCAGCTCGCCCGCCCCGCATCTCCCCAGACCGCCCTCAGGAAGGACCGACCACCACATGTCCGTACGCGTGGGAATCAACGGCTTCGGCCGCATCGGCCGCAACGTCGTGCGCGCCGCAAAGGCCGCAGGCGCCGACATCGACATCGTCGCGGTGAACGACCTCACCGACAGCAAGACGCTGGCGCACCTGTTCAAGTACGACTCGATCCTCGGCCCGTACCCGGGCACCGTCGAGGCGACCGACGCCGGCATCGCGATCGACGGCGACGAGATCAAGGTGCTCGCCGAGCGCGACCCGGCGAACCTGCCCTGGGGCGACCTGGGCGCCGACGTCGTCATCGAGTCGACCGGGTTCTTCACCAAGCACGAGGACGCGTCCAAGCACATCGCGGGCGGCGCGAAGAAGGTCGTCATCTCCGCACCGGCGAAGGGCGAGGACAAGAGCTTCGTCCTGGGCGTCAACTTCGACGAGTACGACAAGGACGTCCACCACGTCATCTCCAACGCCTCGTGCACGACGAACTGCCTCGCGCCGTTCGCCAAGGTCGCGCAGGACACGGTCGGCATCAAGCACGGCCTGATGACGACGATCCACGCCTACACCGGCGACCAGGCGCTGCAGGACGCACCGCACAGCGACCTGCGCCGCGGGCGTGCCGCCGCCGTCAACCTGGTCCCGACGTCGACCGGCGCGGCGAAGGCCGTCGCGCTCGTCCTGCCGGAGCTGGCCGGCAAGCTGCACGGCTTCGCGATCCGCGCCCCCGTGATCACCGGATCGCTCGTCGACCTGACGTTCGAGGCCGAGCGCGCCACGACCGTCGAGGAGCTGAACGCGGCGTTCCAGGCCGCCGCCGACGGGCCGATGAAGGGGATCCTGAAGTTCACGACCGATCCGATCGTCTCGACGGACATCATCACCGACCCGCACAGCTCGATCGTCGACGGCCTCCTCACCGTGGTCCTCGACGACACGCTGGTGAAGGTCGTGAGCTGGTACGACAACGAGTGGGGCTACTCGAACCGCCTCGTCGACATCGTGCAGAAGCTCCTGTAGCTGGTCTCATCGGTGAGAACGCTCGACGACATCGACGTCGCCGGAAGGCGGGTCTTCGTGCGGGTGGACTTCAACGTCCCGCTCGACGACGCCGGCCACGTGACCGACGACACCCGCATCCGTGCGGCGCTGCCGACGCTCGAGCGTCTGCGCGCCGCCGGCTGCCCGCTCGTGCTGGCTGCCCACCTCGGGCGGCCCAAGGGCGTCGACCCGGCGTTCTCGCTGCGCCCCGCCGCCGACCGCCTGGCCGAGATCACCGGCTGGGACGTGACGCTGGCTCCCGCGGTCGTCGGCGAGCAGGTCGAGGCGTTTGCGAAGAACCTCGTTCCCGGCGACGTCCTGATGCTCGAGAACGTGCGCTTCGAGGCGGGGGAGACGAAGAACGACCCCGCGCTCGCCGAGGCCTATGGGCGGCTCGCCGACGTCTACGTGGACGACGCCTTCGGTGTCGCCCATCGAGCGCACGCCTCGAACGTCGGGATCGTCGCGCATGTCGCCGCGAGCGCCGCCGGGCTGCTGCTCGAGCGCGAGGTCAAGACGATCACCGGCATCCTGGCCGCCCCGCCGCGCCCGCTGGTGGCGATCGTCGGCGGCGCGAAGGTGACGGACAAGATCGGCGTCCTCGAGGCGTTCCTCGAGCGCGCCGACGCCGTCCTGATCGGCGGGGCGATGTGCTTCCCGTTCCTGAAGGTGCAGGGCCAGCGGTCGGTGCATCGTTGTGCTCGGACGAGGATCTTGAGCCGGCGCGCCGCGTGCTGGCCGACGCGCAGGCCGGCGGCAGGCGGCTGCTGCTGCCCACCGACCTCGTCCTGGGCGACCGCTTCGCCGCCGACGCCCAGCGTGCCGAGCCTCGACGGTGTCGACGTACCCGACGGATGGATGGGCCTCGACGTCGGTCCGCGAACCGCCGAGGCGTATGCCGCGGAGATCGCGGGCGCGGGCAGCGTCTTCTGGAACGGCCCGATGGGTGCGTTCGAGCTCGCGCCGTTCGCCGCGGGCACGCGTGCGGTCGCCGAGGCCGTCGCGGCCTGCCCGGGCACCACCGTCGTCGGTGGCGGGGACAGCGCGGCCGCGCTGAAGATCTTCGGTCTCGAGGACCGCGTCACCCATCTCTCGACCGGCGGGGGCGCGACCCTCGAGCTCGTCGAAGGCCAGACCCTCCCGGGCGTGGAGGCCCTCAATGTCTAGAACCCCGTTCGTCGCCGGCAACTGGAAGATGTTCAAGACGACCGCGGACGCGGAGATGTTCATCTCCGGGCTGCTCCCGCTCGTCTCGTCGTCGGAAGGCGTCGACGTCGCGATCTGCGTGCCGTTCACCGCGCTCCAGGCGATGGTCGACTCGACCCGCGGCTCGCGCGTGCAGGTGTTCGCGCAGAACATGCACCAGGCCGCCGAGGGCGCGTTCACCGGCGAGGTCAGCGCCCCGATGCTCGCCGACCTGGACGTGCACGGCGTCGTGCTCGGCCACTCCGAGCGCCGTCAGTACTTCGCGGAGACCGACCAGGCGCTGGCGGAGAAGGTGCCCGCTGCGCTCGCGGCGGGCCTGATCCCGATCCTCTGCGTCGGCGAGACCGAGGACGAGCGCGAGGCGGGGGAGATGGAGGCCAAGCTTCGCCGCCAGGTGCAGGTCGGGCTCTCCGCCGTGCAGGCCGACCGCCTGCCCGAGGTCGTCGTGGCCTACGAGCCGATCTGGGCGATCGGGACGGGGAAGGTCGCCACGCCCGACCAGGCGCAGGAGGCCTGCGCGTTCGTGCGTGCGCTGCTCGCCGACATGGACGGCGCCGCGGCGGAGGCGATCCGCATCCAGTACGGCGGGAGCGTCAAGCCCGACAACGCCGCGGAGCTGCTCGCGCTGCCCGACATCGACGGCGCCCTCGTCGGCGGAGCATCGCTGGATCCCGCGTCGCTGGCCGCGATCATCGAGGCGGCGCGCTGATGAGCGCCCCCGGCCTGCCGGCGCCGTCGGCCGTCCTCGTGATCCTCGACGGGTTCGGCATCGCGCCGCCGGGGCCGGGCAACGCCGTGGAGCTGGCCGACACGCCGGTCTTCGACGACCTCTGGGCTCGTTACCCGCACACGCAGCTCACGGCGTGCGGACGAGCCGTCGGCCTGCCCGATGGCCAGATGGGGAATTCGGAGGTCGGGCACCTGAACCTCGGCGCGGGCGCGGTGATCCGCCAGGACCTGACGCGCATCGATGACGCCGTCGAGGAGGGTCAGCTCGACGAGAACGCGGTGCTGCAGGATGCGATGCGCGGCTCCGGTCGCGTTCACCTGATCGGCCTCGTCAGCGACGGCGGCGTGCACTCGAGCATGGATCACCTCCACGCGCTGATCCGCATGGCGGCCGACCTCGGCGTGAAGGATCTCGTGATCCATGCGTTCACCGACGGTCGCGACACGTCGCCGACCGGGGGCGAGGGCTACCTGGCCCAGGTCGAGGACTGGTGCACGCAGGCCGGCAACGCGCGCATCGGGACCGTCGTCGGCCGCTACTTCGCGATGGATCGCGACAAGCGCTGGGACCGCGTCCAGCAGGCCTACGACATGCTCGTCCACGGCCGCGCGCCGCATCACGTCCCGGTCGCTCCGGCCGCTGCGCGCGACGCCTACGCGCGCGAGGAGACCGACGAGTTCATCACCGCGACGACGGTCGGCGAGGAGGCGCGGATCCGCTCGGGCGACAGTGTGATCGGCTTCAACTTCCGGCCCGACCGCATGCGCGAGATCACGCTCGCGCTCGCCGACGGTCGTTCACGGACGTCGACCGCGGCGGCGCCGGCGTCGTCTCGCAGTACGCGTGCCTGACGGAGTACGAGGAGAGCTGGACGTACCCGGTCGCCTTCCCGCCTGCGCGGCCGGGCATCACGCTCCCGCACGTGATCGCGCAGGCCGGCGGCCGCCAGCTGCACGTCGCGGAGACCGAGAAGTACCCGCACGTGACCTACTTCTTCGGTGGCGGCGAGGAGACGCCCGAACCCGGCGAGCGGCGCGAGCTGGTGCCGTCGCCGCGAGACGTGCCGACCTACGACTTCAAGCCGCAGATGAGCGCCCGCGAGGCGGCGGACGCCTTCATCGCCGGATGGCGTCAGGACGCTCCGCAGTTCGGCATCATCAACTTCGCCAACCCGGACATGGTCGGCCACACGGGCGTCATCCCGGCGGCCGTGACCGCGATCGAGACCGTCGACGCATGCCTGGCGGACGTCGTGCGCACCGTGCAGGACGGCGGCGGCGTGCTGGTCATCACCGCCGACCACGGCAACGCCGATCACATGCTCAACGACGATGGCACGCCGAACACCGCCCACTCGCTGAATCCGGTGCCCGTCGTCGTGACCGCCGGCGGGCTGGAGCTGCGCGACGGGGGCGTCCTGGCCGATGTCGCGCCGACGATCCTGCAGCTGCTGGGCATCGAGCAGCCGGCGGCGATGACCGGCGTCTCGCTGATCAGCGGCTGAGAACCCCGTCCAGCCAGGCCGGCAGCGTCGCGAGCTGGCGTGGGTCGACGTGGTGGGCCGCCTCGCTCTCCTGGTAGGTCACCTGCAGCCCGCCGGCCGTCAGCAGGTCGCGCGCGGCGCGCCCGAACTCGACGGAGATCACCGGGTCGTTGCGGCCGTGCGCGATCCAGACGGGCAGGCCGGCGCGGCTCGCGAGGTCGGGCTCCCAGCCGGGCACGGTGGGGACGAAGCCGCTCATCGCGACGATCCCCGCCGGAACGGGGCGCCCCGTTCCGAGCCCGAGCGCGTACGACATCACCGTCCCCTGGGAGAAGCCGCCGAGCACGATCCGGTCCCATCCGACCCCGGTCGCCTCCGGGATGGCGTCGACGAACGCGGTCAGCGTCGCGTAGGTCTCGGCGAAGCTCTGCGGGTCCGGGTATCCCACGCGCGGTACCGCGTACCAGTGCCGCCCGCCGGGGGGCAGGTGCAGCGGGCCTCCGGGCGTGATCCCCACGAGCCGCCGTCTGGGGTCCAGCAGATCGAGGAACGGCACGAGGTCGTTCTCGTCGGCGCCGCGCCCGTGCAGCAGCACGAGCGCGCCCTGCGGCTCCCCGTCCGCCTCGCGAATCCGGTGGACGAGCGTGTCCGGCAGCGTCGTGGTCATACGGTCGCGCGGGGGTTCACGAGCGGGGTGAGGCGCGGCTCCAGCTCGGCGCGCCGGCTCTCGTACTGCGGCGGGAGCTTCAGCGCCTCCCCGAGCGTCTGGGCGGGTTCGTCGTAGTCGAAGCCGATGTCGCGCGAGGCCAGCTCGAACAGCACGCCGCTCGGCTCACGGAAGTAGACCGAGTGGAAGTACTGGCGGTCGATGATGCTCGTCGCGTGCATCCCGGCGCCATGTGCCACACGGCGGAAGTGCTCGAGCTCGGCGTCGTCGGCCGCCGACCAGGCGATGTGGTGGATCGTCCCGCCTCCCTGTCGCGGGCGCTCCGTCGGCGGACTCTCGTAGAGCAGGTGCGCGTGGCGCTGCTCGCCGGCCAGCAGCCAGTGGCCGTGCTCACCCTCGCGCCGGAACCCGAGCGCCTCCAGCACGTCGCGTGCTGTCGTCCGGGACGGACGCGTAGGCGCGTACGCCGTGGAATCCCTGGATCGCGTGCTCGGCCGGGACGTCCGGCGCCAGCGCCGCGAGCGGTGCATCCTCGCCGCCGGCGACATGCAGCTCGTGCGTGAGACCCTCGGGATCGCGGAACAGGAGGACGTCGCCGTCGCGCTCGGTGGCGGTGCCGCCGTCGCGCAGCCGCCGCTCCCAGAACTCGATCGCCGCCGGCTCGCCGACGCGCCACTGGATCGCGTGGACCATCCCGTCGCCGGCGCGGCCCGGCGCGGCGCCGGGGAACTCGAAGAACGTCAGGATCGAGCCGGGCGTGCCGGTCTCGTCGCCGAAGTACAGGTGATAGACGGACGGCTCATCGAAGTTGACGGTCTTCTTCACCAGGCGCAGCCCGAGCAGTCCCGCGTAGAAGTCGACGTTCGCCTGCGCGTCGCCCGTTATCGCTGTGATGTGGTGCAGGCCTTCGAGCTGCATCTGCGCTTCCTCTCGTCGTCGTCGGTCGGAGCCTAATTACGCCCAGGTAGTTGCGTAAGCAACGATATCAGATGATTGCATGTGCAACAATAGGAGTGCAAGCGCGCCGATCACGCTGCTAGCGTCGATCCCAGCGGAACCCCGGAGAGAACGCGAATCGCCATGGCCACCGTCTCAACCAGCCCCGATGCGACCCAGTCGCTCGACCCGCGTGAAGTCCGCGCCTGGCGCGGGATGCTGCGTGCTCACGCGGCGCTGACGAAGGCCCTGGATGCAGAGCTCGAGGCGGCACACGGCCTGCCGTTGTCGTCGTACGAGGTGCTCCTGCACGTCTCCGGCAGCGCATCGGAGCGGATGCGCATGCACGACCTCGCCGAGTCTGTCGTGCTCAGCCGCAGCGGCCTCACGCGGCTCGTCGATCGTCTCGAGCGGGAAGGGCTCGTCGTTCGCGAGTCTTGTCCCAGCGACGCGCGCGGGGCATACGCCCGCCTCACCGATGCCGGCCGCGAGAAGCTCGCCGCCGCACGCCGCACCCACCTCGCCGGCGTTCGCGCCCGGTTCCTTGATCACCTGACCCCGGCGGAGCTCGACGCGCTCGGTGACGTCTGGGAGCGCGTGGTCCCCGCGGCGGTGTCCACGGACGGCCCTTCCTGCGGGTAGCGCCGTGAGCAATCTCGGCCTCTACGCGATCTGCCTCGGCATCCCGCTGCTGATCGGGCTGTGGACGCAGCACAAGGTCAAGAGCACGTTCCAGCAGTGGTCGCAGGTTCCGGAGGACACGGGCCTCACCGGCGCGGACGTCGCGCGCCGCGTCCTCGACGCCAACGGCCTGCAGAGCGTCCCGGTCAACGCCGTCGCCGGCGCGCTGACCGACCACTACGACCCGCGGACGCGCAGCGTCAACCTCTCCGAGCCGGTCTATGGCGCGGCGACGATCAGCTCGACGGCGGTCGCCGCCCACGAGTGCGGCCACGCGATCCAGCACGCGAAGGCGTACGTGCCGATGACGGTGCGATCCGCGTTGTGGCCGGCCACCGCGTTCGCCTCGAGCACATGGACGATCCTGCTGCTGATCGGCGTCGTCCTCGGCGCGTTCAACCTCGTGATCGTCGCGGTCGTCCTCTACGCCGCGGTCGTCCTGTTCCAGTTCGTCACGCTGCCCGTCGAGTTCGACGCATCCCGCCGTGCCGCGGTGCAGCTCAAGCAACTCGGCATCGCCAATCCGGACGAGGCCGTCGGCGTGCGCAAGGTCCTGACGTCGGCGGCGCTGACGTACGTCGCGGGCGCGCTCGCCGCACTGTCGCAGCTGATCTACTTCGCGACCGTCTTCCTCGGCAACCGCGGCTAGCCGGTCAGGGAGAGCGTCAACCAGACGCGATCTCGCAGCGGGATCCCGTCGATCCTGATCCCGACCGGGTAGCCCTCGTCCGCCGTGAAGGCATCGCGCTCCACGCGAAACATGCGGAAGCCCATGCGCTGGTAGAAGCGCAGGTTACCGATGTCGGCCGTGGCCGTCGCCACGAACAGGGTGCGCTCTCCGGCGGCGCGACACTCAGCGACGGCGCGGTCGATCAGGGCACGCCCGACGCCATGCCGTTGACGGGCCTCGGCGACGGCCAGGGTCCGCAGCTCGATCTCGCCGTCGGCCTCGCAGCCGACGAGCTGCAGGTGACCGACGATCGATCGTCGCTCGATGGCGACGAGGATGCGTCCGAGCTGCAGGTGGCGCTCGAGTTGCTCTGGCGAGTCCTCGGCCAGCGCGAACAGGGCGCGAAGTTCATCGCGCGCCCCTGTGTGCCACAGGATCTCGACCCCGGGGGCCGGGCTCGGATCGTCGTCCGCGGGCATGTGGACACCCTAGGGCGTGTTCCGGAGTGACCGACCTGGGCCGTTTGCGCTGATCTGCGCAACTGTTGCTCGGGATTGCGCAAACCCGGATCGGGGGGATTTGCTCAGATATGCGTAAACTTTGCGCAAGACTGCGCAAACACGTAGACTCGCGACATGCGCCAGCGCAGCGCCGATCTCTTCCCCACCGACAGCCCGATCCCGGCGAGTCAGCTGATCGGGAGAGCTGGTGACGTCGAAGCCGTCGTGCAGGCGATGGAGGCCGGCACTCACCTGGTGATCGCGGGGCCGAGGCGCACCGGCAAGACGAGCGTCTGCGAGGCCGCGCTGACCGCCCTTCGCGGCGAGGGCTACTACACCGTGGAACTGGACCTCTTCAGGATCGCGGACGCCGCCGAGCTGGCGGAGACGATGGCGGTCCGCGTCGTGGAGAACCGCTCTGCGGGCGCGAAGGTCGTCCACCAGGCTCGGCGCGTCGGACGCGGGGCATTGACCGCGGCTCAGGGGCTCGTCGCCATCAAGATGAAGGACCAGCTCGGCGACGCGGTCGAGCTTGCGTTCTCACCCGGGGCGGCGCGCAGCGATCCCCAGCGTGCACTCGACGCCGCGCTGGGTCTGCCGCAGCGGATCGCCGCGGCCGACGGCAAGCGCATCGTCGTCTTCTTCGACGAGTTCCAGGAGGTCGCCGGAGAGCGTCACCCCTACGGCGATCCCGACGCGGTCACCAAGCGGATGCGGGCGATCTTCCAGAGGACGACGGACGTGAGCTACCTGTTCGCCGGCAGCATCGAGCACATCATGCGCGACCTGTTCGCGCCGAACACCCGGGCGTTCAGCGGCTTCGGCGGGTTCTTCAGCCTGGCTGCGATCAGCGACGAGGCGTGGCGCGATGGAATCACCGCGCGCTTCGCCGCCGACGACTGCACGGTCGACGAGATCGCACTCGAGCGCCTGATCGACCTGGGGGAGGGACACCCGCGCGCAACGATGCGCATCGCACAGCAGACCCACCTGCGCGCCGTGCAGCTCGACACGTACGCGATCGGGGCCGACCTGGTGGAGCTCGGATACCAGGCGGCGATGGAGGGGGACACGCCGATCATGGATCAGACGCTCGCGCGCATCCGCGCGATGCACAAGGACGCGCTCGCGATGGTCCGGGCGGTCGCCGCCGGGAAGCCGCCGCCGAAGCACGTGGCCGTCGGGGTGCGGGACCGGCTGCTCAAGCAGATGCGCGACGCCGGGATCATCGAGAAGGTCGGTCACGGCCGCTGGCGGGTCATCAACCCGCTGCTGCGCGCCTACCTGCAGCAGTCAGACGACCTCGCCGGCTGAGCTGCGGCGGAGCGCCGGCAGGCCGATCGCGCGGCGCATCGCCGCGCGGGTCCGGTCGAGCGCGGCGCCGTCCCCGATCAGCCTGCCGGTCACGCCTCCGCCCGAGGCGAGGCTGTGCAGCTCGAAGGCGACGTCGGCGGGGTCGCGGTCCGCGGGGAGGTCGCCGCGGTCGCGCGCGCGGCGCGCCTCGGCCTCGAGCACGCCGAGCCAGCTGCGGACCGCCGCCGCCACGTCGTCGTGCAGCGGGCCGGGCCGCGCGTCGTACTCGACGGACGCGGTGGTCACGAAGCATCCTCCGGGGAACACTTCGTCGCGCAGGTGGCCGATCCACGCGTCGATGATCGCCTCGAGCCGCGGCAGCCCCGGCTCTGACCGGCCGGCCGGGCGCCAGACCGCATCGGTGAACCGCTCGACCGCGGCGGCGAGCACCGCCCGCTGCATCGCCTCCTTGTCGCCGAAACGCCCGATCAGGCCGCTCTTGCTCATGGCGAGCTCACCGGCGAGCCGCCCGATGGTGATGCCCTCGAGCCCTTCCACCGAGGCGAGGTCGATCGCGGCCTCGACCGCGGAGGCGCGGCTGTCGGCGACATCGGCGGCGGAGCGGCGCGGCACGGCACCAGCATACCGAACGAACGATCGTTCTGTATAACTCCGGTCTCGGCAACCGATACGAGGACGGACGATGCGACTGACATGGCTGGGCTGGGCCGGGGCGGAGCTGGAGAGCGGCGACGCGACGGTGGTGGTGGACCCGCTCCAGGACGCGGCCGCGGTGTTCGCGCCGCTCGGCGAGCAGGCTGCGGGAACGCCCGCGCCGCAGGTCGTCCCGCCGAGCGCGGGCAGGGCCATCGCGGGGCTGGTCACCCACCTGCACCGCGATCACGCCGATGCGCAGGCGCTCACCGCGGCGCTCGCGCCCGGAGCGCCGGTGCTCGAACCGCCCGCAGGCGGTGGCGGCGCACTCGAGGAGCTCGCCCTGGCGCAGGCCGACCACGAGCTGGCGACCGCCGGCCTTGAGCGCCGGCGGGTCGCGCCATGGGAGTCGGTGACGGCCGGTCCGTTCACGCTGACCGCGCTCCCCGCATCCGACGGCATCGGCGACCCGCAGGTCGCATGGCTCGTCGACGCGGACGGGGTCCGCGTGCTGCACCTCGGCGACACGACGTTCCATGGGTACTGGTGGCGCATGGCACTCCGGCACGGACCGTTCGACGCGGTCCTCGTCCCCGTCAACGGCGCCGTCGTCGGCTTCCCGCACCGCGTCCCTGCCAGCCCGCTGCCCGCCGCGCTCAACCCGGTCCAGGCCGCGATCGCGGTCGCGATCCTCGGCGCACGCCTGGCGATCCCGATCCATGCCGAGGGCTATGAGATCGACGGCGTCTACAAGCCGGTCCCCGATGCGGCAGCGCGCTTCGCCGCCGCGGCCGCCGAGCACGACGTGCCCGTGAGGATCCTCGACCCCGGCGAGACGATCGAGATCGCAGTCGTGGTCGCGCCCGCCGCGCGCGTCGTCCTCAGCCGTTGTTGTTCCAGCGCGGGACCGGGACCTGCATCGAGAACAGCGGTGCGCCGTCGAGCGAGGACAGGTACTGCAGCGTGCGCACGCCGGCGCGCGTCTCGAACGCCGTGCCGACCGATGGTGTGCGGTCGAACGCCTTGCGGACGCCCGCCTGCAGCTTGTCCGTGAAGCGGCGGACCGGAGGCTGGTTGGGGTAGCCCATCGTCGTGACGACAGTCGCCGCCGCCGTCGAGGTGGCCGTCCAGGCGTACGTGCGGCTGTTGAAGAACACCTGCTCGACGGTGACGCCGGACGGCGCGGTGATGACAGTGCCGAAGCGCGTGCCGAGGTGGTAGCGCCAGGTGCCGTTCGCCATCAGGAGGTCGCCTGCGAGCGCGAAGCGGCTGTCCCCCTTGCAGGCGGCGCCCGGTCGCGTCCCTGCCGAACACAGCGGGACGGGCGCGGATGACGTGCGCGTCACCATGACCATGATCCGCAGCGCGTCGGGAGGGGTTGTGGGCCGGTCGACCGTGAAGGTTCGCTGCACCTGCGTGACGGGTGGGCCGGCGGAGGCGGGTGGGGCCGCCGCGCGGCACGTCGGGCTGCTCGCGCTGCCGGTGCAGCGAGCGACCGCGAGCACGAGCCGCCGGCCGGTGCGGGAGGCGGTCGCCGTCGCGTAGACGGTCACGCGGACGCGGTTCCCGCTCACCAGCTGCATTGCGGCCTGCGTGCGCGAGACGCTGACGCTGTCCGCGACGCCGGCACCGGCGATCGTCCGCGGGTAGCCGTTGGGGAGGCCGACGGCTCCGGCGGTGGCGGGGACGAGGAGTGCCGCGGTCGCGGCGAGAGTGATCAGGCTGAACGTGCGCATGGACCAATCGTGACGGGCGGGCGTGCCTCCGTCATCCGGTGCAACATGAAGGCGGGACCGTAGTTCGAGCACGCGAGGCGCATAGAGTGGCGGCCGATGGCCGCCGACTCGCTGAGGATCATCGCCCGCGACCCGGGCTCGCAGGCGCGCGCAGGAGTCCTGCGCACGGCCCACGGCGAGGTGCGCACGCCCGCGTTCGTGCCGCTGGCGACGAAGGCCACGGTCAAGGGCCTGCTGCCCGCGGAGGTCGCCGCGCTCGGGTACGACATGGTGCTCGGGAACACGTTCCATCTGCACCTCGATCCCGGCGATGAGCTGATCGCCGGCCTCGGCGGCCTGCACCGGTTCATGGCGTGGGAGCGGCCGATCGTGACCGACTCGGGCGGCTTTCAGGTGTTCTCGATGGGGCACGGCACCGTCGCCGACGAGATCAAGGGCCGCGCCTCCCATGGGCCCGAGCGCCAGGGCCGGATCCTGTCGATCGAGGAGGACGGCGTGCGCTACCGCTCCTACCTGGACGGGTCGCAGAAGTTCATGGCGCCGGAGACCTCGATGCAGATCCAGGCGAACCTCGGCTCCGACCTGGCGCTCGTGTTCGACGAGTGCACGCCGTTCCACGTCGATCGCGAGTACACGGCGCGCTCGACCGAGCGCACGCACCGCTGGCTGCAGCGCTGCCTGGACTGGCACGACGCCAACGGGCCCGAAGGGCAACTCGTCTACGGGATCGTCCAGGGCGGCGTCCACCGCGAGCTCCGCGTCGAGAGCGCCGAGCACGTCGCGGCCAGCAGCTGCGACGGCATCGCGATCGGCGGGTCGCTCGGCGCCGAGAAGCCGCAGATGTACGAGGTGGTGGGGTGGGCCACGGCGGTCCTGCCCGAGGATCGCCCGCGGCACCTGCTCGGGATCGGCGACATCGACGACCTGATCGCCGGCGTCGCGCTGGGCATCGACACGTTCGACTGCGCGATGCCCACGCGCCTGGGCCGCCACGGCGTCGCGCTCGTCGCCCGACCCGAGCATCGCTGGCGCGTCGACCTGACTTCCGCGCGCTGGAAGACGAGCGACGAGCCGATCATGGACGGCTGTCCATGCCCGGCGTGCGCGATCGGCTACTCGCGCGGCTACCTGCGCTACATGACGAAGGCGCGCGAGATCACCGCGCAGCGCGTCCTGACGCTGCACAACCTCGCCTTCGTCGAGCGTGCTGATGCGCCGCCTGCGCGACGCGGTGATCGACGGCACGCTCGTCGGGGACGTCGGCGGCCCTCAGCGCCGGCGAGGCGCCGTAGGATTGCCCGCATGTCCGCCACCGAGTCACACGCCGCGCGCGACGACCCTGGGTCTCTTCAACCCGCGCACCTACGACGCCGCCGGCTTCGACCCCGAGACGCGGCGCGTCCTGCTGGCGACGATCGACTGGTTCGAGACGCGCGGCAAGGTCGCGCTGAAGGCCCACCACCACGACCGCACGTGGTACGCGGACTTCCTGGAGTTCGTCCGGCGCGAGCGCGTCTTCGCGACGCTGCTGACGCCGGCCGCCGAAGCGGGCGGCGACCCGGACAAGCGCTGGGACACCGCGCGGATCTGCGCGTTCAACGAGATCACCGCGTTCTACGGCCTCGCGTACTGGTACACCTGGCAGGTCTCGATCCTCGGGCTCGGGCCGATCTGGCAGAGCGAGAACCCGGTCGCCCGCGCACGCGCCGCGGCGCTGCTCGACGAGGGCGCGATCTTCGCGTTCGGCCTGTCGGAGAAGGCCCACGGCGCCGACATCTACTCGACCGACATGGTGCTCACGCCGGACGGCGAGGGCGGGTACCGCGCCAACGGCGGCAAGTACTACATCGGCAACGGCAACCTCGCGGGCATGGTCTCCGTGTTCGGCCGTCGCGCCGACCTCGAGGGCCCGGACGCCTACGTCTTCTTCGCCGTCGACAGCCAGGCGCCGCAGTACGAGCTGATCAAGAACGTGGTCAGCTCGCAGATGTTCGTCAGCGCGTTCGAGTTGCACGACTACCCGGTCGGCCCGGATGACGTGCTGCACACCGGTCCCGCCGCGTTCGACGCTGCGCTGAACACCGTCAACATCGGGAAGTTCAACCTCGGCTTCGCGTCGATCGGCATCTGCGAGCACGCGTTCTACGAGGCGATCACCCATGCGCACGGGCGCGTGCTGTACGGGCGCCGCGTGACGGACTTCCCGCACGTCGCGCAGATGTTCACCGACGCGTACGCACGGCTGCTGGCGATGAAGCTGTTCGGCCGGCGGGCGATCGACTACATGCGCTGCGCGACCGCCGAGGATCGCCGCTACCTGCTCTACAACCCGATCACGAAGATGAAGGTCACGACCGAGGGCGAGCGCGTGATCGACCTGCTGTGGGACGTCGTCGCCGCGCGCGGGTTCGAGCAGGACACGTACTTCGAGATGGCGGCGAGCGACATCCGTGCGCTCCCCAAGCTCGAGGGAACCGTCCACGTGAACATGGCGCTCGTCCTGAAGTTCATGGCCGCGTACCTCTTCGCTCCCGAGGAGTTCCCTCCCGTGCCCGTCCGCGGCGACGCGGCCGACGACGAGTTCCTGTTCGCCCAGGGCCCGGCCAAGGGGCTGTCGAAGATCCGCTTCCACGACTGGCGGGCGGCCTACTCGACGTCCGCGCACGTTCCGAACGTGGCGCGCTTCCTCGAGCAGGCCGAGGGGCTGCCGCTCCTGCTGCAGAGCGCCCCGCCGGACGAGGTGCAGCAGCGCGACCTGGACTTCATGCTCGTGCTGGGCGAGCTGTTCACGCTTGATCGTCTACGGCCAGCTGATCCTCGAGCAGGCGGCGCTGAGCGGTCTCGGCGACGACGTGGTCGACCAGATCTTCGACGTCCTGGTCCGCGACTTCTCCGCCTACGCGGTCGAGCTGCACGGCAGGGCGTCATCGACCGAGGCGCAGCAGGCCTGGGCGCTGGAGCAGATCCGCAAGCCGGTGGTGGACCCGGGGCGCTTCACGCGCGTCTGGGAGCAGGTCACGGCGCTCGCCGGCGCCTACGAGATGAACGCGTAGGCACCGGCGCGCTCAGCGCGTGTTCTGGCGGATCAGCTGCTGCAGCTCGGACACGGTGCGGTCGACGTCCTTGTAGACGACCTGGCGCAGGCGCACCGTGTTGCGTCGACTTGTCCGCCACGACGAACGTCGCGACGCCCGCGGCCAGCGCGAGGATCACGACGATCAGCGGCGCGAGCCCGCGGCGCCTGCGTGCCGGTGGTGGCGCGGGCGCGATCGGGACGTCGGCTGGTTGCGCGGCATCGCCGGCTGGAGCGGCTGGCGCTGCTGGACCGGCGTCGCCGGCCCGCCGGCCGCCGACGGCGGCCGGCGCCACGCTCGTGCGATCGCTTGGCGGCGGGGTGATGCGCGTCGCGCTCGTCTCGGGGGCGATGCCGCGAGCGCCGTCGCTGAGCGCCTGGCGGAACTCCTCCGCGGTCGCGTAGCGATCCTCGGGCTCGAGCGCGAGCGCGCGATCGACGGCGGCGGCGAGCTCCGCCGAGACCTCGGGGTTGAGCTGGTCGAGCAGCGGCGGCGCCTCGCGCTGCTGCTTGAGCGCCAGCTCGGTCAGCGACTGCGCCTCGTAGGGAAGGCGGCCCGAGAGGAACTGGTAGGTCACGACGCCGAGCCCGTAGATGTCCGAGCGCGACGTCGCCGTCTGGCCCGTCGCCTGCTCGGGCGCCAGGTAGGCCGCGGTCCCCAGCACCGAGCCGACCGCCGTGATCGACGACTCCTCGCTGATCGCCTTGGCGATCCCGAAGTCCGCGAGCTTCACGACGCCGTCGTCGGAGCGCAGCAGGTTGCCCGGCTTGACGTCGCGGTGCACGACCCCGCTGCGGTGGGCGTAGTCCAGCCCGCGGCAGGCCTGCGAGATGATGCCGAGTGCCTCGCCGACGGGCAGCATGCCGCGCTCGCGCAGGATCTCCGCGCCGGACTGGCCCTGGACGTACTCCATGACGATGTACTGCCGGCCGCTGGACTCGTCGAGCCCGAAGTCGAACACCTGCACGATGTTCGGGTGCACGAGCCGCGCGACGCTCAGCGCCTCGCGGCGAAAGCGCGCGACGAACTGACGGTCGTCGGCGAGATGCTCGGCGAGCAGCTTCACCGCGACGTGGCGCTCGAGGCGCTCGTCCATCGCCAGGACGACGGTCGACATCCCGCCGCTGCCCAGGCGCTCGCCGAGGCTGTACCGGTTGGCCAGCAGCTGCGCGCTCATCCGGTTCCGCCTGGCGCCGGGGCGCCGCCGGGCGCCACGCCGCCGTTGGGGGGCGGCGTCGTGGTGGGCGTGGTCGTGGGCGTCGTCGTGGTGGTCGTGGGCGTCGTCGTGGTCGGTCGTCGGTGTCGTCGTCGTGGTGGTCGTCGTCGTCGTGCTGGGCGTGCTCGTCGACGTGCTCGTCGACGTCGACGGCGTGGTCGGCGTCGCGTCGTGGTGCGGCCGCGTCAGGCACTGCGTGGGGACCGTGTCGCTCAGCTTCGCGAGCCCGTCGTTGATCCGCGCGCGGAGCGCTGTGCTGACGCTCGCGGGCAGCGCTGCGAAGGCCTTCTGGGCGTCCGCCAGCGCGGTATTGGCCGCCGTGCAGTCGCCGGCGTTCGTGGCGTCCGACACGCGGGCGAGCGCCGAGTCGAGGGCCGAGGCGTCGCCGGCGGGGATCAGCTTCTTCGTGCTGCCACAGGCGACCAGCCCGGCGGCGCAGACGCCGAGCAGGAGTGCGGCGAGCAGTGCTGACGCATACCGGAGCATCATCACTGACCGTACTGGAGGCGCTCAGCGAGCGAATCGGGGAGCCGGGCGGCGCGGATCGAGGCGGCGGCGCCGTCGACGTCGTATTCCGTGCGCCGCCAGGACGCCGTCTGCCCGGTCAGGTCCAGCAGCAGCCACGCGGCCTGCGGGTCGCCGTCGCGCGGCTGGCCGACGCTGCCCGGGTTCAGCAGCCAGTGTCCGCTCGCGATGTCCGCGGACTCGCCCTCGCGACGGGCGCTGCCGGTAGCCGGCTCGCCCTCCTGGCGCTCGAAGCTGAGCGCGACGTGGCTGTGACCGACAAGGCCGATGCGCTCGTGCATCTCGTCGAAGCACAGCTCGGCGAGCAGCGCGCTCAGCACGTACTCCCAGACCGGGTCGCGTGGGCTGCCGTGGAACAGCCCGATCTCGCCCTCCTCCGCCTCGGGTCGCAGCGTCTGCAGCCATTCGAGGTTCTCGGGCTCGATCACCTCCTGCGTCCACCGCGCCGCGAGTGCGGCGCCGCGCGAGAAGTCGTCGAGCGAGAGGTCGCCGGTGACGGCCAGGTCGTGGTTTCCCGGCGATGCAGACGCGTCGCGTGGCGTCGGATCAGTGCGACGCAGTCGTTCGGGTCGGCGCCGTAGCCGACGAGGTCGCCCAGGCACCAGAGCTCACGAGCGCCCGTGTGCTCGACGTCCTCGAGGACGGCCTCGAGGGCGTGGCGATTCGCGTGGATGTCGGAGACGATGGCGACCTGCACAGGAATGCCGGGACCGGGTGCTGTCAGGAACGTGTCGCGCAGAGGAAGGTTGCGACGGCGGCACGACCACCACCCAGGGTACCCGGAGCCCTACAAGAGCCGGCTAATGGTCGTCCCCGACCTCCGGGAGGTTCTTGATGTTCTCGCGGGCGCGCCAGCGGCCGTAGTTGTCCTCCATCGCGTCGATCAGCTCGCGCATGAAGCGCGGCGACAGGTTCACGCGCGTGACGACGACGCCGGGGATCTCGCCGTCCTCGACCTCGTGGTCGACGCGTGCGAAGGTCACGCTGAACTCGTAGTCGGAGTGGCTGACGTTCGCGAAGTTCGCGTAGTGCCCGGCCATCTGCTGGGGCTCGATGTGAATGTTGATGTGCCGCTCGGGCTGCTGATCGTCGTCCATGAACCTAGTATCCCCCCTCGTGACCCCGGCCGTCGCCGCCTCGTGAAGATCGTCGTCGTCGCAGTCGGGCGTCTGCGCCCGCCGTTCGTCGACGACGTCCAGCACTACCAGCGGATGATCGCCGGCCATGTCCGGCTCGAGCTGATCGAGGTGCGCGAGAACGACAAGGCTCGCAAGCGCATCCCGGAGCGCGCGTTCGTGAGCCTGCTGGACGCCGGCGGGAAGACCTACGACAGCGTCGCATTCAGCGAGTTCATCGAGGAGCGGCGGATGAGCGGGCGCGACCTGTGCTTCGTGATCGGCGGGGCCTACGGGCTCGAGCTGGAGAAGCCCGACCACACCCTGTCGTTCGGGCCGATGACGCTGCCGCACCAGATGGCCCGCGTCATCCTCGCTCGAGCAGCTCTACCGCGCCCACAAGATCCTGGCCGGCGAGCCCTACCACCACTGATGCCCTCCGCCCGCAAGCGCCAGGCGTTGCAGGAGCTCGACACGTTCGCCCCACGCGTGCGCTCGCGCGGCGAGCTGGCGCCGTTCCTGCGCCGCTTCGTCTGGGTGGCGGCTGCGCTGGTGGTGCTGCTCGTGCTGGGAACGGCGGGCTACATCGCGTTCGAGGGCGTCAGCGTGTGGAACGGCTTCCTCTGGTCGCTCGACACGGTGGCAACCGAAGGCGCGCGCAACCGCCCGGACACCACGGGCGGCGAGATCGTCTGGGTCGTGCTGATCGTGCTCGGCGTCGGTACGCTGCTGTACGCCCTCGTGACGGCCGTCGAGGTGCTCGTCTCCGGGCCATCTGCGCACCCTGCTCGGCGACCGCCGCACCCAAAAAGCCATCGACGCTCTCCAAGACCACGTGATCATCTGCGGCTTCGGCCGCGTCGGCCGCCAGGCGGCCGCGGACCTGCGCGCCGCCGGCAGCCGCTACGTCGTGATCGATCCGCGGCGCGAGAACTTCGAGGAGGCGCGCGGCGTCGGCGTGCGGCTGATCGAGGGCAGCGCGTCGCAGGACGACGTGCTCGTCCAGGCGGGCGTCGATCGCGCACGCGCGCTGATCGCCTGCGTCGACAACGACGCCGAGAACGTCTTCATCGTGCTGTCCGCGCGCCAGCTCAACCGCGGAGCTCTCGATCATCGCGCGCGCGTCGACGCGCGAGACCGAGCCCAAGCTGCTGCTGGCCGGCGCGAACCGCGTGATCTCGCCCTACCGCACCAGCGGCTCGGAGATGGCGCGCGTCGCGATCACGCCGCAGGTCTCCGGCGCGCTCGACGTCGCGCCGGAGTACCGGCTCGAGGAGATCGAGGTCGAGAGCGGGTCCGCCGCGGACGGCGGCGACGATCGTCGACATTCGCGGGGATGCCATCATCGTCGCCGTGCGCCGCCCGAACGGGACCTTCCAGACACAGCCCCCGGGCGACACCGCGCTGAACGCCGGTGACGTCATCCTCGCGATGGGCCCGCTGCAGACCATGAAGCGCCTCGAGGGCGTGCTGGCGCCCCATCACGGCTCCGACGGCTCATGAGCCATCCCGTCGCCGATCTGCGCGCCGCACTCGACGGTGCCGTCGCCGCAGTCGCCGAGCGGCCGGACGCCGCCCTCCGCACCCGGGTTGGAGCGCCCGCGCCAGGCCGAGCACGGCGACTACGCGACCAATGCCGCGCTGATGCTCGCCAAGACGGTCGGCGCGCCGCCCCGCGACGTCGCCGCCCGCCTGGCGGCCGAGCTCGGCGAACGGCTCGGTGCGTCGCTGGCGAGCGCCGACATCGCCGGTCCCGGGTTCCTGAACCTCGTGCTCAGCCGACGCCTGGTACCTCGCCGGCGTTGCGGCGATCGCCGCCGCAGGCGAAGGCTGGGGCGGAGGCGGGGCCGACCCGGTTCGCAACGTCAACGTCGAGTTCGTCAGCGCGAACCCCACCGGCCCGGTGCACGTGGGCGGGACGCGCAACGCCGCCTACGGCGACGCCCTGGCGCGGCTGCTGGCCTTCTGCGGCCACCGGGTGCACCGCGAGTTCTACGTCAACGACGCCGGCTCGCAGATCGATCTGCTGGGCGCATCGATCCGCGCTCGCGCCCGTGGCGAGGAACCGCCGGAGGGTGGATACGTCGGCGACTACATCGTCGATCTGGCCAATGAGATCGAGGGCGCCGCCGACCTGCCGGTCGACGAGCTCGCACATCTCGGCGTCGATCTGATGCTCGCACAGGCCGAGCGCAGCCTCGCGCGCTTTCGCATCACCTTCGACACGTGGTTTCGCGAGCACACGCTGCACAGCGGGTCCCCGACGCCGGTGGAGCACACCTTCGCCGTGCTCGAGGGCCAGGGGCGGACGTTCCGCAAGGACGGCGCGCTGTGGCTGCGCACGACGGAGTTCGGCGACGACAAGGATCGCGTCCTGGAGCGCTCGAACGGCGAGCACACCTACTTCGCGTCCGACTGCGCCTACCACCAGGACAAGCGCGAGCGCGGCTTCGACCTGATGATCGACGTGTGGGGCGCCGACCATCACGGGTACGTCGAGCGCACGCACGCCGCCTATCGCGCGCTCGGCGGCGGTGAAGGCGAGCTGGAGCTCGTGATCATGCAGCTCGTGCACCTGGTCGAGGGCGGCGAGCGCGCGCGGATGAGCAAGCGCGCGGGTGAGTTCGTCACGCTCGACGACCTCGTCGAGGACATCGGAGTGGACGCGGCACGCTGGTTCCTGCTCGCGCGCTCGCACGAGACGACCATGGAGCTGGACCTCGCGCTCGCCCGCGAGCAGTCCAACGACAACCCGGTGTACTACGTCCAGTACGCCCACGCCCGCATCGCGTCGATCCTCGTGCGGGCGACGGAGGCGGGGGAGGCCGCGCCGATCGATCCGGCCTATCGCCTGCATCCGAGTGAGCGCGCGCTCGTGCAGCGACTGCTCGACTTCCCCGACGAGGTGGCCGAGGCCGGGGACAAGCGCTCGCCGCACCGGATCGCCACCTACGCGCTCGACACGGCCCAGGCGTTCAGCGCCTTCTACCGCGACTGCCAGGTCGTCGGGGCCGAGCCCGCCGCCGCCGGCTTCCGCGTGCAGCTGTGTGCGGCGGCGAAGCAGACCCTGGCACGCGCGCTGGACCTGCTCGGCGTCTCGGCGCCGAGCGAGATGTAGCTCCTACGCCGGTGTGCGCGTGCGGCGGGTCACGACGATCTGCGGGTCGAGCGCGCGGCGCTCGACCGTGATCTGGTCGCCGGGGACGTCGGCCTCGACGACGAGCGAGCCGCGGCGGGCACGGAGCGCCTGCACCGCCAGCACGCCGCCGGCTGCTCCGCACGCGACGAGCAGCGGAAGTACGCGCAGGTTGTGGCGCGCCTGTGCGACGAACGCCGCGTTGACGGCGGTGCTCCCGAGGACCGGGACGAGCAGCAGCGCAAGCTCGGGACGCCGGCGGCCTCCGAGCGCGAGGCCGAGCGCAGCCCCGGCGAGCGCCAGGCCGACGAGCGCCAGGTGCCATGCGGTCAGCCAGCCGCGCGGGTTGCGCGTCCCGCCGCGGTAGTACCCGCCCCACATGCGCGCGACCTTGCCGGCCTCCATGCGCGCGTAGGCCAGCGGCTGCCCGATCGCGTAGGTCTTGAGGTTGCGGCGCGCCTCGAATGAGAGCGCATGGCGCAGGTCGCGCTCGGGGATCGCCCGGTAGGGCCCGGGGACGAGTTCCGGGTGGCGCTCGCGGATGTAGGCGCGCAGCACGTACTCGCCCTTGAGGTTCGCCGTCGAGACGTTGTGCAGGTTCGACATGTGACGGCGCACGTACGGCTCCAGCACCTTGCGCACACCGCTCAGCTTGCCGTCGCCCGGCAGGTACGTGCCCACGAACAGGGTCGACGGCCCGCTGCTGGCCACCGGGATCACGCGCCCGGCGCTCAGCGACGCGTACGCGATCCACGGAGCGGCGACGATCAGCGGCAACGCCGCGATGAGGGCGCCCTGCGCCACCGCGGTGCGCAGTCCGGCGCGGCGCCGGGCGAGCAGCATCCACGCCGCGCCGACCAGG
Organism: uncultured Solirubrobacteraceae bacterium; assembly: GCA_963817295.1. Classification (GTDB taxonomy): domain Bacteria; phylum Actinomycetota; class Thermoleophilia; order Solirubrobacterales; family Solirubrobacteraceae; genus F1-60-MAGs163. The sequence continues at coordinate 359,907 of CAWFOF010000008.1, read as the reverse complement.
AACGGGATCACGAGCAGGTCGGCGCGAACCAGCAGCGCGACGCCCAGCGCGGCTCCGCCGAGCGCGACGCGTCCCCACGTCGGGTTGCGCCACGCGCCGAGCAGCGCGAGCATCGCGAGCGCGAGCGTCAGGGCGCCCAGCGGCTCGCTCACGAGATCGCCGGTCGCCGTGAGGAATGGGGGATAGACGGCGATCGCCCCGGCGGCGAGCAGGCCGGCGATCGGGCCGCCGATCCCGGCCGCGAGCAGGAAGGCCACGAGGATCAGGGCGGCGCCGACGGCGGCCTGCGCCCAGAACGCGGTGCGGATCTGCTGGGGGCTCCCGTCTCCGTCGGCGTGGGGCGCCAGAAGGTGGGCGACGGCGAACAGCGCCGGCGTGCCGGGTGCCCAGTGCCATGGGTCGGCCAGACCGGGAGCGGCGTACTCGCCGGTCGTCGCGAGGCTGACCGCGACGCGCGCATAGGAGCGCTCGTCGGCCGACAGGTAGCGCCCCGGGGACGTCGCCGCATGCACACGCAGGCCTGCCCCCAAAGCGATGATGCCGATCAGCGTGATGGCCACCCAATGGCGGGCGAGGACGCGCGGGATCGCCCCGATGCGGGGGGCGCGCACCGGGTGCGCGGAGATCGTGGAGGGCACGGAGAGCCCGCCGGTCCTGGCGGCCATGCCCCTGAGTTCGCCGACAGGTGCTCCATTCCTTGCCGTGCGCTGATATGCGAGCAGGCTTGCCAAGCGGCCGGAGCGGATCGATACCCGAATCGCTGGTCCGGCAGATGCACCATCCACCGTCCAAACCAGCCGATGTGCAGGGCAAAGATCAACTACGCGCCGGACGGAACCGCCGCGGGTCGGGTCCTAGATCTTGTAAAGGAAGTCGAGCCCGATGTTGTTGAGGAACTGCTGGGCCTCGACGTTCAGGCGCGTGACCTCGCCGGTCAGGATCAGGATTCCCATCGCGACGAGGATCGTCCCCGACACGAACGTCACGACCAGGTAGCGGTCGCGCAGCCACTTGAACGCACCGGTCGCCTTGTCGAACGCGACGGCGCACAGCAGGAACGGGACCGCCAGGCCGAGCGAGTAGAACGCGAGCAGCACGCCGCCGTGCGCCACCGAGTCCGACGTCGACGCGGCGGCCAGGACGGCGGCGAGCGTCGGCCCGACGCACGGCGTCCACGCGACGGCGAACGCGAGGCCGGCGATGATCGGCCCGCCCGTCCCCGCCTTGCGGATCAGCTGCTCCGGGCGCCACTCCTGGTTCAGCCGGGTCACGAACGGCGTGAGCATGAAGAACAGGCCCATCGCGATGATCAGGACGCCGGAGATCGTGTCCAGCGTCTGCTTGTGGTCGCGCAGCGTCGAGCCCAGGCCGGTCGCGGTCATCCCCAGCGCCACGAACATCACCGAGAACGACAGGCAGAACACGATCGCCGGCGCCAGGACGTGTGACAGGCGGTGCTCGCCTGAGCGGATCTCGGCCAGGCTGATGCCGGAGATCGCCGACAGGTACCCGGGCACGAGCGGCAGCACGCACGGCGAGATGAACGAGATGAAGCCGACCGCGAATGCGGCGACGACGGTCGTGTCGGCGGTGGCGAGCGGCGGCATGGCTACCTGTTGAACTGCGCGAGCTCGTCGTCGAGCCGGCGCTCGTCCGCCTCGCTCAGCACGGGTCCGGACGGGCCGTCGCCGCCGTCCCTGCCGCGCCGTCGCCAGCGGGGGATCAGCATCACCAGCAGACCCAGCAGTGCGAGCGTCGCGAGGATCGGAACGAGGTAGGCCGCGAGGCTGAAGCCCTTGTCGGGCGGAAGCGCGAGGATCGCCGGGCCGTAGCGATCCTTCAGCGTCGACTTGATCTGGGCCTTCGTCTCACCGCGGGCGATCAGCGAGCGGATCTCGCGCCGCAGCTGATCGGCACGCGGGGATTCGGCGATGAACAGCGGCACGTTGCAGGTGTCGCACATCACCTCGTCCTCGACGTCGGTGAACGATGCGCGCGGGGTCGCTGCGCCCGCGACGCCGGCGAGCACGCCGAACATGGCTGCGGCGAGCGCGAGCAGCAGCGCGATCCGCCGGCGCGCGCTCATGCCCGTGGCGTCGCGAGGGCGCGGTCGATGGCGTTCGTGAGGAACTTCTCGTCGATCTGGCCGCGTGAGATCGCGACGACATGCCCGCGGCGGTCGATCACGAAGGTCTCGGGCAGCCGCGTCGTCCCGAACTTCGGCGCGAGCTGCAACTTGTCGTCGCGCAGCGAGGGGTAGGTCAGCTTGAAGCGGCTGACGAACTTGCGCGACTCGTCGGCGAAGTCCTTGTAGGTGACGCCCAGCACCGTGCCGTTCTGGCCCTGGAGGCGCTTCTGGGCGCGCTCCAGCGCCGGCGCCTCAGCCTGGCACGGCTCGCACCAGGAGGCCCAGAAGTTCAGCACCACGACCTTGCCGCGCAGGCCTGCGATCGACGTGGCCGGGTTGCCCTCGAGGCCGGGCAGCGACACCGTCTGCCCCGGGGCGACCGGCCGCCGGCCCTTCTTCACGGCGCTGTCGAGCGACGTGTCGCTGCCGGTGTTCAGCACGCCGTAGACCAGCAGGCCGAGCAGACCCGCGGTCAGGACGATCGCGGCAATGGGGATGGGGCCGAGGCGCTTCACCGGCCACAGAGGGTAGATGGGGCACGGGCCCATCCGCGCCGCCCCTGCGCGAGCGCGCAGCGCTGGCGCCTGTGCGACAATCGCGCAGCGCATGCGGCGGTAGCTCAGTTGGTAGAGCATCAGCTTCCCAAGCTGAGGGTCGCGAGTTCGAATCTCGTCCGCCGCTTTAGGCGAAAATCTGCGACGCGATGAAGATCCCTGCAAGCGCGGGGATCTTCGCGTTTCGCGGCTGGGGCGACCGTCAACCTCGCACCGCGTTGCATGCCCTCGCATGGGGTGTCGAGGTCGCATCGGGGGTCGCATCCGTCCACAAGCCGTTGCGCCGACGAGGGCTTCGTGAGCCAACGGGACCACCGTTGCAGGTCAGCAGTCGGCGGGGATACGGTCGCGATTGTCTGGGAAACCTCGCGAAGGAGACTCCTGTGGATCGCATCGCCAAGTACATCGTGTTGCTGGGCTGCGGCCTTGGGCTCGGACTCGGCACCGTCGCCGTCGCTGACTCAGGCTCGCCGGCGCATAGCTCGAGTGCGGCTGACGCTCGAATCGTGCGCGAGCTGAGAACGGCAAACCAGCGGCTCGCCCGAATCGCTGACGTGACGACCCGGATGGGCGAGGCGCTCGACGGCTACGACCCCGCCGGAAGCAACTTCCCAACCCTGCCTGTGCCGATTCACAAGCTCCTGGAGCGGATTTGCACCAACACGTCCACGGGGAGCGGCTCCCTGGCTTACATCGGTCAGTAGCCGCTCTTCACGGGTGAGGCGCTCACGGGGCGTTCGGCGCGCACTCCTGACGGGCCGGACCGACCCATTCCCTGGGGCGATCCGACCTTGAGACCCGCCGGGGGGTTGCGGGTCCACCGGCGAGTGTGGCAGCAACCAGGGTGCCGCGCCGGGTGTGTTTCTACCGTCGGCGGGGACCGTCAGTCACTGGCCGGTTGCCTGAAAGAGGAGTAGCGTCGCGTCCGATGTGACAGTGCGGTCGCCCAGGGGTGACGGCCGTGCCGGTCCGGAGCTTCGCACCACTGTTCAGAGATGTCGCGGGAGGTGCGGAGCTTCGATCGGCTGGACGATCCGGGTACTGCTCGATCGTCGCGTCGGTAGTTCGCCCGCTTGTCATCGGCTCCGCCCGGCGTAGCGTTTGACGCAGACCGTTGCGGGGGTCTCTCGCGGCTCAGAGAGCAGGGAAGCGTGGGACCCCCGGGCGGTTCCTGCTGAGGTACTTGGAGGTTGGTCCAGCGAGGCCCGTCGGCGCTCCAGGCTGGCGGGCCTCGAGTCTTGCCCTCGGGCGGTTCCATTACTGGGCGTCACGACTGACCCAGGGCGGCGGTCCCCCCAACGCGGTTCCCCCAAACAACGCTCCGACCTCGCCGCCCTTGGGTCTCGACGCTGAGCCTACGCCCGGACCTGAACGCGCGCAAATTGGAGACGCGCCAGCGGCCCGCGTCGGGCAGCCAGGGGGACGGCTGGACCGGCGAGGCTGCCGGCTCACCGAACCAACAGACGCGCTGATCGTCTGTCGGGCGTTTGGGCCGGCCCTGGGACGAGGCGGATCGTTGGTTCGTCCGGTCGGATGGAGATGCGGGAGGGCGCTGCCACGCCCGGGGGGTAGCACTTCGACGGGCAGCGCCCACACCTGGACGACAGGCCCTGGACGAGAACGTTTCTGACCACTTGGTCAGGCGGGGCCGCCTTCTTGCCCGGTTCCGCGGCTCAGAGTGCGAGCGGCGGCGAAGGCGCGAGCCCTGACGGGGGACCGTGGACGAAGCCGACCACGCCGGACCTAGACGCCGGAGGGCTCAGCGCATAGAAAGCCGATTTTCGCGGGGGAGCGTCCCGGGGTGAAGGCCGACGCCGGCTAAGGCGCTCGGGAGTGGCGGAGCGACAATTGAAACCGGGGGAGGGTGGCGGTGTCGGCCGACGCGGGGCTTAGTCGCCTGGCTGCTCGCTGTACCCCCGGAGAAGAAGGGGGCTCATCGCCCACTCGTCTGACCCGTTTCTACTTCGGTTGCCGCCGCTGCTCGTGGGCTCGTCGACGTGAGCCGAGGGCCGTCCCGGGAACGACCCTCGGTCTCATGCATTCGATCAATCGGCGGGACTATTCATTGGACTCCGTGCCCTGCAGGCACATTGCGGTGGCAGAGAGCGTCAGTGTCGCGGGAATGGGGCGGTCGTTGCGGAAGGTCATGATCCAGCCACTTCCGTGATTGGGGTCCCCATCCCAGGAGTGAGTGCTCCACGTCGCGGTGATCCCTGGGTAGAAGTGGTCAGAGAAGCCATTGATCGCGACCTCTCCCGGTGAGCACTGAGCGCTGACAGTTGCTTGCTCGCCGGGCTGGAATCCCACAACGTTTCGCCCTCGGTAGCGGAGGACGACACCGAACGCCGGTGCGGGCTCACACCGGCCGGTTGCCGGACACGCTGGAGATCAGTTCCCGAGCCCGGCGCGGAGGCGTACGTGTTCACATTCGGGTAGCCGGGAACGGGACCGGGGGATGGACCAGGGCAGGCACGGGCGCGAACGCCGGCCCGACCCGCGACCGTGTCCGCCGACAGCAATCCCAAGGAGGCAGCCGTGAGCACCGCTGACGTCAGCGCCCGGACCGCGACCGGGGTCCCCGGAATCAGCAGCGTGGACATGAGGCTCGAGGTCGTGCTGATCGGCGTCTCGGACGTCGACCGGGCGAAGGGCTTCTACGAGTCGCTGGGTTGGCGGCTGGACGCGGATCTGTCCGGCGACGACGGCCAGCGAGTCGTCCAGCTGACGCCGACCGGCTCGAAGTGCTCGATCATCTTCGGCGACAAGATCACGTCGGCTGCGCCCGGATCGGGTGACGTGCTCCTCGCGGTGACCGACGTCGACGCGGCACGCGCCGAGCTCGTCGCTCGCGGAGTCGGCGTCAGCGAGGTGTTTCACGACGCGAGCGGCGGCTTCTACCACGCCGGCACCGAGGCACGCCTCCCGGGCCCGGACCCCGACGGTCGCTCGTACTGCTCGTTCGCGTCCTTCAACGATCCCGACGGCAACCGCTGGGTCCTCCAGGAACTCACGACGCGCCTGCCCGGACGATGACCTGATGGACGTCGCGGCCCTTTCAGAGCTCCTGCAGGAGACGGCCGAGCATCACGGCTCGTTCGAGGCGGTCGCCCCGCCGCACGACTGGTGGGACTGGTACGCGGCATACATGGACGCCCGCGAGCACGGGAGCACCCCGGAGGAGGCGTCCGCGACCGCCGGGCGCTACATGGCCGACGTCAAGCACGTGGTGGCGCGGCCGGCGGTCTGAGATGCATGTGCGCTTCACGACGATGGATGGGACCCGGATCCGCTACGCCGAGAGCGACGGACGCGCGGAACGGGTGATCCTGCTGACGAGTCCGTGGCCCGAGAGCGTGTACGCCTTCGCGCCGATCTGGTCGCTCGCTCGCGCAGCGCTCGCGCCTGTTCGCCGTCGATCTCCCGGGCTTCGGCGGATCCGAGCGCCGGGACGACCTCCTGTCGCCGCGGGCGATGGGCGAGCTTCCTCGTGCGGCTGATCGAGCACTGCGGCCTGGGCCACCCGCACATCGTCGCCCCGGACATCGGCACCTCGGCGGCGCTGTTCACGGCAGCCTCGCGCCCGGACCTGGTGTCCAGCGTGGTGGTGGGCAGCGGCGGGGCGGCCGTCCCGATCCAGCTGGCGGGTCCGCTCGAGGAATGGGTGCTCGCCCCGACCTCGACCGTTTCCGGGCGATGGACCCGCGCGCGATCGTCGCGGCGGCGCTCGACACGATCGACGGCGACGTGTTGGGACCGAGATCCGCGAGGACTACCTGACGTCCTACGACGGCGACCGGTTCGTCGAGTCGATGCGCTACGTGCGCAGCTACCCGCACGAGCTCCCGAAGCTCGCCGCAGCGCCTCCCGGAGATCGAGACCCCGGTGCAGATCATCGCCGGCGGCCGAGACAGAGTCGTCCCGCTGGCCAACGCCGAGTTCCTCGACGAGCGCCTACCGCACAGCACGCTGATGATTGTCGACGCCGGCCATTTCGTCTGGGAGGAGGCGCCCGACGAGTACGCGTCGATCGTCGCGGAATGGGTCGAACGGAGGTCGCAATGAGCAACGACTACGACGTGATCGTGCTCGGTGCCGGCTCGCCTGGAGAGCACTGCGCCGGCGCGCTGGCCGAACGTGGGCTGCGCGTCGCCGTCGTCGAGCGTGAGCTGGTCGGGGGCGAGTGCTCGTACTGGGCGTGCATCCCGTCGAAGACGCTCCTGCGACCCGGCGAGGCGGTGCATGCCGCGCGCGAGGCGGCGGCCGGTGCAGAGGTCGACGTCGGGGCGGCACTCGCGTGGCGCGACTTCATGGTCTCCGAGCTACTCCGATGCCGGGCAGGAGCGCTGGCTGGCCGACGAGGGCATCGACCTGCTGCGCGGCACCGGCCGGCTCGCGGGAACCGGCGTCGTCGAGGTCGACGGCGTGCGCCACACGGCCGAGCACGTCGTTGTCGCCATGCGGCGCCGACCCGGTCATCCCGCCGATCCCCGGCCTCCGTGATCTCGAAGGGATCTGGACCAACCGCGAGGTCACGGGCATGAAGGCCGTCCCGCGCCGGCTGCTCGTCCTCGGCGGCGGCCCGGTGGGTGTGGAGATGGCGCAGGCCGTGCGCCGCCTCGGCGGCGAGGTCGTGCTCGTCGAGGGCGCCGCGCACGTCCTGTCCCGCGAGCCCGCGCCGCTCGGCGACGCTCTCGGCGAGGTCCTGCGCCGCGACGGCATCGAGCTCGTGCTGGGCGTCCACGCGACCGCCGCGCGTCGCGACGGCGCCGACTACGTCGTCGAACTCGGCGACGGCCGCGAACTGCGCGGCGAACGCCTGCTCGTCGCGACAGGGCGCCGGCCCGCGGGTCGAAGGCATCGGACTGGAGACGGTGGGGATCACGCCCGACGGACACGGGATCCCGGTCGACGCACAGCTGCGCGCCGGCGAGCGCCTGTGGGCGATCGGCGACGTCACGGGCGTGTGGCCGCTGACGCACGTCGGCAAGTATCAGGGCGAGGTCGTCGCCGCGAACATCGCCGGCGAGGACCGGGAGGCCAGCTACGAGGCCGTGCCGCGCATCAGCTACACCGACCCGCAGGCGGGTGCGGTCGGCGCGACCGACGCGCGCTTCAGCGCGACGGCCCGCCTCTCGGAGTTGCCGAAGACCGAGACGTACACCCGCTCGTACGCCGAGTCCAGCGGCTTCCTGACACTCCTCAGCGATGGGCGCCGGCTGACCGGCGCCTACGCCCTCGGCCCCGAGGCGGGCGAGTGGCTCCAGCAGGCCACGCTCGCCATCCGCGCCCGGGTTCCGCTCGACGTCCTGAGCGATGTCATCCAGCCCTTCCCGACGTTCTCGGAGATCTACGTCGACGCGCTCAAGGCACTGCGCGCCGAGACCGCGGCGGCACTGGAGACAGCATGACCACCGCGACGACCGCGACCTCCGCCCGGCGTGAGCCCGAGCTGCTCGGGCAGACCGTCGTCGTCATCGGCGCAAGCGCGGGCATCGGCCTCGAGACGGCCCGCCGGGCTCGGGCCGAGGGAGCCGAGCTCATCCTCACCGCCCGCAACCCCGAGCGCCTCGAGCACGCCGCCCGCGAGCTCGGGGCTCTCAGCACCACGGCCTTCGACGCAGCCGACTTCGATCGCCTCGAGCGCTTCTTCAAGGACCTGCCGGCACCGGTCGACCACGTCATGGTCACCGCCGGCGGCCCCTACTACGCGCCTGCTGGCGGAGATGGACTTCGCCGAGGTACGCCGTTCCCTCGACGATCACCTGTGGCTGGCGCTCCACCTCGCCCGCAACGCCGTCGGCAAGGTCCGGCCCGGAGGCACGCTGCTGTTCATCGGCGGCACCGGCGCCCGTCATCCGGCGGTCGGCCTGGCCCTCGCCTCGGCGGTCACCCACGCGATGCCCGCCCTCGTCGCCGGCCTGGCGCTCGAGCTCGCCCCGATACGGGTCAACCTCATCGCCCCCGGATTCGTCGACACGCCCCTGTCCGCGTCGTTGCTCGGCGACGAGCTCGAGGCCCGCCGCGAGCAGCTCCGCACCACGCTTCCGATCCGCCGCGTCGTCGGCCCCGAGGATGTCGCCTCCCTCGCCGTGCACCTGATGACCAACACCGCCCTCACCGGCGCGACCTACGACATCGACGGCGGCCAGCAGCTGATCTAGCCACCGAGCGGCGGCGACCGTGAGGTGACTTGGGATTGCCGGGCGAGCCCGCGGTCCTCTAATGTCAACGGCCAAATGGCCGCGCAGCATCGGCAGGGTCTTCCTCGGCCGGCCCAGCGAGCGACAGGCGCTTGAACGAGCATGCTCGAGCATGTGCGCGGGGGCCAGAGCGCGGTCCTGGTCGATCCGCGGTGAGGCTGGCATCGGCAAGACGGCGCTGCTGCGGTACGCCGCTCGGCAGGCTTCCGGCTTCCGCGTCGCCCAGATCGCGGGTGTCGAGTCCGAGATGGAGTTGCCGTTCGCGGGACTGCATCAGCTGTGCGGCCCGATGCTCGACCGGCTCGGCGCGCTTCCGGAGCCCCAGCGAGTCGCCCTGAGCGTCGCCTTCGGCCTGGAGTCCGGCGAGGTTCCCGATCGCTTCCTGGTCGCGCTGGCCGTCCTCAGCCTGCTGTCCGACATCGCCGAGGAGCGGCCGCTGCTCTGCGTCGTGGATGACGCCCAGTGGCTGGACGCCGCGTCGGCTCAGGTGCTCGGATTCGTGGCGCGACGCCTGCTGGCGGAGTCCGTGGCGATCCTGTTCGCCGTTCGCGAGCCCAGCCGGAACGGCGACCTGGCGGGCCTCCCCGAGCTGCTCGCTCGGAGGCCTGAGCGAGGACGAGGCGCGCGCACTGCTGACGAGCGTCATCCCCGGCCGGCTGGATGAGCGCGTCCGCGACCGCATCGTCGCGGAGACGCGCGGCAACCCGCTTGCGCTGATGGAGCTGCCCCGCGGGATGAGCGCAGCCGAGCTCGCGGGTGGCTTCGCGCTTCCCAGCGCGGGAGACGTTCCGGGGCAGATCGAGGAGCACTATCTGCGGCGCGTCGGCGCGCTGCCGGAGACGACGCAGCGGCTGATGCTGCTGGCGTCGGCCGACCCGGTGGGGGACGCGACGTTGCTCTGGCGTGCCGCGCAGACGCTCGGGCTCGACCCGAACGCAGCGGAGCCCGCGGCGACCGAGCAGCTGCTGGAGATCGAAGGGCAGGTGCGCTTCCGGCATCCGCTCGTCAGATCGGCGGTGTACCGAGCGTCGCTCGCGACCGACCGGCAGGCCGCCCACAGCGCGCTCGCCGCCGCGACCGATGCCGAGACCGATCCCGACCGCCGGGCCTGGCATCGAGCGCACGCGGCAACGGGGCCCGACGATGCGGTGGCCAGCGAGCTCGATCGAATGCGCGGGCGGCGCGCAGCGTCGCGGGGGCATGGCCGCCGCCGCGGCGTTCCTTGAGCGCGCGGCCGTGCTCACTCCCGGCTCGGCGGAGCGGGCGTCCCGGTCGCTGTCGGCCGCCAGGGCGAAGTTCGAGACCGGGAGACTTCGCGGCAGCCGAGGCGCTGCTGGCGAGCGCAGAAGCGGGGCCGCTGGACGAGCTCGATCGGCGCAAGGGTGCAGCTGACCGCGTGCGCAGATGAGCTTCGACCAGCGTCGCGGTCGAGATGCTCCGCAGCTCCTGCTCCGAGCGGCGCGGCGGCTCGAGCCGCTCGACGGCGAGCTCGCGCGCGAGACCCATCTGGAGGCCCTGGTCGCCGCGATCTACGCCGGGCCGGCTCGCCGACGCCAGCCGACGTGGCCGACGTCGCCGTCGGCGCCCGGTCGGCCCCCATCGAAGCTGAGCCGCTGCCGGCCGAGCAGTTGCTGCTGCTCGGCCTCGCGATCCGCTTGACCGATGGGTGCGCGGCCGCGGCACCGACCCTCAGCCGGGCGCTTCGCGCCTACCGTGCCCAGGAGCGGAAGCTGGACCGGATGTGCCTGGCCTACAACATCGCGGCGGAGGAGCTCTGGGATGACGAGGCGTGGCTCGAGCTCGCTTCCAGCCAGGCTGAGCTGGCACGCGCGACGGGGACCCTGCTCCTGCTTCCGTACGCGCTCGACTACCTCGCGGGGGTGTACATCCAGCAGGGTGCGCTGTCGATCGCGGCCGAGCTGCTGGCCGAGGCCGAGGGGCTGGATCTCGGAGTCCGACCCGAGTTCCCGCTCCGGCTCGCAGCGTTCCGCGGCCAGGCCGCGACCGCTCTGCCGTTGGTCGAGGTCATGACGGGCAGCGCCCTGACGCGAGGCGAGGGCTGCGCGATCGCTGCCGTCGGGTACTCCGAGGCGGTCCTCTACAACGGCCTCGGTCAGTACGGGGCTGCGCTCGAGGCCGCGGAGAAGGCGACCGCGACGGACGACATCGTCACCTCGTCGTGGGCATTGCACGAGCTGGTCGAGGCCGCGGCGCGAAGCGGCCGGATCGAGCTCGCACGGGAAGCGGCTGATCGCCTGGCTGAGCGTGCCGCCGCGAGCGGCACGCCTTGGGCGATGGGGGCCGCCGCCCGCTCACGCGCCCTCGTCGCGGACGGTGAAGCTGCCGAGGAGCTGTACCGCGAGGCGATCGACCGCCTCGAGCCGTCGCGCATGGCGTGGTACCTGGCCCGTGCCCGGCTGAGCTACGGCGAATGGCTGCGCCGCGAGAATCGGCGCGTCGACGCCCGCGGGCAGCTCCGCGAGGCGTACGACATGTTCGCCTCGATGGGCTCCGACGGATTCGCCGATCGCGCGCGGCATGAGCTGCTCGCCACCGGGGAGAACGTGAGGAAGCGCCGAGACGACACGCGTGACGAGCTCACACCCCAGGAGGAGCAGATCGCGAGGCTTGCCCGGGACGGACGGACCAACGCCGAGATCGGGGCCCAGCTGTTCCTCAGCCCTCGCACCGTCGAATGGCACCTCAGGAAGGTGTTCGCCAAGCTCGGGATCAGCTCGCGCATGGGCCTCCACGACGCGCTGCCCGTTCGCGACCCGGAAACCGCGAGACCTTCCTAGACCAGGGCGCCGGCCAGTGATGCCACGGGCGCGACCCGCGCCGGTCGGCGCCACCGTGATCCCACCACGACCCTCTGGAGGATCACGATGCGCTCCGACATCGCACCCGGCGGGGTGTTCCCGGACTACGAGCTGCCCGATCACACGGACACCCCCCGAAGGCTCAGCGAGCTGCAGGGCGACGACCCACTGATCCTGACGCTCTCGCGCGGTCACTACTGCCCCAAGGAGCACCAGCAGCACCTCGAGCTCGCCGCCGTCTATCCGAGGATCGCCGTGGCCTACACGCAGATGGCCACCATCTCCACCGATCCCCACCACGAGCTTCAGGAGTTCCGCGCGTCGGTCGGCGCTCAGTGGACCTTCCTCTCCGACCCGGGCCGCATCGTGCAGCAGGACCTCGAGATCCAGGAGTACACCGACCCCGAGCACGATCCCATGATCCCGCACACGCTGGTGCTCGGGCCCGGGCTCGTCATCCACAGCATCTACAACGGCTACTGGTTCTGGGGCCGGCCCTCGGTGGTCGACCTCTGGCACGATCTGCGGGCGGTGACGAGCGAGATCCGTCCGGACTGGGACCTCGCCGCCCCCGGGTTGCGCGACGCCTGGGACAGGGGCGACCACGCGCCCTTCCACGGCTGGGCCAGGAAGGCCGCGGCAGCCCGGAGTGCGACCTGATGGGATGCCTTCGGCGTGCCCTGGGCACCTGAGCTCTTCTCCGCCCCCGCGCTGCAAGGCGTGCGGGACAGGTACCGGCGCGAGCATCTCAGGTCGGTGCCGTTCTTCGACGGCCTGATGACCGGGGAGGTCGACGCACTCGTCGATTCGTTCTCGGCCGTGCCCGAGGTGCATCTCCCGCTGCGCGGGCGGATCAAGGGCGAAACAGCTTTCCGGCGGTTCGTCGCCGACACGACCTCATGGCTGGCGGAGTGCCATGTCAGCGTGGAGGACGTCAACGTCGTCATCACGGGTGGGCGCGGGGTCGAGGAGCTCGTCCTCCACCTCGACCACGGCGGCGGACGCATCGGCCTGCCCCTGGCGCTCGCCGCCGACCACGACGAGAACGAGCGCATCACCGAGCTGCGCCTGTACTTCAGCACCTGGCCGCTGACCGGGCGACACGCCAGTCGCCCGCCGCTCCTGCAGGCGAACCTCGACCTTCACGAGCCGGACGTCGTCGGCGCGTACCAGCGCGCCCTCGCGGCAGGCGACGTCGAAGCGGTCCTCGCCGCGTTCGAGCCCGACGGCGTCATGCGCGAGCCCGCCGGGGACGCCCATCTGCACCGGGGCACCGACGAGCTGCGCGCGCTCTACGCGTGGTTCTTCTCCAACGGCGGCGGCGTCCAACTCGAGCATTGCTCGGTCACGGACGACGGCCGCTCCTGCGCGCTCGAGTACAACGTGGTCGCCTGGGGCCGGACGGCGGTGCCTCCCCAGGCGGGCCTCGCCGTCTACGTGCGCGGCGAGAGCGGCAGGCTCGCCGCCGCGCGCGTCTATGACGACGCGGACCCGCCGCTGAGCGTGCGCGCCTGATCGGCGTCCGTCACTGCAGGTAGTCCTCCACCGTGTCGGCGTCGCGCACGGTGGCGCGGTCCGGGTCCTCGCCGAACTCGCGGCGCGCGCGGCGCTGGCGCAGGAGGTCCCAGCACTGGTCGAGCTCGACCTCGACGGCCTTCAGGCGGGCGTGCTGATCGGGCGGTCGCACCTCGTCATCGATGTTCAGCAGCGCGTGCTCCTCTTCGACGAGCTGCTCGATCTGGTTCAGGATGCCTGCGTCGTCCATCGTCGCTCCTCATGTGCGTTTTCGGGGCTGTGTGAAGCCTATGCCCAAGGCTTCGTAGGATCACGCTCGCCCGCGCTCACGCATCACCTGCTCGACAGGCTGACGGTCTGATGGCCCGGCGTGGAACGGACGACTTCCTCAATGCGAGCTGGTACACGGTGCGGCCGGCGTCCAGCACCAAGCCGGCGACGTACCGCTGCCCGCTCTGTCACCGGCAGCTTCCGGCGTTGAGCGCCCACATGCTCGTCTTCCCCGACGGCGATGCGCGGCGCCGTCGTCACGCCCACACCGCCTGCGTCGTGAAGGCGCGCGGCGCGGGGCGCCTGCCGCTGCGCGACGAGGTCCGGCCACGACGGCGCGGATGGTTCTCCCGCCTGTTCGGGCGGCGCTGACGACCGGACGGGCCCTACCGGACCGTCTCAGCGGTGCGAAGCACCTCGTGCCCTTCGAGGGCGACGTCCGCGAGGACGACCTCTTCGGGCACCGCCACAAGCTGCCCGCCGGCGCAGCCTTCCGCTTCGACCTCGCGCCGTGGGTTGACGATCCCGGCCAGCCCGAGCAGGCCGCCGAGGAAGACGAGCGCCGCCGACACGCCGATCCCCAGGTGGAACGCGTCGACCGATGCGCGCTGCACGGTGCTCGACACAAGCCGTGCCTCGCGCGGGGGCAGGCCGGTCACGTTCGCCTGCGCGAGCGTCTGCTGCTTCGCCTCCGCGACCGAGCGCTGCGCGGCCGGCGTGAGCGTTCGGCCCGCCAGTTCGCTGTCGATCGAGGAGCTGAAGCTGCCGGCCACGAGCGCGCCGAGCGCGGCGATCGCGAGCAGCGCGGCGACGCGCGCGACCGCGTTGTTCACGCCCGAGGCGATGCCGGCGTTCGACTCGTCCGCGTCGGCGAGCACCGTCGCGGTCAGCGGGGCCACGGTCATCGACAGGCCGAGCGAGAACACGAGCATCCCGGGAAGCACGTCGACGGCATAGTCGACGTCGGCGGGCATCCGCGTGAACCAGAGCAGGCCGATCGCTCGCGACCATCGGACCGCCGCCCATGAATGCCCGTGGGCCGAAGCGGTCGGCCAGTGCGCCGAAGCGGCGCGACAGCAGGAACATCACGACAGTCGCCGGGCAGCGTCGCCAAGTCCGGCCTTGCAGCGCGTCGAAGCCCGCGACCTGCTGCAGGTAGATCACGAGCAGGAAGAACGTGATCGACAGCCCGCCGTACATCGACAGCGTCTCGACGTTCCCGACGGCGAAGTTGCGCCGCCGGAACAGACCGAGCGGCAGCATCGGGTCGGCGGTGCGCGACTCACGCCACAGGAACGCGCCGAACATCGCGAGGCCGCCGAGCATGCCGACCAGCACCTCGGGGCCGACCAGCCGACGACCGGCTGGCGGATCAGTGCGTAGACGGGTCCGGCCAGGCCGGTCGCGCACATCGCGGCCCCGAGCCAGTCGACGCTGCGGCGCGTGCCGCCGCCCTCGCGTGGCGGAATCGCGACGGCGATCAGTGCGAGCGTCGCCAGGACGAACGGCACGTTGATCGCGAAGATCCAGCGCCACGAGGCGGCGTCGATCAGCCAACCGCCGATGAACGGCCCGACGACCGACGCGATTCCCGCCCAAGCCGTCCAGGACCCGATCGCGCGGCCGCGCTCGTCAGGTGGGAAGTTGTTGACGATCACCGCCAGGGCGCTCGGAACGAGCAGTGCTCCGAAGATGCCCTGCAGGCCGCGAGCGGCGACGAGCATCTCGATCGTCGGGGCGAGCGCGCAGAGCAGCGAGGCTGCTCCGAAGCCCGCCACCCCGGCCGAGAACACGCGCCGCTCGCCGAACACGTCGCCCAGCGAGCCGCCGATCAGGATCACCGAGCCGAGCGCGAGCAGGTAGGCGTTCGACACCCACTGCTGCCCCGCGAGCCCGCCGCCCAGATCGTGTCCGATCGCGGGCAGCGCGACGTTGACGACCGTCGCGTCGAGTCCCGCGACGAAGGACCCCATGATTGCCGCCAGCAGGGCCAGGCGCTTGCGCTGAGGGTTGAGCTGCGCGGTCACACAGGCGATCCGGCAAAGGCGAAGAACCAAACTGCGAAGCACAGGCACGCAACCGAGACGCTCCACACCATCACGACGTCGAGCACGGTCCGCGGGCGCGGGTTGCCACGTTCTCCGCGCATCGAGCGCAGCCAGGGCAGCGGGTTGCGTGAGTAGAGCACCGCCTCGGTGTCGGTGACGCGCGCGTACTGCGGTTGAGCATCGAGAGGCCCTTGCCGACGAGCGCGATGCTCGCAGGGATCCCGACGATGAGCATCACGTAGATCCCCATGCCGGGCTGCTGGGAGGAGGCGATGCGCGAGGCGATGAAGATCCACAGCGCCGGCACGCCGAGCCACATGAAGACCGACCCGATGGCCATGACGGCGATGATCAGCCAGGCGAGGGGGCGGTTGCGACCCACCCGGGCAAGGTACCTACCAGGTCTGCTCGGTGCCACAGTGCGGGCACGGCACGCCCGCCTGGACGTCGGCCTCGAACGCGTACCCGCAGGAGCAGGCGTACAGCGCGTGATCCTCAGGCCCGCCGCTCTCGCGGATGCGCCGCTGGAGGACTGCGGCGTGCTCGTCCTCGCCGGTCACGACCGGTGGCGCGGCCGGCATGTCCACGATCGCGCGCGCAACGCGCGGGCGCAGGGATCTGCGACGGGGCTTGGTGGCGGTGCTGGAGCGAAGGGGACGCATGGTGTGTGGTACTGAGAGAAACGCCTTCACGGCATCATTGTTTCTCCCAACATCGGATATTCCTCCCCGACCTTGAGCGATGCGCCGCTATCTCGGCGGCTGGCCGACCGGCCGTCGCCGCGCCCAGAACGCATGACGGGGTCCTCGCGCGGCGATGTTTGGGATACTGCGGGGGTCCGATGAACCCCGCCCGCAAGCGCCGCATCCGCCTCGTCGTAGCGCTGACCGCCGCACTCGTGCTGGCAGGGGCGCTCGCGTACACCAGCTTCTCCGCCTCCAGCTCGGCCGTGAAGCCCAGCCAGCTCGCTGGCGTCGGCCCGACCCGGCCAGAGCTACCAGCTGACCGGCAAGGTGGTGGACGGCTCGCTGGTGCGGACCCATGACGGGATCGATTTCCGCGTCCGCGACCGGACGGGCACGACCTCGGTCCCGGTCAGCTACACGGGCGCCGTGCCGGATCCGTTCCGCGAGGGCCGCGAGGTCATCGTCAACGTGCGCAAGCACGGCGACACGTTCGTCGGCGAGAAGGACTCGCTGGTGACGAAGTGCCCATCGAAGTTCTCCGACAAGCAGAACGCCGCCGGCCAACCGTCCTGAGCTGATGGCGACCGTCGGCCAGGCCTGTCTGCTGATCGCGCTCGGCCTCTGCGGCTACGGCGCGGTCGCCTCGGTGTATGGCGCGCGCACGCGGCGCGAGGCGTTCGTGCTCTCCGGCCGGCGCTCGCTCTACGCCGTCGCGATGCTCGTCAGCGCCGCGTTCGTGATCCTCGAGATCGCGTTCCTGCGCTCGGACTTCTCATACACCGTGGTCGCTGCACATTCGTCCACGACGACGCCGTGGTACTACCGGGCCGCGGCGACGTGGTCCTCGCAGCAGGGCTCGCTGCTGCTCTGGCTGCTCCTGCTGTCGGTCTGGTCGAGCGTCGCGATGCTGCTCCTGCGCGGACGCCTGCGCGACGTCGCGCCCTACGCGACCGCGGTGCTGCTCGGCCTCGGGGCGTTCTTCGCGGGCCTGCTCGTCTTCACCGCCCAGCCGTTCACGACGGTCGCCGTCGCTCCGGTCGAAGGCGTCGGCCTGAACCCGCTGCTGCGCCACCCGAGCATGATGATCCACCCGGTGATGCTCTACTCCGGGTACACCCTGTTCTCGGTCCCGTTCGCGTTCGCGATCGGCGCGCTGATCGTGCGGCGCGTGGACGCCGAGTGGATCCGCGCGACGCGCTTCTTCTCGCTCGCCGCCTGGCTGTGCCTGGGCTTCGGGATCATCCTCGGCGCCCGCTGGTCGTACTCGGAGCTGGGCTGGGGCGGCTACTGGGCCTGGGATCCGGTGGAGAACGCGTCGCTGCTGCCGTGGCTGACCGGCACGGCCTTCCTGCACTCCGTGATGATCCAGGAGAAGCGCGGGATGCTGAAGGTCTGGAACGCGTCGCTCGTGCTGGCGACCGGCATCCTGGCGATCCTCGGCACGTTCCTCGTGCGATCGGGCATCCTGGACTCGATCCACGCGTTCGTGGAGGAGGGCAACACGATCGCCTGGGCGTTCACCTCGCTGATCGCCGTGCTCGTTATCGGTTCGGTCTACCTCGTCGTCTCACGCCGCAACGACGTGCTGCGCAGCGAGGCGCGCCTGGACTCGATGCTCTCCCGCGAAGCGGCGTTCCTCGCCAACAACGTCGTCTTCGTCGCGGTCGCATTCGTCGTCTTCTGGGGCACCTTCTTCCCGCTGATCTCCGAGGCGGTGACCGGCTCGAAGTCCGCCGTCGGCCCGCCGTGGTTCGACCGCTACACCGTCCCGCTCGTGCTGATCCTCGTGCTGCTGTCCGGCATCGGCCCGGTGATCGCCTGGCGCCGCGCCAGCCCGTCGCGCCTGTGGCGCAGCGTGCGCGGCCCCGTGTTCTTCACCGCACTCGTCGCCGTTCTGCTCGTCGCGTTCACGAACGCGACGGACGACGTCGCCTCGTTCCTGCTGTTCGTCGTCGCGTCGTTCGCGATCGCCGTCGCGGTCCAGGAGCTGTGGCGCGGGATGCGCGCCCGCCAGCTGATGACCGGCGACGGGCCGGCCGGGGCGCTGACCGGACTGGTCAAGCGCAACCGCCGCCGCTACGGCGGCTACATCGTCCACATCGGGATCTCCGTCGTCTTCATCGGCGTGGCGGCCTCGTCGGCGTTCCAGCACGAGCGCGACGTCCGCCTCGGGCTCCGGCCAGTCGGTGACGGTCGGCGGCTACGTCTACACGAACGTCAGGCCGACGGCGAAGATCGAGCAGCGCGCCGGTGAGCTCGAGCGGATCGACCTGGGCTCGACGGTTCGCGTCACCAAGGACGGCAAGCAGGTCGCGCTGCTGCAACCCAACCGCGGCTACTACCCGGCGAACGCGCCGATGATCGGCGTCCTCAGCCGGTACTTCATCGGCGAGTCGACGAGCGAGATCGGCCTGAAGGCCGGTGCCCGCCGCGACCTGTGGGTGGCGATGCAGCCCGACATCTCGGCGCTGCTGCCGATCATCCGCAGGGGCGACGCCGTATTCGCCAAGGCGGCGAAGAACGGCCTCGGAGCAGCGCGCCCGCTCGCTGTTCCTGGCACAGGCGCTCGGTGGTCTCGTGCAGCGCTACCGCACGGATGCGCCCGCCGCGCAGTTCCGCATCATCGTCTCGCCGCTGACCGCGATGGATCTGGCTCGGGGTCGCTGATCGTGCTGTTCGGCGGCATCATCGCGGCATGGCCGAACCCCGGAACCGTGCGCGGGCGTGTACGGGCGCGGTACGCCGCGCGCGTCGCGCAGGACCTCGGCCGCGCGTAGGCGCCCCGACGCTCATGGACTTCCTGATCCCGATCGCCGTCATCGCGCTGGTCTTCGCCGCCGTCTGGTTCGTCGGGCAGCCGCTGCGCCGCGGGACCGCGCAGCGCAGCCTCGAGATGGCGGAGGGGCGCCTGCGCCGACCTGCGCGCGGCGCGTGACGCGAAGTACGGCGAGATTCGCGACACGGAGATGGACTACCGCACCGGCAAGCTCTCCGAGGCCGATTGGCGCGCCGCCGACCGCGACCTGCGCGCGGAGGCGGTCGAGATCCTGCACGAGCTCGACAGCCTCGGGGAGTCCGAGCCCAGCGGCGCGCAGACCCCCGGGGACGACGACCCGGTCTCGCCGGAAACCCCCGAGATCGCTACCATCGCTGACCGATGACCTTCATCTTCAACGCGGCGACCGTCCTCACCTCGATCATCCTGATCTTCCTGATCCTCATGCATTCGGGCAAGGACGCGGGCCTGTCGGGCGCCTTCGGCGTCGGCAGCGGCCAGGGCTCACTCGGCGGCGGATCGCTCGTCGAGCGCAACCTCAACCGCTGGACCGTCGCGCTCGCGATCGTCTGGGTCATCTGCTGCGTCCTGGACGTCACGAAGCCCTGGAACTAGTTCCAGCGGGCGCTCACCAGACGCGCCGGTACAGCTCGAGCAGTTCGCGCGGGCCCGCGGGGGGCGGCGTCAGGGCCAGCTCCGCGCGCTGGGATGCGGCCTGCGCGTAGGCCTCGAGGGCATCCTGGCGGACGCCCAGATCGCGCAGCTGCGCGCTGCCGGCCAGCTGTGCGAACCGGCGTGCGACATCCTCCATCGGCTCGCCGGCGACGGCGTCCAGCGCATCGAGGGCAGCCGGGTTGCGCTCGCGCAGCGCAGCGGTCGTCACCGGCAGCATCGCGGCGTTCGCCGGCCCGTGGCCGAGTGACGCCTCGCGGACGAGCGTCTGGCTCATCACGTGGTGCAGCCCGTACCAGTTCGCGTCGATCGCGTACCCGGACAGCAGAGCGCCCAGCGCCAGCTCGTCGCGGTCGGGCTCGCCGTCATCCGGCCATGCGCGCGCAAGGCGCCGGGCCGCGTCACGCGCCGCGAGCGTCGGAACCGGGGTGGCGACCGCCGTCGCGGCGCCCTCGATCGCGTGGCCGAGGGCGTTCGCCGCGCTGGCCGCGAGCTCCGCCGGCGGCTGTGAGGCCGACAGCGCAGGGTCGTTCAGGACGATCCGCGGATCGCGCGCGCGGCGTCGTCGCATCGACTCCGCGCGCGTGCCGGTGGACCCACGTCATCTCGGCTGCGCTGAGCGTCGTCGGGACCGCCGCGACGATCGCGTCCGGGCCCGAGGCGGCGCCGATCGCCTTTGCGACGTCGATCACGCGGCCGCCACCCAGCGCGACGATCGGGCCGGCGACGGTGCCGCGCTCGAGGATGTCGCCGGCGAGGTCGTCCACGCGGCCTGGGCCGACCAGCTCCACGACCCGGGCGCCCTCGGCGAGCTCGGGTGCCGCCTGCAGGGCGCGCGTCGTGGTCAGCAGGGTGTAGCCGTCGCCGAGCAGCGAGGGCGCGTCGCCAAGCGCCCCGCGCCCGAAGCGGATCGTGCGCTCGCCGTCGCGCCAGGTGAAGTTCTCAGCCATCGTCCCGGAAGCGTCGCACGTCGGGACTAGTATGCCCGCGATGCTCGGGCGCGAATACTCCAGCCAGAACTGCTCGATCGCTCGCACGCTGGAGATCGTCGGCGAGCGCTGGACGTTGCTGGTGCTGCGCGAGTGCTTCGCCGGGACCCGCCGGTTCGACGAGTTCCAGCGGCGGCTCGGGATCGCGCGCAACGTCCTGCAGACGCGGCTGAGCGGGTTGGTCGAGGAGGGCATCCTCGAGCGCCGCCCCTACCAGGAGCGCCCGCCGCGCCACGAGTACCGCCTGACCGAGGCGGGACGCGACCTGCTGCCGGTCCTCATCGCGCTGATGAACTGGGGTGACCGCCATCGCGCGGCGGACGGCGTCCCGGCGCTGGTGCTGCACGTCGGCTGCGGCGGGACCGTGACGGCGGTCCTGGCGTGCGACCGCTGCGGCGCCGAGGACCTGGAGCTGGGCGACATCACCGCGAGCGCCGGCCCGGGTGCCCGGACCGGCGCGCCGCTCAGCGGCTCAGGCGTGGCGCAGCTGCTCCAGCGGTGAGAACCCGTGCACGAGTGCACGGCGCGGGGTGCTCGCGACGGCGTGACGGGTGTCCTGCGGCTGCGCTCCGGCCCTGGCGGCGAGCGCCATCAGGAGGTCCCTGGTCGGCATGAACGGATCGGCGATCGACCGGCCGCTGATCGTCTCGCGTGCGGCCACGAGCTGCCCGCCGTGCTCGGCGACGAGGATGTCGCCGCGCAGCGGGGCGGAGCTGTCGAGTTGCGCGAGGCGACCCAGGGCGGGCGCGTCGTGTCCGTCGGCGGGGCGGAGCACGATGACGTCGGCCGCGTCCCGGTTGTGTGTGTGGGTGGTGGCTGAAGTGCTCATGGACGACAGGTTGTCACCTACGAAGTAGAAGCACAAATGACATAAGAGCACACCTGGTATAAGCTGTGCTGATGCTCGACGTCCGCCGAATGAAGGTCCTCCGCGAGGTCGCCAACTGCGGGTCGTTCTCCGCCGCAGCCGAGTCGCTCGCCTACACGCAGTCCGCGATCTCGCAGCAGATCGCCGCGCTGGAGCGCGAGACGGGCACGAAGCTCGTCGAGCGCGGAGCCCGCGGCGTGCGGCTCACCGATGCCGGTCGCACGCTCGTGGATCACACCGACGCGATCCTGGCTCGCCTCGCCGACGCCGAGTCCGAGCTCGAGGCGATCGCCGGGCTGCGCGGAGGGCGCCTGCGGGTCGTCGCGTTCCCGAGCGTCGCCTCGTCGCTGATCCCGCCCGCGATCGCACGCTTTCGCGCCGCCCACCCGGCCGTCGAGCTGACGCTGCGCCCGGCCGAGCCGGAGGACGGCATGGCGCTCGTCAAGGCGGGCGAGGCCGACATCGCCGCTCGCGATCGAGGCCGTCGGCGACGAGCTCGTCGCCGACGACCTGGAGCGCACGCCGCTGCTGGACGACCGCATGCACGTCGTGCTGCCGGTGGGCCACCCGCTCGCCGAGCGCTCACGGCTGAAGCTGGCGGACCTGTCGGGCGAGGACTGGATCATGGGATCGAGTTCCGGGACCTGCCCGGACGGACGGATCCTGCTGCGCGCCTGCGCGGCCGCCGGCTTCGAGCCGAACGTCGCGTTCCAGATCGACGACTACAACGCGATCCAGGGCTTCATCGCGGCCGGCGTCGGCGTCTCGCTGATCCCCGACCTCGCCCTCGTCACCGTGCGCGACGACGTCGTCGTACGGTCGCTGGGCGCCGCGACCGCCGCACCGCAGCATCGTCGCGGCGACGCTGTCCGACGCATGGGCCTCCCCGGCGAAGGCCGCGATGCTCGAGGTGCTGCGCGCCGTCGGCTCCGAATTCGCGCGGCAGCGGACGCGGATGCAGGTCGCCGCGTAGCTCAGGTCGCGGTCGGCCGGCGTCTGGTCGGTGCGCAGGACCTGCATCAGCTCCTCGTAGGGGCCGACGAGATACGCCCGGTCGCCGGCGGCGAAGCGCGTGTCGCGCCGCGGCGGGTACTCCAGGCGGCCGCCGTCGGCTCCCCGGCTGATCGCCATCACCCGGACGTTCGCCGTCAGCGAGCGCATCTCCAGGCCCGCCAGGCCGCCCCCGTCGCGCACCGTCAGCCGCGCGACGAGGAACGGCTGGCGCCCGACGTAGAACGTGGCGAGGACGCCCATCCCGATCGCTGCGCCCACGAACCAGGGAGCCGCGATCGCCGCGGTCGACCAGACGTGGCGGAAGTCGAACGTCTCCTCCAGCCGGTGTCCGAGCGAGCGGTCGAACACGCGCAGGATCACCGGCACGTCCTCCCAGCGGTCCGCGAGCCCCTCGCGGACCGCCAGCCCGGTCTCGATGTTCGTCATGTCGTTCGACGTCATCACGGCGACGGCGGATGCGGTCGAGAGGTTCGCGGCCTCGAGCGTCCGGCCGAGCGTCGCGTCACCGACGATCACCCGGACGCCGAGCAGACGTGCCTGGCTGGCGTAGCGGTTGTCCTCGTCGTGCTCGATCACGACGACCTCGCGCCCGCGCTCGGTCAGCCCTTCGAGGATGCGCATGCCCACGGAACCGAGGCCGATCAGGATCACGTGGCCCTCGGTGCCGCGCACGCGGGCCCGTCCGAGCGAGGCCTCGATGCGCCTGCTCACCAGGGCGTTGGTGACGAACGCGAACAGGAGGCTCACAAACGTCGTCCCGGCGATGATCAGCCCGATCGCGAACGCCTGCATCGCGGGTGACTGCTGCGCGAACGAGAAGTCGCCGAACCCGACGGTGGCCGCGGTCTCGATCGTGAAGTACATCGACTGCAGCAGCGTCATGTGGGCGCCACCGTCGGCCTCGTAGAAGAGCCGCAGGACGATCGTCGAGATCGCGAAGATGATCAGGCCGGCGAACAGGGTGGCGCGCACCGCCGTGTCGGCGTAGTCGGAGGCGTCGCGGATCCCGAGCGCGATGCGGCGGCTCAGGCCGCGGTGCCCGCCGCCCGCGGTCTCGCGCGGCTCGCGTGGCTCGATCCCCGCCTCCTTCAGCGCCGCCGGGGTGCCGAGCAGTGCCACGTCGTCGCCGGCCCGGACGGGGTGGTCGCGGCCCGGGCATGCCGCGACGGTCTCGTCGGGGTGCGAGAGGACCGCGACGGGCGCCAGGTCGCCGTACAGCTCCCGCAGCGTCCCGTCGCGCGGCGCGCTGACCTCCGCTGCGACGAAGTGCTGGCCGCCGAGCACGAGATCGTGCGCCCTGCGGCCCAGGCAGGCATCGACGACCGACGGGGCGAACAGCCCGGCGACGTCGAGGACGCTCCCGGCGCCGGTGATGCCCTCCACGGCGCCGCCGACGGCCGGGTTGTCGAGGTGCACGACGACACGCACGTCGGGGCGCATGTCGCGGACCAGGAGCGCCGTCTCGAGCGTGTGCAGGTCAGAGCTCTCGACGCAGATCACGGCCGCCGCGCCCGCGAGGCCCGCGGCCGAGAACGGGTCGCTGAGAATCGTGTTGCGCGCGATGTGGGGGATGCCCCAGGCCTGCACGACCGACACGAGGCGCGGGTCGGGATCGTCGTCGATCACCGCCACCGGGATCCCGGCGAGGTAGAGCTGCTCGACGGTCCGCAGCGCGACGTTGTGCAGGCCGCAGACGATGACGTGGCCGATCCAGCCGCTGATGTCGCGATCGGCGGTCGGCTGGTCCTGCGAGATGGTCGGTGGGCGCGAGGTGCTCAGGTTGGGTCAGCGATCTGAAGACGATCAAATCAGCGCGGTGACCCATCAGCGCCGGAACGACGCCCGCGATCATAACGACCGCGACCCCCGGAGCGGGGGCCGCGGTCTGCACGATGTGCCGTGTGATGCGCCGAAGAGGACTCGAACCTCCACGGGCCATTCAGCCCACCAGGCCCTCAACCTGGCGCGTCTACCAATTCCGCCATCGGCGCGAGAGCGGCCCGCGCACGCGCGGGGACGGCGAGGATAGCAGCGGGACGGCGCCCGTCACCGGCCCGCGCGGGGGCGGGCGGGGCTGAATCCACGGGCATTTGCGTTCCGTCCAGAGGGCGCGCTACCTTATCGAACACATGTTCGCTTCGACACCTTTGGGGCCACGATGGATCTGACCAAGCGCCAGCAGGAGATCTTCGACTTCATCAAGACGTACTCGGCGAAGTACGGCTACCCGCCGACGGTTCGCGACATCGGAAAGGCGGTCGGCCTCACGTCCTCCTCGACGGTCCATGCGCATCTCGCCAACCTCGAGAAGCTCGGTCTCCTGCGGCGCGATCCGTCCAAGCCGCGAGCGCTCGAACTCCTCGATCGCGCGACCCGTGGGGCGGGGGCGGCGGTCCAGGAGGCGCTCAGCAAGGTCGCGAGCCCCGGTCTGCCGCTCGTCGGCTCCGTCGCCGCCGGCCAGCCGATCCTGGCCGAGGAGAACATCGAGGAGTACGTGCAGGTCCCGCAGGCCGCCGGTGGCGAGGACGGCGAGTACGTCCTGCGCGTACGCGGCGACTCGATGATCGACGCCGGCATCCTCGAGGGCGACTACGTCGTCGTGCGCCCGCAGGACACCGCCGGCGACGGCGAGATCGTCGTCGCCCTGGTCGGTGAGGAGGCCACGGTCAAGCGGTTCTTCCGCGAGAGCGATCACGTCCGGCTGCAGCCGGAGAACCAGACCATGGAGCCGATCCGCTCGAAGGACGTCCGCGTCCTGGGCCGCGTCGTCGGTCTCTTCAGGAGCGTGCGTTAGCCATGACCACCGCCACCATCTCCCGGTCGCAGACGACCTTCACCTTCGAGCTCGACCCGCGTGCCCTCGTCGCTCCGGACGATCGACACGCCCTACCGGAGCTCGACGACCGCGGCAGGCTCACGCTCGACGAGGTTCTCGTCGGCGTATGGGAGGGCCTCCGCTCCGACCGGACGGCCGCGTGCCCGGTCTGCGGTGGGGCGATGATGCCCCGCCACGGACACGGGCCGCGGCCTGTCGGTGGCCGCTGCGCGGACTGCTCTGCCGAGCTCAGCTGACCTGTACGCGCCGGATCATCGGCGCTACTCTCGCTCGTGTACGCCAGACAGTCGCGGAGGAGAGACATCCTTCGAGGAAAGTCCGGACATCACAGGGCGCGGTGGTCGGGAGACCGACCCGGGGAAACCCGCGGGACAGTGCCACAGAAATACACCGCCGATGGCGTGGGTGGGCTGGACGTCCGCCCATCCGCGCACAGGCAAGGTTGAAATGGTGCGGTAAGAGCGCACCGGCGTCGTGGTGACACGGCGGCCAGGCAAACCCCACCGGATGCAAGACCAAGCAGGACCGTTCGCAGGCTGCCCGCCAAGGTCCAGGTAGGTCGCATAGATGGATGACTGTCCACGACAGAATCCGGCTTACCGGCGTACTACGGGACGGGCCTCCGCAAGGAGGCCCGTCCTATGTCCGCGGTGGAACGACCATCTAGCCTGATCACCGGCATGCCCACTCGCTCAGAAGTCGCATTTCGCTCGTTCGTGGCTCGCTCGAGCGACCGCCGGCTCGATCGCGTGGCGGGCTCGCGGACGGCGCAGCGCATCGTCTTCGGGCAGCTCGTGCGCCGCTTCGATCCGGCGGGGGCGCGCGGCTTCAACGGCGAGCTGCAGTTCCACCTGCGCGGATCGGGCGACCGCGTCAACGTCTGGACCGTCGAGGTCACCGACCACCTCGCGATCGCCCGGTTCGGTCCGGCGGCGCGCTACGCCGACGTGACGGTCACGGCGCGTGCGGCCGACGTCCTGCGGATGGCCGCCGGCGAGCTCGGTCCCGGGCGCGCGCTGCTCGACGGCCGGCTCGACCTGGCCGGAGACTGGGGCGTCGCGATGCGCCTGGGCCAGATGTTCGGAGCCGGCTGAACCTAGTTCTGCACGGGGTCGACATACGCGGGCAGCGGCGCCGACTGCGGCAACAGCCGCAGAGCGAGGTGCACCGCAGGGCCGATCAGCAGCGCGAACGCGATCGTGCCGATGCCGAACAGCCCGCCGAGGGCCACGCCGCCGACGAGTGCGGTCAGCTCGATGGCCGTCCGGACGAGTGCGATCGGCCGGCCGGTGTGATGGCTGAGCGACGTCATCAGCCCGTCGCGCGGGCCGCGGCCGAGCGCCGCGTTGATGTACAGCCCGCTGCCGAGGCCCACGATGGCGATGCCGCTGAACAGCAGCAGCACGCGCAGGGCCAGCGCGTCCGGCGACGAGAACAGGCCCAGGGTCGCGTCGATCGCCAGCCCGACGACGATCGCGTTCGCGATCGTGCCGAACCCCGGCCGCTCGCGCAGCGGGATCCAGAGCAACAGGACGACGACGCTGATCAGGATCGTCGCGGTCCCGATGTCCAGTCCCGTCTGCTTGGAGACGCCGGAGGCGAGCACGGTCCATGGCGAGTTGCCGAGCTTCGAGAGGACGATCAGCGCCTCCCCGAAGCCGAAGACGGTCAGCCCGGCGAGCAGCCGCACGAGCTGCGCAGGCGTCGGGCGCCAGGCCGCATCGCGCAGCGCCGAAGGTGCCGGGGAGGACACGCCGGCTAGTGATCCTTCTCGGAGCGTCCGGCCACGATCGCTACAGCTCGCCGTCGGCGCGGCGCAGCGGGCCGTCGTCGCCGCGGGCCAGCGCAGCGGCGATCGACTCGGCATGGTCGAGTGCCGCGCTCGCCAGGCCCGAGCCGACGCTCACCCGGGCCACGCCCATATCACGCAGGCGCGCGAGCGACGGGCTGCCGGCGTACAGCAGGACGTTCACGGGGGCGCCGGCGCGCGTGATGAACGCCTCCAGCTCGGCCTCGTCGTCGAGCAGGATCGGGAAGACGCTGGTCGCGCCGGCCTCCAGGTAGAGCCCGGCGCGCCGCAGCGCCTCGTCCAGGCGCGTCCCGGGCTCGCCGACGGCGTTCAGGTGCACGTCGATGCGTGCATTCACCACGAGGCCCGCGCCGGCCAGCGTCGCGATGCGCGCCGCGTGGTCCTCGGCCGGCACGAGCCCGCCGGGTGTGGTGTGGTCGCTGTCCTCGAAGTTCAGCCCGACGGCACCGGTCTGCAGCACGCGCTCGGCCAGCTCGTCCGCCGCCAGGTCGTAGCCGGCCTCCATGTCCGCGGTGACGGGCACCGTGACGACGGCGGCGATGCGGGCGACGGCGTCGAGCATCTCATCGACCGGCGTGTTCTGCCCGTCGTCGAACCCGAGCGCCCGGGCGACCCCGCCACTGGTGGTGGCCATCGCAGGGAAGCCGAGCGCCTCGAAGCGCAGGGCGCTGGCGGCGTCCCAGGCGTTGGCGAGCAGCAGCGGGTCACCGGGGCGGTGGAGTTCGCGCAAACGCGCGGCGAGGTCGTCGGTCACGTGACGAATCCTCGCACGCCGCTTGCATGACGGGTACCTCGATGCGAACATGTGTTCGATTCCATGGTGATCTGTGTTCTCCTGCCACGTTTCGAGCTCGTCGTCGCCGCAGGTGGACGCGCCGCGCTGGCGCAGGGGCCGATGGCGCTGGCGCCGGAGCCCGGTCGCGAGCAGGTGGTCGGCGAGGTCTCGCAGGCCGCCGAGGCGCTGGGCATCCATCCGGGGATGCGGCTGGGGGAGGCGCTCGCGCGGGCGCCGCGCCTGGCACTGACCCCGCCGGACCCGGTCGGCGTCGTCGACGCCTGGGAGAAGGTCTTGACGCGGCTGGAGCTCGTCGGGGCGGCGGTCGAGGACGAGCGGCCGGGCGTCGCGTGCTTCGAGGCACGTGGCCTGGGCCGGTTGCACGGCGGCTCGCTCGACGGCGTCGTCGAGGCGGTCCGCGGGGCGCTGCGGCTGCCCGCGCGCATCGGCGCAGGGCCGTCGCGCTTCTGCGCGCTGGCCGCCGCCGGTCGTGCCCGCACGCGCAGGGCCCACATCGTCCGCGGTGCCGAGGACCTGGCTGCGGAGCCGGTCGCGCTGCTGCGCAGGCGCCCGCAGACGGCCGCGCTGCCGAGTGCCCTCGAGCGCCTGGGCATCATGACCCTCGGCGAGCTGGCGGCGCTCGACCGGGGCGCCGTGGCCGACCGCTTCGGGTCCGCCGGCCTGCATGCGCACGACCTCGCCCACGGTCGTGACACGCCGCTGCGTCCGCGCGTGCCCGGCGAACTGCTCGAGGAGACGCTCGACCTCGAGGAGTCCGCCTCCGGCACACAGCTCGAGCGTGCGCTCGGCCTGCTGATCGACCGCCTCCTCGCCCGCCCCGAACGCCGTGGCAGGACGCTGCGCGCCGCCGTCATCTCCGCGGTGCTCGTCGAAGGCGGCACGTGGCGCGAGCGCGTCGTCTTCCGCGAACCGCTGGCCGACCCCCTGCGGATGCGCCTGGCGCTGACCTCACGGCTGCAACTGCTCCCGGCCCCAGCGGAGTCGCTGCGCCTGTCCGCGGAACGGCTCGGCCCGTCGAGCGCCGGTGGGCGTGCGCTGTTCGACGACAAGCAGGTCCAGCGCGCCGAGCGCCTGCGCGAAGCGGTCGGCCAGGCGCGCGCGGTCGCAGGGCCGGAGGCGGCGCTGCGGGTGCTGCCGGTCGACCCCGACTCGCGGGTGCCGGAGCGCCGTGCCGTGCTGACGCCGTTCGAAGGATGACCCCGGGTGCCCGCCGCCTGGGTGTGCCGCGACCCGCGCAGGTGTTCGCCGGGCGCGGCGGGCGGCCGCTCGGCATCGACGGCCACGAGGTGATCTCCGTGCGCGAGTCCTGGCTGATCGAGGATCGCTGGTGGACGGACAGGCCGCTGCGCCGGCGCTACTGGGAGGTCGTGACGGTCGACGGGCGCGACCTCGTGGTCTTCCGGGATCTTGAAGCCGGCAGCTGGTTCCGGCATCGATGACATGGAGGATCCCGCCGGACCTTGACACGTGACTAAAAGGTCACGTATTGTGCTCGCATCAGCTCAACCGATGGGAGTGCGGCATGGAGAAGGTGTACGAGATCTACATCAAGACGACGCCGGAGCGCCTGTGGGAGGCGATCACCGACAGCGAGCAGCGGGCGAAGTACAACTTCGGCGTCGGGGTCCGCTCGGATTGGACGACGGGTTCGCGGTACGAGGGCGTGCACCCGATGGCGCCCGCGGCGCTGCTGGGCGGGGAGAACCTCGAGGTCGACCCGCCGCACCGGCTCGTCCAGAGCTTCACCGCGCTGTGGAGCGACGAGGTCGAGAGCGAGGGCTCCTCGCGCGTCACATGGGAGATCGAGCCCGTCGGCGATTCGTGCCGGCTGACCCTCACGCACGACGAGTTGCGCGAGAACGCCAACAGTGAGCTCTACGGCGGCTGGCCGATGATCCTGTCCGGCCTCAAGACGCTGCTGGAGACCGGCGAGCTGCTCACCACGCCGGGCTCGCTGCGCTACGCGCAGGCGGCACCCGGAGCCTGAGCGCGCCTCGGTTCCACCCTGATACGGCACGGATGCCGCGTTGTCCCGTCACATGATCGGCGCGACGGTCCTGAGGTGCGCGATTCCGCCGGCCAGTCGACGCTCGAGTACGTCGCCCTCGTCCTGCTGGCCCTTGCCGTGTTCGCGGCCGGAGGGCTCGCCGTGTCGGCGACCGGGATCGCCGATGCCGTCGTCGCGGAGATCCTTCGCGGGCTGTGCATCATCGGCGGCGGGAGCTGTGCCAGGCGCGCCGAGCCGTGCGTGATCGCCTCGCGCACGGCGTCGAGTGACGTGAGCGTGCGGCTCGCGTTCATCCGTCTCGGCGGCGGGCAGACGCTGATCCGCGAGCGTCGCTCGGACGGCACCGAGGTCGTGACGCTCGTCGACCGCGGCGCCGGAGGCGTGGGGGTGAGCATCGGCGGTGAGCTGCGCATCGGTGACCGCACGGCCGGTGCCTCGCTCGGCGCATCCGTGGAGGCCCGTCTCGGGCACGGCCGCGTCTGGCATCTCGCCGGCGCCCGGGCGGGCGACGAGCTGATCCGCCGGCTCGCCTCCGTCGCGCCGACCGCAGGGCGTGCGAGCCCCATGCGCCGGAGGGCTCCGCCGCCTCCGGAGCCCGACGCGATCTACGGCGAGCATGGTCTCGACACAGCGGTGCAAGGCGCGCTCGGCGCTGTCGGGCTGGAGCTCGACACCGAGGACGTGCTCGGCTCGCGGGTCGATCAGCGCACGGGCGAGCGGACCTTCCTGATCCGCCGGCGCAACGAACTGCTCGGCACGGTCGGGCTGGGTGCGGGGCTGGGCGCCGGGGCACGCGCGGCGCTGCGCCGCGACGAGCGGTACGCGCTGACGACCGATCGCGACGGGCAACCGCGCGATCTGGCGGTCACGGAGTCCCTCCGGGTGCAGGCCGGGGCTGTCGCTTCCCGGGCCGCTGCGCGGGCTCGTGGGCGCGCATCTTCCCCTGCGGCGTGGGCGCGTCGTGCAGGTCGAACGCCACCTCGACCTGACCGACCCGGCGAACCTTGCGGTCGCCGGGGCATTCGTGCGTGCGCTGCGCCGTCCCCGGCTGCGGCTGGGCGATGCGGTCGCGGTCTCCGACGGGCTGCGCGCGCGGCTCGACGTGGCGGGCTCCGGGCAGGTGCGGGTCTACGCATTCGACGCGCGGCACACCGGCGGTCGTGTGGTGCTCTCGGTCGGCGTGGGACTGGGCGGCGGCGCCGAGGGCCTGGTCGAGACGCTTCGCCTGGAACATGCGGCTGAGCGCGACCCGGGCGGTGCCTGGCATGCCAGCGGGACCTGCAGGCCACTTCGGGTCGGCATGGCATGACGTCCCCGGGGTATGCGAACATACGTTCGTGTCGTACGTCGAACTGCACTGCCACTCGGCCTTCTCGTTCCTCGACGGAGCATCGCTCCCGGACGATCTGGTGGAGGCCGCGGTGCAGCGCGGCCACACGGCGCTCGCGTTGACCGACCATGACAGCGTCTCCGGTTCGATGGAGTTCGCGCAGGCGGCGAAGGCGGCCGGCCTGCGGGCGATCCACGGGGCGGAGGTCAGCTTTCGCGACGATGGGGAGCCGCTGGAGGCCGAGCACCGGCATCTCACGCTGCTCGTGCGCGACGCGCGCGGCTGGTCGAGCCTCTGCCGGCTGTTGACCCGTGCGCACAGCCACACGCGCGACGGGCGGGATCGCAGTGCACCGAGTCTCGAGCTGCGCGACATCGAGGAGCATGCCGAGGGGCTCGTCTGTCTCAGCGGCTGCGCGCGGCGCGGGGTGCGCGACGAGCCGACGATGCGACGGCTGCTGAAGGCCTTCGGCCCGGATGCCTTCAGGGTCGAGCTGCAGCGTCCTTTCGCCCGATACGACCGCACGCTGAACCGCGGGCTCGCGGGGCTTGCCGAGCGGCTGGGGGTGCCGTGCGTCGCCACCGGCAACGTCCATGCGCACACGCCGGCGCGTGCGCGGCTGCAGGATGTGCTCGTCGCCGTCCGCGAGCACACGACGCTCGATGCCTCCGAGCCGCTGCGTCGCGGCAACCACGCGCACGTGCTGGCCACCCCGGCGGCGATGGCGGCGCGCTTCGAGGATCATCCACAGGCCGTCGCCGAGACGGCCCGGCTCGCAGCGACGCTGACCTTCGACCTGACGCAGGATCTCGGCTATCGCTACCCGGGCGCCGAGGACGACGATGCCGACCGCGCGCTCGCCGAGGCCTGCGACACGAGCTTCGGGCATCGCTATCCGCTCGGGCACCCGCTGCGTGTGGAGGCTTCCGCTCGGCTGGAGGAGGAGCTGCACCTGATCGCCGGGCTGGGCCTGTCCGGTTTCTTCCTGCTGCACCGCGACATGCTGGAGCTGGCGCGCGAGGTCGCCGTCGAGGTCCGTGGGCCGAGCACGGCGCGCGCGCTGCTGCCGCCGGGGCGCGGCCGTGGCTCATCGGTCTCCTCGATCGTCTGCTACCTCACCGGCCTCTCGCACGTCGATCCCGTCGCCAACAAGCTCTTCCTCGGGCGGTTCCTGAACGAGGAGATCTCGGCGCTGCCGGACATCGACCTCGATTTCCCGCGCGACGTGCGCGAGGTCCTGATCCCGCGGATCCACGAGCGCTACGGGCACGATCGCTCGGCGCTCGTCGCCGCCTTTCCGACCTATCGCGCGCGGGGTGCGATCCGTGAGCTGGGCAAGGCACTCGGTCTGCCGCCGGGGGAGATCGAGCGCGTCGCGCGTGGATCGGAGGGCTGGTCGACGAGGAGCATCGATGCCGACATCGTCACGGCGCTCGGCCCTGGGCGTGAGGGGGAGGGGCGCTGGCGGCACCTCGCCGCGCTCGCCCAGGAGGCCTACGGGCTTCCACGCCATCTCTCCCAGCACTCGGGCGGGATGATCATCGCGACGCGCCCGCTGATCGACTGCTGTCCCGTCGTCCCCGCAGCGATGGAGGGGCGCCAGATGGTGATGTGGGACAAGGACTCCTGCGCCGATGCGGGCTTTCTGAAGATCGATCTGCTCGGCCTCGGGATGCTCTCCGCGGTCGAGCGCTGCGTCGAGCAGATCGCCGCGCGGCGCGGGGAGCGCATCGACCTCTCGCGGATCCCCTACGACGACGCTCAGACCTACGACGCCATCCAGAACGCCGAGACCACCGGTGTCTTCCAGATCGAGAGCCGTGCGCAGATGGCCTCGCTGCTGCGCACACGCCCGGAGAACCTCGACGACATCACGATCCAGGTGGCGATCGTGCGTCCCGGCCCGATCCAGGGCGGTGCCGTCAATCCCTACATCAAGCGTCGCCAGGCGCTGCGCAGGGATCCCTCGTACATCGTCCCCTATGAGCACCCGTCGCTCGAACCCGTGCTGCGCGACACGCTCGGCACGATCATCTTCCAGGACCAGGTGATCGAGGTCGCGATGGCCTTCGCCGGCTTCTCGCCCGGTGAGGCCGAGGGACTGCGACGTGCGATGAGCCGCAAGCGCTCCGTTGCCGCGGTGGAGTCCCACCACCGGCGCTTCGTCGACGGTGCGATGGCTCGCTGGGACGACGTCGACGAGGCGCTGGCCGAGCGCGTCTTCAGCATGATCATCGGGTTCTCCGGTTTCGGATTCCCCAAGGCCCATGGCGCCGCGTTCGGGTTGCTCGCCTACCAGTCGACGTGGCTGAGGGTCCACTACGGACCCGAGTTCCTCGCCGCGCTGCTCGACGAGCAGCCGATGGGCTTCTACCCGCCCGACGCGCTGGTGCACGAGGCGCAGCGCCGTGGCATCGAGGTTCAGCCGCCGGAGGTCAACGCCAGCGGGGTTGGGTGCACGGTCACGCCCGAGGGCGCGGTGCGCCTGGGCCTCGGGCATGTCCTCGGGGTCCGCGGCGACGAGGTCGCCGCGATCGTCTCCGAGCGGGAGGAGCGCGGCCCGTTCCGTTCGCTGGAGGACCTGGCCTCTCGCGCGGGCACGGGCCGCTCGTCCCTGGAGCGGCTCGCGTGGTCCGGCGCCTGTGATGCCCTCACGAGCGCGGACATGGCCGCCGGGTCCGCCGGGTATGCCCGTCGCGAGGCGCTCTGGCGCCTGGGGATCGCGGCCGCTCCGCTGTCGGTCCACGGGCGCGAGGGGACGCAGCTGACGCTGCCGCTCGACCTGCCCTCGGCGCCGCGGCTCGCGCGCCTGGGTCCCTGGGAGTCGATGCTCGCCGATTACGCCACGACCGGCCTGACGACCGCCACCCATCCACTCGAGCTCCTGCGCGACGGGCTGCGCGAGCGCGGCGGTGTGACGAGTGCGGATCTCGGGCGGATCGCCCACGGCTCGCGGGTGCGTGTGGGAGGCCTGGTCGTGGCGCGCCAGCGCCCGGGCACGGCGAGCGGGATCGTGTTCATGCTCCTGGAGGACGAGCACGGGACGGTGAACCTCGTCGTCCCGCCCCAGGTCTACGAGCGTCACCGGCTTGCGGTCCGCACCGAGCCGCTGGTCATCGCGGAGGGTCTGCTCGAGCGCCATCCCGCGGCGGGTGGGGGAATCAACATTCTCGTCCGCCGCGTGATGGCGCTCGAGACGCCCGACCGTCCGGACGCCGAGATCAAGGACTTCTCACCGCTGGATCTGCGGGAGCTGGAACGCCTGCGGGAGGAGCGAGAGGGAGGGGCGATGGTGGCGGCCGGGGGCGATTCGGCGGGGTTTCGGGCCGTCGCGCCGCCCGTGATGTCCTTCGCTCAGGGGCGTCGCCGGTGAACGCCTTCCCCTCGCACACGCGCCAGGCCTGCACGCGCGACCCGACGACAGTGCGTTCTGCGGACCGTGGCGTGTAATCTGGCGCCTCGATGCTCGCTCTCGCCGCACTCGTCTCCGCGTTCATTCTCGTCGGGCTGCTTGTCCTGGGTGTCGCGTTCGCCTCGCGACGCAAGCCTGCCGGCACATCGCCCTCGCGCGAGTCGAATGGGTTCCTCTACACAGGCGTCCTGATCGTGTGCGTGGGGATCGGTCTCGCGCTTCCGCTTCTGCTGCTCGTCAGGAATGCCGACAGCGCCGACACGAAGGCCGTCGGCGGGGTGGATCTGACCGCTGCGCAGGCGCACGGGCGCGAACTGTTCGCCCAGAACTGCGCGACCTGCCACACGCTGCAGGCGTCGAACTCCGTCGGCAAGATCGGCCCGAACCTCGACGTGCTCCGCCCGCCCGCCGGGCTGATCACGAACGCGATCCAGATCGGGCGCGCGCGAGGCAACGGCAACATGCCGGCCCTGCTGCTGCGCGGCAAGGACGCGAAGGACGTCGCCGCGTACATCGAGGCCGTCGCCGGCCGCGGCGAAGGCGTCAAGAGCGACCCCGCCACGACCGCCGGCGGCGCGCCCGCGTCCTGAGCACGGCTCCGACGCCCTCCTGAGCTACCATTCAGGGCGTCATAGACCGCTGAATCTCCCGACGTGATCGGCCTGACGGCGGATGGCGACGGGGAGCGGGGGACCCGAGAACATGGGGCGAATCGCCGGGAATTCCCGGTATAGCGCAGCTCTTTCAGCGCGAGCCCGTCAGCTAACCCCGTAAGCGTCCGAGAAGAGGACGTCCACATGTCGCACAACGAGGCCCGCGCCTGGTGGGCAGATGTCGAACATCTACGCGAGCAGCTCGAGCAGCCGGGCGGCCCGACCGCGCCGGCCGCGGCGCCCGTGATCGCGCCCGATGCTCCGCCGCGCGAGCGTCGCACCGTTCGGATCACGGGGCAGGGTTCGCGCCCGATCAGCCCGCGGCCGCTGGTCGAGACCGGTCACCGGCGAGCGATCGCGCCGCGCGGCACCGGCACACGCGCCACCCGTCGGCCCGACCAGATCGCCCTGTGGGCCGTGTTCCTGGGCCTTCGCCCTCGTGCTGGTCGCGATCACCAGCGCTCACGCGTAGCCCCGCGTCGCCTCCGGACGAGACACGCCTGGCGCGCCGCCGTTTGGACCGCGCCCGTGTCGGCGTGCGTATCAGGCGGAGAGCTTGCGTTCTCGCCGGCGATCGTTATAGACTTACCGATCGTAAGAGAGTTGCACGGACGAACACGTCAGCACAGCCCGTTCCCACCTCCCGAAGGCACGCCATGACCGCGATCAGCCGCTTCACCGTTCACGACGAGCTCAGCGCTCCCGAAGCCTCGGTCCCGGTGCTTCGCGGTGCCCTGGCCACTGCGGGTCAGCTTCCCAACTTCCTTGGCGTTCTCGCCGGCTCCCCGGCGGCCCTGCGCGGCTACGCGCGGTTCCGGTCCGAGCTGCGTCACGGCGCCCTCCCTCCACAGTCGCTGGAGCGCATCTCGCTCGCCGTCGCCGAGCACCACGGATCCGAGCCCGGGATCGCGATGCACAGCCGCTCGGCCCGTATGGCGGGACTGCGCCTCGACGAGATCGCCGCCGCGCGGCGCTTCGAGTCGATCGACCCGCGTGAGGCCGCGCTGCTGCGCTACCTGCGCGCACTCGTCGTCGACCGGGGCCACCCGCCCATGCACCTCCACGAGGAGGCGCGCGAGGCGGGCTGGAGCGATGAGCAGCTCCTCGAGGCGATCGCGATCATCGCCCTCGAGTCCTTCACGGCGATGATCAACGTCGCCGGGCGACGTTCCCGTCGATGGCTCGACCGAGAACACGCGGCTGATGGCGGCCTGAGGCTCGTGCCCGTCGCCGACGCAGCGAGCACGCCTTCGCCCGGCAGCCGCCGGCGAAGGCGACGTCCCATTGCTGCCCGCTCTACCAGGAGACGGTCGAGCTGATCGGACGTCGCTGGACGGGTGCGATCATCGCGGTCCTCCTGCAGAGCGAGCCGATGCGCTTCTCGGAGATCGCCGCGGCGGTCCCGCAGCTGTCGGATCGCCTGCTGTCGGAGCGCATGAAGGAGCTCGAGACCCGTGGGTTCATCGTGCGCCACGTGCATCCCGGCCCGCCGGTGCGCGTCACCTACACGCTCACCGACATGGGCCGCGACCTGGCGCCGGCCGTCAGGGCGCTGCACGACTGGGCGCGTGTGTGGATGAGTCCAGTCGAGCACGACGTAGCGATCGACACTCGGTCCAGGACCCCGCAAACCTCGCCTCGCTAGGGTCTCGCGCATGCCCGACATGCCCAAGACCGCTGCCGACGTCCAGGCGATGTGCGAAGAGCGGAACATTCGCTTCATCCGGTTCTGGTTCACCGACATCCTCGGACAGCTGAAGTCGTTCTCGATCGGGCGTGACGCGCTGGAGGAGGCATTCGAGGGTGGGATGGGCTTCGACGGCTCGTCGATCACCGGCTTCAACGCCGTCGAGGAGTCCGACATGCTCGCGATGCCGGATCCGACGACGTTCGCCGTGCTCCCGTGGCGCCCCGAGGAGCAGGGTGTCGGCCGGATGTTCTGCGACGTCCTGACTCCCGAGCGGACGCCGTACGAGGGCGACCCTCGTCACGTGCTGCGACGCGCGCTGGAGCGCGCCGGTCAGATGGGCTTCGACACGTTCAACGTCGGTCCCGAGCTCGAGTACTTCCTGCTTCAAGGACAAGAACGGCACCGAAGTGCTCGACGAGGGCGGGTACTTCGACCTGACCACGCTCGATGCCGGCTCCGACGTGCGCCGCGAGACCGTTCTCGCGCTCGAGCAGCTGGGCATCCACGTCGAGTACAGCCACCACGAGGTCGGACCCAGCCAGCACGAGGTCGACATGCGCTACTCCGACGCCATGAAGATGGCCGACGACTGCATGACCTACCGCATCACCGTGAAGGAATACGCGATGAAGTACGGGTGGCACGCGACCTTCATGCCCAAGCCGCTGTTCGGCCAGAACGGCTCAGGGATGCACACCCACATGTCGCTCTTCTCCGGTGGCAAGAACGCCTTCTTCGACGAGGGCGATCCGTACTTCCTGAGCGACGTCGGCAAGGCGTTCATCGCCGGTCAGCTGCGCCACGCGCGCGAGCTCAGCTCCGTCTTCGCGCAGTGGGTCAACTCCTACAAGCGTCTCGTCCCCGGCTACGAGGCGCCCGTGTACGTCGCGTGGTCGCGCCGCAACCGCTCGGCACTGGTGCGCGTGCCGCTGCACCGCGCGGGCAAGGAGCAGTCGACGCGCATGGAGCTGCGCTGCCCGGACCCGGCCTGCAACCCGTACCTGACCTTCGCGGTGCTGCTGCAGGCCGGCCTGGAGGGCATCGAGAAGGGCTACGAGCTTCCCGAGCCGATGGACAAGAACCTCTACCACCTGGCCGCGGACGACCGCCGGCGCCTGGGCATCGAGCAGCTTCCGGAGACGCTCGGCGAGGCCGTCGAGCTGACCTCCGAGTCCGAGCTCGTGCTGCGCGCGCTCGGCGAGCACATGTTCAACCGCTACATCGAGATCAAGCGCCAGGAGTGGGAGGACTACCGCGTCCAGGTCACGCAGTGGGAGCTGGACCGCTACCTGCCGGTCCTCTAGCCACCAGGTCAGCGGAACGTCGTGAAGACGGTCGTCGACGAGGTCAGTCGCGGGCTGGCCTTCGCCTTGAAGGACTTCTCGTAGTCGATCTGGACCTTCCACGTCCCGGACTTCGCCCTGCGGACGGGGATGCCCGGGGCGCGCTTCTTCAGCGTGCCGCAGGGTCCCTTCGGGACGCCGAACCGGTAGTTCGCGTACGTCTTGCCGCCGTGGCGGAAGTGCCCGTAGATCGGCTTGCCCGGCTTCTGGATGAAGCCGCTGAACGTCCACGAGCGCAAGGCGCTCGGTGCCTTCACACCGGTCGACGTCGCGAACGAGAACGTCGCGACCTGCACGTCGACGCTCGCCTGCGTGCCGCTCGTTGCCGTCCGTCGCCGTGATCGTGAACGTCTTCGTCGCCGGGGCGATCGTCCCGAGCAGCGGTGCCTTCACGGTCGCCAGGAACCCGCCGTTCGCATCCGCGGGGCCCGTGAGCGCGATCTGCTCGCCCGACAGCGTGATCGGCGCCGAGGCGCCGAAGCCGCTGCCGCCGATCTGCATGGTCTGGGTCTCGACGTAACAGGCGAGGTCGGCCTGCAGCGTCGCCCCCTGCGCCGTCGTGACGGGGACCAGGACGGCGGTGACGAGGCCGGCGAGGAGCGCCGATTCGACGAATCATGGTCGCGACCCTACAGCGAGATCCCCGCTGTTGACCGTCTCAACTCGGTCTCAGATTCGCTCCGCGAACTCGCCCGCAGGCTCGCGCGCCCGAGCCCGCAGGGACGTACTCCTCCTCGCGCTCGGCCTCGGGTGCCGCCACGCCGGTCTCGCCCTCGTGCGCGAGACGTGAGGGCCACCAGACCCGCCGGCCGATGTCGAGCACGAGCGCCGGCACGAGCACCGAGCGCACGAGGAACGTGTCGAGCAGCACGCCGAACGCGATCACGAACCCGAGCTCGGTGAGGAAGACGAGCGGCAGCACGCCGAGCACCGCGAACGTGCCGGCCAGGACGATGCCGGCCGCGGTGATGACGCCGCCGGTGACGGCCAGCCCGCGGATCATCCCGGCGTGCGTGCCGTAGCGCCGCGTCTCCTCGCGCACGCGGGTCATCAGGAAGATGTTGTAGTCGATGCCCAGCGCGACGAGGAACACGAAGGCGAACAGCGGGAGCGACGGGTCGCTGCCCGGGAAGCCGAACACCCAGTCGAACACCATGTAGCCGACGCCGAGCGCCGCGGCGAACGACAGGATCACCGTGCCGATCAGGAGCAGCGGCGCGATCAGCGCCTGCAGCAGCACCATCAGGACGAGCAGCACGACGACGAGCACGATCGGGATGATCACCCTGCTGTCGCGCGCGGAGTACTTGCGCACGTCGCGCTCGAGCGCCGTCGGGCCGCCGACGAGCACCTCCTGGCCGCCGGCCGCCTTGGCGGCCGAGCGCATCTTCGGCACCAGGTCGAACGCGGCCGTCGA
Source organism: uncultured Solirubrobacteraceae bacterium (assembly GCA_963817295.1). GTDB lineage: Bacteria > Actinomycetota > Thermoleophilia > Solirubrobacterales > Solirubrobacteraceae > F1-60-MAGs163. Next base: position 320,073 of record CAWFOF010000008.1, on the reverse strand, counting down.
ATACGGGTCGTAGGTCATCACCACGGCGAGCTGCGTCCCCGTCGCCCCCGCGCGCACGGTGCGCACACTCGCCACGCCGTCGAGCTCGCGCAGCGCCGCCGTCACCGCTGCAACCTTCGCAGGGTCGGGGACGATCACATCCGACGGAGCGTTCGCGCCGCTCGGGAACGCCTTCGACAGCAGCTTCTGACCCTGCACCGACTCGACCGAGCCACGGAACGAGTTGCCCTGCGTCAGGCCGTCGCTGTACTTCGTCAGGCCGAGGCACATCACGAGCAGCAGCGCGATCGCGGCGAACCAGACCGGTCGCGGCCGGCGCGCGATCCGGTCGCCGACGCGGCGCCAGGGCCCGTGCATCGCCGTGTTGCCGCGATCGCCGACGTGCGGGATGAACGGCCAGAAGGGCCAGCGGCCGAACACCACCAGCAGGGCGGGGAGCAGCGTCAGCATCGAGATCATCGCGATCGCGATCCCGAGCGCCCCGATCGGGCCCAGGCCCGCGGTGCCGTTGACGTCGGCGATCGACAGGCACAGCAGCGCGAGGATCACCGTGATCGCGGAGGCGACGATCGCGGGGCCGGCCGTTCGCAGCGCGGTCGCCAGGGCGACGTGCCGGTCGGGCTCGTGCCGGAGCTCCTCGCGGTAGCGGGCGACGAGCAGCAGCGCATAGTCGGTGCCCGCGCCCAGGACGAGGATCGAGAGGATCGCTGACGACTGTCCGTTGACCGTCACGCCCGCCTTGGCGATCAGGTAGCCGAGCGAGCGGCTCGCGATCTCCGCGAAGCCGACCGCGGTCAGCGGGATCAGCCAGAAGATCGGGCTGCGGTAGATGATGATCAGGAGCAGGATCACCAGGGCGAACGCCGCGGCGGCAAGCGTGCCGTTGATGCCCTCGAAGACCTTGATGGCGTCGGCCGAGTATCCGGCTGAGCCGGTCACCTTCACCTGGAGGCCTCCGCCGGGGTCGCTGACGACGTCGCGCACCTTCTCGACGGGCTTCTGGATCGTCTTCCCGCTCCCGTCCGTGTCGATGTCGGCGAACAGCAGCGCGCTCGTCGCGTCCTTGGAGAACTGCGGCGCGGAGAACCGGTGCGTCGCGGGGAGGGCCAGTGCGTCGAGCTGCGCGCGGTCGGCCGCGATTCGCGCGCGGTCGGCGGGGGTCAGGCCGCCGTCGCGACGATAGACCACGACCATCGTCACCTGCTCGTTGCCGCTCTGCAGCGCCTTCTGGGCGTTCAGCGCCTTCGTCGACTCGGCCTTCTCCGGGAGGAACGACGCCGAGTCGTTCTTCTGGATCTTGTCGAACTTCGCCGGAAGGTTGAGTGCGCCGGCAGCGAAGATCGCAGCGACCCACACGAAGAGCACGACCCACTTGGCCCGGCGTCCGGCGGCGAAGGTGAGGAAGCGGCCCATGCCCGCCAGGGTACGAGACGCCTAGGTCGATTGACCGTCCAGGAGCGCTGCCAACGCGCCAGGTTCGGTCACCGGCGTCCGGCAGGCGAAGCGCTCGCAGACGTACGCGGCCGCGACCCCGTCGATCGGCGTGCGCCCGGCGAGCAGCGCGACATGGCCCGGATGCCCGGCTTCGGCGTCGTGGCGATCCCCGGCCAAGACGGTCCGTGGGCGCAGCCGCTCCCGCACGACGCGCTCCAGCGGCTCGAGGCCCTCGCCGACGAGCGCGATCTCCCGGCTCGGGCCGACGTGCAGGTCGATCGCGTGCAGCGCGTGCCCGAAGGTCGTGGGGTGGCCGGCGGTCAGGGGGTGGACGAGGCGCAGGTGCCCCAGGGCCGCCTCCTCGTAGGCCGCCTCGCCGGTCAGCAGCGCGAGGCGCAGCAGGCCGAACGCCGCGCTCGCGCCACCGGAGGGGATCGGCGCGTCCTCGAGCTCCTTGCGGCGCGCGACGAGCTGTGTGGCGTCATCGGCGGTCGAGAAGAATCCGCCGCTCTCGGGATCGGCGAAGCGGGCGAGGATGGTGTCGGCGGTGTCGCGTGCGGCGTCGAACCAGCGCCCCTCGAACGTCGCCTCGTACAGGGTCAGCAGCGCCTCGAGCAGGTAGGCGTGATCCTCCAGGTAGGCCGGCAGCTTGGCCTGGCCGCGGTTGTAGGTCCGCAGCAGGCGCCCGTTCGTCGTCGCGCAGCGTCTCGAGCAGGAAGGTGGCGGTCGAGCGCGCCGCGTCCAGGTAGTCCGGCCGCTCGAGCGACCGCACCGGCGTCGGCGAGCGCGCTGACCATCAGCGCGTTCCAGCCGCCAGGCGCTTGTCGTCGGTGCCCGGCCGCACACGCTGCTCGCGCACGGCCAGCAGCCGTGCGCGGATCCGCTCGCGCACGACCGGATCGGGCTCGGGGCCGCGCGACTCGAGGATGTTCGTCCCCTCGAAGTTGCCGGCATCGGTGGCGCCCAGCCATCCGAGTGCCGCGTCGGCGTCCGCGCCGAGCGCCGAGACGAGCTCGCCCGTGCTCCACACGTAGTAGCGGCCTTCGACGCCTTCGGAGTCGGCGTCCAGCGCGCTGTAGAAGCCGCCCTCCGCGCCCGCGCATCTCGCGCAGCGCCCAGTCGAGCGTCTCCTCGCACGTGCGGCGCAGGATCGCGTCGCCGCCGATGCGAGCCATCCGTGCAGGTACGCGCGCGCGAGCAGCGCGTTGTCGTAGAGCATCTTCTCGAAGTGCGGGACGGTCCAGCGGGCGTCGACGCTGTAGCGCGCGAAGCCGCCGCCGACCTGGTCGTAGATGCCGCCGGAGGCCATCGAGCGCAGCGTCTGCAACGCCATCGGGCGTTCGCCTCGGGCGAGGAGGAACTCGATCGTCGACGAGGCCGGGAACTTCGGGGCGCCGCCCCACCCGCCGTGCACGCTGTCGAACCGTGCGCGCAGCGCGGCGACCGCCTCGTCGAGCACGGCGCTCGTCATCGCGTCGGGGCTGGGCTTCAGCAGCGCGCCTCCGCGCAGCCGCTGAGCCATCGTCGCGGCATCCGCCGCGATCTCGTCGCGGCGCTGCGTCCAGGCCTCGGCGAGCGCCGCGAGCACCTGGCGCCAGGACGGCAGACCGTGGCGAGGAACCGGCGGGAAGTACGTCCCCCCGTAGAACGGGACCTGCTCGGGGGTGAGGAAGACGTTCAGCGGCCAGCCGCCCTGGCCTGTCATGACCTGGACGGCCTCCATGTAGAGCGCGTCGACGTCCGGGCGCTCCTCGCGGTCGACCTTCACGCAGACGAAGTGCTCGATTCATCAGCGCGGCGGTCTCCGCATCCTCGAAGCTCTCGCGCTCCATCACGTGGCACCAGTGGCACGCCGAGTAGCCGATCGAGACGAGCAGCGGCCGGTCGTGCTCGCGCGCGCGGGTGAGCGCCTCCTCGCCCCACGGGAGCCAGTCGACCGGGTTCTCCCGGTGCTGCAGGAGGTAGGGCGACGTCTCGTGGGCGAGTGCGTTGGCCATCGCTCAGAGGGCGCGCGGCGCCGATCGCAGAGCCGGTGCGATGCCTCCGTGCGCCGCAGCGGCGATGCGCGCTCGTCTCGCCGCCGGCCTGGGCGTCGATCCGCCGGCCCCCGAGCGTCCCCGTGATGTGGCCGGTGGGCTCACGGACAGCGTCCCCGCGGCGGCGGCGGGGCCGGTGACCGCGAACTTGCGAGACGCCGGTGTCCGTCGTCGCGTACGTCCCGGACACGCGCACGCCAGGGACGTAGGACACCCGCCTGGAAGGTGATGAAGCTGCCCTCGACGGTGGCGACGCCGCCGCGCAGCCCGCCGGTGCGCGATCCCGGCGTGACCGAGCGCTGCGCCGCGATCGCGTCGCCGAGCAGCTGGCGACGCACGTCGTTGACCGTCGCGCGCATCGCCGACAGCGTGCGCAGCGCCTTCGGTGGCGCGCGCATCGCCGCGAGCGCTGCGCGGCGGGACGGCCGTCGGCGTGAACGGGCTGGCCGTCGGCGTGCACGTCGACGCGCACCCCGGCGGCGAACGCGGTCGACGGCGGCCTCGGCGCAGCCGCCCAGGTCGCTCGTGATGACGGAGTGGCCCGTCTGCGCGACGACGTCCACGACGGCGCCCGGAATCGACGCGACGGCCGCTCGCGCCTGCTCGACGGGCGTGCGCAGGTCCGCGGCGCCGTCGAGCACGAGCGTCGGCACCGCGGGCAGTGGACCGGCCGACGCCGGCGCCGGCGCCGCATTCGGCCAGAACGAGCAGAGCGGCATGACGCTCGCCGCTCAGGGCGAACGACGGTCCGAAGGGCGCGAACGGGGCGGAGGGCAGCACGCGCGCGGCCGCGAGCGCCTGGGCCACCGATCCGGCGCTCGTGGCCGTCCGCTGCCAGGGGAACGCGGTCTCCTCGCAGCGCGTGGCGGCGAACAGCGCGTCGGAGCCGTCGTCGGACGAGGTCTGCAGGTGGGCGGTGCCCGTCAGCCCCGCTGCGCGGGCACGCAGGCGCAGGATCGGAGTCGCGTCGCCGCGCAGCGCAGCGCGCATCGCGCCCGGGAGCTCCGCGCGGAGCGCCGGGTTGACGTCACCGCCGAGCAGGATCTGCCACAGGCCGAGCGTCGTGAGCGTCACGCGCACCGCGGTGCCCCGCGGCGAGGTGATGGTCCCGTTCAGCTCATGGCGCTTGAGCTTGCGCGACCAGCGTGCTCAGGTCCGCGCGCGGATTGCGCGACGCGTAGCGGCAAGTCCGTTCGCACAGAGCGCGCGCAGAACGCCGCGGCACCGCGGCGAACGACGCGCGACCGAATGCGTCGGGCCCGTCGACCGGCACCACCGAGTCGAGGATCAGCTTCGCGACGTTGTCCGGGTAGCGCGCGGCGTAGGTCAGCGCGACCTTCGTGCCGTACGACACCCCGTAGAGGACGAGCTTGCGGTAGCCCCCGGCGACGCGCAGCGCCTCGATGTCGTCCGCGCTGTCGACGCTGCGGTACAGGCCGCGGGCCGGGCCGATCTGGTTCGCGCACAGCCTGATGCTGAACGGCGACGTGCTGCCGCCATCGAGCGCCGAGCACTGCGGAGCCCGTTCGAGTCGCCGGTGCCGCGCTCGTCGAAGACGAGCAGGTCGTGCGTGCTCCATCAGCGGCTTCAGGGCTTCGGCGAACGTCGATCGCAGCGGCAGCGCGGCCTGGCCGGGACCGCCCGCGAGGCCGACGACGGCGTCTCTGGTCGGGGCTGCGGCGACGGCCTTGCGGGCGACCGCGAGATCGATCGTCCCGGCGACTGCTCCCGAGCGGTCGATCGGCACGGGCAGCGTGTCGCACACGAAGCCGTCCGTGCACGCCTGCGTGCCGACGACGGCCTGGGCCCCGGCGGCAGGTCGCGACCAGGCGAACGCGAATGCGACGCCAGAACTCCGGTGAGCGGCACCGGAAGGCGGCGGGCGAGCATCGCCCCGACGCTAGCGCACGACCCGAAGAACTGACGAAGTTGCCCGGGGGCGCGAGCCTGCGAGGATCGCGCGTGCCAAAGGTTCGTCCCCCAGACCTCTTGAGAAGGAGTTGATTCCCGTGCCCCACGATCGTCAACCGGTGACCGCGCCCGGTGCACCCGCCGCGCTCGGCCCGTACAGCCACGCGGTGAAGGCGGTCGGGCTCCTCTTCTGCTCCGGTCAGACGCCGCTCGACCCGGCGACCGGCGCGCTCGTCGGCGGCGACGTCGGCACTGCGACGACGCGCTGCCTCGAGAATCTGCGGCTGGTCTGCGAGGCCGCCGGAGCGCGGCTCGAGGACGCCGTGCGCTGTGGCATCTACGTGACCGACATGGCCACGTTCGCGCAGGTCAACGAGGCGTACGGCGCGTTCTTCGGCGACGGTCCGCCGGCGCGCTCGACGATCGGCGTCGCCTCACTGCCGCTCGGCGCGGCCGTCGAGATCGACGCGATCGTCGCACTCGGCGACTGAGCGCTTCGTCGTGAGCTCCGTCAGCGCGACGTGACATCCGCGCGTCCGCCCGACCGTCGAGCGCGTCGCGCGCCTCACCCCGGTGCTGGAGTCGTGGACACTGGCCGAGCGGGCCGGCGGGCCAGATCGTCCTGAAGGCCGAGAGCCTGCAACGCACCGGCTCGTTCAAGGTGCGCGGCGCGACCGCGAAGCTGGCGGCGCTCGGCGACCGCGCCGAGCACGGGGTCGTCGCCGGCAGCGCGGGCAATCACGCCATGGCCGTTGCGCTGGCCGCACGCCAGCGCGGCGTCGCCTGCGAGGTCGTCATGCCGCCGGACGCGGCGCTGAGCAAGGTCGAGGGTTGCCGCGCGCTCGGCGCCACCGTCTTGACCGGCGGCGCGTCGGTCGACGCATGCGTCGCGGAGGCGCGCGAGCGTGCCGCCGCGAGCTCGATGGCGTTCATCCATCCGTTCGACGACGTCGACGTGATCGCAGGTCAGGGAACGCTCGGGCTCGAGCTGCTCGACCAGATCCCCGACCTCGCCCGCGTGATCGTCTGCGTCGGGGGTGGCGGCCTCGCGGCCGGGGTGGCGATCGCGGTCAAGTCGGCTCGCCCCGAGGTCGAGGTGATCGGCGTGCAGGCAGCCGCCGTCGCAGCGTTCCCGCCCTCGCTGCAGCGCGGTGAGCCGGTCGAGATCGAGGCAGCGCCGACGATCGCCGACGGGATCGCCTTGAAGCGCCCCGGTGACATCACGCTGCCGCTCGTCGCGCGCTGGGTGGACGAGATCGTCACCGTCGAGGAGGACGACATCGCCGCGGCGATGGTGCTGCTGATGGAGCGCGCGAAGCTGGTCGTGGAGGGCGGCGGCGCGGTCGGCGTCGCCGCCCTGCTGACCGGCGCCGCCCGTCCGGCGGAGCACGGGACCACCTGCGCGGTCCTCAGCGGCGGGAACGTCGACGCGGGGCTGCTCGCGACGATCACCCGCCTGCACGAGAGCCGCATGGGCCGCCGGCTCGTGCTGCTCACGCGGGTGCCCGATCGCCCGGGCGGCCTGGCCCGGCTGCTCGCGACCGTCAGCGAGGCCGGGGCGAACCTCGTCGGCGTGGACCACCTTCGCGAGGGCATCGACCTGCACGTCCGCGAGACCGGCGTGCAACTCGTGATGGAGACGCACGGACGCGACCACGCGGTGCGCGTCGTCGAGGCGATCGAGGCCGCCGGCTATGCGACGACGGTGTCGTGAGCGCGTGCCGTCGCGGTGACGATCGTCTCGATGCAGAGCTCGGGATCGTCCGTGAACGGCACATGGCCGCAGCCGTGCAACGTCACGTGGTCGGCGAACGGAAGCATCCGCCGTGCGCGGGCCGCCTGGCGATAGAGCAGCAGCCGGTCGCGGTCGCCCCACGCGATCGTCAGCGGGATGTCGCGCAGCTCGCCGGCGTCATGGAAGCGGTGCGTCGTCGAACGCGGCGCTGCACGCCGCGGAACGCCGGCGGCGACGCCGCGGCGCGCAACGTCTCGCGCGCCTCCTGCGCCGTCATGCGCCACGGACGCGCGAACGTCTGGCCGAGCAGCAGCGTGCGGCCGGCGCGCGTGCCCGCGAGCGTCGACATCAGGTCCGGCGCCGCGCTGACAGCGCGACTGCCGCGCCCAGGGACCGCTGGCACCAGGCGCGCTCGCGGTCGGTCCAGAACCCCACGGGCGCGAACGCGGTCGCCGACCGGACGGCGCGCCGGCGGGCCAGTTCCAGCGCGATGCCGCCGCCCATCGAGAACCCGGCGACGTGCGGGTGCTCGACGTCCTCCTCGCCAAGAATCGCCGACGCGATCGGCCTGTTCCTCGACGACGGACCCGTCCCGTCCGGCGCGGACTCGCCGAAGCCCGGCAGATCCAGCGCGAGCACCTCGTAGCGGCGCTCAAGAGCAGGTATCACGCGCCCCCAGGCGCGCCACTGTGCAGCGAGTCCGTGGATGAGGACGAGCGGCTCGCCGGCGCCGCCACGGTGGTGGTTCAGTGGCATGGACTGACCCTAACGTGCCTGCGATCGTCGGTACTTCTCCGCACCGCGGTCTGCCGGGAAACGACCGATGCGACCTCGCCGTCCGAACGTCAGGGTGCTCGGACATGCCGACCCTGCGCGAAGCCGCCGAAGAGTTCCTGTCCCAGCAGCGGATCGCCGTGGCCGGTGTCTCGCGCGATCCGAAGCAGCCCGCGAACCTGATCTACCGGCGTCTGCGTGACACCGACCACGAGGTGTTCGCCGTCAATCCGCACGCCGAAGAGGTCGAAGGCGATCCGTGCTACCCCTCCGTCGCGACGTTCCCGGCGGCCGCTCGACGGGGTCGTCGTCGTGACGACGCCCGAGGCGGCTCAGGAGGTCGTCGCCGACTGCGAGCGGGCAGGCGTGCCGCGTGTGTGGCTGCACCGCGGTCTCGGGCCTGGCGAGCACCTCCGAGGAAGCCGTCACCTTCTGCCGTGAGCACGGGATCAACGTCATTCCCGGCGGCTGTCCGAACATGTTCGGTGCCACCTCCGACCCTGCGCACAAGTGCATGTGCTTCATGCTGCGCCTGAGCGGCAAGCTGCCGTCCACGGTGCCTGCCGCCTGAGGACACATCCTTCGAGGGCCTGTGGGCGCGTGCCCACAGGCGGCCCTCCGGGGGGTGGAGGACCGCCTGCAGAAGTGCGCCGACAACGACGTCGGCGTGGAACCGCATCGATCGGTCACAGACCGGTCGAACGAGCGGTTCTCACCAGGAGTACTTTTGCTTGCGCCGAGGCAGTCCGGCGTTGAAGAATCCGGCGTCGCGGGGGTCGAGACACTGCACGCGCTTGGGTAGAAACTTCACCTGCGGCGCGCGATAGTGTTCACCTTTCGAGGCTCGCGGCCGTCAGAATACTGCACGGAGACGGCTCGCAGGGGGGACAAACCAATCGGGGGGTTGGAATGCAGAGCATCGAGCAGGATCTTGGACAGTTCCGCGCGACGCACGCAAGCCCGCGCACCAAGCGCCTCACCAGCGGTCCCGCGTTGTCGCGCGCCGAGGAGATCCGGCACGACATGCGGACGCCGCTGGCGGTGATCCTCGGGTTGTGCCGGGGGCTCGAAAACGCCGACCTCGCGCCGGACGTCGTGGCGGACGTCGAGCGGGTGCGCGCGAATGCCGAGCGCCTGGCGGCGCGGCTCGACGACCTCTTCGCGCCCGCGGCGCCGGCACGACCGCAGCCTCCGTCCCGGCAGCTCGTCGACGTCGGCGAGGTCGCCCGGTCGGCCTGCGAGGACCTGCGCGTGATCGCGTCGATGCGCGGTCAGGACCTGGTGGTCGGGGTGTCGGGGTGCGCCGACAGTGGTCGGCCGCGAGGACGACCTGCATTCGGTGATCACCAATCTCATCGGCAACGCGATTCGAAACGCCCCGGTGGGCGGGCTCGTGCGGTGCTCGGTCTCCATGCGCGGGGGGCGCGTGCAGGTCGAGGTCGCCGACGATGGTCCCGGGATCCCGCGAGACGAACGGGCTCAGGTGCTGCGCCCGTTCGTTCGCGGGGCCCGTGCCGACGTGCGTGACGGCGGGTCCGGGCTCGGGCTCGCGATCGTTCAGCGGATCGTGGCCGAGCATCGGGGACGGCTGACGATCGCCACCGCCCCGGAGGGCGGAGCGCTCGTGGCCATCGAGCTGCCGGCGCTAGCGTGGCCCAGCCGCAGCCACCGGCGGGAGGCGCCGGCGACGTTCGCGTTCGCCGTGTAGCCGGCCCTTCGCGCCTGATCAGGCTGGATCGCCCAGCGGCGTCACGTACGCGCCGCTGATGCCGCCGTCGACGAGGAAGTTCGCCGCCGTGATGAACGACGACTCGTCAGAGGCGAGGAAGACGACGGCATTCGCCATCTCCTCGGCGCGCGCGAAGCGGCCCATCGGGACGTGTACCAGCCGGCGGGCCGCACGCTCGGGATCCTTGGCGAACAGCTCGCGCAGCAGTGGGGTGTCGACGGGGCCCGGGGAGAGGGCGTTGACCCGCACTCCCTGGCGCGCGAACTCGACACCCATCTCGCGCGACATCGCCAGGACGCCGCCCTTGGAGGCCGTGTAGGAGATCTGCGAGGTCGCGGCGCCGAGCGTCGCCACGAACGAGGCCGTGTTGATGACCGATCCGCCGCCGCTCTCGAGCAGGTGGGGGATGCCGTAGCGGCAGCAGAGGTAGACCGACTTCAGGTTGACGTCCTGCACGCGCTGCCAGGCGTCGAGCCCGGTCTTGAGGATCGAGTCGTCGTCGTTGGGCGAGATCCCGGCGTTGTTGAACAGCACGTGGATCGCGCCGAAGCGCTCGCGGACCCGGTCGTACATGCTGCGCACGGCCGACTCGTCGGTGACGTCCACCGCGATCGCCAGATCGCCCGGGGCGCCCTCCTGCAGATCGGCACCGACCACCTGCGCGCCCTCACGCTGGAACGCGGCGACGGTGGCCGCGCCGATCCCTCCGCTGGCGCCGGTGACGACGCAGACCTTGCCCTCGAGACGGCCTGGCATTACTCCTCCGTGCGGTAGTAGATGGTCTTGACCTCGGTGTACGCGTCGAGTGCGTGCGGACCGAGCTCGCGGCCGTAGCCGGACTGCTTGAAGCCGCCGAACGGCGTCGTCACGCGGACCGAGCTGTTCGAGTTGATCGACAGGTTCCCGGCCTCCACGGCCCGGGCGACGCGCAGCGCCCTGGCCCCGTCGCCCGTCCACACCGACCCGGAGAGCCCGTAGATCGTGTCGTTGGCCATCCGAATCGCCTCGGCCTCGTCGCGGAACGGGATGACGCAGGCGATCGGCCCGAAGATCTCCTCGGTGGCGGGGCGAGACGCCGGGTCGACCGGACAGAGGATCGTCGGCGGGAACCAGTAGCCGGGGCCCTCGGGCGCCGAGCCGCGGAAGGCGACCGTTGCGCCGTCCTCCAGGAACGAGGAGACCGTCGCGTGGTGACCGGCGGAGATCAGCGGCCCCATCTGCAGTGGCCTCGTCGAGCGGGTCGCCGACGCTGATCGCCTTGACCGCGCCCTCGAGCCCGGAGAGGAACGCCCCCAGCGCCGACTCCTCGACGAGGATCCGCGAGCGTGCGCAGCAGTCCTGCCCGGCGTTGTCGAAGACGGCACCGGGAGCGGCCGCCGCGGCGGCGGCGACGTCGGCGTCGGCGAAGACGATGTTCGCCGACTTGCCGCCGAGCTCGAGCGTGACCCGCTTGATCGTCGACGATGCCGACGCGGCGATCGAGGCGCCGACCTCCGTCGATCCGGTGAACGCGACCTTGCCGACCTGCGGGTGCTCGACGAGGCGCTGGCCGACCGTCCGGCCGGGTCCCACGACGACGTTCACGACGCCCTCGGGGATCCCCGCCTCGAGCGCGATCTCGGCGAACCGCAGCGCGGTCAGCGGTGTCAGCTCGGCGGGCTTCAGCACGACCGTGTTCCCGGCCGCGAGCGCCGGCGCGAGCTTCCAGGCGGCGATCGCCAGCGGGAAGTTCCACGGTGTGATCAGCGCCACCACGCCGATCGGCTCGCGGAACGTCATCGCGATCCCGCCGGCGACCGGCACCGTGTCGCCGAGCAGGCGCTCGGGCGCGCCGGCGTAGTAGCGGAAGGTGTCGATGACCATGCCGATCTCGCCGCGCGCGGCGCCGATCGGCTTGCCGGCGTTGCGCGCCTCGAGCCGTGCGAGCTCGTCGTGGTGGGAGGCCAGCACTTCGGAGAGGTCGCGCAGCAGGCCGGCGCGCGTTCCGGGTGCCATCGCCCGCCACGCCGGGAGCGCCGCCGCGGCGCGGGCCACGGCGGCGTCGGTCTCCTCGAGGCCGGCGCGCGGGATGCTCGCCAACACCGCCTCGGTGGCCGGCTCGATGACGGTCAGGGTCTCGCTCATGCCGCCCAGTCTGTCAAAGGTGTGCAGGGCATGCCATTGACCTGCGGGAGCTGCGCCGCCGGCCGGTCCACCCGCTCAGGGTGGACCGGCCGGAACGCGAGAGGGGCTGGCCTACGGCGCTTCGGGCAGCGGCGGCGGCGGGCCGATCTCGGCGTCGATCTCAGAGATCGTCTGCTTGGGCCCGGTGAACCATTTCCGCGCACTGACCCACCACCAGATGCCGATGACGAGTGCCAGGCCGAACGTCACGACCGGCGTGTAGTTGAACAGCGACCAGTTGAACTCGTCCCGCCACGGAACGCCGCCCGGGCCGTACGGGAGGTTGAAGCCGATCACCACGACGATCAGGACCTCGAGGACGGCGATGACGTTCATCCACTTGTACTTGTTCCCGAGGTTCCACGGTCCGGGGACGAACTTGTCGCCGATCCGCCAGCGCAGGAAGATCGGCGTGATGTAGGCGACGTAGAGCCCGATCACTCCGATCGAGACGACCGCGGTGAACGCGACCGTCACGCCGTCCTTGTTGCCCTTCAGCGCCGGGAGGGTGACGATCAGCGCGAAGAGCGCCACGCCGATGACGGCGTTGAACGGGATCTGCCGTGCGTTCACCTTGCTCCAGATCCGCGAGCCGGGCACCGCGCCGTCGCGGCTGAACGCATACATCATGCGCGACGAACTCGTCATGCAGCTCATGCCGCAGAAGAACTGAGCGACCACGCAGATGACGAGGATGAACTTGACCCATGCCGAGGTCATCGAGCTTGCGAACACGGCGATCACCGAGCCTGCGCCGTAACCGAGCCCGTCGGTGACCTGCGCCGGGTGCGCTGCTGCGAACGTGATCGCCAGCAGCACGATGTAGCCGATGATGGCGGAGTAGAACACCGACCGCCACACACCCTTGGGCGCAGAATCCGCCGCTCCGTGTGTCTCCTCCGAGATGTGCGCCGAGGCGTCGTAACCGGTGATCGTGTACTGCGTCATCAGCAGGCCGAGCGGCAGCACGTACCACCAGAACATGTGGCCGCCGAAACCGGTGTTGTTGATGTGGTCCGTGAAGACGAAGTTCGCGCTCGCGTGCTTCGAGGGGACGAAGATCAGCACGCCGACGATCACCACCACGCCGAGCAGGTGCCACCACACCGAGATGCCGTTGAACATCGCGACGAGGTGGCTGCCCGCGATGTTGATGATCACGTGCAGCGTCAACAGGATCACGAAGATCAGGAAGGTCTCGGAGAGGTTGTGCGCGGCGTCGGCGAAGTTCATCCCGAGGATGTCGACGTTGTAGAGCCCGAGCAGGGCGTGGATGAACGTCGCCGCGAGATAGTCGACGGAGGCCGTGATCGCGATCAGACCGAGCAGGTTGAACCACCCTGTGAACCAGCCCCATCCCGGGCCGCCGAGCTTCGCGGCCCACCAGTAGATGCCGCCGGCGGTCGGGAACGCCGAAACGAGCTCGGCCATGCAGAACGCGATGATCAGGATGAATGCCGAGATGATCGGCCAGCCCCACGAGATCGCGATCGGGCCGCCGTTGTTCCACGCCACGTAGTAGGTCGTGAAGCAGCCGGCGAGGACGGAGATGATCGTGAACGAGATCGCGAAGTTCTGGAACCCGCTCCAGCTCCGGTTCAGCTCCTGCTTGTAGCCCATCTCGGCCAGGCGCCGCTCATCGGCGTCCTGGATCTGCTGTGTTTCTGGTGACACGCGCTTCCCCCTCTCAAGAAGTGCGGTATGTGGGCGAACGTACCGTTGGGTCGGCCAGCTGGATGGCGCGTCAGCCGCTAATGGTCTGATGCCCCGTCCTCTTGGGTCAGCGCGAATCTACGGAGCGCCCAGGACGGAAGTCAAGCGACACTTGACACAAACCGTGCATGCGCCCGGTCCGAGCGGAACTTCAGGCCCCCGGCATGAGGCCCGCGAGGACGTGCTCGGTCCCGTGAAGATGGTCCGCGACGACGTCGAGAGCCCGCGGAGCATCGCGCTGGCGGACCGCGACGAGCAGCTGGGCGTGCTGCTCGTTGGCGTGGGCCAGGACCTCGTGCGGGTGCGGGATGTGCGAGATCAGGCCGGTCATCTCGCCCTGTGCCTCGGTCATCGCGGCGACGAGGCGCGAGCTGCCTGTGACCTCGGCCAGACCGATGTGGAATCGCACGTCCGCCTGGCGGTAGGCGTCGAACTCGTCCAGCAGGTCGTCCATTCGCTCGACGAGTGCGGCGAGCGGCGCGAGCGACTCCTCGGTCGCGCGCTCGCAGGCGAGTGCGGCCGCCGCGAGCTCGGTCGCCAGGCGCACGTCGCACGCCTCGCGCCAGTTCGCCAGCAGCTCGGGCGAGGGCTCGTCGACGGGCGGCAGCGGATCGACGACGAACGTCCCGCCGCCGCGTCCGCGGACGGCGTAGAGCAGGCCGCTCTCGGTCAGCGCCGTCAGCGCCTGGCGCAGCGTCGAGCGAGCGATGCCCAGATGCGAGCACAGCTCACGCTCGGGTGGCAGCCGCGTGCCGGGGCCGAGCAGCCCGAGCTTGATCGCGGTTCCGAGGCGGTCGACGGTCTCCTCGAACGCCGTCTGCGAGCGGACGGTCGAGAAGACCGTCTCCAGCGTGGGATCGAGGGCGCGCGTCACAGACGCTCGAATCCGCGGTAGCGCTCCCAGTCGGTGACGGCCGACTCGAAGGCCGCGAGCTCGACGCGCGCGTTGTTGAGGTAGTGCTCGACGACGTCGTCGCCGAACGCCTCGCGGGCGATCGTGCTGGCGGAGAACAGGTCGTGTGCGTCGCGCAGCGTCCCGGGGACGCGCTGCTTGTCGGAGGCGTAGGCGTTGCCCTGGAGCTCGGGCTCGAGCGTCAGGCCCGCGTCCACGCCGTGCAGCCCCGCTGCGATCATCGCGGCGATCGCGAGATACGGGTTGACGTCGGCGCCCGGAACCCGGCATTCGATCCGCTTGCCCTTGCCATGGCCCAGGACGCGCATCGCGCAGGTGCGGTTGTCGGTGCCCCAGGCGATCGTCGTCGGGGCGAAGGACGCGGAGGCGAAGCGCTTGTAGGAGTTGACGTTCGGTGCGTAGAACAGCGTCAGTTCGCGCAGTGCCGCGAGCTGCCCCGCGAGGAAGCTCTCGAACAGTTGCGGCTCGTCGGCGAAGACCGGGCCGTCCGCGCCGTCACGCAGCGACAGGTGGATGTGACACGAGCTGCCCTCACGCTGGTCGTACTTCGCCATGTAGGAGATCGACATGCCCTCCTGGTCGGCGATCTCCTTCGAGCCGTTCTTGTAGATGACGTGCTTGTCCGCGGTCGGCAGCGCCTCGTCGTACAGGAAGTTGATCTCGTGCTGGCCGAAGTTGCACTCGCCCTTCGAGTTCTCCACGACCATGTCGGCGCCGAGCATCTCGTTGCGGATCCGCCGGATCAGCGGCTCGACGTGCGAGGTGCCGAGCATCGAGTAGTCGACGTTGTAGTGGTTGGCGTTCTCGAGGTCCTGGTAGCGCTGCTCGTACGCGTCGCGGTAGGAGGTCGCGAACAGCATGAACTCGAGCTCCGTGGCGGCGAGCGCGGTCCAGCCGCGCTCCTTCAGGCGGTCGAGCTGGCGGATCAGGATCTGGCGCGGCGACGCCGGGACCGGGGTGTGGTCGTGCCACTGAAGGTCGGCCAGCAGCAGCGCGGTGCCCGGGAGCCAGGGCGTGCGGCGCAGCGTGGACATGTCCGGCGCCATCACGAAGTCGCCGTAGCCCGTCTCCCACGAGGACATCCGGTATCCCTCGACGGTGTTCATGTCGACGTCGACGGCCAGCAGGTAGTTGCAGGCCTCGGCGCCGGCCTCCAGTGCGGTGTCGAGGAAGTGCCTGGCGGTGAAGCGCTTGCCCTGCAGCCGGCCCTGCATGTCGGTCAGCGCCAGCAGCACGGTGTCGATCTCGCCGTCCGAGACGGCCTTGCGCAGCTCGTCGAGGGTCATGGCGCGTGAAGGTATCCGTGTTGTGCCTTTCAGCGCAATCCCGTAGTGTCGGCGATTGGATCAGTCCAATGGCCGTCAGCATCGATTTCACAACCGGCATCGCCGGTCTACCAGCAGATCGAGTCGCAGCTGCTCGCCCAGATCGAGAGCGGCGCGCTGGCTCCCGGAGACCGCCTCGCGCCCGAGCGCGTGCTCGCCAACGACCTCGGCGTCAGCCGCATGACGGTGCGTCAGGCGTTCGACGCGCTGGCGCGACGTGGCCTCGTCGAGCGCGGCGTGGGGCGCGGGACGTTCGTGACCGCCCCGAAGGTCGACCTCGATCACAGCTCCCGCGTGGCGGGCTTCAGCGAGCAGATGGAGGCCGCCGGGCTCGAGCCCAGCGCACAGGTGATGCACGTCGAGGCGTGCACCGCGCCCGACGACGTCGCCGCTGCGCTGAAGCTCGAGCCGGGCTCGCTCGCCGTGCACGTCAACCGCGTGCGGTCCGGCGCCGGCGTGCCGTTGACGCTCGAGGACTTCTGGCTGCCCGCCGGACTGTTCCCGGGGATCACCGAGCTCGACCTGACCGGGTCGGTCTACACGCTGATGCGCGAGCGCTACGACCATGCCCCGGTTCGCACGGTCGAGCACCTCGAGCCCGTCGCGGCGCGTGCGCAGGACGCCCGCGCACTGCTCGTGCGCGCACGCTCTCCGCTGATGCTCGTCGAGCGCGTCGCCTATGACGCGGCCGGGACGCCGGTCGAGTTCGCCCGCGATCGCCACCGAGGTGATCGTGCCCGCTTCGTCGTTGAGGTGGCGCCGCGTGGATGACGTGCTCGCCGGGATCGTCGCGCGCCTGGAGCCGGAGCTGGGCCCGCTCGCGGGCGAGCCGCTCGTGCTGTCCGGCGGCATCACGAACCGCAACGTGAAGGTCACCCTCGGCGCGGCCGACTACGTCCTGCGCCTGTGCGGCAAGGACACGGCGGCGCTGAGCATCGACCGCGAGATCGAGGTGGAGGCGACCCAGAACGCGTACGAGGCGGGCGTCGCGCCGGCCGTCGTGCGCTGGATGCCCGACGACGGCTGCCTCGTGACGGCCTTCATCGAAGGTGAGCCGATCTCCGCCGAGCAGCTGCGCGAGCCCGCCCGGATGGTCGCGGTCGCACGCGCGCTGCGCCGGATCCACGGGGGCCCGCCCCTGTCCAAGACGTTTCCGACCTTCACGCTCGCCGAGGAGTACGCGGCCGTCGCGACGGCCCGCGGCGGGAGCGTGCCCCAGGAGGACTGGGAGCTCGCCCGCGAGCTGTCGGCGCGCATCCACGCCGCCCTGGGCGGGACGGAGCATGCGCCGGTTTCCTGCCACAACGACCTGCTGACCGCAAACTTCATCGACGACGGCCGCCATCTGCGGATCGTCGACTGGGAGTACGCGGGCATGAACGACCGCTTCTTCGACCTCGGCAACCTGTCGGTGAACAACGGGCTCGACGAGGACGACGATCGCCGCCTGCTGGAGGCCTACTTCGGCGAGCCTGCGGACGAGCCACGTTTCGCCTCGCTGCGCCTGATGCGCCTGATGTCCGACGTGCGCGAGGCGATGTGGGGGGTGCTGCAGAACGTGATCAGCGAACTCGACTTCGACTACGGCGCGTACGGGGCCGAGCATTTCGACCGGTTGCGCACGGCCGCCGGCGATCCCCGACTGGAGGGCTGGATCCGTGATGCGTCCTCGTGAGCTGCCGAGCCGCGCCCGCGTCGTCATCATCGGCGGCGGCGTCGGCGGAACGAGCATCGCCTACCACCTCGCGGAGCTCGGCGAGCGTGATGTCGTGCTCGTCGATCGCGACGAGCTCACGAGCGGCTCGACGTTCCACTCGGCCGGGCTGGTGGGCCAGCTGCGCTCGAGCGTCTCGCTGACGAAGATGATGATGTACTCGGTCGAGCTCTACCGCAGGCTCGAGGCCGAGGGGACCGACTTCAGCCCCGGCTGGACGGAGTGCGGTGGCATCCGCCTCGCGTGCACGCCCGAGCGCGAACAGGAGATCCAGCGCCAGGTCGCCTGGGCCAAGACGTTCGGGCTGCCACTCGAGCTGCTCTCCCCGCAGGAGGCTCAGGAGCTGTTCCCGCTGATGGTCACCGACGGCGTCCGGGTGGGCTCCTACCTCCCGACCGACGGCTACCTCGACCCCTCGCAGCTGACGTACGCGCTCGCCGACGGGGCACGGCGCGGCGGCGTGCAGATCTTCACGCACACGCGCGTGCTGGGCGTCGACGTCCACGACGGCGCGGTCACCGGGGTCCGCACCGAGTGGGGCGACATCGAGGCCGAGGTCGTCGTCAACGCCGGCGGGATGTACGCGGCCGAGATCGCCCGGCTCGCCGGAGTGCGCGTCCCGATCATCCCCTTCGCCCACGAGTACCTCGTCACCCAGCCGTTCGCGGAGATGGAGGAGATCCGCGCGGGCGGAACCCATCTGCCGACGCTGCGCGATCCCGACCTGCTCGTCTACTACCGCGAGGAGGGAGGCGGCCTCGTGATGGGCGGCTACGAACGCCACTCGGCGCCATGGTCGCTGGATGAGCACCTCGTCGACCGCATCCCGCCGACGTTCAACGGCCAGCTCCTGGAGGAGGACTGGGACCGCTTCGAGGAGATCACCGAGAACTCCAAGCGACGTGTGCCCGTGATGGACGACATCACGGTGACGAAGCTCATCAACGGGCCCGAGGCGTTCACCCCGGACAACGAGTTCTGCCTCGGCGAGACCGACGTGCGCGGGTTCTTCGTGGCCGCCGGCTTCTGCGCTCACGGGCTCGCCGGCGCCGGCGGCATCGGCAAGGTCATCGCCGAATGGATCCACGCCGGAGAGCCGCAGATGGATCTGTGGCACATGGACGTGCGGCGGTTCGGCGCGCAGTACCGCTCGCCGAGCTACGCCCTGAAGCGCACCAAAGAGGTCTACGAGACCTACTACGACATCCGCTACCCGGGCCACGAGCGCCAGGCCGGCCGGCCGCTGCGCGTCTCCAGCGCCTACGGGTGGCACCAGGAGCACGGCGCGGCGTTCGGGGAGAAGTCCGGCTGGGAGCGCGTCAACTGGTACGAGGCGAACGCCGCCGCGGGCGACGAGTCGCTGCGACCGCGTGGCTGGGCCGGGATGCACTGGTCGCCCGCGGTCGGTGCGGAGCACCGCGCGGCCCGCGAGCGCGCCGGGCTGTTCGACGAGTCCTCGTTCGCGAAGATCCTGATCTGCGGCCCGGGCTCCGCGGCGTTCCTCGAGCGCCTGTGCGACAACCACGTCGCCCGCGGCGTCGGGCAGATCACCTACACCCAGATGCTGAACTCGCGCGGCGGGATCGAGTGCGACTTCACCGTCACGCGGATCGCCGAGGATCGCTTCTCGATCGTGACCGGCACGGCGTTCGGCGCGCACGACATCGCGTGGCTGCGGCGGCATGCCCCGCGCGACGGCAGCGTCGAGATCCACGACATGACCGCGCGCGAGGCCTGCTTCGCACTATGGGGCCCGCGCGCCCGCGACATCCTCGCGCCGCTGACGCCGGACGACCTGGGCGACGACGCGTTCCCGTACATGACGATGCGCGACATCACGGTCGGCGACGTCCCGGTGCGCGCGCTGCGCGTGACCTTCACCGGTGAGCTCGGCTGGGAGCTGTACTGCCCGACCGAGTTCGGCGCCGGCCTGTGGCGCTCGCTGTGGGAGGCGGGCCGGCCGCATGGCCTCACGGCCTGCGGCTACAAGGCGATCGACACGCTGCGCCTGGAGAAGGGCTACCGGGTGTGGGCGGCCGACGTCACGCCGGACGAGAATCCGTACGAGGGAGGCCTCGGATTCTGCGTGAAGCTCGACAAGCCGGGCGGCTTCGTCGGCGACGCGGCGCTGCGCGCGGTCAAGGACGCCGGCGGCCCGCGCCGGCGGCTCGTCTGCATCACGCTCGACGACGCGCGCTCGGTCGCCCTGGGCAACGAGCCGGTGCGGATCGCCGGTGAGATCGTCGGCCGTGTGACGACCGGCGGCTATGGCTACACGGTCGAGCGCTCGATCGCGTACGCCTACGTCCCGATCGCCCACGCGGAGGCGGGCACCGCCGTCGAGGTCGACATCTTCGGTCAGTGGATCGCGGGCAAGGTGGCGCGCGAGCCGTTGTACGACCCGAAGGGCGAGAAGGTCCGGGGTTGACCGCGTTGGAGGGCCCCCGACCGTCTAACGTTCCCGCAGCAGATCAAACGACCAAGGACCACTTTGATGGCCGTCTCACCGCAGTACACGCAGCTCGATCGTGAGCGCATCAGGCAGCTCACCGAGCGCGAAGAGGCAAAGCTGAACGCGAACACCTTGAAGTCCGAGGTGATGTACAGGCGCGCGGGGGTCGCCCTCAGCGGCGGCGTCGCCTCCTCCTACCAGCTGCGCGATCCGTGGCCGATCTACCTCGAGCGCGGCGTCGGTCCGAAGGTCTGGGACGTGGACGGCAACGAGTACTGGGACTTCCACAACGGCTTCGGCTCGATGGTCCAGGGCCACGCCCACCCGGTCATCGGCAAGGCGCTCTCCGATCGCTACGCGCAGGGCACCCACTTCGCCGCGCCCACCGAGGATTCGATCTCCGTCGGAGAGAACCTCGCCGCGCGCTGGGGACTGCCCAAGTGGCGGTACACGAACTCCGGGTCCGAGGCGACGATGGACGCGATCCGCATCGCCCGCGCCCACACCGGCCGTGACACGATCATGAAGATCTTCGGGTCCTACCACGGCCACCACGACGGCGTCATGGTGAGCATCGGCGTCGAGTACGACGAGATCGGCGACCCGGAGAACCTGAAGTCCCAGCCCTATGGCGCGGGCATCCCGCAGGCGGTCGTGGACATGACGATCGCCGTGCCATTCAACGACGCCGGCGCGATGGAACGTCGGATCCAGCGCCTCGACGCCGAGGGCCGCAAGCCCGCGTGCGTGATCATGGAGGCGGCGATGATGAACCTCGGCGTCGTGCTCCCCGAGCCCGGCTACCTGGCCGAGGTGCGCGACATCACCAGGCGCCACGGCATCGTCCTGATCTTCGACGAGGTCAAGACGGGCCTCTGCATCGCCGCGGGGGGCGCCACCGAGAAGTACGGCGTCCTGCCGGACATGGTCACGCTCGCCAAGGCGCTGGGCGGCGGCACGCCGGTCGGTGCGATCGGCGGCAGCGAGGAGGTCATGGCCTGCGTCGCTGACGGCAGCGTCTACCAGGTGGGGACCTACAACGGGAACCCGCTCTGCATGGCCGCGGCGCGCGCGAACCTCGAGCAGGTGCTGACACCCGAGGCCTACACCGTCCTCGACGCGCTGAACGACCGCATCCTCGCCGGCTGCAGCGCGGTCGTCGAGCGCTACAACCTGCCGGGCTACGCCGTCGGCATCGGCTCCAAGGGCTGCGTCACGTTCGCGACCTCGAAGGTCGTCGACTACGCGACGTTCAAGGCCAACCAGGACGCCGACCTCGCCGACCTCGCGTGGCTCTTCAACATGAACCGCGGCATCTACATGACCCCCGGCCGCGAAGAGGAGTGGACCCTGTCGGTCACGCACACCGACGAGGCCGTCGACGCGTACGTCGCGGTCTTTGAGGAGATGGCACGCGAGATCACGGAGTAACGTCGCCAGCTCGATCCGGGCTTCGCCCGGTCGAGCTGTGCGAAACCCCTTCTGACGGGCTGCCACAGAGGCCGATGGGGCTTCGCCCGGTCGAGCTGTGCGAAACCCCTTCTGACGGGCTGCCGCAGAGACCGATGGGGCTTCGCCCGGTCGAGCTGTGCGAAACCCCTTTACCGCGAGCGCCCAGTGGGCCGCCCTCGGTCACCCCCGCGGCACCACCACATTCAAGACCTCCGCCACCACCACGAACCCCAGGCGCTCATACACACCCCGCGCGGGATTCCCCAGCGTCACCGCGAGGCCCATGTGATCAAGCCCATCCTCGCGAGCCTGCTGCAGCGACGCGCACAGCAGCGCGCGACCGGTTCCGCCCGCTGAGCGCCCCGGGTCACGGAACAGCTCCGCCAGCCACGGTCCACCGAACGGCGGCGGCGCGCCACCGTGGTCGCAGACGATCGCCGCACCGACCACGTCGCCGGCTGCGTCGACCGCCAGGCGGCTGCATCCCAAGATCGGTCCGACGACGCTCCCGCTGAGCAGCGCGACGAGATCGGCCAGTTCGCGCTCGCGACCTTCGGGCCGGTGGTCGGGGTGCCCCGAGGGGAACGCCGCGACGATCGCGTCGAGCATGTCGGCCGCCGGCCGGTCGAGCCGCTCGATCGTGATCCCGGCCGGCACGTCGGGCTCTGGGCCGGGCTCCGCGAGGCCACGCGACATGACCGTCAAGGCGCGAGTGGGTGTTGCACCCGCGGCGACGAGCGCCTCGCCGAGCGGGCGCGCGGGGCCGATCTCCCAGCCGGGCAGGCGCCGCACGACGGCGGCGGCCACCTCGGCATCGCTGACGCCGGGTTCCGTCTCCAGGAGGTCGGCGAGCGGTCGTCCGCCGCGGTGGCCCTGGATGTAGGTGGCGACGACGCGATCGGCGGTGTCGCGGAGCTCGACCCGCTTCACCGGGTCCAACCGTTCTTCCGCGGGCGACGTCAGACGGAGGGCGGACCGCCGGACCTTCCCGCTCGCCGTCTTCGGCAGCGTGTCCGCGAACTCGACGATCCGCGGGTACTTGTAGGGCGCCGTCTCATGCTTGACGTGGTCCTGAAGCTCGGCGGCGAGCGCTTCGGACGGCGCGTGGCCGTCGCGCAGCACGACGATCGCGCGGACCACGGCGCCGCGCTCGTCGTCCGGGGCGGCTACCGCCGCGGCCTCGGCGACGGCCGGGTGGGACACGAGCGCGGATTCGACCTCGAACGGGCCGATCCGGTACCCGGCGGAGATGATCACGTCGTCGGCACGGCCTTCGAAGAACAGGTAACCATCGTCGTCGCGGGTCACGCGGTCGCCGGTTCGCCACTCTCCCGCGTTGCGGCGATCATCCACCTGCCACGTGCCGTCGGGCCGGCGCAGGACGCTTTCGCCGAGGTAACCGAGGAAGAACGTCGGGTCGCTGAGCGGATCCAGACACAGCTCGCCGTCGTCGACCCAGAGGCGGATCCCGTCGAGCGGAACGCCCATGGATCCCGGCTTCGGGACGATCCCGGCGGGTTGCCCGGTGGTCTGGCCGGTCTCGGTCTGGCCGTAGCCGTCGCGGATCCAGAGGCCGGTGGCGGCGTGGAACGACCGCAGGATCTCCGGGTTCAGGGCCTCGCCTGCGGCGACCAGCCCACGCAGGGACGCGATCGGGCGCGGCTCAGCGCGTTTTGCGATGACGCGAAACTCGGTCGGTGCCATGCACAGGACGGTCACCCGCTCCTCCTCGAGCAGGGCGAGCCGCTGGTGGGGGTCGAAGCGCTCGTCGTGCAGCATCGCGGCCGCCCCGCGGATCCACGGCGCGATGAAGACGTTGCGCGCGGACTTGCTCCAGCCGCTCGCGGCGGTGCACCAGACGAGGTCGCCGGAGTCGCGCGCCGAGCCACGCGCCCGCCTGCAGCACCTGGCCCGCGAGGTAGCGCTGGCCGTGCACCACGGCCTTCGCCTCGCCGGCCGTGCCGCTCGTGAACGTGATCAGGCACGGCTCGTCGGGCCGCAGGTCGGCGTGCGGAGGCGCGCCGTGCTCCGCGCCGTTCGCGAACAGCGTCTCGTCGGGCACGAGCAGCACCGGGCACGTGACGCCGGCCGCCTCGAGCTCGGCCCGATTGCGCTCGTCGCAGACGACGGCGGCCGGTCGAGTCGCGTCGAGCCGGAGCTGCAGGTCATGCGCGCGCAGCTGCTCGGTGCACGGCAGCACCACGTAACCGGCGCCCAGGCACGCCACCATCGTCTGAACCCACTCGGGCCGGTTGCCGATCAGGGTCAGGACGACGTCGCCGCGCCGTACCCCGGAGGTGTGCAGGGCGGCCGCCATCGCCGCGGAGCGTCGCGCGGTCTCGCCGAACGTCCACGTCCGCCGCGACCCGTCACGGGCGCGCTCGACCAGCGCAAGGCTCCCGGGCGGCGCCGCCTCGACGACGTCGCGGGCGAAGTTCACAGAGCGGTCGCGACCAGCACGATCGCCAGAGAGTCGAGCAGGATCAGCATCTGCAGGAGGCGGTTGGTCCCCTTCGTCACGAAGACGTGGACGAGCACGAGGACGATCGCCACGGCGACGAGCCCGAGCTTGGCGCTCATCGCCGAGTCGCTCCACAGGTGCTTGTGGGAGGCCATCGCGGCGCCGGTCACGAGCGAGATCGCCAGCGCGACGAGCGTCGCCCATCCGAAGCGCCGCGCGATCGGGAGCATCCAGTCATGCGCGGGCCCCTGCGATCCGCCCTGGGCGCGGAACACCGGTACCACGGCGATCCCCAGGAACAGCTGCCCGCCGACGAAGAACGCCATCGCGAGCAGGTGGATCCACAGAACAACGTCCCAGCCATCGATATGCATGCCCCGCAGTCTGTCAGCCGCGGCAGGCGGCACAGCGCGAGCCGAGATGCGCGACACTCGCGCCGATGCGTGGATCACGGATTCTGCTCGCGCTGGCCGCGACCGGCGGCGTGGCCGTCGCCAGCTGTGGTGGCACGAGCACGAGCACGGCGAAGACCGGCTCGGTCGGATCGGTGGCATCCACGCGGCGCCACCCCGCCGGCTCCGCCGGCGCTCTGCAGCGCGACGGCGCGACCGTCACGGGGCGCGTCGCGGACCCCGAGGCGACCGAGCTCTCCGGGCTCGTCTTCAGCCGCACGCGGCCCGACGTGCTGTGGACCCACAACGACTCGGGCGACGTGCCGCGGGTGTTCGCGCTGCGCCGCGACGGCTCGGTGCTCGGGCGCACGCAGATCACGGGCGCCGAGGCGGTCGACTGGGAGGACATCGCCACCGGCCCGGCGCCCGGCGGCGGCGCGCTGCTGTACCTGGCGGACATCGGCGACAACGCCCGCGCCCGCGACGGCGATCGACGTCTACCGCGTCCCCGAGCCGCAGCCGGGCGCGGCCGCCTCGGCGCCGGCCGAGCGCCTGCGCGCTGCGCTACCCCGACGGCGCCCACGACGCCGAGGCGCTGCTCGTCGACCCGCGCACCGGCACGCTCGTCATCGTGACGAAGGAGCTTCAGCGCCGGCCGTGCCTACTCCGCACCGGCGAACCTCGCGGCCGGCTCGCTGACCACCCTGCGCGCGCGGGCCCGCGGTGCCGGCTCGCCGTCGGTCACGGCCGGCGACGTCGAGCGCCAACGGGCGCATCGTCGCGCTGCGGACCTACGCGAACCTCTTCCTCTGGGCGCGCCGCGACGGCGAGTCGCTGACGCACACGCTCGCCCGCAAGCCGTGTGCGATGAGCGCCTTGCTGCTGCGCGAAGGCCAGGGCGAGGCGGTCGCGCTGACCGCCGGCGCGGACTCGCGGCGTACACGACCGTCGAGGGCAGCTCGCCGACCTGCGCCGCTACTCAGCTCCGCGATAGCGGGCCAGCACCATCTGCGTGCAGACGAAGTTCGCCATCAGCCGCTCGCCGCGGTGGATGCGGACCTCCCAGACCTGTGTGCGCCGGCCGGTGTGCAGCGGCTGCGCGACGGCGGTCAGCACGTCGCCTTCGACGCCCGCCGCGAACACGTTGGTCTTCATCTCGACGGTCGTGAAGTCCGAGCCGGGCTCGAGCAGGCGCATCGTGCCCCAGGCCGCGACCGTGTCGGCGAAGGCGCTCCAGATGCCGCCGTGCACGTAGCCGCCGGGGTGCAGATGGCGGCGGTCGACCGTCATCCGGCCGCAGGCGCGCCCGTCGGTGATCTCGGTGAGCTCGAAGCCCATGTCTCCCGGGAACGAGCCGGGCAGCACGGCGACGCTCCGCTCGATGGTGATCTCCGGATTGGCGGGGGTCATCAGGGTCCGCAAGTCTATGGCGCGAAGGCGCCCGGTCGCTCGTCGCCGCGCGCCGTCGCCCCGTACCATGGGGGTCATCCCGATCCGGAAACGTGAGGTACCGAGACCATGGCCGTAGCCGTTCCCTTCGAGGAGAAGACCGACGAGCAGAAGGCGATCACCGAGATGGTGCGCCAGTTCGCCGACGAGCAGATCCTTCCGAACGCCGAGCATTTCGATCACGAGGACGAGTTCCCGACCGACATCGTCGAGCAGCTCAAGGAGCTGGGCCTGTTCGGGGTGACGATCCCCGAGGAGTACGGCGGCATGGGCCTCGACCTGACGACCTACGTGATGATCGTCGAGGAGCTCAGCCGCGGCTGGATCTCGATCTCCGGCGTCATCAACACGCACTTCATCGGCAGCTACCTGCTCGTGAAGTACGGCACCGACGAGCAGAAGCAGAAGTACCTGCCGCGCATGGCCACCGGCGAGATCCGCGCCGCGTTCTCACTCTCCGAGCCCGAGCTCGGCTCCGACGTCCAGGCGATCAAGACCTCGGCCAAGAAGGGCGACGACGGGCTCTACGAGATCAACGGCCAGAAGATGTGGGTCACCAACGGCCTGCGCTCGAGTCTCGTCTTCGTGCTCGTCAAGACCGACCCCGACGCCGACCCGCGCCACAAGGGCTTCACCTGCTTCATCACCGAGAAGGAGGCGGGCGCCCACGAGAACACGGGCGAGTACGCAGGGCTCACCGTCCCGCCGCAGATCAAGAAGCTCGGCTACAAGGGCGTCGAATCCACCGAGCTCGTGTACGACGGCTACCGCTGTCCGGCGGAGAACATCCTCGGCGGTGAGGAGGGCGGCCTGAACCGCGGTTTCGCCCAGATGATGGACGCGCTCGAGGTCGGCCGTGCGAACGTCGCCGCCCGCGGCGTCGGCATCGCCCAGCGTGCGCTCGAGCTGGCGCTGAAGTACAGCCAGGAGCGCAAGACGTTCGGCAAGCCGATCTGCGAGCACCAGGCGATCCAGTTCAAGCTCGCCGACATGGCCACGCAGGTCGAGGCCGCACGGCTGCTGACGTTGCGCGCCGCGCGCCTGAAGGACGCCGGGCGTGCGCTCGGACATGGAAGCCGGGATGGCCAAGCTGTTCGCCTCCGAGGCCGGGCGCTTCTGCGTCGAGGAGAGCTTCCGCATCCACGGCGGCTACGGCTACTCCAAGGAGTACGAGATCGAGCGCCTGTACCGCGACGCCCCGCTGCTGCTGATCGGCGAGGGGACGAGCGAGATCCAGCGCATGGTCATCGGCAAGAAGCTGCTGCAGCGCCACAAGATCTAGTGGCCCTCCTCGAAACGTTCGAGCGGAAACCCCGGGCGCCGATCACCGTCATGCGGCGTCCTCGGATCCGGCAATGCCACCAGCATTGCCACGATCCTGCGTCCTTGCCTGACGGCGCCGGCATCCCGGCGTTTCGGGCCCGACGTTCCGAGAAGACCCACTAGTGGCGCGTACGCGCCGGGGCACGTCATGGGTCTGGCGGCCGCGTGAGGCCCCGGCGGCCGGCGGCAGCATCACCGAGGCGATCTACGGATTGATCCTCGCCACCTCGGTGATCGCCGTCTCGCGTGAGTACGAGTCGACCGACGCCGGCCTGATCGCCGTGACCGTCTTCGTGACCGGCATCGTCTTCTGGCTCGCGCACGTCTATTCGCGGGTCCTGGCGCGCCACATCGAGAACGAGAGCATGATCAGCCGCGCTGAGCTGCGCGCGGTCCTCCGGCACGACTGGCCGCTCGTCCAGGTGACCATCCCGCTCATCATCATCCTGTTGCTCGGCGCCGTCGGCGTGCTCGCGGACCGGACGGCGGTGCTGCTCGCGATCTTCGCCGCGCTCTTCGAACTGAGCGCGACCGGCGTCTATGCGGCGCGCGCGACCGGTGCCCGCGGCGCCTGGGTGGTCGCCTCCGGGCTCATGGCCCTGGGCCTCGGCGGCGCGGTGGTGCTGCTCAAGGTGCTCGTGCACTGAGCGATAGGCTCCGGGCATGTCGGAGGACGCACGGAAGCTGATCGCCAAGGCCGTCGGGGACGTGCTCGAGGAGGTGCCGGCGCTCAAGCCGCTGAAGCTCGTCGTCGGTGTTGAGCTGCATGGGCGCGGCGACGTGCAGGTGTTCCGCCTCCAGCTCCCCGAGATCACGGTCAGCAAGGACCTGCCGAACGACGCGAAGGTCCGCGTGGAGATGCGCCGCGAGGAGTTCAACCGGCTCGTCGAGCAGGGAACCGTCGCCGGGTGGCGCAACGCCTTCGAGATCGGCCGCGTGAAGGCGACCGGCGTCCAGCAGTACCTGCAGCTGATCGCGCAGGTCGTCGACCGGCAGGACGAGCGCAGCCGCACCCGCCGCGCGCGCCACTGATGCGGATCGTCGCGACGCACTTCACCGACCCCGGCTGCCCGTGGGCCTATTCGGCGCGGCCGTGGCACGCGAAGCTCGAGTGGCGCTTCGGAGACCAGCTCGACTGGCGCCTGGTGATGATCGGCCTGGCCGAGTCGCCGGAGCGCTACGAGCAGCGCGGCTACACGCCCGAGCGCCAGGTCGCCGGGTATCGCATGTTCTCCGAGCGGTTCCACATGCCGTTCGCCTACGAGCCGAAGTCGCGCGTCGCCGCGACGTCACCCGCGTGTCGCGCGATCGTCGCCGCGCGCGAGGCCTCTCCGCAGGCGGCGCAGGCGGCACTGCGCGCGCTCCAGTTCCTGCAGTTCACGACCGCCGAGCGGCTGGACGACGATCAGGCCCTGCGGCGGGCGCTTGCAGACGTCGATGGGCTCGACGGGGACGCGATCGTGGCGCGGCTCGATGCGCCGGAGCTGCTGGAGGCGTACGAGCGGGACCGCGCGCTGGCGCGCAGCGCGGAGGGGGGAGCTACGCACGTCCAGGGCCGCGGCGCGCAGACCGACGGGCCGGTCCGCTACACGGCGCCGTCGGTGATCTTCCAGGCGCCGGGCGGGGCCTCGCTGGAGGTCGGGGGCTTCCAGCCGCTGGAGGCCTATGACACCGCGCTCGCGAACCTCGCGCCGGGGCTCGAGCGCCGGCCGGAGCCGGAAGGGGTCGCCGACGTGCTGGCGGCCTTCCCGGAGGGCCTGACCACCGCGGAGGTCGCCTGGGTCCGCAAGACGGACCTCGGGGCGCTCGACCTCGACGGGACGCGCGGCGAACTCCAGGCGCTCGTTGCCGACGGCGCGGCTCGCCGCCGGCCACTCGGCGACGACGCGCTCTGGCGTGCCGCCTAGCCTCAGCCGCCTCCTGCGTCCATGTGGAACGTGAACATCCGCTCGGCGTCGATGCGCGCGTAGACCGGACCGCTGTCGAGGAACTCGGTCTCCCACTGCGGGCCGTAGCGCGGCACGTAGATGTCGAGCAGCGTCCGGCGCAGCTCGGCGCCCTCATCGCTGCGTGAATGTCGACGGGGACGGCGCGCCCGTGCACGGTGACGGCGAGCTCCTCGCCCGGCAGGTGCGTCGCGCTGACGTGCGGGCGGGCGGCGATGTGGCGAAAGCGGACAGAGTCGGGCGACGATCCGAAGTGGAACGCGCCGTGCAGGAAGATGCCGTCCACCGGGCCGACGATCGGCCGGCCGTCGGCGGTGACGGTCGCCAGCGCCAGCAGGCGCATCCCCGTCAGCCGCGTCGGCGACCTGCTCGGCGTTCAGGCGCCGCTCCGGCGTCGCGATGCGCAGCAGATGCGGCCCCGCGAGCGCGAAGCTGCGGTCGAGCAGCTGCCTGCAGCGCTGCGAGATCGTCCGGCGTCTCGTGCATGACGGGCATTCAATCAGCGGCGCGCACCTGCGTCCCGCCGCGTCCGCCGACCAGCTCGGCGATCGCATCGAGCGCCCCGATCGCCGCGCGCCCGCCGCCACGCTCGACGAAGCGGCACGCGGCCTCGACCTTCGGGCCCATCGACCCGGCCGCGAAGCGTCCCGGCCCGCAGCTCGCGCGGGCGTGACGGCCCGGAGCAGGCGCTGCTCGGGCTCGCCGAAGTCGGTCGTAGACGCCGTCGACGTCCGTGGCGAGCACGAGCACGTCGGCCCGCAGCTCGCTGCGCCAGCAGCGAGGACGCGAGGTCCTTGTCGATGACTGCCTCGACGCCGGCGTCCGTGCCGTCGGCGCCGCGGACGACCGGGACGCCGCCGCCGCCCGCGCAGACGACGAGGAAGCCGCCGTCGATCGAGCCGGGCGATCGCGGCGAGCTGGACGATGCGGCGCGGCTCCGGGGACGGGACGACGCGGCGCCAGGCATCGCCGTCCGGCTTCACCGTCCAGCCGAGCTCGCCGCGCCAGTCGCTGCGCATGCGGCCTCGTCGTAGACCGGGCCGATGAACTTCGTCGGGTTCGCCGAACGCCGGGTCGTCCGCGTCGACCTCGGTGCGCGTGACGACCGCGACGGTGTGCTGGCCGGTGATGGCGTTGTCGAGCTCCATCTCGATGATGTAGCCCAGCTCGCCCTCGGTCTCCGCGCCGAGCACGTCGAGCGGATAGGGCGGGACCGCGGGGTAGGCGTCGTTCATCAGCGCCAGCAGGCCGACCTGCGGGCCGTTCCCGTGCGTGACGACCAGCCGGTGCGCGGCGGCGAGCGGCGCGAGCATCCGCGCGGCGCGGCGGGCCGCCGCGTGCTGGCTCGTCGGCCTCCAGGCGCTCGCCGCGCGGCAGCAGCGCGTTGCCGCCGAGGGCGACGACGACGGTCGGCCGTCGCGGGGCCGTCATCGCGGCGGGCGCCGCGCCGGGATCTGCTGCGTGATGCAGTGGATGTTCCCGCCGCCGAGCAGGATCTCGCGGCCGGGAACGCCGACGACCTCGCGGCCGGGGAACAGGCCCTCGAGGATCGCGCCGCGCCTCGTCGTCGGTGCGCTCGTCGAGCAGCGGGTACACGATCCGCGTGTCGGCGATGTAGAAGTTGGCGTACGACCCGGCGAGCCGGTCGCCGGCGCTCCGCGGCGGGGTGCCGGCGACGTGGTCCAGGCCGCCGGCCTCCTCGGCGGTCATGCGTGAGCGGCCCGGGCATCGGCAGCTTGTGGACCTCGAGCGAGCGCCCGCGGGCGTCGGTCATGCCCTCGAGTCGCTCGCAGCGCGTCGACCGAGATCGCGTGCTGGGGGTCGGAGGCGTCGTCGGTCCAGTGCAGCGCGACGACGCCCGGGGCGGTGAAGCAGCAGATGTTGTCGACGTGGCCGTCGGTCTCGTCGTTGAACGTGCCGCGCGCCGAGCCACAGGACCTTCTCGACGCCGAGGTACGTCGTGCAGGTGCTGCTCGATCTGCTCGCGCGTCGAGCGTGCGGGTTGCGGTTGTGGTTCAGCAGGCACTCCTCGGTCGTGATGACCGTGCCCTCGCCGTCGACGTGGATCGAGCCGCCTTCGAGCACGAGCGGCGCGCGGTAGCGGCCGGCCCGCTCGATCTCCAGCGACCTTGCGCGCGACGAGCGCGTCGTTCGCCCAGGGCCAGTAGAGACCGCCCTCGGTGCCCGCCCCAGGAGTTGAAGATCCAGTCGACCCCGCGGCGCCCGCCGTGCGCCGTCGATCGACGAACGTCGGCCCGACGTCGCGCATCCACGCGTCGTCGGTCGTCATCTCCACGACCCGCACGCTCGGCCGGGAGCGCCTCGCGCGCGTGCTCGAACTGGCGCGCGGACACCGCCATCGTCACCGGGTCGCTCTCGTCGATCGCCGCCGCGACCGCCGGCGAACTGCTCCTGCGCCGGGCGTCGCGCCGAGCCGCCAGTTGTCCGGCCGCTCGGGCCAGATCATCCAGCAGCCTGTCGTGCGGCGCGAACTCGGCCGGCATGTGGAAGCCGTCGGCTGCGGGCGTGCCGTCGTGGGTGCAGGGTCATGCAGGCCCGGCGGCGTTGAGCCGGCGCATCTGGCGAAAGACGATGACCTCGCCGACGGCGAGCGTGACCCCGACGATCGCGAGCAGCGGGCCGGTGAACGACCACGCCGCGGGGGCGTGCGGGATCTCCGGCCACAGGAACAGCACGAGCGTCGCGGCGATGATCACCGTCGTCAGCGACGTGAGCACGACGAGCACGCCCGTGCCGCCGGGCACGCGGTAGGGCCGCGGAGTGTCCGGGTCCTTGCGCCGCAGCGTCAGGCACGCACGGGAACATGCAGCAGGTAGGGCATCAGGAAGACGACCGCCGAGGCCGAGAAGATCGCATAGAACAGGTCGTCCTGGCTCTTGACGAAGATCGCCGCGAACAGCAGCACCGCGGTCGCGATCAGGCCGCTGACGACGTAGGCGCCGACCGGTGTGCGCCGCACGGGATGCTCGCGTCCGAGCAGCGCGGGGAGCTCACCCGCGAGGGCGGCCTCCTGCGCCGAGCGGTTCGCGCCCATGCTCCAGGTCGTCATGTTCGTGAAGAACGTGTACATCGCTGCGACCCCGAGCGTATAGACCAGCACGTCGCCGAGGCCGTCGGTGCCGAAGATCTGCTTGAAGGTGTCGACGAGGCCCTCGACGAGGCCGAGCTTGTCGAGCGGCAGCGCCAGCAGGATGCCGATCGTCGCGAACACGTAGAGGAAGGCGAGGATCCCGCCGGCCGTGAACAGCGTCCGCGGGATGATCTTCTCCGGCTTGCGGATCTCCTCGGACAGCGACGAGATCAGCTCGAAGCCGAGCATCATGAAGATGATCACCGGCAGGTAGGTCTTCGCGTCGCCGAGCGACGGGACGGCGTTCGACGACGCTGAAGCGTGTTGGCCTCGCCGTGGTTGATCGCGAACACGACCCCGCCGATGCCGAGCGCCAGGATGATCACGATCTTCGCGATCGCGCCGACGTTGTTGACCCACTTGCCGACGTCGAGCGTCAGTCGAGCCGACGAGCACGACCAGCCACGTCGCGACGATCGCGGCAGCCACCTGCCACCACTTGCCCTGGCCCCAGTCGGCCCACTTCGCAGACGAAGAGCTGGCAGAAGATCCCGGTGAACAGCAGGAAGACGGCCGGCATCCACAGCGCGACGTTGACGAAGTACCAGTAGGTCGTCCGTGCGGCCCAGCGCTCCCCGTAGGCGCGCTTGACCCACGAGTAGATCCCGCCCTGGTCGGGGTAGGTCGTTCCCAGCTCGGCGGTGATCAGCGCGCTCGGGACGAGGAAGAAGACGATCGCGAGCAGCCACCAGCCGATCGTCTGGACGCCGATCGCGGCGGACGCCGTGAGCGTGTCGACGACGAGGATCGCCGGACAGCGTGAAGAGGGTCGTGTCGCGCAGGCCGAGGACGCGCTTGCGCGCCGCGGGCGCCGGGTCGGGTGCGGTGGGTGGTCGGGGGAGCCGACGGCCGGTGCTCATGAGCGGTCCCAGCCCGCGGTCGCCAGGAACGATTCGGCGGTGCCAGCCGATGCAGGACGCTCGCGCAGCTCGGGGGAGGCGCCGTGGCCGGCGCGTCCGTAGGTCTTCCACACGAGGATCCCCTTCTCGGCATGCAGCCGGTTCTCGGCCTGGTCGAAGACGACCGACTGCGGCCCGTCGATCACCGTCGTCCGTCACCTCGACGTTGCGCGACGCCGGGCAGGCAGTGCATGAAGATGCAGTCCCCGCGCGTCAGCGCCATCAGGTCCGGCGCTCGACCTGGTAGGTCGGCATGAACGCCGCGCGGCGCTCGGGGATCTCGTCCTCCTGGT
The DNA here is from genome assembly GCA_963817295.1 of uncultured Solirubrobacteraceae bacterium. Taxonomy (GTDB): domain Bacteria; phylum Actinomycetota; class Thermoleophilia; order Solirubrobacterales; family Solirubrobacteraceae; genus F1-60-MAGs163. Next base: position 286,808 of record CAWFOF010000008.1, on the reverse strand, counting down.
CGACCCACCACCACAGGTCGGTGTAGACGACGTCGGCGATCCGCGACGGCGTCGCGCACGTCGTCGGTCACGGTGACCGAGCCGCCGTAGCGGTCGACGTTGCGCTGTGCCTCGCTGCACCCACTCGTCCGGCGCCTGGTAGGCCGCCGGGCGCGGCATGGATCACGTTCATGCCGAACATCGTCGTGATCCACATCGTCGAGCTGCAGACGTTCGTGCGGTCGCCGACGAACACGCAGGTGCGGCCCGTCCAGGTCGCCGAGCTTCTCGCGCATCGTGAAGATGTCGCAGATCGCCTGCGTCGGGTGGTTGAAGTCGGTCAGCCCGTTGATCACCGGGACGTCCGACCAGCGCGCCAGCTCGACGCACGTCTCGTGCTTCAGCGTCCGCGCCTCGATGACGTCGCACATCCGCGACAGGACCTTCGCCGTGTCGTAGATCGACTCGCGGACGCCCATGTGGATCTCACCGGGCCGCAGGTACAGCGCGTGCCCGCCGAGCTTCACCATCGCGACCTCGAACGAGACCCGCGTGCGCGTCGAGGGCTCCTCGAAGATCATCCCGAGCGAGACGTCCTGCAGCAGCTCGGGGCAGGCGCCGTCCTTGTCGGCGGCCTTCAGGAGCGCGATCAGGTCGAGCAGCTGCTCGAGCTCGCCGCGCTCGTAGTCCTGCGTGTCGATGAAGTCCTTGGCGGGGTCGTAGGGACGCGACTGCGTCATCCGGTGCTCCTGTTCGAGGTCTATCCTGCATTCAATGCCCGGCGGCGTGGCCGGTCATCGTGGTTTCTCCGCAATGCACAGGACGGTCACATCTCGCCCCGGGGGCTGGCAGACTGGCGCGATGCGACTGCTGCCGCGTGAGGAGGACCGCCTGCTGCTGTTCCTGGCCGCCGAGCTCGCGCGCAAGCGCCGGGCGCGCGGACTGCGCCTGAACCAGGCCGAGGCGGCGGCGCTGATCGCCGACGAGGTCTGTGAAGCGGCGCGCGACGGCGTGAGCTACGCGGACGCCGTCGCGGCGGGATACGGCGCGCTGTCGCCCGGCGACGTGCTCGACGACGTGCCGCGACTGCTGCCGCGCCTGGAGGTCGAGGCGCTGTTCGGGGACGGTTCCCGGCTGATCGTGCTGCAGGACCCGATCGGCGCCGCCGGTGCAGCCGGCCTGGAGCATCTTCCGGTGACCTGGGACGAGGGGGCGCAGACCGTGATCGAGGTCCGCAACGACGGCGACGTGCCTGTCGGCGTCTCGTCGCATTTCCACTTCTTCGAGGTCAACCGCGCACTGGACTTCGATCGCGCCGCCGCCTGGGGGCTGCGGCTGGCGATCGCCCCCGGCTCGAAGGTGTTCTTCGAACCCGGGGAGCCGCGTGAGGTGCGGCTGCGCCCGATCGGCGGGGCGCGCGTCGTGCGCGGCCACGGCGGGCTGGTCGACGGACCGCTGGACGCGCCGGGTGCGCTCGAGGCGTCGCTGGGGCTCGCCCGCGAGCGGGGGTACCGCGGTGCCTGAACAGGTCAGCGGCGCGCTCGCGCCCGAGCATCCGCTCGCGCCCGTCCGCCTGGGGGACAGCGACCTGCACGTCGTGGCGGAGGTCGACGAGGCCGGCGGGCCGGACGCGATCCTGCCCGGCTTCGGCGGCACGCTGCGCGACGGGCTCGGCGTCCGCGCCGGACGCGGCGGGGTCGAGCTGGCGATCGTCGGAGGGCTCGTCCTGGATCCCGTGCTCGGGGTGCGCCGCACGAGCATCGGCATCTGCGGCGGGCGCATCGTCTCGATCGGCCGCGCGGGCAACCCGGACACGATGGACGACGTCTCGGTCGTGCTGGACCCGGGGACGGCCGTGCTCGATGCCGTCGGGATGATCGTCACCCCCGGCGCGATCGACCCCCACGTTCACTGGCTGTCGCCGCAGGTCGTCCCCACCGCGCTCGCGGGCGGCATCACGACGCTCGTGATCCAGGACTACGGCCCGATCTGGAACCTCGGCTGCAATCCCGCGGAGGGGCTCGCGGCGACGTGGGCAGCGCTCGAGGCGGTGCCGATGAACGCCGCGCTGCTCGTGCGCGGATCCTCCGCGACGCCGGAGCGCGTCGAGGAGAGCCTGCGGGCGGGCGGCGCCGGCTTGAAGATCCACGAAGACGTCTCCGCGGGCCCGGAGCAGATCCGGACGGCGCTCGACCTCTGCGATGCCCATGACGTCCAGCTCGCGATCCACACCGATGGCCTGAACGAGGCGCTGTCTGTGGCGGACACGCTCGCGGCGTTCGGCGGCCGCACGATCCACGCGTTCCACATCGAGGGCGTCGGCGGCGGGCACGCGCCGAACCTGCTCGACCTGGCGGGGGCGCCGCACATCCTGACCTCGTCGACGTCGCCCACGTTGCCGTTCGGCGTCCACGCGGTGCAGGAGCACGTGGAGATGGTCAGCGCCGTCCACGTGCTCGATCCGCACGGCCGGTCGGGCGACCGCGAGGCCGTCGACCTGCGCGTGCGCGCCCGCACGATGGCGGCCGAGGGCGTGCTGCACGACCTCGGAGTGATCCCGATGATGAGCTCGGACTCGCAGGGGATGGGCCGGATCGGCGAGGTCGTGCGCCGCACGTTCCAGACCGCCGACGCGATGAAGCGGGCGCGCGGCGCGGGCCCCGGCCCGAGCGACAACGAGCGTGTCCTGCGGTATCTGGCGAAGCTGACGGTGAACGTCGCGATCACGCACGGCCTGGCCGCCGACGTCGGCACGCTGCAGCCGGGGCGACTCGCCGATGCCGTCATCTGGCAGCCGCACCTGTTCGGCGTGCGCCCCGAGCTCGTGGTCAAGAGCGGGATCTCGGTGTGGGGCGCCAGCGGCGACGGGAACGCGACGACGATGCTGGCGGAGCCCACGCGGGTGGGCCCGCAGATCGGTGCGCTGGGATCGAACCCCTCACGCCTCTCACTCGCCTTCCTCGCCGGCGCCGCGATGGACGCCGACCTGCCGACCTCGCGCCCGCGCGCACAGGTGCAGGGCTGCCGCGGCCTCAGCGCCGCGGACATGGTTCGCAACGACCGCCGGGGTGCGGTGCGCGTCGACCCGCAGGACGGCGCGGTGACGCTCGACGGGGAGCTCGTCGAGGCGGCGCCGGTGCGCGAGGTCGCGTTGTCCGCCCGCTACCTGCTGGGCTGACGGACCGGGCACCGGTAGGTGGTGCGCCCGCCGATCGTCGCCCGCTCCATCGCGGCGCCGCAGCGCGGGCACGAGCCGTCGCGGCGGCGCGCCGGGATGATCACGCCGTCATGCACGCCGCCCAGCCGCGTGGCACGGCGGATCGACGCGCGGAGCACGCGGCGCAGGTCGTCGAGCTCGTCGGTGCTCAGGCTGCCCGCCGCGCGCTCAGGGGAGATCCCGGCCTGCCAGAGCACCTCGTCGGCCAGCAGGTTGCCGACCCCCGCCAGCACGGACTGGTCCATCAGGCGGGCCTTCAGCGGCGCGGCGCCCCGCCCGACGCGGCTGCGGAACCCCGCGCGCGTGATCCGCGCCGCATCTGGGCCCAGGCCGGACAGATCCGGGTTGAGCACGGCGCGCCCGAGACGCCGCCGGTCGCGCAGCAACAGCGCCCCGCCGTCCTCGAACTCGAGTGCGAAGCGGTCCCAGACGGGGTTGCGGGCGAGGATCGGATGCCCGGCGCCGTGCTCGTCCACCAGGATACGCCCGGCCATCCCCAGGTGCAGCCCCAGGTCCGGGCCCTCGCCGCCGTCGGTCTCCAGCCACATGGCCTTTCCGATCCGCTGCGCCGAGGTCAGCGTACGGCCGGTGAGCGCGTCAGCGATCTCCCCCGGGCCGTGCGGGCGACACACGTAGGCGTCGCCGTCATCGACCGCGGCGATCACGCGACCGAGGGCGCGCGACTCGATCAGCGCCCTGGCGCGTTCGACCTCGGGGAGCTCAGGCATCAGGTCCGGATACGGGGTAACCGCCGATCGCGCGCACTGTACTTTCAGCGCCCACCATGGACATCGTCGGCTACTTCACCGCGCTGGGGCTCGCGACCGCCGCCGGGCTGAACGCGTGGGTGCCGCTGCTCGCCACCGGCCTGCTGGCGAAGTACACCGACGTCATCCACCTCGATGGGACGTGGGACGTGCTCGAGCAGCCGCTCGTCCTGGGCGTGCTCGCGCTGGTCGCCGTCGCCGACTTCATCGGCGACAAGATCCCCGCGGTCGATCATGCGCTGCACGCCGTCGGCACCGTGATCGCTCCGGCGACGGGCGTCGTCTCGGCGCTCGCGGCGACCGGTGGGGTCGACGTGTCCTCACCGCTGATCGTCGCCCTCGGGCTCGTCGCGGCTGAGACCGCGCACGGTACGCGGATGGCGATCCGGCCGTTCTCGACGGTCGGCACCGCGGGCGTCGGCAATCCGGTGATCTCCCTGGTCGAGGACGTCGCCTCGGTCGTGCTGTCGTTCGCCGCGATCCTGCTGCCCGTGATCGCGCTGCTGATGGTGCTGGCCCTGTTCGGCGGCGCCTGGTACGCGATCCGCCGGTTGCGGCGGATGCGCGCGGCGCGCGCGGCGCCTGCGTAGAAGCCGTCTACAGCTCCGCGCCGCCGTCGTAGAGCTTGCGCACGATGACCCGCCCGGGCGCGGCGTCGAGACACAGCCGGCACAGGACGCACTCGTCGAGGTTGCCGTCGTGCAGCTCGAGCGTGCCGTCGGCGGCGCTGGCCGAAGATGTCGACCGGGCAGACCTCCGTGAGCTTCGCCGCCACGGCGGCGTCCGCCGCCGCCGCGTCGTCGACCTCGACGCCGATGAACGTCGCATCGCTCCTCATGCTGCGCTCCTCTCGGCGATCTTCGCCTTGATGATGCCGGGGATCTCGGAGATCTCCTCGGCGACGACGATGCCGGCCTCGGCGAGGCGGGCGATCTTCTCGGTCGCCGTGTCCTCCTTGCCCTCGACGATCGTGCCGGCGTGGCCGAAGCTCATGCCGGGCATCTCGTCCATGAAGCGGCCGGCCATGAACGCGACGATCGGCAGGCGCGAGTCGTTCTCGGTGACCCAGCGCGCGAGCTCGGCCTCCATGCGGCCGCCCGGCTCGGTGTAGATCACGATGCCCTGCGTCTGCTCGTCGGCCTCGAACAGCGGCATCAGCTCGGCGTAGCTGGAGCCGATGATCGCGTCGCCGCCGATCGACACGGCGGTCGACTGGCCCAGGCCGGCGGCGGTCAGCGTCGAGGACATCTCCGTCGTCATGCCGCCCGAGCGCGAGATCACGCCGATCGGGCCGGGGGAGTAGGCCTTGGCGGCGTCCTTGGCCGGGCCGCCGATGCCGCCCATCTTGATCACGTCCGGGACGATGATCCCGAGGCAGTTGGGGCCGATGATCCGCGCGCCGCGCAGGTTCGCCAGCTCGACCATCTGGGCGACGTCGCGGCGCGGGATCCGCTCGGTGACGATCACGATGATCTTGATGCCGTTCTCGATCGCCTCGAACACGGCGTCCTTGGTGAACGCGGGCGGGACCGTGACGACCGAGCCGTCGATCGGCGCGCCGTGGTGGGCGACGGCCTGCGCGACCGTGTCGAAGACGGGCACGCCGTGGACCTCGCGGCCCAGGCGGCCCGGGCGTGACGCCGCCGACGACCTTCGCGCCGGCGCCGTAGTCGAGGCACTCGCGGGTGAGGTTGACGGCCTCGCGGCCGGTGATGCCCTGGACGATGAAGGTCGTCTCTGCGTTGACGAGGATCGACATCAGGCGGCCGCTCCGATCTTTTCCACGGCGCGCCGCGCCGCCTCGTGCATCGACACCGAGCGGTCGGCGTACTCGACGCCGTACTTGTCGAGGATCTTGAAGCCCTCGTCCTCCCAGGCGCCCGGGGATCCGGAAGATCGCGATCTTCTCGGCCGGGTCGTAGCCCAGCTCCAGGCACGCCTTGATGACGCCGCGCGCGACGATGTCGACGCGCGTGTTGGAGACGATCGACATCATCACCGCGATCTTGTCGACGCCCGGCTTCTGGAGCACGAGCTTCGCCAGGCCGCAGGCCTTGGCGACCGACGGGTTGCCGCCGATCTCGCAGTAGTTGGCGGGCTTGCCGCCGTGCGCGCGGACCGCGTCGAACAGCGTCAGCGAGCCGCCGCCGGCGCCGATCACGAGGCCGAGGTTGCCGTCGAACTCGGTCACGTTGCCGGCCACGCCGCGGTGGTCCATCGCGTCGACCGCCTCGCCGGCGAGCTCGAACGGGCGTCGGCTCGCGCGCCTCGCGCGTCTCGTCGTCGCCGATGCCGAGGTCCTTCAGCAGCGCCTTGTGGCGCCCGCGGGCCTCGTTCTCCATGTCCATGTGCGCGTCGAGCGCGACGAACGAGCCGTCCTCCATCTCCGCCAGCGGGTTGATCTCCGCCAGCGTCATGTCGTTCTCGACGAACAGCTTCGCCAGGCGCGTCGAGGATCGGGACGATCTTGTTCAGCCGCGAGCCGCTGACGCCGGTCTGCGAGACGCACTCCTTGGCCTGGAAGTCGCTGAACGGCAGGATGTTCGAGAAGTGCACGCGGCCGACGTGGTCGGGGTGCTCCTCGGCGACCTGCTCGATGTCGATCCCGCCCAGGTCGCTGAACAGCATCACCGGCTGCTTGCGGATCCCGTCCCAGACGACGCCGGCGTAGTACTCCTGCTTCACCGACGCCTTCGGGTCGACGAGGACGCCGCGCGGCATGTGGCCGTTGATCTCCAGCGCGAGCACGTCGTGGGCGTGCTGCTCGGCCTCCTCGGGCGTGTCGGCGAACTGCACGCCGCCGGCCTTCATGCGCCCGCCGGAGAGCACCTGCGACTTGATCACCGTCGGGCCGCCGATGCGCTCGGCGATCTGCCGGGCCTCGATCGGCCTCGGTGGTGAAGCCGTAGTCGGTGACCGGGATGCCCGCGCGCTTGACGACCTCGCGCGCCTCGTACTCGAAGAACCTCATGAAACCTGCCGCTGCTCGGAGGTGAAGCCGTACGCCCGCGCCAGCTCGGGATCCTTCTCGCTCAGCATCTGCGCGAGCTGAACCATCACCTGGCACTGCTTCCAGGTCGCGTCGTCCTGCATCTTGCCGTCGATCATGTGGACGCCGCGGCCGTCGGGGATCGCCTCGATCACCTTCTTGGCGAACAGGACCTCGTCGGGATCGGGCGAGAAGACCTTCTTGGCGATGTCGATCTGGACGGGGTGCAGCGACCAGGCGCCGACGCAGCCCATCAGGAAGGCGCTGCGGAACTGGGCCTCGCAGCCGTCGACGTCCTTGATGTCGCCGAACGGCCCGTAGAAGGGGAGGATCCCCGCGCTCGTGCAGGCGTCGACCATGCGGCCGATCGAGTAGTGCCAGAGGTCCTGCTGGGCGCTCTCGCGAGGGGCCTCCGGGTTCTCGGGATCAGGGTCGCCGATCACGCGGTAGCCCGGGTGGCCTCCGCCGACGCGCGTGGTCTTCATCCGCCGCGAGGCGGCGAGGTCGGCCGGGCCGAAGCTCATTCCCTGCATCCGCGGGCTCGCGTAGGCGATCTCCTCGACGTTCGCGACGCCCAGCGCCGTCTCCAGGATCGCGTGGATCAGGATCGGCTTCTGAACGCCGGCCTTCGCCTCGAGCTGCGCGAGCAGGCGGTCGACGTAGTGGATGTCCCAGGCCCCCTCGACCTTGGGGACCATGATCACGTCGAGCCGGTCGCCGATCTCGGTGACGAGCGTCGTGAGGTCGTCGAGCACCCACGGCGACTCGAGCGAGTTCACGCGCGTCCAGAGCTGCGCGCCGGAGAGGTCGAGCTCCTTGCCCACGCGCACGAGGCCGTTGCGCGCGGCCTCCTTGTTCTCCACCGCGACCGCGTCCTCGAGGTTGCCGAGCATGATGTCCGACTTGGTCGCGATGTCGGGGACCTTGGCGACGATCTTCTCGTTGCTCGGGTCGAAGAAGTGGATCATCCGCGAGGGCGGGAACGGGATCTCGTGAACGGGATCAGGGGCACCGGCGGCGAGCGGCTTGAAGAAGTCACGGGGGTGGCGCATGGGCGCAGACGATATTGACTCGCCAGTCAATCCGGCGGCTCGTGCGGCATCCTGTAGGCATGACCGACACCACCACCGATACCGGACTTCACGACAGATCAGCGCGAACGCGAGGCCAGCGGCGCGCATCAGTACGGCCGCTACCTCGAGGAGTTCGAGGTCGGCGACGTCTACCAGCACTGGCCCGCGAAGACGGTCACCGAGTCCGACGACCACCTCTTCTGCCTGATCACCATGAACCACCACCCGCTGCACCTGAACGACGTGTACGCCGCCCAGTCCCAGCAGAAGCGCAACGTCGTGGTCGGCCCGCTCGTCTACTCGCTCGCTCTGGGCATGAGCGTCAGCGACGTCTCCGGCAAGGCGATCGCCAACCTCGCGACCGAGGAGCTCTCGCACCCCAACCCGGTCTTCCACGGCGACACGCTGTTCGTCGAGACCGAGGTGCTCGAGAAGAAGGAGTCGCGCAGCAAGCCCGATCGCGGCGTCGTGAAGGTCCACACGAAGGTGCGCAACCAGGACGGCGTGCTGGTCGCAGAGTTCAAGCGGCTCGTGCTCGTGCCGCGCCGGACGCCGGGCGAGGCGCCGCAGGCGTAGGCCTTCTCCGTGATCTCCACGGATACGCGCGTGCCTCTGGCGCGCCATCATCGAGAGGTCGTCGTGCCGACCCACGCGGTAGCATTGCCGCACGCTGGGGGCGAGTTTCTCGCCCCCACTGCCGTTCCCGGAGCGGTTCGGTAATCCCTTTCAGCGCGCAGGAGGCCTCTTCCAGATCGTGTCCGAGACCACCATCCCCACCAAGAACGAGAAGCTCATCGCCTGGGTCGAGTCGGTTGCGAAGCTCACGCAGCCCGACGCGATCCGCTGGTGCGACGGCTCGGCCGAGGAATACGACGAGCTGTGCCAGCTGCTCGTCGACCACGGCACGTTCACGAAGCTCAGCGAGGCCAAGCGCCCCAACTCCTACCTCGCGTGGTCGGACCCGGGCGACGTCGCGCGCGTCGAGGACCGCACCTTCATCTGCTCCGAGAACGAGCACGACGCCGGCCCGACGAACCACTGGAAGGCACCCGGACGAGATGCGGGGCATCCTCACGCCGCTGTTCGAGGGGTCGATGAAGGGCCGCACGATGTACGTCGTGCCGTTCTCGATGGGCCCGCTCGGCTCGGACAAGTCCCACGTCGGCGTGCAGCTGACCGACTCGCCCTACGTGGCCGTCTCGATGCGGATCATGACCCGCATGGGCCAGGGCGCGCTCGACGTGCTCGGCGACGACGAGTTCGTGCCCTGCCTGCACTCGGTCGGCGCGCCGCTGGCCGAGGGCGAGCAGGACGTCCCGTGGCCCTGCAACACGGAGAAGTACATCGTCCAGTTCCCGGAGACGCGCGAGATCTGGTCCTACGGCTCGGGCTACGGCGGCAACGCCCTGCTGGGCAAGAAGTGCTTCGCCCTGCGCATCGCCTCCGTCATGGCCCGCGACGAGGGCTGGATGGCCGAGCACATGCTGATCCTCAAGCTGACCTCGCCCGACGGGAAGGTCAAGTACATCACCGGCGCGTTCCCGTCGGCCTGCGGCAAGACGAACCTCGCGATGCTCGTCCCGACGCTCGAGGGCTGGACCGTCGAGACGCGTCGGCGACGACATCGCCTGGATGAAGTTCGGCGAGGACGGCCGCCTGTACGCGATCAACCCCGAGGCCGGCTTCTTCGGCGTCGCCCCGGGCACCGGCGAGACCACGAACCCCAACGCGATGGCGTCCGTGCGCGAGAACTCGATCTTCACCAACGTCGCGCTGACCGACGACGGCGACGTCTGGTGGGAGGGCATGACGGACAAGACGCCCGCCCACCTCACCGACTGGCACGGAAACGACTGGACGCCGGACTCCGAGACGCCGTCCTCGCACCCCAACTCGCGCTTCACCGCGCCCGCGGAGCAGGATCCCGCGATCGCCGCGGAATGGGAGGACCCGGCCGGCGTGCCGATCGACGCGTTCCTGTTCGGCGGGCGCCGCGCCACCGTGGTCCCGCTGGTGCGCGAGGCGTTCGACTGGGACCACGGCGTCTTCCTGGGCGCGACGATGAGCTCCGAGATGACGGCCGCGGCCGCGGGAACGATCGGCGCACTGCGCTTCGACCCGTTCGCGATGCTGCCGTTCTGCGGCTACAACATGGCCGACTACTTCGCCCACTGGCTGAAGATCGGCCAGGGCGCCGACCCCGAGAAGCTGCCGAAGATCTTCTACGTCAACTGGTTCCGCAAGGACGACGAGGGCGCGTTCATGTGGCCCGGCTTCGGCGAGAACAGCCGCGTGCTCGAGTGGGTCTTCCGGCGCTGCGACGGAGACGTCGACGCCGTCGAGACGCCGATCGGCTACGTCCCCGCCGACAACGACCTCAACGTCGAGGGCCTCGGGCTCGACGACGCGACGCTCGACGCCCTCCTGAGCGTCGACGAGGCCGGCGTCAGGGCCGAGCTGCCCCAGACGCGCGAGCACCTGGAGAAGTTCGGTGACGACCTGCCGCGGTCGCTGCGCGACGAGCTGACGAAGCTCGAATCGCGCCTCGGCGCCTGAGAGCCGGAGCGGGCCTCCGGCCGCGGGTACTACCCCTGCGGGTGCTTCCCGTAGTAGCGGCCGGAGAACGTCGACTGCAGGCAGGCCGTGTCGGCCCCCGGCATATAGGTGCCCTTGGCCTTCCCGCCGGTGAACTTCCCGTTGACCTTGAGGTGGACCTGCGTGGGCTTTCCGGACGACGACGGCAGCAGTGCGGTGCCCTCGTACTTGAACGAGCCGTTCGCCTTCACCTTGATGCGCTTGGTCTTCGCGAGGTAGATGCTGCCGGACTGCGTCGTCGTGCCGTCGGCCTGCCGGATGAGGCACGCCGCCTGGAAGGACTTCACGGAGTTGCGCTTGGCGGTGACGATGACGTAGGTCTGCGTCTTGGCGTCGATGTAGTAGCCCTGCTTGGGCGTGTCGGCGATGGCGGGCACGGCGGCCCCCAGGACGATGAGGCCGGCGAGGCCGGCGGCGACTCGGGCGATTGGCATGCGCGGGACCCTACCTTCCGCGCAGGCGCCCGCTCAGTGGTCGGGTCCGTCCGCCGACGAGGCCGGCGGGCGGGACTCCTCGGCGAGCGACGTGATCGCGAGCGCCCCGCGGGCCGCCTCCTGCAGCACGTCGGTCGCCTCCTCCTGCGACCGCGCGTAGAGCTCGACGAGCAGGTGCACGACGATCTTCTCGTCCTCGTGCTTGTGGAAGCGCACGTGCGTGAAGAATTCGCGCGTGCCGTATTCGCCGAACGCGGCGAACGAGAGCGCGTCACCGGCGTCGGGGCCGGAGCACGTCTCGACATCCTCGGCCTCGACGGTCACGGTGCACGACGCGACCCACGGCGTTCCCGTGATCATGCGCTCCCAGCGATCCTCGATCGGCTCGACGCGCCCTTCGCGGAACCCCAGGTGGGGCTGGTCGTGCATGCAGTCGAGGCACTGCACGACCGCCTCCTGGATCTCGTCGACCACCTCGGCGCGCTCGCCGGTCTGCGGATCGATGCGATGGATCCCCTCGTAGTGCACCTGCACTTCGAGGTCGGTCGACCAGCACCGGTAGCAGCGCAGCCATGAACGTGCTTCGACAGGTCGATCCACAGGGGCAGTCTATTCTCCGGCGATGCCCGGCACCGTTCTGTACGCCGCCGCCGAGGGTGTCGCCACGTTGACCCTCAACCGACCGGATCGCCTCAACGCGATCACGCCGGAGCTGATCGGCGACCTGCGCGAGCAGCTCGTCAGCGCGCAGATGGACGACAGCGTGCGCGTGATCCGCCTGCGCGGAGCCGGGCGGGCGTTCTGCGCCGGGTACGACATCGGCTGGGGCGCGGAGATCATGGAGGAGACGGAGGCGGGGAGGCCCTGGGACCCGATGGAGGACCAGCGCCTGATGTCGGGCTTCGTCGACACATACATGGCGCTCTGGCGCTCGCCCAAGCCGGTCGTCGCGCAGGTACACGGCTACTGCGTCGGCGGCGGCAGCGACTTCGCGCTCTGCTCGGACCTGATCGTCTGCGCCGAGGACTGCCGCATCGGCTACCCGCCCGCACGGGTGTGGGGCTCGCCGACGACCGCGATGTGGACGTACCGCGTCGGCCTGGAGCGCTCCAAGCGTCTGCTGCTCACGGGTGACGCGCTCGATGGGGCGCGCGCCGTGGAGTGGGGGCTCGCCAGCGAGTGCGTGCCCGAGTCCGCGCTCGAGGAGGCGGGCCTGGCGCTCGCGCGCCGCGTGGCCCGGCTCCCCGCCAATCAGCTCCAGATGATGAAGCTGCTCGTCAACTCGGTCTACGAGCAGATGGGGCTGCACACGACGCAGCTGCTGGGAACGCTGCTCGACGGCGCCGCCCGGCACACGCCCGAGGGCCAGTCCTTCACCGGCGCGGCACTGCGCGACGTCCGCGCGGCGGTTCGCGAGCGCGACGCGCCGTTCGGGGACTACGGCGAAGGCCCGCAGTCGGTGTGAGCGCCGCCGACCGCGCTCCGATCGGCGTCGTCCTCGCCGGCGGTGACGGACGCCGGCTGGGCGGGAACAAGCCCGGAGCGCTGCTCGCCGGCCGGCCACTGATCTCCTACCCGCTGGGTGCGCTGCGCGCGGCGCTGCCGCAGGTCGCGGTCGTGGCCAAGGCCGCGACCGAGCTGCCGTCGGTCGGCTACGGCGTGCTGATCTGGCGTGAGCCCGATGAGCCACGCCATCCGCTGGCGGGCGTGATCGAGGCGCTGCGGCGTGCCGGCGGGCGACGCTGTCGTGGTGCTCGCGTGCGACATGCCGTTCGTCACCGCCGAGCTGCGTGCGCTCGCTGGCCGACCATGACGCGCGCGGGGCGCCCGCGGTGCTGGCGCGCGCCGACGGCCGCCTGCAGCCGCTGTGCGCACGCTACGAGCCGGCGGCGCTCGAGGCGCTGGCCGGCTTCGATCCGGACGGACGCGCGATCGAGCAGGTCGCCGCGCTGGCGCCCGCGACGCTCGAGGTGGAGGGCGCGCTGCTGCGCAACGTCAACCGCCCCGAGGACCTCGCGCAGGCCGAGGCGCGAGCTGCGCTGACGCGCGCTACCCGAACGTGAACGCGTAGGCGCCGACGCCGGCCGACGGCTTCAGGGTCAGGCGGTGGCGCTGCACGGAGCGCAGGTGAACGAGGTGGTAGAGCCGCTGGCTTCGAACGTCCACGACGCCGCGGCGTACGTCGTCGCCGGCCTGGGCCGGGGTGATCGGTCGTCCGTCGAGCAGCACCGTGACGCGGCCGGCTGCGCGTGTCGGGGGTGACATGACGAGATAGACGTCCTTGCCCTGCACCGTCGCGTCGAGCCCCGCACCGGGGCCGGCCACGGCGTGCTCGCTGTCCGTCGTCCAGGTGCCCGACAGCGCGAACGTCGTTCAGCCTCAGCGTCCGGCGCGCGGCCGGGTAGCTGTGACGTCCGTCGCGCGGCGCGCCGTCGCGCGTGTAGCCCTGCGCGCGCGCCGTCCCGACGTAGGTCTCGGGCGTCGCCTGCCGGCGCAGGGTCGAATGTCGTCGCCGGTCGCGCGGTCGCGGAGCCGACGTGGGCGCCGCGCTCGCGCAGCAGCGCGCGGATGTCGGCCTCGGTCTTGTCGTAGGCGCCCTCGCCGAAGTGCGACGTCGCGCACCTTCCCGCGGGCGTCGATCAGGTAGTGCGCGGGCCAGTACTGGTTGCCCCAGGCGTTCCAGGTGGCGAGGTCGTTGTCCTGGGCGACCGGGTAGCCGATGTGATTCTGGCGGATCGCCGCGGCGACGTTCCCGGCGTCCTTCTCGAACGGGAACTCCGGTGAGTGCGACGCCGACGATCGTCAGGCCGGCGTCGCGGTAGCGCCGGTCCCACGCCGTCAGGTAGGGCAGCGTGCGGATGCAGTTGATGCAGGTGTAGGTCCAGAAGTCGACGAGCACGACCCGCCCGCGCAGGCCGGCGAGCGTCAGCGGGCGGCCGCCGGGCGTGTTGAACCAGCGCTGCGTCCCGGTGAAGTCCGGCGCCGTCCCGAGCACGGGGAGCGCCGGACGGCGTGCCCGACCGGGTCGCGGTCGCGGCTGTCGTGGCGGGCGAGAACCTCGACGCGCCGCGCAGCGCCCGCAGCTCGCGCCGCGCCGCGCCGGAGTCCTCGATCGCCTTCGTCGGGTTCACGAGCGCCGAGGGCAGGTGCCTCGCGATCGCCGTCTGGAAGCGCACGTCGAGGTCGGCGGCCATCGCGACGGCGGTCAGGATCATCACGACGCCGAGCACCTGCCGGACCTGCGGCCCGCGACCGGCGGCCCGCACGCGGTCGGCCAGCGCGCGGCCGCCGAGCGCGAGCAGCAGCAGCACGGCGCCGACCCGGCCGCATAGGCGATCGCCGACCCCGACCGCACGGCCCGAGCCCGCGCCGACGACGATCACCGCGGCCAGGATCGGGCCGGCGCAGGGCGCGTAGAGGAAGCCGAGCGCGCCTCCGACGACGACGTCCGGACCAGAACCCGTCGCCGCCGGAGCGCGGACCGAATCGTGCGAGCCGCGAGAGCGGCGCCTCGAGGCGGTCGCCGACGGCCGGGAACGGCGACCGCGACGCCGAATCCGGCGAGCGTCGACGATCGCGATCGTCCGCGTGCCGCTCGCGCCCAGGCCCACGCCGTCGACGACGGTCGCGAGGCCGATGATCGTCACCGCGAACGTCACCGTCAGGCCCAGCACGATGCCCAGCGGGCGGCGGCGCCCGCCGGTCGCGCCGGCGCTCAGCAGCGCGGGCAGCACCGGGAGGACGCACGGCGACAGCGCGGTGCCCATTCCGGCCACGAACGCGAAGAGGATCAGCAACATCGCTCTACATCATGCGCATGCGCCCGTGCACGAACGATGAATTGGCGCGTCAGCCGCCGATCGCGCTCATCGAGCGCGCCGGCTGGATGAAGCCCGGCTCGTTCACGTGGTGCTTCAGTTCCTTGCGCCACACGGCGTCGCGGATGATCTGCTCGAGGTCGTCGTCGCTCGCTCCCGAGCGCAGCGGGCCGCGCAGGTCGGTCTCGTTGAGCGAGAACAGGCAGGTCCGCAACCGTCCCTCCGCCGTCAGTCGGATGCGGTTGCAGTCTCCGCAGAACGGCTCGCTGACCGGGTTGATGAAGCCGATGCGTCCATGGCCGTCGGCGAAGCGGTAGACGCGTGCCGTCGCGCTGGGCTCGCGCGGCTCCTCGACCAGCGCGAAGTGCTCCTCGACGGCGGCGCGGATCTCCGCGCCGGTCAGCACCTTCCCGGGCTCCCAGGCGCGGTCGGCGTCGAGCGGCATGAACTCGATGAAGCGCACCTCGAACGGTCGCTGCACGGGCGAAGCGCGCGAATGGCAGCACCTCCTGCTCCGTGAAGCCGCGGATCCCGACCGCGTTGATCTTGATCGGATGCGCCTCCGGGAAGGCCGCGAGCGCCTCGAGACCGGCGAGCACGCGCGGCAGCGCGTCGCGCCGTGTCAGCTCGTAGAAGCGATCCTGCTGCAGCGAGTCGATCGACACGTTGAAGCGGTTGACGCCCGCGCCGACGAGCGCGGCCGCGTCGCGCTCGAGCAGGAAGCCGTTCGTCGTGACCGACAGGTCGTCGACACCCGCGCACGGCCGCGAGCATGCCGGCGAGCCTGCGGGAACTCGCGGCGCACGAGCGGCTCGCCGCCGGTCAGGCGGATGTCGGCGACGCCCATCTCAGCCAGCAGCGCGACGACGCGCTCGAGCTCCTCGAACGTCAGGACGTCGTCGCGGTCCAGCCACGGCAGGCCGTCGGCGGGCATGCAGTACTGGCAGCGGAAGTTGCAGCGGTCGGTGACCGAGACGCGCACGTCGCCGATCGTCCGTCCGTGACCGTCCATGAGCTGCTCGCGCGGCATACCGGACAGCCTACGGATCGCGCTCAGCGGGGAGCCGGCGCGCCGGCCCGCAGAGTCGCGTCGAAGTCGCTCTTGGCGATCGGGCCGACACACGGCGACGTCGCGCCGGCCTCGAGATAGCGGGCGATCCCCGCCTGCACGGCGTCGTCGTCGCCGACCGCGGTCAGCGTGTCGAGGAACGCGTCCGAGATCCCGGCGACCATCGCGGCCGGGTCGCCGGCGCCCGCGTCATAGCGCTCGATGTCCTCACTGAAGCCCGAGCGCTCGAGCATCGCCCGGTAGAACGGCAGGCCGAAGTACGGCAGCAGGTCGCGGCGCTGGGCGTCGTAGACGGCGGCGACGTCGTCGGTCCGGGCCGACGGGACGGCCGCGACGATGTCGAACCCCTCGAGCGGCTTGCCGGCCTTCTCGCGCCCCTCGCGCACGGCGGGGACCACGACGTCGCGGATGTAGTTCGGGTTGCAGAGCCACAGCACGACGCCTTCCGCGATCTCCCCGGCGAGGCGCAGCATGTTCGGCGAAAGGCCGGCGACGTAGATCGGGAGGCCCGGGTACGGCCCGATCCCGGCGAGGGCGAACTGGGTCTGCCACTTCACGCCCTCGGGTGGCGCCTCGCCGCGCAGGATCGCGCGCACCAGCGCGACGTACTCGCGTGTCTCCGTCACGGGCTTGTCGATGCTCTGGCCGTGCCACGCCTCGACGACCGGGCGGTGCGAGACGCCGAGGCCGAGGTTCAACCGGTCGCCCGAGAGATCGGCGATCGTGGCGGCCTCCTGCGCCATCGTCGCTGGCGTGCGCGTGTAGATCGGCAGCACGCCCGTGCCCAAGCGGATGCGATCGGTGTTGCATGCATACGCCGCCATGACCGCCAGCGCGTCGCGCCCGTTGATGTGGGTGACCCAGGCGGACTCGTATCCCAGCGACTCCGCGAGGCGCACACGCGCGATCGCGTCGTCGAAGGAACGACCCGTGGAGACGAAGCAGCCGGTGGCCATCGGCGGATCGTAACGGGCGCGCGACAGTCGCCGATCCGGCCTACCGCCTCAGGATCACCCAGACGAGCGTCGCGGTGAACGCGAGCTGCCCGAACGTGAGCGCGATACCGGTGTTCGCGGCGCCCGAGCAGCTCCGCGACCAGCGTGGCGGCGACGAACGCGCCGAGCATCATCGCGAGGTCGATCAGACGCGGACGGCTCACGCGCCGTCCGCCCGGGTCGTGAGCGCAGCCACAAGAGTCGGGACGTCGGTCGCCGGATCCTGCCCTGCGAGCCAGCGCTCGGCGGCTCGCCGTCCCTGCAGTGCGCGAAGCCCGCGCTCGCCGTGCTCGGCGACGAACTCCGCCAGCGCCGTCGCGCGACGTGCGCCGAGCCGCCGTGCGCCCAGGTCGATCCGGCCACGGTGGGCGTCGAGCTCGGCGACGAGATCGTCGATCCCCGAGGCCGGCGGGAGCGAGGAGACGGCGACCACGGCGGTGTCGCGCTCACCGACCGATCGCAGCGCGGCATTCAGGTCGCGGCGCGCCCGCAGCGCGATGTCGCCCGAGGTCGGCCTTCGTCACCACGAGCACGTCCGGGATCTCCATGATGCCGCTCTTGAGGAACTGGAGCGCATCGCCGGATCCGGGCTGGACGACGACGGCGACGGTGTCGGCCAGCTCCGCGATCTCGGTCTCGCTCTGGCCGACGCCGACGGTCTCGACGACGACGACGTCGAACGCCGTCGCCAGCGCCGTGGCGGCGGCGCGCGTCGAGGCGGCCAGGCCGCCGAGCCGGTCGGCGGCGGCCGTGGAGCGGATGAACACGGCCGTGTCCCGCGGGTCGTGGACGATCCGGGCGCGGTCGCCGAGCAGCGCGCCCCCGCTGCGCTTGGACGACGGGTCGACCGCGAGCACCGCGACGGATCGGCCGGCGTCGCGCCAGGCGGCGACGAGCTCGCTCAGCAGGCTCGACTTGCCAGCGCCCGGCGGGCCCGTGACGCCGATGATGTGTCCCGCTGCCTCGCCGCCGGTCGCCGCCGGCGAGACGGCGCGCAGGAGCGCATCGGTCTGGGCGCGCGCCTCCACCGTGCGGTTCTCCACGAGGTTCAGGACTTCCGGAGCCGCTGAGAGGTCGCCCGCGCGCAGGCGGGCGCCGAGCGCCGACCCATCGGGCAGTGCCATCAGAGCGGCTCCCCGCCGCGCAGCCGCCGGCGCAGCTTCCTCACCGCGTACGCCGCCGCCGTGCTGTGGCGTTCCTCACGCCACGGGTCACCTTCGTTGTGGTAGCCGTTGCGCTCCCAGAGACCCGGCTCGTCATGGTCGAGCAGCTCGATCGCGCTGACCCATTTCGCCGACTTCCAGAGATACCGGCGCGGGACGAGCAGCCGGGCGGGGCCGCCGTGCTCACGCGGAAGCGGCTCGCCCTCGTACTCGTGGGCGATCAGGACGTCGTCGTCGAGGACCGCCGCCAGCGGCAGGTTCGTCGTGTAGTCGCCGTGGGCGTGGATCAGCACGTGGGTCGCGGACGCCTGCGGGCGGGCACGCTCGATCAGGTCGCGCACCCGGACGCCGCGCCAGCGCATGTCGAACTGGGACCAGCGCGTCACGCAGTGCAGGTCGACGGTCTGCTGCACCTGTGGCTCGGCGAGCAGCTGATCCCACGTCAGGGCGTACGGCGCGTCGACGGCACCGTGGATCGAGAGCGACCACGTCGCCGTCTCGATGACCGGGTCGGGACCGACCGTCAGCACCGGGAACTTCACCGTCGGCGACTGGCCCGGCGGCAGGCGATCCGGCTCGATGCCGAGCTTCTGCGCGCGCTTGCGACCGCGGTCACCGAACGCCTTCGGCGTGATCGGCACAGCGATCAGGCGATCGCGCCGGCGGCGGTGCTCACGCCGCCGTGCTCGGCGACGAGCCGGACGATGTCACGCATGATCACGGTGATCTCGAAGTCCTTCGGCGTGTACACCGCGGCGACGCCGGCGGCCTTCAACCCCTCGACGTCGGCGTCGGGGATGATGCCGCCGACGACGACCGGTACGTCGACGCCGCGCTCGCGCAGCGCCGCGACGACCGCGGGGATCAGCTCGCGGTGCGAGCCGGAGAGGATCGACAGGCCGACGACGTGGACTCCTTCCTGGAGCGCGCTCGCGGCGATCTGCTCCGGAGTCAGGCGAATGCCCTCGTAGACGACGTCCATGCCGGCATCGCGGGCTCGCACCGCGATCTGCTCGGCGCCGTTGGAATGCCCGTCCAGGCCCGGCTTCCCGACGAGGATCTTGATGCGCCGCCCGAGCGCCTCGCTGACCCGGTCGACCTCGTCCCGCAGTGCGGCGAGGTCCTCCGAGCCGCCGGTCGAGACGGCCTCGCCGACGCCGGTCGGCGCACGGAACTCGCCGAACACGTCGCGCAGCGTGCTCGACCACTCGCCGGTCGTCGCCCCGGCGCGGGCGGCTGCGATCGTCGCGGGCATGATGTTCTCGTCCTCGCTCGCCGCGACGCGCGCGAGCTCGGCGAGCGCGTCGTCGACCGCCGTCCTGGTCGCGTGCCGAGCGCCAGGCCCGGACGGCCTCGATCTGCTGCGCCTCGACCTCGGGATCGACGGTCATGATGCCGCCGTCGACACCTTCGACGAGCGGTGACGGCTCGCTCTCGCGGTAGCGGTTCAGGCCCACGACGACCTGCTCGCCGTCCTCGATCCGCCGGATGCGCTCACGATGCGAGTCGACCAGTGCGGCCTTCATGTAGTCGACGCCGCTGACCGCGCCGCCGTGCTCGGCGACGACGGCCATCTCGGCGCGGGCGCCGTCGAGCAGCTCGGAGACCAGCCCGTCCATCACCTTGGAGCCCTCGAAGATGTCGGGGTACTCGAGCATGTCCGTCTCGAAGGCCAGGACCTGCTGGATGCGCAGCGACCACTGCTGGTCCCAGGGGCGCGGGAGCCCGAGCGCCTCGTTCCACGCCGGCAGCTGGAGCGCCCGCGCGCGGGCGCTGCGCCCGAGCGTGACGGCGAGCGCCTCGAGGACGATCCGCTGGACGTTGTTCTCCGGCTGGGACTCCGTCAGCCCGAGCGAGTTGACCTGGACGCCGTAGCGGAAGCGCAGCTGCTTCTCATCGCTGACGCCGTAGCGCTCACGACCGAGCTCCTCCCAGATGATCCCCATCGCGCGCAGCTTCGCGTGCTCCTCGATGAAGCGCACCCCGGCGTTCACGAAGAACGAGATGCGTCCGAACACCGCGCCCATTCGGTCGGCCGGGACGCGCTCGCGCACCGCGTCGAGGACCGCGATCGCGTTGCTCATCGCGTAGGCGATCTCCTGGACGGGCGTCGCGCCGGCCTCCTGCAGGTGGTAGCTGCAGATGTTGATCGGATTCCACTGCGGGACGTCCTCGACGGTGTAGGCGATCATGTCCGCGATCAGCCGCATCGAGGGCCCGGGCGGGAACGCGTACGTGCCGCGCGCGAGGAACTCCTTGATGATGTCGTTCTGGGTGGTCCCGGAGAGCTGATCCTGCGTGTGGCCCTGACCCTCGGCGGTGACGATGTACAACGCCAGCAGCCAGGCCGCGGTGGCGTTGATCGTCATCGACGTGTTCATCCGGTCCAGCGGGATGCCGTCGAGCAGCGCGGCCATGTCGCCCTTGTGCGCCACCGGGACGCCGACCTTGCCGACCTCGCCGTGCGCCAGCTGGTGATCGGGGTCGTATCCGGTCTGCGTCGGCAGGTCGAATGCGATCGACAGCCCGGTCTGTCCCTTGGCGAGATTCGACCGGTACAGCTCGTTGGACTTCCGGGCGGTCGAGTGCCCAGCGTAGGTCCGCATCATCCACGGCTTGTCGGGCTCGGGCAGGCGGTGGCTCATGCCCGGATTGTATGGTCCTGCGCCGTGCCCGAGTCCCGACCCACGCGCCCTGCCGCCTCGCTGCGTCTGCGCATGCGCGACGCCGCCGACGCCGTTCTGCGCCGCAACGACCGGCTGGTCCCGCCGCGCCGCCTGCGTGGAGCCGACGACGAGACGTACATCGCCGCGGGTGATCGCGGCCTGCGGCTGCTGATCTCGCTCGCGAAGCTGGGGCCCGACGACAGGGTGCTCGAGATCGGCTGCGACACCGGTGAACTGGCACGCCCGTTGTCCGACTATCTCGGGCCCGGAGCCTCGTATGACGGGCTCGACGAGGACGCGCAGGCGATCGAGTGGTGTCGCCGCGCCTATCGCAACCGCCCCGACTTCGAGTTCCAGGAGCGTGGCGACGCGTCGGCGCCGCTCCCGTTCCCAGGCCCGCGATTCGACCTCGTGATCGTCTCGTCGGCCTTCACGCGGCTCCTGCCCGAGGCGCTCGATCACCATCTGCGCGAGGCGCGACGGGTCCTGCACCCCAATGGCCGCGTGTTCGCGTCGGCCTACCTGCTCGACGACGACGCGCGCGCTGCGATGGCCGCCGGCAACGCCGCCGTGACGTTCCAGCCCGCCGGCAGCCGCCACGCACTCGCCGATCCCGCCGACCCGAAGTCGCTGGTGGCGTACGACGAGGAGTGGTTCCTGGACCGCGTCGCGGACTGCGGCTTCAAGACCGCGGGCATCCGGCACGGCACGTGGAGCGGCCGTGACGCCGGCCGCGCGCACGAAGACATCGTCGTCGCGCGGCTGTAGGGGTCTCGGATGCTTGAAGAGATCGACGTCCACCACCTCGGGCGTCCGCGCGTGATCTGCTGCTACCGCCAGGGCGACATGCTGATCGACCCCGGGCCCCAGGTCAGCGTCGACGCCGTCTTCGACGCGCTCGGCGGAGAGGCCCCGCGCGCGGTCCTGCTGACCCACATCCATCTCGACCACGCGGGCGGCGCGGGCGCGATCGTGCGCCGCTGGCCGGACGTCGAGGTCTGGGTCCACGAGCGCGGCGCCCGGCACATCGTCGATCCCTCGAGGCTCATCGCGAGCGCGACGCGGCTCTATGGCGATGACATGGCGCGGCTGTGGGGCGACATGCTCCCGATCCCGCAGGCGAACGTGCGGGTGCTGCACGGCGGCGAGGCCATCGGCGGATGGCGGGTGGAGGCCACGCCCGGCCACGCCCAGCACCACGTCGCCTACCTGTACGAGGAGACCGGCACCGTCTTCGCCGGCGACGTCGCCGGCGTGCGCATCGCGGACGGCCCGGTGCTGCCGCCCACGCCGCCGCCCGACATCGACCTGGAGGCGTGGGCCGCCTCGCTGGACCTCGTCGAGGCCTGGCATCCGGAGCGTCTCGCCGTCACCCATTTCGGGACGTTCACGGACGTCGAGGCCCACATCGCGGAGCTGCGCGAGAACCTCGCGCTGCTCGGCGGGCTCGCGCGGCGCACCGACGCCGAGGGCTTCAGCGAGGCGGTGCGCGGGATCGTCCGGCGCCGCACCGGCGAGGGGCTCAGAGGGTCGTTCTTCCAGGCGATGCCGCCCGAGACGCTGTGGTCCGGTCTGGACCGCTACTGGAGCCGGCGCGACGACGCGTGAGCGCCCGGTTGTACTAGCCTTTGCAGTGATGTCGCAGACCGTCGAGCTTCCGCGTACGCAGGGCCCCGGCTCAGGCCTTGGGGGCGAGTGGCGCGTGATCGTCCGCAACGATGATCACAACACCTTCGACGGCGTGGCGATGGCGCTTGCGCGGTACATCCCCGCGATCACGCTCGACGAGGGCTACGCGGTCGCGGAGCGGATCCACCGCAGCGGCCTCGCGATCGTCTGGAGCGGCCACCGCGAGATCGCCGAGCTCTACTGGGAACAGCTGCGCGACTGCGGGCTCACGATGGCCCCGCTCGAGCAGGGCTGAGCCTCACGCTCTGCGCGCGTGTCCGCCGCCCAGCGCGGCCGCGGCACCGAGCGCGATCAGCAGCAGGCCGCTGAGCCGCTCCAGGCGCAGCGCGGCGCGGGTGTTGCGACGCAGGCGCCCGGCGATCGAGCCGGCGAGGACGGCGTAGGTCCCGTCGCTGAGCATCGCGATCACGATGAAGCACAGGCCGAGGGCGAGCACCTGCAGCGCGGCCCCTCCGCGCGCCGGGTCGATGAACTGGGGGAGGAAGGCCAGGAAGAACAGCGCCGTCTTCGGGTTCAGGATGTTGACGACGGCTCCCTGCCCGAACAGCCGCGCGTTGGCGGCGCGCACCGGGGCGTCCTGGCCGAGGTCGGAGACCGACCGGGCCCGCAGCCGCTGCACGCCCAGCACCACGAGATAGGCGGCACCCGCGAAGCGCACGACCGAGAACGCCGTGGCGGAGGAGGCCAGCAGTGCGGACAGGCCGACAGCCGCCGCGGTCACGTGGACGAGCGCGCCGGCCTGTACGCCGAGCATCGAGACGAGGCCGGCGGCGCGCCCCTGATCGATGCTGCGGCTGACGATGTAGATGACCGAAGGGCCGGGAATCACGACCAGCACGAGGCTCGCCAGGGCGAACACGCCGAAGGTCGAGATCGCCGGCATCCTGCGCGGCGGGTCCTACGCGGCCGTCGAGGGCTCCGCGGCCGGCGCCTGGACGTCGCCGTTCGGGGCGTCGGCGACGACACGGCCGCCGCCCACGAGGTCGTGCGGGGTGTAGACCAGCGGTACCTGGTACCAGCCGGAGGTGATCGCCCGGAACTGGATCATCTCGGGGCCCTGCCACCAGCGCTCGAACTCGGTCTTGTTGGTGAAGCCCACGATCTGCAGGATCTTGTACCGGTCGTCCTTGCTGCGGTGCAGCGACCACTCCGTCGCGCCGTAGCGCAGCGACGTCGCGGTGACGTCCTCCAGCGCGCGCTCGAGCTTCTCGCCGCGGAACCCCGTGGCGTACCAGGCGATGTGGAACGAGTCGGCCATCAGGCACCCACCTCCGCATGGATCGCGCCGGGTCCGTCGGCGGTGCGGCCCTGGCCGGGCTCGTCGGCGCCGACGAGGATCGAGATCTTCCCTGCGTGCTTGTTCTCGTGCATGAGCTGGTGGGCCTCCGCGACCTGGTCGAACCCCATGGTCTTCCACAGGACCGGCCGGATCAAGCCGCTGTCGATCAGCTTGTTCGCCTTGTTGCACTCCCAGGCGTTGGCGAAGTGCGAGCCGAGGATCTCCTTCTGGCGCATCCAGAGGTAGCGCACGTCGAAGTCCAGGTCGAACCCGGAGGTCGCGCCGCAGATGACGACCTTGCCGAACGGCTTCACGGTGAAGACCGACGTGGGGAACGTCGCCATGCCGACGTGCTCGAAGACGATGTCGGGCGACTCGCCGAGGATCTCCTTCACGCGCTTGGCGAACGCGCGCGAGACCTTGAAGCGCTCCTTCTCCTCCTCGGGCGTCTCGCCGCCCTTGCGCATCATCCCTTCGAACTCGCGCCGATTGATGAAGCCCTTGGCGCCGAGCTTCATGATCAGCTCGCCCTTCTCGTCCGAGGAGACGACGCCGACGCTCTCGGCACCGGCCGCCTTCACGAGCTGCGTGGCGAAGACGCCCAGGCCGCCCGCGGCGCCCCAGATGAGCACGCGGTCGCCGGCCTGGATCTTCGCGCGGTCCATCAGCATGCGGTAGGCGGTGAAGTACGTGAGGCCGTACGACGCGGCCTCCTCCCAGGAGAGCGCAGCCGGCTTGGGCAGCAGCTGCTGGGCCTGGACCTTGGTGAACTGCGCGAACGAGCCCCACGTCGTCTCGTAGCCCCAGATCTTCTGGGACGGGGCGGCGAGCGGGTCGAGGCCGTGGACCTCCGGGTCCTCGTAGGAGGCCTGGTTGCAGTGCACGACGACCTCGTCGCCGGGCTTCCAGCGCGTGACGCCCTCACCGACCTTCCAGACGACGCCCGAGGCGTCGGAGCCGCCGATGTGATGGCCGTACTGCGGATGGTCGCCGTAGCCGAAGACCGACACCGGCTTGCCGAGCGCGGCCCAGACGTTGTTGAAGTTCACGCCGGCGGCCATCACGCGCACGATGACCTCGAAGGCGGCGGGCTCGGGCGTCTCGATCTCCTCGAGCTGGAAGGCGTCGACGGGTTCGCCGAGGCGCTCCTCGCGGATGACCCAGGCGGCCATGGTCGCCGGCAGCTCGCCGGGCTCGGTGGAAACGGTCGAGACGTGGGACAGATCGACGGCCATGGTGACGTTCGGAACCTCGTTGATCGGCGGCGTACGGGACGTGCGGCGGCGAATACTACGGTCCCGGCGCCGCCTCGGGCGTCCGGCGGCGCCGCGAGGCGCGGAGCGCTCATGAAACCGGCGCGGACGAACGCCCACGCGAGCAGCACGCAGATGGCCACCGCCAGGCCGACCCCGAGGATGAGGAAGCTCGCGAACGTGTTGACGTGGCGCACCAGCCAGCCGAAGTTCTGCCCGAAGAACCCCGTGAGCAGGGTCAGGGGAAGCACGAACGTCGCGAGGATCGTGAGCACCTTCATGATCTCGTTGAGCCGGTTGGAGACCGAGGCCAGGTACAGGTCGAGCGCGTTGGCCACCAGCTCGCGGACCGACTCGACCTGCTGCGAGGTGCGGGCCAGCTGGTCGTGCACGTCGCGCAGATAGTCGTGCGCCGTGTCGTCGGAGAATCCCGGGAGCTGCTCGATCAGGTCGCGCCGGGAGGCCATCAGGTCCCGCTGGGGATCCACGACCTGGCGCAGGACGAGCAGGCTGTGCTTGATGTCCAGGAGGCGCTGGCGCAGCTCAGGGCGCGGGTCGTCGAGCGCGCGGTCCTGCAGCTGGTCGAGCTCGTCCTCGACGTTGCGGATCGGGACGAGGAAGCTCGCCGCCAGTGCGTCGAGCACGTGGTAGACCGCAGCCTCGCTCGACGTCACGGTGCGCTCGCGCACGCGACGGCAGGCCTCGGTGAGCTCCGGCATGTGCG
Organism: uncultured Solirubrobacteraceae bacterium; assembly: GCA_963817295.1. Classification (GTDB taxonomy): domain Bacteria; phylum Actinomycetota; class Thermoleophilia; order Solirubrobacterales; family Solirubrobacteraceae; genus F1-60-MAGs163. The sequence goes on along the minus strand of CAWFOF010000008.1, from coordinate 261,098 downwards.
TCCGCCTGACGGAGATCACGGCGCGCGAGGTGATGTGCAGGTGGACCTCGACCGGCTCGGGGAGGCCGGGGAACCCGTCGACCGGCGGGCCCGTCCGCGCCCCGAAGAAGACCAGCAGGACCGCCTCGGGATAGTCGTCGAGCTTCGGGCGCTGATGGAAGTGCTCGGTGTCCTCGACCGCCAGCGGATGCAGGTGGAAGATCTCTCCCAGCGCGGCGACCGTCGCGGTGTCCGGGTCCTCGAGCTCGATCCAGAGCTGCTCGCCGTTCGCGAGGGCCGCGCGGGTCTCGTCCGCGTCGAACTGTTCGAGGACCTCCACGTCCGCGACGCTACGGGGCGTCGCGGACGTTCTGTCACGCGCCGACTGGGCTCGCGGATGGCGGCTTCGCCCTGGGGTGCGCCGCCCGCGTCCCCGGCTTCGACCAGATCGAGTCTCCAGGCGGCCGGGCGGGGTGCTGTCGAGCGCCGCCTGCTCGGGGCGGTCGGCGACCAGGAGCCAGGCGATGAGCGCGCCCAGACAGCGCGACCGCGGCGCCGATCTGCAGGCTCGTGTTCATGGCGTCGACGAACGCGGTCTGCACCGCAGCGCCCGCGCGGCCGGGGATCCCGGCGCCGCCGTTGGCCAGTGAGTCGGTCAGCCGGCTGATCTGGGCTCCGGTCGGCCCGCGGAAGCAGGTCCTCGAGCTGCGAGCGGCCGAGCCCGCTGATCAGCGCGCCGACGACCGCGACGCCGAACGTGCCGCCCACCATGCGGCTCATCGACAGCACGCCGGAGGCGACGCCGGCCTTCGCCTGATCGACGCTGTTCATCGCGGCGGTGCTCATCGGCGACATCACGAGGCCCATGCCCATGCCCATCAGCACGAACGCGCCGACGAGGAAGGCGTAGCTCGTGTCGACGGCGAGGTGGCCCTGCCAGAACAGTGAGATCGCGACGAGGACGAGGCCGATCGTCATCGGGATCCGCGGGCCGATCCTGTCCGCCAGGCGGCCGGCGACGGGGCCCATGAAGATGATCACGGCCGTCGAGGGGAGGAAGCGCACGCCCGCCTCGCAGCGGTGAGTAGCCGCGGATGTTCTGCATGTACAGCGCGAGGAAGAAGAACATCGCGAGCATCGCGAAGCTCACGATGAAGGCGACGATGTTCGAGCCCAGGAACGAGCGCGAGCGGAAGTAGGTGAAGTCGACCATCGGCGCCGGGCTGCGGCGCTCGGCGCGCACGAAGGCGACGAGGCTGACGGCGGAGACGGCGAACAGGCCGAGGATGCGAGCGGAGCCCCAGCCCCAGGAGTTGCCCTCGACCAGCGCGAGCACGAATGCGCCCAGGCCGACGCCGATCGTCACGACACCGGGGTAGTCGACGACGCGCGGGGCGGACTCGTCGCGCGATTCGTGCGCCGCCCAGAGCGTCACGCCGACGGCGATGACCGCGATCGGGACGTTGATCAGGAAGATCGACTGCCAGGAGACGTTCTCGACGAGGAAGCCGCCGACGACGGGCCCGATCGCCAGCGCGATGGCACTGACGCCGGCCCAGGTGCCGATCGCCTTGCCGCGCTCGTGCGGCGGGAAGGCGTTCGTGATGATCGACAGCGTCGCGGGCATCATGAACGCGGCGCCGACGCCCTGCGCGGCACGGCCGACGATCAGCCACGTGTCGGTCTGTGAGAAGGCGATGAAGAGGCTCGACAGCCCGAACACGATCACGCCGGCGATGAACACGCGGCGGCGGCCGAAGATGTCGCCGAGGCGCCCGCCGGTGACGAGCAGCACGGCGAAGGTCAGCGTGTACGCGTTGACGGTCCATTCAAGGGCGCTGATCGGCACGTCGAGGTCGCGCTGGATCGATGGCAGTGCGACGTTCACGACGGTGTTGTCGAGCATCACCATGAACAGCGCGAAGCACATCGCGCCGAGCGTGAACCAGCGGCGGTTGTCGTGGTCGATGGTGGGGATGGAGCGAGCCATGCGGTGTGTCCTGACGGGTGGTGTGGTGTGCTGGGTCAGTCGGCTGGACCGTCGAGGGGGATGCGCCGCAGCGCTTCGGCGAGATGCGTGCGCTGGTCGTCGTCGAGGCGGGCGGTGAAGCGTTCGAGGCTGTTCAGGCGAGCGCCGTCGATGCGCCGCACGACGTCGCGGCCGGCCTGCGTCACGCGCACGCGCTTGACGCGGCGGTCGTGCTCGTCCTCGCGGCGCTCGAGCCAGCCGCGGCGCAGCAGCGCCTCGACCGTGCGGCTCGCGCTCGGAAGGGAGTAGCCGAGGTGCTCGGAGAGCTCCTTGACCGACAGATCGTCGTCCGAGCCGCTGAGGCAGCCGAGCGTCTTGATCTGCGTGAGCGACAGGTCGAGCTCCTCGATGATCGCGAAGAACTCGCCGCTGCCACCACGCATGAGGTACTGCCAGAGCGCGTGGAGGTCGGCGGCAAGCGCCGCGGACTCCGTCGCCCTGGCTGAATCAGTTGCATGCACAAGCGAAAGTATTTCGCAGGCGCAGTGATTACGCAAGTGTGATCTACATCACACGAGGCCTTCTCCTACGGGAGCATCAGGTCGTTCTGCGAGGAGATGCGCTTGGGGCCGATCAGGACGATCGCCGGGGTGACCTCTTCGCCGGCGACCTTCACGCGGTATGCGCCCGGCTTGACGTCCGCCTTGAGGTTCGCCGTGTCGCGGGGGTTGATCGGGGCCGTCTGCTGACGGATCGGCGCGCCGCCGCCGAGGTTCGAGGACTCGAACGTGACGGTCTGCGAGCTGCCGGTCAGGTTGGTGATGATCACCTGGATCGGGCCTGCGCCGACCCGCGCCGGGGACACCGTCACGCGTGCGGGCGTGATCGTGGCGCTCATCAGGATCGGCGCCGGCGGGCGGAGCTCGTTCCTGTGGCGTTCGGTGGTCCCGCAGCCCGCGGCCAAGAGCGTCAGGGCGCCCGTGACCACGATCGCAAGCATCGTGCGCATACCTCGTCCTCACCCCTCCAACCCGTGCGGCGGAATCACCGCGCTGCGGACACTACCCGACATGTAACGGCCCCCGCCAGGACAGAACGCCGAAGGCGTTCCATGTAACGGCCCCTGCCAGGACAGAACGCCGAAGGCGTTCTGATGCGTTTCAGGACTGGACGCCGCCGGCGTCCCAAAGAGTTCCAGGACAGAGCCGGGCGCCGCTCAGATGCCGTCGGCCCCTGCGGCGCGCGCCGCGGCCTGCGCGTACGCGGCGGCGATGTCGGCGAGGTCCATCTGCAGGCGGTCCCACGCGTCGCTCTCGGCGTCGACGTAGTCGCTGCCCGTGCGCTCGCGCAGCTCCTCGGCGTACCGGTTCCAGGCGTCCTTCGTGCGCTCCTCGAGCTCGACGTCCTGCTGCGGGGCGGTGATGCTCACGGTGTACCTCCTCGTCCGATGTGCGCACGATACCCCCGGCGGCGGCGGGTTCGCGCAGGTGGGGGCGCATGGCGTCTTGCACGGCGTCCTGGCGGCGGCGTAGACCTCCGCTGCGATGGATCCCTCCGCCGCGCTGCGCGATGCCGAGTTCCTCGTCGTGGACACCGAGACCAACGGCCTCGCCGGTGACGCCTGCGAGCTCACCGAAGCGGGCGCGGTGCTCGTCGGCGGTGGCGAGCTGCACGACCGCTGGGAGGCGCTCGTGCGCACCGAGCGGCCGCTGTCGCGGCGCATCCAGCAGTACACGGGGATCACGCAGGCGATGGTCGACGAGGCGCCGCCGGCCGAGACGCACGCTGCCGGAGCTCGCCGAGCTGCTCGAGGGCCGGGTGCTGGTCGCGCACAGCGCGGCGTTCGACCGCCGCGTCCTCGAGCAGGCATTCAGGCGCGCCGGCCTGGACTGGCCCGACCCCCCGGTCCTGTGCACCGTCGCGATGGCGCGCCGCCTGCATCCGCTCGCGCGGCAGCGCAAGCTCGTGCTCCTGGCCGAGTCACTCGGTATCGAGGTCGAGGTGGCGCACCGCGCGCTGGCCGACGCCGAGACGTGTGCGCGGGTCTTCTGTGCGTTGTTCGGCAGGCTCTGCGCGAATGCCGCGACGCTCGCCGAGGCGCAGGCGCTGCTCGGTCCCAGGACGCCGCGCCGCCGGCGTGGTGGCGCGACGGACGGCGGCCCGCTCGCGCCCCGCACCCGCAGACGCCTGCCCGACATGTCCGGGCTCGTCGACGCGCCCGGCGTCTACGTCGCCCGCAACGAGGCCGGGCAGGTGCTCTACGTCGGGAAGTCGATGCGCGTCCGCACGCGCGTGCGCGCGCACTTCGCGCCCTCATCATCGTCGGGTTCGTGGACGGCGCGCGCGGAGACGGTGGAGCATCACCGCACGGCCTCCGAGCTCGGGGCGCTGATCCTCGAGCAGCAGCTCGTGGACGAGCTCCGGCCGCCGGGCAACGCGAAGCTCAAGCCCGTCGACGAGTGGGTCTGGCTGCGCTGCCGGCTCGACATCGCGTTCCCGATCCTGGAGGTCGCGCGCGAGCCGGCGACCGGCACCGCGGTCAACGTGGGCCCGTTGCGCGGCAGGGCGAGCGCCGTCGAGCTGCTGGAGCAGCTCACGTCGCTGTTCGGGCTGCGCCATTGCGGGAGGCGGCTGCAGCGCCGCGATCACCCCTCGGCCTACGGGCAGATGGGTCGGTGCCTGTCGCCCTGCCTGGGCGACCTGGATCCCAACCTCTACCGCCGCCGGCTCGACGAGGCGCTCGCATTGTTCGCCCAGGCCGACGGCGCCCGCGCCATCCTGCGCCACGTCGACCGGATGATCGCCGACGCCGCGGCCGAGCGGTGCTACGAGCGGGCGGCGTGGCTGCGGCGCCGGCGCGAGCGCATCGCGGTGCTCGTCCGCCGTCTGGGGCGCGGGCTCACGGCGTCCGATGCGCGTGCGCGACTCGTGCTCGCGGACTCGCCGGAGGGCGACGAGTGGGACGCGTTCTGGCTCGTTGGCGGGCGCGTCGCCGACTGGGGACCGCTGCCCGGCGTGGACGAGCTGCTCGCGCGCAGCGACGCCGCCCTGCGCGCGGCCGGGCGCCCCCTCGATCCCGCGGAGGTCGCCGTCGCGCGGACGGCGGCGACGTGGATCGCGTCGAACGATCCGTACGCGCTCGACCTGCCCGCCGGGCTGAAGCCGGACCGGCTGGCGCGCTTCCTGGCGGCCTGCGGCGTGCCGGCTCCAAGGGCGGCGCTCGCCGCGTGACGGGTCGTCGCCGCGGCGCATGTAGGTTTGCTCGATGGCGGACTCCGGCGAGACGGGCCAGGTCCTGCGCGACTACGCGGATGCGTGGCGCACCGCGGATCTCACGCGCATCCTTGCTGCCTATCACGAGGACTTCGTCCTGCACTACATGGGTGAGAGCCCGCTCGCCGGGACGCACGTGGGCCGCGAGGCGGCGTTCGTCGCGCTGGGCCACGCGAGCGAGCGCTCGGCGCGGCGGCTGATCGAGATCGAGGACGTGCTGGTGGGCGCGGAGCTCGGGGCGATCCTCGCGATCGAGGAGCTCGGCGACCCCCCGCGGCGTGTTCGCCGCGTTCTCGTCTACCGGGTCTGCGACGGGTTGCTGGGCGAGTGCTGGCTGTACGACGAGGACCAGCGGTTCATCGACGCGCTGTGGTCGGCGGGCTGACGGGCGCGGAGCTCTGGAACGGGAGCTCGACCACCTCGGCCGACATGGAGGTGCCGCCGACGGCCAGCGTCGCCCCGGGCGCGGCCTCGCGGCGCACGAGCGCGAGCCCGACAGGCCCCAGGCGGGGCGAGACGGCGGCGCTCGTGAGCGTCCCGACCTGCTTGTCGCCGAGCATCAGCGGTGCGCCCGGGTCGCAGGCGGCCGAGAGCCGCAGGCCGCGCAGGTGTCGGTTGGGCTTGCCCTTGTAGAACAGCCGCGCAACCGTCTCCTGCCCGACGTAGCACCCCTTGGTGAAGTTCACGGCGCGGTCGTTGAGGCCGGCCTCCTGCGGGATCACGGAGTCATCCAGGTCGACGCCGTAGCGCGGGCGGCCGGATTCGACGCGGACGATCTCCGCGTCGTCGGGCGACGCCGTCTCGGCGCCCGCGGCGAGCAGGGCCTCGCGCACCCGCGGGAGGTCATCGGTCAGGCAGATCACGTCGATGCCGAGATCGGTCCGGGCCAGGATCACCGGCGCGCCGCCGATCGTCGCCAGGGAGCTGGAATGCTCGGCCCCGTCGGGCGCATCCGGCCCGCAGACCTGGCCCGCGAGCGGGCCGATCAGCGAGAGCATCCCGCGCTGGAGCGTTCGCTTGTCGAGCTGCGCGTCGAATCCGATCAGGCCGTGACGCACGACGTCGAACACCGCCTGCAGTGCGAGGCGCTCGGTGTCCAGCAGCAGCTCGTCGCCGGTGTACAGCACGCGCAGATCGCCGAGCATCTTGCCCTTGGGCGTCAGAACCGCCGCGTAGAGGCCGGTCCACGGCTCCAGCGTCTCGACCTCGTTCGTGACGACGCCGTTCAGCGCGGCCCGTGCGTCGGGGCCCAGGAGCGCGAGCTTGCCGCGCTCGGAGCGATCGACCAGGGCGGCGCCGGTGGTCAGCGCCGCGTAGGCGCTGCTCGAAGTGGGGGTCGTGACCATGTCCACCACCGAGGATACGTGTGCGGTGCGTTGACAATAATGTTTGGCACGCCATAATCCCCGTTGTGGAGCGCGAAACTGATCGCCCGTCGGCGGCTGTCGAGGACTATGCCAAGGCGATCTACGCGCTGGAGCGCCGCGCCGACGGCCCGGTGACCACGACGGCGCTCGCCGAGCGCCTCAGCGTGACGCCGGGGTCCGCATCGGGCATGGTGCGCAAGCTGTGCGATCTGGGCCTGGTGGAGCACGAGCCCTACCGCGGCGTCGCACTCACGGACGACGGGCGCCGCGTCGCGCTCGAGGTGATGCGCCACCACCGCCTGATCGAACTCCTGCTGGCCGACCTCGGTGTCCCGTGGGATCGCGTTCATGACGAGGCCGAGGTGCTGGAGCATCACATCTCGGAGGATCTCGAGGAGCTGATCGCCGCGCGCCTGGGGCACCCGACGCATGACCCGCACGGCGATCCGATTCCCACGGCCGACCTGACGATCGACGAGGGGGAGAGCGTCGCCCTCGACACGCTCTCCGCCGGCGCTCGCGGGTGCTTCGTGCGCGTCTCGGATGCCGATCCCGACATGCTGCGCTACCTCGGCCGGCGCGGGATCACTCCCGGCGCCGACTTCGAGATCATCGAGAAGCAGCCGTTCGACGGCCCCGTCTTCGCCCGCTTCGGCGACCAGGTGCACGTGCTCGGCGGGGCGCTGGCCGCCGCCATGCGCGTCGAGGTCGCCGCGTGACCGCGCCGCCGCCCCCGCCGCTGCGCGACGCGCTGCCCGCACCGGCGCCCGGGCCGGCTCCGCTCCCGGCCGGTCTGGACCCGGAGACGGCCGGTCTGCGCACGCTGAGCGATCTCGAGCGCCTGCGCGGACGCGGGCGCCTGCGCACCATGCTGGCGATGCTCGGGCCGGCGTTCGTCGCCTGCATCGCGTACGTCGACCCCGGCAACTTCGCCACCAACATCGCCGCCGGCGCGAAGTACGGGTACATGCTGCTGTGGGTCCTGCTCGCCGCGAACCTCATGGCGATGCTGATCCAGAACCTCTCGGCGAAGATCGGCATCGCGACCGGCCGCAACCTGCCCGAGCTGTGCCGCGAGCACTTCCCGCGCCGCGTGAGCTTCGGGCTGTGGGTCCAGGCGGAGATCGTCGCCATGGCGACCGACCTCGCGGAGTTCGTCGGCGCGGCGATCGCGCTGAACCTGCTGTTCGGCATCCCGCTGTTCGCGGCCGGCCTGATCACGGCGGTCGTCTCGTTCGGCGTCCTCGCGCTGCAGCGCCGCGGCTACCGGCGGTTCGAGGTGGCGATCGCGTTCTTCCTCGGGATCATCCTGCTCGGCTTCCTCTACGACACCCTGCGCATCGGATTCGACGGCGGGGAGGCGGCAAAGGGGTTCATCCCGTCGTTCGACGGCGGCGACAGCGTCCTGCTGGCGACGGGCATCCTCGGTGCCACGGTCATGCCGCACGTGATCTACCTGCACTCGGCGCTGACCCAGGACCGCATCCGGCCGCGCGACGACGAGGAGAAGCGTGCGCTGCTGCGCTTCCAGCGCGTCGACGTGACGATCGCGATGACGATCGCGGGCCTGGTCAACATGTCGATGCTGCTGATCGCCGCGTCGCTGTTCTATGGCGGGCCGCTGGGCTCGATCGACTCGATCGAGGGCGCCTACGCCGGGTTCAAGGCGCTCGTCGGACCGGAGGCCGCGCTGGCGTTCGCGCTGGCCCTGCTGGCCTCCGGCATGGCCTCCTCGAGCGTCGGCACGTACGCGGGGCAGGTCGTCATGCAGGGCTTCATCGCCCGGACGCATCCCGCTCGGGCTGCGCCGCGCCATCACGATGGCCCCGGCCCTGATCGTGCTGGCCGTCGGCGTCGATCCGACGCGCGCGCTGGTCATCAGCCAGGTGCTGCTGTCGTTCGGCATCCCGTTCGCCCTCGTGCCGCTCGTCCTCCTCACGCGCCGCGTGGACATCATGGGGAGCCTCGTCAACCAGCGCCGCACGACGCTGGCCGCGTTCGTCGTGGCGGGGATGATCATCACGCTGAACGGCTTCCTGCTCTACGAGACCTTCTTCGGGTAGGGCGAGGTACGCTCCAGCACATGGGCCTTGCCGACTCCTTCCAAGAGGTCATCGACTCGCTGCCGGACGACTGGACGGACCTCGAGCTGGATCTGCGGATCTTCGACGAGCTGCGCTACGTGGAGGCGGCGACGTTCCTCGTCACCTGCAACGCGCAGCCCTACTCCCAGCACGACTGGCACTGGCGCGTGCTGTGCGCCCATCGTTTCGGTCACGCGGCGGCTGCGCCGGCGGTGCACCGCTCGCTGCTGTTCCTCGACGAGGCTGCGATCGACGGCGAGTTCGTCGTGCGCGAGGTGCGCACCGGGCGCGCTCCGGTCTTCCACGAGTGGGGTCGGCCCGAGACGGTGCGCGAGGAGTTCCGTCAGCTCCACGACCAGTAGGCGCGGCGCAGGATCGCGGGTACGGGGCGCGAAAGAACGGGCATCATGGGTTTCGCGGCAAGGGTCGCCGCCCCGTAAGCCAATCACCGTCACAAGAGGAGTCACCCCCGTGGAACACAAGACCGCGCGCTCATACGTCGCGGAACTCGTCGGCACATTCCTGCTGGTGCTGTTCATCACCCTGGTCGTGTCGATCAGCTCGCGTGCCGGACTGGGCTTCACCGACTGGGCTGTCATCGGGCTGGTCCACGCGTTCATCCTGACGATGCTCGTCGCCTCGCTGGCCGGCATCTCCGGTGCGAACTTCAACCCGGCCGTCACCATCACGTTGGCCGCGATGCGCAAGATGCGCTGGAGCGACGCCTCGATCTACATCCTCATGCAGCTCGCCGGCGCGACGCTCGCCGCGCTCGTCACCAAGAGCCTCCTGCTCGACGAGGGCAAGCCCGTGAACTACGGCGCGACCCTGATCGCCAAGTCGTTCTTTCAGAACGACTTCTCCGGCGCCGTCGCCGAGGGGCTCGGCACGTTCGCGCTGATGATGGCGATCGTGGGCACGGCGATCATCCTCAAGAACAAGAGCGACCTGTTCCCGTGGGTGATCGGCGGCACGCTCGGCATGGCCGTCATGTGTGTCGGCCCGATGACCGGCGCCGGCCTCAACCCGGCCCGCGCGTTCGGCCCGCTGCTCGTGGCCGGTCAGCTCGGCGACCACTTCGGCACGTTCATCACCGTCTACACCCTCGGGCCGATCATCGGTGCCCTGCTCGCAGGGTTCCTCGTCGCCTGGCTCTACGCCGGGGACCTCGAGGAGGCCGAGATCGTGGCCGTCCGCGAGGACGTGATCGACGTCGGCGAGGTCGATCTCTGATCTGGGCGCGCGTGGCGCATCGGTAGGCTTGGGCCAGCCGATGCGCCGCCGTGTCACGTTCTCCCGCAACTACACGCTCTCGCTGTCGCGAACGTGTCAGTGCTACTGCAAGTACTGCGCGTTCGCCACGCACAAGGCGCACCTGTACTCGCCCGCCGAGGTCGATGACTTCCTCGAGCAGGCGGTCCGCCGCCGCGCCAAGGAGCTGCTGATCCTCACGGGCGAGAAGCCCGAGGTCGACCCGATCGTCCGCGAGCGCCTGGCCGAGTACGGCCACGAGGACTTCACGAGCTACGTCGTCTGGGCCTGCGAGCGCGCCCTGGAGCGCGGGCTGCTGCCGCACACGAACCTCGGGGTCCTGAGCCGCGAGGACCTCGCCCGCCTGCGCGAGGTGACCGCATCGCAGGGGCTGATGCTCGAGTCGATCTCCGAGCGCCTGATGCAGACGGTGCACGCCGGCTCGCCGACGAAGCACCCGCTGCGCCGGCTGGAGACGATCCGTGCCGCGGGCGAGCTGAAGATCCCGTTCACGAGCGGGATCCTCGTCGGCATCGGCGAGACCGAGGAGGAGCGCGTCGCGTCACTCGAGGCGCTCGCCGCGGTGCACGGCGAGTTCGGGCACATCCAGGAGGTGATCCTGCAGAACTTCGTGCCGCACGAGCGCTACTACGGCCGCGAGCCGGCGCAGATCGCCGACGAGAGCGCCCGGCGCTACTGGGCGCACCGGGATCGGCGAGCAGCCGCAGCTCCCGCTGCCCGACTGGGCCTGCGAGGTGACGATCGAGGACATGGTGCGCCTGATCGGCGAGACGCGCCGCCTGATGCCCGGCGTCGGGATCCAGGTGCCCCCGAACCTCGCCGACTGGTGGCCCGAGCTCGTGCGCGCGGGCGCCACCGATCTCGGCGGGCTCAGCGCCAACGGCGACCACATCAGTCCCGAGCATCCGTTCCCGAGCCCCAACCAGGTCCGCAAGGACCTGCAGGGCGACGGCGTCGCGCTGACCGAGCGCCTCGTGCGTCTACCCCCAGTACATCGACTCCGAGTGGGTCGATCAGAGCGTCCTCGACACGATCCGCCAGGCCTACTGGAGCTTCATCCCGCGCCGCGGCTCGGGTCGCACCGAGCCGCCCCGGCCGATCCGGCCGGACCTCGTGCCCGCCGCGATCCAGAAGGGCCGCGACGGCGTCGCGCTGAGCGCCGACGAGCTGACCGCGCTGTTCGCCGAGACGCGTCCCGAGGCGATCGAGGACATCCGCCAGGCCGCCGACGAGCTGCGCTCGCAGCTCGGCGGGGGAGACCGTCAGCTTCGTCGTCAACCGCAACATCAACATGTCGAACATCTGCACCGTCGGCTGCGCGTTCTGCGGCTTCGGGCAGGGGCAGGCGCTCGCCGGAGGCCTACGACGTCGAGCGCGAGGACTTCGTCGGCCGCGTCCACGACGCCGTCGCGTTCGGGCGCGACGGAGCTGTGCATGCAGTCGGGCATCCACCCGGACTGGCAGCTCGAGGACTACCTGGAATGGCTGCGCCTGGCCAAGGCCACCGCGCCGCAGCTGCACCTGCACGCCTACAGCCCGATGGAGATCGCGCACATGTGCGACGTCTCGGGCCTGCCGGCGGCCGAGGTGTTCGCGCGCCTGGCCGATGCCGGCCTCGGCTCGACCCCGGGGACGGCGGCGGAGGTGCTGCACGACGGCGTCCGCGAGCGGATCAGCCCGAACAAGCTGCCGGTCGCGCGCTGGGTGGAGATCATCGAGGCGAGCCACCGTGCCGGCCTGCGCTCCACGTCGACCGTCATGTTCGGACACATCGAGGAGCCCTGGGAGCTGGCGGAGCACATGCGCGTCATCCGCGAGCTGCAGGAGCGCACGGGCGGCATCACCGAGTTCGTCCCGCTGAGCTTCATCCCGTTCCACACGCTGCTGGGTCGCACGCACGGCATCGAGGAGATCACGCGCGAGGAGAACCTCAAGCACACCGCCGTGTTCCGCCTCGCGCTGGGGACCACGATCACGAACCTCCAGGCCAGCTGGGTCAAGATGGGGCTCGACGCCGCGACCGAAGCCCTGCGCTGGGGCGTCAACGACCTCGGAGGGACGCTCATGGAGGAGAACATCAGCCGCCTGGCGGGCAGCTACCACGGCGTGATGCTGGAGGCTCACGATCTCGCCGCGGCCGCGCACCGTGCCGGGCGACCGGCCGTCGAGCGCTCCACGCTCTACGCCCACCTGCGCGACTACCCGGTCGGGACGCTCCCGGAGTCCGAGCGCGACCACAGTGCCGTCGGCGACGCACTCCTCGCCGCGGAGCTCGCCGCATGAGCTCGCGTGACCAGGGCCAGTCGATCACGGCCGCGGGCCTGGAGGCGCTCAAGGCTGAGCTCGCCGAGCTCGAGGGCCCGCGCCGGCAGGCGCTCTCCAAGCGGATCGGCGCGGCGATCGAGGAGGGCGATCTGAAGGAGAACGCCGAGTACCACATCGCCAAGGACGACCAGGCGCACCTGGAGACGAAGATCCTGCGCCTGCGTGAGCGCCTGCGCCTCGCCGTCGTGGTCGAGACGGACGCCGACGCCGCGGTCGTCGGGTTCGGCAGCACGGTCACGATCACGGACGTCGAGTCCGGTCGCGAGCAGACGCTGACGATCGTCGGGCCGACCGAGGCGGACGTCGCGTCCGGGAGGATCTCCAGCGAGTCTCCCGCCGCCGCCGCCCTGATGGGCGCCGCGCCGGGTGACACCGTCGAGGTCGCCACGCCGCGCGGCGGGCGGCAGTGGCACGTGGAGTCCCTCGGCGGGTAGCATCGCGCAACCCACATCGAGGAGGAGACCACCATGGCTGAGTTCCGGGCGATGAGCATCGACGACATCGAGGCGATCTACGGTGGGAGCTTCAAGCGCGCCCGGTCCGCGCTCGGAGTCACGGCCTTCGGCATGCAGGTGATCGACATGCCGCCGAACGCGACCGGCTACCCCGAGCACGACCACAGCGCCGACGGGCAGGAGGAGGTCTACGTGACGCTCCACGGCTCGGCGACGATGGACATCGAGGGGACGAGCGTGACGCTCGAGCCCGACCAGCTCGTGAGCGTCAAGTCGGGCACGAAGCGCAAGATCGTGCCGGGCGACGAGGGCGTGCGCATCCTCGTGATCGGCGGAGTTCCGGGCGAGGCGTACGCGCCCGCGGAATGGACCGAGGTCGGCACGCCCGACCCGAGCGCGAGCGCGAGCTGAAGCTCTAGGAGAAGAGGTCCTCTAGGAGAAGAGGTCCTCGTCGGCGCCGCGCAGCAGCGCGGCGACGCCGGGGCCGTCCTCCTCGGTCACGTGGCGCTCCAGGCCGCGGACGACGACGACGGGGATTCGTGAGTCCTTGCCGCGCACGAGGTCGGCCGCCGCGGCGGCCTCGTCGGCGATCGCGATCCACGTGGCGGACAGCTCACGGCCGTGGGCGTCGGGCCGCCCGCGCCAGTCCTCGAGCGGCGCCAGTCCGGCGATGCCGATCGCGACATCCGTCTGCCCGTGGCGCCAGGCCCTCCCGAACGAGTCGGTCACGACGACGGCCGGCCGGCCGGGAAGTGCGGCGCGCAGCGCGCGGGCGCTGGCGTCCGAGTCGTGCGGCAGTGTGATGACTCGCCCGGGCGCGCCGGCGTTCGACGCGTCGACGCCGGCGTTCGCGCAGACGAATCCGTGATGTGTGCGGCAGATCAGGATCCCGCGCTCGGCGCGCATCAGCTCCGCGCTCTGGTCGAGGACGACCTGGACGTGCCGCGGGTCCTTGCCGAACGGCTCGGCAAGCTCGACCGCCCGCTCGGAGGGCTCGACGCCGGCCAGGTCGACGACGGCGCCCTCGGCCTTGGAGACGACCTTCTGGGCCACGACGACCACGTCGCCCGCGTGCAGCTCGCCACCGGCCGCATCCTCGATCAGCGCGGCGAGGTCATCTCCACTGCGGACCTCGGGCAGCGGATCGAGCGCCACGACCTCGAGGCGGCTCATCGGGGGCGCACGCGGCTCATCGCGTCACGGGTGTAGAGCGCCGTGGCTCTCGGAAGGCCGGCGAGCAGATGGGCGAGAGCGTCGAGATCCTCGCGCGTGTCGACGTCGAGCAGCAGCGAGTCGACCTCGACCACGCGCACGGAGGCCCCGGCCTCGCGGGCGAGCCGTTCGTGACGCTCACGGCTGCCGTCGCCGAACTGCGGCGCCATCACGTCGGGTGGGGTCAGCAGCAGGGCGTTCGTGCCGGTGCCATGGCGGTCGGGGACGATCACGACCTCCGGGCCGTCGGCGAGCTGTTCGACGAGCGCGTCGATCTCGGCCGGGTCGATCGTCGGAGCGTCGCCCGGCAGCACCAGCGCATGGAACGCACCGTCCTCGGCGGCCCAGCGGATGCCTCGCAGCGCCGCCTCGCTGTGCCCGTCCTGCGGCGCGTCGTGCACCACCTGGGCCCCGAGGCTCCGCGCCAGGACCTCGGCGTTCGGATCGGAGGTGACGACGACGACGTCGTCGATGCGCGTGCAGCGGCGCAGCGCCTCCAGCACGTCGGTGAGCATCCCGGTGGCCAGCGCAAGGCGGTCGGATGCCCGCAGCCCGCCGTCGGCCAGCCGGCGCTTCGCGTCCGCGAAGCGCTTGACCGGCAGGACGACGACGACGCTCATGAGCCCATTCTGACGGCCCGCGCGAGCGCGAGCGCCTCGGAGGCCACGCGCCGGCGCCCGGCGGCGTCCGCCATCAGCGTGTCGGCGATGCGCACCGGCAACGCGCAGTCCCCGTCGTCCTCGTCGGCGAGCAGCGCGTCGGCGACGTCGCCGTACAGCGCGGCGATGCCCGCGGAGGTCAGCGGCCGGCCGGCCCACTGCATGAACGCGGCGGTCGGCCCCTTCAGCACCTGACCCGCGACGATCGGCGAGATCGCGACGACCGGCGCCGGGGAGTCCCGCAGCGCTGCGGCCATGCCGGACACGGACAGGATCGGCCGGATCGAGATGATCGGGTTCGAGGGTCCGATCACGATCGCCTCGGCCCGCGCGAGCGCGGCGGCGACCTCATCGCTGATGCGGGCCTCCGCGGCACCGTCGAACGCGACGTCCTCGACGGGTCCCTCGCCGCGCTGACGGATGAGGAATTCCTGAAGGCCGGTCCAGGACCCGCGCGCGTGCACGCGCGTGCGGACGGGCGCGTCGGACATGGGGAGCACGCGGGCGCGAACGCCGATCGCGGCCGTCAGTGCCGCGAGCGCCGTGGTGGCCGTCTCGCCCTCGCGCATCCGGCGGGCGCGCTCCAGGCACCACGCGAGGTCGGCGTCGCCGAGGTTGAACCAGACGTCCTCGCCGAGCGCGCGCAGCGCATCCATGACCGCGAACGTGTCGCCCTCCAGGCCCCATCCGCGCTCGTCGATCCGGTCGGCCAGCCAGAACGCGATCAGATCGGGGTCAGGCGAGACGTAGGACCCGTAGATCTCGACGTCGTCGCCGGTGTTCGCCACGACGACGAGATCGTCGCCCACGACGTCGAGCATGCCGCGTGCGAGCTTGGCTCCACCGGTGCCCCCGGCGAGGACCACGACGGGGCCGGCCATCAGGCGACGTCGGCGGGTGAGCTGGAGGCGGGCCCGCGCATGGCGGCGGAGTATAGGTTTCTGTCCATGCGACTCGAGGGACGTACGGCACTCGTCACCGGTGGTGCGAGCGGTATCGGGGCGGCGAGCGCCCGGCGGCTGGCCGCGGAGGGCGCCCGTGTCGTGATCGCCGATCTCGTGACGGGGCAGGCTCAGGAGGTCGCGGGCGAGATCGACGGTGCTTGCGCTGGCGCTCGACGTCACCGACGTCGCGGCGGTCCACGCCGCGGTCGCCCGCATCGCCGCCGAGATCGGGCCGGTGGAGATCCTCGTCAACAACGCCGGCACCGACCGCTTCGCCTTCTTCGTCAACACCGACGAGGAGCTCTGGGACTTCGTGCTGGGCGTCAACCTGAAGGGCGTCCTGGCCTGCACCCACGCGGTCCTGCCATCGATGCACGAACGCGGCGGCGGGGTGATCGTGAACGTCGCCAGCGAGGCGGGCCGCGTCGGCTCGCAGGGGTCAGCGACCTACTCGGCCGCGAAGGCCGGGGTGATCGGGTTCACGAAGGCGATCGCACGCGAGTCGGCCCGCTACCACGTGCGCTGCAACGCCGTGGCGCCCGGGCCGATCGAGACGCCGCTGCTGAACGCCGCACCCGAGCTGCTGGGCGAGCTCGGCGCGCGCCTCAAACAGGGGATGGTCGATGCGACGGCGATGGGCCGCACCGGCGTTCCCGAGGAGGTCGCCGCCGTCATCGCCTTCCTCGCATCCGACGACGCCTCCTACGTGACCGGCCAGACGCTGAACGTCAGCGGCGGGCTGTCGATGCCATGAGCGTCGCTCCCGAGTTTCCCCAGGCCGTCCGGATCCGCGAGGTCGGCCCGCGCGACGGCTTCCAGAACGAGCCCGAGGTGATCGCCACCGCCGACAAGATCGCCCTGATCGACGCCCTCGCGCGCACAGGGCTGCGCCGGATGGAGGTCACCAGCTTCGTGCGACCCGACGTCATCCCGCAGCTCTCCGACGCGGCCGAGGTGCTGCACGGCGTCGACGTGCCGCCGGAGGTGGCGATCTCGGTGCTGATCCCGAACGAGCGCGGCCTGGACAACGCGCTCGCGCTGCGCGACGCCCACGAGTGGGACCGTCCGGCGTTCGACGAGGTCAACGTCTTCCTCAGCGCGACCGAGTCGCACAACCGCGCGAACGTGAACCGCTCCGTCGAGGAGTCGCTCACCGGGCTCGAGCGCGTGCTGCCGCGCGCCCGCGAGGCCGGGCTGCGGTGCGAGGGCGTGATCTCGGTGGCGTTCGGGTGCCCGTACGAGGGGCACGTCGAGCCGCAGACGGTGTTCGCGATCGCCGAGCGGCTGATCGCCGCGGGCGCGCAGGAGATCGGGTTCGGTGACACGACGGGCATGGCGAACCCGCTCCAGGTGCGCGCGTTCTTCCTGGCCGCGCGCGAAGCCCTCGGCGACGAGGTCGAGCTGACCGCGCATTTCCACAACACGCGTGGGCAGGGTCTCGCGAACGTCCTGGCGGCGCTGGAGGCCGGTTGCTCGAGCTTCGAGGCGAGCTTCGGGGAGCTCGGCGGCTGTCCGGTGCCCGCCGGCGCGACCGGCAACATCGCCTCCGAGGACCTCGTGTCGATGCTGCATGAGATGGGCATCGACACCGGCATCGACCTCCCGGCCCTGCTCGCGTGCGCCGCGGCCGTGCGCAAGGTCCTCGGGCGCCAGCTCGGCAGCCACACCCTGGTCGCGGGGCCTGTGGACTGGCATGGCTGAGCGCCGTGCCGTGGGGGCGGTCGCGGTCGCCACGGTGCTGATGCTGGCCGGGTGCGGGGGCGGGGGAGGCACCACGAGCGCGACGACGGCCGCGACCACCGGGTCGTCCACGTTCGCGGCGAAGGTCGATGCGGCCTGCAGGCCGCTCGCGGACAGGATCGCGAAGCTCTCCTTCCCCTACCCGGACTTCAACGCGCAGGCGCCGGACACCGCGACGCTGCCGAAGGTCGGCCGCTATCTGCGCAGCACGAACGCCGCGCTGGGGTACGACGGGCTCCTGACGCGGCTGAAGGCCTACACGCCGCCCGCCGCCGAGGCCGCGGCCTACGCAACACTGCTGGCCCGGTTGAAGGCGCTGATCGCCTTCAACGACGAGCAGGCGGCGGCCGCCATCGCGGGTGACAAGGCGGCGTTCGCTGCGACCGTGAAACGGGCGCAGAGCGTCACGGACGACGCCCACGCGGCGGCGCGCAAACTTGGCGCGCCGGCGTGCGCAGAGCTCTGAACCGACCCCTTATCCGCTCTTTCGGACGGAATTCGACGGATGGTGGGCGTTTCTGTCACGCTATTTGGGGGAAAACCTCCATGCAAGGAGCCGGGCCGCCGACGGCGAATTGACTGGTGGCCATGCTGCAGGCGAACGGAATCTCGATGCTCGTCACCAGAGCCGGAACAAGACCGCTGCCACGCGGGCTCTCGCGTGCCGAGCGCAACGAGCTTGCCGACGTCCTCGCCGAGGGCGCGGTTGAAGCCGGGTTCCAGCCCATCGTCGAACTCTGCACCGGACGGACCATCGGCTGGGAGGCACTGGCCCGCGGGCCGCGCGGAAGCTCGCTCGAGCGCCCCGACCACCTCTTCGCGGCCGCCCGTGCCGCCGGACGCCTCGAGGAGCTCGACTGGCTCTGCCAGCGCCAGGCGCTGCGCGCCGCCCTCGATGCCGGCGTCCGCGCCCCCTGCGTCCTCTTCCTGAACATCGAGCCGGACACCTCCGGGTTCCTGCCGCTCGAGCTGCGCAACCTCTACGCACGCGCCGTCGCGCAGATGACCGTCTGCGTCGAGGTGACCGAGCGTGCGCTCACGCAGCGCCCGGGAGCCCTGCTGGGCCACATCGCCGACATGCGTGCGATGGGCGTTGCCGTCGCGCTCGACGACGTCGGCACCGATTCGGACACCCTGGCGATGATGAGCCTGCTGGCTCCCGAGGTCATCAAGCTCGACCTCGCCCTCGTCCAGGGGAGTCCCGACGCCGAGGTGGCGGAGGTCGTCCACGCCGTCGCCGCGCAGGCGGAGCGATCGGGAGCACGGATCCTCGTCGAGGGCGTCGAGACCCGGGAGCAGGCGCTGGCCGGTGACGCGCTCGGCGCGAGCCTCGCGCAGGGCTTCCTCTACGGCAGGCGCAACCCGATGCTCGAGCTGCCGCAGTCGCTCGAGGACGAGGTCGTCTGCCCCGGCCGCCACTCCGATCCGCGTGACGTCGCGCCATTCGAGCTCGTCGCCGCCCGCCGCCCGCCGCGGCCCGCGACGCGCGCCCTGCTGACCGCGATGACGCAGCATCTCGAGGATCAGGCGCAGTCGCTGGGTCGCACTGCGGTGCTCGTCGCATCGTTCGAGCGCGACCAGCGGTACACGCTCGCCCTGCGCGACCGCTACACCGAGCTGGGCGGCGCCCTGGCGTTCTGCGCGATCGTCGGTCGCGGCGTACCGCTCGAGCCCGCCCCCGGGGTGCACGGCGGCGCCGTGGTGCCCGGGGATCCGGTCGGCGGCGAGTGGACGGTCGCCGTGATCGCTCCGCACTTCGCCGCCGCGCTCGTCGCGCATGAGCGTGCGGACAAGGGCATCGACGGGGAGCTCCTGTTCGACTACGTGCTCACGTACGACCGCGAGCTGGCGACGTCCGTCGCCGCGTCGCTCACCGCACGCGTCGTCAGCTGACCGCGCACTGGGGTTCCTACGACGTCGCGGGCCCCCACGCCGCGTCATCCGGCGGACCACCGTTAGGGTTCGCCGCCCACAGCGGATCCCCGGGAGGGACTGACTCACCATGGCGGACATCAAGAAGGTCGGCGTGCTCGGCGCGGGCCTCATGGGGCACGGAATCGCACAGGTCACGGCCACGGCCGGCTACGACGTCGTGCTGCGCGAGGTCGACGAGGAGACGCTCGCCAAGGGCGTCGGGCGCATCGAGAAGCAGCTCGCGCGCGCTGTCGAAAAGGGCAAGAGCAGTCAGGAGGACGCCGACGCGATCCGCGCGCGCATCCAGGGGACGACCGACTACGCGGACCTCGCGGACTGCGACCTCGTGATCGAGGCGATCACCGAGAACCTGGAGCAGAAGCTCGAGATGTGGCGCACGGTCGATCCGATCGTCAAGCCCGAGGCCGTCTTCGCGACGAATACCTCCTCGCTGGCGGTCATCGACCAGGCGGCGGCCACCGGCCGGCCGCAGCAGTTCATCGGGCTGCACTACTTCAATCCCGCGCAGGTCATGAAGCTCACCGAGGTGATCCGCGCCGTCACCACCTCCGACGAGGCGTTCGAGACGGGCATGGCCTTCGCGCGCTCACAGGGCAAGCTCGCGACACCCACGCGCGACACCGCCGGCTTCATCGTCAACCGCCTGCTCGTGCCGTACATGCTCGACGCGATCCGCGCCTACGAGGAGGGCGTCGGCTCCGTCGACGAGATCGACGAGGCGATGAAGGCCGGAGCCGGTCATCCGATGGGCCCGCTGACCCTGTCGGACTTCGTCGGTCTCGACACGCTCGGGTCGATCTGCGACGTGCTCTGGGACGAGTACCGCGAGCGCCGCTTCGCGCAGCCGCCGACGCTGCGCAAGATGCTCAGCGCCGGCTGGTACGGGAAGAAGAACGGCATCGGCTTCTACGACTACTCGGGCGAGACGCCCGTCGTGAACCCGGGCGTCTGAGGCCGGCGATGACCGACCTCGACGCAGCAACCGAGCGCGCCCTCTCCGGCGGCCCCGAGCGCCACCGTCAGAAGGCGGCCGAGCAGGGCAAGCTCCCGGTGCGTGAGCGGCTCGCGCTGCTGCTCGACGACGGCTCGTTCGCCGAGGAGGCGCTGCTGGCCAACTGGGACCAGGACGGGCTCGGCGCGGACGGCGTCGTCACCGGGATCGGCGAGGTCGACGGCCGACCCGTCTGCGTGATGGCGAACGACCCGACGGTGAAGGCCGGATCGTGGGGCTGGAAGACGGTCGAGAAGATCATCCGCATCCAGGAGCGCGCGCTGGCGCTGCGGATCCCGATGGTGTACCTCGTCGACTCCGCCGGAGCGCGGATCACCGACCAGGTGCTGATGTTCCCCGGCCGCCGCGGTGCGGGCAAGATCTTCCACAACGAGGTCAAGCTGTCCGGCCTGGTTCCGCAGATCTGCGTCCTGTTCGGGCCGAGCGCCGCGGGCGGCGCCTACATCCCGGCGTTCTGCGACATCGTGATCATGCGCGACGGGAACGCGTCGATGTACCTCGGCTCGCCGCGCATGGCCGAGATGGTGATCGGCGAGGTCGTGACGCTGGACGAGATGGGCGGCGCCCGGATGCACACGAGCGTCTCGGGCTGCGGCCACCTGCTCGCCAAGACCGATGCCGAGGGCATCGACCTCGCGCGCCGCTACCTCGGGTACTTCCCGACGAACTGGGAGCAGCCGCCGCCGGCCGCCGACCCGGTCGCGCCGTCGTCGACGACGCCGTACGCCGAGATCGTCCCCGCGGACGAGAACAAGCCGTTCGACATGAAGCTCCTGATCGACACGCTGATCGACGCCGGTTCGTTCTTCGAGATCCACGCGCGCTGGGCCAAGGAGCTGATCGTCGGCTACGCGCGCATCGAGGGCAGGGTCGTCGGCATCGTGGCCAACCAGCCGCGCCAGAAGGGCGGCGTGCTCTTCGTCGATTCGGCCGACAAGGCGGCGCGCTTCATCACGACCTGCAACGCCTTCAACGTGCCATTGCTCTTCCTGGCCGACGTGCCGGGGTTCATGATCGGCACCGCGGTCGAGCGCCAGGGGATCATCCGCCACGGCGCGAAGATGATCTGCGCAGTCAGCGAGGCGACCGTGCCGAAGCTGTCCGTGATCGTGCGCAAGGCCTACGGCGCGGGGCTCTATGCGATGGCCGGCCCGGCATTCGAGCCGGACGCGACGATCGCGCTGCCGTCCGCGTCGATCGCGGTCATGGGGCCGCAGGCGGCGATCAACGCCGTCTTCTACAACCAGCTTCAGGCGATCGACGATCCGGACGAGCGGGCGGCGAAGACGGAGGAGCTGCGAGCCGAGTTCGCCCAGGACATCGACGTGATGCACCTGGCAAGCGAGCTGGTGATCGACGCGGTCGTGCAGCCGGAGGACCTTCGCGGCGAGGTGGCGCGGCGTTTCGGTCATGCGGCCACGAAGTCCCGCGAGTGGCCGGCGAAGCGCAACACCGTGACGCCGGCCTGAGGGTTTGACGTCAAAAGTCGAGGAGCTCGAATGCGCTCGCGGATCCGTCCCACGTTCGATCACGCCACAGTCGTGGCCTACCTGGCGCTGTTCCTCGCGCTGACCAGCGGGGCATGGGCGATGTCCGCCCACCAGACGAAGACGAAGAAGCCGGCCGCCCGGACGCTCGTCGCGTGCGTCGCCAGGAGCGGCGGCGCCGTGCGCCTGGTGACCTCCAGGAAGGCCTGCCATCGCTCGGAGCGCTCCGTGTCCTGGAACCGCAGCGGGATCGCCGGGGCGGTGGGACCGGTGGGACCGGTAGGTGCCACCGGCCCGTCTGGAACGCCCGACGTCTCACGGTTCTACTCGCGCACCGAGGCCGATGCCCGCTACCTGCCCGCGGCGCGCTTCGGCGGCGCGGATCACGAGTGAGCCGGTCAACCAGGGCGGCTCCGGCTTTCCCGGTTGCACGGTGGGGGCGGTCATGCTGTTCGCCGGCAAGTACGCGCCGAAGGGAACGCTCTTCGCCAACGGGCAGACGCTGCAGATCGGGGCGAACACGGCGCTGTTCCAGCTCCTGGGAACGCACTACGGCGGAGACGGCCAGACGACGTTCGCCCTCCCGGACATGCGCGGGATCGAGCCGGCTGGCGTCAACTACGTGATCTGCACGCTGGGCGTCTACCCGTAGGGCGGCAGGCGCCGCTCTGAGACGCGGCGCGGCGCGGCGGCCCGCGCCGCGGGCCGCGGGCCCTGATCGGTCAGCATCCGCATGGCGAATAGCGCCGCGGCGGGCACGGCGGAGGCCAGCAGGATCACCCGCAGCCAGAGCTGGCCGCTGTCGGTCCCCGCACCCAGCACGTGGATCAGCGCGAGCCCGTAGGCGAGCACCGTGAAGCGATGGATCGAGCGCCAGCGCTGTGCCCCGATCTGGCGGCGCGCGTAGAACGACAGCCCGAGCAGGAACACGCCGTAGCCGGCGATCACGCCGATGCCGGTGAACAGGGGGCGGTAGGGCGAGGCGAACGGCAGCGAGATCCCGCTGAGGCCGGGCTTCAGCCACGGGTCGCCGAGCAGCGTGATGCCGTGCACCGCGAGCGCGACCATGCCCGCGAGCGCGATCGACTCGTGCAGCGGGCGCAGCCTCGCCTTGGCACCGGGCCTGCGCGGCAGGTTGTTCGCCATCATCAGGCCGAGGATGACCGACGCGCCGACGCACAACACCGCGACGACCCCGGCCGAGCGCGACGCCAGCCACCAGCCGTAGTTCAGCGGGTCGGGCCCGTTCACGTCAGGACGTCGTCGACTGCAGCGGGGCCGGCTGCTGCTGGGGAGCCGGCTGCTGCTGCGGGACCACCGGCTGCGGGGTCGCCTGCTGCTGAGGCGCGTACTGCTGCTGGGTGTCCTGCTGGGGGGCGACGTAGCCGTCCTGCGAGCCGTCTTGCGAGCCGTCGTCGTAGTACCCCGGGTCGTTGTCGGTGGAGTACCCCGCACCGTCGTCGTATGTCGGCTCGTCGTAGCTGGGCTGCGGCGGAGCCGCGGCCTTCGGAGCGGCCGCGACGCGCTTCACCGGCTTGGAGGGCTTGCCCGCGCCGAGGGCGGGATCGTGCCCGCTGGCCATCTGCACGGCGAGCAGGACGAGGACGATGAGGAACAGCGAGATGCCGGCGACGGCGACGTTCTTTGCGCGCGCGGGCGTGGCAAAGCGATCAGGCATGTCCAAGAGTCTCCATACGGATGATCAAGAGCATGCAAAGGAACTCTTAGAGAACCCTTACGACGTCTGCGTCTTCAGTGACGGGCCAGTGCCGCTTCCACCGTCGTGGCCCTCATCACCGTCGGTGACCACCCGCGCCGCGAGGCTCAGGATCGAGCCGAGGAACGAACCGCCCTCGCCTTCGGACGCCGGAGCCTGCTTGGCCGCGGCAACCTGTTTCGGGGCCCGGACCGCCGGATCGCGCCCGAGCAGCATCTGCAGCGAGAGGAACGTCAGCAGCGCCGCGAACAGCGCGGCCGACGCGAAGAGGGTGCGCTTCAGGGCGTGCAGGCGTGCGGGCATCGCGAGGACGCTAGGCCCGCAGCCTGAAGGGAAGGTGAACCGCTCCTTACGGGTAGATCTGGTCCCCGGTCGCGCTGTCGGTGACGATGATTGCGACCGACGGGCAGCCTTCGGCGGCCTTCAGGATCACGTCGTCCGGGGCGGTTCCGATGACCTCCGCGACGTCGCCTTCGAGGATGAACACGGTCGGCGCGATCTCGACGCAGTCGCCGTGCGCAGCGCACGCGCCGTCGTCGATCGTGGGAATCAGGGTCATGCGGCCTCCGGGGCGGATTCAGGTGCGGATTGTGGTGCGGACTGCGGTGTATCGGTCAGGAGCTTGCGTAAACGTGGCACGTCGCGCGGACGGGCCACCGCCGTTGCGGCCACGGGGACGCCGTCGCGCAGCGCGACGGCGGTGAAGCAGCGCTCGTCCATGTCGCCCTCGATCTGCAGCTCGCCGGCGTTCGCCGGATCGCCGAGGCCCTGGATGCGGACGCCGTGGACGTCGCTCCACCACGTGGTCACGGGGGCGGGGACCGGGTCCTTGCCGAGGATCGCGTTCGCCACGGCCTTGCCGGAATGCGTCGCCTGCTCCCAGTGGTTGCCGCCCGCGGCGTCGCCGGCGACGTGGATGTTGGGGTGCGCCTCGAAGTCACGCACATCCGACCCGACCCAGTCTGTCGCCGGGACGATGCCGATGGCGACGAGCAGCGCGTCGAGCTCGACCCGCGTGCCGTCCGAGAGCTCGAGCGCCTCGAGCGTGGCACCGTGGCCGACGAGCTTCTCGACCCGGACGCCGAGGAGGACGTTCACTCCCTCCTCGCGCTGCATGTCCACTATCCACTGCGCGAGCTCGGGGTGCAGCGCGCGGGCGAGCGGAAGGGGCTCCGCCTCGATCAGCGTCACGTCGACGCCGGCCTTGCTCGCGGTGGCCGCGACCTCCTGGCCGATCAGGCCCGCTCCGAGGACTGCCAGCCGCGCGCCGGGGCGCAGCGCCGCGCGCAGGGCGATCGAGTCGTCGAGGCTGCGCAGACTGTGGACGTTCTCGAAGCCCTCGGCGCCCGGCAGGGGGCGCGGACGGCTGCCGGTGGCGATGATGAGGTGCTCGAAATCGAGTGCGCGGCCCGACTCGAGCAGCAGCCGCCTGCCTTCGACGTCGAGGCCGGCCGCCGCGTCGCCGAGCACCAGCTCGACGTCGTTCGAGGCGTGCCAGTCCGCCGGCCGCAGGAGCAGCTCGTCGATCTCACGCTCGCCGGAGAGGAAGTCCTTGGACAGCGGGGGCCGGTCGTACGGGGCATGCAGCTCGTTGCTGACGATCCGCACGCGGCCCTCGTAGCCGCCCCGGCGCAGCGCCTCGGCGCTGCGCTGGGCGGCCAGCCCGCCGCCGGCGATGACGACGCCGGCGCTCATCGGGTCGCCTCGATCGGGCGGCGGCCGGTCCGCTGCTCGGCGGCGGCGAGTCGCTCGGCCTGCGTGCGGCCGCCCGCCCGGCGAGCCGGGGGAGCGGGCACCGGTGCCCGGTCGGTGTCCGAGGGCAGGACCCGGCGCAGGAAGAGGAACACGATCGGCGCCCCGGTGACGAGCAGGATCGCCTCCATCCACGGCTGCGTCGCGTCCGTCCCGGCGCCGAGCGTGTGCACGACGGCGAGCGCCCAGACCACGATCGTCGCGCGGTGCATCTTGCGCCACAGCTTCGCGCCGATGCTCTTGCGCAGGTAGAAGCTCAGGCCCAGGAAGGCGGCGAGGTAGAAGGCGATCGTCCCGAGGCCGGTGAAGGCCGTCTTGTAGCCCATCGAGAAGGGCACGGCGATGTTCGTCAGGCTCGGGTGCATGAACTTGTCGCCGAGCAGCGTGAGCCCGTGGACGGAGATCGCGACGAGCCCGGCGAGCGCCGTCGACTCGTGGACGGCCAGCAGCTTGCGCTTCATTCCAGGCTTGCGCGGCAGGCCGTTGGCCATCATCAGGCCGATGATGACGCTGATCGAGACTGCCAGCAGGGCGACGACGCCCGCGGATCGCGAGGCCAGCCACCAGCCGTAGTCGAGGGGGTTCGGTCCGGTCATGCGATTGTCCTTTGGGTGAGTCGGAGCTTGACGCGAGGGGCCGGCTCGAGCCGGCCGATGCGGTCGACGTTCCCGTCCTCGTCGATCGTGATCCCGCCGTGGCGGGCGAGGACGAGCCGGGCCTGCTCGGGGCCGCACAGGAGTGCGGCCTTCGCGAGCGCCTCGGCGCGGACGGCGGTCGGCGCGAGCGCTGTGGCCGCGACGATCCCGGTGAAGGCCGGCCTGCCGGTCGACGGGTCGATCATGTGGTGGGCGACGCCGCCGTCGGCTTCGCGCCAGATGCGCGAGCGCAGGCCGGAGGTCGCGACGGCCCCGTCACGGACGCGCACCGTCTCGAACATCTCGCCGGTGAAGGGGTGCTCGACCTCGACGTCGCGAACGACGCCGGCGTCTCCGCCGATGCGCAGGTCACCGCCGCAGTCGACTGCCCAGGCGTCGTACCCGTCGAGCAGCGCGCCGGCGAGGTCCGCGGCGTGGCCCTTGCCGGTGCCGCCGGTGTCCAGGTGCAGGCCGGCGGGGCGTGTGATCGTGCCGGCGACGTCGTCGACGTGAACCTCGGCCCAGCGGGAGTCCTTGCGCGCGTGGGCCGGGGCCGCGGGCGGGCGGCCCGGCGTGTCGAGCGCCTCGCGCAGGTCGAGGCGGCGGCTCGGATCCCAGCTCTCGCGGTAGCCCGCGAGCTCGAGGTCGTCGAGGACCGTCGGGTCGACGAGCCCGCCGGTGAACTCGGCCGCGTCGAGCGCCGCGCTGATGGCGCTGCGCAGCAGCTCGGAGGCGGGAACGACCTCGCGCGGGTCGGCGTTCAGGGCGCTCAGCTCGGAGTCCGGGCGAAAGCGTGAGAGCAGCTCGTTGTACGTCCGCAGCAGCGCCTGCACGCTGTCAGCGGCCTCGCCGGGCGTGGGGAGGCCGTCACGCGTCGGCGCGCCGACCACGACGCGCATGTGGGTTCCCATGAGCGGGAACTCGCGGTCGGAGCCGTGCTGCTCGCGGATGTCGTCGGGAGAGGTCATCTACCTGGTGTATCGGCGTCTTCGCCCTTAAGAGGTCGAAGTCTGGACGGGTGTGACGCTGGTGGACGAAGTGCTGGCCGTCGCGGGGGAGGCCGCCGTCGCCGTGCTGGTCGAGGCGACCGTTGTCGTATTGGTCGTCTTGGCGGCGCCGGCCCCGAGTGAGGGGTCCTGGCCCTGGGCGACGCGCAGCCCCAGGAAGCCGAATGTGGTGACGAACAGCGCGGCGGTCGTCGCGTAGACGGCGAGTGCGCTGCCGCGGGTGCGTCTGTTGCGGCGGGCCGGGGCGCGGCGCGCCCCGGGCGGTGGTGTGGATGTCGGCTGGGGGGTCATCTGAAGTTCCGTTTCGGTTGGAGTGCTGTCACTCATTCTCCACAGGGGACTGTGGGTCTCCTCAACGTTTCCTGTGAGCTTTCTGAGAGCCCGCGGTTACGACGTGGAGGACTGCACCGGCGCCGGTGCGGGCGCGGGCGCCGCGGCCGGCGCGGGGGTGTAGGTCTGTGCCGGCGGCGTGTACGACTGGCCGGATGACACGGGCGCCGAGGCCTGCACCGCGGTCCCGCCCGCCGCGGCGGACGGCGCGGCCGGCTTGATGACGACGATGCGCTTCGTGACGATCACCTTGCGCACGAGGACGCGGCGCGGCTGCACGACCTGTGCGACCGGCTGCTTCTTCGGGCCCAGAGCCGGGTCCTGGCCCTGCGCCACGCGGGCGCCGAGGAATCCGAGGAAGCCGACGAACAGGATCGCGGAGGCGAGGTACGTCGTGATCGCGCTGCGGCTCGGGCGATCAGTCATCGCCGCCACCCTCGTGCTCGCCGCCGTCGCCGCTCTCGTGCTCGCCGGACCCGGAGGATCCGCCGCTGCTCTTGGTCTGCAGCTTCTTCGCGGGCGTGTAGGCGGGCGTCGTCTGCGCCACCGGAACGGCGGCCGGGGCCGGAGCCGCGGCCCTCGCCGGCGCCGAGGCGGCCGGGGCCGGGCTTGATGCAGCCTGAGGCTTGGGCTTGACGTGCTTGACGACCTTGACCGTTCGGTGCACCACGACGGTGCGAATCTCGACCGGCGGCGCCGGGGTCTTCAGCGGTGCGACCTGCTTCGTGTCGACGGAGTTGGCTCCGACCGCGACTGCGGCGAGGACTCCGAGGGCCGCGAGCGTGCCGCCGGCTGCGATGTGGGTGCGCTTGAACATGACTGCATGGTGCGCTCCGGGCTCCAAACCCCCCGGCAACCAGCGGGAAAGCTTCGGCAAAACCTCATTGGCCCCGCTGGTGGCCCGAGTACGCTCACCTCGTGTCCGGTCCCCGCATCCTGCTCGTCGAGGACGAGGCGTCAATCGCCGAGCCCTTCGCCCGCCTGTTGGCGCGCGAGGGGTTTCTGCCGACGATCGCCGCGACGGCGGCCGCCGCGCTCGACCTGTTCGAGAGCGAGCCGCCCGACCTCGTGCTGCTGGACCTGAACCTGCCCGACGGCGACGGACGCGACGTCGCGCGCGAGCTGCGCCGCTCGTCGAACGTCCCGATCATCATGCTCACGGCACGCGGCACCGAGACGGACCGCGTCGTCGGCCTCGAGCTGGGCGCCGACGACTACGTCGTCAAGCCGTTCTCCAGCGCGGAGGTCGTGGCGCGCATCCGGGCGGTGCTGCGCCGCAGCGCCGAGGAGCAGCTCTCGGACGAGCCGATCGAGCTGGCCGAGCTGCGGATCGAGCCCTCCGCGCGCCGGGTCTTCCTCGGTGATGAGGAGCTGGAGCTCAGCCGCAAGGAGTACGACCTGCTGCTCGAGCTGGCGCGCAACGCCGGGATCGTGATCACGCGCGAGGACCTGATGGCGCGTGTCTGGGACGAGAACTGGTTCGGATCGACGAAGACGCTCGACGTGCACGTCGGGTGGTTGCGCCGCAAGCTGCACGACGACGCCGCTGAGCCGCGCTGGATCGAGACCGTCCGCGGCGTCGGCTTCCGCTTCGCCGATCCGCAGAAGGGTGAGGCGCCGTAAGCCTCCGGCGCGGACTGCTGCTGGCGCTCGCATATGTGCTGGTGCTGGCGATCGTGGCGTTGCTGGTGCCGCTCGGCATCAGTCTGCGCAGCCGCGTCGATGCCGAGGTGCGCGCCCAGGCCCGCAGTGAGGCCGAGGTCGTCGCCGCGCGCGCCTCGGGGCTGATCTCCCCGCCCCAGACCAGGCAGCTCGAGGCGCTGGCGCAGCTCGCCGGCCGCAAGGTCCGCGGCCGCGTGCTGATCGTCGCCTCCGACGGGTCGCTCGTGGCCGATTCGGCCGGGGGCGTCACGGAGGACCGCGGGAGCTATCGCAGCCGGCCGGAGATCGCCGGCGCACTGCGCGGCGCAGTGGTCCAGGAGCGCCGGACGTCGAAGACGCTCAACGCCGAGATCCTCGCGACCGCGGTGCCGGTCCTCACCGCTCGCGGTGTGCGAGGGGCCGTCCGCGTGACTCAGAGCGTCGCCGCGGTCAACCGGGCCGTCAGGCGAACGTGGCTGGCGCTCGGGTTGATCGGCGGGCTCGTGCTGGCGCTGGGCCTCGTCGCAGGGTCGGTGATCGCGCGTCGGATCTCACGCCCGATTCTGGAGCTCGACGAGGCCGCGCGGAAGGTCGCGGGCGGCGACCTCGGGGCCCGAGCGCGTGTCGAGGGCAGCCTCGAACAGCAGACCCTGGCACGGACCTTCAACGGGATGACGGAGCGGGTCTCCGTCCTGCTCGCCTCGCAGCGCGAGTTCGTGGCGGACGCGTCGCACCAGCTCCGCACGCCGCTCACGGGCCTGCGGTTGCAGCTCGAGGAGGCACGGGCGCTGGCCACGATCCCCTCACAGCAGGAGGATCTGGACGCCGGCCTGCGCGAGGTCGACCGGCTCGCGGGGATCGTCACCGAGCTTCTGGAGCTGAGCCGCGCGGGGGAGGGGGATCGGCCCGCGGCGACCACCGACCCCGCGGATGCCACACGGCGCGCGGGAGAGCGGTTCGCGGCCGCGGCGAGCGCCGTCGGATGCGAGCTGATCGTCGATCCCGGCGCGGGCGCGCGGGTCGTCGCCTGCCATGCGGCGGACCTCGACCGCATCCTCGACGTGCTGATCGAGAACGCGATCGCCTATGCACCCGGCAAGCCGGTCGAGCTCACCGCGTCCGGGGGGATCGTCCGCGTGCGCGACCACGGCCGCGGCCTTGAAGAGGGCGAGCTGCAGGCCGTGTTCGACCGCTTCCACCGCGGCCGCGCCGGCCGTGCCGGGCCGCCGGGAACGGGGCTGGGTCTCTCGATCGCGCGCGAACTGGCCCGTCGCTGGGGCGGCGACCTGACGCTCGCGAACGCCGAGGACGGCGGTGCCATCGCGCAGATCACGATGCCGGTGGCGTCCGCCCGATGACTTTGCCGGTCCTTTCCCGCGTGCGGACTAGGCTCGCGAACGTGCGCGTCCCCCGCATCACCGGCGCCGTGCTCCTGGCGCTCCTCGGCGTCGCACTCGCCGCCGGGATCACCTACGCCGCGAGCACCGTCGTCTCGACGCCGATCGGGCTCTCATCGGAGTCCACGGACGTCGGGCAATCGCTCGCGCCGCGGACCACTCCGGCGCCGACGTTCACGACGCCGCCGGCGAAGACGACGACCACGACGGTCACGACGACGACCACGGCGCCGCCGGTCACGACGCCGCCACCGGTCACGACGACGCCGCCGGCCGCCACGACGCCGCCCCGCCACGGCGACGACGACGGCGACGACGACTGAGCCGAGCGGCCGACCCGCTCAGTCCTGCGTGCCGGGCGGCGGGGCGGGCGGGTCGAAATCCTCGAGCCCCGCGATCCCCGAGGACGGGGCCTCGGACGCCGGCGTCGCCGGCGGGATCGGCGCCTCCGGCGCGGCGAGCTGCGCATCGCCGGAGCTGCGTGGCACCATCGCCTGCGCATCCTCGTCCTGCGTGAAGGCGGGCCAGTCCTCGGTCATCAGGAGGTAGTACGGCGTCGCGCGGTGCACGTAGCTCAGGCCCAGATGGAGCATCTGGTGAATTCCGTGCGGGAGCTTTCCCGTGAACACGATCGCGAACCAGGCGACGAACGCCGCGATCTGCGCGACGACGTTCATGGCGTACGCGATGATCATCACGGGGATGATCAGGAAGATGCGCAGGAGCACCTTGACGCGGTTGTACTCCTCCAGCGGCGGACCGAGGTGGAGCTGCACCGGGTAGCCGACGTCGGGGCTGCCGGAGAAGCCGGGCCAGCGATCCGTGGCGAGGTACATGTAGCCGTAGGTGTACGTCGTGTAGCGCGCGAACCCCGCGTGGAAGTCGTACAGGCCCTGCGGGTAACGCCCGGTGAACAGCGTTGCGAACCAGGCGATGATGACGGTGAAGAACACGGCGAAGCCCCAGAGGCTCGCGAGGATCGCCGCCGGGATGGCCGTGATCAGCCGGAAGAAGGTCGTCAGCCGGCTCTGGTGCTCCTGGTACTCCATCGTGAAGACCGGCTGGCGACTCAGCACGGCGGGTTGCGTGGTCATGTGATGCTCCTGGTTCTGGACAGGCCGGACCGGCTGGTTCGCAGTATGCACCCAGGGGGCGACGTGCACCCGTCGCAGGCGGCCAGCCCTACCCGGACGCGGGGGTGGCCAGGCGCTCGTCGAGGTCGCGGACCAGGGCTTCGGCGAACGCGACGCTCACCCGCGCATCGTCGCCGACGCCGACGGCGATCGCCGGCCATCCGGCGCCGCGAGCGACCCCGGCGCCCGTCGCGTCCGGGCCGGTGACGGGGCGCGCGCCGAGCTCGGGGTCGCCGGCCGCGGCGCCGCGCGCGGCGCCGCGCAGCTGGGGGTGGAGCCCGGTGGCGAAGACGATGCCGTCGCGATCCCACCACACCTGCTCGGACCCGGCACGCGGCTGCAGGTCGACGATCGCCACGTCGCTCGCGCGCATGCCGCGGGCGCGGCGCGCGGCCAGCCAGGCGCGCAGCCCGGCTCCGTGCGTGCTGCCGGCGCCGGCGAGCACGACGGCGACGTCGAGGTGCCGCGGCGGGTTCGCGTCGAGCTCTCGCACGAGCGCGAGCGCCGCCTCGGTCGCCCGGTCGTCGGGAAACGGCTCGGCGAATCCCTGATCGAGAAACGCCACCAGCGCGACCAGCAGGATGATCGTCGGGACGAGCTGAACGGCGCTGAGCCAGGTGGCGTCGACATCGGCGAGCCGCGCGCCGGCGCACGCGGCCACGACGGCGAGCGACGCCAGCGACAGCGCGATCAGCGGCACGTGCAGGCGGTAGGGGAGCCCTCGCCGAAGACGGTCCAGCGGTGCCGTGATCACGAGGGTCACCGCCCGCTCGCCGTCGCGGCGCGGCGGCGGTGAGACGACGTCCTGGGTCGCCCGCGCGATCGTCAGCCGGCGCAGCAGCGGGACGCGCGTCACGTCGGCGATCGCCAGCAGCAGCGCGGCCGCCGCGACGATCAGGCCGGCAAGCGGGGTGTCGACGCTGACCACGCTGGCGACCACGCCGGCGCCGGCGCACAGTGCCTGGACGAGCCACCACGCCGGGCGAATCCATACGGCCTGGATGCGTGTCTCGCGACCCGTGGCGCGCAGCTCCGCGGCCGCCGCACGCGCGAAGCGCCGCTCGGCGTCGCTGCCGGCGGGGCCGCTGTGTTCGCGCTGCTCCTCGTCTGCACCCATGCGGCCCGGGACACTAGTGTTCCGACCCACCATGGACGCCACTGAACTCACGTACGCCGGGGCCGCTGAGCAGGCTCGCCTGATACGCGACGGGGACGTCTCCGCGCGCGAGGTCGTCGAGGCGACGCTGCGGCGGATCGACGCGGTCGATCCGCTGCTCGGGGCCTACCGCGTCGTGTTCGCGGAGCGGGCGCTGGCCGAGGCCGACCAGGCCGACGCACGGCGCCAGTCCGGGCAGGAGCGCCCGCTGCTGGGCGTTCCGGTGGCGATCAAGGACGACACCGACGTCGCCGGGGCGATCACGGCGTGGGGGAGCCTGGCCACGAGCACGCAGGCGGCCCGCGTCGACGCCGACGTCGTCGCCCGCCTGCGCAGCGCCGGGGCGATCGTGATCGGCAAGACGCAGACGCCCGAGCTGACGATCTGGCCGTTCACCGAGACGCTCGCGTTCGGCGCGACGCGCAACCCGTGGAACACCGACTACACCCCCGGCGGCTCCAGCGGCGGCTCGGGTTCGGCGATGGCCGCGGGGCTCTGCGGTGTCGCGATGGGCTCGGACGGCGCCGGATCGATCCGGATCCCGGCAGCGTTCTGCGGGCTCTTCGGGCTGAAGCCCCAGCGCGACCGGATCCCGCTCGGTCCCAACCACCACGACGCCTGGCACGGGCTGACGGTCTACGGCCCGCTCGCCCGGCGCGTCGCGGACGCGGCGGTCTTCATGGACGCGACCGGCGATGATCGGCCTGAGGGGGGATTCGCCGCAGCGCTGGACGAGCCGCTCCCGCCGCTGCGGATCGCGCTGTCGGTCAAGCCCCCGCCCGGTGCGATCACGCGGCTGGGCGGCGAGCAGCAGCGCGCGCTCAGCGAGTCGGCCGACCTGCTGCGGGCCCTGGGGCATCAGGTGACCGAGCTCGAGATCGACTACGGGCCCACCGCGTTCCTGAACCTGCTCGCGCGCTACCTGCGCGGCGCCAGCGACGACGCCGACGGGCTGCCTCACCCGGAGCGCCTCGAGCGCCGCACGCGGGGGATGCAACGCCTCGGGCATCTGATCTCCGACTCGCAGCTCGCCAAGGCCCGTGCCGGGGAGGCCGCGGTGGCACGGCGGATCAACGCGATCTTCGAGCAGGTCGACGTCCTGCTGATGCCCGGGCCTGCGGGCCCGCCGTTCGAGATCGGCGCACTGCACGGCCGCGGCGCGCTGTGGACGCTCAACGCGGTCGCCGCACGCGTGCCGTTCTACGGCGCCTGGAACGCGATCGGCCAGCCTGCCGCGTCGGTGCCCGCCGGGTTCGGAGCGCACGGCCTGCCGCTGTCGGTGCAGCTCGCCGGCAAGCCCGGTGACGACGTCACCCTGCTGCGCCTCGCCGCGCAGATGGAGGAGGCGCGCCCATGGGCGGACACCCGGCCGGCTCTGGGTGACCCGGTCGCCGTGGCGGCCGCGTGAGCGACGCCGAGCTGCTGGCGGTCGCCGAGCGCGCCGCCCGCGCCGCGGCCGCGATCCTGCTGGCCCACCGGGTCCGCGGGCGCCTCGACGACGTGCGCTCCAAGAGCACGCTCACGGACCTCGTGAGCGACGCCGACGTCGAGGCCGAGCAGGCGATTCGCGCCGTTCTCGCCGCTGAGCGTCCCGGCGACGCGATTCTCGGCGAGGAGGGCCACGACGTGCAGGGTGACAGCGGCCTGCTGTGGGTCGTCGATCCGCTCGACGGGACGATCAACTACCTGTTCGACATCCCGCAGTGGTGCGTCTCCGTGGCGTGCGAGGGGCGCGCCGGCGTCGTCCTGGATCCCGTGCGCGGCGAGTGCTTTCGCGCGACCGCGGGCAGCGGCGCGACGCTCGACGGCGAGCCGCTGACGGCGTCCAAGCGCGAGGACCTCGGCACCGCTCTCGTGGCGACGGGGTTCGGCTATGACGCACAGGTCCGCCGCGTGCAGGCGGCACAGCTGGCCGAGGTGCTTCCGCGCGTGCGCGACATCCGCCGCATGGGCAGCGCGGCACTCGATCTCGCA
Source organism: uncultured Solirubrobacteraceae bacterium (assembly GCA_963817295.1). GTDB lineage: Bacteria > Actinomycetota > Thermoleophilia > Solirubrobacterales > Solirubrobacteraceae > F1-60-MAGs163. The sequence goes on along the minus strand of CAWFOF010000008.1, from coordinate 226,643 downwards.
TGGACGGCCGCGGGGCGCTACGACGCCTACTACGAGCGCGGCGTCCAGCGCTGGGATGTCGCGGCGGGCCTGCTGCTGTGCCACGAGGCCGGCCTGCGGTCGCGCACGCTGGAGGCGCGCGACGGCATGCCGGCCGGCGTCCTCGTCGCCCCTGAGGGCCTGATCGAGCCGCTGTACGAGCTCGTCGGGTGACCCCGCCGCGGTTCACTAGGGTTTCGGGCGATGCTGCACACGGCGACCGGATGGTGGATCGAGGAGGCGGGCGCGCCGGAGGCGCTCCCACCGCTGGAGGAGCGCGCCGAGGCTGACGTCGTCGTCATCGGCGGGGGCTACCTCGGCATGTGGAGCGCCTGGCACCTGCTCGAGCGCGCACCCGACACGAAGGTCACGCTGCTCGAGCTCGATCGCTGCGGGCACGGCCCCAGCGGGCGCAACGGCGGCTTCGTCAACGGGTACTGGGGGTATGTCCCGGAGCTCGCCCGCCGCTTCGGGAGCGACGCGGCGATTCGCCTCGCACGAGAGGCCGACGCGTCGGTCGCCGCGATCGGTGACTTCTGCTCGGCGCAGAAGGTCGACGCCTGGTATCGCGCCGCGCCGGAGCTGACGATCTCCACGGCGCCGGCGCAGGACGGCCAGTGGGCGCAGCAGATCGCCGGCCTGCAGGCGCTCGGCCTGGGCGACGAGGAGGTCGAGCTGACGCCCGCCGAGGTCCAGGCCGTGTGCCGCTCGCCGCTGTTCCGCGGAGGATCGATGCAGCGCACGGCCGCCACGGTCCAGCCCGCACGGCTGGCGTTCGGGCTGCGCCGCGCGCTGCTGGCCCGCGGCGTCCAGATCCACGAGGGGACACGGGTGACGGGCGTCGAGCACAAGCGCGGGCACGTGCTCGTCAGCACGCCCGGCGGCTCGGTGCGCTCGCGCGCGGCCGTCCTCGCCGTCAACTGGCGCACGCTCGGCTGGCCGGCCTTCAAGCGCGAGCTGAGCGCCGCGTCGAGCCACATCGTGCTGACCGAGCCCGTGCCCGACGTGCTCCAGGAGGTCGGGTGGACCGGCGGCCAGGGCCTGGCCGACCATCGCCGCCTGCTCCACTACTTCCGCACGACGAAGGACGGGCGGATCGCGTTCGGCTGGGGCGGAGGGCGGATGGCCCGCGGCGCCGCGCACGACCCGCGCCTCGACGTGGACACCGAGGTCGTCGGCACCATCGCCGCGACGCTGCGCCGCTTCTTCCCGCAGCTGCAGTCGCGAGCGGTCACGCACGCGTGGGGCGGTCCGATCGACGTCTCGCCCACCGGCCTGCCGATCTACCGCAGCACCGGTGCGGTGCACGCCGGCTGGGGGTTCACCGGCCACGGCGTCGGCCCGTGTCACCTCGGCGGCCGGATCCTCTCCGGACTCGCGCTCGGCGTGCGCGACGAGATCACGACCCTGCCGCTCGTGGCCCCGGCGCCGAAGCACTTCCCGCCGGAGCCGGCGCGCTGGATCGGCGGCTCGCTGATCCGCGAGGCGCTGATGCGCAAGGACGAGCGCGAGGAGCGCGACGAGCCGGTCGGCCCAGTTGCCGGGGCCGTCGCGAAGCTGCCGAAGGTCCTCGGGATGAACCTGCCGCGGTAGCGCACCGCGCACCGTGACCGGGGGGTCGGCTCAGAGCTTCGGCCCCGACGAGCGGTGTCGCCGTACGCACGTGTGGTAGGTGCGCGTGCCGGTCGCGGTGCGTCCGTCGCCGGCCGTGGCGGTGATCGAGACGTTGAAGGTCCCCTTCGGCAGGCCGGTGAGGTTGACGGGTGCCGCGAGCCGTGCGCGCCTGACGGTCTTCACGCGCCTGCCGCGGACCTTCACGATGGCACTGACCCAGGTGACGCCCGGGAGCTTGCGGATGTGGATCGCGAACCGCCGCCGGCTGACGCAGCGCTTGGACGAGGGAAGCGAGAGCGCGCGCGCAGCGGGGATCGGCGCCGGCTGTGTGCCGGGTGCGGCGGGCCAGCAGGCGAGCGTGTGGTCGGTCCGGATCGCGCAGGTGCCGTGATAACCGGCGCTCACCGCGGCGAAGCTCCCCGCGGGAGGCGTCGCCTCGCCGTCCACGTTGTAGCCCCAGCAGGTGAGCGTCGTGTCGGCCTTGATCGCGCAGGCGTGCACGGTGCCGCCACTCACCGTCGTGAACGCGCTGCCCGGCGGCGGCGTTGACGACACCCACCTGTTGGCGCCCCAGCACGCGAGCGTCGCTGCGGTGCTGACCGCGCACGCGTAGCCGTCGAGTGTCGCCGGAGCTGCGCTCACAGACCGGAATGTGCCCGCAGGCGGTGTCGACTGCCCCTTCCGGTTGTCGCCCCAGCAGGCGATCGTCGAATCGGCTCGGAGCGCGCACGCGAAGTTGACGCCGGCGCTCAGCGAGGTGAAGGAGCCCGCCGGCGGCGGCGCGACCGAGCCCCAGCAGGCGAGCGACGCATCGGCGCGGATGGCGCAGGCGAAGATGTTGCCCGCGCTGACGGCCGTGAACCCCCCGGCCGGCGGCCGCGACTGCCCGTAGGTGTCGTCGCCCCAGCAGGCGAGCGTCCCGTCGGTCCGCAGCCCGCAGCTGTTCTCGTTGCCGGCACTGACCGAGCGGAACGTCCCCGGCGGAGCCACCGATGCCCCGGGAGCGAACGTGTTCGTCCCCCAGCAGGCGAGCGTGGCGTCGGTGCGGACCGCGCACGCGTGAAGGCCGCCGAGACTGACCGAGGTGAAGGTGCCGGCCGGTACCGTGACCGGCACCTGGGCACTCGCATCCACCGCGGTCGCGAACACGAGCGCGCCCGCCGCTGCCGCCACCGCGAGACGCCGGATCATGCGGCCACCGAGGCCGGACCTCGTGCGAAAAGAGCGGCGGTCGCCTTCCACGCCGCCGACCCTAACCGCCCTTGCACGAGTACCCGGGGTGGGATTCGAACCCACACGCCCTTGCGGACAGAAGCTTTTGAGGCTTCAGCGTCTACCGTTCCGCCACCCGGGCAAGGAGGCGAGGGTACCGACCGCAGGGGTCGCCCAGCGTCTGCTCAGGCCGCGGCGGGCATGGCGCCGGCCTCGTCCTCGGGCCAATGCTCGACCTCGACGTTCCACTCCTGGCGAAAGCCCTGCATCGCCGCGATCATCAGCAGCGCCTGCACCGGGATGATGATCGCGGTGATCGTCGCCAGGACGCTCGCGTCGATCGCCGGCTGCGTGTAGCCGACCGCGTCGCGGTCCAGCCACGAGGGGACGGCGATGATCGCGAAGATCAGCATGATCATCGCCAGCGCGGCGGCCACCGGGAGGACGCCGCGATTCCAGCGCCAGACGTAGAACGCGAACAGGAGGTAGATCAGCATCCAGGCGATGTTGATCACGACGACGCCCTGGAGCACATGGAGCCCGCCGAACGTCACGAGCCCGATCAGGAGCGTCGAGATGAGCAGCAGGATGATGATGACCACGCGCATCGTCTTGCTCGCCGACTTGTGGCGATTCGGGTGCTCGATGATCGGCTCACCACTGTGCTGCGCGTGCAGGGTCATCGGGCGCGAGCCTACAATGCGCCGCGGTCGCGCGCGAGCGCCGACGCGGGCGTGGCGGAACTGGCAGACGCGCCGGCCTTAGGAGCCGGTGCCGAAAGGCATGGGGGTTCGAGTCCCTCCGCCCGCATGACCCTCAGGGGAGATCGCAGAACACACTGCAGAACGCGCCCGCTCGGGTTGGGCGTTGTGCGTGGAACACCGCAGCGCAGCGAGGGGTGAGCACCGATGCGGCGGACCGCGGTGCGCGCGAGGATCGTGATGCCAGCGCCGCGCCGGTCGCGTGGTGTTCCATGACGCTTGGGAGGAACCGTGACCACGTCGTCGTCCGTTGACCATCCTGCGGGTCGTCACCGCCCGGTGGCGAACATCGGCCGGATCCTGCTGGGGCTCGTCGTCGTCGCCGTGGGTGTGCTGTTCCTGCTCGACAGCGCCGGCGTGCTCGATGCGAGTAGCGCGATCGACCACTGGTGGCCGATGGCCATCGTCGCGCTCGGCCTTCTGCAACTCGCGCAGCGACCGAGGTCGCTCACGGGTCCGCTGCTGCTGATCGTCGCAGGCGGCGTCCTGCTTCTGTTCACCACCGACGCCGTGCACGGCAATGCGTGGAGCTATGTCTGGCCGATTGCGGTCATCGTCGCGGGACTGCTGCTCCTGAGTCACCGGCGAGGCGTGGGCACACTGCCGGCCGGCGTCGACCGCGACGACACGATCGTGGCGACGGGGATCTTCGGCGGCCCGAACGTCGCCAGTGCTTCCCAGCAGTTCCACAGCGCATCGCTCACCGCGATCTTCGGCGGCGTCACGCTGGACCTCAGACGAGCAACGCCCGCACCCGGCGGCGCGACGATCACCGCGACCGCGGCGTTCGGCGGCATCGACATCCTCGTCCCCCGCGGTTGGCGGATCACCACCAGCAGCACACCGCTGTTCGCCGGCGTCGACGACAAGACCGACACCAGCACCGACCTCGCCGCCGACGCCCCGACCCTGCATGTCGACGCGCTCGCATTGTTCGGCGGGATCGCGATCAAACACAGCAAGCACTGAGGCAGAGGAGCCTGAGGCATGCGCGTTCTCACCGTCTATGCGCACCCCAACCCCAAGTCGTTCTGCCACGCCGTGCTGGACGAGTTCACCAGGGGCCTGCGGGAGGGGGGACATGTCCCCGACGTGCTCGATCTCTACGCCGTGAAGTTCGACCCGGTGTTCACCATGGCCGACCTGGCGACGTGGATGCACCCGGACATGCCCGCCGATGTCCTCGAACGGTGGAACCCGCGCCGGGCGGTCCTGGAAAGCACCGCGAATCCGCTCAAGCGGTTTCTCGCGCGCCGCGCCATGAGCGGCAAGGACGACCGGGCGATCGCCCAGATGGTCCGCGAGCACGGCCCCAAGGACGCCGCTGAGCATTGGCGACGCGTTGCGGATGCGGACGCGATGGCGTTCATCGCACCCGTCTACTGGCTCGGCTTCCCGGCGATCCTGAAGGGGTGGTTCGAACGTGTGTTCAGCTATGGCAACGCGTTCGAACTCGACCAGGACGGCTGGGAGGGCAACGTGAGGGGGCGGATCGCGTTGCTGCACCACCGGAAGGCACTCGTGATGACTTCAACGCTCTTCAGCCAGGAGGACTACGAGGCGGGCTGGGAGGAACCGATGCGTCGCATCATCGGCGACTGGAGCCTGCGCTACCCGGGCGTCCAGGAGGTCGAGCACGTCTACTTCTACGGTGCCGCCGTCACGGACCAGGCGACGATCGATGGCTATCTGAAGCGCGCCCGCCGACTCGGCCGCGACTTCGAGCCGGCGGCCGCGTAGCGTGCGATGGCGGTCTTTCTCGCCTACGTGGAGCCGGTCCCCGGTCGCCTCTACCCGCTGATCTCGACGTTTCAGGAGCTCGTGCGCCGCGGGCACCGCGTCACAGTTCGCACAGGCGCCGAGGAGGTCGAGCTGCTGCGGTCGCTCGGCATCGATGCTCAACCCCTCGCCGCTGAGATCGTCGACTTCGAGCCGCAGGACTGGCGCGCGCGCACCCGCTTCGGAGCGCTGCTCGCCGGGCTGGGCCAGTTCGGCGAGCGAGCCCGCTTCCAGGTCCCCGACCTTCAGCGGGCGATCGCGGTGGAGCATCCTGACGTACTGCTCGTCGACGAGACGTCGTGGGGAGCGGCCGCCGCGGCTGAGCGGTCCGGGCTTCCGTGGGCATTCTGCGTTCCATCCCCGGTGCCGCTGCCATCGCGGGACGCCCCGCCGTTCGGACTCGGGCTCGCGCCGCGCAACGACGCCATCGGCCGACTCCGCGACGGGATCGCGTCGCGGGTCGCGCTCGGGAGTCTCGCGCGGCTGATCGCCTCGCACGTCAACCCGCTCCGCGTCGAGCTCGGCCTGGCTCCGATGCGAACCGTCGCCGATTTCTACCTCGCCGCCACGCTCGTGCTCGCCTACACCGCCGAGCCGTTCGAGTACCCACGCTCGGACTGGCCCGCCAAGGTCCGGCTCGTCGGGCCGGGCACGTGGGAGCCTCCAGCGAAGGTTCCGGCATGGCTCGACGATCTGCCGGGCCCGCTCGTGCTCGTCAACTGCTCCACGCTCTTCCAGAACGACAGCCGGATCGTCGAGGTCGCCTGCGAAGCGTTCGAGGGCCGGCCATTCGATGTGATCATCACAACGGCCGACATCGACCCATCCGGATTCCGGGCGCCGGTCCGGGTCCACATCGAGCGGTTCATCCCACACGCTCCGGTGCTCGACCGCGCGGCCTGCGTCGTGTGCCACGCCGGGATGGGGATCACCCAGAAGGCACTCGCGCACGGCGTGCCGGTCGTGGCGATCCCCTTCGGGCGCGACCAACCCGAGGTGGCCCGTCGCGTCGAGACCGCGCACGCCGGCGTCAGGCTCCCGACCCGAAGGTTGCGCCCCGACCGGCTCTACACGGCGGTGCAGACCGCCATCGGGATGCGGCATGGAGCGGAACGGATCGCCCATGCGTTTGCGCAGATCGACACGCCGAACCTCGCGGCCACCGCGTTGGAGGAACTCGTCGGCGACGGCGCAGGGCGCCGAGCCCAGGCCTAGGGAGAGCTGCTCGCCGGCCCGATGAGCTGGTAACAGGTCATCGGGCCCTTGCCCTTGACTTCGATCGTGCCGCGCGTGCGCAGCTCGAAGCCGTGCCGCAGACGCTCGTAGGCCCGTTCGGTCACCTGGATGGTGCCGGGCAGGGCGTGGGACTCCATTCTGCTGGCGGTGTTCACGGTGTCGCCCCAGAGGTCGTAGATGAACTTCGCCCGCCCGATGACGCCGGCGACCACGGGCCCGCTGTCGATGCCGATCCTCACGTCCAGCGGCACGCCGGTCTCGGCCGTGCAGCTCGCCAGCTCCGGGCCCATCGCCAGCGCCAGCTCGGCGATCGCCTCGGCGTGATCGGCCCGCGGAACAGGGATTCCCCCCGCGACCATGTACGCGTCGCCGATCGTCTTGATCTTCTCCACGCCGTGATCGGCCGCGAGGGCGTCCCAGCGTGCGAAAACGCGGTCGAGCAGCGACACCAGCTCCGACGCGGAGAGCCGCTCCGAGAGCGGCGTGAAGCCCACGATGTCCGCGAACAGCACCGTGACGTCGGGAAAGGCATCGGCGATCGTCCCGTCCTGCTCCTTGAGGCGCGCCGCGACCGGCTCGGGCAGGACGTTCAGGAGGAGGCGCTCGGACTTCTCCTGCTCGCGCTCGCGCGCCCGGACGAAGTACTGGAGCAGCGCGAACACCGTCGCCCCGACGCCGAGGATGTTGAGCGCGAAGAACGCGACGACGACCCCCTGCGGGATGTCGGGCGCGTGGGCCGCGAGGGTGGAGTCGATCGCGGCGGAGAACACGACGAGCCCGAAGAAGGCCATGAACCACGGGACGGCCCGGCGTGCCCCCACGAAGAGGAGCGCCCCCAGCGGTGACGTGATGCCCCAGAGGCACACCGCGGAGGACGTCTCGAAGCCGCCCAGGCTCCATTGCAGGACGAACGGCAGCACGAGGCTCATGCCGAGCTGGCTCTCGCGGAACAGGAGATAGCGGCGGGTTCGCGCGAACGTGTAGATGCTGGCCGCCGACGCGAGCTGGTAGACGAACGGGATCGCCGCCGAGACCCAGAGCCCGAGGATCGCGTACGTCACGACCCAGATCAGCGCGAGGCTGGCCATCAACGTCGACGACAGGACCAGCACCGACTTTCGAGCGCGGAGCTCGGCCGAGTCGGACGGCAGCGCCCCGATCTCCACCAGACGCTGCAGCCAGCCCGGAAGCCGCTCCAGCCGACGGCGAAACCGGGCCTCCATCTTCACTGCCGCTCGCGCTCGTCCGTGATCTCGAGCAGCCGGTCGGTGTGCTCGTGGTCCACCTGCAGCGTCGTGTGGACGATCCCGAAGCGCTCGCGCAGCAGCATCTCCAGCCTGCGGCGATGCTCGTGGCAGTCGCAGCCCTCACGGACGAGCACGTGTGCGGACAGCGACGGGAAGCCCGAGGTGATCTCCCACACGTGGAGGTCGTGGACCTCGACGACGTGGGGGCTCGCGGCCATCGTCATCCCGACCTCCTGCGGGTCGAGCCCCGCCGGCGCGGCCTCCAGGAAGACGCGTGTGCTCGCACGCACGAGCCGCCAGCCGGAGATCGCCATCGGGATGACGATCAGCAGCGAGGCGATCGGGTCGGCACGGTTGAAGCCGGTGGCGAGGATCACGATCGCGGCGATCGCCGTCGTGATCGACGCCAGCGCATCCATCAGGTTGTGCAGGAACGCCCCCTCGACGTTCAGGCTCTCGCGGTTGGCGCGCGACAGCGCCCACGCGGCTCCGAGGTTCACGAGCAGGCCGGCCAGCGCGATCACCAGCACGAGGCTCGCGTCGACCACCGGCGGGTTGAACAGGCGCACCACGCCCTCGACGGCGATCAGCCCGCCGAGAATCAGCAGCGTCAGCCCGTTGGCCTGCGCCGAGAGGATCTCGGCACGCCCGAGGCCGAACGTCATCGATCCCGCCGGCCGGCGCTGCGCCAGGCGGGCCGCGACGAGCGCGAGCCCGATCGCGACCGCGTCGGTGAGCATGTGCGCCGCGTCCGACAGCAGGGCGAGCGACGAGCCCAGGATCCCCGTGACGACCTCGACGAGCATGAAGGCGAGGTTCAGGCCCAGCGCGACCGCCAGCATCCGCGTGTCGGTGTGCACGCCGACGCCGTGGCTGTGGTCGTGATGCTCGTGGGCGGGGTGGTCGGTCATGGCCGGGCGGACGGACGTTCAGGGCGCGTGCTGGCTATCCTGACCAACCCCGCTGGGGGACTGGTGTAACGGCAACATAGGGGTCTCCAAAACCCTTGCTCGAGGTTCGATTCCTCGGTCCCCCGCTCAGTAGGATCGCGCAGATGGCCGATCCTGCCGCCGTTCGTCACACGCCGATCTCCGAACACGGCCTGATCGGGGACCTGCAGACGGCGGCGCTGGTCGCGACGGACGGCTCGATCGACTGGTTCTGCGCGCCGCGCTTCGACTCGCCGAGCATCTTCGCGTCGATCCTCGATCAGCAGAAGGGCGGCTTCTTCCGGATCGCCGCGGTCGCCGACGAGGTCGTCGTCAAGCAGCTCTACCTGCCCAGCAGCGCGATCCTCGTCACGCGCTTCCTGACCTCCGACGGCGTGGCCGAGGTCGTCGACTTCATGCCCGTCCACGAGCCCACGCAGGCGACCGACCACCACCGGATCGTGAGGCTGATCCAGGTCGTGCGGGGCGAGGTCGAGTTCGAGCTCGAATGCCGCCCGCGCTTCGACTACGGCCGCGAGGAGCACTCGCTCCTGCTGACCGATCACCACGCGACGTTCGCGACACCGGAGATGACGACGTCGCTGTGGACCGGCTGCATGCTCGAGGCCGACGGAAACGATGTGACGAGCCGCTTCACGCTGAAGGCCGGCGAGCGGCTCGGGGCGATCTTCGAGACGAGCCCCGATGACCGTGAGCCGGGCAAGATGCCGCGCGACGTCGCCCCGGCGCTGTTCGCCGAGACGAACACGTTCTGGAGCGAGTGGATGGGCCGCTGCACGTACCGCGGGCGCTGGCGCGAGATGGTCCATCGCTCGGCGATCACGCTGAAGCTCATGACGTACGCGCCGTCCGGCGGCATCGTCGCGGCGCCGACGGCCGCGCTGCCCGAGGAGCCGGGCGGGGAGCGCAACTGGGACTACCGCTACACCTGGGTGCGCGACGGGTCGTTCTCCGTCGGCGCGCTGATGGCGCTCGGCTACGAGGAGGAGGCCGACGCCTTCCTGCGCTGGCTCAGCGACCGCGTGAACGAGCAGGCCGGCGAGGATTCCGGGCCGCTGAAGATCATGTACCGCGTCGACGGGTCGTCCGACCTGGTGGAGGAGACGCTCGACCACCTCAGCGGCTACGAGGGCGCGGCGCCGGTGCGGATCGGCAACGGCGCGGCCGATCAGCTGCAGCTCGACATCTACGGCGAGGCGTTCGACGCGCTGTACTTCGGCGAGATGAACATGCCGAGCGGGCGCAGGGTGAGCCACCGTGCATGGGAGAAGCTGCGCGGCGTCGCAGACTGGCTGTGCGAGAACTGGGACAGCGTCGACGCCGGGATCTGGGAGACGCGCGGCGGGCCCAAGGACTTCGTCTACTCGCGCCTGATGTGCTGGGTCGCCTTCGATCGCGCGATCCGCCTGGCGAACCATCACGCGATACCGGGCGACGTCGAGCGCTGGATGGCCGAGCGCAACGCGATCTACGAGCAGGTCATGGAGCGCGGGTTCAACCCGGAGATCGGGGCGCACGGCGCCTTCGTGCAGCACTACGGCAGCGACGTGCTCGACGCGTCGATCCTGAAGATGCCGCAGGTCGGCTTCATCGCCCCGCGCGACCCGATGTGGATCTCCACGCTCGACGCGATGAACGAGCAGATCGTCTCCGACAGCCTCGTCTACCGCTACAACCCCGAGGCCTCGCCCGACGGCCTGCGCGGCGGCGAGGGGACCTTCTCGCTGTGCACGTTCTGGTACGTCGACGCGCTCGCGCAGGCGGGGCGCGTCGACGAGGCAAGGCTCGTCTTCGAGAAGATGCTCACCTACGCGAACCATCTCGGCCTGTACTCCGAGGAGATCTGGCCGACGGGCGCGCAGCTCGGGAACTTCCCGCAGGCGTTCACCCACCTGGCGCTCGTCAGCGCGGCGATCCGGCTGGACCGCACGCTCGGGTAGGGCCGCGGGCGCTCAGGCCGCGACGCCGAGCGGCTGCGCCTTCGCCAGCCGGCCGAAGACGACGATCCGCTTCGCCGCCGAGTAGAGCGGATGGCAGGCGGTCAGCACGATCTGCTCGGTCCCGCGCGAGCGCGCGAGGACGTTGACGGCCGACGGCTCGACGATGCGCGTCCCGCGCACGAGGTACGTGAACCGCCCGTAGGGCATCGTCATCACGATCCGGTCGCCGGGCTTCAGCGCGTCGATCGAGCGGAACGGCTGCAGATGCGTCGTGCGGTGCCCGGCGAGGCCCACGGTGCCGCGCTGACCGGGCAGCGCGGTGGCGGTGTAGTGACCCGGGCCGGCGCGCAGGTCGGCTCCGGCCGTGCCCTGGACGACGACGAAGCGCGCGCCGATGCGCGGGATGTCGATGCGGCCCAGCGGATCGCCGGGCCGCAGGCGGCGGCCGAGCGCCTGGGCGGCGAGCGCCATGCGCGGCGCCGCCGGCGCCTGCGCCGGGAGCGCCGGCGCGAACGAGCGGTCCAGTGCGGTCAGCCCGCGCTCCAGGCGCGGCTGCTCGCGGCGATCCATCAGCCACGTGACGGGCTCACGCCAGGCGAGCGTCAGCGCGACGTCGAGCAGCAGCAGCGCCCCGATCACGGCCAGCGCGGTGCCGGCCACGCGTCGCGCGCGAGCGCCGGGGCCTGGCTCGGCGCTCACCGCGTCGCCCGCGTCATGGCCGCGATCCCGGCGACGCCGTCTGGCCCGATGCCGCAGCATCCGCCGACGAGGCGCGCCCCGGCCGCTGTCCACGCATCCACCGTGGCCTGCGGGAACGCGGCGATGCCGGCCTGGGTCCACACGCGCCGCGCGCCATCCCAGACGCGGCCGTTGTTCGGATAGGCGATCAGCGCACGGTCCGTCACGCGCGCCGCGCGTGTCAGCAGCTCCTCGACGTGCTCGGGCGCGGTGCAGTTCACGCCGACCGCGACCACGCGCGGGCTGGCGGTCGCCGCAGCGACGGCCTCCTCGATCGGCTCGCCGTGGCAGGTCGTGCGGCCGTCCGCGCAGGAGAAGCAGATCCACGCCTCCGGGCCCTCGAGGCGATCCAGGACGCGCGCCAGGGCGGCCGCCTCGTCGGCGCGCGGGATCGTCTCGCACGCGACGCAGTCGGGCCTCGCCTGCAGCAGCGTGCGAAGCCGCCGCTCGTGGAAGGCCTCGACAACGGCGATCGTCGCATCGCCGTAGTCGCCGGTGTACTCCTGGCCATCGGCGAGGATCGCGCCGTACGGGCCGGCGGACGCCGCAACCAGCGCGCGGGGGGCATCGGGGCACTCGGCGCCGAACCTGACGACCGCGTCGCGGGCGAGTTCGACGCTGCGCCGCAGCAGGGTGGCCGCCTCGCCCGCGGGAATGCCCGCCGCGGCAAAGCCCTCCTCGCTCGCCTGGTAGCTCGCGCTGATGACGATCCGCGCCCCCGCGCGCAGGTAGGCCAGGTGGGCGTCCTCGATGGCCGTCGGGTCGTCGCGCAGCAGCCGGGCGGACCACAGGTCGTCGGAGAGATCGAAGCCCTGGGCCTCGAGCTGCGTGGCGAGCCCGCCGTCGATCGCGGTGACGGCTTCGCCCTCGAGCAGGGCCGAGAGCGGGCCGGCGAATGGAGCCTCGGGCGGCATCACCCCAAGTGTGACGCCCGCGCCCTCCGCGAGGCGCCTGTAGGGTCGGCGCGCGTGCCCCAGACGAGTGAGATCTTCGCCCCGGGCCTGCTCGACGGGCGTGTCGTGCTGGTCACCGGCGGCGGAACGAACCTCGGTCGCCACGCCGCGCGCGAGCTGCACGCGGCGGGGGCGACCGTCGTGATCGCAGGGCGCCGGGCCGAGGTGCTCGAGGAGGCCGCGCCGCAGATCGGCGAGCGCTGCAGCATCGTCGCCGGCGACATCCGCGAGCCCGAGGGCGCCGCTGGGATCGTCGGCGCCGCGATCGAGCGCCACGGACGCCTGGACGTGCTCGTGAACAATGCCGGCGGCCAGTACCTCGTCCCGGCCGAGGATCTCAGCGCCAAGGGCTGGGCCGCCGTCTGGAGGCTCAACGTCGAGGGCACCAGGGCGATGACGGAGGCGGCCGTCGCGGCAGGCTTCGGCGCGGACGGGGGGACGGTCGTGAACATCACCGTCTCGCCCCACCACGGCTATCCGGCGCTCGCGCACACCGGTGCGGCGCGGGCGGCGGTCGAGGCGATGACGCGCGAGCAGGCGCTGCGCTGGGCAGGTCGCGGCATCGCCGTCGTCGCCGCGGCGATCGGGCGCTTCGACACGGAGTCGCTGCGCAAGTACCCGGAGATCATGTGGAAGGGCGCCGCCGCGACCGTGCCGTTGCAGCGCCTGGGGACGATGGACGAGTTCGCATGGCTCGTGACGCTGCTGGCGAGCCCACTCGGACGCGAGCTCAGCGGCTCGGTCGTGACGCTCGACGGCACGCTGGACAACTGGGACGGCCCGTGGCCGCGAGAGTCGATGGTGGACGAGAGCGGCAACGTCCCGGCCGAGGAGCGACGCTCGCCGTGACGCTCGAACCCGGCTCAGACGGTGCAGGTCGTGACCGGACGGCCACGCCGATGGCCCCCGCGGTACCCTTCACCTCCCTGGCGGGCGAAGTGTTGTGGTTGCACAGAAGCCTTCCAAGCTTCTAGGGCGGGTTCGATTCCCGTCGCCCGCTCTGGCGGATGCAGTAGGCCACGGGGAGTGGCGCAGTCTGGTAGCGCACCCGGCTGGGGGCCGGGCGGTCGCAGGTTCAAATCCTGTCTCCCCGACTGTCGAGGGCCCCGTTCCACCGGGGCCCTCGGCGTTTCTGGGGCCGCCTGCGGCCCCGCCGTCCGGACACGCCTCGCTGGATCATCAGGACGGCCTTCGGTTGCCTCCGACCGCGAGCCCGACGACCTGGACCACCAGTCCGCGTGGCGAGCCGCGCAACGCATGCACGGGTGGCAGCCGGAGCAGGCTGGGGGAACTCGGGTCTCTCCGCGCTCGGTGTGGGGGACCACGGATGACGGATGCGGGGATCGGGGACAGACTCGTTTCTCCTGCTGCCGAGGGCAGCCAACCCGAACTGAAGGAGGCGTGATGTCGTCGACCGCTGCCAAGGGCGCGCCCGCGAGGAGCCACGCGCGGAAGAGCTCGCTCGATCACCTGCAGGACGCGCTGAAGGATCTGAGGAAGGCTCGTGAGAAGGCCACCGAGGAGAGCCGCGCCGCGATCGAGGATGCGATGGACAGGATCAGTGAGGCCAGCAAGGAGATCGCCGATCGCGGGCAGGATCAGCTGACGGAGTGGGAGGACGCGCTGGAGGATGCTGCGGAGAGCGCGCGCCGCGAGCTGGCGCGCATCGCCGTGCGCGCACAGCGATCTCCGGAGGCGCTGGCCGAGATGTCCAGTGAGATCCTCAAGCGCAAGTCCGAGCTCACCGCCTGACGATCCGGCTCGTCCGCGCGCTGCGTCGCCGCCTGAGCATCCACGCTTCCGCCTGTGAACCCCCCGGCAGCCGGTCCGGGGAGCTACCGATGTGCCCGGGGGTGGCGTGGGTGACAGAAGTCGGAGCATCCGCGAACCTGGTGCTCGGCATGGGTCGTCGTGATCCTCCGCACCTTGAGCTGATCGCTGCGCGCGGGCACGACACCCGTGCCCGCGCCCGCTCCCGAAGACATTGACACGCGCCGGGCTTGGACTACGGTCGCATGACAGGCCCTTAGGACGACCGAGGGTTTCGGATGCGAAGGCGGAGACCAGGCAGCGGAGTTCTGCTCGGCGCGATCGCACTGATCGTCGCGTTGACCGGAACCGCTGTCGCAGCGTCCCTCGTCACGAGGCGGCAGATCAAGGACGGGACCATCCGGCTCGCCGACCTGAGCCCGGCGACGCGGAAGGCGCTGAAGCGGACCGGCCCGGCCGGGCGCCAAGGGGTCGCCGGCGTCGCAGGTCCCGCAGGGCCGCAGGGGGAGGTCGGGCCCGATGGCGCGAAGGGCGACCGTGGTCCGCCCGGACCCAAGGGCGACACGGGGTCCGGAGGGGGGCCCGGACCGAACGGGTTCGGCCGCACGTTCGAGGCGAGGCGTGACGGCGAGGTGGTCCTCGGCACCGGCTTCACGACGCTCGCGACGCTCACGCCCCCGGACGGCAAGCAGCTCTCGATCCACGCACGGACGCTGATCGACTCGATCCAGAACAACGTCGACAACCAGGTCCTGTGCGAGCTCCTCGTGGTTCGGCCCTCTGACGGCGCCCAGTTCAGTGGCGACGTCGCGTTCGCGTACGTCGGCTTCAACCAGAAGGGCGATGCCAGTCGCGCCGCCCTGCGGCTGCAGGCGGTGTCCTTGAACATCGGCCGGTCGGCGGTGCTCAGGTGCAAGCTGTCGGACCCGCCGACGCCGGCCAACGCGGTGCGGGCCTTCATGACGAAGATCGTGGCCGTCGAGCTCAGCGCCACGACCGGGGACACGGTGACCGGATGAGCCGGCTCAGGCGCTCTCGATCCTGGCGTCCCAGCGGCGGGCAGGTGCTCGGCGTGCTCGCCCTGGTGGTGGCGCTCAGCGGACCCGCGCTCGCGGCCTCGCTCGTCACCTCGCAGCAGATCAAGGACCGGACGATCCGGCTCGCCGATCTGAGCCGGTCGGCCCGAGCCGCGCTCGTCGGCGCGGTGGGACCGGCAGGCGGCGCCGGGTCGCCCGGGGCCGCCGGGGCGCGGGGGCCGCAGGGTCCGGCTGGGCGCAAGGGCGCCACCGGCGTGGCAGGCGGTAAGGGCCAGACCGGTCCGACAGGGGACACGGGGCTCGGGCACGGCGGCCTGACCGCCGTGAGCGCCAACCCCACTTCGGTTGCGTTCGCCCCCCTCACCCAGATCGACGCGATGATCATTCCCGACACCAACCCGACCGGACAGTGGGCGATCCGGGCCAAGACGGTGATCGATTCGGTCCAGGGAAACGCCGACAATCTCGTCACCTGCGAGCTCCGGTACTCCCCTTCGTTGGGTATCCCGTCGGCGACCGTCGACCTGACGAACTCGGTGATGGGCTTCTTCTCCAACGGCGGCGCCAGCAGTGTCACGCTTCCGCTCGAGGCGACGGTCGCCGGTGCCGGAACGGACGCCGTCGTGAGTGTCGTCTGCGGCGCGAACGTCGCGGTGAGTCCTGCGAACGCGATCTCCGCGTCCCACACGCAGATCGAGGCGCTGCCCGTGACGTCGCGTTCGGATCAGGTCGTGACGGGATGAGACTCCGGCGGATCAGGCGACCGACTCCCGGCATCGTGATCGGCGTGCTCGCCCTCCTGGTCGCTCTGAGCGGGTCGGCGGTCGGGGCATCGCTGATCACGAGCAAGCAGATCAAGAATGGGACGATCCGGATCGCCGACCTCAGTCCGTCCGCACGAGCAGCGCTGCGGGGGACGACCGGACCTGCGGGAGCGCAGGGGAACACCGGGGCCGCCGGCCTGCAGGGGTCGCGCGGGGTGGCAGGCGTGCAGGGCACGACCGGCGACGTCGGCCCGCCCGGCCCCACGGGCGACAAGGGGACGCGCGGAAGCTTTGGAACCGCCACGGTGATCGAGGCCACGCGCGACGGCGTTCAGGCCTTTGGCACCACGCCCGTGACGATCGCGACGCTGACGCTTCCCGCCGGCTCGGCCTGGATGGTTCAGGGGCGCACGCTGATCGGGTCCGACCAGAGCAACGTGGACAACCTCATCACCTGCGACCTGCGGTTCCGCACGCCGAACGGCTCCGCGGACTTCTTCGTCGACGAGGTCACGGCCTTCATGGGCTTCAACCAGCCCGGGGACGTGGCACGAGCGCCGTTCCCGTTCATCGGCGTGCTCGGACCGACCGATGCGGGATCGACGCTCGCGGTGCAATGCCAGTCATCCGCCACGCCGAGCCCGGCCGGCACCGTCACGGCGCGCCGCACGAAGATCTGGGCGCTCGAGGCGAGTTCGGCGAGCTCTGCGAACGTGAGCGGCTGATCGTTCGCCTGACGCCGTCAGGGAGCCTTCTCCGCGACGACCGCGAACTTGCGGACCCGTCCTTCCCGCAGCCAGTCGCTCCAGAGCCGGTGGGCGTCAAGCAGGTCCTCCAGTGCCCGGCGTCCGATCTGCTCGGCGATGTGCGTGGCGTCGGCGGCGAACGCGTCGATCAACGCATCAGCCACCGCGCGGTGCGCCTGACTGCAGTCCTCCTGCCTTCGGACCACAAGCCCGGCCCGATCGAGGCACGTGAGCATCTCCTGCAGCGGCGTGAGCCAGACCGTGTCGGCGTCCGGCATGCGCTCCCGCTCTGCCTCCGTGAGCGGGCAGCGCCCTCCTCCATCGTGAAGGCGAACCGCCCGCCGGCCGGGAGCGCCCGGGATATCTCCTGAAGCAGCGGCTCCTTGTCGGGAAAGGCGAGCATGGTCTCGAGCAGGAGCACCACGTCGAACGTGCCGGGCGGGACCGGGGGGACTCGGGAGACCTCGAAGCGACAGGGAAGGTCGCCGGCACGCTCACGTGCGATCTCGATGGCGCTGGAACTGAGGTCCACCCCCAGATAGGTGCAGCCCAGCTCCCGCGTGATGAACCGCCCGGGCCCGGCGATTCCGCAGCACACGTCCAGCACGCAGACCCCGGGAGCGATCCCGGCCTGACGCGCCAGGGCCCGGATCTCTCCGGCGCGCATGAAGCTCTCCTGCTCGACGAACTCGCCGGGCGCGTACGCCGACCGGCGGGCTCGCTGGAGGGCCTGGTCGAATGGAGCGCGGTCGTCCTGCTTCACGGGAAGGTTCGCGATGCTGCCGGCGTCTTGGTAAGCATGGAGCCCAAGCATGCAGCAGCAGCCGCCGCCCGGGCGCCGACGACGACCGATCCCTCCTGACTCCGGCGCATGATGCGTACGGTTCAGGCCGGCCCGCTGACCGGACTCATCGCCCTGGTGCTGACGATCGCCGCACTCGCGGGGGCCGTTGCCGTCAGCGGCGCCGGACTCAGCGCCGCCGGCTGGGTCGTCGGGATGACCTGCGGGGTGATCACGAATGCCTCGCTCGCGCACGGCCTCTCTCGCCACCGGCGCGACCGGCTGAGCCCCGCCGACTGGGTGACCCTCGCTCGGGCCACGCTCGTCGCCGGCGTCGCGGCGCTGGTCGCGGACTCCTTCGTCCAGCCCGCGGCGGTCACGATGCTGGTGTCCCTCTCGGTCGCCGCGCTCGTGCTGGACGCAGTCGACGGATGGGTCGCGCGGCGCACGAGGACGGCGGCGACGCTGGGCGCGCACTTCGACGCGGAGGTCGACGCGTTCCTGATCCTCGTCCTCAGCGTGTACGTCGCCCGCTCGGCCGGCGCGTGGGTCCTCGCGATCGGCGCGGCGCGCTACGTGTTCCTCGCAGCCGGGTGGGCACTGCCGTGGCTGCGTGAGCCGCTGCCTCCGCGCTACTGGCGCAAGGTCGTCGCCGCGACGCAGGGGATCGTGCTGACCGTCGCGGCCGCCGACGTCCTGCCGCCGGCCGTGATCCAGACCGCGCTCGTCGTCGCTCTTGCCCTGCTCGCCGAGTCGTTCGGCCGCGACGTGTGGTGGCTGTGGCGGCGACGGCCGTCCGCGCCCGCCACTCCCGCCGGTCCCGGACGGCGGCGGGTGCGAACGAGCGTCGCCGTCGTGCTGACGATCCTCGCCGCGCTGCTCGTGTCGCTCGCCCTTGTGGCTCCGGACCAGCCGAGTCGTCTCACGCCGAGCGCGTTCGCGCGGCTCCCGCTCGAGGGCATCGTCGTCATCGCCCTGGCCCTCGTCCTGCCCGCCACCGCCAGGCGCGTCCTCGCATGGGTCGTCGGACCGGCTCTGGGTCTGCTGGTCATCGTGAAGATCCTCGACATCGGGTTCTTCACGACCTTCGACCGGCCGTTCGACCCGCACAACGACTCGAGCTACGCCGGAATCGGGATCGAGACGCTGCGCGCCTCGATCGGCCGGACGGAGGCGAACCTGGTCGCCGTCGGCGCGGTCGTGCTCGCCGTCGCCCTCGTCGTCCTCACGACGCTGGCGCTGCTCCGGCTGACCCGGGTGGCGGCCGGTCACCGGCGGTGGTCGCTCCAGGCCGTGACGGCGCTGGGCGTCGTCTGGGCGCTCTGCTGGGTGTTCGGCGCCCAGCTCGTCTCTCACACGCCGATCGCCTCCACGAGCGCCGCCGGCCTGGTCGTCGACAAGGTGCGCGTGGTGTGGGCCGACATTCGCGACCCGGCGATCTTCGCCAAGGAGATCAGCCACGACCGCTTCCGCGACACTCCGGGCGACCAGCTGCTGACCGGCCTGCGCGGCAAGGACGTCATCGTCGCGTTCGTCGAGAGCTACGGCAAGGTCGCGGTCCAGGGCTCCTCGTTCTCGCCCCAGGTCGATGCCGTTCTCGCCAGTGGGACGAGGCGACTGCAGGCCGCCGGCTTCGCCTCCCGGAGCGCCTTCCTCACCTCACCGACGTTCGGCGGCATCAGCTGGCTGGCGCACTCCACCACGCAGTCGGGGGTCTGGGTCGACAGCCAGCGCCGCTACGACCAGCTCGTCGCGACCGACCGCTTCACCCTCAGCCAGGCCTTCGGGCGGGCCGGGTGGCGAACCGTCGACGACGTGCCGTCGAACAACCGCACATGGCGGCCGGGGTCGTCGTTCTACCACTACGACAAGGTCTACGACTCGCGGCAACGTCGGGTATCGCGGCCCGCGCTTCGGCTACGCCAACATGCCCGACCAGTACGTCCTCGCGGGGCTGCAGCGCCTCGAGCTCGCCAGGCGCGACCGCCGCCGCGTCTTCGCAGAGGTCGACCTCGTGTCGAGCCACATACCGTGGACGCGCATCCCCCGGCTGATCGGCTGGCGCGACGTGGGCGACGGCTCGATCTTCAACCGCCTTCCCGTGGACGAGTCGACGAAGGCCGCGCTCTTCAGCGATCCCCGGCGGGCACGTGCGGCATACGGCCGGTCGATCGAATACTCCCTGAGCGCGCTGGTCTCGTTCGTGCAGCACTACGGCGACGACGAAGCTCGTGCTCGTCGTCCTGGGCGATCATCAGCCCGCGACGCTCATCACCGGGCAGGGTGCCAGCCATGACGTGCCGATCTCGGTCATCGCCCACGACCCGGCGGTGCTGCACCGGATCGCGGGGTGGGGCTGGAATGGCGGGCTGCAGCCCGGCTCGCGGGCGCCGGTCTGGCCGATGAGCGCCTTCCGCGACCGCTTCCTCACTGCGTTCGGCTCGCAACCGGCGACCCGGTAGCCCGTCGTGAGTGTCGATCCAACTGCACTCGCCGGTCGTCCGCGAGAGCGCCTGACC
Organism: uncultured Solirubrobacteraceae bacterium; assembly: GCA_963817295.1. Lineage (GTDB taxonomy): Bacteria > Actinomycetota > Thermoleophilia > Solirubrobacterales > Solirubrobacteraceae > F1-60-MAGs163. Next base: position 206,578 of record CAWFOF010000008.1, on the reverse strand, counting down.
GGCCTGGACGGCCTGCGGGGCGTGGCCGCGCTGTTCGTGGTGGTGAACCACGTCTTCCTGCGCGCATTCCCCGGCTACCCGGTGGACCGCGCGCCGTTCTGGGCCGGCTGGTTCATCTACGGGCGGTTCGCGGTCGTCGTGTTCATCGTGCTGTCGGGCTTCTCGCTGGCCCTGTCGCCGGCCCGCCACGAGTGGCGGCTCGATGGCATCGGGCACTTCGCCCGCCGGCGCGCCCGGCGCATCCTCCCGCCGTACTGGGCCGCCCTGGCGTTCAGCCTCGCGGTGGCGTGGCTGGTCGTCCCGCCACCGGGGCAGGGGGTGCCCGGCCCGAAGTCGGTCGTCGTCAACGGGCTGCTGGTGCAGAACCTCATCGGTGCGCCGAGCCCCAACCGATCGTTCTGGTCGATCGCCGTCGAGGCCCAGCTGTACCTCGTGTTCCCGCTGCTGCTGCTGATGGTCCGGCGCTGGGGCGCCGTCGTCATGGTCGCCGTCGTCACGCTCGTCGTGGCGGCGGTGGGGATCCTCGGTCCGCACGTGTCCGGCATGGACACCTTCGTGATCCAGTCTCCACCCGACCTCGCCGCACTGTTCGCGGTCGGCGTCCTGACCGCGGGGATCGTGGGTGCGAGCGGGGCTCGCCGGTCGTGGCCGTGGGCCCGGCTCGCGCTTGCGGCCGCAGCTCCCGTGCTCGCGACGATCTGGTGGCAGGGCTCGGTGTGGACGCTGGACCACCTGTTCTGGGTCGACCTCGCCCTGGGCCCGGCCGTCGCGTGCCTGCTCGCCGCCCTGGCTACCGGACGTGCGGCCGCGCTGCTGCGTCTGCTCGACGCGCGGCCGATGCGCAACCTCGGCCTCTCGTCCTACAGCCTCTACCTGACGCACGGCCCGATCGTCGTCGTCGTGTCCGAGGTCGTGGCCCGCCGGGTTCGCCCGGGGGTTCCGGCCTTCGTCGTCTCGCTCGCCCTGGTGGTGCCGCTGACGATCGCGTTCGCGCGGGTCTTCGCCTCGGTGTTCGAGACGCCGTTCCGGCAGCATCGGCGCGGACGGCTCGATCGGGGAGGCGAGCGGGCCGCGCTGCGACAGGTCCGCTCACTCGGAGGTCTGGCAAGGTGAGGCCCGTGCGGGACGACGAACACGCGTTCTGGCTGCGCGCGCCCGGCCGCGGGGAGATCCGCGCGGTCACCCTGCCCGAGCCGGGGGAGGGTGACGTGCTCGTGCGCACCCTGCGATCCGGCGTCAGCCGCGGCACCGAGGCGCTGGTGTTCCGGGGCGGTGTGCCGCCGGGCCAATATGCCGCGATGCGGGCACCGTTCCAGGAGGGGGACTTCCCGGGGCCGGTCAAGTACGGCTACCTCAACGTCGGCACGGTGGAGCAGGGGCCGCCGGAGCTGCGCGGCCGCACGGTCTTCTGTCTGTACCCCCACCAGACGGCCTACGTCGTGCCGGCCGGCGCCGTGACCGTCGTGCCCGAAGGCGTGCCGCCGGGCCGGGCCGTGCTCGCGGGCACCGTCGAGACCGCCGTCAACGCCCTGTGGGATGCCGCACCGCTGCTCGGCGACAGGGTCGCCGTCGTCGGCGCCGGCATGGTCGGCTGCTGTGTCGCGCGCCTGCTGGGCCGGCTCCCGGCGGTGGAGGTCACGCTCGTCGACGTCGACCCCGGGCGGGCCGCGGTCGCGGACGCACTCGATGTCGGCTTTGCGCTGCCGGCCGAGGCGGCCGGCGGCTGCGACCTCGTCGTGCATGCCAGCGCGACGTCCGCCGGGCTCCAGCGGTCGCTCGACCTGCTCGCGCCCGGTGGCACGGTCATCGACCTCAGCTGGTACGGCGACGCCGAGGTCCGGCTGTCGCTGGGCGGCGCATTCCACTCGGGGCGCCTCGGCATCCGCGCCAGCCAGGTCGGCACCCTCTCCCCGGCCCGCAGCGGGCGCCGCACGACGGCCGATCGGCTCACGCTCGCACTCGACCTGCTGCGCGACCCCGCCTTCGATGCGCTCGTCACCGGGGAGTCACGGTTCGGCGAGCTGCCGGGCGTGATGGCGCGACTGGCCGCGGGGAGCCTGCCGGCGCTCTGTCACACGATCACCTACGACCGGGAGTAGAGCGTGTTCCACGTGACCGTCCGCGATCACATGATGATCGCCCACAGCTTGCGCGGCGAGGTGTTCGGGCCCGCGCAGCGCCTGCATGGCGCGACGTACGTCGTCGACGCCACGTTCCGGCGCGCGGACCTCGACGCCGACGGCATCGTGGTCGACATCGGCCGAGCGGCCGCGGAGCTGCACGCCGTCGTGGCCGAGCTCGGCTACCGCAACCTCGACGACGACGACGCCTTCGCGGGCATCAACACCACCACCGAGGTGCTCGCCCGCGTCGTCGCGGATCGCCTCGCGGACCGCGTGCACGCCGGCGCGCTGGGCGACAGCGCCCGGGAGCTCGACGCGCTGGTCGTCACGCTGCACGAGTCGCACATCGCATGGGCGAGCTACGAGCGGCCGCTGTGATGACGGTCCACGTCGTCGTACCGGACGGCATCGACGACCCCGCCCGTCCGAGCGGAGGGAACGCCTATGACCGCCATGTCTGCCGCGGACTCGCGGCGATCGGCTGGGCGGTGCACGAGCACGCCGTGCCCGGCTGCTGGCCGCGGCCCGACGCGGCGTCGCGCGCCGCCCTCGCCGGTGTCGTCCAGCGCATCCCCGACGACGCGGTGGTGCTGCTCGACGGACTGGTCGCCTCCGCGGTCCCTGAGGTGCTGGCGGGGCAGGCGAGCCGGTTGCGCCTGGTCGTGCTGGTGCACATGCCATTGGGCCACCGCCCGGGGGATGGACGGGCCGGCGACGCCCGGGCGGGGGAGCGCGAGGTGCTCTCGGCCGCCACGGCCGTCGTCACGACGAGCGCATGGACCCGGCGCCGGCTGCTGGAGCTGTACGCGTTGCCGGCGGACAGGGTGCACGTCGCCGAGCCCGGTGTCGACTCCACCGAGGTCGCACGCGGGTCCGCGGCCGCCGGGGCTCTGCTCTGCGTTGCGGCGGTGACCTCGGAGAAGGGGCACGACGTGCTGCTCGACGCGCTCGCGACGACGATGGGCCTGGAGTGGCGCTGCGTGTGCGTGGGCAGCCTCGACCGCGACCCGGAGTTCGTGCAGGGACTCCGCCGCCGCGCACTGGACAGCGGGCTGAGCGACCGGCTGTGCTTCCCGGGACCGCAGACCGGCTCCGAACTCGACCGCGCCTACGCCGCCGCGGATGTGCTGGTGCTGGCGTCCCGTGCCGAGACGTACGGCATGGTCGTCACCGAGGCTCTGGCCCGTGGCCTGCCGGTCGTCGCGGCCGACGTCGGCGGGGTGAGGGAGGCGCTCGGTCACGGCGCGGACGGCGTCCGGCCGGGGCTGCTGGTCCCGCCCGGCGACGCTGCGGCACTCGGGGCCGCGCTGCGGGCATGGCTCGGAGACGCTGAGCTGCGAGGACGGCTGCGCCGGGCCGCCCGCGAGCGGCGCGCATCGCTCCCGGGATGGCCGAACACGACGTCGATCGTCGCCGGCGTGCTGGCCGGGGTGTCGCGATGACCGTCGAGGGCCTCCGCGTCAGCTCGCGATGGCTGGCCCTGCGCGAGCCCGCGGACGCCGCGGCCCGAGCAACCGAGATCGTCGAGCACGTCCGGCGACGCCTCCCGGCCACGGGCCGCCTGGTGATCCACGACCTCGGCTGCGGCACGGGGGCGATGTGCCGATGGCTCGCGCCGCTGCTGCCCGGGCCGCAGCACTGGGTCGTGCACGACCGGGACGCCGACCTGCTGGAGATCGCCGCCGGCGACCTCCCCGCCGCGGCCGAGGTCGCCGTCGAGACGAGGCAGTCCGACATCACCCGGCTGCACCTGGGCGACGTCTGCGACGCGGACCTCATCACGGCGTCCGCGCTGCTGGACCTGCTGGCCGCGGACGAGCTGGACGGGCTGATGACCCTCGGCAGCGACGTCGGGTGTCCCATGCTGCTGACGCTGTCCGTCGTCGGTCGCGTCGATCTGACCCCGGCCGATCCACTGGACGCTCGCGTGGCCGCCGCGTTCGACGCCCACCAGCGCCGCATGACGAGCGGGGGCCGCCTGCTCGGCCCGGATGCCGTCGCCTGCGCCGTCGAGGGCTTCCGCCGGCTGGGGGCCGAGGTGCTCGTCAGGCCCAGCCCCTGGCGCCTCGGCGCGGCGCAGGCCGATCTGGCGGCCGAGTGGTTCACCGGGTGGGTCGATGCCGCATGCGAGCAGCAGGTCGAGCTGGCCGCCGAGGCCGGAGCCTACGCCCGCCGGCGTCTGGCGCAGGCGACGGCCGGAGAACTCGCCGTCACCGTGGACCACGCCGACCTGCTGATCCTGCCGCGCCGGCCGGCTTCGACCGGGGGCGCGGCGGCATGCTGAGCCGGACCGCGTGGACGTGGGTCCGCTTCGCGGGCGCCGCCGCGACGCTCGCGGTCCTGGTCTGGCGCCTGGGCACCGGCCCGTTCATCGACGGCGTTCGCACGGTCGACGGCCGGGCGCTGGCGGCGGCCACGGCGCTCGCTGTGCTGACGACCGTGTGCTGTGCCTGGCGGTGGAAGCTCGTGGCTCGCGGTCTCGGTCTCGACCTGCCGCTGCGCGCCGCCGTCGCGGCGTACTACCGCTCGCTGTTCCTCAACGTCACGCTGCCCGGCGGGGTCGTGGGTGACGTCCACCGCGGGATCAGTCACGGTCGCGACGGCGGCGACGTCGGCCGTGGCCTGCGGGCCGTGGCCTGGGAGCGCTCCGCCGGGCAGATCGTCCAGCTCGTGCTGACCATCGTCGTCCTCCTCGCGCTGCCGTCGCCCGTGCAGGCGGCCATGCCGCTGGTCGCGATCGCGCTGCTCGCGGTGGCGACCGGCGTCGTGCTGGCGGCCCGCGTGCGAACCGGTGGCGGCCCGTCCCGGTGGGCGCGGATCCGCAGTGCAGCGGCCCGCGACGTCCGCGACGGGCTGCTCGGCCGGAGGGCGTGGCTGGGCATTGCGCTCGCGTCGGCGCTGGTCGTCGCGGGTCACACGGTCACCTTCATGCTCGCCGCGCGGACCGCGGGTGCGACCGCTCCTGCGACCAGGATGCTGCCGCTGGCGTTGCTCGTGATGCTCGCCATGGTGCTGCCCAGCGCCGGTGGCTGGGGGCCGCGCGAGGGCGTGACGGCCTGGGCGTTCGGCGCGGCCGGCCTGGGCGCGGAGCGCGGCGTCGCCACGGCGGTCGTCTACGGCGTCATGGTGCTCGTCGCCAGCCTGCCGGGGGCGGCCGTCCTCGCGGTGGCCTGGTTGCGTCGCAACCGCCCGGCTGCGGGGTGGCTGGGCGCGCCGTTCTCCGATCGGGTCCCGGTCGTCGCGGGGCCGGACCGAGCCGCCGATGCCTGACCGCCCGTACACCCTGCTCAGCTGCAGCGTGTCGATCGACGGCTATCTCGGTTCCGCGACGCCGCGCCTCGCGCTGTCCAACGATGCCGACTTCGACCGGGTCGACGCCGTGCGGGCCTCCTGCGACGCGATCCTGGTGGGCGCGGCCACCGTGCGCACCGACAACCCACGGCTGCTCGTGCGTTCGCAGGCGCGCCGCGACGAGCGGACGGCGCGTGGGCTCGCACCCTCGCCGATGAAGATCACCGTGACCGACCGGGCGGAGCTGGACGCGCGCGCCGACTTCTTCACCACCGGCGACGCCGAGAAGCTCGTCTACTGCACGAGCCCGCGGGTGGCCGATGCCCGCTCGCGACTCGGAGCGGTGGCGACCGTGGTCGATGGTGGCCAGCCGGTGGAGATGCGCGCGATCAGCGAGGATCTCGCCGCTCGCGGCGTGCGGCGGCTGATGGTCGAGGGCGGCGGCAGCGTGCACACCCAGTTCCTGATCGCCAACCTCGCCGACGAGCTGCAGCTGGTCGTCGCTCCCATCTTCGTCGGCGACTCCCGCGCCACGCGGTTCGTGAGCGACGGCCGCTTCCCCTGGAACCCCGACCGGCGCGCGCCGCTCGCCGCGGTCCGGCAGATCGGGGACGTGGTGCTGCTGCGCTACGCGCTCTCGCCCCGGTTCCGAACCGACTGACCGAGGCGGTCGTCGCGGCCGCGCGCACCCATGACCTGTCCAGCGCTGAATCGGTCGCTGGTACGGTCCCGCACGTGCTCCGCATCCCGCTGCCGCGCCGGGTCCCGGCCGCGGGCCTTCTCCTCGCCCTGTTCGTGCTCTGCGTGGCCGGAGCCTCCCGGGCCGACGCTCGCCCGGCTGCGAGCGCGACGCAGCACTCCGCATCCGCACCCGTGGCGGCGAAGGCCAGGCCCAAGGCCTGCAAGCGCGGCCAGACGCGGCTGCGCCTCAAGGGACGCGCCCGATGCATCGGCACGCGCGCGCTGTTCCGCGGGTTGCCGAAGGGCACCGACGCGCTCGCGAGCCGGCTGGTCGGCTCCTCGCGCCGGCTCGACGCGAAGGCGGGGGGCGCCAGATCGCTCGCGACTCTGCTGGGCGCCGACGCCGCCGCCATCGGCGTTTGGGAGGACGCCGTCGCGAAGGCTGGGCTGGCCGAGACGAACCGGCGCCTGAGCGCCGCGGGAGCCGCCGCGCACGCGCGGGCGGCCCAGGATGAGTCGCTCGGACTGCCCAAGCTCCCGGGGAGCCTGTCCGAGCTCGTGCAGCGGGCCTCGACCGCGATCGGCATCGATCCCAAGCCCGACCTGCAGAACGACCAGGGGCGCGCGACGGTCAAGGCGTCGCTCAGCGGCAAGGGCAAGAACTACCAGTTCGAGGTGGACGAGACGAAGCCGCAGGGCGTCTACTGCCCCGACAAGAAGGGCCAGGTCAACGCCTACGGCGGGCTCAAGGCGCGCCGCGACGGGATCCAGAACGGCCAGGAGGTCGTCGAGGGCTTCGACGCGACCTACACGGTCAACGGGCATGTCGACGCCGCCGGCAACCTCAAGACCTACGACATCATCGTTCAGTGGGAGAACGCGACGGGCACGCTGAAGGGCGTCAAGCCGACCTCCAGTGCGTTCGCGATCCTCGACGCGAAGTCGATCGACATCAGCTGGCCCGAGGGCCGCTCGAAGGACCTCGAGTTCGGCATGGCCGAGGCGATGCGCTACGCGCAGGAGCAGGCGCTGCGCCACCTCGACAAGGCCGAGAACGTCTGGAACAAGGCGGCGAGCTGCATCCGCGTCGAGACGACGCCGAAGGTCGTCAAGGCGGGCAAGTCGGCCACCGCCACGATCAAGGCCTTCAGCCGGCTCACGGGCAAGCCGATCGAGGCGGACGTGAGCCTCGAGCCTGCGGGCGGCGCGACGGTCACGCCGGCGAAGACGACGACGTCGCCCGCCAAGCCGGGCAAGGCGAAGGTCACGATGCCGCGCAAGGCGAAGGGCTCGCGCGCCCGGGCCGCTGCGGCGGCGAAGGTTGCCGTGACGGTCCGCTCCAAGCAGGGCATCGGCCGCGCGTCGATCGGCTCGACCGACATCCCCGATGCCTACGACGTTGCGCTCGACCTCAACGGCCTCGGGCGCTTCGCGACCCACGATGCGACCGGGACGATGAACGCGACCTGGCAGGCGAAGCGAGACGACGCCGCGGGCGCGGTCCGCTGGACCGGTGGCGCCCGCACCGCCTGGGCGAACCTCGCCGCCACGACGAAGACCCCCGGCTGCCCGCTGGACACACCGGTCGACGGAGCGGGCACCCTGAGCGTCACGGTCGTGGCGAACGACAAGGGCGATGCCGTCACCGTGACGCTCGGCTACGGCGCGGGAACGGTCGGCGCCGCCTCGGTCCTGCAGTCGAGCTTCACGGTCCGCTGCGACGGTGACCCGCCGCCCCCGCCGGTCCCGGGCATGCCCGGGCCATCGCTCGTCGACCTCGGGCCGCTGACGTTCACCCTCCCGATCACCGGCGGGACGCAGGCGCTCGCCACCGGCCCGGAGGTGCAGGACGGCGGCGACGGCTTCTTCACGACCGGGACGCTGAAACTCACGCCCGCCGGCGGCTGATCGCGGCGGGGCGCGCCGGCCCGCGGCGTGTTCTGGCCCTGAACTCGGCCTCGTGGGAGACTCCTCGCGTGCGCAACACCAGGCTCGCTCGACGCGCAGCATTGCTGGCCGGTGCGGCACTCTCACTGGGGCCGCTCTGCCTGCCGGCACAGGCGGCGCAGTTCTTCTTCTCCACCGGCAATCCGGATGGGAAGCTCGCCCTCGCCTCCCGCCCGGCCGCTGGCGGCAGCTCGGAGATCGAGGCGGCCGACGACTTCGCGCTGACCGACGCGGCGGGCCTCGAAGGCGCGAGCTTCACAGGGCTGATCCCTCCCGGGGCGTCACTCGCGTCGATCCAGCAGGTCCGGGTGGAGATCTACCACGTGTTCCCCGCCGATTCGGACGCGACGCGCGCGTCTCAGGTCCCGACGCGCGTCAACTCGCCGTCGGATGTCGACACTCGCCTGCGCAGCAGCACCGACGGGAGCCTGTCGTTCATCGCATCGGTCATCGGTGCGTCGTTCACGACGTCGAACTCGGTACTGAACGGCATCCACCCCGCGCCCAACCAGCTCACCGGCGGTGAAGGACCGGTGACCGGCCAGGAGGTCGCGTTCAACGTGGCGTTCGGCACCCCGGTCCCGCTGGCGCCGGGTCACTACTTCTTCGTGCCCCAGGTTCGGCTCTCCTCAGGTGACTTCTTCTGGCTGTCGGCGCCCAGGCCGATCGTCCCGCCCGGGACGCCGTTCCCGTCAGGCGCGACCGATGTCCAGAGCTGGACTCGCAACGCGGCCCTCGATCCGGACTGGCTGCGCGTGGGGGCCGACATCATCGGCGGGGCGACGACGTTCAACGGAGCCTTCTCGCTCAGCGGCGAGGTCTGCCAGCCGATCGTGCTCTCGCCCGCAGGCGTTCCGGCGGCGACGGCCGGCGCCGCCTATGCCGTGTCGTTCGCTGCGTACGGAGGCCTGGCGCCCTACAGCTTCGGCGAGACCGGGGCATTGCCGCCCGGGCTCGCCCTCGCCGGCAGCGGGAGCCTCGCCGGCACGCCGACGCAGTCCGGGACGTTCCCGGTCGTGATCCAGGCCACGGACGCCAGCGGATGCACCGGCACCACGGACGTCACGCTGAACGTCGCGCCCGCGGCGCCGGGGACGCAGCCCGCGTCGACCGTCCCGCCCGGGGTGACGTCTGCAGTGCCGTCGATCACCGCAGCCCGTCTGTCGCCCACGACCTTCCGGGCGGCGGGCCGCGGCGCGACCCTGGCCCGCACGCGCGTGGCGCCCGTCGGGACGACGGTCACCTACCGTGATTCGCAGGCCGCGACCACGACGTTCACCGTGCTGAGACCCGTGACCGGGCACCGGAGCGGGTCCAAGTGCCTCGCCGGCCGACCGCGGAAGCGTCAGAAGCGCTGCACGCGCTACGCGTCGCTCGGCGCAACGAGCCACCGCGACGCCGCCGGCAGCGTCAGCGTGCGCTTCAGCGGCCGCGTGCGCGGCCACAAGCTCAGTCCGGGTCGATATCTGATGACGCTCACCCCGAAGGCGGGCGGCGCCGCGGGGCGCACCGTCCGGCTGGCCTTCCGCATCGTGAAGTAGGCCGTCGCCTCACACGACTCCGCGAGCCGCCCAGGCGCGCACGGTGAGCACGAACGGGGCTTCGGGGAGCGCGGCGCGGCAGCGCTCGCGCAGCTGCGCCCGGTGTTGTGGGTCGAGCCCGGCCACGTGTGCGCCCGCGGGGCCGACGCCGAGCGTGAACGGCTCCCACCAGTCCTCGAAGCTCGCGTGCTCGAGGCTCACGGACAGCGCCGTCTCCTTGACCGCGTGCAACCCGGCCGATTCGAACAGGAGTGCCAGGTCTCCTTCACGGGTGCCCGCAAGCCGCGATTCGTCTTCGAGCTCGGGGTTGAGATCGTGCGCCGCCGTCCACAGCGGGCTCAGTGGCCCCTGCCCGCCGGCGTGATCCCAGACGCAGGCCACGACGACGCCGTCCTGCCGCGTCACCCGCTTCATCTCCGCCAGCCCCGCGGCCGGGTCCGACATGAACTGGACGACGAGTTGCGCGAGCGCGGCGTCGAACGACTGATCCGGGAACGGGAGCTGCTCGGCGGGTGCCTGCCGCACATCGACTCCCGGATGGCGAGCACGCGCCGCCGTCACGAACGGCTCCGAGGGGTCGACGGCGGAGACGGCTGCGGGGCCCACCCGAGCGACCAGTTCGGTCGTGAGCGCGCCGGGCCCGCAGCCGACGTCGAGCACTCGCTGACCACGCGAGATCCCCGCCAGGTCCGAGAGCTGGGATGAGAGGAGAACCGAGTACCTGCCCATGAACCGGTCATAGGCATCCGCGGGAACGACGAAGCTCACCAGCGGAACCTACGCCCGGTCGGCCCGGCATCACAAGCGCGCGCCCAGCTCTGCTGCCGTCTGTGGTACTTGTCGCCCTCGTGGCGAACGTCAGGGTGAGCCTTCTGGGTGGCTTCTCAGCCGCCGTCGACGGTGTGCCGGTCGCGGACGCGGCCTGGCGGCTGAAGAAGGCGCGCGAGCTCGTGAAGCTGCTCGCGCTCGCCCCGGGCCATCGCCTGCATCGCGAGCAGGCGATGGACCTGCTCTGGCGTGACCGCGAGCCGGCCGCCGCGGCGAACAACCTCAACCAGGCGGTGCACGTCGCCCGGCGCGCACTCGACGCGGCGGCGATCGAGGTCCGGGACGGGGGGCTCCAGCTCGTGGCCGAGGTCGACGTCGACCTGTTCGAGCCGGCCGCCGCGGCGGCGCGTCGCGCGGGGACGGGTTCGGCGTACCGTGCGGCGCTCTCCCTGTACGGCGGTGAGCTGCTGCCCGAGAACCGCTACGACGAATGGGCGCAGGAGCGGCGTGAGGAGCTTGCGGAGCTGGCCGCCGGGCTCACCGAGGAGCTCGCCGCGCTCGGCTCGGATGCGGTGTATGCACAAACTCCGCTGCCGGCTGACGCGAGCTCGTTCATCGGGCGTGGGCGCGAGCTCACCGAGCTGGCGGTGCTGCTGCGCGGAACGCGCATGCTCACGCTCGCCGGGACCGGCGGGGTCGGCAAGACGCGGCTCGCGCTCGAGCTGGCCCGTGGAGCCCAGACGGCGCATCCGGACGGCGCGGCCTTCGTCGAGCTCGCCGCGCTCGCCGACGGTGCGCTCGTCCCCGACGCGGTCGCCGCCGCGCTCGACGTCCGGGCGCTCCCCGGCCAGACGCTGGTCGACGCCGTGGCCGGGTTCCTCGCTCCCCGCTCGCTGCTGCTCGTCGTGGACAACTGCGAGCACCTGCTCGCGGCGACCTCGTCGATCGTCGACACCCTGCTGAGCTCGGCGCCGCTGCTGACGATCCTCGCGACGAGTCGCGAGCCGCTGCGCGTGCCGGGCGAGGTCGTGTTCCGGGTTCCGTCGCTGGACATCCCGGATCCCGGGCAGACCGTCGAGCCGAGCGAGCTTCTGGGCTACGAGAGCGTGCGGCTGTTCGTCGAGCGGGCGACCGCGGCGGCGCCGGGCTTCGCGCTGGATGAGCGCAACGCGGTGGACGTCGCGCGCATCTGCCTGCGCCTCGACGGGCTGCCGCTGGCGCTGGAGCTCGCCGCGGGCCGCGTCGCAGCCCTGGGCCCGGCGGCGATCGCCCAACGGCTCGACGACCGCTTTCGGATGCTTCGAAGCGGGAGCCACGCCTCGCCGACGCGGCAGGCGACGCTGACCGCCACGCTCCAGTGGAGCCACGACCTGCTCGCCGCGGACGAGCGGATGCTGTTCCGGCGGCTCGCGGCCTTCGCCGGCGGCTTCGAGCTCGAGGCCGCCGAGGACGTGTGCGCCGGCGGCGACCTCGATCGTCCGGGCATCGCGGATGTGCTCGGGCGCCTGGTCGAGAAGTCGCTCGTGACAGCCGACGAGCCCTCGTCGCGCGAGCGCCGCTACCGTCTGCCGGAGACCGTTCGCCTGTACGCGCGGGAGCGGCTCGCGGAGGCCGGCGAGACGGCGGCGCTCGCGGAGCGCCATGCACGCTGGGCGCTCGCACGCGCCGAGGAGGACCGCAGCTCGCCGCGGCTCGACCGCGACGCTGCGAACCTGCGGGTGGCGCTCGACACGCTGCTCGAGCGCTCGCCGGCCGATGCGCTGCGCATGTGCGTCGCGCTGTGGCCGTTCTGGCTGCGCCGGATCGACCTCCACGAGGCGCAGCGGCGCTTCGGCGAGGCGCTGGCCGGCGCCCCGGAGCCGACAACGCTCCGCGCGCGGGCGCTGCTCGCCGCGGCGGCGATCGACTATCGCAGCGGTGCGCTCGCCCGCGGCCTGCCGTACGCGCAGGAGAGCCACGCGCTCGCCTGTGAGCTCGGCGATCCCCAGGCTCAGTGGCGCGCCCTCCAGTTCCTCGGGGAGTTCGGCATCGCCGGCGACGCTGTCGACGTGGCGATGTCGTGGCTCGAACGCGCGCTCGAGCTCGCGCGGCGTGAGGGCTTCGCCGCCGAGGAGGCGGTCTGCGTCTACTCGCTCGGCGTCGCTCACTGGAGCCGCGGGGAGCTGGCCCGCGCCGAGGAGCTCGTGGCCCGCAGCCTGACGAGCTTCCGTGCGCTCGCCGGCTCACCCGAGCTGATCACGTCGCCGGTCAACATCGCGGAGATCCGGTCGGCCCAGCCCGGCGACCGGCCCGGGATGCGCGTCGTCTTCGCGGACACGCTGCAACCGTTCCTGGAGCTCTCGTGCGACACGGCGGTCAGCTACGTCCTCGCCAACCAGGCGGGGATCGCGCGTGACCGCGGCGACCTCGTAAGGGCGCACGAGCTCCTGCGCGAGAGCGCGTCGCGGTTTCAGGCCTCCGGCGACGAGCAGGGGAGAGCCGCGGTGCTCGTCCGGCGCGCGTATCTCGAGCTCGCCGAGGACGATCTGCCCGCGGCGCGTGCGGCGCTGGAGGAGGCGCTCGAGCTGCGCCGCCGGCAGCGCGACCGGCGCGGCATCGGGCTCGCTCTTGCCGGGCTGGGGCTCATCGACACCATGGCCGGCGACTACGACGGCGCGGAGCGGCACCTGCGCGAGGCGCGCGACATCTTCCGGCGCGCGGGCGACCGCTGGGGGCTCGCGAGCACGTTGTGGCGGACGGCGGACCTCGCGTTCGCACGCGGCGGCGTCGATGATGCGGAGGCTGCGCTGGAGGAGGCTCGCGCGGTGCTCGGCGCGACGCAGCGCGAGCGGTGGATCGCCAACACCCTGGCCGGGCTGGCCGAGGTCGCGCAGCTGCGCGGCGACCGCGAGCGAGCCTGCGTCCTGCTCGTCGAAGCGCGCAACTGCTACGCGGCGCGGGCCGACGCGCTCGGTCTGGCGGATGTCGAGGAACGCCTGCGCCACCTGCGCAAATGAGGCGCTAAGTGAGCGCAAAGCGGCCCCGGATAGGACTCCCGGCACACCCACCAAACACAGGGAGCCGGACATGAGTCAGACCATCACACCAGTGCTCGGGGAGGCGACGATCCAGGAACTGCGCGAGGCCGTTCGCGGGGAGATCGTGACCCCGGGCGATCCCGGATACACCGAGGCGTGCCGCATCTGGAACGGCGCGCACGACGGGCGCCGGCCCGCCGTCGTCGCCCGCTGTGCCAGCGCCGCCGACGTGATCGCGGCGGTCGGATTCGCGCGCAGCAACGACCTGACGATCGCCGTCCGCGGTGGCGGCCACAGCGTCGCCGGCTTCTCGAGCTGCGACGACGGGATCGTGATCGACCTCTCGCCGATGGCGGGCGTTCGCGTCGACCCGGCCGCGCGCCGGGCGTTCGTCGGCGGCGGGGCCGTCTGGGCCGACGTGGACCACGAGACGCAGGCCCACGGGCTCGCGACGACCGGCGGTCTCGTGTCGACCACGGGTGTCGCGGGATTCACGCTCGGCGGAGGCATCGGCTGGACGATGCGGAAGTTCGGCCTCGCGTGCGACAACCTCGCGGCGGCCGACGTCGTGACCGCTGACGGCCGGCTGATCCGCGCCAGCGAGACCGAGAACGCCGACCTGCTCTGGGGCCTGCGCGGAGGTGGCGGCAACTTCGGCATCGTCACGCAGTTCGAGCTGGACCTGCACCCGCTCGGCCCGATGGTCTACGCCGGGCCGGTCTTCTACCCGGCCGAGGCCGGCCGCGACCTCCTGCGCGCGTTCCGCGAGTGGGCTCCGGGCGCTCCGGACGAGGCGACCGCACTGGTCAACCTGACCACCGCGCCGCCGCTGCCGGTGATCCCGGAGGAATGGCACGGGAAGAAGGTTGTGGCGCTCATCGCCGCCTCGGCCGGGCCTCTGGAGCAGGGCGAGGCGCTGTTCGGCGCGGTCCGCGGCGTTGCGGAGCCGGTCGCCGACCTGCTCGGCCCGATGCCGTACGGCGTGATCCAGACGCTGATCGACCCGCTCTGGGGCAAGGGGATCCACGCCTACTTCAAGGCGACGAACCTCGCGCGTCTCGACGACGAGCTGATCGACCGGCTGTGTGAGATCCACCTTGCCGCGCCGGGCCCGCAGGCCGAGATCCACGTCCACCAGATGGGCGGTGCGGTCGGCCGCGTCGCGGAGGGCGCCACGGCGTTCGCGGAGCGCTCGATGCCCTACGTGCTCAACGCGGTCACGGGCTGGCACGACGAAGGCCTGGGCGCGGCGCACAGGGAGTGGGCACGCACCGTCGTGGCTGCGGCGTCCGACGCGTCGACGGGGCGCGCGTACGTCAACTTCCTCGGCGACCCGGACGCGGCGCGGACGTCGTACGGCGAGGACACGTACGCCCGGCTGGTGTCGCTCAAGAACGAGTACGACCCGACGAACGTGTTCCGGCTCAACCAGAACATCGAGCCCTCCGCGACGGGCTCCTGACAGGTTCGCGGCTCGATCGCCGGCGTGGGCCCATTCGCCCACGCCGGCGATCGGCCTTGCATCGTGCGATCAGCCCGCGCTTTGGTTCCCGCGGTGCTCGCGGCGACATGCGATCGTGTTGGACTATGACGTCGCAGTCCCGGCGCCGCTGAGCGCTGCATCATGAGTCCTCTCCGTGGCCGCTCTCTGACGCATCGATGACCACCGAAACCCACCCCGCGGCCTACGCCGGCCGGACGGCGTGGGCGCGGAACCTCGCCGCGCCGGTCCGCGACTTCCTGAGCACCGAGACCGGCGGCGCGAGCGTGCTGCTCGCCGCGACGGTCCTCGCGCTGCTGTGGGCGAACTCGCCGTGGCGGCGACTCCTACGAGTCGGTGTGGACGACGACGCTCGTCGATCAACGTCGGCAGCGGCGGGATCTCGGCCGACCTGCGCGACTGGGTCAACCAGGGCCTGATGACGTTCTTCTTCCTCGTCGTCGGGCTCGAGGCCAAGCGCGAGCTCGACATCGGTGAGCTGCGCGAACGGCGCCGCGACTGGCGATCCCGCTGTTCGCGGCGATCGGCGGCATCGCTGGTGCCGATCGCGATCTACCTCGCCTTCAACGCCGGCGGGCGCCGGCGCGCACGGATGGGGCGCGGCGATGTCGACCGACACGGCGTTCGCGCTCGGCGCGCTGGCGCTGCTGACGCCGCGCGCGGCGACGCGGCTGCGCGTGTTCCTGCTCACGCTCGCGGTCGTCGACGACCTCGGCGCGCTGCTCGTGATCGCGACCGTCTACACCAAGCACGTCTCGCTGGTCGCGCTCGTCGTCGCGATCGGCGCTGTTCGCCGTGCTGCTCGCGCTGCGCTACGCGCCCGTCGGCCGCGGCGCCGCTGTCGGTCGTCGTCGCGCGTCGCGCTCTGGGTCGCGATGTTCGAGTCGGGCGTCGACCCGGTGATCGCCGGGCTGGCGATCGGGCTCGTGACGAGCGCCTATCCGCCGTCGCGTGAGGATCTCGAGCGGGCGACCGCGCTGACGCGCTCGTTCCGCGAGCAGCCGACGCCCGAGCTCGCGCGCTCGGCGCAGCAGAGCGTGCTCTCGGCGATCTCGCCGAACGAGCGCCTGCAGTACACGCCTGCACCCGTGGATCAGCTACGTGATCGTGCCGCTGTTCGCGCTCGCCAACGCCGGCATCCACGTCACCGGCGGGCTGCTCGGCGACGCGGTCCACTCGCCGATCACGCTCGGGATCCTCGTCGGCTACGTCGTCGGCAAGCCGCTCGGGATCCTCGGCGGATCGTGGCTCGCGTCGCGGCCGACGCTGCGCGGGCCCGCGCTCGCCGCTCAGCGGGCCGTCGCTCGCCGGCGGCGGCGCAGTCGCCGGGATCGGGTTCACGGTCTCGCTGCTGATCTCCGAGCCTCGCGTTCAGCGGCCGCAGCGCTCGACGAGGCGAAGCTCGGCGTGCTGGCGTCGGTCGTGATCGCGCCGCTCGTCGCGTGGTGCATCATCGCGCGATCATGCGCAGGCTGCCGGCCGCGCGTGCGCGCGCGCCAGATCGGCGCGCACCGCCGAGGACATCCTCGACCTCGCCGAGGACGTCGACCCCGATCGCGATCACATCCGCGGCCCGGACGACGCGCCGGTCACGCTCGTCGAGTACGGCGACTTCGAGTGCCCGTACTGCGGCCAGGCCGAGCCGGTGATCCGCGAAGCTGCTCGGCATCGCTCGGCGGGCGACGTGCGCTACGTCTGGCGCCATCTGCCGCTGAACGACGTGCACCCGAACGCGCAGCTCGCGGCCGAGGCGGCGGAGGCGGCGGCGCGCCCAGGGGCGGTTCTGGGAGATGTACGACACCCTGCTCAGCCACCAGGACGCGCTCGAGCCGCGCGACCTCGATCGCGCACGCGCGAGCGCCTCGGGCTCGACGTCGAGCGCTTCATGGACGACCTGCGCCGCCACGAGCACGCGGCCGCGCGTCGCGCGAGGACGTCGCCAGCGCCGACGAGAGCGGCGTCTCCGGCACGCCGACGCTTCTTCATCAACGGCCGGCGCCACTACGGCGTCTACGACATCGCCACGCTGACCGCCGCCGTCAAGGCCGCGAAGAGCCGGGCACGGGCGACAGCGGCGGCCTGACTACCGCGCCGCGCGCAGCGGGTCCCACAGCTGCCCCGGGTAGTAGTCGTAGACGACCTCATCCACGACGGCGAAGCGCACGCCGGCGCGCGCCATGCGCACCGTCAGGAACAGGTCGCCGGGGAGCCCGAGCAGCGAGGCCGCTCGGATGCGCGTGAACGAGCGCAGCCCCGTGTGCCAGAGCGCGGCCGTGCATCCGCGGGCGCGCCAGTCGTCCGGCAGTCCCGACCAGGCCGGCAGGATCTCGGGTGGGAAGCCGGCGATGAGGGCCGGCTCGTCCTCGCCGGGGGAGTGCTGGTGCATCAGCCCGGACACGACCTCGGCCCGGTCCGCGCGCGCCCGGGCCAGGAGCACCTCGACCGCGCCGGGACGCAGTGCGTCGTCATCGTCGAGATCGGTGATCCATGCGCCCTGCGCGACCCGGCGCGACTCCTGCCGCGGCAGCGTCGAGGCGGTCAGCCACCCGCGCTGGGCGTCGCGATCCACGAGCCGATGCGTCACCGTGCCGAAGCGCAGCCGCGGGTCGTCGAGCGCGCGCAGGCGCGGGTCCGTGCCGGGATCGAACCCGTCGCCGACGATCACGACCTCGATGTTCGAGTGCGTCTGCGACAGCGCCGACGGGATCGCGCGCTCGAGCAGCAGGTCCGCGCGATCCGCGCGCGTGGGGATGCAGATCGACACGAGCGGCTCGCGCTCCTCGAAGGGAAGGAGGTAGTCCGGGAGGGCGCGCATCGCCTCCAGGCGCCTCCGGTTCCCCGCATCGTCGATCAGCAGTTCGCGCAGCAGCGCGATGACGTCCTCGTCGACCTGACCCTGCAGGCGAGACAGCGCCTCACGGGTCTCGCGCGCCTCGCCATCGAGCCTCGCGAGCGTGTCGCCGAGCTCGCCGATCGTCCGCTGCGTCTCCTCCAGCTGATGGCGCAGCCCGGCGGCGTCCGCGCTCAGCCCGCCGATCCCCGCCGAGATGGCGCCGAACCGCCGGTCGAGGGCGCGGGCCAGCCGCGCGCGCACGGGGTTCCTCATCCTAGGCCCTCGGTCGTGAACGGTCGCGCCGGGACGCCCTGGACGCGAGCACCTGCCGGCGACGTCGCGCACGACGACGGCCCCCGCTGCGATCAGCGCCCCGTCGCCGATCGTCCGGCGGTCGGCGACCGCCGCGCCCATGCCGATCGTGACGCGGTCGCCGAGCGTCACGACTCCGGCGACGTTCGCGCCCGGGTTGAGCGTCGAGCCGTCGCCGACGATCGTGTGGTGACCGACGAGCGCTCCGCGGCCGAGCAGCACATGCTCGCCGATGCGCGACTGCGCGCCGACGACGGCGAGCGGCCCGATGATCGCTCCGGCGCCGATGACGGCGCTCGGGCTGACGACCGCTGACGGATGCACCACCGTCGCGGCGGCCCAGCCGGCGGCGGCGAGCAGCCGGCCGATCCGCAGGCGCTCATGGCCGACACCGACGACGGCCGCCGCGCTCGGGCTCGGCGGCGCATCCGGATCGAGGACGGGCAGTCCGTACGCCTCACCGCCGATCCGCGAGGGGTCGATCGGCTCGATCAGGCCCGCGACCTCCATCCCCGCCGCACGGGCGAACTCAATCACCTCGGCGGCGAATGAGCCCGTGCCCGCGACGTAGACGATCGGGCGTGACATGTCAGGCGGCGAGCGGCGCGCCCACCGGCGCCAGCCGGAGGATGCGGCGCGCCTGGGCGGTGTCGGCGACGGCACGGCCGGCGGCATGTGCCTGGAGCGCGGCGCGCTCGACGAGCTGGGCGTTCTTCGCAGGCTCACGACTCACGTGGTCGAGATACGGATTGTCCTCGAGCCCCGTTCGCACATGCCCGCCCATCGCCGCGGCGAGAGCGCCGGCAGGCTGCTGGAAGGCGCCGAACCCGGCCGCATGCCAGGGTCCGGCGCAGGCGGGAAGCGCGTCGACGAGTGCGACCAGCGAGCGGGCGTCGGCCGGGGCGCCGCTCGGGAAGCCGAGCATCAGGTTCGCCGGGCAGACGGCCGGAAGGAGGCCGCGTCGCTCCAGGCGGTGCGCGAGGTGGGCCATTCCGAGGTCGAAGATCTCGAGCTCCGGCACGACGCCACGCTCCGTCATGCGCCGCGCGAGCTCCTCGATCGTGGCGACGTCGTTGACGCTCGCCCCACTGGGGAAGTTCACCGAGCCGAGGGTGAGGCTCGCCAGGTCCGGGCGCTCGTCGCCGTCGAGCATGAGGACGTCGGTGCGCTCGTCCAGGCCGGCGCCCCCGCGCCCGCTTGTGGTGGCGCACACGATGACGCCGGCACAGCGGCGCCGGATCTCGGCGATCATCGCCCCGTAGGCCGCGCGTCGCCAGACGGGGCGGCCGTCCGGGGCGCGCGCATGCAGGTGGAGCACGCTCGCGCCGGCCTCGAAGCAGCGCTCGGCGTCGGCGACGATCTCCTCCGCGCTGAGCGGGACGTACGGAACCCGATCACGCTGCGCCGCCATGCCCGTGAGCGCGGCGCTGATGATCATCGGCGGATAAGGGGTGAGCGGGTGCGCCGGGTAGGGAAAGCGAGACATCTACGGCGAGGGTACGCGGACCATCCTCAGCTCGCGCGCAGGTTCTCGGGCGGCGCACCGGCCGCGATCGCGCCGTCGGTGAGCACCAGGATGTCGCCCGCCGCTGCCGCGATCCCCGCCCATCGCGCCGCGAACGCCTCCGGGTCCAGTGACCAGAGGGCCGCGTCGAGGCGCGCGGCGCCCGCGGGGGGCGGTGCGGCGCCGTCCCAGAGCGGCGCGCAGAGCGCGTAGCCGGGTGGCGGCTCGCGGCCCGGCAGCGGGCAGATGACCGAGTCCACGCGGTGGTGCGCGAGCGCGCGCGCGAGCGGCGCGTGTGAGCGGTCGCGGTCGGACGGGTCCAGGCCCCCCGCCGCGTGCTCGATGACGATCACCGCGCCCGCCCCGGCGGCGGCGTAGGCGCTGACGAGGCCGGCCAGCGCATCGGCGGCGAGGTCGGCCAGCTCCGAACGGTCGCCCGGGTCGTCACCGACTCCGAGCGGGCCCGCCGCGGCGGACGCGACGTCCGCCGGGGCGCTGAGCACCGCGGCGACGCCGAGCCCGCCCCGGAACGCGCCGGCGAGCGTCGTCACGAGCTCGACGGCGGCGGCTCCGGGCCCGCTCGTCGCCAGCGGCGCCGCGTCGGCCACCTGGTCGACCCAGTTGCCGTCGCCGGCGAGCCCGGCGAGCAGCGCCTGCGCCTCGAGTTCCGCGTCGAGATGCGACAGCACGAGCGCCGCCGGCGCGAGCGCGACCGCGTCGCGCAGCGCGTACGCCCAGCGCACCGGGTCCTCGCGCAGCGCGGCCGCCGGCTCGAGCGACGCCAGCCGGCCGGCGACCTCCTGCAGGAAGGGGGCGAACCTCAATCCGGCCAGTTCCAGCTCCCGAGGAACGGAAAGCCCGCGGGCGGCTCGTCGCGGCGCCACTCGCCGATGAACTCGTCGTACGGCTTGCCGCGCGCCGCGCGCGCCGCACGTTCGGCGGTGCGTGCCGCCTCGGTCCCCGCGACGTCGACCGACTGCTCCTCGCGGTCGTAGACGACGCGGTAGATGTTCTCGGCCACCCAGTCGGTGATCAGCTGTTCGCGCAGGTCGCGCATCACCGCCTCGGGCTCGCGCTCGATCGGGTCGCCCCAGCCGCCGCCGCCGCCGCACTGCAGGATCCACAGGTCGCCCTCGCCCTGCCAGTCCGCGGACTGCGTCGGGCGCAGCGTCGAGTACGTGCCCGCGAACGGCTTGTCGCGGTGCAGGTCCTCGGCCGAGTAGGGCACCGTCTCCGGCGAGTCGCGCAGCACCGACTTCACGGCCTCCGGTGACTCGGCCTTGAACACCGACAGCGGCGTGGAGCAGGGCCCGTAGCCGCCGAACATGCCGGGAACGGTCGGGATCTTCGCACCTGTCGCCATGCAGCCGAAGGCGAACATCGGCACGCCCCAGACCATGTACGCGCACTCGACCGACGCGCCGCCGCGGAAGGTCCCGTACCCGTGGTTGTTCTTGAGGATCTTGCGCGAGAGGCCGAGCACCGGCAGCTCCGTCTCGCGCTCCTCCATCTCGCCGTAGTCGGCGAGCGCGGCGAAGAACGGCGCGGCCGCGTGCTCGCCGTCGCGGTCGGGATGCGCGGCGCCGCCCATCGCGTTGATGTCCGTCATCAGGTTCGCGACGACGGCGCCCCACTGGTTGAGACCTCCGTAGAACAGGCCCTGCACCATCGCGTACCACGGCGCGGTGATCGCCGCCGTTCCGGGCCGGTTGTAGGCCATCTTCGTCATGCACGCGTGGGTCGCCGTGTGCATGAACATGCACGACAGCATCGACAGGCCGGTCGGATGGTCGGGCGGGGCGGTGAGGATCGAGTTCTCCTCCAGGGCGAAGTCGACCGCGGCGGTGAACCCGGCGTTGCGCGGCAGGTCGGCCCAGAAGAAGTTCATCAGGTCGTTGGCGACCAGCGACTTCGACAGCGTGACGCCGGCATTGATCGCACGGTCGAGGATCGCGGGAGCGGACCCCGTCGTGTTGATCATCATCCGGTCGCCCTGCTTGATGATCTCGACGCTGATCTTGATCATCCGGTCCTCGAGCAGCGTCGTGTCGCCGAAGGCCACGGCCCGGTAGGTGCCGTCCGGGAACTCGCCGATCCGGCGGTGCACCTCGGCCTCGGTCGACTCGAGCACGTTGCGCAGCGTCCCGATCACGGTGTCCGCGCCGCGCTCGCGCGCGACCTCGAGGACGCGCTCCTCCATCCGCATCGCGGCGGACAGCTTGGAGCGCATGTCGATCAGCTGGAGCAGCGGATCGCGCACGTTGTTCTGGAACAGGTTCACGATGTCGCGCCGGAACGTGTAGTTCTCGGCGACCTTCATCGGCGAGATCTTCAGGCCCTCGTCGTAGGGCGACTTCGCGCTCGGCGACAGGCCGCCCGGCTCGTTGGCGCCGTTCTCGCCCTCGTGGATGATCGCGCCCGCCCAGCAGAGGATCTCGTCCTCGTAGAAGACCGGGATGAACAGGGACTGGTCGGCGTTGTGGACACCGCCGTAACGGGAATCGTTGTGGTAGAAGACGTCGCCCGGATTGATCCCGACGGTGCCCTCGCCGGCCCAGTTCTTCATGATGAACTTGACGATCGGGCTGGCCACCGCGGCGAACACGACGACTCCGGTGGACGATGCGAGCGCGAGGTCCCCGCTGGCCGAGTAGATGCCGGTCGTCAGGTCGCCCCACTTGGCGCCCGGGGCCGCGCCGATCTGCTCGAGCATCTCCTTCGCCGACTCGGCGATGATCTCGAGCCGGCTCTGCGCCACCATCAGTTCGACGGGGTCGGTGACGGCGGCGAGCGCGCGCTCCTCCTCGGGCGTGCGCGGCGACAGGTGATGGTTGCCGAAGATCTCCGGGTCGGGCCCGTACATCACGGGCTGCCCCTGCAGCAGGTCGGCGAAGAACGCCTCGGTCTCGGCCGACGGCGCCGCGGCGTCCGCGGCGGCGGTCTCGGGGGGCGGGTTCATCGCGATGCCTCCTGTTGTGTCAGGTGCAGGAATCCGAACGGATCCATCCGTGCGCTCCAGCCGTCGTAGACGACGACCGTCGTGTCGGCGCCCTCGAGGATCGCCGGGCCTGCGAGCTCATGGCCGGCGCCGATCGCGGCCAGGTCGTAGATGGCGTGGGGCACCATCGCCCGCACGTGCTCGGACCACGCGTCACGTGAGCCGCGCAGCGCCGCTTCGACGCCTTCGGCCGGCTCGGGGAGCTGCTGGACGTCCCACTTGTGGCGCGCGACCGACGCGCGCACGCGGATCGTCTCGATCGAGACGCCGACCTCGCGCGTCAGCGCGTAGTCGCCGAAGCGGTCGGAGTATTCGGCGAAGTACGCCTGAAGGACCGCGGCGAGGTCGTCCTTGCCGGCGATCCGGGCGACGGGCGACGTCATCGTGGTGAGGTAGAGCTGACCGCCCGAGCGCACGTCGAGCTCGACCGTGACGCTGAGCTCGTCCTCACCGTGGCCCTCCTCGGCGAAGTCGCGCCGGGCCTGCGCGACGAACTCGTCGACGGTGTCGTTGAACGTCGAGTAGTCCTCGAGCGTCGTCTTGAAGAGCGGGTCGAACAGCACGATGTGCTGGGAGCGCTCGTAGATGTGGAGCAGGTCCAGTCCGGCAGCTCCGCTGGCGCTGAACACCGGCGAGTGGGGCGGGACGATCACGCGCCCGGTCCCCAGGACGGCCGCGTAGCCGCAGGCGTGCAACGGGCCGCCGCCGCCGAACGACAGCATCTGGAAGTCGCGCGGGTCGTAGCCCTTGAGCACGACCTCCTTGAAGATCGCGTCGCCCATGTTCGCGTCGACGACCTGCCGGATGGTGCGCGCCGCGGTCAGCAGGTCCACGCCCATCGGCTTGGCGATCCGCCGCTCGATCGCCCGCTCGGCCCGGCGCACGTCGAGCGCGAGCGCCCCGCCATGGTAGGTCTCGGGATCGAGGTAGCCGAGCACGAGGTTCGCGTCGGTGACCGTCGGCTCGTTGCCGCCCTGGCCGTAACACGCGGGGCCCGGGGTCGAGCCCGCCGACTGCGGGCCGACGACGACGCCGAACACGTCGTCGAAACGGGCGATCGATCCACCGCCGGCGCCGACGGCCTTGATGTCCATCATCGGCAGCTGCACGCGCCAGCGGTCGACGACCGGGTTGAACTCGTAGAAGCGCACCGAGCCCTTCACGACGACGCCGATGTCGAACGACGTCCCGCCCATGTCGGTCGTCACGACCTTGGAGAAGTCGAAGCGCTCGGCCATGTGCCGCGACCCGTACAGACCGGCGACGGGACCGGCGTGGATCGTCTGGAGCGGCGTCGTGCGGCTCAGGCCCGCCATGCCGCCGGAGTTGTGCACGAGCATCAGCGGGCCGCGGAACCCGCGGTCGCGCAACTCGTCGCGCAGCTGCGAGAGCTTGTCGCCGGTGAAGCGGTGCAGGTAGGCGTCGACGATCGTGGTCATCGAGCGCGCGTACTCGCCGACCTTCTGGCTGACCTCGTGGGCGAGGATCACCGGGAAGCGGCCGAGGTAGGAGCTCGGGTACTCCTCCTCGATGACACGGCGGACGAGCAGCTCGTGCTCCGGGTTGCGGAAGCTCCACAGCAGCGAGACCACGAAGCCGCGCGCGCCCAGGTCGACGAGCTCCTGCACGCGCTCGCGCACCTCGTCCTCGGACAGCGGGATCAGCACGGCACCGCTGGAGTCGACGCGCTCGCGCAGACCGGCGATCCGCTCGCGCGGGATCAGCGGCTCGGGCCGCTGGGCGCGCGCGAGATCGCGGTTCTGCGCCGCGGGCTGGCCGTCGCCCCACTGGCGGCAGCGGCCGATCGGGACGACGTCCTCGTAGCCCATCGTCGTGATCAGCGCCAGGCGAGGGCCGGTGCGCTCGATCAGCGCGTTGGTCCCCAGCGTGGTCGCGTAGCGAATCGCGCTGACCTGCGAGAGCAGCTCGTCCGGCGTGCGATCAAGCTGCGTGGCGAGCCCCTCGACCGCTTCCATGAAGCCGTGGGAGAGGTTGTGATGCGTCGTCAGCGCCTTGGCGGTCGTCACGTCGCCGTCGACGGTCGTCGCGAAGCAGTCGGTGAACGTCCCGCCGATGTCGACGTTGATCTCGATGCTCGGGGCCATCAGGCGCTCGCCTCCTCGGCGTCGCCGCCGTCGGCGGCGCGCAGGCGCAGCTGACGCTCCTTGAGCGCCTCGAGATCGAGCTGGATGTCATGGGAGATGGGGTGGCCGGGGGGAGGTACTCGACCTCCACCTGCGCGCTGCAGCCGGGGCAGTAGCACTCGACGATGCGGCACCACTCGGGGTCCGGGGCATGCGTGTAGTCGCCCTCCCAGCGCGCCTGGTAGATCTCGCGCGGGTCGCGGTCGTAGAGCAGCAGCCCGCGCTTGTAGTCCTCGCGCGCTGAGCCGATCCGGTGGTTGCAGCGCCGGCAGTGCCAGCTCTCGCTCTCGAGGTCGACCTCGAGGTACTCCGTGATCGGCTCGCGGGTGAACGTGGTCATCGTGCTGCCTCCAGCCGACCGTTGCCGTACTCGTCGATCGCGAAGCTCCAGCCTGCTGGAACGACGATCGTGGTGTCGGGTGCCTCGACGATCGCGGGGCCGGCGATCTGCGCGCCGCCCGTCAGGGCCGCCGCCTCGTGGATGGGCGTGTCGGCGTCGCCGGTGCCCGGCCAATGGACGTTGCGCGACTCGCGCGGCGGCCCGGCGGACCCGCCGGTCGCGCCCGCGGCGAAGCGGAAGTGCTCGAGCGCGGCGCTCGCACGCAGCGTCACCGTCCCATTCGCGGGGCCTTCGTCGATCACGACGGCGTCGGCCGCGAAGCCCTCGCCGCGCATGTCGCGCAGCGCACGCTCGCGCAGGGCGGCCAGCGCGCCGTCGCCGGAGGGCGCCTCGTAGGTGTGGACGACGTCGGCGGAGCTCGCGCCGAACGCGCTGAACACCGCCGCGAACGGGACGGTCAGGATCCGCCCGATCCCGGCGGCCGCGGCGATGCCGGCGGCGTGCATCGGCCCGGCGCCGCCGTACGCGAGCATCGTCGCTCCGGCCGCGTCGATTCCGCGCCCGGCGAGCTCGGCCGCGACGCGCGCCCCCATGTCGGCCTCGACGGCCAGGCGGGCCTGCGCCGCGACGGCGACCGCGTCGTCGCCGACCGCGGCCAGCGCCGTCCGCGCCCGCTCGGCGTCGAGCGCCATCGAGCCGCCCAGGAAGCGGTCGGGCGCGAGGATCCCGAGCACGACGTTCGCGTCCGTCAGCGTCGCGTCGGTGCCGCCGAAGCCGAAGCACGCCGGGCCGGGACGCGCTCCGGCCGAGCGCGGCCCCACGCGGACCTCGCCGCCGTCGTCGCGATGGACGATCGAGCCGCCGCCGGCTCCGAGCGCGAGCAGGTCGGGAAGGGGGAACGAGACCTCGACGCCCTCGACGTGCCCGCGCTCACGCAGCGGCATCTCGCCGCCGGCCAGGATCGCGACGTCGAGGCTCGTGCCGCCCATGTCGAACGTGACGAGATCCTCGAGGCCGTAGAGGGCCGCGATCTCGCGCGCGCCCATCAGGCCCGCCGTCGGGCCCGAGTTGTACGTGCGCGCGGCGACGGTCTTGGCGACGCGCGCACAACCACCGTCATTGTGGACGACCAGCAGCGGGCGCCGGTAGCCGTTGTCGCGCAGGAAGTCCTCGGCGCGATAGAGGTAGGCCGCCACGTCCGGATGGACGTACGCGTTGAAGAGAGCCGTGGCCGTGCGGCGAAAGTCATCGGAGTCGATCGCGATCTCCCGCGAGAGCAGCAGCGGCACCGCGTCGAGGCAGTGCTTGGGGTACTGCTCCTCGAAGCGCTCGCGCACGACGTCCTCGCCGTCGCCCCCCGGGAGCGCGCAGACGAGGCCTCGCGCCGAGCCGTCGAGAAGCACCTTGACGGCGGAGCCCGCGGCGTCGCCGTCCCCATCGGCGCCGACGGTCGCCACCATGTCACGGGCGAGGAACAGGTCGAAGACGGC
Source organism: uncultured Solirubrobacteraceae bacterium (assembly GCA_963817295.1). GTDB lineage: Bacteria > Actinomycetota > Thermoleophilia > Solirubrobacterales > Solirubrobacteraceae > F1-60-MAGs163. The sequence goes on along the minus strand of CAWFOF010000008.1, from coordinate 180,088 downwards.
TCCCGCCTGCGCGGCATCCGCGTAGAGCGCGTCGCCGCCGGCGCCGGCGATCAGCCCGAGCCGTGGTCCGGTGCGCTGGATGATCGCGTTCGTGCCGACCGTGGTCGAGTACCGCACGGTCCGCGTCTGGCGGAGCAGCTCGCCGACCTCGAGGCCCAGCTCGCCCGCGGACTTCTCGATGCCCTGCTGGAAGCACAGGGCCAGGTCGTGCGGTGTCGTCAGCACCTTCGCGGTGTGGGGCACTCCGTCGCGCACGACGAACACGTCGGTGAACGTCCCGCCGGTGTCGATGTCGATCGAGGTCGTCAGTGCCATTGGTGGTCCCCTCGCGAGGTGATCAGTTGACGGCGCGCTCGCGCCCCGCCCAATAGGTGGAGCGCAGCGCCGGCTTGTCGTGCTTGCCCACCGCGGTCAGCGGAATCGCAGCGACGAAGTCGACCGTCTTGGGTGTGAGGACGGGCCCCTTGCGCTCGCGCACCCAGGCGATCAGCTCATCGCCGCTCACGCCCTCGGCGACGACGACGGCCTTCACCGCCTCGCCCCACTTCTCGTCCGGCACGCCGATCACGCAGGCATCGCGGACCGCCGGATGGGCGAACAGCGCCTGCTCGACCTCCTTGGGGTACACGTTGAACCCGCCGGAGATGATCATGTCCTTGATGCGGTCGACGATGTAGATGAAGCCGCGCTCGTCGGCCGTCGCGACGTCGCCGGTGTGCAGCCATCCGCCCCGGAGCGTCTCGGCCGTCTCCTCCGGCCGGTTCCAGTAGCGGAGCATGATGTGGGGGCCCTGGGCGGTGATCTCGCCCGGCTCGCCCTGCGGCACCTCTGTCCCGTCCGGTGCCGCGAGCCGCACGCGGGCGATCGAGACCGGCCGCCCGCAGCTCGTCAGCGGGGTGAGGTCGCCGCTCGCGACGGCCTCGGCGTGGTCGGCGCGCGAGAGCACGGTCAGCTGGTTCGGCGCCTCGGTCTGCCCGTAGAGCTGCACGAGCACGGGCCCGAAGCGCTCGAGCGCCTGGACGATCCGCTCGCGGCCCATCGGCGCCGCGCCGTAGACGATCGAGCGCAGGCTGCTGGTGTCGGCCGTGGCGGTCGCCGGATGGTCCAGCAGGACGTAGAGCATCGTCGGGACCATCATCGTCGCGGTCACGTGCTCGCGGGCGATCGCGTCGAGCAGCTTCTCGGGATCGAAGCCGCCGAGCACGACGTTCGTCCCGCCGCGCATCAGCACCGGCAGCACGAAGGCTCCGCTCGCGTGCGTCAGCGGAGCGACGTGGGCGAACACCTCGCGCTCCGCGATGCCGATCTCCAGCAGCTCGCTGATCAGGGCGGCGGTGAACGTGCGGTGCGAGTGGGCGACGCCCTTCGGCTGCCCGGTCGTGCCGCCTGTGTAGTAGATGCCGAACAGGTCGTCGGGCTCGACGTCGGGCCGTCCGGGCCCTGCGTCCTGCGCCGCGAGGAGGGCGCCCAGCTCATGCCCGCCGTCGAGCACGCCGTCGGCGTCGACGCAGACGTAGAACTCGGCGGGCACGTCGCCGCGGATCTCCTGCACGCGCTCCGCGTGCGCGGCGTCGTGGCAGACGACCCGCGCCCCGGAGTCGGCCACGATGTACGAGTGGTCCTCGAGGCCGGCGCGGGCGTTCAGCGGAACGACGGCCAACCCCGCCCACAGCGCCCCGTAGTACGCGTTCAGCAGTTCGGGCCGGTCGCTCATCAGCAGCGCGACGCGATCGCCCTTCGTCAGCCCGAGTGCGAGGAACGCGCGTCCGGTGCGGCGCACGTCGGCGATCAGCTCCGAGTAGGTGACGCGGCGATCGCCCTGGACCAGCGCGGCGCGCGGACCGTGAAACAGGCAAGCCTGCTCAAGGAGATCACCGACCGTCTGGTCCAGCACGTCTCGATACTAAACCCGCGCGTCCGGCGGGGGCCGGACGACTGCGCCGGCACTTGTGGGATCTCCGACTCCCATACCCTGTGTGCGTGGTCCCGCCTCCCGCGCCGCCGACCGGATCAGGGCCGTCGCCGTCGATCGCCGACGCCGTCGGCGGGCCGCTGGGCATGCTCGAGTCGGCGCTGCCCGCGGTCGTCTTCGTCGTCGTCTACAGCTTCTCGGGCTCCGACACGAACCTCTCGGCGATCGTCGCGGTCGGGCTGGCACTCGTGCTCACCGCCGTGCGCCTGGCCCGTCGCGAGTCGCCGCGGCACGCGCTCTCCGGGCTGATCGGCGTCGCGTTCGCCGCGTTCATCGCGGCGCGCAGCGGGCGCGCCGAGAACTTCTTCCTCCCGGGTCTGCTGGCGAATGCGCTGTATGCATCGGCGTTCCTCGTCTCGATCGCGGTGCGCCGGCCGCTCGTGGGGGTCATCGTCGGCTCGCTGGACGGCGAGGGGGAGGGCTGGCGCGAGGACCCGCAGCGCGTGCGCGCCTTCACGCGGGCGAGCTGGCTCTGGGCCGCGCTGTTCCTCACGCGCCTGGCGGTACAGCTCCCGCTCTACCTCGCGGGCGCGGTCGTCGCGCTCGGAATCGCCAAGACCGCGATGGGCCTGCCGCTGTTCGCGCTCGGCCTGTGGCTGACCTGGCGCCTTGTGCACCGTGAGCGCCTGGCGGCGCCGGCGACCTGACCCGGGCCGCCGCTACTGGGCGACGAAGCCGCCGTCGAGGACCAGCGTGTGCCCGGTCATGAAGGACGCGTCGGTGGAGGCGATGAACAGCGCCGCGCTGGCGATCTCGTCCGGCTGCCCCATGCGCCCCATCGGGTGCAGTGCCGCGACGACGTCGTACATCTCGGTCCCGGGTGCGGCGGCGATGCCGTGCACCGTGACCATCGGCGTCTCGATGAAGCCCGGGCAGATCGCGTTGACGCGCACCCCCTGCTGAGCCGTCTCGAGCGCGGCGCAGCGGGTCAGGCCGACGACGCCGTGCTTGGCGGCGGTGTAGGCCGCCGCGCCGGCGAACCCGACGAGGCCGAGGACCGAGGCGATGTTGATGACCACGCCGCTGCCCTGGGCGACCATCACCGGCAGCTCATAGCGCAGCCCGAGGAACACGCCGCGCAGGTTGACGGCGAGGATGCGGTCGAACTCGTCGACGTCGAACTCCGCCGTGGGCGCGGAGAGATGCGTGATCCCGGCGTTGTTGATCGCGACGTCCAGGCGACCGTGCCGCTGCACCGCCGCGTCGATGAGGCCACGCACGTCATCGGCCGAGCCGACGTCGCAGGGGACGAAGGACGCATCGACGCCGTCGGCGCTCAGCTGTGCCGCGAGTGCCTGGCCCGCGGCCTCGTCGACGTCGCCCAGCACCAGCCTGTCACCCGCTCCTGCGAACGAGCGGCTCAGCTCCTGGCCGATCCCTCCGGCCGCACCCGTGATCACGACGACTCTGCTCATGGCTGGCGACCCTAGTCCCGCGATCGCTCGCGCGCCCGCACCGGAGCTGACGTGCTTGGAACCTTCACATGGGCCTCGACTGCCGCGCCACGTCGCAGTGGCCGGGTAGCCTGCCGCGATGCGCCTGACCCGTCTTGCCGCCGTCGTCGTGGCGCTCACCTGTGTGCCGGCACTGTCGCCGGCCAACTCCTCCGCGAAGACGACCGCGCTGACGGCCCGCGGCAGCATCGGTCAGGCGTACGTGCTCGGCGCCAAGCCCGGGGAGCAGCTGCGGCTGCTCAACGCCGGGGGACGCGTCGTCGCCGCCGGGCGTGCTGATCGCCTGGGCAGCAAGGTGTTCATCGACATCGCGCCGGGCAAGGGGTATCGCGTGCGCCGCCAGGCCGCCAAGGCCGCCGTCACCGCAGCGTTCCCCGTGCTCTCGACGAAGAGCAACCCGCCCGCCGCGTTCTTCCACAGGACGAAGCTGAAGGCCGGCCTGAACTACGTGACGGTCCGCGACGGCGTCGAGATCGCGATGACCGTCCGGCTGCCCGCGGGCAAGACGCTCGCCGACGGGCCGTTCCCGACGTTCATCGAGTACTCGGGGTACCAGACCGCCGCGCCGCACGATCTGCTCGCCTCCGTCGTCTCGTCGGTGACGGGCGGGAAGGCGACGAACGATCCGCTGGCGCCGGCCACGTCGACCGTCGTGGGCGCGGTCATCGGCCCGCTGCTGGGGTTCGCGGTCGTCAGCGTGCAGATGCGCGGCTCAGGCTGCTCGGGTGGCGCGTTCGACCTGTTCGGGCTGCCGACGACCTATGACGGCTACGACGCGGTGGAGACCGTCGCCGCGCAGCCATGGGTCAAGGGCGGCAAGGTCGGGATGGCCGGGATCTCGTTCTCGGGGATCACGCAGCTGTTCACCGCCGGGACGCAGCCGCCGCACCTGTCGGCGATCTCGCCGATGTCGGTGACCGACGACCTCTACAGCGCCACGTCGTTCCCGGGCGGCATCTTCAACAAGGGCTTCGCGCTGTCGTGGGTCAAGGAGCGCATGGACGACGCGCGCCCCGCGCCCGCAGGCGGCCAGCCTTGGGCGAAGGCGCTCGTCAAGGCCGGCGACGCGCACTGCATCGCCAACCAGAAGCTGCGCTTGCAGACCCGTGACGCGCTGAAGCTCATCGACGACAACCCGTTCCGCACTCCGTCGCTGTTCGACCAGCGCTCACCCGGGGCCTGGATGAAGCGCATCAAGGTCCCGACGTTCCTCGTCGGGCAGTTCCAGGACGAGCAGACCGGCGGGCATTTCCCCGAGAGCCTCGCGGCGCTGAAGAACAACCCGAAGGTCTGGATCTCGCTGCAGAACGGGGTCCACGCCGACTCGCTGGGGCCGGCGACGATCACGCGTTGGGCCGAGTTCATGAAGCTGTACGTCGGCAACGAGATCCCGGTCGTCCCGCCGTCGATCCTGGCCCTCAGCGGCGAGCTCTACAAGTACCTCGCCGACGCCGGCGCATCGCCCGTGGAGCAGTCGCGGTTCGCGACGATGACCGACGTGGGCGCGGCGAAGGCGGCGTTCGAGCGCGACCCGCGCGTGCGGCTGATCATGGACAACGGGGCCGGCCCCGCCGGACCCGGCTCGATCGGTGCGACGTGGGAGCTGGGCCTCGACTCGTGGCCCGCCCGCCAGGCGCAGGCGACCTCGTACTACCTCGGGGGCTCCGGGGCGCTGACGCCGCTGAAGCCCGCCGACGCCGCATCGGTCAGCTACGTCGCCGACCCGAAGGCGCGTCCGGCGCAGACGCTGCCGGGTGATGGTGCCGGCGATGCGTGGAAGGCCCAGCCGCCGTACGACTGGAAGCCGCTGGCCGCGGGCAGGGGCGTGGGATTCACGTCGGCCGCGCTGCCCGCCGACGTGGTGATCGCCGGAGCCTCGAGCCTGGACCTGCAGCTGAAGTCCTCGGCCGCCGACACCGACCTGCAGGTCACGCTCAGCGAGGTGCGGCCGGACGGCAACGAGACCTATGTCCAGAACGGGTGGCTGCGAGCGTCCCATCGCAAGCTCGACGCGAAGCACTCGACCGCGACCGATCCCGTGCCCACGCACCTGAAGCGGGACGCCGCCCCGCTGCCCAAGGGTCGCTTCACGCTCGTGCGGGTGCCGCTCTTCGCGGTCGCCCATGCGTTCCGCGCCGGTTCGCGGATCCGCGTCACGGTCCAGGCGCCCGGCGGCGACCGCCCCCGCTGGGACTTCGCCAGCGTGGACAGGGGCCGCACGACGAACACGATCGGACTCGGCGGGGCGCTCGCCTCGCGGCTCGTGCTGCCGGTGCTCGCGGGCGTGAGCGCCAACGGGACGCCGCTGCCGGGGCCGACGGCGCTGCGCGGGGAGCCCAATCGCCTATACGTCGCGGCCGCGAACGGCGGCTGAGGTCGCACGCGGCCCGAGCCCGAAATGCAGAAGGCCGGCGCGAGGCCGGCCTTCCAACTCAGGTGCCGCTCTGGGCGGCGCGGCGCGCGCAGCGCCGCATCAAAAATGAACTGCGTTTCGGGTGTCAGACCTTGCGGTCCGGCGGACTGAGCTCGTCCATGGACGGTCCTTCCGATTGTTCCCGACGCACACCTGCGGCGGCTTCTGAGGGAACCGTAGCACCGCCTCCGGCGACCCTCATAAATCTGTCCGGACGGCGATTCGGGCGGACGCGATAGCGTCGCGCGATGCCCTCACTCCTGATCACCGGCGCAGCACGCGGGATCGGCCGCGCCGCGGCACTGCGCATGGCCGCGGCCGGCTGGGACGTCCACGCCGGTGTGCGCAGCACCGCTGACGGCGAATCGCTCGCCGCGGCCGACCCGTCGGGCCGCATCAGGCCGGTCCAGCTCGACGTCACCGACGGCGCGCAGCTGGCGGCACTGGACGCGGTGCTGCCCGAGCGCCTGGACGCGGTCGTCAACAATGCGGGAGTCGTCGTCTCCGCGCCGGTCGAGGCGGTCGATCTGGATGACCTGCGCCTCCAGATGGAGGTCAACGTCGTCGGCCCGGTCGCCGTCACGCAGGCCGTGCTGCCGCGGCTGCGCGCCGCACGCGGGCGCGTGGTGTTCATCTCGTCCGTCAGCGGGCGGATGTCCGCGCCGCTGATGGGGCCCTACTCGGCGTCGAAGTACGCGCTCGAGGCGCTTGCCGATGCGCTGCGCGTCGAGCTGCGCCCCTGGGGCGTGAAGGTCTCGCTGATCGAGCCCGGCGCGGTCGACACCGACCTCTGGCGCTACGCGCTGGACACGGCCGACGCGACCGAGGCGTCGCTCAGCTCCGAGCACCGCACTCTCTACGCCGGTCACCTCGCCGGGATCCGCGGCACGATCCGGCGCACCCAGAAGCAGACGACGCCGGTCGACAAGGTCGTCGACGCGATCGAGCGCGCCCTGACCGCCGCCAAGCCTCGTGCGCGCTACCTCGTAGGGACCGACGCGCGCGTCCAGGTCGCGATGCGCGGTGCCCTGCCGACCGCGGCGATGGACGCCGCGGTCGCCAAGCTCACGGGAACGCCCGGCTCCACCTAGGCTCAGAGCAGGTCGCGACGGCGCAGACCCCAGACGGCCAGGCCCACCAGCAGCGTCGCCTCGGCGGCGAGGAGCGCGAACCGGGCGAGGTCGAAGCCCGTCTCGATCGGCGCGTAGCCGAACGCCTGCCACGCCGGCGAGAACGCCTGACTTCCCGCCAGCGACCCGACCAGCGGCGACAGCGTGCTGTAGAGGAAGCCGGCCACGGCAGCGGCTGCCCCGGCGCCGATCGCGATGCCGCGCCGATGCGAGAGGGCGCCTGCGGCGAACGCGACGTAGCCGAACACGAGCGCACCCCCGGCCAGGCTCGCGGTCGCGCCGATCAGCCGGCCGGCCGGAACGTGCAGGTCGAACAGCGGCCCCAGGACCAGCACCGAGGCGACGACCGTCACGCTCAGCAGCGCCGCCTCGACGGCCAGCCCAAGCGCACGCTCGAGCACCAGGCGGGTGCGCGACGTCGGGCCGGCGAGCAGCAGCTCCAGCAGGCCCTCGCGCTCGTCGCCGGAGATCGCCCGAGCGCCGCGGCCGATCGTGAAGACCGCGAACAGGATGAACCCCAGCGAGCCGAAGAACTCGCGTTGCAGGTAGCCGGCCGGCGTCGCGATCTGGCCGCCCGAGCCGGAGATGCGCTGCAGCGCCTCGGGCAGCCCCTCGAGCGCCTTCTGGTAGGCCGCGGCGTTGTCCCGGATCGACGGGTAGAAGATCAGGTACAGCAGCACCGTCAGCACGACGCCGATGGCCCAGCCGAGCAGTGCGCGCCGGTCGACGCGAAGTCCGTGCAGGGTGATCTCAGGCATGTCCGTCACGCTCGTCGGCGGCGTCGTAGAGGTTCAGGAAGATCTCCTCGAGGTCGGGCTCGGTCGAGGTCAGGTGGACGACCTCGTGCTGGGCCGCGACCCGCATCGCGCCGGCCATCGAGCCGCGCAGCACGAAGCGCACGACCGGCCCGTCGAACTGCACCTCGGAGACCTCGGGGACGGCGTCGAACAGGTCGGCCGGGACGGGGTCGCCGAAGCGGATGATCACGCGATGGGGAGCGTCGCGCTTGAGGTCCTCGACGCTGCGCACGGCCAGCAGGCGCCCCTCGCGGATCATCGCGACGCGGCCGGCCGTGTGCTCGAGCTCGCTCAGGACGTGCGAGGACAGGAACACGGTGACGCCGCGGTCATGGCATTCCTCGACGAGCTCGTGGAAGACCTGCTGCAGGATCGGGTCGAGCCCGCTCGTCGGCTCGTCGAGGATCACGAGCTCGGGATCGTGGAAGAAGGCGAGCATCAGCCCGACCTTCTGCTTGTTGCCCTTCGAGAGCTCACCGGCGGGGCGATCCATCGGGAGCTGGAAGCGCTCCGCGAGCAGCTCTCCGGCGCGTGTGTCGGTGACGCCGCGCAGCTGTCCGTGGAACTGCAGCGTCTCGCGCGCGGTCAGGCGCTCGTCCAGGTGCAGCTCCCCGGGCAGGTACCCCAGCCGCGAGCGCAGTGCGGTGCCGCCCTGGCGCACCTCGCTGCCGAGCACGCTGGCGCTGCCGCTCGTCGGGCGCAGCAGGTCCAGCAGCAGGCGGATCGTCGTGCTCTTCCCTGCACCGTTCGGCCCGATGAAGCCATAGATCTCGCCGCGCATGACCTCGAGGTCGAGCTCGTCCAGCGCCCGCACGCCGCCGGGGAAGACCTTGGTCAGGCCGCGTGTGTGGATGACGCAGTCCGGCTCGGGCACGAGGGGCGACGATAGCCGTGCGCACGTCTGGCGGGCTCCGTAGTGGCTACGGATCGTGTGTCGGCCGCGTAGCCTGCAGGTGTGGACCCCGCCGAGCGACTCGCGGTGCTGGAGGATCTCGCCGCGGAGGCGGGCGCGCTCGCGCTGAGCGCGTTCACCGACGGCGTCGGAGCGATCCGCGTCAAGAACGGCCCGCACGATCTGGTCACGGAGACCGACGTGCGGATCGAGCGGATGATCGCCGGGCGGATCGCGGAGCGCTGTCCGCAGGACGGGTTCACCGGCGAGGAGGGGACCAGCGAGCGGCCTTCGGAGTCGGGCGTCACATGGACGGCCGATCCGGTGGACGGCACCTGGAACTTCGCCGCGGGCCTGCCGCAGTGGTGCGTCGTGCTCGCGTGCGGCGACGACGACGGGCCGCTTGCCGGCGTGACGTTCGACCCCTGCCGCGACGAGCTCTGGGCCGCCGTGCGCGGCGGTGGGCTGCGGCTCAACGGACGGGCGGTCGAGCGGCGCCCGGTCGCGCCCGTGGCCGACTCCACGTGGGCGGCGGCGCTGGGTCCCTCGTTCCGCGAGCCGCGCTGGCAGCGCCTGATCGGGCGCATCGGGCCGATCCGCATCATGGGCAGCCTCGGGCTGGACTTCGCGTGGACGGCCGTCGGGCGCTTCGACGCGCTCGCGTACACCTGCGGGATGAACCCGTGGGACGTGTGGGCCGGCATCCTGATGGCTCAGGAACAGGGGCTGGACGTCTGGCGCGACGAGCCCGCGCGCCTGTTGACGGTGCTGCCGCAGGGCTGGCGCGCAGAGCTGCGCCTCGATCAGCCGTGAGCGCCGCGTTCATCTTCCAGGATCTGCTGCTGCTCGCCGTGCAGGCGACGCTCGTCGTGCTGCCCGGCGCCGGCGTTCCCGCGTGGGTCGAGCGCCTGCGCGGCGGGGCATGGGCGCTGGTCCTCCCGCTGTCGATCGTCGTCGTGATCGTGGCGATCAACCAGACGCCCGCGGCGGCCGACGCGCTGACGTGGCTCGCGCTGATCGCGATCCCGCCGCTGGCGGCCGCGGCGCTGGGCTGGGCAGACCGCGGCGCCCGCCCGTGGCTGGCGCCGCTGGCGCTCGTCCTGCTGGCGCTGGCCTGGGCCGACCAGGACGCTCTTCCCGGCCAGCTTGCGACGCTCGCGCTCGCCGCGCTCAGCTGCGTCACGCTCGCGCGGCTGCTGGCCGGCGTCGCGCCGCTGCTGCTGCTGAAGGCCGGGATCGTGCTGATGGCCGTGATCGACGCGTGGCTGGTGTTCGGCGGGACGCTCGAGCACCCCAACGCGGTGCTCAACGCCGCCGTTCCCGCGAAGGGGCTGCCCCAGCTGCAGTACGTGCAGCTGCCCGCGGTGAGCTTCGGCTACGGCGACCTGTTCGCCGCCGCCGTGTTCGGGGCGGTGCTCGCCGTGGAGGGGCGCAGGGTGCTGCCGGCCGCGCTGCTGACGTTCGTGCTCGCGGTCGCCTTCGACCTGCTCTTCTTCGTGCGGGACTCGCTGCCGGCGACCGTGCCGGTCGCCGTGGCGCTCGTGATCCTCGAGCTCTCACAACGCAAGAGGCCGGCGGTTGCCGGCCTCTCGGACGCTCGATGCGGATGAGAGGACTCGAACCTCCACGGAATTTCTTCCACACGGACCTGAACCGTGCGCGTCTACCAGTTCCGCCACATCCGCTCGCTGCGGGAGGCGACAATAGCAGCGGCCCCCTTGCTAGGCTGGAGCACGCGCGCCGCTATCGTCCAGGGGACTAGGACGCCGCCCTCTCACGGCGGAAACCCGGGTTCGAATCCCGGTAGCGGTACTCTCGAAAGCCCCAGTTCTGGGGCTTCTTCGCGTTCACGGGACACACGTGAGGACATGCGGACATCAGGCGCAGGTCGCTCGAGTGCCGGCGTGCCGTGCGGGGATGGCGCGTCCGACGGCGCATCTACGCTCGGGTCGATGTCATCGGAGCGCCAGAACTCCCAGGCGGTCAGGACAGCGGTCACCGCAGGTGGATTCGTGCTTCTGGCCGCCGTGTCGATCGCGGTGGCCACCAGCAGCTCAGACGTCGCGGCGATTCTGGCGTTCGCGGGCGCGCTGCTCGTTGCATTGCTCACGGCCGTCACAACGAGCAGACGTCAGGAGGCGCAACTCGCGGCCGAGGAGCGGCGGCTGGAGATGGAGCTCAAACACGACAGCAGTGTCCGGGACGTCGCCCACGTGCGGGAAGTGATCGATGCCGTCCTCGTCGACGTCACCCGTGCCAGGACTCACGCAAGTGCCGGTATCGACGCGTACCGCAGCGGCGACATGAAGCGGAAGGAAGCGCACTCGCGTGCGGCCGGCCTCAGGGTGATTCGGGACGACCTGGACCATGCCCGCGACCGTGTCAGCGTTCGTTTTGACCCCACGCATCCTGTGGAGGAGGCCATGGCCGAGATCCACGCGGCCTACGCAGCGCTCGTGGACTTCGCCATCGGCCTTCTGGTGGGGGCGGGCCGATCGTCGAAGGCCGGCTCGAAGACGCCGCACTTCGATCAGCGACAGTACATCGAGCTCTCGTGGGAGGCCGGGGCTGCGCACCGCTATTTCACGTACGCATGCCAACTCACCGTCGGCGCCTCCGTGGCACCGAAACCTGACGCTGCGAAGCGTCTGCTGGAATACGCTCGCCCGGCGAATCCGCATGCGACACCCGTCGAGACGGAGCCGCAATCGTCGTAGCGCTGTGTCAGGCGAGCGACTCCATGATGAGCGGCACGGCGTCCTCGATGTCCAACATCACCTTGGAGTCGTACTCGACCCACGCGGTGTAGTTCTGCAGGTTGCGGTAGATCCCCGTGATGTCGTCGGTGTCCGACACGACGACGCCGTGACTTCCGTCGGCTGCGACGTAGTGCGCGGTCGTCCCCGGGCCCGGACCGGCGGAAGCGAAGACCTGCAACAGCGTCTTCTGCTCCTCCTTGCTGAGGAATGGCTTGATCTTGTACGTCGTGACGAACAGCATGCCGACCGCCTTGTGATTGTTGTCACGAACAAACGTACAGAGATCAGGTGCGTCGGAGTGTTAAGACGGCTCTGCCGGACGCGACGAGGAGTCGATCGTGGTTCACAAGCGCCGGCGATCGGAGTACTGTCGGTTGTGAGCTGGCCCTGCGGCCAGAGCGCTCAGCCCAAGCCCGAAGGCCACCTACGGCGCGTCCTGCGTCACGCGGCGGGAGGCGGGGGCTACTGGTTTTGACTGCGGGGCCGGTGTCGTGACTGGCCACCGTCCGGGTGGCTTCGTCCGAGACTGATCGAACGCGCGGGATCCTGGACCCCGCGTTCCCGTGCGGACGAACAGAGACGGGAATGCATGAAGGCGATGAACCGCAACGAACAGGACCCGGCAGCGCGAAGGCGCGCACTCAGCCATCGGCTCTCGGCGGCGATCGATGCTCAGCGACGTCTGGCCGCCCAGCGACCGGACGGTCGCCCGGCCAGAGCAGATCCGATCGGTCCGAGGGATCCGCGCTACGCCTACCTCACGCACTCCCACGACTAGCGGTACCTCGTCAGCGGTCGGGCATGCCGCCAGGTGAGCCCGCGCGCTTCGATGCCTGTCGCTCGTCGCTCACCCGCACGACGTCCCACGCCAGGCCCGCCTTCTCCAGTCCGTCGATGACGAGCGCCGAGACGTCGACCTCGCGGCGCCGCAACCCGTGCGCCGCCGAGGTCGGGAACGCGTGATGGTTGTTGTGCCACGCCTCGCCGAGCGAGGGGATCGCCAGCCACGCGAGGTTGCGTGACTGATCGTCGCTCTCGAAGCGCTGCCGGCCGAAGAAGTGACACAGCGAGTTGATGCTGTAGGTCACGTGGTGCAGCACCATCATCCGCACGACTCCGCCCCACAGGAGCCCGGTCAGCGCGGCGGTCCAGGTGCCGCCGATCGCCAGGCCGAGCCAGAACGCGGCGAGCAGGCCGCCGACCGCCCACACGACGAACAGGCGGTCGATCCGCGAGATCATCGGGTCCGCGATCAGGTCCGGCGCGTAGCGCGCCTTGGCACCGCGCTGGGTGTGGATGAAAAGCCAGCCGACGTGCGCGTGCAGGAGGCCGCGTAGCGCTCCGCTCCAGCCGCGCCCGTGATCCACGTGCGGGCTGTGCGGATCACCGGGCTGGTCGGAGAACGCGTGATGCTTGCGGTGGTCGGCGACCCAGCTGATGACCGGGCCCTCGATCGCCGCCGAACCGAGGATCGCGAAGACCGCGCGCAGCGGGCGTGTCGTGCCGAAGCTGCGATGCGTGAACAGGCGGTGAAAGCCGACCGTGATGCCGAGCGCGGTCAGCGTGTACAGGGTCAGGAACACGACGAGGTCGCTCCAGAAGAGGACGTTGTCCCAGGCCAGCCAGACGCCGACGGCGAGCGCCGCGAACGGCACGACCGTGATCGTCCCCGTGAGGATCCGGTCGCGCGTCTCATGCGCAACCGGCTGGACCTCCTCGCGATCGGAGGTGGGGCGGGCGCGTGGCGTGGCGATCGACATGGATACCGACTCTAGGGCTGCCCGCCGCGTTCGACGCCACGTCGACCGCCCGCCGGTTGGCCGCAAATCCAATGGCTAGTGGTCGTGGCTGTGCGCCGCGCCCCAGACGTCTGCGCGGACGGTCAGCCAGGAGGCCCAGGTGATGCGCAGGATCGTCGCCGTGATGAGCAGGCCGATGACCGGGTCCAGGACGGGTAGGCCGACCGCGACCGCGGCGGCTGCGGCGACCACGGCGAGCGAGACGTATGCGTCGGCCCGGGCGTGGTTGCCGTCGGCGATCAGTGCGGCGGAGTCCAGCCGCTTCCCGGCGGCCGTCCGAATCTGCGCGGCGATCCGGTTGCCCAGGTAGCCGATGACTCCCGCGGCGGCCAGGACCCACAGATCCGTCGGCGGATTCGGGTCGATCAGGCGGCGGATCGACTCGACGCCCGCCACCAGCGCCGAGATGAAGATCGCCGCGACGACCGCCAGCCCGGCGTAGCCCTCGGCGCGGCGCGATCGCATCGCGAACGCGATCCCGAGCGGCACGGCCGTCAGCGCGTCGCCGCCGTTGTGGATCAGGTCGGCGAGGAGCGCCACGCTGCCGGAGACGCTGAAGATGACCCCCTGGATGATCGCGGTCGCGCCCAGAACCACCAGCGACAGGACCACTGCTCGCAGGCCCTCGTGCGAGCGCTTGATGGAGTCGTGGACGAGGCCGTGGCTGTGGCCGTGCTCATCGTGGCCGTGCTCGTGCGCGTGCTCGTGCGTGTGGGCGTGGCCGGACGCGCCGGCCGACCGCTGCCACCCGCGCAGCCAGTGCCGGTGTGGCCCCGCGTGGGGATGGCTGTGTTCGACGCTGCCGTGCCGGTGGACGGTGGTCTCGTGCACGACTCACACGATACGAGCGCGGGGTTACGATTTGCGCATGTGCCGAAACATCCGCCCGCTCTACAACTTCGAGCCGCCCGCGACAGAGGACGAGGTTCGCGACGCCGCCCTCCAGTACGTCCGCAAGGTCAGCGGCTTCAGCAAGCCGTCGGCGGCGAACGCCGAGGCGTTCGAGCATGCCGTCCAGGCCATCGCGGCAGCGACCGGCGAGCTGCTCGACCAGCTCGTCACGTCAGCGCCGGCGAAGGATCGCGAGGTGGAGGCCGCCAAGGCCCGGGCCCGGAGCGCGCAGCGCTACGCAGCGTAGCCCTATCGCGTCAGCCGCAGCGTCCGGCCGAGCTGCTGGGCCGTCGCGCCCGGAGCGGTCGCGACCGCGCTGAGGGAGAGCGTCACCCGCTTGCGGCGCTTGAGCGCGTTCGTGACGCGCGAGCGCAGCGCCTTCTTCAGCTTGAGCACCACGGCGACGCTCTTCCCGGCGGGGAGGTTCGCGGTCACCGGCGTCAGCGCGGCGCTCTTGCCGCCAAGCCCGGAGAGCTTGCCGCTCACCTTCAGCCGGCAGGAGATCGCGCACTTGAACGGGATGGCGATGCCCTTCGCGCCGAGCTTCAGCTTCGTCACGGAGCCCAGCGAGATCGACGCCTTCTTGACGGCGCCCGTCGGGCCGGTCGGCGCGGGCGGCGGTGGGGGTGGAGGGACGACGGGAGGGGAGACCGCGCACGAGTACGGGAAGCAGCGCGTCGTCGTGATGCCGGTCGCGATCCGCATCTTCGTCGGGTTGGTGCCGTCGCTCGTGGCGAGCGGCGTCGCGCTTCCGGTGCCCAGGTCGACGCGATAGACCGTGCCTCCGAGGCCGTCCTCGGAGTCGAGCAGCAGCATCGAGGTCGCCGACTCGAAGGCGAGGCCGTCAGGGTCGATGAACCCTGTGCTGCTGATCGTGACGCCGTCGACGAGGCCGTCGGCGAACAGGCCGGCGCCCTTCGCGTTCGCGATCACCCGCGTGCCCGTGTCGGTGTAGCCGATCGCCGCGCCGCCCGGAGTTCCGAGTGAGCCGTTGCCGTTGAGCGCGGTCGCCCCCGACGGCCCGGAGAGCGTCGTCCCCGAGCCGCTGTAGCCGAACAGCTCACCGTTGGGGTAGGCGTGCGCCCAGATCTCGGCGGTCCCGTTCAACAGGTTGCCGCCGATCGCGATGTAGGGCGCCTCGCCGAAGGGGAGCGGATCGCCGATCGGCGTGAGCGAGCCGGACACGGTCATCTTGTAGACCTGGTTGCTGGAGGCGACGAGGAACGTGTCGCTCGAGATCCGTGCGATCGCCCGCGCGCTCGCCAGCGGTGCGACGGATGTGACGTCTCCCGTCGCAACATTCACGCGGTAGACGCCCCGGCTGCTGGAGCTGCCCTGGTCGCCCGTCACGAACAGATCGCCGTTCGGCAGCGCGGCGATCGAGTTCGGGAACACCTGGCTCGTGAGGATGCTCTGCGCGCCGCTGGAGGCGTCGATCGCGATGACGCCGCGCGAGAGGTCGGACACGAAGAACGGGGCCGGGCCGACCACCGACAGCGCGTGCGCGGTTGCCGGCATGCCCGCGAACGCGAGCAGCAGCAGGACCGTGGCGCGTCGAGCGCGGGGCACGATGAGGTGCAACCTACCCCCGCGCTCGACGATGCGCCAGCGGGACTACGCGGCCGGCTCGAGGAACCCGGTGACGCTGCGCAGCCGTCCGTCCTGCGCGAGCGTCCCGAAGTCGATCCCGATCGCGATCGTCTCCTCGCCGTCCTGGGGCTTCAGGTGCCAGGTGAAGCGCACCCGGTCGTGGTGGTGGTCGGGGGCTCCGGCGAGCTCGAAACGCACGCCGGGGTGGCTCGCCTGGGCGCCGGCGATCATCGCGTCGATCCCGGGCTGCCCTTCGCCGCTCATCAGCGGATCGACGTAGCTCGCGTCGTCCGTCCACGTCTGTGCGATCAGCGCGCGCCGGCGCGTCCCGTCGGTCTCGTTCCAGCTCGCGATGTAGTCGTCCACGAGCGTCGTCACATCAGGCATGTCCGCCTCCTGGTGGGTTGGTGTGCGGCCACCGTGCCAGCCGCGCGTCAGCGTGTCGATGACCTCGGAGGTAGGTGCGCCGGAGGCAGATCGTGGGTACGGTCGCGTGGCGATGACGAACAGCGCGACGCATGTCACGGTCGGGCCGATGTTGCGCTCCTGGCGCGAGCGGCGCCGGCTGAGCCAGCTCGAGCTGGCCCTCGATGCCGGCGTCTCAGCGCGGCACGTGAGCTTCGTCGAGACCGGCCGATCGCGGCCGAGCGCCGAGATGGTCCTGCACCTGGCCGAGCAGCTCGAAGTCCCGCTGCGCGAGCGCAACACACTGCTGCTGGCGGCCGGCTATGCGCCGGCGTACGGCGAGCGCCGCTTCGACGATCCCGAGCTCGACGGGGTCCGCGAGGCGATCGGGCGCGTGCTCGAAGCGCACGACCCGTATCCCGCGGCGGTCGTCGACCGCCACTGGGATCTCGTGGCCGGCAACCGCGGGCTGCAGCTGCTGATCAGCGGCGTGGACGAGGCGTTGCTGCGCCCGCCGGTCAACGTCGTGCGGCTCAGCCTGCACCCGGGCGGCGTGGCGCCGCGCATCGTGAACCTGGGGGAGTGGCGCGCGCACCTGGTCGAACGTCTCGAGCGGCAGCTGGCCCTGACCGGTGACGAGGACCTGCGCGCGCTGCTCGGCGAGGTCGCCGGGTATCCGGGTGCGTCCGAGGGCACGCCGACCGTCGACGCGATCGCGGTGCCGCTGCGCGTTCGCACGGACCACGGCGAGCTGGCGTTCCTGAGCACGATCGCGACGTTCGGCACGGCGATCGACGTGACGGTCGCCGAGCTCTCGATCGAGTCGTTCTTCCCCGCGGACGCGCAGACCGCCGAGATCCTGCGGCGAGCCGTGCCCGCTGGTGCAGCACGACCTCGCGGTTGACGACCGTGTCGCTCGAGCCCGCCTGAATGCTCACGGCCATCTGCTTGCACGCCGCCCACCCGCCTGGGACGCTCGCGCCATGGCACGGCGCACGCTGATCCGGGACGGGCACGTCCTCTCGATGGACCCGGCGGTGGGCGAGCTGGCCCGTGGGAGCGTGCTGGTCGTCGACGGGATCATCGACGCGGTCGCGACGGACATCGCGGTGGAGGACGCGGAGATCGTCGATGCAGCCGGCCACGTCGTCATGCCGGGCTTCGTCGACACGCATCGTCACACGTGGCAGACGGCGCTGCGCGGCATCTGCGCGGACTGGTCGCTGATGGAGTACTTCCGCGGCATCCGGCAGACGTTCTCGCCGCGCTACCTGCCGCAGGACGTGTATGCGGGGAACCTCGTCGGTGCGCTCGAGGCGCTCGAGGCGGGCGTGACGACGCTGCTGGACTTCTCACACTGCAACAACAGCCCCGAGCACGCCGACGCGGCCGTCCAGGGCCTGCGCGAGGCCGGCGGGCGGGCGACGTTCGCCTACGGCTACTTCCCGGCGCCGGCGCCCGAGCCCGTGTTCACCGACCACCAGCAGCGTCTCGCCGACGCGCGGCGGGTGCAGGCCGAGCACTTCTCCAGCCCGGACCAGCTGCTGCGCATGGGGGTCGCGCTGACGGAGTCGGGCCTGCTCCCGTTCCACCTGCACCGCGCCGAGGTGCAGTCGGCCCGCGATCTCGGCGTCCTGCTGGTGGCGCACACCGGCTGTGTCTGGGGTTCGACGATCACGGGCGGCGTCGAGCAGTTCCACCAGCACGGGCTGCTCGACAGCGACCAGGTCCACGTCCACTGCAACAGCCTCACCGATCACGAGTTCGATCTGCTGGCGCGCGCCGGCGCGAAGGTCTCCTCGAGCCCCGAGACCGAACTGCAGATGGGGATGGGGCATCCCGTGATCCGGCGTGCGCTGGATCGCGGCATGAAGCCCTCGCTGAGCTGCGACATCGTCTCGCTGAACTCCGGCGACATGTTCACGCAGATGCGCATGGGCCTCCAGTTTCAGCGCGCGATGGACAACGACCCGATCCTCGCGGCCGGCGGCATGCCGGGCACGATCGCCCTGAGCGTCCGCGACGCGCTGACCTGGGCCACGGTCAACGGCGCCGAGGCGATGGGGCTCGGCTCGGTCACCGGGACGCTCACCCCGGGCAAGCAGGCCGACGTGATCGTCGTCGGCGGCGAGCGGCTCAACATGACGCCGCAGGCGGAGCCCGCCGCGGCCATGGTCGTGCAGGCGAACGCCGCGAACGTGCGCGACGTCTTCGTCGCCGGGCGGGCCGTCAAGCGCGACTTCCGGATGGTGGGCGTCGATGCGGCGCGCATCAGGCGCCTGGCCGACGAATCGCGTGAGCGGATCTTCGCCGCCGTCGCCGCCGGTGGCGAGCCACTGCTGCCGCCCGAGCCCGAGGGCTACCAGGATCTGCTGAACGCCATGGCCGAGGCGAACTTCGCGCAGGTCGAGGCGCCCACTACGCTGCCCGGACCGTGAGACCGTCCTTCGTCCCCGCCGCCTCCGCCATCGCGGCCGCGCTCATCCTCGCCGCCGGCTGCGGTGGTGGTGGGAAGACCTCCGACGCCGACAGCGTGAAGGCGACCTGGAAGACGGCGGCGACCGCGGCCGTGGACGGTCAGGGAACGGCGTTCTGCAAGCTCGTCACCGATGCGGGCAAGGCCCAGATCACCGCCCGCACGCAGCTTCCGTGCGAGGACAGCATCCGGCTGCTGGCGTCGCAGCTGAGCGACGCGGACAAGGCGAAGATCAAGGCCGCCGACATCACCAAGGTCAGCGTCAGCGGGGACAAGGCCACCGTGACCTATGCGACCACGCCGACGCTCGCGACGCTCGGCTTCACCGGCCGCACGACGCTCAGCAGGTCCGGCGGAGACTGGCTGCTGGTCGGCATCTGATGCCCGGCGCCGAGGTCGTCGTCGAAGGCGTGACGAAGCGGTTCGGCGAGCACGTCACCGCGCTGCGCGACGTCTCGCTCCACGTGGGCGGCGGCGAGTTCGTCCTCCTGACGGGTCCGTCGGGCTCGGGGAAGAGCACGCTGCTGAACCTGATCGCCGGCTTCGACCGGCCCGACACCGGGCGCATCGTCGTCGGTGACGAGTCGGTCGGCGAGCTGGACGACCCGGCGCGATTTCGCCGTGAGGCCGTCGGCTTCGTGTTCCAGCTGCATCACCTGCTGCCGGGACTGAGCGCGGAGGAGAACGTCGAGGTGCCGCTGATCCCGTCGGTCGCGCGGCGCTCCGAGCGACTCGAGCGGGCGCGCAGCGCCCTGCACGACGTCGGGCTCGACGCGCGGCGGACCCACCTTCCCGGTGAGCTCTCCGGGGGAGAGCGCCAGCGCGTGGCGCTCGCCCGCGCGCTGGTCGGGAACCCGCGTGTGCTGCTCGCCGACGAGCCCACCGGTGCGCTCGACTCGGTCGCCAGCGCCGAGGTCATGGGCCTGCTCGCGGCGCTCTCGCGGCGGACCGAGACGACGGTCCTGCTCGTCAGCCATGAGCTCGACGCCGCCGCCCGCGTCGATCGCGTCGTCGAGATGCGGGACGGCGAGATCACCGGCGAGCGCACCGGCGGCGCCGCTACCCGAGCGACTGCGCCGGGACCAGCCGCGTGACCCACCAGGCCGGGTAGAGGCTCCCGAGCGTTCCCATCGCCAGGGCGACGAGGAATGCGCGGGCAAGCGTCCAGGCGGTGTACTGCGGGGAGACGAGCGTCGACGCCCCGAACGCCTGCACGAGCAGCTCACCGCCGGCGATGCCCAGCGCCACGCCGGCGAGGGCGCCGCCGAGGCTCAGGAGCAGCCCCTCGCCGAGTACGAGCTGGGCGACCAGGCGCCGCGGCCAGCCGACGGCGAGCAGCAGCGCGAACTCGCTGCGACGTTCGAACACGGCCATCAGCATCGTGTTCATCACGGCGATGCCGCCGATGATCAGGGCGAGCGCCACGAACAGTGCGGCGGCCTTGCGCACGAGCAGGCTGTTCGTGTCGACGCGAGCGACCTGCCCCGGCTGGCTGATGGCGACCGTTCCGGGGAACGTCCTGCCGAGCTGGTCGCCGACCTCCGAGGCCCGGGCCCCGCGCGCGATCTTCACCGCGATCGTCGTCGCGTCACCGGGCCGCCCGCGGATCTTCTCCACGACGCGCAGCGGCAGCGCCGCGCCCTGGTCCTCGAACTGCACGCCCGCGTGATAGATGCCGACGATCCGGAACGTCCCGGCCGACAGCCGCAGCAGCTGCCCGACGTCGAGGCCCAGCTGATCCGCCGCGCCGTCCCCGATCACGGCCTCACGCGGCCCGCGCGCCGCCCGGCCCGCGACGAACACGAGGCTGTGCACCACGAAGCTGCCGGGCTCCACGCCGAAGACGAAGAACGACGGGTGCCCTTTCAGCTCGCCGGTCGCGACGGCGATCGGCGTCGCGTCCGCCACGCCCGGCTGCCGGCGCACGCGCGGAGCGAGCGTGTTGGGCAGCGAGGAGGCGGTGAGCTCGCCGACCCCGCCCTGGAACATCCCGAGCTCGGCGCCGCCGAGGTTGATCAGCCCCGCGGCGCTGCGGTCGATGCCGGCACTGAGCGCGAGCAGCGCCACGATCGTCGCGACGCCGATCGCGATGCCGAGACCCGTCAGGACGGTGCGTGCCGGGTGACGGCGCAGGTCGACGAGGATCATGTGGCGCATCGCCCGCGGGAGTATCCCGCGCCCGCCCCCGGTGCGGGCTGGGGTGAACTGCGGATGCGTCGCGGGCCTGTCGGCAGGACGATGGCCCGACATGGCTCGGACCCGGATCTATCGCGACCGTCGTGCGGCGGGCGTCGCGCTCGCCCAGGCCCTGCCCGCGCTGGCCGGCGAGCACCCGGTCGTGCTGGGCCTGCCGCGGGGCGGCGTGCCGGTGGCCTACGAGGTCGCACGCGCGCTGCATGCGCCGCTCGACGTGCTGCTCGTGCGCAAGGTCGGCGCCCCGGGCAACGCGGAGTTCGGGATCGGCGCGATCGCCGAGGGCGGCGTGCTCGTCCTGGACCGGGCGACGATCGGCTCGCTGCTGATCAGCCTCGATGAGCTCGAGCGGTCCGTCGAGCGGGCCCGCGCGGAGCTCGCGGCCCGGCTCGCCCGCTACCGGCGCGGTCGCCCGGCGGTGGACCTGCACGGTCGCACGGCGATCGTGGTCGACGACGGCCTGGCGACCGGTGGCACCGCGAGCGCGGCGCTGCGGGCGGTTCGCGAACGTGGTGCGCGGCGCGTGGTGCTCGCCGTGCCCGTCGGCTCACGGCAGGCGGTCGAGCGGCTGCGGCCGGAGGCCGACGAGGTGGTGTGCCTCGAGACGCCGGCGGACTTCCGAGCCGTGGGCGCCTGGTATCGCGACTTCGGCCAGACGAGCGACGCGGTGGTCGCCGATCTGCTCGAGCGCGGCGCCGGCGGAGTTGCGCCCGACACAGCATCCGCCGCCCTCGCCGACGATCCGCCCGCCGTGCAGAAGGTCGAGATCACCCCGCCGGGCGGCGTGCGGCTGATCGGCGACCTCACCCGCCCGGTGCATGCCGGTGGGCTGGTGATCTTCGCTCACGGCAGCGGCAGCAGCCGGCACAGCCCGCGCAACCGGCACGTCGCGGCGCTGCTGGCGGACGCCGGCCTTGCCACCCTGCTGATCGACCTGCTCACCGCAGCCGAGGAGCGCGACCGGCGCAACGTCTTCGACATCGAGCTTCTCGCCCGCAGGCTCGTGGCGGCGACGGCGTGGGCCGCCGCCGAGCCCGGTCTCGAGGACCTCGCTGTCGGCTACTTCGGCGCCAGCACCGGTGCCGGCGCTGCGCTGTGGGCGGCCGCGGAAGCCGGGTCGCGTGTGCGCGCCGTCGTCTCGCGCGGCGGGCGCCCCGACCTCGCGCTGCCGGTGCTCGACCGTGTGAACGTTCCGGTGCTGCTGATCGTCGGAGGTGAGGACCGCGTCGTGCTCGACCTCAACCGCGAGGCACTGGCGGCGCTGGGCGACCGGTCACGGCTCGTCACCGTCCCGGGCGCGACGCATCTGTTCGAGGAGCCGGGGGCGCTCGACTCCGTGGCCGCGCTCGCCACAGACTGGTTCGCGACGCACCTCGCGCCGGGCTCCGCCTGATCCGGACGGCTCAGGAGCTCAGGACTGGTTCTCGCGCACCCGGTTGGCGAGCTGCTCGAGCAGCGACCACGCGATCTCCGGATGGTCCATCACCAGCGGCTTGAAGTGCCAGCTGGTCAGGACGTAGGTGACCATGTCGGTGTCCGCGACGATCTCGGCGCTGCGCGTCTTGCCGGTGATCAGGGCCATCTCGCCGAAGTGATCGCCCGGGCCGAGCGTGCCCTTCACCTGGCCGCCGACGGAGACGGTCGCCTTCCCTTCGGCGATCAGGAAGAACCCGACGCCGCCCGCGTCGGCACTGGAGATCTGGTGGCCGGCCGGAAAGCGCCGCTCGTGAAGCGACTGCGCGAGCGACTTGCGGTCCCGGTCGCTGAGGCTCGCCAGGAGCGGCGTTCGGCTGATCGTCTCGTCTGCAGTGGGGGCCATGCGGCGACCTTCTCACGCCGGGGGCCGGCGAGCAACACCCGGCGGTTGGTAGCGTCGCGAATCGTGATCGCGCTCTTCGCCGCCGCATCCGCAGAGCGCCTGGACTCGGTCTGCGGCCAGGACCCGGGCTGGGTCTGTCGCGAGCTTCTGAATCGCACGGGGAACTCCACGCTGGCCGAGATCGGCGACTGGCTCGCCGGGCCGCTCGCCCGCATCCTGGTGATCGTCGTCGTGGCCCTGATCGCCGTGCGGGTCGCCCGGCGCTTCGTCAGCCACGCGGTGCAGGGCATGACCTCCGGTGGACAGCAGCTGAGCGAGCTGCGCCGCCGCGCCCCGGACGCGATCCTCGACACGCCGGAGGAGAACCTGCGCGCCGAGCAGCGCACCCAGGCGCTCACCGGCGTGCTGCGCAGCGTCGTCTCGTTCACCGTCTTCACGATCGCCGCGTTCATGATCCTCGGCGAGCTGGGGATCGATCTCGCGCCGCTGCTCGCCGGCGCCGGCATCCTGGGCATCGCGCTGGGCTTCGGGTCGCAGACGCTCGTCAAGGACTTCCTCGCCGGGCTGTTCATCATCATCGAGGACCAGTTCGGCGTCGGCGACATCGTCGATCTCGAGGGCACGCGCGGCACCGTCGAGCAGGTCAGCCTGCGCACGTCGCGCCTGCGCGCCGTCGACGGCACCGTCTGGACCGTGCCGAACGGCGAGATCCGCTTCGTCGGCAACATGAGCAAGCACTGGTCCAGGGCGCTGCTCGACATCGTGGTCGCCTACGGCACCTCGATCGACAGGGCACGCCAGGTCATCAAGCGCGTCGCGGACGAGCGCTGGCACGAGGATCCGCACATCCTGGAGGAGCCCGAGGTGTGGGGCGTCGAGTCGCTGGGCTCGGGCGGGGTCACCATCCGGCTCGTGATCAAGACGACGCCGTCCGAGCAGTACGGCATCAGCCGCGTCCTGCGCGAGCGCATCAAGGATGCCTTCGACGCCGAGGGGATCGAGATGGCGTTCCCGCCGACGGCCTGGCAGCCGCAGCCACCCGCCGGCAGGCGGGGCGGCGCGGCAAGCGGGCCGTGAGACCGTCTCAGGCCTGAGGAACGCGGCAGTCGGCGGTGTTCTGGTACTGCTCCGGCAGTCGCTCGTCGGCCGTCGAGAACTGCCAGTCGGAGATGAACGCGGCGGCCTGCGGGCTCGCTCCGAGCGCGCGCGCGACCGCGGCGGAGTGGCGGACCGCGATGCACTCGGTGCGGGCCTCGTCCATCACGCCGCTCATGTGCACCGACTCGTGCGTCAGCACGGCCACGCCGCGGGCGACACGCGTGTCGTCGGCGCTGCAGGCGTCGAGTTGCAGGCACGACAGGTCCAGGGCGGAGCCGTGGCGCAGCAGCCGCTCGAGCCCGGTGCAGACCTCGCCGGCGAGATTCGTCTCGTCGGCGGGACGACCGTCGGCGCTGAACCGGACCGAGCCGTCGTTCGTGTCGTAGGCGAACACGCGCTGCAGCGCGCTCGGGCAGTGCACGCGCACCGGGCGTCCGGCGATCGCCGAGGCCGCCCTCCCGGCGCGCCGCTGCACGTCGACGCGGCGGGAGTGGCCCTGAAACGCCCAAGCGGACACGAGCGCGAGCACCAGCGCGACCGCGGAGATCCTGACCGGGCGGGACATGAGGACCTCATCGGCCAGAGGGCGCGGCGTCTTCAGGAAACATTTACGGCCGCGAACTGCAACTTCGGGCCGACCCCGTTGTTCCTCTCTGTGACGGCAACACCGCACCCGGTCCCGCGGCCACCGTCCTTCAAACCTGAACTGGAGCTTTCATGCATCGCAAGTCCCTCATCGCGCTCGCCACCGTCTCGGCGGTTGCGCTCACGGCCGCACCGGCCTTCGCGGTCACCTCGAAGCAGAGCATCTCCGCCAAGGTCTCGCCGACCAAGGCAGGGACTGCGAAGAAGCCGGCCAACGTGTCGCTGAACGTCCGCCCGCAGGTCGCGCTGAACCCGGCCGATGGCGGCTTCGGCACCACCAACGCCGTGATCAACCTCGACAAGAACGTGAAGCTCAACGGCTCGAAGTTCAAGACCTGCACGGCTGCCCAGGTGCAGCTCGGCAGCTGCACGACAGCGGCCAAGGTCGGCAGCGGCACCGCCTCCGGCCAGGCCCTCGGCCTGACCGAGAAGCTGACCGTCGTCGCCTACAACGGCCCCGGCGGCAAGAGCCTCCTCATGCGCGTCAAGGGTTCCAGCCCGCTGACGATCGACGAGGTCCTCGTCGGCAAGCTGACCAAGGGCTCGGGCAAGTACGGCACGAAGATGACCGTGCCGATCCCCGCCGGCCTGCAGCAGCCCGCCCCGGGTGCCTTCGCCACGCTGACCGACTTCAACCTGACCCTCAAGGCCGGGTCGTCGAGCAAGCCGTACGTCGGCCTGATCGGCTGCCCCGCCGGTGGCCTGAGCGTCGGCGGCGTCTTCAGCTACACCGACGGCACCTCGCAGACGGTCTCCACGAAGGCGGTCTGCAAGAAGTAGCACTTCTCAGGGGCGCCTGGACCGCGTCCCACACGCAGCACGACACAGGGCGGGCCTTCGGGTCCGCCCTTCGTCGTTCCCCCGCCGCCCTGCGAAAGAACGCCACCCGCCGGGTTCAGACCGCGGGGGGATGCGGTGGTTCTGAACCTGGCGGGTGGGGAGTGCTGATCGGGGGGATCGGCACACGACGTCCGTGTCGTGGGTGCTTCGTGGTTCGCCCCCCGGCGGTCGAGTCCTTCCGAGGTGCTCTACGCGCCCTGCGAGGCTCCCGGCTGCCACAGCGGCTCGTCCGCGCCGTTGGCGCCGCGGCTGAGGATGAACAGCAGATCCGACAGGCGGTTGAGATACCGCAGGACCTCGGGGTTCGCTCCGTCGACGAGCAGGCAGCGGCGCTCCGCGCGACGGCAGACCGTGCGGCAGACGTGGAGCTGGGCGGCCGCGGGAGTGCCGCCGGGAAGCACGAACGACTTCAGGGGGGCGAGCGTCGCGTTGACCTCGTCGCAGCGCCGCTCGAGCCACACCACCTGCTCGGGGAGGACGCGCAGGCGCTCGCGCGCGGCGTCGTCGCTCGCCGGCACCGAGAGGTCGGCGCCGACGTCGAAGAGGTCGTTCTGGATGCGCCGCAGCCAGTCCGCGTACGCACCGGGGAGGCCCTCGACGCAGACCGCGACGCCGATCTGGGCGTTCAGCTCGTCGACGTCCCCATAGGCCTCGATACGGGGGTGGGTCTTGGGCACCCGGCTCATGTCGCCGAGGTGCGTCTCACCGTCGTCGCCCAGGCGCGTATAGATGCGAGTCAGGTTCACGGTCACGGCTTCGAGGCTATCCCAATGGGGTACGCTTGGCGCGTTCAAGGTCGGTGGTCAAGGGAAGTCCGGTGTGAATCCGGCGCGGACCCGCCACTGTGACCGGGTAGGCCTCACCACACGCGCCCAAGGGCGCAGCCACTGGACGCGCAGAGCGCATCCGGGAAGGCGTGCGAGAGGGGGCCCGGGAGCCAGGAGACCTGCCTCCGGCCACAAGCACATACGCCCTCGCGGAAAGGGGTGGCTTCATCATGCATCTTCGTCTCGGACTCGCTCTCGGTGTCCTGCTCGCGGTCCTCATGCCGGCCACGGCGCTGGCCGGACCCACGGTCACCGTGCGCGTGGAGGGCTCGGCCGGCACGCTCCTGCCGGCCAGGCAGGTGACCCTCGGCGACGCCCCGTACAGCGCGGGCAGCGCCACGTGTCCGGCGGACAGTGCGTTCGCCGCGCTCGACACGGCGGTCGCCGGGAACTGGGACCGGGCCAACTTCTTCAACACCGTGCTCGGGGAGACGCACAACTTCGCGGATTCCGACTACTGGGCGGTGTGGGTCGGGCGGGCCGGCGGCTATCTCTACGGCAACGGGGTGTGCTCGCAGGCGCTGCAGCCGGGCGACGAGCTCCTGCTGCTCGTCGACCGCTCGCCGCCGCCGAGCTACAACCTCACCGTGTTCCCACTCAAGCTCAGCGGCGTCCCGGCGATCGTCGCCCCGGGCGCGCCGTTCACCGTCAAGGTGGACGAATACCGGCCGGACGCGATGGGCACCCCCGGGTCGGGGACCGGCGCCGCGCTGGCGGGCGCCACGGTGGCTTCGGGTTCCGCGAGCGCCACGACCGGCGCCGACGGGACAGCGACGCTCGCGCTGACGGCCCGCGGTCCTGCGACGGTGCGCGCCTCGACGCCGGGCACCCGCTCGCTACCGGCCGACGTCTGCGTCACGGACGGCTCCGACGGGTTCTGCGACACCGTCAAGCCCTCGCCGCTGACTCCGCAGGCCGCGCCCGACGTCACGCCGGCGCTGGGCCGCATCGCCGGTCTCGGCGAGCACGAGCGGTTCGCCCGCGGCAAGGGCCCGCGCGAGCTCAAGGGCACCGTCGACGCCGATGCGTCCGGGATCAAGGACGTTCGCCTGCGCCTGACGCGCACGGTCGGGACGCGCTGCGAGCGGTTCGACCCGGTCAGGGAACGCTGGGTCAAGGCCGCACGCTGCGGGGTCGAGAACGCGCCGTTCTTCTCGATCGGCAGCTCCGCCGCCTGGTCCTACCTGCTGCCCGCCGCGCTCACGAAGGGACGCTACGTCCTGGACACCCAGACCGTCGACGGCGCCGGGAACGTCACGCGCGGGGCGACGCGCGGTGGGCCCGGCACGCCGCGGACCCGCGTCGTCTTCTTCGTCGGGTGACGATGCTGCGCGTGCTCGTCGTCGTCGCATCCGCCGCCGCGCTCAGCGGCGCGGCGGCCGGCTGCGGCCTCGGCGCCGGCGCGACGCTGAAGGACGACCCTGTCGCGCTCAGCGTGACGCGCGACTTCGGCGCCACGACGATCGTCGCGAAGACGGCGAAGGGCGCGCCGAAGTCCGAGACGGTGATGCGACTGCTGGAGCGCAGCGCGACGGTGACGACGCGCTACGGCGGCGGGTTCGTGCAGTGCGTCGACGGGGTGTGCGGGCAGTCGGGCGGACGGGGCCTTGACTGGTTCTACTTCGTCAACGGGGTCGAGGCGCCGAAGGGCGCCGCGGCGACGACGCTGCACGGCGGTGACCGCATCTGGTGGGACCGGCGCGACTGGAGCGCCGCACAGCGCGTCCCGGCGGTCGTCGGATCGTTTCCCGAGCCCTTCCGTCACGGGACCGGCGACGGGAAGCGCATGCCGGTGCGGCTGGAGTGCGTGGCGCTGAAGGGCAGCGCGTGCAAGGCCATCGAGGATCGCCTCGCCTCGTATGACATCCCGGTCGCCAAGGGCCTGCTGCGCTCGTCCTACACCCAGGAGACGCTGCGCGTGCTGGTCGGCCCGTGGCGCGCGCTGCGCGAGGACGCGGGCGCCGCCGCGATGGAGGACGGCCCGCAGGCGAGCGGCGTCTTCGCCGAGCCGCGCGGCGACGGGCGCGCGATCGCGCTGATGGATGCGCGCGGGAACGTGGTGCGCACGATCGGAGCGGGGTCGGGCCTGATCGCGGCGACGGCGGCCGGCGAGGATCCCCCGATCTGGGTCGTCACGGGAACCGACGAGGCCGGCATCGACGCCGCGGCGCGCGCCTTCACCGAGGCGACGTTGCACAACCGCTTCGCCGTCGCCGTCGAAGGCGGATCGCCCGTCCCGCTTCCGGTCGCCGCGGGGTCGCAGTGATCTACGTCCGGCGCGCCAGCCCGCTGCACGCCGCCCGCGCAGGGGTGACGGCGCTCTACGGGCTCGCACTGGTGGCCCTCGCGCTGAGCTTCACGCACCCGCTGATCCTCGTCGCCGTCGCGATCGCCGCGCTCGGGGCCGCGACGCTCTGCGGGGTCGGTGGCGAGGTGGCGCGCGCCGCGCGCTTCGCCGCATCGCTGGCCCTGCTCGTCGCGGTCGTGAACGCGCTTGTCGTGCGCGAGGGCCTGACGGTGCTCGTCCGCTTCGGGGAGATTCCGCCGTTCGGACAGGTCGACGTCACGCTCGAGGCGCTCCTCTACGGACTGCTGCTCGGGCTGCGCGTGTTCGTCATCGTCGTCTGCTTCGCGCTGCTCGCGGCGACCGTCGACCCCGACGCGGTGCTGCGCGGCATGCGCCGGATCTCGTTCCGGTCGGCGCTCACCGCCGCACTCGCCACGCGCATGGTGCCGGTGCTGACGCGTGACGCCCGGCGCATGGACGAGGCGCGACGCTGCCGGCCCGGCGGCGACACGCAGAGCCGCGGAGCGCGCATCGCGCTCGTGCGCGCCGTGTCGTCCGGTGCGCTGGACCGCGCGGTCGACGTGGCCGCCACGCTCGAGCTGCGCGGCTACACGACCGCACGCCGCCCGCCGCGCGGCTCGGCGTCGGCCGTCGGTGCCTCGCCGTGGTCGCGTCACGACCTGTCGGTCGGCGCCGCGGCCTGCGCGCTGATCGCCCTGAACGTCTGGGCGCTCGCGGCGGGCGTCGCGTCGCTCGATCCGTATCCGCGCATCTCGGCGTCGATCGGTGGGCCGGAGATCGTGCTCGCGGCGGCGATGGTCGTCGTCGCCCTGCTGCCGATGACCGGCCGCCGGGGGATCGAGCGGTGAGCACGCTCGCCTTCGAGCGCTTCAGCTACACGTATCCGGACACGGACGCTCCCGCCCTGCGCGAGGTCAGCCTGCAGGTCGAGCCCGGCGAGTTCGTCGTCCTGGCCGGCCTCTCGGCATCCGGGAAGTCCACGGTCCTGCGGGCCGCCAGCGGCCTCGTGCCGCACTTCCACGGGGGTGCCGCCGTGGGCCGGGTCATCGTCGGCGGCCTGGACACGCGCCATCATGGCCCCGGCGATCTCGCGACCGTCGCGGGGACGCTGCTGCAGGATCCCGAGACGCAGATCGTGATGAGCACGGTGCGCGCCGAGCTGGCCTTCCCGCTCGAGAACCAGGGCCTTCCCGCCGCCGCGGTCGCCCGCGGCGTCGAGGAGGCGGCGCTGGCGCTGGGGATCGCCGACCTGCTCGACCGCTCGACGCATGAGCTGTCGGGCGGGGAGCTGCAGCGCGTCGCGCTCGGCGCCGCGCTCGCCGGGCGCCCGGCGCTCGTGCTGCTCGACGAGCCGACGTCACAGCTCGATCCCGTCGCCGGCGACGAGCTCGTCTGGCTGCTGCGCCGGCTCAACGAGGAGTGGGGGACCGCGGTCGTCCTCGCCGAGCATCGCCTCGAGCGCTGTCTGGCCCACGCCGACCGCGTGATCGTCATCGAGGACGGGGTGGTCGCCTGCGACGCCGTCCCGCGCGAGGCGCTCGGCTGGGCGGCCGAGTGCGCCCCGGCGCTGCTCACGCCCTCGGCGCGTCTGTTCTTGCGCGCAGGACTGCGGCCGCTCCCCGCCGGCGTCAAGGAGGCGCGGGCGACGCTGCGCTCCCACGGACTCGCGGGGGAGCCGCCCGCCCGCCCGCTCCTCGGTTCCGCACGCCAGTCCACGGGCGCGCCGCGATCTGCTCGGCGTGGGCTGCGCCGCAGCACACCGCCGGCCGCCGTGCGAGCGCGCGGCGCGTGGCAGGAGCTCAAGGGCGGCCGCGCCATCCTGCGCGGTGTCGACCTCACGCTCGCCCCAGGCGAGCGCGTCGCGCTGATGGGCCGCAACGGTGCGGGAAAGTCCACGCTGCTGCGCCACCTCGCCGGCCTGCAGGAGCCCACGCGCGGCTCGGTGAGCGCCGCGGGCCGCGTCGCGCTGCTGCTGCAGAACCCCGGCGACTACGTCATGCACGAGCGGGTCGGCGACGAGGCGAGTCTCGGTGCGCTGGAGACCGTCGGCCTGGCCGGCCTGGTCGACCGCCATCCGCGCGATCTGTCCGGCGGCGAGCGCCAGCGCCTCGCGCTCGCGATCGTCCTCGACGCTCCGGCCGCGCCCGCAGCGCTGCTGCTCGACGAGCCGACCCGGGGGATGGATCGCGCGGCGAAGGGCGAGCTGGCAAGCCGGCTGCGAGCCATGTCGACCGCGGGCGCCGCGGTGCTCGTCGCAACGCACGACGCGGAGTTCGCCGCCGCCACCGCCGATCGCGTGGTGCTGCTGGCCGACGGGCGGGTGATCGCGGACGCCTCCGCGGGCGAGATCCTCAGCGGCGGCTGGCACTTCGCGACCGAGACCGCCCGCGTTCTGGGCGACGACAACGATCGCGAGGACCCGGCACTGACGCCCGAGGACGGCGGCGACCTGCTGCGCGCGCGGATGACCTTCGAGGTGGCACCGTGAGCTGGGAGCTCGCATCGTTCCTCGTGCTGGCGATCGCGCTGATCGCCGGGTTCACCTGGTACGAGCGCACGCATCCGACCTCGCGCATGCTCGCGCTCGTCGCCACGCTCGCGGCGCTCGCCGTGATCGGCCGGATCGCCTTCGCGCCGCTGCCGAACGTCAAGCCCACGACGGACATCGTGCTGATCGCCGGGTTCGCGCTCGGGGGCGCGCCGGGGTTCGTCGTGGGGGCGGTCACGGCCCTGGCCTCCAACCTCGTCTTCGGGCAGGGGCCGTGGACGCCGTGGCAGATGGTCGCCTGGGGACTCTGCGGGCTGATCGGCGCCGCTCTCGGCCGTGCCACCGGGCGGCGCGCCGGCCGCGTGCCGCTGGCGCTCACGTGCGGCGCCGCGGGGCTCATGTTCGGCGTGATCATGGACCTGTCGGTGTGGGTGACCTACGGCGGTCAGCAGACCGCCGGGCAGTTCCTCGCGATCTCGGCCACCTCGCTGCCCTTCAACCTTGCCCATGCGATCGGCAACGTCGTCTTCTGTCTGGCGTTCGGCCCGGTGCTCGTCCGTGCGCTGCTGCGCTACCGCGCCCGGCTGGATGTCAGCTGGACGGACGCTCCCGCGCTGGCCGCCCCGGTGGCCGCGCTCGCCGTCGCCGTGCTGATCGCCGGCGCCGCCCTGGCCCCGGCGGCGCGCCCATGCGGCGGCGGGCACGCTGCCCGCCGCGCGCTATCTCCAGAGCGTGCAGAACGCCGACGGCGGCTGGGGGACCGGGCCGCGCACGCCGTCGAGCGCGGTGCAGACGCTCGTGGTCGCGTGATCGGGCTGGCCGCGGCCGGCTACGACCCGCTCAGCGTCCGCCGCTCGGGGCGCTCGGCCGAGTCGCTGCTGCGCCGCTACGCCTCGCGCTCGCGCTCGGTCGCGGACCTCGAGCGCACGGCCCTGGCGCTCGCCGCCGCCGGCCTCTCCCCGCGCACCGGAGGGCTGTCGGCGCGTCTGCGCGGGGCCCAGGGCACCGACGGGTCCTTCGGCGGGCTCGTGAACCTGACGTCGTACGGGATCCTGGCGCTGCGGGCGGGAGGCGTCAGCGCGGGCTCGGCCGCCGTGCGCCGCGCCGCGCGCTGGCTCGAGCGCCGTCAGAACCGCGACGGCGGATTCAACTTCGCCGGCCGCGGCGGGCCGAGCGGCGCCGACGACACGGCCGGCGCGATCGAGGCGCTGGCCGCCGCCGGCCGAGGGAGAGCACGTGCGGTGCGCCGCGCTGCGGCACGTCTGGCGCGCACCCAGAACCCGGACGGCGGCTACGCCCTGCAGCCGCCGGGCGCCTCGAACGCGCAGTCGACGGCGACCGTCGTGCAGGCCCTCGTCGCCGCCGGCCGCAATCCGGATCGCCAGCGCCGTCGCGGCGCACGCTCGCCGCTGGCCTACCTGCGCTCCCTGCAGACGACCGGCGGCCTGGTGCGCTACTCGCGCACCAGTGCCCAGACACCCGTCTGGGTGACCGCCGAGGCCCTCGCCGCTCTCGCGCGGCGACCCCTCCCCGTAGGGATCGTGCGCCGATGATGATCGCTCCAGATGGCACCACACGGCGACCAACGGCGTGATGGGTTAGCTTTCCGCACCCGATGCGTCTAGCCGTCCCGAAGGAATCTGCTGCGGGTGAGCGCCGGGTCGCTCTCGTGCCCGAGGTCGTCCGCAAGCTCGCTGCTCGCGGCATCGAGGTGCTCGTCGAGCGCGGTGCGGGCGGCGGTGCGCTGATCCCCGACGAGGCGTTCGCTGAGGCCGGGGCGACGCTGAGCGATGCGGCGGCTGTCTGGGGCGCTGACGTGGTCGTGACGATCGCGCCGCCGCAGCCCGCCCAGATCGCGCAGATGCGCCAGGGTGCGGTGCTGATCGGGTTTCTCGCGCCTTTGACGAGCGTGGAGACCGCGAAGGCGGCGAGCGACGCGCGGGTCACGGCGCTGGCGATGGAGGCGATCCCGCGGATCTCGCGTGCGCAGTCGATGGACGCGCTGTCCTCGCAGAGCAACGTCGCGGGGTATGAGGCCGTCGTGCTCGCGGCGGAGAACCTGACGCGCTTCTTCCCGATGCTGATGACGGCGGCCGGGACGATCCCGCCGGCGAAGGTGCTCGTGCTCGGCGCGGGCGTCGCCGGGCTGCAGGCGCTGGCGACCGCGCGGCGCCTGGGTGCGGTGACGACCGGCTACGACGTGCGCCCGGAGGTCGCCGAGCAGGTCGAGTCGCTCGGCGCGAGCTTCCTGGATCTCGGCGCTCGAGGCGGCCGGTGAGGGCGGCTACGCGCGCGAGCTGACGGCTGAGGAGCGCGCCGGCCAGCAGCAGGCGCTGACCGACGCGATCAAGGGCTTTGACGTCGTGATCACCACCGCGCTCGTGCCGGGGCGCCCGGCCCCCAAGCTCGTCACCGCGCAGGCCGTGGAGGGCATGAAGCCCGGCAGCGTGATCGTCGATCTGGCGGGCGAGAGCGGCGGCAACTGCGAGCTGACGACGCCGGGGCAGACGACGGTCGAGCATCAGCGTGACGATCGTCGAGCCCGCTGAACCTGCCGGCGCACATGCCCGAGCACTCCAGCCAGCTGTATGCGCGCAACGTGCTCTCGCTGCTGGACCTGATCGTCCCCAAGGGCGAGGAGGGCAGCGAGGCGAAGGTCGTCCTGGACTTCGAGGACGAGATCGTCAGCGGCTCGTGCCTGACGCGAGACGGCGAGATCGTCCATCCCGGCGCCAAAGCCGCCGCCGGGCAAGGGTAGGGAGCCTCATGTTCGTCACGAATGTCGCGATCCTCGTGCTGGCCGGTTTCGTCGGGTACGCGGTGATCTCCAAGGTCCCGAACACGCTGCACACGCCGCTGATGTCCGGGCACGAACGCGATCCACGGGATCGTCGTGCTCGGCGGCATCCTCGTGCTCGGCCTCAGCGATCACCTGAGCGCGTTCAACAAGGCGATCCTCGTCGTGGCGATCATCTTCGGCACGATCAACGTCGTCGGCGGCTTCCTGGTGACCGATCGCATGCTCGAGATGTTCAAGAGCAAGCCGTGCCGCCAAGCCGGCGCAGGAGGACGACAAGTGAGCCTTCCGCTCGCCACGTCCTTCTTCCAGAAGGCGCGACTTCATCGCGGTCCTCTACATCATCGCGTTCAGCCTGTTCATCTATGGGCTGAGCGGTCTGACGGGGCCGCGGACGGCGGTTCGCGGGCAACCGGATCGCGGCGGTCGGGATGGGGATCGCGCTGGTCGCGACGTTCCTGTACCCGGGGATGGGGAACTGGGGCCTGATCGTCTTCGGCCTGGTGATCGGGACGATCATCGGCGTGCCGGCGGCGCGTCAGGTGAAGATGACGCAGATCCCGCAGATGGTCGCGCTCTTCAACGGCGTCGGCGGCGGCGCGGTCGCGCTGATCGCGTGGGCGGAGTTCAACGAGACCTCCGGCTACGACAACCTGAAGCTGACGTTCGTGATCCCGTCGCTGTTCGCGGCGATCGTCGGGTCGATCAGCTTCTGGGGCTCGAATGTCGCGTTCGGCAAGCTGCAGGAGATCCTGCCCGGGCATCCGATCGGCGCGGGCAAGGCGCAGCAGCCGATCAACCTGATCCTGTTCGTGATCGCGGTGGCGTCGGCGATCGCGATCGCCTCCGGTGAGACGTCCGGGCTGTACATGGGCGCGCTGCTGATCTCCTCGGCGCTGCTGGGGCTGTTCGTGGTGCTCCCGATCGGCGGCGCAGACATGCCGGTCGTGATCAGCCTGCTGAACGCGTTCACCGGCCTGTCGGCGGCGGCGACGGGTCTCGCTCTGAACAACACGGCGCTGATCGTCGCGGGCATGATCGTCGGCGCGTCGGGCACGATCCTGACGCGGCTGATGGCCGAGGCGATGAACCGCTCGATCCCGTCGATCATCGCCGGCGGGTTCGGCGGCGGCGGCCAGATCGAGGGTGCGACGGGCGCCGGTGAGCATGGCGGCACGGTCCGCGCGACGTCCGCAGCCGACGCGGCGATTCAGATGGCCTACGCGCGCCTGGTGGTGATCGTCCCCGGGTACGGGATGGCGGTCGCGCAGGCCCAGCACACCGTCAAGGAGCTCGCCAGCGCGCTGGAGAAGCGCGGGGTGGAGGTCAAGTACGCGATCCATCCGGTCGCGGGGCGCATGCCCGGCCACATGAACGTGCTGCTGGCCGAGGCCGACGTGCCCTACGACCAGCTCAAGGAGATGGACGACATCAACCCGGAGTTCTCGCGCACCGACGTCGCGCTCGTGATTGGCGCGAACGACGTCACCAACCCGGCCGCGAACACGAACTCCGCCTCACCGATCTACGGGATGCCGATCCTCAACGTCAACGAGGCCAAGTCCGTGATCGTGCTCAAGCGCTCGATGAACCCCGGGTTCGCCGGCATCGAGAACGAGCTCTACTACGAGCCGATGACCTCGATGCTGTTCGGCGACGCCAAGACCAGCGTCGCCGACATCACGAGCGAACTCGCCGCCCTGTAACGTCGCGCGCAGCCGGCGCCTTGTAACGTCGCGCGCAGCCGGCGGCAAAGCCGCCGGCGGAGTCGCGAAACCTCTCTTCATCCGTCATCCGTGATGCCGTGGTGATGCCACTCCCAGTCGTGATCGCGCTGCTGGCCCTGATGGGAGCCGTCGGCGCCTGGGGCTTCGCGGGCCCGCCCGCGGCCCGGCAGCGCCCGCTGCCGACGATCGCGCTGCTCGGCGGCGGGCTGGTCTCGCTGCCCTTCGGCCTCGGCCTGACGGCGATCCGTCATCCCGCCGGCGGCCTGCTGACGATCACCGCGGGCGTCTGCATGCTCGCCGTCGCCGCGCACATCCTGCGAGCCCCGGCGGGCTCGCCGCCCGACGACGGCCACGGGGAGCCGGACGACGGTGGCGGTCCGCCACCGGACTGGGACGCGTTCGACCACGAGCGCGAGACGTGGGCGCGCGAGCGCAGCGTCGTTCGCTGAGCGCGACCGCCCGCCGCGGGCGCCCCCGGCGGTGAGGGATGCGACACTGACGCACGCATGATCACGCGCGACCAGGCCCTCGCCGCCCTTGTCTCCGAGCCGTTCGACGTCGTCGTGGTCGGCGGCGGCATCACCGGGGCCGGCGTCGCGCTCGACGCCGCCAGCCGCGGCTACTCCGTCGCGCTGGTCGAGAAGGCCGATTTCGCCTCGGGCACGTCCAGTCGCTCCTCGAAGCTCGTGCACGGCGGCCTGCGCTATCTGCAGAACTTCGATCTCGGCCTCGTCCGCGAGGCGCTGCTCGAGCGCCAGCTGATGGTGAAGCTCGCGCCGCACCTCGTCCGCCCGCTGCCGCTCGTCGTCGCCGCCTTCGACGGCCAGAAGCCCGACCGGCTCGTCGGCATGGGGCTGAACCTGTACGACGTGATGTCCGTCGACAAGCTCCGTGGCCGGCGCCGCCGCGGCGACGACGACGAGGACGAGTTCCGCGACTGGGCGCCCGAACGCCACCGCATCATCAGCGGGACGGAGGTCGTCGAGCGGCTCCCCGCCCTGGCCGCGCGCGAGCCGTCTTCCGGCTACCTCTTCTACGACTGCCAGACCGACGACTCGCGCCTGGTGCTGACGGTCCTGGCCGAGGCGGAGCGCTTCGGCGCCGTCTGTGCCAACCGCCTGGAGGTGACCGAGCTCGTCGAGCAGGCCGGCCGGGCATCTGGCGTGCGCGTGCGTGACGCGGAGACGGGCGACGTGTTCGACCTGCGCGCCGACAACGTCGTCAACGCGACGGGCGTCTGGGCCGACCGCCTGCGTCCTGACGAGCTGCACGACGAGGCCGAGGTTCCGCGCATCGCACCGAGCCGCGGCACGCACATCACGGTGCCGTCCGAGCTGCTGCCGCTGCGCGACGGCGCGATCATGCCGGCGGGGGAGGGCCGCTCGATCTTCGCGCTGCCGTGGCTCGGGTCGACGCTGATCGGGACCACCGACAACGACTACGACGAAGAGGACCTGGACCACATCCGCCCGGCCGCCGCGGACATCGAGTACCTGCTGAACGCCACGAACAGCTTCTTCGCGGCGAGCCTGACCGCGGCCGATCTCAGCGGCGCGTTCGCCGGGGTGCGCCCGCTGATCTCGACCGGCGACCCGAAGAAGTCGGTCGACATCTCGCGCAAGGCGGAGCTCTACGAGACCAGCAGCGGAATGATCACGATCACCGGCGGGAAGCTGACGACGTGGCGGCGGATGGCGAAGATGACCGTCGACCGGCTCGTCGAGCGCGACGCGCGTGAGGCGCCGTGCCGCACGCAGGAGATCCCGCTCGGTCAGTCCATCGACGCCGCCGACCTTCCGCGCGTCGAGGGCGTCCCCGACGAGGCCTACGAGCGGCTCGCCGGACGCTACGGGCACGTCGCCCGCGACGTGCTGGCCGTGGCCGCCGAGCGCGGCGAGCTGGCCCAGCCGATCGTCGCGGACGGCCCGACGGATCTGCTCGCCGAGGCGGTGTACGCGGCCCGCCACGAGCAGGCGCGGTCGGTCGGTGACGCGCTCCTGCGCCGCACGCGGCTGGGCCTGCTGGCGGCACGTGCGGTGTCCGATGAGGTGCTCGCGCTGCGTGTGGCGCGGGCGATGGCGCATGACCTGGGGTGGGACGAGGCCCGGTCCGAGCTCGAGGCGCAGGCCTTCATCAAGGAGGCCGCCGAGGAGGGAATCGTCGCAGGCGGCGTCGGCGCCCCGTACCCTTCGTGATGTTCTGGTGACTTCGGCGGCAAGG
This sequence comes from uncultured Solirubrobacteraceae bacterium, assembly GCA_963817295.1. GTDB lineage: Bacteria > Actinomycetota > Thermoleophilia > Solirubrobacterales > Solirubrobacteraceae > F1-60-MAGs163. The sequence goes on along the minus strand of CAWFOF010000008.1, from coordinate 142,548 downwards.
ACGACGCTGCGCCGCGCGTTCGCAGTGACCCTGGTGCTGACGGCCTGCGGGCCGATCGCGCCTGCGGTCGCCCAGCGATCCGCGGGCGCCTATTTCCCGGCGGTGCCGGTGGATGGCCCCAGCGCGGATGTCCGCGGGCTCCCCGACGTCGACGTCGCGCGCGACGGCGGCGGGGCACTCGTCTACGTCCGCCGCGACGGCGGCGAGGACCACGTGTTCCTCTCACTGCTCAGCGGAGGTGTGCCGCAGGCGCCCGTCCGGATCGACGGCGGTCTGCCGGCGCTGATCGGCCGGCCCTCGGTGACCGCCTCCGACGGCGGCCGCGTCGTCGTCGTGTTCGCCAACGCCGCCGGCGTCTTCTTCGTGATCCGGCCCGACCAGACGCAGCCGTTCAGCGCTCCGCAGGCAATCGGTGATCCGGGCAGCGCCGACCCCTCGGTCGACATGTCGATCAACGGGGTCGCCTACGCCACGTGGGCGCAGGGCGGCAACGTCCGGGCCGCCTACCTGCCCCGCCGCCAGAGCGCCTTCCAGGTGTACCCCGACCCCCTCGACCTGAACGTCGCGAGCGACGCGGGGACCGGTGACGCACGGCGTCCGCGGGTGTCCACGTCGTCCGACGGCACGGGCGTCGTCCTGTGGGGGGAGAGCGACGCGACCACGACCCGCGTCGTCGCCCGGCGCCTGATCCGCGGCCGCCTGTCCGCGTTCCCCATCGACGGCAGCGCGGCGACGCTCGACGGGCGGCCCGGAGGCCCGGCCGACACGCCCGATGTGAGCTTCGAGGACGATTCGAGCTTCGCCTGGGTCGTCTTCCGCCAGGCCTTCAGCGACGGCAGCGGCGGCACCGTGACGCGCGCCGTCGCTCGTCGTCTGCGGGGCTCCGGGTTCGACGACCCGGTCGGCGTCGACGGGAACCCGCCCTTCGGAGCGGTCGGCAACCCGCGCGTCGGCATCAACGGCCGCGGCCAGGGGATGATCGCGGTCGAGGTGCCCGGCGGCGTCACGGTGGCCTCGGTGATCCGCGACGACGGCATCACCCCGCCGCGGCCGCTCGGCATCGCGGGCGGCGTCGTCGCGCAGCCCGTGGTCTCGACCGCCGAGAACTTCGACGGGGTCGCCGCCTGGCTGCAGGCGCCGGCGCCCGGCGCGCCCGCGCAGGCGCACGCCGTGACGCTGGAGGACGACGTCGCGCTCAACCAGCCGCCGCCGTTCGGGGCCGACACGGTCGTCTCCGACGGGGCCCTCGGTCAGGTCGACCCGGCCGCGGGACTCGACGCCGACGTCGACCGCGCGGGCGACGCCGCGATCGCGTTCGTCCAGGGCGCCGACACCGATCGCCGGCTCGTCGTCGCCGTCTACGACCGTACGCCCGGGATCCCGGCGCTGAACACGACGACGAACTGGCGCCGGACGAACCAGCCGGTCCTGGCCTGGTCGGGCTCGTTCGACCTGTGGGGCGGGATCAACTACCAGGTGATCATCGACGGCCAGCCGATCGGCGCCCCCGTTCCGAGCACGTCGTTCATTCCGCCGCTGCCGATCCCCGACGGCATCCATCGCTGGCAGATCGTCGCGACCGACCGCCGTGGCCAGGTCGCGCGCTCGGACAGCCGCAACCTGCGCGTCGACGGCACGCCGCCCAAGCTCCTCGTGAAGATCGGGGGGACCCGCCAGGTGGGGAAGAAGCTGACGTTCGCGATCCGTGCGGTCGACCTGCGCAGCCCACTGGGCTCCGGCGTGCGGCAGGTACGCATCGACTACGCCGACGGCACGCTGCCGACCGTCTTCCTGGGTGATCGCATCACGTTCGGCCACGTCTTCCGGCGCGGGCGCTTCAAGGTCCGGATCAGCGCGACGGACAACGCCGGGAATGCCACCGTCGCGCTGCGCACCGTGCAGATCAAGCTGCCCAAGAAGAAGTCCAAGAAGGGCAAGAAGAAGTAGGCCGCGCGGTCGGCGGGCCGACGCCCGGCGCTATCGCCCCCCGGCATGCGAGGATCCGGGCCGTGAGCGCTCCGCTGCAGCCGCTCGGCCCATCCGGTCCGCCGCAGAGCGTCGACGCGTTCGTCGAGCGCATGGGGCTCTGGGAGCCGCCGGCGGGCGATGACCCCGAGCGTGTGCGCCTGATCGTCGGCATGATCGGCTCGACCGACGGCCACGCGACCGTCCATGGCCGCGCGGGAGGGCTGAGCAACTCGGTCGACCGGCTGCTGCTGAGGACGATGCGGGCGCCGGTCGACGCGATGCTCGTCGGCGCCGGAACGCTGATCGGCGAGGGGTACGCCAACCTCATGGACCCGCCGCACCGCGCAGCCCGGGTGGCGCGTGGCCTCCCGCCGGCGCCGTTGCTCGCGACGATCTCGCGCCGCCTGGACCCGAAGCTCGAGCAGATCCCGCTGTTCGCGGAGGCCGGCCAGCGCATCCTCGTCCTCACCGAGTCCGATGCTCCCGTCACCGGTCGCGGCGCGGACGTCGAGGTCGAGCGCTTCGCGCCCGGCACGCTGACCGCACGCGCCTGCCTGGAGCGGCTGAAGGCCCGCGGCGCCGGCACGGTGCTGTCCGAGGGCGGGCCGACACTGCTGCATGAGCTGCTGCGTGAGCGCCTGGTCGACCAGCTCGTGCTGACGCTCTCGCCGCTCGTCGTCGCCGGCGACGGTCTGAGCGTCGTCAACGGCGCGGTGTTCGACCCGCCGCTCGAGCTGCGCCTGCAGGACGTCACGCGCGCCGACGACCTTCTCGTGCTGCGCTACGTACCCACCACATGACGATCGTGCCCGACAGTCCCGCGGAGCTGCGCCTTCCGGGACGGACGCTGACCTTCACCGCCGGACGGCCACTCGTCATGGGGATCGTCAACGCGAACCCGGACTCGTTCTCCGACGCCGTGCGCCTCGACACCGTGGAGCGTCAGTTCGACCACGCGATGCGACTCGTCGGCGACGGCGCCGACCTGATCGACGTGGGCGGCGAGTCCGGCGTGACGTCACACCGGCGTGACCGCCGCCGACGTCGAGATCGAGCGTGTCGTGCCGCTGATCGAGCGCCTCGCCGCCGAGGGCGTGCTTCCTCTCCGTCGACACCTGGAAGCCGGCGGTCGCCGCCGCGTCGGCGGCCGCCGGCGCCGCCATCCTCAACGACGTGAGCGGACTGGCGGACCCGGAGCTCGCCGACGTCGCGGCCGCGACCGGGATGGGGCTCGTCGTGATGCACACCCGCGCGCGGCCCAAGGAGGTCCACTTCGCGCAGTACGACGGCGCCGTCGTGCAGGACGTCGCCGGCTTCCTGCGCGAGCGCATGGAGCTGGCGCTGGCGCGCGGTGTGCGCGCCGAGCAGATCATCATCGACCCGGGACCCGACTTCGCCAAGACGCCGGCCGAGAGCGCCGAGGTGCTGCGCGCCCTGCCGTCACTGCGGGCGTTCGGCCGGCCGATCCTGCTGCCGGTCTCGCGCAAGTACTTCGTCGGCGCGATCACCGGCCGGCCGCCCGCGGAGCGGCTCGCCGGCACACTCGCCGCACTGGGCCACGGCGTCGCCGCCGGCGCCGCGATGGTCCGCGTCCACGACGTCGCCCAGGCGGTCGACTACCTGCGCGTCTGGCGTGTGCTGGAGGGCCTCGACGAGGTTCCGGATTTCGACGAGGACGACGACGGACTGAAGTGGATCGCGGCGGATCCGCCCGCGGCGGGCTGACGTCCCGCCGAGCGTCGCGCTACCGTCCATCGGACACCACGGGTCGCCGGCCGCTGACACAACGCGGCCGGACGCCGACCGATCCCCATCCGACTGAAGGAGTTCCCCATGTCCCTGTTCTCTCGCGACGCCCTCGAGGGCAGTCCGCTCGCCGACCTCCACGCCATCGCGTCCGAGCTCGGCATCGACGGCTTCCGGCGCCTGCGCAAGGGCGACCTCGTCGACACGATCCTCGAGCGCCAGCCGGGCGGCGCCCCCGCCGAGGATGCCGTCGCCGCACCCGATTCCCCGAGTGAGGACGACGCCTCGGCGGCGCGTCCGCGCCGCAGCCGCGGTGGCCGCGGTCGCTCACGTGCCGCGACGACGGAGTCCGGAACCGACGATGGCGACGCCGGCGAGGAGCCCGCCGACGCGACCGAGACCGCTGAGGCCGCCGAGGCCCCCGAGCCCGCCCGCGCTCGCACGCGTACCCCGCGCAGCTCCGGTGAGGGTCGCCGCCGTGAGAACGGCCGGCGCTCCGGTGGCGACCGCGACGCGGCGGAGGGCGAAGGCGGCGCCGAGAAGACCGTGGAGGGGACCGTCGAGGTTCTCGCCAACGGCTCGGGCTTCGTTCGCCTCAGCCCCCCGGAGCCCAGCGACGACGACGTCTACGTCTCGGCCGCCCAGGTCCGTCGCTGCGAGCTCGTCTCCGGCGACACGATCAGCGGCCCGGTCCGCCGGCCGCGGCGCTCGGAGCGCTACCCCTCGCTCGTGCGCGTCGAGACGATCAACGGCAGCTCCGCCGACGAGGTCTCCGTCCCCGCACCGTTCGACGAGCTGGCGGCCGCCTTCCCGTCGACCCCGATCGTCTTCAAGGCCAAGGACGCGACGCTCAAGCAGATCAGCGACCTCGCGCCGATCGGCCGCGGATCACGCGTCAGCGTCGTGGGCCCGCACGGCTCCGGACGGACCACCACGCTGCGCCTGCTGGCGATCGAGCTCGCCGCCGAGGAGGGCGTCGAGGTGTCGGTCGTGCTCGCCGGCTCACGTCCGGAGGAGACCCCGGAGTGGCTTGCCGCCGAGCTCGAACCGGCCGCTGTGGCGACGATCGCCGCAAGCGCCGACGCCCAGTCCCAGGCCGTCGATCGCACGATCGAGGCCGCACGCCGCGCCGCCGTCCGCGGCGGTCACGCCGTCGTCGTCATCGACGCGCTCGACCACACCCCGGCCGCGACCGCGCGCCGCGCTCTGGCCGCCGCCCGCAACGTGCCCGACGGCGGCTCGCTGACCGTCATCGCCGCCGGCCACGCAGCCGTCGGCGGTGAGACGACCGTGATCACACTGGATCCGGCGGCGTCCTACACCGCACGCCGCCCGGTGCTCGACCCGGCCGGGAGCGCCACCCTGCGCCTCGAGGCGCTCGTCGGCGCGCGCAAGGCCACGACGATCGTCAAGAACCGCGCGAAGGCGCTCGCGACCACTCCGACGACGACCACCGAGGTCGCCGAGGCTTAGAAGGTCTTTCGAGATGAGACGCGGGTCGTGGGGTGCGACAGCCGTGGATGGCGGGTGGTAGGCGATTGCGCGGCCGATGCTGGTTGCATCGGCAAGCGGTCGCGTGCCGCACGACTTCCGCGGATGTCGTGCATCCACGGTCCGCGGCCTTTTGAAAGGCCTTCTTAGAGCCTCAGGCCGCAGAGCGCGGGATGTAGGCGACCCGGCCCCATGAGGGCTCGGGCGCCAGCTCGACCGGTTCGTCGCCCCGGTCGGGCTGCACGTAGGAGAACGTCTGCGTCTCGCCGTCGAACCGCACGTCGAGCTCGCACTCCTTCACGCGCTGGTCCAGCCAGGCGGAGCGGAACACGAGCCGGCGCAGCCAGTGCACGAGCGAGCGGTCGGCGGGGCCGACGAGCTCGGGCCAGCAGTCGTTGACGTGCTCACCGAGCGCGGAGGCGGGCTCCTGGATCTCGCCGTTGACGGCCAGGTTCACCAGATCCTCGAGCTCGCCGTCGTCCAGGATCCCGGCGACGAAGCCGAGCTTGCGGCCCGCCTGCTCACAGCGCTCGCTGAAGTCACGCTCATTGAACGTGAATCGAAGCTCTCCGTACTCGAGTACGAAGTCTTCGCCGGAGTCGTAGTTGCCGCGCGTGGAAGCGTCCATGGGTCCCAGAAGAAGAAAGAAGAGCGGCCCGGCGGCCATCAATGGCGCTGCCGAACCCGTCGTGATCCTACGGCGCATCCCTCTCTGAGCAGCAACCCTGAACGGGATGTTGCACCGATTCGCGCTGTTTGCGGGTTTCCGCGGCGCCTTCCACGGCAGCGCGCTCGCCGGGTAGGCTCGCGCCCATGGGATATGACCTTTCCGGCAAGGTGGTGGCGATCACGGGGGCGTCCTCCGGGATCGGCGAGGCGACGGCGCTGATGTGCGCCGAGGCGGGCGCTGCGGTCGCGCTCGGAGCACGCCGCGTGGACCGCATCGAGGAGCTCGCGAAGCGGATCGAGGCCGAGGGAGGGGCCGCCACGGCGATCCCCGTCGACGTCGCCTCCGAAGACCAGGCACGCGGGTTCGTCGAGGAGGCCAAGCACCGTCTCGGACGGCTCGACGCGCTGGTCAACAACGCCGGCGTGATGCTGCTCGGCCCGGTCGAGGGCGCCGACACGAGCGAATGGCGCCGCATGATCGAGGTCAACTGCCTCGGCCTCCTGTACTGCACGCACGCGGCGCTGCCGATCATGCGCGAGCAGGGCGTCGGCCACATCGTCAACGTCAGCTCGGTTGCGGGGCGCCGGGCGGCGTTCGGCTCGGCCGTCTACAACATGACGAAATGGGGCGTCGGCGGATTCAGCGAGGCGCTGCGCCAGGAGGCGCTGAACTCCGACATCCGCGTCACGATCGTCGAGCCGGGCTTCGTCGAGACCGAGCTCCTGGGGCACAACAACTCGATGATCCAGGACATCGCCGCGAAGCTGAAGGACGAGATCGGCGAGACGCTCAAGGCGACGGACATCGCCGACGCGATCGTCCACGCCCTCGCGGCGCCGCAGCGCGTGAGCGTCAACGAGATCCTCGTGCGCCCGACACGCCAGAAGACCTGAGGCCCGGCAGCGCTCAGTCCTGCGCCGGGAACCGGTGCGCAGTGTCCCACCACAGGAACGCCCCAGCGAAGATCACGACGGCGAGGAGCAGCCCGATCCACGCCGACCCGGTGACGTTGACGATGGAACGCGGCTGGGGACGGTTCAGGATGTGCAACAGCACCGTCATCGTGCCCAGCGCACCGAGCGCCATCGCGCCGAGCGCCGCCCCGACCGACCGGCCGGCGGTGGCGAGGCCGAAGACCGCCAGGGCGGCGCCGCCGGCGACGGTCGCCAGCAGTGCGAGATCCCAGAACAGGCCCCACGGCGCCCAGGCATCGGCACCCGTGGCGAGCTGATTGAGGTCCGCATAGCGCCGCGCGAACGTCGCGCCGCCCGTGATCGCGCCCAGGTCCACCTCGTACCAGGTGAAGAACGAGACGACGAGGAGGCCGAGCGATCCGAGCAGCACGAGCAGCGGTCCGAGGTTCTGGCGCGCGCTCACCGGGCGATCGTAGTTGGGTTCCTCAGCAGCCGCGTGGGGGCGAGTCTCCGCCGCTGATTCCTACGGCTTACATGACCAATCGCGACCGCTCGACCATCCTGCTCATCGAAGACGACGAGGCGACGCGCATGTTCCTCGCCGACAACCTCACCGCCGATGGCTACGACCTGATCGTCGCCGACTGCGCCCGCGACGGGCTGCGCCTGCTGGAGACGTCGTTCCCCGACCTGGCGCTCGTCGACGTCGGCCTTCCAGACGGCTCCGGCCTGGACCTCCTGAGCCACGTGCGCGAGGCGGACGGCGTCGCCAGCCGCATCGACCCGCACGTCCCGGTGGTCGTCCTCGGCGCCCGCGACGGGGAGCTCGACCGCGTTCGCGCATTCGAGCGCGGCGCCGACGACGTGATGCACAAGCCGTTCAGCTACCGCGAGCTGCGCTGCCGCGTCGATGCCGTCCTGCGCAGGTCCGACCGCCGGCGTGGCTCCGGACGGCTGCGCGTCAGCGATCTCGAGGTGGACACGAGCGCACGCACGGCGCATCTGCACGGCGTCGCGCTGGAGCTCAGCGCCAAGGAGTTCGCGCTGCTGCGGGTCCTCGCGGCTGAGCCGACACGCGTCTTCACGAAGGCGGAGCTGCTGCGTTCGATCTGGGGACAGCGAACCGTCGGAACGACGCGGACGCTCGACTCCCACGCATGCCGCCTGCGCCGCAAGCTCGGCACCGCGGGCGACCGGTACGTCGTCAACGTCTGGGGTGTCGGCTACCGGCTGGTGGACGCGCCCGCGCCGGCCGCGATGGGGCTGCAGCCGCTCGCCGCATGAGCAGGCGCCGGCGTGCGGCGCTGCTGGGCGGGCTCGCACTGCTGCTGGGCTCGCTGGCCGCCTCCGACGTGGCCGGGCGTGAGGCCGCGCTGCGAGGGAGGCTGGGCCCGGCGGTGGGGGTGGTGGTCGCGCGCGGGTCGATCCCACGCGGCGCGCGGATCACCGATGCGCTTCTGTCGGTGCGACGGGTTCCGGGCCGCTACGCCCCACAGGGTGCGTTCTCCGTCGCGGCGCAGGTCAGCGGCGCGCGCACAGCGGTCGCCGTGCCGGCCGGGACCGATCTCGTGCCCGCGCTGCTCGCCGGCGTCGATCCCGGGCCTGCCGGGGCGCTCAACGGCGCCGGGCGGGCCGAGCGCATCGCGCGGATCGTCGCGGTGGGCGCCTCGAGCGAGCTTCCGCCCGGGAGCAGGGTGGACCTGCTGGTGACGCGCGACGGCCCGGGCGGCGGGGCGCGCACGTCGGTGGCGCTGCGCGACGTCGAGGTGATCGCCGCCACGCCGGTCGCCTCGAGCGGGGAGGGTTCGGGCGCGGGGCTGCCGCACGTGGCGCTCGCGCTGCGCGTCACGCTGCGCCAGGCGGTGTACCTCACCGAGGCGCAGAGCAGCGCCCGCGAGCTGCGCGCGCTACCCCGGCCGCCGCCGAGGTAGGCCGATCGAACGTCGAAGATCAGGCCAGAGGGGCTCAAGGGCGCGGCCAGACTGCCGATAGGCGCAGCAATGCCCCTCTTGCGCTCCGTTCCCCGCGGGCCCCGTGCGCTCGTCGTACCGCTGGCCCTGTTCTTCGCCCTGATCAGTTCGGCGACGGCACTCGCTGCCGGTCCGAAGATCACGAAGGTGACGCCTCTCAAGATCGAGGTCGGTCAGCAGATCGTCATCAACGGCAAGGGCTTCATCCCGGGCAGGAACAAGAACACGGTCGTGTTCAAGCGCGACGGCAGCCCGGCGGTCTTCGCCAAGGCCGACAAGGCTACGTCCACGCGGATCTCGCTGGTCGTGCCCGCGAAGCTCACCACCTTCCTGACGGCCAAGGACGGGACGGCCGGCGTGTACCGGTTCCGCCTGCGGATCCTGGCCAAGCGTTTCGGCGACGCCTTCACGTCCACCAAGCTCTCTCCCAAGATCGGTCAGCCCGGCGCCTTCGGCGGCGCCCCCGACGCCTCCGGCGGGGCTGACTGCGACAAGGACAAGATCGTCAACTCGCTCGATCCCGATGACGACAACGACGGCCTGACGGACGTCCAGGAGAAGACCTACGGCACCGACGCCTGCAAGGTCGACACCGACGGCGACGGCGTCAGCGACACCTTCGAGATCGAATCCGCCCTGGACCTGAACTCCCGCGCGCTGCCCTTCCCCGGCAAGCGCCCCTACCCGAACGCACTCGACGGCACCGACGCCAACGTCGACTTCGATCAGGACGGGATGACGATGATCCAGGAGTACAACCTCTGGCAGTACACGACCGGTGGCAAGCTGCCGCTGACCTACTCCGACGGTGACCAGGACACGAACATCGACGGCTCCGACACTGTCGTCCCGCCCGGCCTCGAGTACCTCGACATGAACCACGACGGCCTGCTGACCGACGACGAGAAGGACGGCGACCACGACGGCCTGGGCAACTGGGACGAGGCGAACGGCGCGATGCTGCAGGCATGGTGGCCGCAGCAGTACCCCAACGAGGTCCCGTACTCCGGCTCGCCGCTGAGCGGTGTGAACTACGTCGATCCGGACTCCGACGGCGACGGCGTGCTGGACGGCGCCGACGACCAGGATCACGACGGCTGGTCGAACTCGGACGAGATGGACCGCTATCACGACTGGGGCGGCGGCAAGCACTACTGGGTCAACCCGTACAACCCCTGCCTGCCGGACCCGACCTCACGCGTCTGCACCCTGCACCCGCCGTTCACCGGAGCGTGGGCGCCGTTCCCGCTCGATCCGACGCTGCCGGTCCCGCTGACCTGGACGCCCCCGAACCCCGTGACCCCTCCAGCACCCTGATCGGCCTCTCCCTCCCCTGACCGACGGCCGCCTCCGGGCGGCCGTCGCCGTTCTCGGGCCATCGACCGGGGGAAGCGACGTGGGGCGTCGCCCTAAGGGGTTCGTGGACTCCGAGACGCGCGCCGCCCACCTGGAGGACCTCGCGAGCACCGTGCGCGAGCAGTTGCTCGCGCAGGCGCACGACGGGGAGGTCTCAGGTGAGGATCTGGGCGTGCGGATCCGCAGTGCCGTCGATCGCGAGGCCGGCGTTCTCAGCCCCGCGACCCGCGACGTGCTGGCGGCGCGCGTGGCCGAGCAGGCGCTCGGCCTCGGGCCGCTGGAGCCGTTCCTGCGCGATCCGCAAGTCGACGAGATCCTCGTGTCGGGCACGAGGCCCGTCTGGATCGAGCGGGCGGGGCGGCTGCACGAGACGGGCGCGGCCTTCGAGACAGAGGATGCCCTGCGGCACGCGATCGAGCGGCTGCTGGCCCCTGCCGGCAGACGGGTGGACGAGTCCGAGCCCATGTGTGACGCGCGACTCCCGGACGGGTCACGGGTGAACGTCGTTCTGCCTCCGCTGGCCGTCGACGGCCCGGCCCTCACGATCCGGCGCTTCCGCCCGCTCGGCCTGTCGGCCGGCGATCTCGTCGCCTGCGGGAGCTGGACGCCGGTGCTGCACGACTTGCTCCGCGGGGCGGTGCTCGAGCGGATGAACATCCTCGTCTGTGGGGGAACGGGCTCGGGAAAGACGACGACGCTCGGAGCCCTGACCGGCTTCCTCCATCCGAGTGAGCGGGTGATCACGATCGAGGACACCGCAGAGCTGCGACTCACGCTCCCGCACGTCGTCCGGCTCGAGGCGCGGCCGGCGAGCGTCGAGGGTCGCGGCGAGGTGACGATCCGCGGGCTCGTGCGCAACGCGCTGCGCATGCGTCCCGACCGTATCGTCGTGGGGGAGGTGCGCGGGCCCGAGGCGCTCGACATGCTCGGCGCGATGGCGACCGGCCACGACGGGTCGCTGACCACCGTGCACGCCGGGTCACCCGAGGAGGCGCTGCGGCGCCTGGAGACCCTTGCACTGATGGCGGGCATCGGCCTGCCGCACGGCGCCGTGCGCGCTCAGGTCGCCGATGCGCTCGACCTGGTCGTCCACCAGGCACGGGCCGCCGACGGGATGCGCCGTGTGATCACCGTCAGCGAGGTCGTCCGTGTCGCGGGCGGTGCGGCGACGCGCGAGGTGTACACGCTCCGCGGCGGGCGACCGCTGCTGCGCCCTTCGGCGGGCGGCAGCCTGGCCGGTCGCCTCGCGAGAGCGGCATGACGGCCTCCGTGGCCGGCATCGCGGGCGTGCTGGCGGTGCTCGCGCTGTGGGATGCGTTCGGCGCTATCGAGGGTGGCCGGGTGCTCACGGCGGTCACGGGCGCACTGGCCCCCGCCGGGGCGGCCGGGCGCGGTGGCCTGCAGCCCACGCGCCTGGAGCGCCGGCGCCTGGCGCTGACGGGCAGCGCCGTGCTCGCGGCCGCCGGCTGGCTCGTCGCCGGGCCTGCCGGGGCGCTCGCGCTCGGGACTCTCGGGCCGCTCGCGGGAGCGCTGTTCGTCCGCGGGCGACGCGCTCGATGGCGACGCGACCTGCAGGCTGGAGCGCCGGCCGGAGCCCGCGCGATCGCCGATGCGCTCGCCGGCGGGCACGGCGTCTCCGCGTCGCTGGCGATCGCCGCGCGGGACGGCGCGGTCGGCGGGGCGGCGCGCGAGGCGCTGGCCGGGGTGGGCCGGCAGATCGCTCTGGGCACCCCCGTGCCGGCTGCCCTCGTAGGCCTGCAGTCGCGCGCCGGAGCGGGTCCCTGGGACTCGATCCTGGCTGCCGTGCTGCTCCAGCGTGACGCCGGCGGCGACCTCGCGGGTCTCCTGCGCGACCTGGCGGAGGGGCTGGCGGTCGCCGCGCGCGTCGAGGCCGACGCCCGCGCCGCCAGTGCCCAGGCCAGGCTCACGGCGCGGATCGTTCTCGCGCTGCCGATCCTCGGCGCGCTGGTCGTGGGGCTTGCCGCGCCTCAGGCGCTGGCGGCGATCGCGCGCGATCCACTCGCGCGCCTGATGGCGTTCGCGGCGCTGGCTCTGCAGCTCGTGGCACTGCTCGCCGTGCGCCGCATCGCGCGCGTGGGTGCGGGATGAGTCCCGCGACCCTGGTCGCCGCGCTCGCAGGGGCTGCTGGCGCCTTCGCGCTCGGTGACGCCCTGCCGGCGGCGACAGGCCGCGTCCGGGAGCGCCCGGCAGGGGAGCGTCGCGCCCCGCTGCTGAGCGGCCTGGCACGACGCGTCGGAGCTCCCCCGCCACCAGGGGACCTGGGGCGGCGCCTTGATGCTGCGGGCGTCCGCGCCGGTGTGTCCGTCGAGGACGTGATGGCGCTGAAGTGCGTCCTCGCCGCCGGCGCGCTGGCGCTCGCCGTCGCGCTCTCCGGGGTGCTCCCGGGTCGTCTGGGGACGGTGGCGCTCGTCCTCGCGCCCGCGGCCGGCTTCCTGGCGCCCGACGGCGTGCTCCTGCGTCGCGCGCGGCAGCGCGCCCGGAGGCTGCGTGCCGAGGCTCCGGATCTGCTCGATCGCCTGAGGCTGGCCGCCGAGGCCGGCCTCCCGGCGAGCCGCGCGCTGACGGAGGCGGCCCGCCACGGCCGTGGGCCGCTGGCCGCGGAGCTGCGCGGCGTCGCGGCGGGGGCGGGGCTGGGCGTCGCGCACGTCGAGGCGCTCGAGCGCCTGTGCCGCCGCTGTCCGATCCCGGAGGTCGAAGCGCTCGCCGCCGCACTCGTGCGCTCGCACCGTCACGGTGCGCCGCTGGGTCCCGTGCTCACCACGCTCGCCGCCGGCGCGCGCGCGGAGCGAGCCCGCCGGATTCACGATCACGCCCAGCGCGCCGCGCCGAAGATTCAGCTCGTGGTCGCGCTGCTGCTGGTTCCGGCCGCGCTGCTGATGGTCGCCGCGGGGATGGTGAGCGGACTCGGCGCCTGATGGGCCGACGGGCTACCGCGTGTTGACGCCGGCGACGACGGTGATGACCGACGAGTCGCCCTCCTGACGCCCGCCGGCAGCCACCTGCGTGAACCTGCTCAGGACCTTCAGAGCCTTGCGCGTCTGGACGCCTGAGCTGCCGTGGGCCGCCACGAGCCTGGTGACGGCGGCCATGTCGAGGTAGAAGGCGGGCTTCTGCCCGCTGCCGAGCTTGGCGGAGATGTCCTGGAACGCCGGGGAGTCGCCGAGCCTCGAGCCCGGCTTCAGGGCGGCGGCGAGCGCGCCGGCGCCGATCGCCACGATGAAGCGGTCGCCGGCGGCGGCCACGGCGATGGTGGGCCGCTTCCCGCCGCGGAGTGTGAAGCCCTCATCGACGCCCGGGGCGTTGAGCGCACCGACCTTGCCGCTGGTGAGCAGACGCGGGATCGCCGTGCCCAGTCGCCGGACCGCCCGCCGCGTCGCCGCCGGGTCGGTGGAGTGCACGATCAGCCCGCCCCCGACCTGCCCCTTGCCCGTGCCCTGGACGAAGATGCCGGCTGAGCCCATCCAGGCCAGCAGGTCCTCGCGCACGCGCAGGCCGAGCGCGCTCTCGACCTGACCGAGGATGGCGCTGACCCCGATCGATTGCAGGCCGCCGCCTCCCTCGACGCCCTTGAGGATCCCGTCGAGGCTCTTGCCGACGTTCCCGATGCCCAGGCCGAGCCACGCGTCGCCGGGCAGGTCGGCGACGGCCTGCGCGCCGCCCCCGCCGGTCGCCGTCTTCGCGGCCGCGCCGCTTCCGCCGACGGTCGCCGCCTCCAGCCGCAGGTTGTCGGTTCCCGACCTGCAGCGCGGCGGCGAGCCCGTGCGCCTGGCCGCCGAGCAGCGTCCCCAGCAGCTGGGCGCTCGCACCCTGGCCGCCGGCCTTCGCGGCGGCCCCGACGAGTTTGGCGACGTCGACGTAGGCGGCGGCGATCCCGTCGGCCGGAACCTTGTCGCGTGCCTGCTGGTAGCCCGGGAGCGTCGCGAGCGTGGTCTTGGCCTTGACCGCGTCGATCCCGTCCTGCACGGCGAGCGTGCTGCCGAACAGCACGTTGTCCTCGAGCAGCGCCGCCGCCTTGCTGCCGTTGGCGCGAGGAATGGATCGTCACGCCCCTGTAGGTCGTGTCGTGGGAGAGCTCCGCAGGCGCTCTCGATCGCCTTCGCGGCCTTCGCGTCGTCCGCGCTGGAGGCGGCGACGAGAACGTCCGTGTTGTTGGGGCTGGAGGAGATGATCGCCGCGCCGACGCGCTTGCCCAGCCACGGCTCGATGTCCTTCTTGAAGTCCAGACCGCCACCGGCCGCGCTCTGCGCGTTCACGAGCCTGACGATCTCGGCGCCGGGATCGGGTTTGTCGAACAGCGCCCGGGACATGCGCTCGACGTTCGCCTTCGTCGGTGCCCTGCGGCCGGACCGTGACCGAGACGTATGCCCCGGCGTCCTGCGGCATGGCCGACGCCGGATCGGCGTCGGCGTTCCCGCTCGCGCCGCCGCCACCACCGCCGCAGCCGGCGATCGCGGTCACCGCGAGCACTGCCAGCAGCGCCGGCGCCCAGGGGCGGCCGGGAGTCCTCGATCGTGTCGGAAGGGGCATCGCGGCAATGCTACGTGGGTGGCCAGCGGGAGCGGACCGGTTGACGATGCGCCGGCCTCCCACGATCGCCCACGCCGAGGCACAGGGAGCGGACGGAAGCCGCCGCCGTCTGCAATCCGCCGTGCGTCACCGCCGTCTGCAACGGCCGGTGCGCACGACTGGACGGAAAGGCCCACCTCGCCCCACCGCGGGAAAACGCTGGAAAACAACGGATTCGAGGGGGCCGGAGGGTCGTCCGGTGGCCCGTGAGGGAGCGTCGTGGGAGAAATTGTGCGGCCGTGCTTGCATTGTGGGAGGAAGTGGGTTACTAATGCGGCACGCGGACCGGGGTGGAGGGGCTCCTCCCACTCCTCCACCTCGGCCCGCACCTCCTTCATTCGCCCGGCAGCGCGGCGAGCATCAATGGCCTACACCGGCACCTTCGACCACACACTCGACGCGAAGAACCGCCTGACGGTTCCCGCCAAGTACCGGGATGTGCTGAAGCCGACGGTGGTGCTGGCGAAGGGCGTCGACGCGTGCGTGGCGATCTGGACCCCGCGCGACTACGAGGCCTACGTCGCGTCCGCGCTGGACGGTCTCAACCCGCTCTCGCCCGAGGCGCGCCGGATGCAGCGCTACTTCTCGGCCAACGCGATCGAGACGGACCTCGATGCGGCCGGCCGCGTGATGCTGCCGAGCTTCCTCCTCGAGCACGGGGGCCTGCGCAAGGAGGTCCATGTGACCGGCGCCGGCCCGTGCCTGGAGATCTGGGATCGCGAGGCATGGGCGACCTACAACGGTGAGCTGTCCGCGGAGATCCTCGACCTGACGGCCAACCTCGGCCAGACCACCTGAGATGAGCTGCTCCGCGATGGCGACCGAGCACGTCCCCGTCCTCGCCGCCGAACTGATCGAGGTGCTCGCACCGGCCGCAGGGGAGACCGCGGTGGACGTCACCTTCGGCGCCGGCGGCCACGCCCGGCTCGTCGCCGAGCACCTCGGCGAGGACGGTCTGCTGGTCGCGATCGATCGCGACCCGGAGGCCCAGGAGCGCTTTGCCGGCTTCGCCTCCGAGGCGCCCTGCCGGACGCGCTTCGTGCACGCCGACTTCGCCACCGGCCTGGCGGGTCTGCGCGAGGAGGGCCTGCACGCGGACATGGTCTATCTGGACCTCGGGGTCTCGTCGATGCAGATCGACACGCCCGAGCGCGGGTTCTCGTACGCGGCGGATGCGCCGCTCGACATGCGCATGGATCCCACGCAGGGACCGAGCGCCGCCGACCTCGTCGCCTCGTGGGACGCACGGCGTCTCGCGCGAGTCTTCCGCGAGTACGGCGAGGAGCGCTACGCCGGCCCGATCTCGCGCGCGATCGTCCGCGAGCGTGACCGGCACCCGATCGAGACGACGACGGATCTCGTCGAGGTCGTGACGAACGCGATTCCGACTCCGGCGCGGTTCGCCGCCGGGCACCCGGCCAAGCGCGTCTTCCAGGCGCTGCGGATCGCGGTCAACGACGAGCTCGACCAGATCGACGATGCGCTGCCGCTCGCCTGGGACCTGCTCGTCCGTAATGGCCGATTTGCAGGGATTTCGTTCCATTCCCTGGAAGACCGTCGCGTGAAGCGCTTCCTGGCCGACCTCGCGCGGGGCTGCATCTGCCCGCCCGACCTTCCGGTCTGCCGCTGCGGCCACGTGCCGCAGGCCGAGCTGATCGCGCGCGGCGGGCTCACGCCCGGCGCCCAGGAGCTCGCGGCGAACCCGCGCTCGCGCTCGGCGCGACTGCGCGGAGCCCGCAGGATCGCCACGGAGGGGAACCCCGCATGACACCGCCTGCCGCAACCTCCGCCGGCCGCCTCGGCCACGCGCCTCGGACACCCGCCGAGCCCGGTCACCGCCGCGGGCTGCGCCGTGGCCCGGCTCCGCGCTCCCCGCGCCGCGTCTCAGGCCCCGCACGCGGGCCGCGCGTCGCCGGCGCGACGGGCGGCGCCGCGGCCGCCGGCCTGGGGCGCATCGAGCTGCGGCTTCCGCGCCCCGCGCTCGGGCGCATCGCCGGCAGGGTGCAGCTCGGCGGCCTGCTCGGCGGCCGGCTGTGGATCGGGATCTTCGCCGCGATGCTGCTCGGGCTCGTCTTCCTGCAGGTCTCGCTCCTGAAGCTGAACTCCGGCATCTCGGAGAACGTCGCACGTGCCCAGGTGCTCGAGCGCGAGAACGCCGGTGCGCGCGGGACGATCTCGCGCCTCGACGCCGGGCAGCGCATCCAGGACGTCGCCGGCCAGCTCGGCATGGTCATGCCCGGGGCCGGCGCCGTCTGCTACCTGCGGGCCGGAACGCGCGCTCCCTGTTCGGGCGGGGACGCCGCGGCCGCGGCCGCCGTGACCGATCCGCTCGCCAACACGGCGCCGCCCGCGCCGGCCGGGGCAACGGGCGTCGACGCGACGGCCACCGACCCCACCGCCGCGCAGACCGATCCGTCAGCGGCGCCGGCCGATCAGACCACCGCGACGTCCGCTCCCGCCGCCACACAGGATCCCAGCGGCGGCACACCCGCGCAGACGCAGACACAGACACAGACACAGACGCAGACACAGACACAGACGCCGTCGGCCGGCGCGCCCGTCGCCGCGGCCCCCACGAGCACCGACACGGGCGGGATCTCCGCAGCGGCGGCCGCGGGCTGATGGCGCTCGTCGAGCGCCGCATCGGGCTGCTCTTCGCCATCTTCCTGGCGTTGATCAGCGCCGCGGCGCTGCGTGCGACGTATATGGGCGTCATCAAGGGCGCGAGCCTGTCGAGTGCCGCTTCGTCTCAGCAGGTCACCGAGCAGGCGCTGCCGGCGCGCCGCGGGGCCATCCTGGATCGCAACGGCGCGCCGCTGGCCACCTCTGAGCCCGCAGACGACATCTCGGCCACGCCGTACCTCGTCAAGGACCCGGTCAAGGCCGCGGCGCAGATCGCCCCGCTGCTGGGCGTATCGGAGGCCCAGGTCACGAAGGCGCTCGCGCGCCGCGACACCGGCTTCGTGTACCTGGCGCGCCGCGTCCCGGCCGCGGCCGCCGATGCGATCAAGAAGCTCGGCATCGCCGGGATCGACCTCACGCCGGGGTCGCTGCGCACCTACCCGCGCGGCATGCTCGCCTCCCAGGTGATCGGCGCTGTGGGCCTCGACGGAAACGGCCTGTTCGGCCTCGAGTACGCCCATGACAAGGTGCTCCACGGACGCGACGGCGAGCAGCGCTCGGTGCTCGACGGCGGCCGCCAGAGGATCGAGGTGCAGGACGTGCGCCGCAGCGTCCCGGGCGAGCGACTGCGCCTGACGCTCGACGCTCAGCTGCAGGAGCGCACCGAGGAGGTCTTGAAGGGCGTCGGCGCCACCTACCGTCCCAAGGGCGCGACGGCGATCGTGATGGATCCGCACACCGGCGCGATCCTCTCGATGGCCAACTGGCCGCAGATCGACGCCAACGACCCCGGCTCCGCCCCCGCGTGGGCGCTTCAGAACCGCGCCGTCGGCGCGACCTTCGAGCCGGGCTCGACGTTCAAGGCCTTCACCGTCGCCGCCGCGCTCCAGGAGGGCGCGGTCACCCCGAAGACGACCTTCAATCTCGCGCCCAGCATCAAGGTCGCCGACCGCGTGATCAAGGAGTCGCACGACCGCGGCTGGGTCACGCTCGACACCGGCGGGATCCTCGCGCAGTCGAGCAACGTCGGCGCGATCACCATCGGCCAGCGGCTCGGCGCAAGGCGCTTCGATCGCTGGGTGCGGCGCTTCGGCTTTGGCACGCAGACGGGCATCGACCTTCCCGGCGAGGAGCAGGGCGTCGCGATCAAGCTCAAGAACTACTCCGGTTCCTCGATGGGCAACCTGCCGATCGGGCAGGGCGAGCTCGTGACGCCGATCCAGATGGCCACCGCGTACTCGGCGATCGCCAACGGCGGGATCCTGCGCAAGCCGCACATCATCGGCGCGGTCGGCGGGAAGCCCGTCCCGCTCCCGCCCGGGCACCGCGTGATCTCGGCGCACACCGCCTATGACGTGCGCACGATGCTCGAAGGCGTCTTCGCACCCGGCGGCACGGCCAGCGAGGTGTCGATCCCCGGTTACCAGCTCGCCGGCAAGACGGGCACGGCCAACAAGATCGACCCGGCGACCGGCAAGTACTCCGAGGAGAAGTACGTCGCGTCGTTCGTCGGCATGGCGCCGGCCGCCGACCCGAAGGTCCTGATCGCCGTGATGGTGGACGAGCCCCAGGGCGCCATCTACGGCGGCGAGGTCGCCGCGCCGGCGTTCGGCAAGATCGCCTCGTTCGCCCTTCCATATCTGCGGATCGCGCCGAACTGATCCTCGTCTGGCCGCCACCGGCGCGGGTACGCTCCCCGGCGATGACGTTGCGCGAGCTCTTCGGGGACGGTGCGCCGGCCGGTCCGGACGTCGCCGTGACCGCGCTGGCCTACGACAACCGCGAGGTCGGCCCCGGAACGGTCTTCTTCTGCGTTCCCGGCTTCACGCGCGACGGCCATGAGTTCGCGCCGGACGCGGTCGCACGGGGTGCCGCCGCGCTGGTCGTCGACCGGCCGCTGGGCCTGGGGGTGCCGGAGGTCGTGGTCGCCGACGTGCGCGCGGCGATGGCGCCCGCCGCCGCCAGGCTTCACGGAGACCCGACCGCGCGGCTGCACGTGGTGGGGATCACGGGCACGAACGGCAAGACGACGACCGCGTTCCTGCTGCGCTCGCTGCTGGAGGCAGGCGGTCTCCAGACGGGCCAGCTCGGAACGGTCGAGCAGGTCGTCGGCGGCGTGCGCAGCGCCGCGGTCCGCACAACGCCCGAGGCGATCGACCTGCAGGCGACCTTCGCCGCGATGGTCGACGCCGGCGATCGTGCCTGCGTCATGGAGGTCAGCTCGCACGCACTCGCGCTCGGCCGCGCCGACGCGATCCACTGGGCCGCCGCCGTCTTCACGAACCTCACGCAGGACCACCTGGACTTCCACCCGGACATGGAGGACTACTTCCAGGCCAAGCGGCGGCTGCTCAGCGCCGGTCCGCGGGTCCGCGTGATCAACGTCGACGACGAGTACGGGCGCCGGCTGGCCGCCGAGTTCCCGGACGCGGTGACGATCGGCATCGACAGCGAGGACGCGGCGCTGCGCGCCGGCGACGTGCAGACCGGGCTGACGGGCTCGGCCTTCAGCGTCGGCGGTCTGCGGCTGCGCACGACGCTGCCCGGCCGCTTCAACGTGCTGAACGCGCTCGGCGCGGTCGCGGTCGCACGCGCGCTGGGCGTCAGCGACGAGACGATCGCCGGGGAGCTGCCGCGCGCCGGGCGCGCGCCGGGGCGCCTGGAGCCCGTCGAGACCGGCCAGGACTTCGCGGTGCTCGTCGACTACGCGCACACCCCGGACTCGCTGGAGAACGTCCTGCGCGCCGCGCGCGGCGTGACGCGCGGCAGGG
The DNA here is from genome assembly GCA_963817295.1 of uncultured Solirubrobacteraceae bacterium. Classification (GTDB taxonomy): domain Bacteria; phylum Actinomycetota; class Thermoleophilia; order Solirubrobacterales; family Solirubrobacteraceae; genus F1-60-MAGs163. Next base: position 122,453 of record CAWFOF010000008.1, on the reverse strand, counting down.
TCATCGTCGTGTTCGGCTGCGGCGGGGACCGCGACCGCGGGAAGCGCCCGCTGATGGGGGCGATCGCCGCCGCCGGGGCCGACGTCGCGATCGTGACGTCGGACAATCCGCGCTCGGAGGATCCGGACGCGATCATCTCCCAGATCCTGGCCGGGGTTCCCGCCGGCGAGCGCGCGCACGTGCTCGCGATCGAGGACCGCCGCGCGGCGATCACCGAGGCTGTGGCGCTCGCACAGCCCGGCGACGTGGTCCTGATCGCAGGCAAGGGGCACGAGCAGGGGCAGGAGCTTGCGGCGGGCGTGAAGGTGCCGTTTGACGACGTCGCGGTCGCGCGCGAGGCGCTGATGGCGGTCAGCGGCTGATGCGTGCCTGGGATGCGGAACGGATCGCCGGGGAGGCCGGGGCGCGGCTGGCCGCGCCAGGCCCCGGTCGCGCCGGCGAGCCGGGCCCGTCGCGCGTCGTGATCGACTCGCGCGCGCGCCGGCGAGGGCGACCTTTTCGTCGGGCTTCCCGGCGCATCCGCCACGACGGCGGGGCGTTCGCCGCCCAGGCGCTCGCCGGCGGGGCCTGGGGCGTGCTGGTCACGCCCGGCCATGCCGATGAGCTGCGTCGGCGCGTGCCGCCGGCGCGGTGCTGTCGCACGCCGAGGATCCGCTGACGGCGCTGCAGCGCCTGGCGACGTCGTGGCGACTCGATCTCGGCGCGCGCGTGATCGGCATCACCGGCTCGACGGGCAAGACATCGACGAAGGACATCCTCACGGGGATGCTCGAACCCCACCGCCGCGTCGTCGCCACCGAGCAGAACCTGAACACCGAGATCGGCCTGCCCCTGACGATCCTCCGCGCGCCGGCCGGGACCGAGGTGCTGGTGCTCGAGATGGCGATGCGAGGCGCCGGGCAGATCGCCGAGCTGGCCGAGATCGCGCGCCCGGACGTCGGCGTGATCGTGAACATCGGCCCGGTCCACCTCGAGCTGCTCGGCAGCATCGAGGCGATCGCGCGCACGAAGGCCGAGCTGATCGAGGAGCTTGCGCCGGGCGCGACCGCCGTGATCCCGTTCGACGAGTCGTCGCTGACGCCGTATCTGCGCAGCGACGTCCGCACGTGACCTTCGGGCCCGGCGGCGACGTCGAGGAGCTGCCGGTACGACCTCGAGCTCGCGCTCAGCTCGGCGCACATGCGCCGCAACGCGCTCGCCGCGCTCGCCGCCGCGCGCGCCGTCGGCGTCGAGCCCGTCCGGGCGCGTCGAGGTCGCGCTCTCGCGCCTGCGCGGGCAGCGGCTGGCCCTCGCGCACGGCGTCACCGTCATCGACGACTGCTACAACGCCAATCCGATGTCGATGCGCGCCGCTCTCGATGATCTGGCCGAGACGGCGCCCGCCCGGCGCGTCGCCGTGCTCGGCGACATGCTCGAGCTCGGGCCGCAGGAGCGGCGCTTCCACCGCGAGCTGGGCGAGCAGGCGCGGGTGGCCGGCGTCGACGTCCTGGTCACGGTCGGGCCGCTGGCCGCGGAGGCCGCCGAGAGCTTCACCGGCGGCTCGGTGCACACCGTCGCCGACGCGGCGCAGGCGGCCGCGCTGCTGCCCGCGCTCGTGGAGCCGCGCGACACCATCCTCGTCAAGGCCTCGCGCGGTGTGCGGCTCGAGGCCGTGGCCGTGGCGCTCGAGGAGCGCCTCGGCGCCGCCGACCCGGCGGGCGCCGTCTGATGGGCGAGGTCCTGATCGGCGGCACCGCCGCGCTGCTCATCTGCGTGTTCCTGTCGCCGAAGTTCATCGCGTTCCTGCACGACCGCGAGTTCGGGCAGCAGATCCGCGAGGAGGGGCCGGCCGGCCACCACAGCAAGGCCGGGACGCCGACGATGGGCGGGATCATCATCTTCCTCGCCATCTCGATCCCGTTCCTGATCCTCTCGAACTACGAGTGGCGCGCGGTCGGGGTGTTCGCGACCGCGATCGCCTGCGCGGGGATCGGCTTCGCCGACGACTACGTGAAGATCGTGCAGCGCCGCTCGCTGGGGCTGCGCGGGCGGACGAAGCTCATCCTGACGGTGATCATCTCGCTCGGCCTGTGGTGGATCGCGACCCACAAGGCCGGGATCTCGACGACGGTGCGGCTGCGGTTCGTCGATGCGAGCATCGACCTCGGGTTCGCGTTCCCGGTGCTCGTCTACCTCGTGATCGCCGGCACCACGAGCGCGGTCAACCTCACCGACGGGCTCGACGGGCTGGCGGCCGGCTGCGCCGGGATCGTGATGCTCGCCTACATCGGCATCACCTACCTGACGACCGGTGAGGGCGACCTCGCGCTGCTGAGCGCCTGCGTCGTCGGCGGCTGCGTCGGGTTCCTCTGGTTCAACGCGTTCCCGGCGACGATCTTCATGGGCGACACGGGATCGCTCGGGCTCGGCGGCGCGATCGGCGCGATGGCGATCATGACGAACACGTCGTTCCTGCTGGTGCTGCTCGGCGGGATCTTCGTGATCGAGGCGCTCAGCGTGATCATCCAGGTCTTCACCTTCCAGACCTGGCGCAAGCGCGTCTTCCTGATGGCACCGATCCACCATCACTTCGAGATGCGCGGCTGGTCGGAGACGAAGATCATCCTGCGCTTCTGGATCATCGCGATCGTCTGCGCGGCGATCGGCTTCACGCTGTACCGCGCATCGATTCGCTGAGCGCCTGAGCCCCAGGCGCATATGGTTGGGGCGGTGGATCCCCGTCGTCGCCCATTGATTCCGGTCGGCCCGTGGCTCGTCGTCGGCCTGCGCCGCTCCGGCGCGGCCGCCGCGCACGTGCTGTGGCGCCGCGGCGAGGCGGTCGTCTGCGTGGACGCCGGGAAGCCGCCGGAGGCCGACGAGCTGCGCCACGAGGGGATGGAGGTCTGGACGGGCGTCGACGGCCTCGTGGAGCTCAACCGGGCGCGGGCGCTGGTCAAGAGCCCCGGGGTCCCGCGTCAGGCGGCGGTCGTCGCCGAGGCCCGGCGGCGCGGCATCTCGGTCTACGGCGAGATGGAGCTCGGCTGGCGGATGCTCGAGCAGCAGTTCGTCGCCGTCACCGGCACGAACGGCAAGACGACGACCGTCGAGCTGCTCGGGGAGATCTGGCGCGCGGCGGGAGTGCCCGTCGCGGTCGCCGGGAACAACGGGATCGCGGTCAGCTCGCTCGTCGGCGCGCTCGATCCCGGGGCGACCGTCGTCTGCGAGGCGAGCTCGTTCCAGCTCGAGGACACCGTGGCGTTCGCCCCCGACGTCGCGCTGCTGCTGAACATCAGCCCGGACCACCTGGACCGGCACGGGACGATGGCGGACTACACCGCCTCGAAGCTGAAGATCTTCTCGCGCCAGGGTCGCGACGACTTCGCGATCGGGCCGCCCGAGCTGATCGAGCGGTTCCGCGGGCGGGGGCGACGAGTGACCTTCGGGCCGCGCTGGGACGTCGACCTGGGGATTCGCGACGAGATGATCCGCTGGGAGGGCGCCGACGTCATGCCGGTCTCCGAGATCCGCATCCGCGGCCCCCACAACCTCGAGAACGCGATGGGCGCGGCGGCGGCCGCCCTGTGCGCCGGCATCGCCCCGGAGGCCGTCCGCGAGGGCCTGCGCAGCTTCCGCGGCGTGGAGCACCGCATCGAGGACGTCGCGGAGGTCGACGGCGTGCTGTGGGTCAACGACTCCAAGGCGACGAACGTCGGATCCACGGAGGTCGCGCTCGAGACGTTCAGCGCGCCGGTGCACCTGATCCTCGGCGGCCTGGGCAAGGGCCAGGACTTCGCCGCGCTGCGCGACGTCATCTCGATCCACGCCCGCACGGTGTATCTGATCGGCGCCGACGCGCGCGCCATCGCCGACGCGCTCGACGATGCCGTGGAGATCGTGGCGAGCGAGGATCTCGAGCAGGCGGTCGCCGCCGCGCGAGCCGCCGCCGAGGCGGGCGAGGTGGTGCTGCTCTCGCCGGCCTGCGCGAGCTTCGATCAGTACCCCGGTGGCTTCGAGGAGCGCGGAGCGCACTTCAAGGCGCTGGTGGCGGCATTCGCCGGCTGAGGACGTGAGCCGGACCTCCGGGAGGAGTGCCGGGCTTCGCGGCGAAGGGACATCCGATGGCCCGCGCTGCCGCCCGCGCCTCCGCTGCACCTGCCCCTGCCCAGCGGGCGACTCGCACGCGGTCGCGCCCGATCGAGGAGGACGTCCTCCTGACGGCGGTGCTGTGCCTCGTCGCCTTCGGCGCCGTCATGGTCTACAGCTCGTCATCCGCCGCGACCGTCATCAAGGGCGGCGGCGACGGCACATCGTTCCTCGTCAAGTACGTCATCTACGGGCTGATCGGCTTCGTGGTGCTGCACGTCATCTCGCGCGCCCCGCTGCAGCGCATGCAGGCACTCACAGGCCCGCTGCTGGCGATCTCGATCGGGCTGCTCGTGCTCGTCAAGATCCCGGGCTTCGGCGTGTCGGTCAACGGCGCGCGGCGCTGGATCGGCGCCGGGCCGCTCACCTTCCAGCCCAGCGAGATCGCCAAGCTCGCGCTGGTCCTCTACGCCGCGACCTTCCTCGCCGAGCGCCCGCGTGGCTTCCGGCGCTGGCAGGAGCTGATGCCGCTGGCCCTCGTCGCGGGCGCGGCGATGGCGCTCGTCGCCTCCCAGCCGGATCTCGGGACGGCGCTCGTCATCTGCTTCACGATCGGCGCGATGCTGATCGCCTCCGGCGTGCCGATGCGCTGGCTCGGCGGCGCCGCGGGGATCGGCGGCGTGGTCGTGCTGCTCTACGCCATGAGCGCTCCGTACCGCCAGTCGCGGCTGACCTCGTTCCTCAACCCGTGGGATCACGCCGGCGGCGCGGGCTTCCAGGCGGTCCAGGGACAGATCGCGATGGGCTCCGGCGGACTGTTCGGCCGCGGCCTCGGAGAGTCGGTCCAGAAGATCTTCTACCTGCCCGAGGCACACACCGACTTCATCCTCGCCGTGATCGGCGAGGAGCTCGGCCTCGCCGGCGTCCTGGGGCTGCTCGGCCTGTACGGGGCGGTCGCCTGGGCGGGCCTGCGCATCGCCCAGCGCGCAAAGGGTCGCTACGCGGCGCTGCTGGCCGCCGGCCTGACGTCGCTCGTGCTCAGCCAGGCCATGCTGAACGTCTTCGTCGTCCTGGGCATCGCGCCGTTGACGGGCGTCCCGCTGCCCTTCATCTCCTACGGTTCGACGAACCTCGTCGTGCTGCTGGCCGGTGTCGGGCTGCTGCTGAACGTGGCCCGCGGCGGCTCCGTCCACCTGCGGGCAGTCAGCGGCGGCCGCGATACGGCACGATCACGAGTCGATGAGCACGACGACCTACGTCATCGCAGCGGGGGGAACGGCGGGGCACGTCGTTCCGGCCCTGGCGGTGGCCGACGCGCTGCGGGCTAGTCCCGGCGACCGCGCCGCGCGTGGTGTTCGTCGGCGGCGAGCGGGCCGAGCGCGAGCTCGTCCCGCGTGCCGGCTACGAGCTGCGCACGATCGCCGTCGAGGGGCTCAGCCGGACGAATCCGCTGAAGGCGATGCGCGCGGCCCTGAAGTCGCTCGGCGCGGTCGTGGCCGCGTGGCGGATCCTCGGCGAGCTGCGACCCGCGGCGGTCATGGGCGGCGGCGGGTACGTCGCCGGACCCGTCGGGCTCGCCGCCGTGCTGCGCCGGATCCCGCTGGTCCTCACCGAGGCCGACAGCCACCTCGGGCTTGCGAACCGGATGCTGGCCCCGTTCGCGCGCCGCGTCTGCCTCGCGTTCCCGCTCGAGGGCCGCGACGGCGGGCGCTACCTGCTGACCGGCCGCCCCGTGCCCGCCGCGCCGGCCGATCGCGCGACGGCGCGCACGCGCTTCGGCCTGGACGCCGGCGACACGGTCGTGCTCGTCTTCGGCGGCTCGCTTGGCGCGCGGTCGATCAACGAGGCGGCCGTTGCGGCGTTCGGCCCGCAGGCGCCCTTCCGCGTCCTCCATGCAGCGGGCGAACGCGATCTTGAGGCACTGCAGGACCTGGATCCCGGTCCGCACTACGACCTGCGCGGGTTCCTGGAGGGGTTCTCCGACGCGCTGGCCGCCAGCGACCTCGTCGTCGCCCGCGCGGGCGGCTCGATCTTCGAGATCGCCGCGGCGGGGCGCCCGGCGATCCTCATCCCGTACCCGCACGCGTCAGCCGACCACCAGGCCGCCAACGCGCGCTGGATGGAGCGCGCGGGCGCGGCGGTCGTCATCCCGGACGCGGAGCTCGACGCCGAGCGCCTGCGCCGCGAGGTCGAGTCGCTGCTCGGGGATCCGCCGCGGCTGCAGGCGATGGCGCGCGCCTCGGCGTCGCTGGCGCGCCCCGACGCCGCCGCGGTGATCGCGGCACAGGTGCGGGGCGCATGAGCCCCGCGCGCCCGTGGGAGGGCCGCCGGCTGCACTTCGTGGGCATCGGCGGAGCGGGGATGAGCGGCTGGGCCTCCGTCGCCGTCGAGCTCGGAGCGCAGGTCAGCGGGTCCGACCGAGCGGACTCGGTCGCCCTGGAGCGCCTGCGGGGCCTGGGCGCCGATGCCCGGGCCGGCCACGACGCGGCCAACCTCCCGGCCGGCGACGACGTCGAGGTCGTCTTCTCGACCGCGGTCCCGGGCGACAACCCGGAGCTCCGGCTGGCGCGCGAGCGCGGCCTGCGGGTGATGCCGCGCGCAGAGCTCCTGCACGAGCTGACCTCGCTGAAGCGCACGATCGCCGTGGCGGGCGCGCACGGCAAGACGACGACGACGAGCATGGTCGCGCACGTGCTGCTCGGCTGCGGCATGGATCCGGGGTACCTGATCGGCGGCACCCTCAGCACGACGGGACGCAACGCGGCGTGGGGCACCGGCGACTGGCTCGTCGTCGAAGCCGACGAGTCGGACCGCTCGATGCTCGCACTCGACGTCGACGTCGCCGTCGTCACGAACGTCGAGCTCGACCACCACGCGACCTACGGCTCGCTCGGTGAGGTCCGCGAGGTGTTCCGCGAGTTCCTCGACGGCCCGGCGCACGCGGTGATCCTCGATCGCCCCGAGCTGCTCGAGCTGCGCGGCGCGGGCGATGTCATCGCCTTCGACGTCACCGATGCGGTGCTGGAGCCCAGCGGATCACGGTTCGCCTGGCGCGGGCACGACGTCCATGTGACGGTTCCGGGGGAGCACAACGCGCGCAACGCCGCCGCGGCACTGGAGGCCGCGGCGCTCGCGGGCGCGGACCCCGCGGCGGCGGTCTCGGCGATCGCGACGTTCTCCGGTGCCGGAAGGCGCTTCGAGAGCCTCGGGATGACGGCGTCCGGGGCGCGGGTCGTCGACGACTACGCCCATCATCCGACTGAGGTGGCGGCGACGATCGCGGCCGCCCGCACGCTTCGGCCGGTACGCCTCGTCGCCGTCTTCCAGCCGCACCTGTACTCGCGCACCCAGCACCTGGCGGGCGCCTTCGGCCGTGCGCTCGCGGGCGCCGACCTCGTCTGCGTGGTCGACGTGTACCCGGCGCGAGAGCGCGCCGAGGACTTCCCGGGCGTCAGTGGGCGGACGGTCGCCGAGGCGGTGGTCGATGCCGCCCCGGGCCGTGAGGTGATGTGGCTGCCGGGGTTCGACGACGCCGAGCGGGTGCTGCGCGGACGTCTGCGGGATGGTGACCTGTGCCTGGTGCTGGGGGCGGGGGATGTGCGGGTGCTGGGGGAGCGGTTGGTGGGCTGAGGGTGATCAGTGGCCCCCTGCGGGAGTGGTTGGTGGACGTCTGAGACTGGACAGTTTGCCCCTGCGGGGCAAACTGTCCTGGCAGGGGCCGTTACCGGACGGCTGAGACTGATCAGTTGTCCCCTGCGGGAGTGGTTGGTGGACGTCTGAGACTGATCAGTTGCCCCCTGCGGGGCCAACTGTCCTGGCAGGGGCCGTTACAACGGCGTCGAAGGACCCCTTGATGTCTGTGCGCTCAGCCGCCCCGCGCATGCTGCGGATCCCGCGCGTCCCGCGTATGCCGCGGATCTCGCTCAAGCTGTGCTTCCTTCTCGTCCTGGCCGGCGCCGCGTGCGTCGGCGGATGGATGTGGCTGCGCGACTCGTCGCTGGTGCGCGTCAACCAGGTCAGGATCAGCGGTGCAACCGGTTTCGGCTCCCCGGCGGTGCGGTCGGCGCTGGACGGGGCGGCGCGCGACATGACGACGCTGAACTACGACGAGGCGGCTCTGCGCGCCGCCGTGGCGCGCTACCCGCTGGTCAAGACCGTCACCGCCCAGGCGGACCTGCCGCACACGCTGCGGATCGTCGTCCACGAGCGCACGCCCGTCGGCGTGATCGAGGCCGGCTCCAGCCAGGTCGCCGTCGCGGAGGACGGGACGCTGCTGCGTGAGGTGCCGGTCAGCGGCCTGCCCGCGATCATCACGAAGGTCCCGCCGGGCGGCAATCGCGTCGGCGATCGCAAGACCCAGGCGAAGGTCGACCTGCTGGCCGCCGCGCCGCGCAGCCTGCGCCGTCGCGTGACGCGCGTGACCCTCGGTGGCCACGGGCTGACGGCCTTCCTGGCGACCGGGCCGCAGCTGCGTTTCGGCGACGGGCGGCGGCTGCGCGCCAAGTGGGTCGCCGCGCAGCGGGTGATGGCCGACCCCGGCGCCGCGGCCGCCACCTACATCGACGTCCGCGTTCCCGAGCGCCCGGCCGCCGGCGGCCTGACGCTCGAGCAGGGAGGCGCGCCCCAGTCGCTGACCGCCTCTTCGGCGGATCCGGCGTCGGTGGCCGCGACGGACTCGGGCCTGCCGGCGGACACGCAGAACCCGGCGAGCGATCCGGCGGCGGGTCAGGTGACCGACCCCACCGCCGACCCGGCCGCCGCGGCTCCGTAGCTCAACCTCGACTTCGCCTCAAGACTTCCGGCGGCCGCAACCCTCGCGCAAAAATCGAGGGTTCCTCCCTATGCAACGAATCTTGCCGTCGTAGACTGTCGTTGACACTCCAAGACACCGATGCGTACGGTGGTTTGGCATTCGGGGCTCGTCCGTCGGACGAAGACCTCAACACTAACTTGAGAGTCGGACGCATTCGCATGATGGAAAGCAGCGGTACCTATCTCGCAGTGATCAAGGTGGTCGGCGTCGGTGGCGGGGGCACCAACGCCGTCAACCGGATGGTCGACGCGGGCCTGCGCGGCGTCGAGTTCGTCGCCGCGAACACGGACGCCCAGGCACTGCAGATGTGTGACGCGGACATCAAGCTGAACATCGGTCACGAGCTGACCAAGGGGCTCGGTGCCGGTGCCAACCCGGAGATCGGGTTCGGTGCTGCGGCCGAGTCGCGCGACGCCATCAAGGAGGCGCTGAAGGGCGCCGACATGGTGTTCGTCACCGCGGGCGAGGGCGGCGGCACCGGCACCGGCGCCGCACCCGTGATCGCCGAGATCGCCAAGAACGAGATCGGCGCGCTGACCGTCGGCGTCGTCACGCGCCCGTTCGAGTTCGAAGGCTCGCAGCGCCAGCGTTCCGCCGAAGAGGGCATCCAGCGCCTGCGCGAGGTCGTCGACACGCTGATCGTGATCCCGAACGAGCGCCTGCTCTCCAGCGTCGAGCGCCGCACCACGATCCTCGAGGCGTTCCGCGAGGCCGACAACGTGCTGCGACAGGGCGTCCAGGGCATCACCGACCTGATCACGATCCCCGGCCTGATCAACCTCGACTTCGCCGACGTGCGGACGATCATGACCGACGCCGGCTCGGCGCTGATGGGCGTGGGGACGAGCAGCGGCGAGTCCCGCGCGGCCGACGCAGCGAAGGCCGCGATCGAGAGCCCGCTCCTGGAGGACACGATCCAGGGGGCGACCGGCATCCTGCTGAACATCACCGGAGGCCGCGACCTCGGGCTGTTCGAGGTCAACGACGCCGCGGAGATCATCCACAGCGCCGCCGACACGAACGCCAACATCATCTTCGGCGCGGTCATCGACGAGGCGATGGGCGACGAGATCCGCGTGACCGTGATCGGGACCGGCTTCGACGGTGCCGGGCGCCCGCGCCCGCGTGTCGCGCGCCAGGAGACGCGCGAGCGCGCCGTGCGCCGCGACCGCAGCCCGCGCGTCGAGCGCTCGGACAAGTCGGACCTCGAGATCGGCGACGACGATCTCGACATCCCCGCCTTCCTGAAGTAGCCGGGGGCCGCCATTCGCGCCACGGGGCAGTCGCTACCGTGGACGGGACATGGCCTCACGCACTCCGCTCTACGACCGTCACGTCGCTGCCGGCGCACGGATCGTCGACTTCGCCGGCTGGGACATGCCCGTGCAGTACGCGGGGATCCGCGAGGAGCACACCGCCGTGCGCGAGCGGGCGGGCATCTTCGACGTCTCGCACATGGGCGAGATCGAGACGCGGGGCCCCGATGCGGAGATCTTCCTGCAGCGGATCCTGTCGAACGACGTCGCGAAGCTCGCCGTCGGCGGTGCGCAGTACAGCGTGCTGTGCCGCGAGGACGGCGGGGTCCTCGACGACCTCTTCACCTACCGCCTCGCGCCCGACCACTACCTGACGGTCACGAACGCCTCGAACCACGAGAAGGACCTCGCCTGGTTTCGCCACCACGCCGAGCCGTTCGACGTCGTGGTCGAGGACAAGCTGCACGACTGGGCGATGATCGCCGTCCAGGGGCCGCTTGCCCGCGAGATCGTCCAGGCGGACGCCGACGCGCCGCTGCCCGAGCGCTTCACCGTTGCGGCCCGCGTTCTCAGCGCCCACCACGCACTGGTCTTCGGAACCGGGTACACCGGCGAGGACGGCGTCGAGATCCTCTGCTCGCCGGAGGCCGCCCCCACGATCTGGGACGCGGCCGTCCAGCGTGGCGCGCAGCCCGCGGGCCTCGGCGCGCGCGACACGCTGCGCCTGGAGGTCTGCTACCACCTGTACGGCAACGACCTGATGGAGTCGCGCGGGCCGATCGAGGCGGGCCTGGGCTGGTGCTGCAAGGAGGACACCGGCTTCATCGGGTCCGGGGCGGTGCGCGCCGCGCGCGCGGCCGGACCCGCCGAGAAGCTCGTGCCCTTCACGCTGACGGGCGCCGGCATCGCGCGACAGGGCAACCCGGTGGCCGGCGGTGGCGAGGTGACGAGCGGCACGCTGTCGCCGTCTTTGGGCATCGGCATCGGCATGGCCTACATCCCGGCCGCCCGGGCCACGGTCGGCGAGCGGTTCGAGATCGACGTGCGCGGGAAGCAGCGCCCCGCGGTCGTCGCCGAGAAGCCGCTGTATCACAGGCCCACGGCGTAGGATCGGCGAACTTCCCTCCCGGCACCGAAGGAGAGCAGATGGCAGACGCGAGCTACCCCCAGGACCTGCGGTACCACCCCGAACACGACTGGGCGCGGATCGAGGGCGACACCGCGACGCTCGGCATCACCTGGTTCGCCCAGGACGCCCTGGGCGAGGTCGTGTTCTTCGATCCGCCGGAGGTCGGCGCGAGCGTCAGCGCCGGCGAGTCCTACGCCGAGGTCGAGTCCGTCAAGGCCGTCAGCGACGTCATCGCCCCCCTCTCAGGCGAGATCGTCGAGGTCAACGCCGAGCTGGGCGACAGTCCCGAGGCGATCAACGACGACCCCTACGGCGCCGGCTGGATGGTCAAGGTGCGCCTTTCCGACGTAAGCGAGACGGAGGCCCTGCTCGACGCCGCGGCCTACGAGGCGACGCTCTCCTGAGCGTGCCGACGACAACGACGACCACAAGGATCCCGTGAGCCGGTACACCGCCGTCACCCCCGAAGACCTCCAGGCGATGCTCGAGACGATCGGCGCCGCGGACCTCGAGGAGCTGTTCGACCAGATCCCCGACGGCGTGCGGCTGCGCCGCGAGCTGGATCTGCCGGCCGGGCTTCCCGAGCAGGACGTGTACGCCCACCTGCTCGACCTGGCACGGCGCAACGTCTCGGCCGAGGACGAGGTGACATTCCTCGGAGCGGGGATGTACGACCACTACGTCCCGTCGGTGATCGACATGCTCCTGGGTCGCTCGGAGTTCCTGACGCCGTACACGCCCTACCAGCCGGAGATCAGCCAGGGCGGCCTGCAGGTGATGTTCGAGTACCAGACGGCGATCAGCGAGCTGACCGGCCTGCCCGTCTCCAACGCGTCGGTCTACGAGGGCCCGAGCGCGGTCGGCGCCGCCGGCTACCTGGCGAAGCTGGCGAACGGCAGGCGGCGCTTCGTCGTCTCACGAGGGCTTCACCCGCACAGCCGCGAGACGCTCCGGACACTGAGTCACGGCTACGGCACCGAGGTCGTCGAGGTCCCGCTCAAGGACGGCGTCACCGACCCGCAGGCCTGGGCCGACGCGATCGACGACGACACCGCCGCCGTCTTCTTCCAGCAGCCCAACTTCCTGGGGGCCGTCGAGGACGCCGCGGCGCTTGCGCAGGCGGCGAAAGACTCGCCCGCCGTCGTCGTGGGGTCCTACGACCCGATCCCGCTCGGGATCCTCGCCTCGCCGGGCGAGTGCGGGGTGGACGTCGCGGTCGGCGAGGGCCAGACGCTCGGGAACCGGCTCGACTTCGGCGGCCCGTCGTTCGGTTTCTTCGCGGCCACTGAGGCCTACCTGCGCCGCATGCCCGGCCGCATCGCCGGCGAGACCACGGACGTCGACGGCCGGCGGGGCTTCGTGCTGACGCTGCAGACGCGCGAGCAGCACATCCGCCGTGAGAAGGCGACGTCGAACATCTGCACCTCGCAGGCGCTGAACGCGCTGGCCGGCGTCGTCTACCTGACATGGCTCGGCAGGCAGGGCCTGGTCGAGCTGGCCGAGTTGCTGCTGCAGCGCACGGCGTACGCGCGTGACGTGCTCGGCGCCGTCGAGGGCATCGGCGTGCTCCATGACCAGCCGGTCGTGCGCGAGTTCGCGGTCCGGCTCGAGGGCTGCGACACCGAGGCCGTGCGCCGCGTGATCGACCGCTGCCAGGATGGCGGCATCAACCCCGGATATGCCCTGGGCCGCGACTACGACGAGTACGCGGACGGGCTGCTGATCGCGATCACCGAGCAGCGCACGAAGGAGCAGATCGATCGGCTGGCCGAGGTGCTGGGGGAGGCGCTCGCCGCAGAGCGTGCCGCCGGACGGCAGGAGGTGCGGGCATGAGCGCCGTGCCACAGGTCTCCGAAGGCGCGACGCCGATGCAGCGCGACGGCGCCGTGACGATCTTCGAGAAGGGCGCCCCGGGGCGCCGCGCGTTCTACCGCCCGGACACCGGCGTCCCGCAGCGCGACCCGCAGGAGCTGCTGGCCGGGCACCTGCGCCGCGCCAGGCCGGCCGCCCTGCCCGAGGTCAGCGAGCCCGAGCTCGTGCGCCACTACGTGCGCCTGAGCCGTCGCAACTTCGACCTCGACAGCGGCTTCTATCCGCTCGGCTCGTGCACGATGAAGCACAACCCGAGGCTGCACGAGCGCGTCGCCGCCCTGCCGGGCCACGCGCGCCTGCACCCGCTGCAGGACCCGCGCCGCGCTCAGGGTGCGCTGGAGCTGATGTGGAACCTCGAGCGCGCGCTCGGCGAGATCGCCGGCCTCCCGCACGTCGTCCTGCAGCCGTCGGCGGGCTCGCACGGCGAGCTTGCCGGCGTGCTCCTGACGCGCGCCTACCACGAGTCGCGCGGTGAGCAGCGGACGAAGGTGCTGACGCCGGACACCGCGCATGGGACGAACCCGGCGACCGTCACGATGGCCGGCTACGAGGTCGTCAAGGTCGGGACGAACGCGGACGGCGGCGTCGACGTCGACGACCTGCGCACCAAGGTCGACGACCAGGTCGCGTGCCTGATGCTGACGAACCCGAACACGCTCGGCGTCTTCGATCCGAACATCGAGGAGATCGCGCGGCTGGTCCACGACGTCGGCGCCACGCTCTACTACGACGGCGCGAACCTCAACGCGGTGATGGGCAAGTCGCGGCCCGGCGACATGGGCTTCGACATCGTCCACTACAACCTGCACAAGTCGTTCACGCAGCCGCACGGCGGCGGCGGCCCCGGGTCGGGGCCGATCGCCGTCTCGGAGCGGATCGAGCCGTTCGTCCCGCGCCCCGTCATCACGCGCGCCGAGACACCCGAGGGTCCGGTCTTCGACCTCGACGACGACCGCCCGCTCTCGATCGGGAAACTCCGCGGTTTCCAGGGGAATTACGGCGTGTTCGTGCGCTCGTACGCCTACATCCGCTCACTCGGCGCGGAAGGCCTGCGCGACGCCAGCGAGGTCGCGGTCCTCAACGCGAACTACCTGCTGGCGCGCCTGCGCGACCTCTGCGCGGACGACCTCCCGCTGGCGTTCGGCGAGCGCTGCATGCACGAGTTCGTCCTGTCGGCGACCCCGCTGAAGAAGGCGACCGGCGTGCGCACGCTCGACATCGCCAAGCGGCTCCTGGACCACGGCTTCCACCCGCCGACGGTGTACTTCCCGCTGCTCGTCGACGAGGCGATGCTGATCGAGCCGACCGAGACGGAGACCAAGGAGACGCTCGACGCCTTCGCCGAGGCGCTGGCCGCCGTCGTGGCCGAGGCGAAGGCCGACCCGCAGATCGCCCAGCACGCGCCGTACACGACCCCGGTGCGCCGGCTCGACGAGGCCAAGGCGGCCAAGCACCCGGTGATCCGCCAGCCGCTGGGCTGAGGTCAGCGCCCGCGGGTCAGGCAGGAGGGGTACGTGCGCTTCAGCGTGAGCACCCGTCCGCCCTTCATCCGTGCGATCACGCGGACGGTGTGCTTCCCGGCCGGCTGGCGGCCCATGCGCAGCGGGCGTCGCATCGCGCTCGCCGTCGCGCGCTTGCGCAGTCCGCGGCCGACGAGCACCGAGATCGACGTCAGCGACACGCGCGGCTTCGTGCTGACGGTCAGGCGCGGGTCGCGCGAGCGCGGGCAGCGCTTCGTGAGCGGCAGGCCGCGCACGATCAGGAGAACGCGCGGAAGTGCTTTGGGCTTCGGGGTGGTCGCCGGATTCGGGAGCGTCCCGGCCGCCGGCTGGACCTGCACCTCGACGCTGCGGGTGCTCTGCTCTCCGCGGGCGTCGGTGACGGTCACGGCGGGGCGGCGCATCCCGGCGGCGCTCCACGTCGTCGTCGTCCGCGGGTCGGTCCCGGTCCGCAGGTCGATCTGCCCGTCGCCGTCGAAGTCCCACGCGTAGTCCACGATCGCGTCGTCACGGTCCAGCGATCCGCTCGCGTCGAGCGTGACCGGTGATCCCGCCACGATGCTCGACGGCGTGGCCGACAGCGCGACCTTCGGGGCGACGTTGCACGCCGGGAGCAGCAGGGCGAACGATCGGATGCTGCCGGCGTCGGGAACGGTGGTGTCGTGCGCGATCAGCGTCCAGGTGCCCGCGAGCGGCTTCCCGTTGAAGGCCGAGAGCGACTGGGCGGGGCGGAAGCGGCCCGTGAACGGCGCCATCGACGGCGTCACGCTCTGGATCGAGGTCTCGGCCTGGTCGTCGAGGATCGTGTCGCGCAGGTCGTGTCCGTTCCCGCCCGCCTGATCGACGAGCTTGACGGTCGTCCCATCCGGCCCGCGCAGCGAGATCACGAGGTCGCCGACCCACGTGTGGTCGATCGACGACAGCGACACGTCGAGGTCGTCGACGGTGCCGGGCCGGTCGACCGTCAGCGGCGCCGTGCCGTCACCGGGCTGCCCGTCGGGGATCGGGACCGGGGGGCTGAACGTCGCCGGCAGCGGGGTGTCGCCCGAGCCGCGCACGGTGAGCCGCGTGCCGCCGCCGACCGCGCCGGGCGCGGTCAGCGCGAGGTCGAGGTTGATCAGCGGCGTCGCGCCGCAGGAGTTCACGCCGCGCGCCCCGCCGAACGACTGGTCGGCCGGAGCGGGGATGCTCGAGAAGGCCGGGATCGCACCGAACTGCGCGGTCGGCTGGGAGACGACGATCCCCGGCGTCGTCGTGGTGAGCTGTCCGCTGACGGGGTCGGCGGGAAGCGCGCCGCCGTTCTCGACCCCGGTGCGCACCTGGAAGGGCTCGCGGGGCTCGAGGATCCCGTCGCCGTCCTCGTCGATCACGGTGGGGGCGGCGGCGGCGAGGGCGGCCTTGCCCGTCGGCTGGCCGACGTTCGAGACCACCAGGGCGAAGTCCTGGTCGG
The DNA here is from genome assembly GCA_963817295.1 of uncultured Solirubrobacteraceae bacterium. GTDB lineage: Bacteria > Actinomycetota > Thermoleophilia > Solirubrobacterales > Solirubrobacteraceae > F1-60-MAGs163. Next base: position 106,372 of record CAWFOF010000008.1, on the reverse strand, counting down.
TGAGCCCGCCGCCCGGGACGCCGTCGCCGGCGATGTTCGTCGCCCGCACGCCCACGGCGAGCGAGGAGAGCGCCCCGGCCGGCACGACGACGCTCTCGACGTTGTTGCGGCTGTCCGGTGCGCCGCCGGGCACGGAGACGCCGCCGGAGAGATGGTTCCCGCGGTACAGCACGCCCTCGCCGGTCACCTCGAGGTCCAGGTCGTTCACCTGGGCCGCACCGAGCAGCGGGCCCGGTGCATCGGTCCAGGCGAGCGTGACGCGCACGGGCTTCGCCGGATCGACGGGGGTGAACGTCCGCGCGAAGTGCTGTCCGGTCTGCGTGAAGATCTGCTCCTGGTCGCTGAACCACCGGCCGCGGGTTCCGGCGCCGGCCAGACGGGCGAGGCCGAAGCCTTCGTCGGCATTCGGGACCTCACCGGCCGACGGGCTCGTCAGCCCGGTCGCGCCGCCGACCAGCATCGCCTTGACCATGGCCGCCGACGGCCATGAGCCGGTGGCCCGCTGGAAGGAGGACCGGGCCGCCGCCGCCAGGGCGGAGACCGCAGGCGCCGCATGCGACGTGCCGGTGCTCGCGGTGTAGGTGGTGCCGGGGAACGGCACGCCGACGGTGGGCGGTGACGTGACGCCGCAGGCCCCGGTGCCGTCGAACGGGGACCCGGTGGCCGTCCATGCGACGCCGGTGATGTGCGTTCCCGGGGCGACGAGGTCGGGCTTCGTGCGGCCGTCGGTCGTCGGCCCGCGGCTCGAGAAGGTCCCCATCTCGCCGGCGTTGTCGGCCTCGCCGTCCGGCGTTGCACAGCCGTCCGTCCCGAACGCGCGCACGCCTTCGGACGCGCCGACGGTGATGACGTTCTTCGCGGTGCCCGGCGCGTTCAGCGTGCGGGCCCCGGGGCCGTCGTTGCCCGCGGCGACCACCTCGACGAGCTCCTGGTCGCCGGGCTGGGCGGGCACGGCGTCGCGGACGATCGCGTCGTATTCCTGCGAGGTCGCCGTGTACGCGCCGTAGGCGTCGTTGGCGCCCCAGGAGTTGTTGACGACGCGCGCGCCGTCGTAGCCGGGGCCACCGGCGAGGTAGGCGTCCTGGGCGATCTGGCGGAATGTGCGCCCGCCTGCGTCGAACCCTCCGCTGCAGCGGAAGATCGTCGACCCGCCGATCCGCGCTCGCGGCTCGATCCCCATGCCGTAGCGGAACCCGGCCGCGTCGGTGTTCGCCGCCGTGGGGGCGGCGGTGTTCGTCCCGGCGAGGATGCTCGCGTTGATCGTGCCGTGGCCGTCGCAGCCCTGCTTGTCGGCCGGGTCGGCGGTATCGGAGGTGTACTTGTGGACGTAGGCGACGCGGCTGGGGTTCGCGTTCGAGCCGCCGACGTAGAAGTCCTGGTTGGCCGGCGTCGTCGTGCCCTCGCCGAACGCCCCGTCGGTCAGGTCGACGACGAACGGCAGCGTCGCCGGCGTGTCACCCACGTCGAACAGCGCCGCATCGTGCTCGGCGAGGTAGCCGGCTCCGGGGTTGGGGCCGAGCGTGCCGTCGGCCATCAGCAGGCCCTGACGCTCGTCCAGCAGCCGCGGCACGCTGTCGCCCTCGATGGCGATCACTCCGGGGTCGGCGGCGAGTGCCTCCAGCACGCCGGTGTCGAGCACCGCGTGGAGCGTCTGGTAGCCGGGCAGCGTCGTCTCGCGGACGGTCGCGCTGCTGAGGGTGCGTACCCGCTCGCGTGCGGCGCTGCCGTCGTCGCCGCTCAGCGTCTGCACGGCGACGGCGGCGCGCGATCCATCGGTGACCCCGGCCGCGAGCTTGTCGGCCGCTTCCAGGCGGAATGCACCGCGGACCTCGGAGGCGTCGCTGACGAAGCTGTCCAGGGCGCTGCGCGCGGGCCCCGAGGCGTGGACGAGGTACGCGTTCTCGGCCAGGTAGGTGACGACCCGCACGCCGGTCGCATCGAGCGCGGCCCGCCAGTCGTCCTTGATCGGCCCGGCGAACTGCACGACGACGAGGATCGGATCGGTGCCCGAGCCCAGGCCCGTCTCACCGGAACCCTTGTGGCGATCGCCGGACTGGACGGACAGCGGGTCGACCGTCCGCGCCTGCAGCCGGACGCGGCGCATGTCGTCGCGGCGCACGGCGCCCGCGGCGACCAGCGAGGCGGCATCGGCGGCGGAGGCCTCGACCAGCGTGAAGGCGCCGTAGCGCGCGATGGTGCGCACGGCCGGAGCGCTTGGGATCACAACGCCCGCGGGCACCAGGAACAGGCCGCCGGCGCTCGCCGGTGCACTCGTGGTCGCTTCGTCGGCGCTCGCTGTCGCGATCGCCACACTCGACAGAAGTATGAGTGCGGCGACGATCAGGGAACGGAGGGCGATGGGCTGCGGGGAAGACAGCACTTCCCCGCGCGTATCGGCAGGTTTGCCATTGGGCTTGAGTGGATGTGGTCCCATGGGGTCGGGGCGGCCTCGGACGTCCCTGTCCGTCCGGCACGCCCTATGAGGTTCGCAGACTCGGTCGTCGCACCCGCCGGGTCCCCGCGCCGTCTGCGGTGCGATGCAGCGATAGCCTCACCGCCGTGCGCATCTTCTCCGGCATCCAGCCCACCGGCCGCAAGCACCTGGGCAACTACATCGGGGCGATCCTGCAGTACGTGGAGGGCCAGGAGCGCACCCACGCCGGCGGCGATCTCGCGATCTACTGCATCGTCGATTTGCACGCGACCACGGTGGCCTACGAGCCCGCCGAGTTGCGCGACCGTCTCTACGACACGGCGGCGATCCTGCTCGCCTCGGGTCTGGATCCGGAGCGCTGCGTCTTCTTCCGCCAGGGCGATGTCCACGAGCACACCGAGCTCTGCTGGCTGCTCTCGTCGGTGACCGCGCACGGCGACCTGAACCGGATGCACCAGTTCAAGGACAAGTCGGCCGCCCAGCGCGAACTCGCCTCCGCCGGGCTGTTCCTCTACCCGGTCCTGCAGGCCGCGGACGTCCTGGCCTACCGCGCGACCGATGTGCCGGTCGGCGAGGACCAGCGCCAGCACATCGAGCTGATGCGCGACGTCGCCGAGCGCTTCAACGCGCGCTTCGGTGGCGGCAGTGAGGTGCTGATCGCCCCGCAGCACCGGATCCCGGAGGTCGGGGCGAAGATCATGGACCTGCAGGATCCGACGAAGAAGATGTCGACCACGGGCGGGACCGAGGAGGGCACGCTGTACGTCCTGGACGACGACGCGGCGATCGTCAAGAAGTTCAAGCGGGCCGTGACCGACTCCGGGAACGAGATCCGACGGGGGGACGACAAGCCGGGCGTGACGAACCTCATCGACATCCTCGCGGTCTGCCGCGGCGCGTCGCCCGATGAGGTCGTGGCATCGCTGGCGGACGCACGCGGCTATGGCGACCTCAAGACGGCCGTCGCCGAAGGCGTCATCGAGATGCTGGCGCCCGTTCGCGAGCGCTACGCGGAGTTGCGCGGCGACGAGGCCCACCTCGAGGGGGTTCTCGGCCACGGCGCCGAGCGGGCCCGCGAGATCGCCTCCGACACGCTGGCGGACGTCCGGCGCGCGATGGGCGTCGGTCCGCTCGTGTAGCACCCATGCGCCGCGGGCTGCTGATGGTGGTCGGCGCGGTGATCCTCGTCGACACGATGTTCTACGCGGCGCTTGCGCCGCTGCTTCCCAAGCTCTCCGACCAGCTCGGCCTGTCGAAGGGCGACGCGGGCGTCCTCGTCGGCGCGTACGCGGTCGGCATGATGATCGGCGCGATCCCCGGTGGCTGGGTGGCGGCGCGCTTCGGCGCGCGTACGGCGGTGCTCGCGGGGCTCGCCCTGATGTCGACGGCCGGCCTCGTGTTCGCCTTCGCCGACTCGACGGCCGTGCTGGACACGGCGCGCTTCATCCAGGGGCTCGGCGGCGCGTGCGCGTGGATCGCCGGGCTGGCGTGGGTCGTCCAGGGAACCTCGCGCGAGCGTCGTGCCGAGGCGCTGGGCATCGTGATCGGCGCGGGGATCTTCGGCGCGCAGTTCGGGCCCGTTCTCGGCTCGCTGGCGACCGCCGTCGGTCGCGACGTCGCCTTCGCCGGCGCCGCCGTGCTCGGTCTCGTGCTCGCCGTCTGGGCGCTGCGGACGCCCACGGGCACGGACGGGCTCGCGGAAAGCCATGCGGCGCCGACGAGCGGCCTGCGCGACCGCCGCTTCCTCGCGGCGCTGTGGATCACGGCGCTGCCCGCGATCGCGTTCGGGGTGATCGAGGTCCTGGTCCCGCTGCGGCTCGACGACCTCGGTGCCTCGGCGCTGTTGATCGGCGGGGTCTTCTTCGTGGCCGCGTTCTTCGAGGCGCTGGTCAGCCCGGTCGTCGGCAGGATCGCCGATCGCCGCGGCTCGCTCGCGATCGTGCGCGCGGCGACGCTCGCCGCGGCGCTGGCCGTCCCGTTGCTCGCCGCCGCGGGGACGGTCGGGCTGCTCGGGCTCGTGCTGCTGGCGGCCGGGGTCGCGCTGGGGGCCCTCTGGGTGCCGGGCGGCACCCTGATCTCGCACCGCGCCGACGAGCTCGACATCGACCAGGGATGGGCGTTCGCGTTCAACAACCTCGGCTGGGCCGCCGGTGTCGGGCTGGGGTCGGTGGCCGGCGGGGCGCTCGCCGAGGCGTTCGGCGACATCGTGCCCTACGCGCTCGTCGCAGGCCTCCTGCTCGCCACCGGGCTTGCAGCGCTGGCACGCCGACCGGAGCGCCCGCTACGTTCTGCCGCGTGATCGCCGCTGAGCTCGAGCTCGACCTCGAGGTCTTCACTGGTCCCTTCGACCTGCTTCTGACCCTCGTCCTGCGCGAGGAGGTCGACCTGCTCGAGGTCGAGCTGGCCGACGTCGTCGTCTCCTACCTCGACGTCCTCGAGGCGCGCGGGGAGCTGGACCTCGAGGTGGCAACCGAGTTCCTCGTTCTGATCGCAGCGCTGCTGGAGCTCAAGTCGCGCCTGATGCTGCCGCGCGACGACGCGGAGCTGCTGGAGGACCTCGAGCCCGGTGAGGCCGCCGAGGAGCTGCTCGCGCGGATGCTCGACGCGCGCCGCTACCGCCGTGCGGCCGAGCACCTCACCGACCTGCTCGCCGCGCGAGCACGGCCATCGCTTCCGGTCGGCTCCGCTGCCGGGCTTCCTGCGTCGCGTCCGGCTCGACGAGTCGGCGCGCCGTCTACGACCCGGCGCAGCTCGGCGCCGCGATCGGCGGGCTGCTGCGCGTGCCGCCGCCGATCAACCTCGGCCACCTGGGCGCCTCGCGAGTCACCGTCGGCGAGCGCCTCAACCACCTGCGCGCGCTGCTGCGCCGCGGCGGCCTCTCGTTCGACGAGGCGGTCGTCGGCGCCGATCGCATGACCGTCGCCGTGACGCTCTTCGCGCTGCTCGAGCTCTACAAGCAGGGCGAGGCGACCTGGATGCAGCGCGAGCCGTTCGGGCCGATCTCGATTGCACCGGTCGTGGCGGAGCCCGATCGGCCTGCGCGTCGTGGGCGGCGCGGCATGAGCGCGCTGGCGCGGATCGTCGAGGCGCTGCTGTTCCTCAGCTCCGAGCCGGTCCGTGCGGCCGATCTGGCCGAGGCCGCGGGCTGCTCGCCGCAGGAGCTGGCGGAGGTGCTGGAGGAGCTCGCCGTCGCGTTCGCCCCCGGCGAGCGCGGGCTCGTGCTGCGCGAGCTCGCCGGCGGCTGGACGCTCGCCACCGCGCCCGGAGGCCGAGGAGGCCGCCCGGCGGCTGCTCGCCAAGCCGCGCACGCCTCCGCTGACGGCGGCCCAGGCCGAGACGCTCGCGATCGTCTCCTACCTGCAGCCCGTCTCGCGGCCGGAGATCACGCGGATCCGCGGCGTCGCCGCCGACTCGGCCAGCGGCACGCTGCTGGAGCGCGGGCTGATCGAGGAGTCCGGGCGCTCGCAGTTCGGCGCGGTCCTCTATCGCACGACGCCGCTGTTCCTGAAGCTGTTCGGGCTGAACTCGATCAAGGACCTGCCCGACACCGCCCAGTGGGACCCGACGCCGGACGAGGAGTCGGACCTGCGCGAGCGCCTGATGCGGCCGGCGAGGCGCGCAACCCGGCGCTCGGCGCGCCGGCACAGCCCGGGCTGCCGGAGTCCTAGCCGTACGTCCTGAGCCCGTTGTTCATCCGAGCCTCCTTGGAGGCTGAGGTTGTCGAAGGCACTCAGTCCCAAGGAGATCCGGATGAAGTTGCACGCTAACGCCAGGCTCAGTCTGAAGGGCCGCGAGCTGCTGGTCGACAGGGTTGAGGGTGCGGGGTGGTCGCTGATGGAGGCCGCCGAGGCGGCCGGAATCAGCGGCGCACCGCACGCAAGTGGCTTGCCCGCTACCGAGCCGAGGGCGCGGCCGGCCTGGTGGATCGCTCCTCAGCGCCGAGCGTCGTGGCGAGCCGCACCGACGAGCACGCCGTCGCCGTGATCGCCGCGCTGCGCAGGTTGCGATTGACCGGTCCGGAGATCGCTGAGGTGCTGAGCCGGCCGTTGTCGACGATCTCGGGGATCCTGACGCGGATCGGGATGGGCCGGTTGGGTCGCCTGGGTCTGGAACCCGCCTGCCGTTACGAGCGTGAGCGTCCCGGCGAGCTGATCCACATCGACGTCAAGAAGCTCGGACGGATCGCCAGGCCGGGGCATCGCGTCCTGGGCCAGCAGGCACGCGCGAAAACGGGCTACCACCGCAAGGCCGACAGCCAAGGCTGGGAGTTCGTGCACGTCGCCATCGACGACTGCACCCGCCTTGCCTACGTCGAAGTCTTGGACGACGACGAAGGCCACAACCGCGATCGGATTCCTTACGCCGCGCGATCGCGCACTACAACGCCTACGGCGTCACCGTGCAGCAACTCATGACCGATAACGGCAGCGCCTACCGCTCGACCGTCCACGCGATCGCCTGCCGTGCCCTCGGGATCCGCCACCTGCGCACCCGGCCCTACCGGCCCCAGACCAACGGCAAAGCCGAACGCTTCATCCGCACGATGCTCGGCGGCTGGGCCTACGGAGCGATCTACCGCAACAGCACCGAACGCACCGCAGCCCTTGACGGCTGGCTCGACTACTACAACCATCACCGACGACACTCGGCCATCGGCCGCCAACCGCCACTCGCCCGCCTCAACCAGCGGAACAACCTCCTCACTTACACCTAGCCCGCGAGCGCCTTCGCGGCGAGCTGGCCGCACGCCGCGTCGATGTCGCGTCCGCGCGTCAGGCGGACCGTGGCGCTGAAGCCCTTGTCCTCGAGCACGCGCTTGAACGCGTCGATCGACTGGCGCGTGGAGCCGTCGTAGATCGAGTCCGTCGGGTTGTACGGGATCAGGTTGATCTTGAACTTCTTGCGGTCGAGGAGCTTCGTCAGCCCGAGCGCCTGCTCGTAGCGGTCGTTGACGCCGCCGAGCATCACGTACTCGATGAAGATCATCCGCCGTTTGGCCTCGTAGTAGCGCTCGCACGCGGCGAGCACGTCCGCCATCGGCCAGCGGTCGTTGACCGGCATGATCTGGCTGCGCAGCGCCTCATCCGGGGCGTGCAGCGAGAGCGCCAGGCGCAGCGGCATGTCCTGTGCGGCGAGCGCGTCGATCCCGGGGAGCCAGCCGACCGTCGAGATCGCCGTGCGGCGGCTGCGTGATGCCCAGGTCCGGCAGGCGCCGGCAGGCGGCGAGCACGTTGTCGAGGTTCATCATCGGCTCGCCCATTCCCATGAAGACGCAGTGATCGACCTTCGACATGCGCCGGAAGTGCAGCGCCTGGTCGACGATCTCCCACGCGGTCAGGTTGCGGCCGAACTTCATCGCGCCGGTCGCGCAGAACGTGCAGGTCAGCGGACAGCCGGACTGCGAGGACACGCAGAGCGAGTGGCGCCCGTCCTTGTAGCGCATCAGCACCGCCTCGACCGGGCGGTTGTCGTGCGTGCGGAACAGCGCCTTGACCGTGCCGTCCTGGCTCGTCGCCTCGTGCTCGAGCGTCAGCGTCGAGAAGGGGACCTCGGCGGCGAGTCGCTCGCGCAGCCCCGCCGGCAGGTCCGACATCGCGTCCCAGTCCCTGACGCCGCGCGCCTGCCACGCCCACGCCTGGCCCGCGCGGTAGGCGGGCTGGCCGGCGTCGTCGAGTGTGCTCTGCAGAAGGTCGAGGTCCATGGCGCGATCCACCACCTATGGTGACAACACCGCCATGCGACTCGCCAAACACCTCGCCCACGCCGGCGTCGCCTCGCGGCGCGCCTCCGAGCAGCTGATCTTCGGCGGCCGCGTCACCGTCGACGGCGAGGTCGTCACCGATCCCGCTCGCGACGTCACCGGCGGCGAGCGGATCGAGCTCGACGGCGAGCGTGTCGGCAAGATCTCGACGATCCGCGTCGTCTACGCGCTGAACAAGCCGCACGGCGTCGTCTCGACGGCCTCGGACACGCACGGGCGGCCGACCGTCGTCGACCTCGTGCGTGCCCCGGGCGAGCGTCGCCTGTACCCGGTCGGGCGGCTCGACGTCGACACCACCGGGCTGATCCTGCTGACCGACGACGGCGACCTCGCCAACCTGCTCACGCACCCGCGCTACGAGGTCCCCAAGACCTACCGCGCGATCGTCGGCGGCCCGTCGCTGAGCGACCGCGCGATCACGGCGCTGCGCGAGGGCGTCGAACTGGACGACGGGATGACCGCCCCGGCGGGCGTGCGGCGCCTCTCCGGCCACGAGCTGGAGCTGACGATCCGCGAGGGCCGCAAGCGCCAGGTCAAGCGCATGTGCGAGGCGGTCGGCCGCCCGGTTCGCGAGCTGCGGCGCGTGCGCTTCGGGCCGCTCGAGCTCGGCGACCTGCGCGAGGGAAAGGCGCGGCGCCTGACGCCGTCGGAGATCGAGGCGCTGCGGGCCGCCGGTGACCAGGCGGGCGTCATGACATGATGCCGCGCGCCATGCGTCTCTTCGCCCTGCGCGGCGCCATCACCGTCGAGGACAACGACCGCGAGGCGATCCTCACCGCGACCACCGAGCTGATGGACGAGCTGCTGGTGCGCAACGACGCTGAGCCGCGAGGAGATCGTGAACTGCATCTTCACGATGACCGAGGACCTCAACGCCGAGTTCCCGGCGGTCGCCGCGCGGCAGATGGGCTTCGAGCGCGTGCCGCTGCTGTGCGTGCGCGAGATCGACGTCCCCGGCGCCATGCCCCGCGTGATCCGCGTGCTGGTCCAGTACCACGCCGGCGAGGCCCACGAGCCCCGTCACGTCTACATGCGCGACGCACGTGCGCTGCGCAGCGACCTGGAGAGTGCCCAATGACCGCTGACCACACCGTCGAAGAGGTCTCCGAAGGCCTCGGCTACACCGTCGCCCCGATCGAGGCGCTGGGCGAGGGCTACGGATTTCGCAAGATTCGCAAGGGCCTGGGCATCGAGGCCTTCGGCGTCAACGCGCTCGTCCTGCCGCCGCGCTTCGAGACGAGCGCGCACTCCCACGAGGAGCAGGAGGAGCTGTACTTCGTCCACGAGGGCATGATCGAGTTCGAGTTCGGCGACGGCTCGGTCCATCGCCTCGGCCCGGGCGGGCTGGCGCGCGTGGCGGCCGAGACGGTCCGCCGCCTGCGCAACGTGGCGCACACCGACGCCGTCGTCGTCGTGGTCGGCGGCAAGGGCGGGTACGTCGGGCGCGACGGGGTGCAACCCGAGGGCGAGGTCCGCGGCGGCGGCCCGATCGACGCGCCCAGCGAGTAGGAACCCGTCTCAGGCATCATTGTCGTCGTGGCCATCGAGTACTCCGCGCGCGTCGAGCGCATCCCCGTCTATCCGGCCGCCGCGGCCTACGCGCTCCCCGAGGACGTCGCGCTGCTCGCGTCCAACGAGTCGCCGGATCCCGCCGCTGCCCGAGGTCGTCGAGGCGATCACGCGCCGTTCTCGGCGGCCTGAACCGCTACCCGGATCCCTCCAACGGCGAACTGCGCGGTGCGCTGTCGGACCGCTACGGCGTCCCGGCGAGCCGGATCGCGATCGGCAACGGCTCCTGCGACACGCTGCTGGCGCTCGGCGAGGCGCTGCTGGAGCCCGGCGCCGAGCTGGTCTACGCCTGGCCGTCGTTCTCGGTCTACCCGCATCTGGAGGCCGCCTCGGGGGCGACGGGGATCCGTGTGCCGCTCGACGACCGCGACGAGCACGACCTCGACGCGATGCTCGAGCAGATCACCGTCGCGACGCGCCTGGTGATCGTCTGCAACCCGAACAACCCGACGAGCACGGCCGTCTCGCGCGATCGCATCGCGGAGTTCGTCGCAAAGGTCCCGCCGCACGTCTGCGTCCTGGTCGACGAGGCCTACTGCGAGTTCAACACGCTCGACGACCCGACGCGACCCTCGACCTGCTCGAGCGCCACACGAACCTCGTGCTGCTGCGGACCTTCAGCAAGGTCTACGGCCTCGCCGGAATGCGCGTCGGCTTCGCGCTCTGCGGCTCCTCGGACGTCGTCAGGGCCGTCGACCAGGTCCGCCAGCCGTTCTTCTGCAACGCGGCCGCGCAGGCCGCGGCGGTCGAGGCGCTGCGCCACCAGGACGCCGTCGCCGAGCGCGTCGACCGCGCCGTCGTTGCGCGCATCGAGCTCGACGAGGGCCTGCGCGAGATCGGGATCGAGCCGGCCGAGCTCGCAGGCGAACTTCTGCTGGTTCGCGCTGCCCGGGTGGGAGTCGGAGAGCCCGAAGGAGACGGAGGAGCGCGTCCTGCGGCGGCCTGCGGGATCGCGGTGTGCTGGTCCGCTCCGGCGCCGCGCTCGGCCGCGAGGGTGGCTGCGCGTGACGTATGGCACGCCCGGCGCAGAACGCCCGCTTCCTCGCCGCGCTGCGCGACGTCCTGCCCGCCTGATCGGCGCCGCCGCTGGCGAGCGGGAGCGGTCGTGTGCTTCAATTCGCTGCGTAATGAGCCGTTCGGCCCACAGCGCAACGACGTCCGCATCCTGCACCGCGCTGTCCGGTTTCGGCTTCGCCTATTCGGCTTCCTGGCGATTTAGCTAGGCGCTCGGTCGGTCCGTTGAGGGCCGCCGCATCATGGCCTTCGGGCCGAGCGCCGAACCACCGGAGCCCTGCGCTCCCGACCGGATTCCCCGGTCCCGGCCGTCGCGACGGCCGTCCCTCTGGCCACCCGCAGCGAGGAATGAGCGAAGGATGTTGATCGTCATGAGTCCCCAGGCAACAACGGATGAAGTGCAGGCAGTCATCGACCGGATCGAGTCGGTCGGTGCGACGGCGCACATCCGATCGTCGGCGAGAAGCTGACCGTGATCGGCGCGATCGGCGACGCCGAGACCGAGGTCCGCGTCACCGATCTCGAGCTGATCGGCCAGCCCGGCGTCGAATCCGTCAAACCGATCCTGAAGCCCTACAAGCTGGCCTCCAAGGAGGAGCATCGCGAGGCGTCCGTCTTCGACATCGGCGGCGCGAAGATCGGCGGCGACCACTTCGCGCTGATCGCCGGCCCGTGCACCGTCGAATCGCGCGAGCAGCTGCTGACGACCGCCCACGTCGTTCGCGACGCGGGCGCGAACATGTTGCGCGGCGGCGCCTACAAGCCGCGCACGTCGCCCTACTCGTTCCAGGGCCTGGGCGTCGAGGGGCTGAAGCTGCTCGCCGAGGCCAAGGCGCGAGACCGGCCTGCCGATCGTCACCGAGCTGATGGACGCGCGCGACCTCGAGCCCGTGCTCGAGGTCGCCGACGTGATCCAGGTCGGCGCGCGCAACATGCAGAACTACGGCCTGCTCTCCGAGCTCGGCCGAGCGGGGCGCCCGGTGCTGCTCAAGCGCGGGCTCTCGAGCACGCTGGAGGAGCTCGTGATGGCCGCCGAGTACATCCTCAAGGAGGGCAACGAGGCGGTCATGCTGTGCGAGCGCGGCATCCGCACGTTCGAGACCGCCTACCGCTTCACGCTCGACCTGATGGCCGTCCCGGTGCTCAAGCAGATGACCCACCTGCCGGTCGTCGTCGATCCCAGCCACGCCGCCGGACGCCGCGACCTGGTCGAGTCGCTGTCGCTCGCCGCGGCCGCCGCCGGTGCGGACGGCATCATCGTCGAGGTGCACCCGCAGCCCGAAGAGGCGATCTGCGACGGACCCCAGGCCCTGCGGGCCTCCGAGTTCGCCGCGTACGCCCAGAAGGTCGAGCAGGTGACGCAGATCGCGGGCAAGCTGCCCTTCCTCCAGGCCGCGACACCGGCTTGAACGTCGCGGTCGTCGGCACCGGGCTGATCGGCGGATCGGTCGGCATGGCCGCCCGGGCGCGTCTGGGCGCGTACGTGCGCGGCACCGGCCGCCGGGCTCCGCTCGGCGTCGAGCTGGGTGCGCTCGACGAGGCCTGCGACGGTCCTGGCCGCCGCGCTCGACGGGCGCGGACGTCGCTGTCGTCTGCGCCCCGTGGACGTGCTGGCGCAGGTCACGCGCGAGGTGCTCGCGCTCGCGCCGGCGGGCTGCGCGGTCACCGACGTCGGCTCGACCAAGCAGGAGGTCGTCGCTGCGGCGGGCGCCGACGAGCGGTTCGTCGGCGGCCACCCGCTGGCCGGGGCCGAGGTCGCGGGCGTCGACCACGCCCGCGAGGACCTCTTCGACGGCGCGACCTGGTACCTCACGCCCGCAGGCCACGACGAGCGGCGTCCTGCTGGAGCGCGTGCACCGCCTGCTGACCGGGATCGGCGCGCGCCCGCAGGTCGTGGACGCGGTCGACCACGATCGCATGATGGCCGCCGTCTCGCACCTGCCGCACGTGCTCGCCAACGTGCTGGTCGCGCAGGCGGCCGGGGCGCTCGGCGGCGAGCGGATTCCGGTGACGGGCCCGAGCTTCCGCGACGCGACGCGCGTCGCGGGCGCCAACCCGGACATCTGGACCGGCATCTACCGCGCCAACCACGAAGCGCTGCTGGGGGAGATCGACGGCACGATCGCGCACCTGCAGGAGGTTCGCCGGGCGCTGGACGCGGGCGACGCGCGCGTGGATCGCGCGCTGGCAGCAGCAGGCCGCCGAGCAGCGCCGCGCGCTGCTCGCGGCCGGTCTCGCCCCGGGGTCGCTGCGCGAGCTGCGCGCCGCCGTGCCCAACCGCCCGGGCGTGGTCGCCGAGATCGCCCTGACGCTCGCCGCGGAGGGCATCAACATCGCCGACATGGTGCTCAGCCCATCCTCGGACGGCGCGAGCGGGACGGTCGCGCTGTGGGTCGCGCAGGGCGGCGCCGAGCGGGCCATCGAGCTGGTCAGCGACCTGGGGATCCCGGTCACATGAACGTCCGCCTCGATCCGTCGGGCCCGCTGAAGGGCACGATCGTCCCGCCGGCGGACAAGTCGATCTCGCACCGCGTCGCGATGCTCGGCGCGATGGCCGACCTTCCGGTCCGCATCCACAACTACCTCGACGCGGCCGACACGAACTCCACGCTCGATGCGTCCAGGCGCTCGGCGCGCTCGTCGAGCGGCGCGCGAACGAGATCGTCATCCGCGGCGCCGGGCCTGCGCGCGGCGCGGGCGCCGGACGGCGTCATCGACGTCGGCAACGCGGGCACCCTGATGCGCCTGCTTCCCGGATGGCTCGCCGCCCAGGAAGGGCACGTCTTCACGCTCGACGGCGACGCGTCGATCCGCGGCCGGCCGGTCGACCGGATCGTCGCGCCGCTGCGCGAGATGGGCGCCGACATCAGCGCCACCGGACGATCGCTTCCCGCCGTTCACCGTGAACGGGCACCCGACTGCACGGGATCGACTACGTGCTGCCCGTCGCCAGCGCCCAGGTGAAGTCGTGCGTGCTGTTCGCCGGCATGCTCGCCGACGGTCAGACGACGATCCGCGAGCCGCAGCCCAGCCGCGACCACACCGAGCGCCTGCTCGCCGGCGCCGGCGTGCGGCTCGAGCCGCCAGGGCGCGCGTCCTGCGGCTCGACGAGCGTCGACGAGCTCGCGCTGCCGGAGACGCTGATGGTCCCGGCCGACCCGTCGTCGGCGGCGTTCGCGATCGCGGCCGGGCGTGCTCGTCCGCGGCTCGCGGCTCGTCGTCCAGCGACTGCGGCGTGAACTGGACGCGCACCGGCTTCATCCGGATCGCCCAGCGCATGGGCGCGATCGTCCTCGGCGACCTCGAGGAGCCGACCGGCGACGACATCCCGGCCGTCGAGCCGCTGAGCGACCTCGACGTCACCGCGGGGCCGCTGAGCGGCACCGTCGTCGAGGCCGGCGAGGTGCCGCTGGCGATCGACGAGCTGCCGCTCGTCGCGCTGCTCGGCTGCTTCGCCGAGGGTGAGACCGTCGTGCGCGGCGCGCAGGAGCTGCGCGTGAAGGAATCCGACCGGATCGCCGCCGTCGTCGACGGCCTGAACGGGCTCGGCGGCGACCTCGAGGCCACGCCGGACGGCTTCGTCGTCCGGGGCACCGGCGGGCTGAAGGGCGGCACGATCGCCTCCGGTGGCGATCACCGCATGGCCATGCTGGGCGCCGTCGCCGGGCTGGCCTCGACCGATGGCGTGGACGTGTCGGACATGGACGCGGCCGCGGTGTCCTACCCTCGTTTCCTGGACGACATCGCCACGCTGCGCTAGACCGGGCGTCCAGACGCCGGGCCGGCGCGTAGAACTGACGAGAACCTGATGCCCGAACCGAAGCCCCAGAGCCCCAGGACGAGTGCCCCGGAGCGCCCTGAGCGCCCGGTCCCGCCGCGTCCGCCGGGCGGGCGCGGCGAGGAGCCGCCACCCTGGCCGCGGGTGCAGCCGTCGTCCGACGGTCGCGGCACGCCGCCGCAGAAGTCGCCGATGGTGCCGGCTCGCGGTCGTCGCACACTCGTCACGGTGCTGCTGGCGCTGCTCGCCGTCAACGTCATCTTCGCGCTCGTCACCGGTCAGCCGAGCAAGTCCACGAGCGTGCCGTACAGCCCGTTCTTCCTGCAGCAGATCGACGCCGGCAACGTCAAGGAGATCTCGTCCGAGGGCGAGACCATCGACGGGACGCTGAAGGCGAAGGTGTCGTTCAAGGCCGAGGGCGCGAAGAAGGCGCGACGACGTCCAGCACTTCAAGACCCAGGTCCCGACGTTCGTCAACACCGACGACCTGACGAAGCAGCTCGAGAGCCAAGGGCGTCGTCCTGAACGCCAAGCCGGTCGACGTCGGGCGCAACCCGCTGCTGACGTTCATCCTCGCCTTCGGGCCGACGATCCTGATCGTGCTGGGCCTGCTGTGGATCATGCGCCGCGCGGCCGCCGCCGGCGGGGCCGGCGGCCTGGGCCAGTTCACCCGCTCCAACGCCCGGCGTGCCGACCAGGCGACGACGCGCGTGACGTTCGCCGACGTCGCCGGCATCGACGAGGCCGAGGACGAGCTCACGGAGATCGTCGACTTCCTCAAGTCGCCGGAGAAGTACGCGAAGCTCGGCGCGCGGATCCCGCGCGGCGTGATGCTCTACGGCCCGCCGGGCACCGGCAAGACGCTGCTCGCGCGCGCGGTCGCCGGCGAGGCCAACGTGCCGTACTTCTCGGCATCGGCCTCCGAGTTCGTCGAGGCGATCGTCGGCGTCGGCGCAAGTCGCGTGCGCGACCTCTTCAAGCAGGCGAAGGAGGCCGCGCCGGCGATCATCTTCATCGACGAGCTCGACGCGATCGGCCGCGCGCGCAGCGCCGCGGGCGGCTTCAGCGGCGGTCACGACGAGCGCGAGCAGACGCTGAACCAGATCCTCACCGAGATGGACGGCTTCGAGAGCGGCCAGGGCGTGATCGTCATGGCGGCGACGAACCGTCCCGACGCGCTGGACCCGGCGCTGCTGCGCCCCGGACGCTTCGACAGGCGCGTCGCGGTGCAGCCGCCCGACCGCGTCGGCCGCGAGGCGATCCTGCGGATCCATTCGCGCGGGATGCCGATCGACGATTCGGTCGACCTGCCGCGGATCGCCACGGCGACGCCCGGCATGACCGGCGCCGACCTCGCGCTGCTCGTCAACGAGGCGGCGCTGTTCGCCGCCCGGCGTGGGCACGTGACGGTGCAGACCAACGACTTCACCGACGCGATCGAGAAGATCGTGCTCGGCACCGAACGGCAGGTCGTCATGACGCAGACCGACCGTGAGCGCACCGCCTACCACGAGGCCGGCCACGCGCTGGTCGGGATGCTCACGCCGGGAGCCGACCCCGTGCGCAAGGTCTCGATCATCCCGCGCGGTCAGGCGCTCGGCGTGACGCTGTCGACGCCGGACGCCGACAAGTACGGCTACGAGAAGGCCGAGCTGCTCGGCCGCATCCGCGTGATGCTCGGCGGTCGCGCCGCCGAGCAGGTCGTCTACGGCGAGACGACCACCGGCGCCGAGTCGGACATCCAGCAGCTCACGCGGATCGCGCGCAGCATGGTCTCGCGCTGGGGCATGAGCGACGCGATCGGGCCGATCGCGGTCGCGCCGTCCGAAGGCCAGAGCCCATTCCTGCCGGGCGCCGCCGAGACCTCACAGCGCACGCAGGAGGTCATCGACGCCGAGGTCCGCCGGATCGTCGAGGACGCCGACCGCGAGACCGTCGCGCTGCTGCGCAGCGAGCGCCCGCGGCTCGACGCGCTGGCCAAGCGGCTGCTCGAGCGCGAGACGCTCGACCAGGAGGAGACCTACGAGGTCGCGGGCGTGCCGATGCCGGTCGTCCCCGAGCCCGGGCAGCGCCCGGCCGAGCGGCGCGACGAGGCCGACGCCGAAGCGGAAGCCGCCTCCGAGCTGACGCCGTAGGTCCTCAGCGCGAGAGCGCCTCGGGGACGTGCTCGAGCTCGTCGATGAGGGCGCCGGTCGCCGGCGCCAGACCCTCATCGTCCTCGATCGGGATCTCCTCGCGGCGCAGGCGGAAGCCGATGAACACCCCGGCCGTGGTGACCGACGGGATCACGCCGGCCAGGATCAGGGTCGTGTCGACGCCCAGCGCCGCCGAGACCGGGCCGGTCAGCGCGAACGACATCGGCGTCAGCGCGATCGACGTGAACCAGGCGACGCTCTGCGCCCGGCCGCGCATCTCGGGCGGGACGCGCGTCTGCATCAGCGTGTCCCAGATGATCAGCCCGATCGTCATGAAGGCGCCGTGGAGGCCGCTCAGGACCATCAGCTGCCACTCGCTGACGCTGAGCGCGTATCCGGCGATCGGCAGCGTGGCGGCCGTCCAGGCGACGTACATGACGGTCAGGTAGCGGACCGGCAGGCGCCCGCGCTGGCTCATCGTCAGCGAGGCGAAGATCGAGCCCAGGCCGTCCGCCGCGAGGATCAGCCCGAAGGCCCCGGCGCCGCCGCCCAGGTCGTTCTTGACGATGTACGGGCAGCAGCACCTGCATCGGCCCGTAGAACAGGAGCATCGCGACCGACGAGGAGATCAGCGTGACCCAGATCCAGCGGCTCGAGCGGACGAAGGCGATCCCCTCACGCAACTCGGCCGTGAGCGTCGTGCGGTGCTCGCGGTCCCCGTAGAGCGCGTCCGGATCAGCGCGATCATCACGGCTGAGGCGATGAACGTCCCGGCGTCGATCAGGAACGCGTCGCCGGGGCCGATCACGGCGACCACGATGCCGCCGATCGCCGGGACCGATCAGGAGGCGGCACGTCTGGCGCACGAGCTGCTGCAGGGCGTTGGCCTCGATGAGCTGCTCGCGCGACAGGATGTCCGGCACGATCGCCGTCATCGCGGGCCCGAAGAACGCCTCGCCCGCCGCGTACACGACGACGCAGGCGATCAGGTGCCAGAGCTGCAGCTGATCGGTCACGGCGAGCACGCCGATCAGCGCCAGGACCGCGGCGCGGACGATGTCGGCGGCGATCATCACGCGCCGGCGCTCGAAGTGGTCGCTGATCACGCCGCCGCTGAGCAGGAACAGCGCCATCCCGACCGACCAGGCCAGGCCGACGAGCGCGAGCGCCGAGGGCATGTTCGACAGCTCGTAGACCTGCCACGCGATCGCGACGAGGTAGATGCCGTCGCCGATCAGCGAGACGACGAGTCCGCTCCACAGCAGGGCGAAGTCGCGCTCGCGCAGTGGACGCAGGATCTTCATCGTGTCAGAGGGGCCCTATCGTCTCTGGTGATGCTCGTGGCGATCGACGGCCCTGCCGGAGCCGGAAAGTCGACGGTCGCTCGCGCGGCCGCCGATGCTCTGGGCTTCACATACCTGGACACCGGGGCGATGTACCGGTGCGTCGCCCTCGCACGCCTGCGCGACCCGCAGGCCGATCCGGCTGCACTGGACATCCGCGTCGGGGCGACAGGTGCTGCTCGACGGCGAGGACGTCACGGACGCGATCCGCGCTCCGCAGGTCAGCGAGGCCGCATCGCAGATCGCCGCCGACCCGCAGGTGCGAGCGGCGATGCTCGTCATCCAGCGCGCACTGCTCGCCAGTGGCGACTGGGTCGCCGAGGGTCGCGACATCGGCACGGTCGTCGCCCCCGACGCCGAGCTGAAGATCTTCCTCACCGCGTCGCCGCAGGAGCGCGCCCGGAGACGTTCGGCGCAGACCGGGCAGGACGAGCACGAGGTGCTCGCCGAACAGCGTCGCCGAGACGCCCGCGACCGCGATCGTGCCGATTCTCCCCTTGTCGCTGCCGCTGACGCCATCCCTGTGGACACTACGGGTCTGACCCTACCCGAGGTGGTCGCCCGAATCGTCGCTCGCGCGGACGATCGTCGCACGGCACAGAAGTCAGGTTCGACGGCATGAAAGTGGCGATCGTCGGCTATCCGAACGTCGGCAAGAGCACGCTCGTCAACCGCCTTGCCGGCTCGCGCGAGTCCGTCGTTCACGAGCGCTCGGGCATCACGCGCGACCGCAAGGACGTCCGCTGCGAGTGGAACGGACGCAGCTTCACGCTGATCGACACCGGCGGCATGGACAACCTCGATCTCGACCCGATCTCGGGCTCGATCCGCGATCAGGCCCGCGCGGCGATCGGCGAGGCCGTCCTCGTCGTGCTGGTCGTCGACGCGAAGGCCGGCCTGCGTCCCGGCGACGAGGACATGGCGGACATGCTGCGCCGCGGCCGACATCCCGGTGATCCTCGCCGCCAACAAGGTCGACGTCGTCGGCGAGGTCAACAACGCACTGGAGTTCCACCGCTTCGGGCTCGGCGACCCGATCCCGGTGTCCGGCGCGCAGGGCCTGGGGACCGGCGACCTGCTCGATCGCATCGTCGAGCTGCTCCCCGGCGACGCCGACGAGGACGAGGAGGACGACGAGCGCATCCGCATGGCGATCGTCGGCCGCCCGAACGTCGGCAAGTCGACGCTCGTCAACCGCATCCTCGGGCAGGAGCGCGTGATCGTCAGCGACGTCGCCGGCACGACGCGCGACGCGATCGACCTGCCGATCGAGGTCGACGGCCGCGAGATCGTGCTCGTCGACACCGCCGGGATGCGCCGCCAGGCGAAGGTCTCCGACAGCGTCGAGTACTACACGGTGCTGCGCTCGCAGCGGGCCGTCGAGCGCGCCGACGTCGCCCTCGTGATCTGCGATGCCCGCGACGGCGTCACCACGCAGGACATGCGCATCGCCGAGCTTGCGATGAAGGCGGGCTGCGCGACGCTGCTGGTCCTGAACAAGTGGGACCTGAAGCCGATGGACGAGGACGGGCTCGACCACGAGCGCGCCAAGGTGCTGCGCAAGCTGCGGCTGCGCCCGAAGGTGATGACGGCGAGCGCCGAGAGCGGCCGCAACGTCCAGCGCGTCATGCAGGAGGCGATCAACCTCGGCGACCGCATGCGCGAGCGCGTCCCGACGCCGGAGCTGAACCGCTTCCTCGCCGACGCGCTCGACAAGCGCCAGCCGCCCGCCAAACAGGGCCATCGCCTGAAGATGCTGTACCTGGCGCAGATCGAGACTCGTCCGCCGCGGTACGCCCTGCAGGTCAACAACCGCAACAAGATGACGCGCGACTACGCGTACTACCTGGAGAATCAGCTGCGCAAGCGGTTCGGCTTCGACGGCGTGCCGCTGATCATCGACGTCAAGGAGCGCAAGCAACGGCGCTCCGAGCGGTGAGCACCGCCGTCGCCGGCGCCGTCGTCGGCGCGACCGCGTAGCCTGCGCCGCCGCCATGCCCCGCGACCGGCGTCTCCTGCTCCGTCGTCCTTGTCGTCGTCGCGGTGGCCGCGCTCGCCGTCGGCCTGGTCGCGGGCGGGAGCGGCGGCGCAGAAGGCACGCCGCCCGCCGGCGGGGCCATGAAGCTCGTCCCGGCGAGAGCGCTCGTCGCGCTGCACCTGTCGACGGACGGTCGCCGCGACGCGGTGCAGCGCGCCGGACGGCTCGTCTCCCGCTTCCCCTCCTGGCCGCGCCTGCGCGACGGGGTGCTGAGGCGCCTCGACGCCCCAGGATGCGGGCTCGACCTGCGCCGCGGCCGGGGCACGAGGCGGTCCTGGCGCTGCTCCCGGGCCGCGGGCGCACCGCGACGTCGCTGCTGGTCACCGACGCCCCGGCGATCGGCGTCAGCGACGTTCCCAAGCCCTGCGGGGCGCTCGTCATCCGCAAGGTGGGGAAGTACGTCGTGATCGGCGAGCCGGAGGGCGTGCTGGCAGCCGCGGCGCTGGCGCAGGGACGCGGGCGCGGACTGGCCGGCCGACCCCGTGTACCGGCGCGCCGCGCGCGGGCTTCCCGACGGCCGCGTCCTCGACGCCTGGGTCTCGCCGGCCGGCGCGCGCGACCTGCTCGTCCCGCTCGGTGGGCTGCTCGGCACCGTCGGGTCGCTGCTGAACACCGCAGACCTGGAGGGGCGTCGTCGCGGCGCTCGTTCCGGGGAGCGACCATGCGCGCATCACGGTGCGGAGTGTCGCCGGCCGTCAGCAGCTCGTCGGCGCAGTTCAGGCCGACGCTGCAGCGCCGTGCGCCAGCCGGAACGCTCGCGTACGTCGCGTCCGGGGACCTCGCCGGCGCGCTTCAGCGTCTGCTCGTCCTCGCCGGGACCGGGGGCGGGCGCAGCGCTGCCGCGGATCCTCAAGGAGGGCGGTGCGCCGTTGATCACGCTCGGGAACCTCGGTCGCGAGTCGGCGATCGTCATCGCTCCCGGCCCCGACGGCCCTGTGCTGACGCTCATGTCGCGGGTGCGCGACCCGGCGAAGGCGCGAGCGGCGATGACGGCGCTCGAGGCGCCGCTCGCGCGGCTCGTCGCCGCCCCTGCGGGCGCGGCGTTCTCGGACATCAGCCCGGCGGGTGCGCCGGCGCGGACGCTCTCGGGCACGGCGAGCGTCGGGCTGACGTGGGCGCTCGACGGCTCGACGCTGATCTTCTCGACGGCGCCGTCCGGCGTCACCGACGCGCGCTCGCGCAGCGGGCGCCTGACGGACACCGCGGCCTACCGCTCCGTCGAAGGAAACACCCCAAACCTGATCACGTCGCTAGTATTTCTCGACCCGAATCAACTTCTGCGCTTGGGTGCGGACACCGGCATAGGCCCGGGAAGCGCGCTGCAGGGCATTCGTGACGACCTGGTCCGCGTCCGCGCCATCGGCGCACACGCCGCGGGAACCGGCACCGTCTCCACCGTCGACCTCTCCCTCTTCATCCCATGAGCCAAGACAACAGCTTCCTGTTCACGTCCGAGTCGGTGACCGAGGGTCATCCCGACAAGGTCGCGGACCAGATCTCCGACGGCGTCCTGGACGCGGTCCTCGCCGAGGACCCGTACGGTCGCGTCGCGTGCGAGACGCTCGTCAACACCGGCCTCGTGGTCGTCTCCGGCGAGATCTCGACCGAGACCTACGTCGACATCCAGGAGATCGCTCGCGAGACGATCCGCAAGATCGGCTACGTCGACGCCGACCTCGGCTTCTCGGCGGACTCGTGCGCCGTCCTGAACGCGATCGACAAGCAGTCGCCGGACATCGCCCAGGGCGTCGACAAGGCCTACGAGGCGCGCACCGACCCCAACGACGACGACGAGCTCGATGTTGCGGGCGCGGGCGACCAGGGGATGATGTTCGGGTACGCCTCCAACGAGACCGAGGAGCTGATGCCGCTGCCGATCTCGCTGGCGCACAAGCTCGCCAAGCGCCTGGCCGACGTGCGCCAGGCCGGCGACCTCGACTACCTGCGCCCGGACGGCAAGACGCAGGTCTCGGTGCGCTACGTCGACGGCCGGCCGGTCGGGATCGAGCAGCTGCTGATCTCCTCGCAGCACCGTGAGGGTGCCGAGGGCATGATCAAGGACGACCTCTGGGAGCACGTCGTCGAGCCGATCCTGCCGAAGGACCTCTACGACGAGGCCGCAGCTGCGCAAGGTGTTCCTGGTCAACCCGACCGGCCGGTTCGTCATCGGCGGCCCGGTCGGCGACGCCGGCCTGACGGGTCGCAAGATCATCGTCGACACCTACGGCGGCATGGCGCGCCACGGCGGCGGCGCCTTCTCGGGCAAGGACCCGTCGAAGGTCGACCGCTCCGCGGCGTACGCGACGCGCTGGGTCGCCAAGAACATCGTCGCGGCCGGCCTCGCCGACCGCGCCGAGGTGCAGGTCGCCTACGCGATCGGCGTCGCGCACCCGGTCTCGGTGATGGTCGAGACGTTCGGCACCGAGAAGATCGGCCGCGGCCGCATCGAGGAGCTCGTCGGCGAGCACTTCGACCTGCGCCCGGGCGCGTTCCGCGAGGCGCTCGACCTGCACCGCCCGATCTACCAGAAGACCGCCGCGTACGGCCACTTCGGTCGCGACGACCACGACTTCACGTGGGAGCGCACCGACAAGGCCGCCGCTCTGGCCGACGCTGCGGGGATCGCGGCGCCCGCGACGGCGTGACCTTTGCGCGCGCCGCGCGTCTGAGGCTGTGACGAAGGCCCCGGCATCGCCGGGGCCTTCGGCGTTTCTCGGTGAGCTGATTCCCGGCCGTCTAGAGGCCGTCGGTCCGCATGCCCTCGTCGCGGAGCTCCTGGGCGTGCAGGCGCTGGGCCTGGTCGACGGCCGCGACGACCGTGGCGGGGTCGTTGACGCCGTCGAACGTGAAGTCCGAGCCCGTCGGTGCCGGCGGTGTCGAAGTCGACCGAGCCGACGCGGAACAGGCGGTCGATCGCCGACTGGCGGGTGTTGACGTTCTGAACGCGGTCGATGCGCGTCTGCTGGACGTGCTTGGAGAGGATGCCGCGCTCGATCGTCAGGCGGTCGCTCGTGATCGTGAACCTCGTGAAGACGCGCTTGATCATGCCGGCGATGACGGTCACGGCCATCACGACGACGAATGCCAGGATGCCGACCGCCGAGCTCGCGGCGAGCCAGAAGATCGCGCCGATCAGCAGCGCCGCGACGAGGCCGGTGGCGTAGAAGGCCTTGATCGAGCGCCAGCTCGGGTGGCCGTCGTAGATGACTTCCTCGCCGGGATGCAGGTCGAGCGGCATGGTGCGAAATCTAGTGCGACATCCCCGACCAGCGAAGGGGTGGCCCGTCTCGACCACCGCATACGGCGTCGAGACGGGCCACCCCCTCCGGGGATGAAGGCGTCGACGCGGATCGGCTCGACCGCGGGGCCGACGCCGCCCCCGCGGCTATCGTCGATCGCGTGCCGGGTGTCGCGCGGGTCGAGCCGATAACGACGGCCCGCGTGCTGCGCGGGCCGTTCGACTACGCGCGGCCTGCGGGCGTCGACGTCGGCTCGGTGCTCGTCGTCCCGTTCGGCCGTCAGGAGGTGCTCGGCGTCGTCACCGCGCTCGCCGAGGGCTCCGAACACGACGTGATCGCGCCGACGCGCGTCCTCGAGCAGTCGCTTCCCGCGGATCTCGTCGCGCTCGCGCCGTGGCTGGCGGCCGAGTACTGCTCGACCCCGGCGCGCGCCTTCTCGCTGATGCTTCCGCCGAAGGGCATCCGTGCGCGAACAGCGCTCTACGCGGCGCGGTCCGCCCGCTCAGCGACGACGAGCGCCTGAACGACGCGCAGCGCTCGGCTGCTCGCGTCGCTTCCGCGTTTCACCGGTGCAGACACCGCGGCGCTGCGGCGCCTGGAGGCTCGCGGCCTGATCACGATCGATCCGCGTGTCGTGCGCCGCGCGCCGGTGCACACGGCCGTCGGCGCGCGCTCCCCGGCACAGCCGCCGACGCTGACCGAGGATCAGCGCGCCGTGCTCGCTGACATCGCGGCCGCCGCCCCGGGGGAGTCGCTGCTGCTGCACGGGGTCACCGGATCGGGGAAGACCGAGGTCTACCTGCGCGCCGCGCAGGAGACCCTGCGGGTCGGGCGCACGGTGCTGGTCCTCGTCCCCGAGATCGCGCTGACGCCCGCAGATCGTCTCGCGCTTCCAGGCGCGCTTCGGCGACACCGTCGCCGTCCTGCACTCCAGGCTCTCGCCGGGCGAGCGCTACGACGAGTGGCTGCGCCTGCGCCGCGGCGAGGCGCGCATCTGCGTCGGGCCGCGCTCGGCGGTGTTCGCGCCGCTGGACGACATCGGCCTGATCGTCGTCGACGAGGAGCACGACAGCTCCTACAAGCACGAGGGCGATCCGCGCTACGACGCGCGACACGTCGCGGCGCGCCGCGCCGCCGACCACGGCGCGGTGCTGGTCGCCGGCAGCGCGACGCCGCGCGCCGAGAGCTGGCACGAGCTGCGGCGCATCAGCCTGCCCCGGCGCGTCGACGGCGCGCAGCTGCCGCCCGTGCAGACCGTCGACCTGCGCGGCGTCCGCGGCGCGCTGCACCCGCAGACCCACGAGGCGCTCGTCGACGCGCGCAAGTCGATCGTGCTGCTCAACCGCCGCGGCTGGTCGAACTTCCTCAGCTGCCAGACCTGCGGGCATGCGTGGGAGTGCCCGTCCTGCGACGTGACGCTCGTCCTGCACCGCGCGAGCGGAACGCTCGCCTGCCACCACTGCGGCCACCGCGAGCGCGTCCCGTCGCGCTGCCCTGAATGCGGATCGGTCTCGATCGCGCGCCACGGCACCGGGCACCGAGCGCCTCGAGACCGAGCTGCCCGGGCCGGTCTTCCGCCTGGACGGCGATGCGGGCGATCCGGCGATCGTGCTGGCCGCCTTCGAGCGCGCCGATCGCGGGATCCTGCTCGGCACGCAGATGGTCGCCAAGGGCCACGACTTCCCGGACGTCGAGCTCGGCGTCGTCGTCGACGCCGACCAGACGCTGCGCTTCCCCGACTTCCGGGCAGAGGAGCGCACCTTCGCGCTCGTGGCGCAGCTCGCGGGGCGTGCCGGGCGCGGAGCGCGAGGCGGTCGCGTCCTCGTGCAGACGCTGTCGCCCGAGGCGCCGTCGATCGCGCTCGCGGCCCGGCACGACGCGGCCACGTTCCTGGAAGGCGAGCTGCGCCGCAGGGCCGCGCTGCGCTATCCGCCCTTCTCGACGCTGATCCGGATCGTCTGCTCCGCCGAGCAGCCTGGCGCCGCCCAGCGGGCCGCGACGGCCGTGCATGCGCAGCTGCCCGGCGCGCTCGGCCCGGCGCCGCTGTTCCGCCTGCGCGGCAAGGAGCGCAGCCAGGTCGTCGTCAAGGCTCAGGACCGAGCCAGCGGCGATCCTCCAGATCGGCGCGGTCGTGGACGGCGTCGCGGCCGACAAGGCGACGCGCGGCGTCAGCCTGTCGGTCGACGTCGACCCGCAGTGACCCATCTAGACTGCTGCGTCGAAGATGCCCGAGCACGACGACGAACACGTTCACGAGCACGACGACATCGAGGTCGCAGGACGGGGCGACCGAGCCCCCCGCCCTCGACGAGGAGACGCTCGCCCGCCGCGAGGCCGCGCTGCGTCAGGTCACGCAGTTCGGCGATCCCGTGCTGAAGTCGAAGGCGCAGCCGGTCGTCGTCTTCGACGACGCGCTGCGAGGCCGAGATCGCGCACATGGCGCCGCTGATGAACGACTCGCTCGGCATCGGTCTCGCCGCCAACCAGGTCGGCAAGCTGCGTCGCCTGCTCGTCTACCGCGTCGAGGAGGACAGCCCGGTCCAGGCGCTCGTCAACCCGGAGCTCGAATGGGCCTCCAAGGATCAGGAGTGGTTCGAGGAGGGCTGCCTCAGCCTCCCGCGCGTGCACGTCGACGTCGAGCGCCCGATCCACGTCCGCGTGCGGGCGTTCGACGAACGTGGGGACGAGATCCTCGTCGAGGCGTCCGGGCTCGAGGCGCGCGTGATCCAGCACGAGATGGACCACCTGGACGGCGTGCTGATCGTCGATCGCGCGCCGCGCGACCAGCGCCGCGAGGCGATGCGCATCCTGCGCGAGCTCGACGCGGCATAGCGCCCGCGTCGTGCGCACCGTCTACCTCGGCACCTCCGACTTCGCCGCCTCCGTCCTGCGCCGCCTCGCGGGCAGCGCGCATCGCCCGCAGCTCGTCGTCACCCGGCCCGACCGCCCGGCCGGGCCGCGGCCGCAGGCTCACGCCCCCGCCGGTCGCCGCTGGCCGCGAGCGAGCTCGGCATCGAGCTCGACCAGCCCGAGGACGTCAGCGGCGAGGCGGCGCGCGCGCGGATCGCCCAGGCGGCTCCTGATGCATTGATCGTCTGCGCGTTCGGTGCGCTGATCAGGGAACCGCTGCTCTCGGAGCACGAGATCGTGAACGTCCATCCGTCGCTGCTGCCGCGCTGGCGCGGCGCCGCCCCGATCGAGCGCGCGATCATGGCCGGGCGACGCGCAGACCGGCGTCTCGATCATGCGCCTCACCGCCGGCCTCGACAGCGGGCCGGTCTGTCTGCGGCAGGCCGAGCCGATCCACGACGACGACACCTACGGGGCGCTCGCGCCGCGGCTCGAGCAGATCGGGGCCGACCTCCTGATCGAGGCGCTCGGCCGAGCGACCGCCGTACGTCGAGCAGGACGAGTGCGGCGTGACCTACGCGGACAAGATCGTCGCCGCCGACCGGACGCTCGATCCGCAGCGCTCCGGCGATCGAGCAGGAGCGCGTCGTGCGCGCGCTCACGCCGCACATCGGCGCCCGGATGCAGCTCGAGGACGGCTCGTTCCTCGGGATCCTGAAGGCGCGCGCCCGGGCGGACGGAACGCTCGAGCTGCTCGAGGTGAAGCCGCCCGGCGGGCGGCCGATGGCGTACGCCGACTACCTGCGCGGACGCGCCGGCGGATGAGCGCCCCCGCCGTCAGCCCCGCCCGCCGCACCGCACACGCGGTGATCCTGCGCACGCTGGAGGACGGCGCGTACGCCGACCGCGCGTTCCACGGAGAGGCCAAGGGCCTGGACCAGCGCGACCGCGCGCTCGCCAAGCGCCTCGCGTTCGGCGCCGTCCAGCGCCGCGGCACGCTCGACTGGGTCGTCGATCGCTACGCGAAGGGGACACTCGAGACGAAGGTGCGCGCCGCGCTCCACCTCGGGCTCTACCAGCTCCTGTTCACCGACGGGGTCGCCGCGCACGCGGCGGTCGGCGAGGCGGTCGAGCTGGCCAAGCCGAGCCGCGGGCACAAGGTAGTCAACGCCGTGCTGCGCCGCGTCCAGCGCGAAGGCGTCGAGCTCCCGTCCGACGACACACCCGAGGGCGCAGCGATCCGCCACGCCCATCCGCTCTGGCTCGTCGAGATGTGGTGGGACTGGCTCGGGGCGGCGCCGACGCTCGCGCTGCTGAAGGCGGACAACGAGCCGGCCGAGCTGGCGCTGCGCGTCAACCCGCTCGCCGGCGACGTCGCGCTCGACGACATCCCGGGCCGCCGCGAGGGCGAGGCGATCGTCGTCGACGGCCCGTTCGACGCGTTCGCCCACCACGGCTACGCCGCGGGCGCCTTCACGCCGCAGTCGCGCGCCGCGCAGCGCGTCGGCGCCTTCCTGGACCCGCAGCCGGGGGAGCGCGTGCTCGACCTGTGCGCCGCGCCGGGCGGCAAGACGACGCACCTGGCCGCGCTGATGGGCGGCAGCGGCGAGATCGTCGCCGTCGAGCGCCACGAGGGCCGGGCGGCCGCGCTGGAGCGCACGTGCGAGCGCATGCACGCCGCGAACGTCAGGGTCGTCTGCGGGGACGCGGCGGCGTTCCGCGACGAGCAGCGCTTCGATCGCGTGCTTCTGGACCCCCCGTGCAGCGGCCTGGGGACGCTGCAGGCGCACCCCGACCTGCGCTGGCGCGTCAGCGCGAGCGACGTCGGGCGAGCTGGCGGCGATCCAGGACGATCTGCTGGCGGCGGCGCGCGCAAACCTGCGGCCCGGAGGGCGGCTCGTCTACGCGGTCTGCACGCTGTCGCCGGGCGAGGAGCGCCTCCAGGGAGCCGACAGCTGGCGCACGCTGCCATCCGTAGACGGCACCGACGGCTTCTATAGTGCCGCCGATGTCGGAGGTTGAGCTCGGCCTGCAGTGCCCCACGTGCAAGGAGCCGTGGCTGCGTCCCTCCGCCGCTCCCGGGCCGCTACCGCTGCGTCTACTGCCTGCATCGCTTCGAGCTGCGGTCCGTCTGCCCCGGCTGCGGCGAGCATCAGACGATCGTGCGCATGTCGAGCACCGCCACGACCGAGTGCTCGCACTGCGGCTCGTCGATGCTGGTGGAGGTATGACCCTGCAGGTCGCCCCGTCGGTCCTGGCGGCCGACTTCGGCCATCTCCGCGAGCAGGTCGAGCTCGTGCGCGAGGCGGGTGCCCGGATCGTGCACATCGACGTGATGGACGGCCATTTCGTGCCGCCGCTGTCGATGGGCCCGGCCGTCTGCGAGGCGCTGCGCGACACGGGCCTGCACCTGGAGGTCCACCTGATGGTCGAGCGCCCGGAGCGCGACCACATCGCCACGTTCGCCGAGGCGGGTGCGCACACGATCATCGTGCACGCCGAGGCGACGCCCGCAGTGCACTACGCGCTGCAGGCGATCCGCGAGCGCGGGTGCCTCGCGGGCCTCGCCGTCAACCCGGCGACGCCGCCCGGCGTGTTCGCCGAGGTCGACGTCGACCTGGCGCTCTGCATGACCGTCAACCCGGGCTGGGGCGGCCAGTCGTTCATCCCGTCCTCGCTCGACAAGATCGCCCGCATTCGCGCGATCGTCGGCGACGGGCGTCGAGATCGAGGTCGACGGCGGCGTCGACGCCGCACACGGCCGGACCGTGCGCCGCCGCGGGCGCGACGCGGTTCGTCGCCGGCACCGCGGTCTTTCGCACGACCGATCCGGCGGCTGCGTTCCGGGAGATCTCCGCTGCGGCGCGCGCCGGCAGTCGCCTGACCGGCGGGGTGCGGCTACCCGTATTGGCAGGACGCCCGCCATCGGGAACGATGTGCCGGTGTCCAGAACCGTTCTGATCGTCGACGACCACCCGGCATTCCGCGCCACCGCGCGGATGATGCTCGAGGCCGGCGGGCTACGTCGTGATCGGCGAGGCGCAGGACGCGGCCTCCGCCCTCGCGCAGGCGGCGCTCCTGCGCCCCGAAGTCGTGCTGCTCGACATCGGCCTCCCCGACGGCGACGGATTCGACGTCGCACGCGAGCTGTCGCGACTGGCCGCGCGGCGCCGGTGCGTCGTGCTCGTCTCGAGCCGCGACCGCGCGGACTACGGGACGCTCGTCGACGGGAGCGGCGCCCGCGGGTTCATCGCCAAGGGCGAGCTGTCCGGCGCGTCGCTGGGGGCGGTGCTGGCATGACGCGGCGTCCGTCGCGGTGGCTCGCGGCGCTCGTGGCCGCCGTCGGCCTGTCGCTCGCCGGGCTCGCGCTCGGCGTCTCGGCTGCGAGCGACCACATCGACGCGCCGCTCGCCACCGGGATCGTCGGCGCATGGATCGGCGTCAGCTTCCTCGGCGTCGGCCTGTTCGCCTGGTACCGGCGCCCGAGCCAGCACACCGGCCTGCTGATGATCGGCGTCTCGTACGTCTGGCTGCTGTCGGGGCTCAACGGGGCGAACGACTCGCTCCCGTCGACGATCGGCTCCTACCTGTCGCCGGTCTACGTGCTGCTCGTCATCCAGCTGATCGCCGAGTTCCCCAACCGGCCGCTGGACCGGACCATGCGCGTGCTCCTGGGCGCGGGCTACATCACCGTCTTCCTGCTGCGGCTGCCGGCGTTCCTGTTCCAGTCGGATCTCTACGACGGCATGTGCAAGCACGACTGCCCGTCGAACGCGTTCCTCGTGTCGTCGAACGGGACGCTCGCGGACGCGGGGAACTACCTCTCGCTCGCGGCCGGTGCGCTGATCGTCGGCGTCGTGAGCTGGCGCACGCTGCGGCGCCGTCGCGAGGCTCCGGCGACCGTGCGCCGCGAGCAGGCGCCGGTGCTCGCCACCAGCCTCGTCGCTCGTCGTCGGGCTGACCGGCTCGTTCGCGCTCCAGCTGTTCGGCGTCGACACGGTGCCGCCTCCGTCTTCCGGGCGATCAGCCTGCTCGCATTCGCGGTGCTGCCCTACGCGTTCCTGATCGGCCTGGTGCGCGGGTACCGGGCGGGCGCCGCCGCGGTCGAGACGCTGGTGCGGGATCTCGGCGGCGGAGCGACGCCCGGCGGTGTGCGCCAGGCGGTCGCCGACGCGCTCGGCGACCCGACGGTCGAGCTGGCCTACTGGCGCGCCGGAGCCGGCGACTTCGTCACGCGCGAGGGTCATCCGGTCGACCTGGGCGAGCTCGACGCCACGCGCGAGGCGACGCTCGTCGAGCGCGACGGCGAGCGCATCGGCGCGATCGTCCACGACGCGGCGCTGAGCGAGCAGCCCGGGCTCGTGCGCTCGGTGGCCGCCGCCGCCGCGCTCGCGGTCTCCAACGAGGCGCTCGAGGCCGAGCTGCGCGCGCGCGTCGAGGAGCTCGAGCGCTCCCGCGCCCGGCTGCTCGAGATCTCGCTGTTCGAGCGCCGCGCCGGATCGAGCGCAACCTGCACGACGGAGCACAGCAGCGGCTCGTGGCGCTCTCGGTGCAGCTGTCGCTCGCGCGCGCCAGCCTCGACGAGGATCCCGGGCGCGGCCGGCGAGCTGCTCGACCAGGCCCGCGGTGAGCTCGCCCAGGGCCTCGAGGAGCTGCGCGAGCTCGCGCGCGGCATCCACCCGGCGATCCTGTCCGAACGCGGCCTGGAGCCGGCGCTGCGCGCCCTCGCCGGCCGGTCGCCGGGTGCCGTCGAGCTCGACGAGGTCCCGCCCGAGCGTCTCCCGATGGCCGTCGAGGCGGCCGTCTACTTCGTCGTCTCCGAGGCGCTCACGAACGTCGCGAAGTACGCCCACGCGAGCGCCACGCACGTCGACGTGTCGCCGCGAGAACGGCCACGCGATCGTCGAGGTCCGCGACGACGGCGTCGGCGGCGCCGACCCGCTCAGCGGCACGGGCCTGGCCGGGCTCGCCGACCGGCTCGCGGCGCTCGACGGCAGGCTCGCCGTCACCTCGCCGGCCGGCGAGGGAACCACGATCCGGGCGGAGATCCCATGCGCGCAGTCGTAGCCGACGACTCCGTGCTCCTGCGCGAGGGCCTCGTGCGCCTGCTGGAGGAGCGCGGCATCGAGGTCGTCGGGCAGGCCGGCGACGCCGAGGACCTGCTGCGCAAGGTCGGCGCGCACCGCCCGGACATCGCGATCGTCGACGTGCGGATGCCGCCGATCGTACACCGACGAGGGCCTGCGCGCCGCCGCGCAGATCCGCGAGCAGCACCCCGCGACGCGGGTGCTCGTGCTCTCGCAGGACGTCGAGGAGGCGCTACGCGACCGAGCTGCTCGCCGCGCACCCCGACGGCGTCGGCTACCTGCTCAAGGACCGCGTCGCCGACCTCGACGGCTTCCTCGACGCCGTGCGCCGCGTCGGCGAGGGCGGCAACGCGCTCGACCCGGCCGTCGTCGCGCGTCTGCTCGGCGCGGCGCCGCGACGGACCCGCTCGACGAGCATCACGCCGCGCGAGCGCGAGGTGATGGGGCTGATGGCCGAGGGCCGCTCGAACCGCGGCATCGCCGAGGCGCTCGTGATCACCGATCGCGCCGTCGAGAAGCACGTCACGAGCATCTTCGGCAAGCTCGACCTGCCGCCGACCGCCGACGACCATCGCCGCGTGCTGGCCGTGCTGACGTACCTGCGCGCCTGAGTTGGGGTGCTACCCCCACTGTGCGTCGCCCGGCGGTGCTGCAAGGCTTCATCCGCCATGAGCACTGATTCAGCATTCGCCGAGCCGGCCGACTCCGGCCGAGCCCGCCGGCGAGATCGTCGTCGCCGCGAGGACCTGACGCGCGTCTACGGCGAGGGCGAGGCGGAGGTTCGCGCGCTCGACGGCGTCAGCGTCGCGTTCGCCGCCGGGCGGCTTCAACGCGATCATGGGCCCGTCGGGCTCGGGCAAGTCGACGCTGATGCACATCCTCGCCGGGCCTCGACCGGCCCACCAGCGGGCACGGTGACGCTCGACGGCACCGAGCTGACCGGGCTCGACGACGCCGCGCTGACCCAGCTGCGCCGCGACCAGGTCGGGTTCATCTTCCAGTCCTTCAACCTGCTGCCGGTCCTCACCGCGCAGGAGAACATCGAGCTCCCGCTGTCGATCGCCGGCCGGCGCCCCGATCGCGAGTGGGTCGACAAGATCATCGACACCGTCGACATCCGCAGCCGCCTGACCCATCGCCCCAGCGAGCTCTCCGGCGGTCAGCAGCAGCGCGTCGCCGTCGCCCGCGCGCTGGCCTCGCGCCCGGCCGTGGTCTTCGCCGACGAGCCGACGGGCAACCTGGACTCGAAGTCCGGTCACGACGTGCTCGCGCTGCTGCGCCGCTCGGTCGACGAGTTCGGCCAGACGATCGTGATGGTCACCCACGACCCGTCGGCCGCGGCCGTCGCCGACCGGCTCGTGCTGCTGGTCGACGGCAAGGTCGTCCACGACGGCGCGGCCGGCTCGACCGGCGACGTCATCGACCTGATGAAGAGCATCAGCTGATGCGCCGCGTCGTCGTCCGCGGGCTGCTGGCCCGCAAGCTCCGCCTCGCCCTGACGCTGCTCGCGGTCGCGCTCGGCGTCTCGCTGATCTCGGCGACCTACATCTTCACCGACACGATCAACGGCAGCTTCGACAGGATCTTCACGCAGACGAACAAGGGCACCGACGTCGCGATCACGCCGCACCAGCTGATCAACACCGCCGACCAGGGCGGCACCCGCCAGACCGTCCCGGCATCGGTGCTGGCGAAGGTCAAGGCCAATCCCGCAGGTGCTGATCGCCGAGGGCGAGGTCTTCGACGCCGGCACCGTGCTCGGCAAGAACGGCAAGCGCGTCGGCAAGGGCGGTGCGCCGAACTTCATCAGCTCGGTCGCCGACAGTCCGCGCTTCGAGGCCTCCAAGCCGAAGGAGGGCCGCCAGCCGCGGACCGCCGACGAGGCGACCGATCGACGCGTCCACCGCACGCAAGCAGGGGTTCAAGCTCGGCGACAAGCTCGCCGTCCAGGCCAGCGGCGCCGCGCAAGGACTACACGCTGGTCGGGTTCACGCAGATCGCCGGCGTCGATTCGCTACGGCGGGGCGACCGTCGTCGGCATGATCCTCCCCGAGGCCCAGCGCGTGCTGGGCAAGGGCGACGGGCTTCGACAGCATCGTGGCCGCCGCCAAGCCGGGCGTCACGCCCGGAGGCGCTCGTCAAGGAGCTGCGCGCCGAGCTGCCGGCGGACCGTCAACGTCCGCACGGGGCAGGCCGAGGCCGCGAAGCAGTCCAAGGACCTCTCGAACAACCTCGGGTTCCTGAAGACGATCCTGCTCGTCTTCGCCGGCATCTCGCTGTTCGTCGGCTCGTTCATCATCTTCAACTCCTTCTCGATCACGGTCCAGCAGCGGATCCGCGAGCTCGGCGCTGCTGCGCACGATCGGTGCGAGCCGCCGGCAGGTGCTCGCGCTCCGTCGCTCAGCGAGGGCCTGATCCTGGGCGTCGTCGGGTCGATCCTGGGGATCCTGCTCGGCCTCGTGCTCGCGCCCGGGCTGAAGGCGCTGTTCCAGGCCGTCGGCGTCGACCTGCCCGCGAACGGCGCTCGTCATCAAGCCGCGCACGATCTACGTGTCGCTGATCGTCGGCACGCTCGTCGCGTTGCTCTCGAGCCTCGTCCCCGCGATCCGCGCGACGCGCGTCTCGCCGATGGCCTCGCTCCGCACGGCCGCAGTCCAGACCGTCGGCCACGTCAACCGGCGCCTCACGATCTTCGCCGCGGTGCTGACGATCGGCGGGATCGCGCTGATCCTGCTCGGCCTGCTGGGCTCCGGAAGCTCGAACAGCAAGCTGCTCGAGCTGGGCATCGGCGTGATCACGCTGTTCATCGCGGTCGCCGCTGCTCAGCCCCTGGCTCGTGCGCCCGCTGGCGTCCGTGATGGGCTGGCCCGTCGAGCGGTTCGCCGGATTCCCCGGGCGGCTCGCGCGCGAGAACGCGATCCGGCAGCCCTCACCGCACCGCTGCGACGTCGTCGGCGCTGATGATCGGCGTGGCCCTGGTGACCTTCGCGTCGATCTTCGCCGCCGGGATCCAGAAGTCGATCGAGAACGCCGTCAAGCGACAACTTCAAGGGCGCGTTCGTCGTCGTCAACACCGACGGGTTCTCGCCCTACTCGCCCGAGGTGCTCGCCGGCGTCGCGAAGGTCGATGGCGTCGGGAAGGTCAGCGCGATCAAGTTCACCAGCGGCAAGGTCAAGGGCACCGGGACGACCCGCATCACCGGCATCGACCCGGCCACGTTCTCGGCGCTCTACGGAACGAAGATCACGAAGGGCCCGGCGACGGCGCTCTCGCAGCTGGACACGCCCGGGGCCGTGGTCGTCAAGAAGACCTACGCGGACGACTCACAAGACGAAGGTCGGCGACACGCTGACGCGTCACGACGCCGACGCGCGCCCGGCTGCACCTGAGCGTCGATCGGGATCGTCGAGGACAAGGGCGACCTGCTGACCGACCTGACGCTCTGCCAACCCGGTCGTGCTGAAGCAGTTCAATGAGCCCAAGGACGGCTTCGGGCTCGTCGGGCTCGCGCCGGGGGCCGACGAGAAGTCGGTTCAGAAGTCGATCGACCAGCTCCTGACGAAGCAGTTCCCACAGGCGGAGGTCAAGACGGGCAAGCAGTTCGTCAAGGACCAGGCGGGCCAGGTCAACCAGCTGCTCGGCCTGATCTACGCGCTGCTGTCGCTGGCGATCATCGTCTCGCTGTTCGGGATCGTGAACACGCTGGTGCTCTCGATCAGCGAGCGCACACAGGAGATCGGGATGCTGCGCGCCGTCGGCACCACGCAGCGCCAGGTACGCCGGATCGTGCGCTGGGAGGCGGTGATCACGGCGCTGATCGGCGGTCTCCTCGGCTGCATCATGGGCGTCGTGCTCGCCGATCCTGTTCACGCGGCCACTGGACAACTTCCCGCTCACGATTCCCGGTGGGGACGCTGATCGCGCTGGTCCTGCTGTCGGGGATCGCCGGCGTGCTCGCGGCGACGCTCCCGGCGCGCCGCGCGGCGACGCCTCAACGTGCTCGACGCACTGGCCTACGAGTAGGTTTCGGGCATGTCCACGAACGAGAAGCCCCAGGTCGACGTTCCCGCCGGCCAGTCGCCGTCCTACGAGCTCGAGCTCGAGGACGTCGTCGTCGGCGAGGGCGACGAGGCGGGCGCCGGGAGCGTCGTCGAGGTCCACTACGTCGGCGTGTCGTGGGCGAGCGGCGCGCAGTTCGACGCGTCCTGGGACCGCGGCGACACGTTCAAGTTCACCCTCGGCAAGGGCCACGTGATCGCGGGCTGGGATCAGGGCGTCGCGGGCATGAGGGTCGGCGGACGGCGGCGCATCACGATCCCGCCGGCGCTCGCCTACGGCAAGCGCGGCGCCGGCGGCGTGATCGGCCCCGACGAGACGCTCGTGTTCGTGGTGGACCTGCTCAGCGTGCGGTAGAGGCTCAGCGCCCGTTCAGCGCGCGCGGCGGCCGTTCACGACCTCGCAGTCGTGGACGCGGTCGCGCCGGTCCTTGACCACCTTGTCGAAGCCCGGGCCGCAGAAGATCTGGTCGGCGCCGCCGCCGACTGCGCGGATGTCGTCGTCGCCCGCACCGCCGAAGATCAGGTCCGGGCCGAAGCCGCCGCCGATCGTGTCGTCGCCGCCGTCGCCGTAGAGGCGGTCGTTGCCGCGGCCGCCCTCGATCTCGTCGTTGCCCGGCCCGCCGTGGATGCGGTCGTTGCCGAAGCGGCCGAAGAGCGTGTCCTCGCCGGCCCCGCCGTCGATCGTGTCGTTGCCCTTGCCGCCGTCGACGACGTCGTCGCCCGCCTGGCCGGCGATGCGGTCGTTGCCGCCGTGGCCGACGAGCGTGTCGGCGTAGTCCTCGCCGACCATATGGTCCGGGCCCTCGGTGCCCTTGGGCCCGTTGCGCCGGAAGGCCGGTTGATCGAGTGATCCGGATGTGCCGGCCGCCGCGCCGCCGCGATGCATCCCGGCGTTCGTGCGGCCGTTCAGCGGGCTCCAGTCGGTGCGGTCGGTCGGGTCGCCGACGATGATGACCTCGCAGCCGTCGGTCAGCCCGGACTCGCCCTGCGAGGAGACGTAGACGGTGTCGTCGCCCGCCCCGCAGTCGACGCGGTCGCGGCCGGAGCCGGTGTAGACGGTGTCGTTGCCGTCGCCCGCGTCGATCGAGTCCTCGCCGGCCTGGCCGCCGGACAGCACGTCGTCGCCGGGGCCGCCGACGACCCGGTCGTTGCCGGCGCCGCCGTCGATCGCGTCGGCGCCGTCGCCGCCGTACAGCACGTCCGGCCCGTTGCCGCCGAGCATGATGTCGTTGCCGTCGTCCCCGCGCACGTCGCGGTCACCGCCGCGGTTGGCAGTCGATGTAGTCGTCGCCGGGCCCGCCGTCGATCATCTTGTCGTCGCCGAATCGCTGCTCGACGATGTAGTCGTTGCCGTCACCGCCCTCGATCACGTCGTCGCCGTCGCCGCCGTCGATCGCGTCGTCGCCCGGCCCGCCGATCACGGTGTCGTTGCCGCTGTCACCGGTCGCGGTGTCGTTCCCGGCTCCGGCATCGATCCGATCGTTCGCGCTGCCGCCGTCGAGCTGGTCGTTGCCGTCGCCGCCGGACAGCTGGTCCGCGCCGAAACCGCCGTAGCAGGCGGTCCGCGCCGGCGCCGCCGAACAGGTCGTCGCTGGAGCCCTCGCCGTGGATCACGTCGGCGCCGGTCCCGCCGCTCAGGCGATCGGCCAGCGGGCCGCCGTGGATGGAGCGCCCCTGCGCGCCCGGGACGATCGCCAGCGCGAACGCGCAGGCGAGGGTGAACAGTGCCGATCCGTGGCGAATTCCGTGCAGCATCCGTCGCTGATCGTCGTGCAGGCGGCGCGACCCGACCCGCGGCGGCGTGAAATAGACGGATTTCCGGGTCGAATGTGAGGTCGGGGCGTCAGTACGCCGGCGTGTCGTGCCGGTAGAGCGCGTACAGCAGTGCGCACAGCAGCGCCGCGCAGACCGCGTAGCCGGTCTCGGCGCGCAGCAGGAGGCTCGAGACGGCCGGCAGGAACATCCAGCCCAGGAACGCCCCCGCGGCGATCAGCCACGCGACCACCGCGTGGCCGGCCCGCCCGCGGGCCAGCGCGGCCTGGTTGAGCGTCCCGGCGGCCAGGTGGAAGCCCATGCCGACGGCGACGACCGCCAGGCCCCAGCGGCCGTAGCTCGTCTCGTCGCCGAAGACGATCCGCATCACCGTCGGCCCGATGACCAGCAGGCCCAGCGCGACCGCCCCGGCGAAGGCGCAGATCGCCAGGATCGTCGTCCGGATCGCCTTCGCGAACGCCTCATGGCCCTCGGTGGCCTCCAGGCCGGCGAGGTGGGGCAGCAGCGACGTCTGGATCGACTGGAAGAGCTGCAGCGGCGCGCGGGTGATCAGCAGCGCGTTGAAGACGGCGCCGGCGACCGCCGCGCTCGCCTGGCCGTTCGCGACGATCACGCCGACGTTGACCAGCGTCTGCTCGGCGAGCTGGATGCCGGCCACCGCGAGCGCGAAGCCCGCGCTCGCGCGCAGCGTCATCGCGGCGGCGTCGGGGGCCGGTGCCTCGGCGTCCAGGCCGCGAGTGGCGGGCGATCGCCCACGGGATCACGAGCAGCGAGGCGATCGGCGCGGCGAGGATGCCCGCGGCGACGGCGGTCTGCCCGCTCGCGATGCCGATCGCCACCGCCAGCGGGAAGCAGAACCGCGAGACGGACTCGAACAGCACGAGGCCGCCGTACAGCGCGAACCACTGATGGCCGGCGAAGTAGCCGCGGGCGAAGTAGCTCGCCGCGTAGGCCAGCGCCGCACCCGTGAAGATCCACCACAGTGTCGCCGAGCCGTGGAACAGGTCGATGATCTGCGGCCGCGCCGCGACCGCGACGATCAGGAACGTCGTCGCGAAGCCGGCCTGGATGGCCAGCGGGACGCGCAACGGGTGACTGTGCTGCCAGCCCGCGCGCGCGGCGGTCGGCGATCGTCCGCGAGAGCAGCTGCTCCACCGGGCGGTAGATCACCGAGATGACGATGAACAGGATCGACCACAGCAGCGCGATCGCGCCGTAGGCAGTCGGCGTCCAGGACGTGGCTGGCGACCGCGAAGTAGGCGAACGTGAAGACGCCCGTCGCGGCGATCCCGACCGACAGGATCCGCGCACCGCGTGCGTATGCGGCGTCGGGGTGGGCCGACGCCTCCTCAGCGGCGAGCTCCGCGAGGGAGTCGCTGCGCTCGGCGGAGAGGTCAGTCACGAACGCGGACGAGCGCCATCGTCCACGGGAACGGCTGGCGCAGGTCGACGACCTCGCCGTAGTTCGAGAGGAGCTTGCGGAATGCGCCGCTCGACCAGTGGTTCACGTGCCCGGGAGTGTTGCCGAGGTCCTTCCAGTACGCGCCGCGGGCGACGTTCGTGATGCGCCACACCGGCTCGCGCGGGACCGAGACCAGGATCCAGCGCTTCGCGCAGCGCGCCATCTCGCCGAGCGTCTCGGCGGCGTCCGGCACGTGCTCGAGCACCTCGATCGCGGTCGCCATGTCGAACTCGTCGGGGGCGAACGGGAGGTTCTCGGCCTTCATGACCTGGTACTCGAGGTTGGGCGCCGTACGCGTCTTCCACTCCTCGTGCAGATGGGGATCGTCGAGATCGATGCCGACGATCCGCCCGCCGTGCAGCCGGCCCGCCCATTCGTGCGTGAGCACGCCCTCGCCACAGCCGACGTCGAGGATCGACGTGGCACCGGCCTTCACGAACAGCTCGTCCAGATTGCGCTCGAAGCCGGCCATCAGCCGGCGGACGACGGGGTTCGTGGACCCGTACTTGTCGTACGTGTTGCCGGTGACCGTGCCCTCCTGGTCCACCGTGACGTTGGAACTCATGCCCCGACTGCCTCCTGCTCCTGGGTCGACTGGCGCTGCTCCTCCGGCGTGGGGGCCGCGTGCGCGCCTGTGGTGGCCGGATGCCCGGTGTTGCGGGCTCCCGGCTCATAGTGCGAAGGGGGAATGCCGAGCTGCAGCTCGATTCGGCGGACGCGCTCGAAGATGCGCTGGCTCATGATCCGCTGCCCGGCCAGCAGGTCGCCGATCACGCCGAGCGACGCCAGCACGACGGCTGCGTTGAAGAGGACGGCGCCGAAGATCAGCGACTGCACGTGCCCGGCGCCGTCGCCGCTGACCCATGCGACGAAGAACCGCAGCCACGGGATCGCCGCGAGCAGGATCAGCAGGCCCGCGAGCATCATGAAGACGCGCATCGGCTCGTACTGCGCGTAGATGCGGAAGATCGAGACGGAGTTGCGACGCACGTACGCCCACATCGACGGGAACAGCCGTGACTCGCGCGTCTTCTCGTTCGTTCCCACCGGGACGTCGCTGACGGCGACGAGCAGCTTGCCGGCCTGGATGATCGTCTCGAGCGTGTAGGTGAACTTCGAGACGACCGCCATCTGGATCGCGGCCTCGCGGTTGTAGGCGCGGAAGCCCGAGGTCGTGTCCGGGACGTCGGTGTCCGAGGCCTGGCGGACGACCCATGAGCCGAAGC
Organism: uncultured Solirubrobacteraceae bacterium; assembly: GCA_963817295.1. Lineage (GTDB taxonomy): Bacteria > Actinomycetota > Thermoleophilia > Solirubrobacterales > Solirubrobacteraceae > F1-60-MAGs163. The sequence continues at coordinate 66,604 of CAWFOF010000008.1, read as the reverse complement.
GCTGCAGGCGCTTCTTCAGCGGCGAGAAGTGCTCGATGGTGTCGACCTGGCGGTTGCCGACCACCATGTCCGCCTCGCCGGCGAGGACGGGACGGACGAGGTCGGGGATCGACGCGGCCGAATACTGGTTGTCGGCGTCGGTGTTGACGATCACATCGGCGCCGAGCTTCAGGCACGCGTCGAGACCCGCCTGGAAGCCCGCGGCGAGGCCCTTGTTGTTGGTCAGCCGCACGATGTGGTCGACACCGTGCTCACGGGCGACCTCGATCGTGCGGTCGGTCGAGCCGTCGTCGATGACGAGCCACTCGACCGTGCTGAAACCGGGAACCTCGCGGGGGAGATCGCCCAGCGTGGCCGGGAGCGTCTCCTCCTCATTGAGGCAGGGGATCTGGATGATGAGCTTCATGCGCGCAGTTGAGAGTACGCACCCACGGGGCAGGCAGTTACGGCGGGCGCTCCCGCGCCGAGGTACCGTAGACTCGCGGCCCCAGTATGCCGGAGGTTCGGGCCCCGCGCCGCGCCGCCCGCCCGGCCCTCACCCGTGACGACCTCTCCCGCCTCGACGACCCCCGGCGATCCGCGCCGCAGCTGGCCGCTGATCCTGCTCATCGGGCTGATCGCGGCCGTGATCGTCGGCGCGCTGATCTACCCGACCTACGCCAACTACGACTCGATGTACTCGCTGCTCTGGGGCCGCGAGCTGCTGCACGGCCACCAGCCGTCGTTCGAGGCCTACCGCGCGCCGACCGAGCACCCGCTGGGGGTCGTCTTCGGCGCGCTGCTCGCGCTGCTCGGGCGCGGCGCCGACCGCGTCCTGGTGCTCGCGACGCTGGCGAGCTTCGTCGTGCTGGTCGCCGGTCTGTACCGCCTGGGCCGCGCGTCGTTCACGCCGCTCGTGGGCGTCGTCGCCGGGCTGATCCTCTGCACCCGCTTCGACTTCCCGTTCCTCGCCGCCCGCGGCTACATCGACATCCCGTACCTCGCGCTCGTGATCTGGGCCGCGGCGCTGGAGGCCCGGCGCCCGCGCCGCGGCGTGCTCGTGCTCGTGCTGCTGGGCCTGGCGGGGCTGCTGCGCCCGGAGGCCTGGCTCCTCAGCGGCGTCTACTGGCTCTGGCTGTTCCCGGCGCTGACGTGGCGGGCGCGGGTCTGGACAGCGCTGCTCGTCGGCGTCGCGCCGATCCTGTGGATCGCGACCGACTACGCCGTCACGGGTGATCCGCTGTTCTCGCAGAACCACACGAGCGGCCTGGCGGAGGAGCTCGGCCGCCAGAAGGGCATCTCCGAGGTCCCCGCCGCGATGGTCAGCTTCCTCAAGTCGCTGGTCAAGCTGCCGGTGGCGGCCGCCGGGCTGATCGGCCTGGTGCTGGCCGTCGTGCTCGTGCCGACGCGGATCCGGGTGCCGCTCGCGCTGCTCGTGATCGGCCTGGGCACGTTCGTGCTCGTCGGCCTCGCAGGCCTGTCGGTGATCAATCGCTACCTGCTCGTGCCGTCGCTGATGGTGATGCTGTTCGCCGCGGTCGCCGTCGGTGGCTGGACGATGCTGCAGAGCGGGCGCTCGCGCACGGCGTGGATGATCCTCGCCGGGGCGGGAGTCGCGTTCGCGCTCGTCTGGACGCTGCTGCGGGTCAACCTGACGAGCCTGACGAACGAGCTGCGCTTCCGCGGCGACTCGCGCGCCGGGCTCGTGCACCTGGTCGACAATCCGAAGGTGCGGGCGGCCGCGAAGTGCGGGCCGGTCACGACCCCGAACCACAAGCTCGTCCCCGACGTGCGCTGGCTCATGAACCTGCCGGAGAACCGCGTCATCGCTCGCAGCGACCTGCCGAAGTCCAAGGACGTGACCTACGGGCTCGCGATCCTCGCCGGCAACCGCACCGTCCTGTTGCGCCAGGGATTCAACCCGGACGACGACAGCCCGCAGGACACGTCGTACAACCTGCCCCCTGCGGGCTTCGAGCGGATCGCGGCGACGCCGTACTACTCGGCGTACGCGCGCTGCCCGGGCTGAGCGCCCCCTATCCTGGGTATCCGGTGCCCGTCACGGATCCCGACCTCGCACATCTTCGCCGCGCCATCGAGCTCGGACGTCACGGGCTGGGTCGCGTCAGCCCCAATCCGCTCGTCGGAGCGGTGGTCGCCCGCGGCGACCACGTGCTCGGTGAGGGCTGGCACGCGGACTACGGCGGCCCGCACGCCGAGGTCAATGCGATCCGTGCGGCCGGGGAGGCCGACCTGGCCGGCGCGACGCTCTACGTCTCGCTCGAGCCCTGCTGCCACCAGGGGCGCCAGCCGCCGTGCACGGACGCGATCGTCGAGGCCGGCATCCGCCGCGTGGTCGTCGCCGGCGACGACCCCACCGAGAAGGCCAGTGGCCGCGGGCTCGGCATCCTGCGCGACGAGGGCGTCGACGTCGTCGTCGCCGAAGGCGAGCTCGCGGCGTCCGCGCGGCTCGAGAACCAGGCGTTTCGCAAACATGCTCGCACCGGGCGGCCCTGGGTTCTCTTCAAGTCCGCGATGAGCCTCGACGGGAAGGTCGCGACGAGCAGCGGCGACTCGAAATGGATCTCGGGCGAGGAGAGCCGTGTTCTCGCCCACCACTGGCGGGCCGAGGTCGACGCCGTCGTCGTCGGCGTGGGCACCGCGCTGGCCGACGACCCGCAGCTCACGGCGCGCGTCGACGGCGTGCACCGCCAGCCGCGCCGGGTCGTCTTCGACTCGACGGCGCGCCTCCCGGTGGGGTCGAAGCTCGTCAAGGAGGCCCAGCAGATCCCGCTGATCGTGGTCGTCTCGCGTGCCGCCCCGCGCGCGAACGTCGAGCACCTGGAGATGGCCGGCGTCGAGATCGTGACCGCCGCCGGCGAGAACGAGCCCGCGCGCGTCGTCTCGGCGCTCGATCAGCTCGGATCGCTCGAGCAGCCGGTGACCGCCCTGCTGCTGGAAGGCGGCCCGCACCTGGCGGGCGCGTTCCTGGATGCCGGCGAGATCGACGAGGCGCGCCTGTTCGTCGCCCCGGTCCTGTTGGGCGGCAGCAGCGCGCGTGATCCGCTCGAAGGCGAGGGCGTCGAGCGCATCGCCGACGCGTTGCGCGCGATCACGCTCGACTGCGAGCGCTCGGGCGACGACGTCCTGCTGCGGGCGAGATTGCGAGAGTGGTAGGGGTGTTCACCGGACTCGTCCAGGATCTCGGAGCCGTGACGGCCGTCGACGCCGGCTCGGACGGCGCGCGCCTGACCGTCCGGACCACATTGGCCGGCGACATCGCCGAGGGTGACTCGGTCGCCGTCAACGGCGTCTGCCTGACCGCCACGCGCATCGCCGACGGGGCCTTCAGCGCGGACGCGATGCACGAGACGCTGCGCCGCTCGTCACTGGGGGCGGTCGCCGCCGGGACCGGCGTGAACCTCGAGCTGGCGCTGCGCGCCGACCAGCGCCTCGGCGGGCACATCATGCAGGGCCACGTCGACGGGCTGGGCACGATCGCCGCGGTCCGCGACGACGGCTTCGCCCGCGTGATCACGATCGCCGCCGGAGAGGACCTGCTGCGCTACATCGTCGAGAAGGGGTCGATCGCGGTGGACGGCGTCTCGCTGACCGTCGTCCCGCGTCGACGACCAGGGCTTCGACGTGTCGCTGATCCCCGAGACCCTCGAGCGCACGAACCTCGGGGCCGCGCGAGCCGGGCCGACCGGTGAACCTCGAGGTCGACATCCTGGCCAAGTACGTCGAGAAGCTGACCTCCCACAGAACCGAGACGAGCTCATGAAGGCCCTTCCATGACCCAGCAGACACACGAGGAGATCACGTTCGCGACGGTCGAAGAGGCTCTCGAGGACATCGCCGCGGGGAAGATGGTCGTCGTCGTCGACGACGAGGATCGCGAGAACGAGGGCGACCTCGTGATGGCCGCCGAGCACGTCACTCCCGACGCGATCAACTTCATGGCGATGCACGCGCGCGGCTGGATCTGCCTCGCGCTCACGCCGGAGCGCTGCGACGAGCTCGATCTCGAGCTGATGACGGCGAAGAACGACACCCCGTTCGAGACGCCGTTCACGGTCACCATCGAGGCGCGCGAGGGCGTCACGACGGGCATCAGCGCCGCGGACCGCGCACACACGATCAAGACCGCGGTCGACCCGGCCAACGGCCAGCGACGCGATCGTCAAGGGTGGCCACGTCAACCCGCTGAAGGCCAAGCCGGGCGGCGTGCTCGAGCGCACCGGCCACACCGAGGCGAGCGTCGACCTGGCGCGCCTGGCGGGCTGCGTCCCGGCCGGCGTGATCTGTGAGGTCATGAACGAGGACGGGTCGATGGCCCGCGTCGGCGACCTGCAGGCCTACTGCTTCAAGCACGGGCTGCGGATGATCACGATCGCCGACCTGATCGCCTACCGCCGCAAGCACGACAAGCTCGTGGAGCGCGTCGTGTCGACCTCGATGCCGACCGCGTTCGGGGACTTCACGGTGGTCGGCTACCGCTCGCTCGTCGACGACAAGCACCACGTCGCGCTCGTCAAGGGCGAGGTCTCCGGAAAACCGGACGTGCTCGTACGCGTGCACTCGGAGTGCCTCACCGGCGACGTCTTCCACTCACTGCGCTGCGACTGCGGCGAGCAGCTCGAAGCGGCGCTGGGGCAGATCGAGGCCGCCGGCGAGGGAGTGCTGCTCTACCTCGCCCAGGAGGGCCGCGGGATCGGCCTGCTGAACAAGCTGCGGGCCTACAAGCTGCAGGAGGAGGGCTATGACACCGTCGAGGCCAACCTGCAGCTCGGCCTGCCCGCCGACCTGCGCGACTACGGCATCGGGGCGCAGATCCTCGTCGATCTCGGGCTCGAGCTCGATCCGGATCCTCACGAACAACCCGAAGAAGATCCGCGGGCTCGAGGGCTACGGGCTGTCCGTCAGCGCGCAGATCCCGATCGAGCATCCGCCCAACGAGCACAACGAGGCCTACATGCGCACGAAGAAGCACCGCATGGGCCACATCCTCCATCACCAGGGCCTGAACCTCGACGAGGAGATGCTGCACGCCGAGCGCGAGCACGACCGCGAGGGCCGCGAGGACGAGGCGAGCCGATGAGCGACCGCTACGCGATCGTCGTCGCACGCTTCTACGAGGACCTCGCCGAGCGGCTGATCGCCGGTGCGCAGGCGGCGTTCGACGAGGCCGGTGCGGGTTCGGCGGACGTCTTCGACCTGCCGGGCGCCTTCGAGCTGCCGATGGCCGCTCAGCTCTGCGCGCAGTCCGGTCCGCTACGCCGGTGTCGCCTGCCTGGGCGCGGTGATCCGCGGCGAGACCGACCACTACGACTACGTCTGCGCGCGAGACGGCTCGCGGAATCCAGGAGGTTCAGCTGCGCACCGGCGTTCCGTGCGCCTTCGGCGTCCTGACCGTCGACGACATGCAGCAGGCGCTGGCCCGCTCCGGCGGCGACAAGCGCGACTCGGGCCGTCACGCGGCCGAGGCCGTGCTCGCGCTGAACGCCGTGCGCGTCAGACTGGGCTGACGGATCCTCCGCAAAGGGCCCCCGGCGCTCGCGTTCCGCGGTACGCTTTGCCGCAGTGGTGGGTCCCGAGGCAGCGCTGGTCCTGACGCTCGTGGTGCATGTCCTGGGCACCATCCTGTTGCTCTGGGCGCTGCTGCGTGGCCAGGACGACAAGCCCGACCTGCGCGGATGGTGGTGGGGCGATGACGGCGGTGACGACGGCCGCGAGCCGCCGACCGAGCAGCCCGGCCCTCGCGGCGGCGGCATCCCGCTGCCGGACGCGGCGCAGAGCGCCGTGCGGCTGCGCGGGCCCGGGCTGCCTGGCCGACGGCTACCCCGGCCGCCCCGCCGGCCGCAGCACGTGCCCGAGCGCGACCCGCAGCGACTCTAGACCGCAGCGCGATCGCGGCGGCGCTATTCTCCTTCGCCTTATGGCAAAGGTGTGTTACAGCTGCGGGAAAGGTCCCGCCTTCGGTCAGAGCCGCAGCCACTCGATGGTTGCGACCAAGCGGCGCTTCAATCCGAACCTGCAGAAGGTGCGGATCGTCGAGGGCGGCACGCCGATGCGCAAGAACGTCTGCACCCGCTGCCTGAAGGCCGGCAAGGTCACCAAGGCCGCCTGAAGCGCCGCGCAGCGCCGCGCGCGGTCAGCGCGCGGATGCGGGAGCGCAGCACTAGCCTCCCTGGTCGTGCCGGAGTCCGCTTCCAGCCTCGTCCGCTTTCGAGCGATCCTGCAGGGGGCGCTGGTTCACCTTGAGCAGCGCCGCCAGGAGATCAACGACCTGAACGTCTTCCCGGTCGCCGACGGCGACACCGGGGACAACATGGTGCTGACCCTCGAGGCCTGCCTGGCCGAGGTCGACCGGCTGGCCGAGGCGAAGGGCGAGGGCGCGCTCGGCGACATCGAACGCGCCGAGATCGTCGACTCGGTCGCCCGCGCGGCACTGCTCGGCGCCCGCGGCAACAGCGGGGTGATCCTCTCGCAGCTGATCCGCGGCGCGGCCGAGGAGCTCGTGTCGCGACCGGGTGAGCTGATCGACCCGGTGCTGGTCGGTGCGGCCATGGCGAAGGCGGCGCAGCGCGCGTACGCCTCGGTCCGGCAACCCGCCGAGGGCACGATCCTGACGGTGATGCGCGACATGGCGGCGTCGATCGCGACCGAGATCGCCCATGGCGACGGGCAGCGGCTCGAGGCCGACGCCGACCCGGTCGAGCAGGACAGGCGGATCGCCGACGTGCTGGAGAAGGCGGTCCGCGCGGGCGAGGAGTCCGTGCGCCGCACGCAGGAGCTGCTGCCCGCCCTGCGCGAGGCGGGCGTGGTCGACGCGGGTGGCTACGGCGTCGTCGTCCTGTTCGCCGGGTGCGTGGCGGCGCTGCGCGGCGAGAGCGCACCCGACGTCGAGCACCATCACGCGCCGGCGCGGATCACCCATCCCGAGCACGCGTCCTCGACGTTCCGCTACTGCACGAACTTCGCAGTTTCGGCGGGGGCCGGAGCCGAGCTCGGCGAAGCGGGGGTCTACGTGCCGCGCCTGGAGACGATCGGGGACTCGGTGCTCGTCGTGGGCGACCACGTGACGCTGCGCGTGCACGTCCACACCGACGATCCGGAGGCGGCCACGCGGATCTTCGCCGGCGCCGGCGACGTCTCGCGCCTCGACGTCGCCGACATGCACGCGCAGGTGGCCGACCGCGAGCGCCGCCTGGCCGCCGAGGGTGCGCCGCCCGTGCAGCAGCGCTGCGGTGCCCTGGCCGTCACGACGGGCGCCGGCATCGCCGGGATGTTCCGCGCGCTCGGCTGCGACGTGCTGGACGGCGGGTCGACGATGAACCCGTCGACCTACGACATCCTCGCGGGAATCCATGCGGTGCCGGCCGAGGAGGTGATCGTGCTCCCGAACAGCAGCAACCTCTTCATGGCGGCCCAGGCGGCGGCGGACATGTCGGAGAAGCGCGTCCACCTCGTGCCGTCGACCGAGCAGCAGGCCGGCCTGGCCGCGGCGCTCGCGCTGTTCCCCGATCGCTCGGCGAAGGAGAATGCCGCGCTGATGCAGGACGCCCTCGACGCCGTGCGGACCGGGAGCGTCGCCCCGGCGGCCCGCGCCGACGCCAAGGGGCGCTTCGCTGTCGGTGACAGCGTCGGCTATCTGGGCGACGAGCTCGTCGCCTGGGGTGAGCCCGACGTGACGCTCGGCGCCGTGCTCGCGCGTCTCGGCGAGGAGGCCGAGCTGATCACCGTGATCCACGGGGACGAGGTCCCGCTCGACGAGGATCGGATCGCCGAGCTGGCGCCCGACGGCGTCGACATCGAGTTCGCCGACGGCGGTCAGCCCAGCCGTTGGTGGCTGTTGTCCGCCGAGTGAACGACGATGGGGGAGTGGAGCCCGTGCTTCGCGCCTTCGCCGACAACGCACCGCTGACCGCAGCACAGCTCGCCGCCGCGCGCTGGAGTCCGCCTCGCCCCTCGGCGCTGGCCGCGGCGCTGCACCTCGACAACCCGAAGGAGCGCGAAGGGGCGGACACCCTCGGTCTGCACACCGTCGGGGAGCTGCTCGAGCATCTCCCGCGTGACCGTCGCGAGGCGCGGACCGTCGCGGCGCTGAGCCCCGGGGAGCAGGCGACCGTGGTCGTCGAGGTCCGCTCGATCGCCTCGCGGCCGGTGCGCCGCCGCGGCATGCGGCCGATCGTCGAGGCCGTCGTCGCCGACGAGAGCGGGCCGATGAAGGCGGCGTTCTTCAACCAGCCGTGGCTGGCCCGCAAGTACCCGCCGGGGACGCGACTCGTGCTGCACGGGACGTTCGACGCTCGCAACCGCTTCCGCGTGACGTCCCACGCGACGACGTCCGAGGGGATCGGCGCGGTCGGCGACGTCGCGCACTACCCGGCGACGGACGGCCTGTCGTCCACCCAGATCCTCGCTCTCGTGCGACATCACCTTCCGGCCGCCCGGGGCGCGAGCGACCCGCTCCCCGGCCGGCTGCGCCATCGACATCGCCTTCCCGACCGCCCGGCCGCGCTGCTCGCGGGGCACGGGGACGATCTGGAGCCCGCCCGGCGGCGCCTCGCGTTCGACGAGCTGCTGCTCGTGCAGCTCGACCTGCTGCGCCGCCGCGCGCACCGGCGCGAGGCCGTCGGCGCTCCGCAGCTCGCCGGCGACGGCGACGGGCCCCAGCAGGGCCTCATGCGGCGCTGGCTCGGCGAACTGCTCCCGTTCACGCCGACGGGCGACCAGCAGCGTGCGATCGAGCTGATCGTCGACGACCTCGCCCAGGGCCATCCGATGCAGCGCCTGCTGATGGGCGAGGTCGGCTCGGGCAAGACCGTCGTCGCGCTCGCCGCGATGCTCGTGGCCGTCGAGCACGGGTATCAGGCGGCGCTGATGGCCCCCACCGAGACCCTGGCCGAGCAGCACTTCGCCACGCTTCAGGCCCTGATGCCCGGGGAGGCGGTCCGCGCCGCGCTGCTGACCGGCGCGACGCCCGCCGGACGGCGCACCGACATCCTCGGCAAGCTCGCGAGCGGCGAGCTCAGCCTCGTGGTCGGGACGCACGCGCTGATCGAGGATGACGTGCGCTTCGACCGGCTCGCCGTCGTCGTCGTGGACGAGCAGCACCGGTTCGGCGTCCGGCAGCGGATGGCGCTCGACGCGAAGGCGTCCCGGGACGGTGCGACGCTGGCGCCGCACGTCCTGCACATGACCGCGACGCCGATCCCGCGCACGCTCGCGCTGCTCGGATACGGGGATCTCGACGTGACCGAGCTGCGCGAGCTGCCCAAGGGCCGCCGGCCGATCACGACGCACGTCGCCGCCGGGGAGCGCGAGCGCGCCCGGGCCTACGAGCGGATCCGCGAGGAGCTGCGCGCCGGTCGCCAGGCGTACGTCGTCTGCCCGCTCGTCAGCGAGTCCGAGACGCTCCAGGCGCGCGCGGCGACCGCGGAGCACGAGCGCCTGGCGGCCGGGGAGTTCGCCGACTTCCGGGTGGCGCTGCTGCACGGGCAGATGCGCTCGGCCGAGAAGGCGGCGGTGATGCGCGCCTTCGCGGCCGGTGAGAGCGACGTGCTGGTCGCCACGACGGTCATCGAGGTCGGGGTGGACGTGCCGAACGCCACCGTGATGCTCGTCGAGGACGCCGACCGCTACGGGATCTCCCAGCTGCATCAGCTGCGCGGCAGGGTCGGCCGCGGCGAGCACGCGTCCGTCTGCCTGCTGTTCGGCCCCAAGGACTCTCAGCGCCTCGCGGCGCTCGCCGAGCACTCGGATGGCTTTCGCCTGGCGGAGATCGACCTGCGACTGCGCGGCGAGGGTGAGCTGACCGGCACGCGCCAGTCCGGGGTCGCCGCGTTTCGCTTCGCGCAGCTGCCACAGGACGCCGAGGTGCTCGAGCGGGCGCGCGCGAGTGCCCGCGAGCTCGTCGACGAGGACCCGGAGCTGCTCCTTGCGGAGCACGTCCTGCTGGCCGACGCGCTGCGCGCAAGCCACGGTGCCCTCGCGCAGACCGCGATCCCCGCGTGAGAGTCGTCGCCGGCCGGCTGGGTGGCCGGCGGATCGCGGTCCCTGCAGGCTCGGTGACCCGCCCGACGAGCGACCGCGTGCGCGAGTCGCTGTTCGCGATGCTCGGGCCGCTCGAGGGCGAGCGCGTGCTCGACCTGTTCGCGGGATCGGGTGCGCTGTCGATCGAGGCGCTGTCCCGCGGCGCCGCCAGCGCCGTCCTGGTCGAGCGCGACCGCCGCGCGATCGCCGTCATCCGCGAGAACCTCGCGGCCCTGGGGATCGGTCCCGGCGAGGCGACGGTCGTCCCGACGAGCGCCGCGGCGGCCCTCCGCAGCGCACGCGAACGCGGCGAGGCATACGATCTGGTCTTCCTCGATCCTCCCTACCGGGACGCACCGGGTCTGGGGGCCGAGTTCGCGGACGCTCTCGCGCCGCTGCTCGCCCCGGCCGCGCGCGTCGTGACCGAGAGCGATCGCCGCACTCCACTCGATCTCCCGTTGCCGACCAGTCACGACCGTCGCTACGGGGACACCCTCATTCGCATACACACCGCATGACTCCTTCCAACCGCATCGCCGTCTGTCCCGGGTCCTATGACCCGATCACCAAGGGGCACATCGACGTGATCACGCGCACCGCGTCGCTCTTCGACGAGGTCGTCGTCGCCGTCGTCAACCGCTCCGTGCGCAAGAGCTCGACGCTGTTCGGGATCGATGAGCGGATGGCGTTCATCGCCGAGGCGACCGCGCACCTCGCCAATGTGCGGGCCGAGCCGTTCGACACGCTCGTCGTCGACTTCGCCCGGACGATCGGCGCGAAGACGATCGTCAAGGGCCTGCGTGCGATCTCGGACTTCGAGTACGAGTTCGAGATGAACCAGCTCAACCGCATGCAGGCGCCCGATATCGAATCGCTCTACCTGATGGCGAGTCCGCAGTACAGTTTCCTGAGTTCCAGTGGGATCAAGGAACTCGCCACGTTCGGCGGCAAGATCGACGATCTCGTCACGCCGGCTGTTGCGGAACGCTTGAAGGAAGAGCTCGCCCGCTGACGAAAGCCACTTTGCTATGGACGTCCTGGTTCTGATCGACAAGCTGGATGACCTCATCCACAACGCAAAGCCCGTTCCGCTGACGGATCAGGTGCGTGTGGACAAGGAGGAGATCTACGACATCCTCGACCAGATGCGCGCGACGATCCCCGAGGAGATCAAGCAGGCGCGCTGGATCGTCAAGGAGCGCCAGGAGATGCTCGCCGAGGCCAAGCGCGAGGCCGAGCGGATCATCAAGGAGGCGCGCGAGAAGCAGTCGCAGCTGATCGCGCAGGAAGAGGTGACGCGCCAGGCCGAGCGCGGCGCCGAGGACATCATCGAGGACGCCCGCGCTCGCGAGCGCGAGATCCGGCTCGGCGCGGAGGACTACGCCGACGAGATCCTGGGGACGCTCGAGGTCAACCTCTCGAAGTTCATCGCCGCCGTCCAGCGAGGGCGCGACCGGCTCGCCGGCCGCCACGAGGACGACGACGACGCGGACGACCGCGCCGCCTAGAACAGCCCGTCGTCGCCGCCTGAATCGCCGAGCGGCTCGGTCGCGGGCTCGCTCTCGTCCTCGCCGCCGGCGGCGAGCAGGATGCGAATCTCGTCGAGGTGCCCGCGGACGGCCTTCTCGACACCGTCGAGCACGCCCTTGGCACCCTCGATGCCGGTCGTTGCCGCGGTCAGGTTGCTGCGGATCTTGCGCACGTCCTTCAGCGACTGCAGCGCCTTCTCGGTCTGCTGGGCGATCGCGGCGCCGTCGAGCCGGTCGCCGGCCTCCTCGCGGGCCATCAGCACACGCGCGCGGGCCAGCATGTAGGCGACCTCGAGCGTCAGCGCCGACCCCTCCTCGGCGTTCCAGGTGACGACCATCTTGTCGCCGTGGTACTCGCTCAGGGCGCGCATCCCGGACGGCAGCTCCCCGTCCGACGGGACGACGAGCACCGCGAAGTCCGCGTTGCGGGCGCTGAGTGCGCCGTCGAGCTCGCGGATCGCCTCGGGCTGGGAGAGCCGGCGGTCCTTGGCCTCGAACGCGATCCGGCCGAGCGCGGCGCCCTCGCACATGCCGATGTCGACGACGACGTCGCCCTTCTTGCTGCGGCCGCTGTCGCTGCGGTCGCCGACGGCCGTCACGACATCGCCGCGCGGCGCCGCGAGCACGGTCAGGGCGTCGGCGACCTGATCCTCGTACGTCCGGCCCTTCGCCGTGCCCTTCTCGGCCTCGTCGGCGACGGCCTGATCCTTCTCCTGCTCGGCCTTCAGCGCGGCGACTTCGGTCTTCAGCGCGACGATCGTCTCGTTCATGCGCAGCAGATGCTCCTGCTGCTGCGTGGACGCGTGCTTGATCGCGCCGACCGCGGACTGCTGGAACTGCGCGAGCGGATTGCTCGCGTCGGTGGCGGTGAACTGCTTGGCGAGCTGCTCGCGGTGGGTGCGCAGCAGGTCGTCGACGAGCGCCTTGACCTGGTGCTGCACCGCGGCGCTGGAGTTCTCGCCGAAGTGCTTGTCGAGCAGCTTCGGCACGACGCCCGACTCGGCGCCGAACGCGAGGTCGATGCGCTGCGTCAGGTCGGTCCCGACGAGCTGGGCGCGCTGGCTGAACTGCTGCTCGAGGTCGCGGGCCTGGCGCTCGAACTCCGCCTTGACGAACTCGGTGTCGGCGGCGGTCTGCTCGCGTCCGATGACGCGCGCGCCGATCTCGATCGCCTGGATCAGCAGCGCGTCGAGTGGCTCGCCCGCCTCCGCTCGCTCGCTGGCGAGCAGGACGGCGCGCTCGTCGTCGATGACGAGGCTGTCGACGCGCAGGCGATCGCCGACGAGCACGACGCGGTTGGGATGAAGTGGGGTGGCGGCTTCCATGGGTCTGTGGTCAGACGGTACGCCCAGGGTCTGACAGAACGCCGCGGATCTTGCACCTACGCTCGCCGGGTGGACGAGCTCGGCACGGTCCTGGCGCAGGTCGGCGGCATCGCGGCCCCCGCCGAGCACCGCGCGCGCCTGCGCGGCCTGCTCTCCGGCGAGCTCGAGCGGGGCCGGTCGCGAGCTCGAATCGCCGCGCTCGGGGATGCGCAGCCCCGGTCACCGTCGTCTTCGCGGACGATGCGGGGGAGGGCGTCCTGGCGGTGCTCCCGGTTGCCGTCGTCCTGCGCGCCGATCCGGAGGCGGTGGCGGAGCGCGCGTGGCTGCTGACGGCCGCCGCGGTCGGTGCGCTCGCGGACGCCGGGGGCGAGGTGGGCGCGATGCTGGCCGGGAGCTGGCAGGGATTCCTCGTGCTGTCGGCGCGGGGGCGGGGACGCTGAGCTCGCGGCGCTGGCATTCGAGGATCAGGTCCGCCCCGTCGATCGCCTGCGCGCGAGAGCCCTTGCGTTCGGCCCGCTCGTGGTCGACGACGTGGCCGACCGCCGTGAGCCGATCGGCGCGGCCCACCCGCTGCGCGTCGCGGCGCGCATCGCCCTGCTCGGCGGCGCACCCGCCGACGCCGACTCCGTCGCCACCCACGAGGACGCCGTGCTCGCGGAGCTCGACCGCACGACGGCCGGTGCCGCCGTGCGCCCGCACGAGGATCCGGACGACGCCCGGCGCGTGGCGCGCCGGATCCTGCAGCGACTGAACGGCATGGGGAAGTGGGGCGGTTATCACACCGAGTTCGCGCACCTGTCCCGCGGGTTCGCGCCGAGCGACCGCGCGCTGGCGGGGGCCGTCGGCGAGGCGCTGCTCGCCGCGGGCCTCCTGCAGGAGAAGCCGAGCGTCGGCCAGCGGCACGTCTTCCTCAACCCGCGCCGCGCCGCGGACATCCACGGGCTGATCGACGACGGGACGATCCCTCCCGGCCTGGTGTTGCCGCGAGCCGATCAGGGGTAGGCTCGCAACCAGCATGCTCGACCGCCTCTCCGACCCGCTGTTCCTCGCCAAGACGCTCACGCGCGCGGGCCTCGTCCGGCCTGAGCGGCCCGACAGGCTGGTGCGCGCGCTCGACGTGCTGCGCCGCTGGGGCCCGACGATCGCCGCGGGGTACAGCGCGGGAGCGATCCGCCGTCCGGACGCCATCGCGATCGTCGACGAGCGCGGGACGCTGACGTTCTCCGAGGTCGACCGCCGCACGAACGCGCTGGCGCGCGCGTTCGCCGAGCGAGGGATCAAGGCGGGCGACGGGGTCGCGATCCTGGCCCGCAACCACCGGGCCTTCGTCGACGCGGCGGTCGCCGTCGGGAAGCTCGGGGCGAACGCGCTGTTCCTCAACACGATGTTCGCCGCGCCGCAGATCGCCGACGTGTGCCAGCGCGAACAGCCGGTCGCGATCATCCACGACGAGGAGTTCGCCGTCGTTCGTGGCGACGGCCGCCGAGGGACGCGAGCGGTTCGTCGCCTGGTCCGACGGGCCGGATCCCGATGGCGCGCCGACGCTCGACGACCTGATGCGCGGGCAGGACGAGGGCGGGCTCCAGCCGCCGCCCGAGGCCGGGAAGGTCGTGATCCTCACGAGCGGGACGACGGGCACGCCGAAGGGCGCCCAGCGCAAGCAGCCCGACTCGCTGGCGCCGATCGCGGCGCTTCTCGACGCGATCCCGCTGCGAGCGCGCCAGACGACGATGATCGCCGCGCCGATGTTCCACTCGTGGGGCATGGCGCACTTCCTGATGGGCATGTCGCTCGGATCGTCGATCGTCATCCGCCGGCGGTTCGACCCCGAGGACACGCTCGCGGCGATCGCCCACCACCGCGCGGCGACGCTCGTCGTCGTCCCCGTGATGCTCCAGCGGATCGTCGAGCTGCCCGACGAGGTGCTCGCGAAGTACGACTGCTCGTCGCTTCGGGTGATCGCGGTCAGCGGCAGCGCGCTTCCCGGCGACCTCGCCACAGATGTCATGGACCGCTTCGGCGACGTGCTCTACAACCTCTACGGATCGACCGAGGTCGCCTGGGCGACGATCGCGGGGCCGGACGACCTGCGTGCCGCGCCCGGTACGGCCGGCCGCCCGCCGCACGGCACGATCGTGCGGCTGTTCGACGATCACGGGAACGAGGTGCCCCAGGGCGTCACGGGCCGGATCTTCGTCGGCAACGACATGGCGTTCGACGGCTACACCGGCGGCGGCGGCAAGGAGATGATCGGCGGGCTGATGTCGACGGGCGACGTCGGGCATCTCGACGCGGACGGGCGGCTGTTCATCGACGGCCGCGACGACGAGATGATCGTCTCCGGCGGCGAGAACGTGTTCCCGCGCGAGGTCGAGGACCTGCTGGCCCAGCACCCCGACGTCCTCGAGGCCGCCGTGGTCGGCGTGCCCGACGACGACTGGGGCGAGCGTCTGCGCGCGTTCGTCGTGCGCGCGCTGGACTCCGCCGATCAGCGACAACGACGCTGCGCGACTCACGTCAAGCAGAACCTCGCTCGCTACAAGGTGCCGCGCGACATCGTGTTCCTCGATGCGCTCCCGCGCAACCCGACGGGCAAGATCCTCAAGCGCGACCTTCCCAGGGACTGATCCGCCGGCGAGCTCTCAGGGCTTCCACTTGATCGAGCAGCCCACCGGCTCGGTCTCCGGAGTCCGGGCGGGCCGTCCGGCGAGCACGTCGTCCAGCGCGCCCCGCAGCCACGCCGCGTTCTGACCCGGATCGTCGCTGTCGGCGTCCGGGGCGCCGCGGTAGGCGAGCCGGCCGCCGGGGTCCAGGACGAAGACGTCGGGGGTCGTCCGGGCGTCGTAGGCGCGCGCCACCTCCTGGGTGGCATCGTGCAGATAGGGCATCGGGAAGCCCGCCGGGTCCTCCTCGACCCGCTGCCGCATCGCGTCGAACGAGTCGCGCGGATACCGCACGGCGTCGTTGCTGTTGATCAGCAGCACCTGAACGCCGCGGCGGGCGTAGTCGTTCGCCACGGCGACCACGCGGTCATGCCAGGCCAGCGCGTAGGGGCAGTGGTTGCAGGTGAAGACGACGACGGTGGCCGCTGCCCCGGCGGACGGCCCCTGGTGGCGGACGTCGTCGGTGTCGGGCAGCTCGAATGTGGGGGCGGGGTCGCCGATGGCGAGACTCATGGGCGTCATGTCTCCTGTGTCGGGGAGGCCGCCGCCAGCGCCGCCGCGAGCGCGTCGCGCAGGTCCTCCGGGTCGGGAACCGGGGAGATGCGGCCGTCGCGGCGATGGTAGACGCGGCAGGCGAGCGCCACGGGCTCCCCGCCCGGGTCGACGACGTCACGGCCATCGATGCGGATCGTCGGCGAACCGACGAACGACTCGCGCCGCGCGGTCTCGTCGTCGGGCACCTCGCGCAGGGTGATGGACCCCGGCTCGAGGCCCGCCTGGGCGAGCGCGGCGCGCAGGTCGGCGAGCGCCCGCGGATGGGACGGACAGCCCTCCCAGTAGAGGAGCTCGACGGTCGGCGGCATCCTCTGAACGCTACGGCACGAGCACCGCGGCGCCCTCGATCGCGCCCGCCGCGGATCGCGTCCAGCGCGTCCTCGGCCCGCTCGAGCGGGAACGTCGTGACCGTGGTGCGCACTGCGGCGGGCGCGGCGACCGCCAGGAAGTCGCGGGCATCTTCGCGCGTGAGGTTGGCCACGCTGCGGATCGATCGCTCCTCCCAGAGGATGTCGTAGGGGATCGAGCGGGATGTCGCTCATGTGGATCCCGGCGCACACGACGACGCCGCCGCGGTCCAGCGCCCGCAGCGCGGCCGGGACGAGCTCGCCGGCGGGGGCGAAGATGATCGCCGCATCGAGCGGCTCCGGCCCCGGGCGCGAGCGCGTCGCCGGCCCACTCGCACCCGAGGCCGAGCGCGAACGCCCGCGAAGCTCTCGTCGCCGGCGCGCGTGAAGGCGAAGACGCGGCGGCCCTGATGCAGCGCGACCTGGGTGACGATGTGCGCCGCCGCGCCGAACCCGTACAGGCCGAGCCGCCGCGCGTCCCCGGTCATGCGCAGCGCACGGTGGCCGATCAGGCCCGCGCAGAGCAGCGGGGCGACCTCGATGTCGCCGTAGCCGGCCGGCAGCTCGAAGCAGAAGCGCTCGTCGGCGACGGTCCACTCCGCGAATCCACCGTCGATGTCGAGCCCGGTGAAGCGTGCACTCGATGCACAGGTTCTCGCGGTCGCTGAGGCAGAAGCGGCACGCGCCGCACGTCCAGCCGAGCCACGGAACGCCCACCCGGGTCCCGGCCGGCGTGGTCGTCGCTGGCGCCGCCGCGCTCCACCATGCCGACGATCTGGTGGCCCGGGAACGATCGGCAGCCGCGATCCGCGAACCTCGCCGTCGCGCACGTGGACGTCGGTCCGGCACACGCCGCAGGCGAGCACGCGCAGCAGCAGCTCACCGGGTCCGGGCTGCGGGATCGGGAGCTCGGTCAGCACCAGCCCCGGGCCCTCCCCGACCGGGCTGCGAGAGGGTCATTGCGCGCATCGGCTCATCTTCTACCCTGGTGGCGATGCCAGCCCGGGCCGACAGCTTCGACCTCGCCGCACTGAACCTGCGCTCGGGTGAGGCGCGCCGGCTGGAGCTCGAGGTCGCGCTCGGCGAATTCACCTTCGGCTCGGACCGCTACGTCTCGCAGCCGGCGAGCGTCCCGGTGGTCCTGGACCTGTCGCGGATGGTCGGGAACGGCTGGTCGCTGCGGCTGCGCTTCGCCGCGCAGCTGGCCGGTCCGTGCATGCGCTGCCTGGAGGCCGCGGAGCCGACCTTCGAGGTCGACGCGCGCGAGTTCGAGCAGTCCGGCGGGGAGCCCGACGATGAGCTCTCCAGCCCCTACGTGCACGGCTCGGAGCTCGAGTTGCAGGCGTGGGCGCGCGATGCGTTCGTGCTGGCGATGCCGGCGCAGGTGCTCTGCCGCGAGGACTGCGCCGGCCTGTGCCCGCGCTGCGGCGCGAACCTCAACGACGAGCCGGGGCACGAGCACGAGCCCGAGATCGACCCGCGCTGGTCGAAGCTCGGCGAGCTGAAGTTCGACCAGTAGCGCCCGCCGCTCGCTCGCTCAGAGATAAGCGCCCGAGGGCAGGTACGGGTGCATCGGCCCGAGCCGGCCCTTCGTGCAGACCGGGCCGTCCGGCGTCAGCGGTAGCCGCGCATCGACGCACGTGCGGATCGCCCACTGCTGAGCGCCGGTCATGAAGTCGACGATCGCCGTGGAGCCCGGCGGCGACGTCGTCAGCGCACCCCACAGCACGATCTGCGCCGCATCGGGATCGCGGGCCGCCGAGCAGCGCGACGTGGCCCTCGCGGGCGATGGCGAAGGCGCGCTCCTCGTACACGAGCAGCCGGCAGCCCTGCTCGATCAGCCCGGGGAGGTCGGGGCCGTGGCCCGCGCCGCGCAGCTCGCGGCCGATCGCGTCCGCGACGGGGATGCCCTCGATGCCCGCGTTCTCGACGCGGGCGGCCTCGTCCGGGGCGCGGCGCAGATCCGGAACCGCCACGGCGGCCAGGCCGGGATGCAGGTCGAACCCGGCGCGCGCGTAGCGACGCGTCGCCGCGGGATGTTCCGAGGACAGGATGATCCAGCCCTCCACGCCGCGCTCGGCGCCGTAGGCGAGCGAGGCCTCGAGCAGCCGCCGGCCCAGCCCGCGGCTCTGGACGGCCTCGTCGACCGCGTACAGCGAGAGGCCCCAGATGCGTTCACGCACGAGCGCCAGCGCGACGCCTGCGATCCCGTCCTCGCCGTCCGCGACCCAGCAACCGCCGGGGTCACCGGTCACGAGGTGCTGCAGCCGCGCGACCGAGCGCGCGAGGCGCACGTCGGGGTCGACGTCCGGGGGCGGGGTGAACAGGACGCGGGCACCGAGCTGCGTCGACGGCGACGGCGTCCTCGGGCCGCATCGGGCGGATCGGCAGGTCCCCGGTCGGCATGCGATCCAGTCAAGCAGGACGCCGCGACGCGACGAGCGCCCTCGCCGAAGCGCTACCCTGCTGTGCGTCATGGCCGTCCCCAAGCAACGTCAGTCGCACTCCCGCACGAACAAGCGCCGCTCGACGCACAAGCTCAGCGCGCCCACGTACAACTCGTGCCCGCAGTGCCACACCCCGCGTCTCCCGCATCGCGTCTGCCCGACGTGCGGGACGTACGCCGGCCGTGAGGTCGTCGCGCCCCAGGCGCACGACCACCACGATCACGACCACTAGCGGGCACGCATGACCGTCACGGTCGCGGTCGACGCGAACGGGGCGGACCTCGGTCCTGCCGAGGTCGCGGCCGGCGCTGCGATCGCCGCTGCCCAGGGAGTCCGAATCCTGCTGTTCGGCGCGGCCGACGAGATCGGCGACGTTCCCGATGGCGTGGAGGTGGTCGACGCTCCGGTCTCGATCGCCAAGGAGGCTGACGCCGCGCGGGCCGCCCGCTCGATGCCCCAGGCGTCGATCGTTCAGGCCGCGAAGGCCGTCGCCGCGGGCGAGGCCGACGCGTTCGTCAGCGGTGGCTCGACCGGCGCCGCGCTGGCCGCCGGCCTGTTCGAGGTCAAGCGCGCGCGCGGGATCTACCGGCCTGCGCTCGCGACGCCGGTGCCGATCCCCGGTCATCCGATCACGTTCCTGGACGTGGGGGCCAACGTCGAGGTGCGCAGCGAGCACCTCGTCCAGTTCGCGTTCATGGGCGCGGCTCTCGCCCAGACCGTGCTCGGCATCGAGCGCCCGCGCGTGGCGCTGCTGTCGAACGGCGAGGAGCCGACGAAGGGCCCGCCGGAGGTGGTCGAGGCCCACGAGGTGCTCGCTCGGCGCGCCGGCGATTCAGCGCTGATGGAGTTCATCGGCAACGTCGAGGGCAACGACCTCGCGACGGGGAGGGCCGACGTGGTCGTGACGGACGGCTTCACCGGCAACGTCGCGCTGAAGCTCATGGAGGGTCTGTCGCAGACGATCCTCGGCGCGGTCCGCGACGCCGCGACCTCGACGACACGGGCGAAGGCCGGCGGGGCGCTGCTGCGCCCGGCGCTGCGCGAGTTCCGTGACGAGATCGACCCCGAGGGGCCCGGCGGGGCCTACCTGCTGGGTCTGCGGCGGCTCGGCGTCGTGCCGCACGGGCGCTTCACGCGCTACGGCTTCTCGCAGGCGATCCTGCTGGCGGCCCGCGGAGTGTCGGGCGACGTGGGCGGCCGCACGCACGCGGCGCTGGAGGCGGCGGGAGCGCTCAAGGGCGTCCCGCCCGCGGCCACGTCCGCGCCCGCCTCTAGCTTTCCCTCGTCATGACCCGCGACGCGGTCCTCACGCTCATCCAGACCCATCTGGCCGACGAACTCGACGTCGAGCCGTCGTCGATCGACGAGTCGACGCGCTTCAAGGAGGATCTGGAGGCCGACTCGCTCGATCTCTACACGCTCGTCCAGGAGTTCGAGGACACGTACGGCGTGAAGATGTCGGACGAGGAGGCGGCGAAGATCCTCACGGTGGGTCAGGCGATCGACTTCGTTGTTGCCCACACTCCAAGCACCCCCTGAGCCCTGCAGCTCCTCAGCGATCTTCTCGACGACCTCCCAGAGGGCCTGTACCGGCAGGTCTTCACGCATGCGTCGTGGAGCGAGAAGCGCAGCGACACCTACGCGCGCCTGGCGTTCCTGGGCGACAGCGTGCTGGGGCTGGCGATGACGGCGCACCTGTATCCGCGGCTCGAGGCGGAGCGCTACGGGGCCGGCCGCCTGACGAAGATCCGCGCGCAGACCGTCTCGGGGCCCTCGTGCCGCGACGTCGCCGAGCGGATCGGGGTTCCCGATCGCCTGCGCGCCGCAGCGCCCGAGGGCATGGTCGTCCCGGACACCGTGATGACCGAGCGCGTGCTCGCGTCCGTGATCGAGGCGGTGATCGGGGCTTGCTTCCTCTCGACCGGCTACGACCGGACGGCCGCGGCGGTCGTCGAGGCGTTCATCCCGGAGCTCGAGGAGGCGCTCGAGCATCCGGTCGACTTCAAGTCGACGCTGCAGGAGCGGCTGGCCACCCGCGGGGAGCTCGTCGAGTACACGGTGACGGCCGAGCTCGGGCCAGCCGCACGACCGCACCTTCGAGGTCCGCGCGA
The DNA here is from genome assembly GCA_963817295.1 of uncultured Solirubrobacteraceae bacterium. GTDB lineage: Bacteria > Actinomycetota > Thermoleophilia > Solirubrobacterales > Solirubrobacteraceae > F1-60-MAGs163. The sequence goes on along the minus strand of CAWFOF010000008.1, from coordinate 45,610 downwards.
CGGTCTCCGGCGTGGAGATCGGCCGCGGTGCCGGACGGTCGAAGAAGGCCGCCGAGCAGGAGGCCGCGCGCAAGTCGCTCGAGGCCCAAGAGGAGGCGGTCTGACGTGTACCTGAAGTCGATCTCGCTGAAGGGCTTCAAGTCGTTCCCGGACCGGACGCGGCTCGAGTTCGCCGAGGGCGTGTCGGTCGTCGTCGGCCCGAACGGCTCCGGCAAGTCGAACGTGACGGACGCCGTGCTCTGGTGCATGGGCGAGCAGTCGCCGCTCGCGGTGCGCGGACAGTCGATGCAGGACGTGATCTTCTCGCGGCGGGCACGGCGTCCAGGCGCGCTCGTCGGCCGAGGTCGAGCTCGTGCTCGACAACGGCGACGGCTCGATCGACATGCCGATGGGTGAGATCTCGATCATGCGCCGCCTGGACCGCAGCGGCGAGGGCGAGTACCGCCTCAACGGCGCCAGGTGCCGCCTCGTCGACGTCCTCGAGGTGCTCTCGGACACGGGCCTGGGCAAGGAGATGCACTCGGTCATCTCGCAGGGCCGGGTCGAGTCGATCGTCACGTCGAAGCCGAAGGACCGCCGGCTCCTGATCGAAGAGGCCGCGGGGCTCGGCAAGCACCGCAAGCGCCGCCGGCGGGCGCAGCTGAAGCTGGACCGCACGCAGGAGAACCTGGACCGTGCCCTCGACGTCGAGCGCGAGGCCCGCACCCGGCTGCGCCCGCTCAAGCGCCAGGCCGAGGCCGCCGAGCTGCACGAGCGTCTCGAGCGGCAGACGCTCGAGGCCCGCTGGGAGCTCGTGCGCGACGACGTGCGAACGCGGCGCGCGGAGCTCGAGCAGGCCGCCGCGACGGCACGGACCGCTCGTGAGGCCCGCGACGGCGGCGGAGCAGGAGCTCGCGCAGATCGCCGCGCGGCGCGAGCAGGCCGAGCAGGCGCTGGCGGCGACCACCGAGCGCCGCGAGGAGATCGCGCGGCGCGGCGAGCGCGCCCGCACCGCCGGCGACCGGATCGAGCTGCGCCTGGAGCGCACGCGTGAGACCGCGGAGACGATCGCCGAGCGCCTGGAGCACCGCGCCGCCAGGCTCGCCGCGCTGGAGGCGCAGGCGCAGGCCGACGCGCCCGACGACGCCGGGCGCGAGCGCATCGCGGCGCTCGAGGCCGAGATCGCAGCGGCTCGACGCCGAGCGCGCAAGCGAGCTGGAGGTCGAGCTGGCCTCGCTGTCCGCCGAGCGCGACGGCGCCGCCGCCCGCGTGGCCGAGCTGCAGGCGGGCCTCGAGGCCCGGGCCGCCGCTGCCGCGCAGGCCGACGAGGCCTGCGAGGTCGCGCGCGGCGCGCTGCGCGCCGCCGAGCGCAGCGCCGAGCAGGCGCGGCGCGAGTCCGCGCGCGTCGGCGCCGAGCTCGCCGCCGCCAACCAGTACCTGCGCAGCCACGCCGGAGCACCGCGCGGCGCGCGTGCGCTGACGGACGATCTCGAGGTGCAGGCCGGCCTCGAGCTCGCAGTCGCCGCGGCGCTCGGCGGTCGCCTGCGCGCCGCGATCGTCCAGGATCTCGCCGCGGGTGAGGCGCTGCTCTCCGAGCTCGGCGCCGACGGAGGCCATGCGCTCGTCGGCGGGTTGGCGGGCGCCGAGCCGGCTTCCGGCGAGCCGCCGGCACCAGGAGCCCGCCGTCTGGCGGATGCCGTCCGCGGCGATGCCGGCGCGCGACGCCTCGGCCGCGCTCGCGCGCCGGCTGCTCGCCGACGCGTGGGTCGTCGACGACCTCGCAAGCGTCCCTGAGAGCTTCCGCGGTGTCGCCGTGACTCGTCGGCGGCCGGGCGTGGTTCGGCGCGACGCGCGAGCTGCGCCAGGCACCACAGGGCGGCGAGGAGCGGGTCCTCGCGGAGCGCAACCGACGCGATGCGCTGATCGCCGAGTCCCAGCAGGTCGTCCAGGCCGAGGTGGCGACGCTCGGAGCGGGGGAGACCGCCGCCCAGGCCGTCGCCGCGGCCGAGGCCAGTCGTGAGGAGGCTGAGCGGCTGCGCCGCGACGCGGACCGGGCGCTGGCGGCCGCCGTCGAGGACGAGCGCCGCGTCGACGTGGCTCATCGACGAGCGGCGCAGCGCGCCCGACCAGGGCGCTTCGGCCGTTCGCCGCGCGCAGCTCGACGGCGAGCTCGCGGCGGAGCGCCGCGTCGCCGAGCGCGCCGCGCGCGAGCGCGAGCAGCGGCTGGAGGCGATCGCGCGGCTGCGCGGCGCGGTCGCGCGCGACCGGGCGCTGCAGCCGGCGATCGCGCGCCTCGAGGCCGTCCTGGTCGAGGCCCACGGCGCGGTGGCCGGACGCATCGGCGTCCTGTCCGCTGAGCTCGACGAGGATCGCCGCGCCGGTGAGGGCGTCGCCGGAGAGCTGCGCGCCTGTGCGTCGGCGGAGGCGCAGATCCAGCAGCGGCTGCGCGAGTGCGGCGAGGCGGTCACCGTCGCGGAGGTTCGCGCCCAGCAGTCGCGCGACCAGGAGGCGGAGATCACCTCCGAGCTCCAGGAGCTGGCCGGGCGCCTGGGCCTGCCGCCCGAGCCGTCGCTGGAGCCGCTCGAGGCCGAGCAGGCGGCGTCGCTGCGTTCGCGGATCGAGCGTCTGGCGCGGCGCCGCGAGCAGCTCGGGCCGGTCAACCCGCTGGCCAAGGCCGAGTACGACGAGGCGCTGGCGCACGTCGAGGAGATGGAGCACCAGCGCACCGACCTCGAGACAGCGATGCGCGAGCTGCGGTCGCTGATCCGGGAGACCGATCGTCAGATCACCGAGACGTTCGAAGAGACGTTCGCCGCGGCGGCGAAGAACTTCGAGGAGCTGGCCGCGCACTGCTTCCCAGGTGGGCGCGGGCGCCTGCGGCTCGTGCGCGAGGACTCCGGGCCCAAGCCGGTGTTCGGCGGCGCCGATCCGAACGACGAGGGCGCACAGCTGGCGCAGGCCGAGGCCGCGGCGGAGGCCGAGCTGCAGAAGGAGCTCGGCGAGCCCGAAGACGACCTCGGCGTCGAGATCGAGATCACGCCGGCCGGCAAGTCGATGAAGCGCCTGTCGCTGCTCTCGGGCGGCGAGAAGTCGATGACGGCGATCGCGTTCCTGTTCTCGGTCTTCCTCGCCAAGCCGTGCCCGTTCTACATCCTCGACGAGGTCGAGGCGGCGCTGGACGACCTGAACATCGGCCGGTTCCTCGAGCTGTTGCGCGAGTACCGCGAGCGCGCGCAGTTCATCGTCGTCACCCACCAGAAGCGCACGATGGAGGCCGCCGACATGCTGTACGGCGTCTCGATGGGCGGTGACGGCGTCTCGAAGGTGATCTCACGGCGGCTGCCACAGGACGCCGCGGAGCCACACGCGGCCGTGGCCTGATCGCGCCCAGCTCAGCCGAGCTGCTTCTCACCCCAGAACGACGCCTGCGGGTTGCCGTTGTAGTCGGGGATCTCGCGGTATCCGGCCGAGAGGTACAGCGCGCGGCGCATGAGGCTGGCCGGGTCCCGTGTCGAGTCGCACCGTCGGGTAGCCCAGTCGCCGCGCCTCGTCCTCCAGCGCGCCGAGCAGGGCCCGCGCCAGGCCACGGCCGCGGCCGGCTGGTGCGACGTACATCCGCTTGATCTCGCACAGTGCGTCGTCCAGGCGCTTCACGGCGCCGACGGCGACCGCACCGCCGTCGAGGTAGCCGACGAGGCAGGCGCCGTGCGGGGGACCCAGCTCCTCGGGTCGCGCGGACGGGCTGCCGGGTCCGTCGAGGCGGCTTCCGTAGAGCTCGGCGAGCTCGGCGACCATCGCTTCGATCAGGTCGGCGGCGGGCGGCTCGCCCGCGGGACGGGCGCGGAACTCGATCGGCTCAGGCACTCCGCTATCGTCGCGCATCGCTGTGGCCCGTGACTGGAACGACGTGTTTGTCCTCGACGGCGCCGCGCGCGCGGCGGTGCCCGACGCCGAGCCGGAGGCCTCAGCCGAACCGGAGCCCGAGCGCCGGCGCGGAATGTTCCGGCGTCTGCGCGAGAACCTGTCGAAGACGCGCCAGGCGCTCGCCGCAGAGGTCCAGGCGACGCTCTTCGACACCCTGGACGACGAGACCTGGGAGCGCCTCGAGGAGGCGCTGATCATGGCCGACGTCGGTGCCCGCACGACCGCGGAGGTCGTCGAGACGCTCGAGCACGAGGCGACGAGCGGTGCGGTCGAGGGCGGCGAGGCCCTGCAGCAGCGACTGATCGAGCTGCTCGCGCGTGAGGCACGCGGTGAGGCCGATCCGCGTATCGATCTGCGCCCCTCGCCGACGGTGATCATGGTCGCCGGCGTCAACGGGACCGGCAAGACGACGACGATCGGCAAGCTCGCCTGGCACCTGCGCCGCGAGCAGGGCCTGACCGTGGTTCTCGGTGCGGCGGACACGTTCCGCGCCGCGGCCGTCGAGCAGCTCGCGGAGTGGGCGAGCGGCGCCGGCTGCGAGATCGTCACCGGGCCGCCCGGCTCGGATCCCGGGTCGGTCGCCTTCGAGGCGGTTCGGCGGGGCCGCGAGGTCGGCGCGGACGTCGTGATCGTCGACACCGCCGGCCGGCTGCACACCCAGGACGACCTGATGGCCGAGCTGACGAAGGTTCGCCGCGTGATCGCCAAGCAGCTCGACGGCGCGCCGCACGAGACGCTGCTGACGGTCGATGCGACGACCGGCCAGAACGGGCTGCGCCAGGCGAAGCTCTTCTCCGAGGCGGTCCCGGTCGACGGGATCGTCCTGACGAAGCTCGACGGCACGGCGAAGGGCGGCATCGCGCTGGCGATCGCGCGTGAGCTGGGCATCCCCGTGAAGCTCATCGGGATCGGCGAGCAGCTCGAGGACCTGCGCCCGTTCGACGCCGACGAATTCGCCCAGGCGCTCCTGGCGCCGTGACGCCCGCACCCGGCCGAGATTCGGCACCCGCGGCCGGTAGGCTCCGTGAAGATGGACGCCTGGGTCATCTGGCTTGTCGCCGCCGTCATCTTCGCGATCGGCGAGATCGCCACGACCAGCTTCTTCCTCGGCCCCTTCGCGATCGGGGCCGCCGGGGCCGCCGGCGTCTCGCTGGTCGGCGCGGGCACCACCGTCGCCTGGATCGTGTTCGTCGTCGCCACGGCGGTGTCGTTCGCGCTCGTGCGGCCGATCGCGCGGCGCCATCTGCGCCAGCCGGCGCACACGCGCACCGGGACCGCCGCCCTGATCGGGCGCAGCGCGATGGTCGCGGAGCGGATCGCCAACGACGAGGGCACCGGCGTCGTCAAGCTGGAGGGCGAGATGTGGACCGCTCGCGCCTACGACGAGGACCACGTGTTCGAGGCGGGCACGAAGGTGGAAGTGATCGAGATCCGCGGCGCAACGGCGCTCGTGGTCGAGCAGGAACGCATCTAAGGAGCACCAATGACCGCAGGGCTGATCGTCGTCGCACTCCTCATCTTCTTCGCGATCTTCGTCGCGTGGAAGACGGTCCGCGTGATCCCTCAGGCGCGGGCCGGCGTCGTCGAGCGGCTCGGGCGCTACCAGCGCACGCTCGGGCCGGGCCTGACGATCGTCGTCCCCTTCGTCGACAAGGTGCGGCCGCTGATCGACCTGCGCGAGCAGGTCGTGACGTTCCCGCCGCAGCCCGTCATCACACAGGACAACGTGTCCGTGCAGATCGACACGGTGCTCTATTTCACGATCACCGATCCGCGCGCCGCCTCCTATGAGATCGCCAGCCCGCTGCAGGCCATCGAGCAGCTGACCGTGACGACGCTTCGCAACATCGTCGGCGCGCTGACGCTGGAGGAGGCGCTGACGAGCCGCGAGCGGGTCAACACCGAGCTGCGCGTCGTCCTCGACGAGCGCACCGGCAAGTGGGGCATCCGCGTCAACGGCGTCGAGCTGAAGTCGATCGACCCGCCGGCCGGCATCCAGGAGGCGATGGAGAAGCAGATGCGGGCCGAGCGCGACCGCCGCGCCGCGATCCTCACCGCCGAGGGCGTCAAGCAGTCCGCGATCCTGACCGCCGAAGGCGAGAAGCAGTCCGCCGTGCTGCGGGCCGAGGGCGCCAAGACGTCGGCGATCCTGCGCGCGGAGGGCGACGCCAAGGCGATCGACACCGTCTTCCGGGCGATCCACGAGGGCGAGCCCGACCAGGCACTGCTGAGCTACCAGTACCTGCAGATGCTGCCGCAGCTCGCTCAGGGGAGTGCGAACAAGGTCTTCGTGATCCCGAGTGAGCTGACGACTGCGCTGGGAAACCTCGGCGGCGTCGTGGCCGGGCTCGGCGGGAAGGCCGCCCCGTCGGCGGAACCCGCGACCGAGCGCAAGGCCTCCGCGCCGGGAACGCCCGAGCTGCCCGCCGGATAGCGCCGCGCGGCTGTCAGACTGGCTGACGTGTTCGACGCGCTCTCCGACAAGCTTCAGGCAACCCTCTCCGACCTGCGTTCCCACGGGACGCTGACCGAGGACGACATCGACCGCGCGATGCGCGAGATCCGCCTCGCCCTGCTCGAGGCGGACGTGAACTTCAAAGTGGTGAAGACGTTCACGAAGACCGTCAAGGAGCGCTGCCTCGACGCCGACATCGTCGGAGGCCTGAACCCCGGGCAGCAGGTCGTCAAGATCGTCGACGAGGAGCTCACGGCGCTGATGGGCGGCGCCTCGGCCGGCGTGAGCTTCGCCCCGCGTCCGCCGACGGTGATCCTGCTCGCCGGTCTGCAGGGATCGGGCAAGACCACCGCCGCCGCCAAGCTCGCACGGTTCCTGAAGGAGGAGCACGGTTCATCGGTCCTGATGGCGGCGTGCGACGTCTACCGGCCGGCCGCGATCGACCAGCTCGTCACGCTCGGCTCGCGGCTGGACGTCGAGGTGTTCGAGCGCGGGAGCGACGCCGATCCCGTGGACATCGCCGCGGGCGCTCTCGACGAGGCCAAGCGCCAGGGCAAGGACGTCCTGATCGTCGATACGGCGGGCCGTCTGCACGTCGACACCGACCTCATGGACGAGCTGGTCCGGATCCGCAAGGCCGTGCGGCCCACCCAGATCCTGCTCGTCGTCGACGCGATGACCGGCCAGGACGCCGTCAACGTAGCCCAGCAGTTCTCCGAGGCCGTCGCCTTCGACGGCGTGGTCATGACGAAGATGGACGGTGACGCGCGCGGCGGCGCGGCGCTCTCGGTCAAGGCGGTCACCGGCAAGCCGATCCTGTTCGCCAGCACCGGCGAGCACCTCGACCAGTTCGAGCGCTTCCATCCGGACCGCATGGCGCAGCGGATCCTGGGCATGGGCGACGTGCTCAGCCTGATCGAGAAGACCCAGAAGACCTTCGACGAGGATGAGGCCAAGGAGCTCGAGCGCAAGCTGCGGCGCAACGAGTTCACGCTCGAGGACTTCCTGGCGCAGCTCAAGCAGATCCGGAACATGGGCCCGCTGAGCTCCCTGCTCGGCATGATGCCCGGGCTGGCGGGCCAGCAGATGAAGAACCTGAAGGTCGACGAGCGCGAGCTCGACCGGGTTCAGGCGATCATCCTGTCGATGACCGTCGAGGAGCGTCGGCGCCCCGAGCTCATCAAGGGCTCGCGCCGCCTGCGGATCGCTCGCGGATCGGGCACGAGCGTGCAGCAGGTCAACCAGCTCGTGAAGCAGTTCGACCAGATGCGCAAGCTCATGCGCCAGATGGGACGCGGCAAGATGCCGGACATCGGCGCGCTCATGCGTCAGGCCCGCTGAGACGGCGTTGCGGCCGTCGCGGGCGCGTTCGGCTACCCTCTGTCGTCGACTTTCCGTGCAATTCGAGAGGAACCCGTGGCGGTACGACTGAGGCTCACACGTGTGGGCGGCAAGAAGAATCCGATCTGGCGTGTGGTCGCAACCGACCAGCGCTCCCCGCGCGATGGGCGGTTCATCGAGGTCATCGGCCACTACAACGCGCAGACGAGTCCGTCGACCGTGACGCTCGACGAGGAGCGCGTGCGCGCGTGGATCGACAAGGGCGCTCAGCCGACCGACCAGGTCCGCAAGCTCATGAAGATCCAGGGCATCACCCTCTAGCACCGCTCGATGCGCGAGCTGCTCGAGTATCTGGCACAGCAGCTCGTCGACCAGCCCGACGAGGTCGCCGTCGCGACGTTCGAGGAGGATGACGGGACGATCGTCCTTGAGCTCTCCGTCGCCGACGACGACTACGGCAAGATCATCGGTCGCGGTGGCCGGACCGCCAAGGCCCTGCGCACGGTCGTGAAGGCGGCGGCGGTCAAGGACAATCGCCGCGCACTCGTCGACATCGTCGACTAGTGGCACGTCCGGGACGCGAGCCCGCAGCCTGGCTCCCCGCGGGGCGTGTCGGACGGCCGCACGGGCTTGACGGCAGCTTCTACGTCACGCAGCCACGGCCGCAGCTGCTGGCGCTCGGCGTGAGCCTGCGGCTGGGAGCGGACGAGATGCGCGTCGTACGCCGCGCCGGCACCGACGCGAAGCCGATTCTGCGCCTGGACGGCATCCGCTCGCGTGAGGCGGTCGAGCGGGTCCGCGGCGGCGAGCTGAGCTGCCCGCGGACCGATACGCCGGCGCTGGAGGAGGGCGAGTGGTGGGCCGAGGACCTCGAGGGCTGCGTCGTCACCGACGGAGAGCGCGAGGTGGGGCGCGTCGTCGCGCTGCGCGCGCTGCCGTCGTGCGAGGTGCTGGAAGTCGAGCGCTCCGGCGGCGGCGAGCTGCTCGTGCCGATGGTCCGTGATGCGGTGCGCAACGTCGACATCCGATCCGGGCGGATCGACGTGAGCCTGGCCTTCCTGGGCGAGGAGGTCTGACATGCAGCTCGACGTCGTGACGCTGTTCCCCCAGTGGTTCGACTGGTTTCGCAGCCAGCGCCACATCGCCAACGCCGAGGCGCAGGGCCACGAGCTGCGGACGCTGAACCCGCGCGATCACACGCCGCTGAGTGGCGGCCAGGTCGATGACACGCCGTTCGGCGGCGGGGCCGGAATGGTGCTGCGGGTCGACGTGATGGACCACGCGCTGCGCGCCTTCTACAACGTCGACCCGGTGGATCTGCGGCGCGAGCGTCGCGTGATCGCCCTGACCCCGGGGGGGCGCCTGCTCGATGAGGGGCTGGTGAACGAGCTGGCGGCCGAGCCGGCGGTCACGATCCTGTGCGGGCGCTACGAGGGGTTCGACGAACGCATCGTCCAGCACTTCTGCAGCGACGCCGTCTCGATCGGCCGATACGTCCTGGCCGGCGGCGAGCTCGCCGCGATGGTGCTCTGCGACACCGTCCTGCGCAAGCTCCCCGGGGCGCTGGGGCACGCGGACTCCGCGGCCGAGGAGTCGTTCAGCGAGGCGCTCGGCGGCGATCCCGAGTACCCGCACTACACGCGGCCGGCCGAGTACCGCGGCTGGTCGGTTCCCGACGTGCTGTTGTCGGGGCACCACGAGGAGATCCGGCACTGGCGCCGGGCGCGCAGCCGCGAGCGCGGTGCCGGGTCAGGCGGCGCTTCGCTATCCTGATCGGTCCTCGCGGAGCGGCCTCCCGGCCGGTGCCATCGGTGGCGCCGGCTCGCGAACCCAGGACCGGATCCCGCGACTCCTACTTGCCATGAGCACCGTCATCGAAGAACTCGAGCGCGCCCAGCTGCGCCGCGTACCCAACTTCCAGCCTGGAGACCGCGTCAAGGTCCACTTCCAGGTCGTGGAGGGCACCCGTCGCCGCACGCAGGTGTTCGAGGGCGTCGTGATCAAGCGCCAGGGCCACGGAGCGCGCGAGACGTTCACCGTCCGCAAGCAGTCGTTCGGCGTCGGAGTGGAGCGCACGTTCCCGCTGCACTCGCCCAAGATCGAGAAGATCGAGGTCACCGCCCGCGGCGACGTTCGCCGCGCGAAGCTGTACTACCTGCGCGATCGCGTGGGCAAGCGTGCCCGTGTCCGCGAGCGCCGGTACGTCGGTCCGGAGGACGTCGTGGAGGCAGGTCTGCTGCACGAGGCAGCCGAAGCCGACGCGGACGGCGGCCGAGGCGCAGGCCGAGGGCAGCACCGAGGCCGTCGACGCGGCTGCGGCCGAGGTCGAGGTCACCGAGGCGCCCGCCGCCGAGGCTCGACGTCGCCGAGGTCGAGGCCGAGGCCGCTGAGCCTGAGGCGCCCGAGGCCGTCGAGGCCCCTGAGGCCGAGGCCGGCGCCGACGAGGCCGGGCAGCCCGCCGACGATCAGAAGTGAGCAAGCCGGACAAGTCCCGGGGCGCGTCGGCCGGGAGCTCGCTGCTCGAGCTCGTCATGATCGTCGCGGTGGCCCTGGGCCTTGCGCTCGGCATCCAGGCCTTCATCGTCAAGCCGTACAGGATTCCGAGCGAGTCGATGGTGCCGACGCTGCAGATCGGCCAGCGCGTGCTCGTGAATCGCGTGGGAACGCACTTCGGTGATCCGAAGGTCGGCGACATCCTCGTCTTCCACCCGCCTTCAGGCGCAGAGCAATCGCCTCCGGACCAGTGTGGCGAGCGCCCTCCGAGCAACGCGCCGTGCGACAAGCCGACCGGCCAGAAGGCTTCGGTGAACTTCATCAAGCGCGTTGTCGGCGTGCCGGGCGACACGATCTCGATCCGCAGCGGCCGGGTGATCCGCAACGGCAAGCCGACGAGTGAGCCGTTCATCAGCAGCACGTGCGCTGACAACACCGGAGCCGGCTGCACATTCACGAAGACGATCACGGTTCCGCCCGGTCACTACTTCATGATGGGCGACAATCGTGGCGAATCCGACGACAGCCGATTCTGGGGCCCAGTTCCCAAGGCCTGGATCATCGGAAACGCATTTGCCACCTACTGGCCCCCCAAGCGGATCGGCCTCCTCTAGCGCCGAGGTTCCCGAGCACGGCCCGCACGCGCCGCCGCGCCTCGCGGCGGCCCTCGTCGGGCCGTCGCCTGATCGCGTTCGACCGCGCACTCGGCGTGCGCTATGTCGCCGGGGCCGACGAGGCCGGGCGGGGCTGTCTCGCGGGCCCGCTCGTCGCTGCTGCGGTCCTGCTCGATCTCGAGCGCATCAGCGTTCGAGAGGTCCGGGCCTTGAGCGCCCTGAACGACTCCAAGCAGCACGATCATGACGCGCGCGAAGCGCTGTTCCCGATCGTGCTCGAGACGGCGGCGCGCGTGACGGTCGTCTCGCGCTGTGTGCGCGGCATCGACGCGCGCGGTCTGCACAAGACGAACCTCGCCGCTCTGCGGGACGCGCTCGCCGGCGTCGCGAGACCCGGTGCGATCTGTCTGGTCGACGGCTTCTCGGTCCCGGACTTCGGCTTCGAGCAACGGGCGATCATCGACGGCGATGCCACGAGTGCCGCGATCGCCGCCGCGTCGATCGTCGCCAAGGTCACGCGCGACCGCTTCATGCTGCGAGCGGAGGAACGCCACCCCGGATGGGAGTTCGGCCGGCACATGGGCTACTCGACGCCCGTGCACCGCGAGGCCATCATGCGCAACGGCGTGTCCCCACTGCACCGGATGTCGTTCCAGTCGATGGCCTACCAGCAGCTCGCGCTGTAGCGCCGGCAGCATCAGAACGCCCCCTGGAGGTGGTCCAGGCGCACGAGGCGGCCGCGCCCGTCGATGAGCACGCCGATGGCGTCGAACCGAATGTCGCTGCCGCGCGGGCGTTCGCTGACGTCATGCAGGTAGGCGGAGGCCATTCGCCGGACCTGGCGGCGCTTGCGTTCGTGCAGCGCCTCGAACGGCGTGGGCTCGCTGCTCCGCGACGCGCGGCGCGTCTTGACCTCGACGAACACGAGTGCGCGCCCATCGTGGACGACGAGATCGAGCTCGCCGAACCGGGTGCGGTGGTTGCGCGCCACGAGGGCGTAGTCGAGCCGCAGAAGGTGCTCGAGGGCGAGTTGCTCGCCGGCGCGGCCGAGGGCGTGACGGGGATCGGTGGACACGAGAGCGACCGTAGGCCTCTCCGGGTTGCGACTCACCATCGGATTGCGACGACACCGAGCCGTATCCGCGGCAGCTCCCAGGCCGGGCCTGATGCGCCGCGAGATCGTGCGCCGCAAGTCGCAGATCCGTTACAGAGCGAGGGTCACGCGTCACGTGACGCTCCGTAGCGTCCTCGACGTGCTTGCCCGCGTCATGACCTTCTCCATCGATGGCCTCGAGCCACGCCCCATCACGGTCGAGGCCGACCTGCGCGCGGGCCTCCCGAGCTTCACGATCGTCGGTCTGGCCGACCGGGCGGTGTCCGAGGCCCGCGAGCGGGTTCGCTCCGCCTTGCTGAACAGCGGCTATGAGTTCCCGCTGCGGCGCGTCACCGTCAACCTCGCACCGGCTCACCTGCGCAAGGCAGGGCCCGGATTCGATCTCGCGATCGCATGCTCGATCCTCGCCGCCAGCGGGCAGCTGTCCGCCGAGTCCCTGGCACGATTCGCCGTCTTCGGCGAGCTGTCCCTGGGCGGCGAGGTGCGCCCGTGCCGCGGCGCACTCGCCGTCGCGGAGGGGACGCGTCGCGCCGGCCTCGCGGGGCTGATCGTCCCACTCGGACGGGCTCGCGAGGCTGCGCTGGTGGAGGGGGTCGAGGTCGTCGGCGTGCGCGGCCTCTCCGAACTGCCTGCGGCTCTCAGCGGAGAGCTTGCGCGGAGCGCTCCCGCAGAGGTGCCGGACAACAGACCTCCCGTGATCCCGGCGCCCGATCTCTGCGACGTGCGCGGTCATGCGGCGGCGATCGCGGCGCTCACCATCGCCGCTGCGGGCGGACACAATCTGCTCCTGACGGGGCCGCCGGGAACCGGCAAGACGATGCTCGCCCGCCGCCTTCCCTCGATCCTCGCGCCGCTGGCGCGCGAGGAGGCGCTGGAGGTGACGCGGATCCACAGCGTCTTCGGACTCCACACGGGCGACGGGCTCATCGCTGTCCGGCCCTTCCGCGCCCCGCATCACACCATCTCCGCCGCCGGCCTCGTCGGTGGGGGAACCATCCCCACGCCCGGTGAGGCGACGCTCGCTCATCGCGGTGTCCTCTTCCTCGACGAGCTCTCCGAATTCGACCGGCGCTCCCTCGAGGCGCTTCGTCAGCCGCTGGAGGACGGTCACGTCGGCGTCGTCCGTGGCCAGATCACGGCCCGCTTTCCGACGCGCTTCTCACTGATCGCAGCAACGAACCCGTGCCCGTGCGGCCGTGGCGGGGCGGCCTGTCGGTGCAGCGAGCCCGAGCTGGCGCGGCATCGCCGCCGGTTGTCCGGACCGTTGATCGATCGTCTCGACCTGGTGGTTCCGGTCGGGAGGCCCAGCGCCCAGGACCTGCACAGCGACCCGGTGACGACCTCAGCGCTGGTCCGCGAGCAGGTGATCGCGGCGCGGGAGCGGCAGGTCGCGCGGGCCGTGACGGGTCTGCCGGTCTCGAACGCGGAGCTGCGGCCGCGAGACCTGAAGGTCGCCGCGCAGGCATCGGACGGCGCGCTGCGCGAGCTGGCTCGCGCGTACGAGCGCGGAACGCTCAGCGCCCGAGGGCGTGATCGCACGCTGCGGGTCGCGCGAACCGTCGCCGACCTGGCCGGGTCGGCCACCGTCGAGCGCGAGCACCTGGTCCAGGCGCTCGGGTATCGCCACGACGGAGAGCCGTTGGCGGCGGCCGCATGACCTGCTGCGACGCCTGCGCGCGGCGCTCGTGGCTCGTCGGCCGGCTCGCGACCCACCTGGAGGTCTGCCGCGGCCGTCGCGGCCACGTCCGTGAGGTGTTGGCGCTGGACGATCCGACGCTGATCGAGGCACTCGCCGGACGCGATGCCCCGGCGATCCGGGAGGAGTGGACCCGGTTCGATGCCGGAGCAGTGCGAGCCGACTGGACGGCCGCGGGGACGGCGTGCGTGTGCATTCACGACGAGTCGTATCCGGCCGGGCTTCGTGATCTCTCAGACGCACCCGCGGCACTCCACCTCCTGGGCGATGTGCCCAGGCTCGGCGTGCTCGCGGGCGCAGCGGTTCCCGCCGTGGCGATCGTGGGCGCTCGGCGGGCCTCGGACGACGGCCAGGACACGGCGCGCCGGCTTGGCCGCGGGCTCTCGGCGGCCGGCGTCACCGTCGTGAGCGGAATGGCGATGGGCATCGACAGTGCGGCACACGAAGGTGCGCTGGACGGTGGCGCGCGGACGATCGCTGTGCTGGCCTGCGGCCCGGAGCGCGCCTACCCGGCGCGCCGGCGCCTGCTGCACGAGCGGATCGGGGCACGCGCGCTGGTGATCTCCGAGCTTCCGCCGGGGACCACGCCGTTCCGGTGGGCGTTCCCCGCGCGCAACCGCATCATCGCCGGGCTCGCCCAGATGACCGTGATCGTCGAGGCGGCCGAGCGGTCAGGGTCGCTCATCACCGCCGAGATCGCTGCCGACCTCGGGCGCGACGTCGGGGCGACACCCGGTTCGCCGTCGTCGTGGCACAGCAGTGGTGCCAACGCGCTGCTGCGTGACGGGGCGCGCGTCGTGCGCCATGCCGTGGACGTCCTCGACGATGTGATCGGGGTCCGCGCCGACGACGCGACGCTCGGCTCGATACACCCTTCCGTGCCCGCGGAGCTCGCGCCCGAGCTGCGCGCCGTCATCGCTGCGCTCGACGCCGGGCGCGACACGGTCGCCGCGAACACCGAGTCGACCGCCGAGGCTGGACGGGTGCTGAGAGCGTTCACCGAGCTCGAGCTGCTGGGGATCATCGAGCGCCGGCCGGGAGGACGCTATGTCCGTTCTCGTGGGTAGCCGGACGGTGCAGGACCTATTGTCCGCGCCGATGCCCAACCGCCCGATCCCGGTCTGCCTCACGATCGCCGGCTCCGACTCCGGCGGCGGCGCGGGAATCCAGGCCGACCTCAAGGCGTTCGCGCATGCGGGCGTCCACGGGACGACGGCGATCACGGCGATCACGGCGCAGAACACGGTTGCGGTGACCGCCGTGGAGCCGGTCTCTCCGGCGATGATCGTCGCCCAGGTGCGAGCGGTCGTCGACGACCTCGGCGTCGAAGCGGTGAAGCTCGGGATGCTCGGGAGCATCGAGACGGCGCAGGCCGTCAGCGATGCGCTCGACCTCCTCGCCGCCGGGACGCCGATCGTCGTCGACCCGGTGATGGTGGCGGAGTCGGGAGCGCGGCTGCTCGAATCACGAGCCGTGACGGCGCTGATGGAGCTGATCCTCCCGCGCACGACGGTGCTCACGCCGAACGTTCCGGAAGCCCGTGTGCTCGCAGGCGATGAGACGCTCGACGGGCTCGCGCTCGCTCGCGCGGTTCACCGGCTCGGCCCGCAGGTCGTCATCCTCACCGGTGGGCACCGTGAGGAGGCGACCGACATCTATTTCGACGGTCAGCAGGCCGTCGAGCTCCCGGGGACTCGGTACCCCGACGGAGCCGCCCACGGCTCGGGCTGCACGCACGCCGCAACGCTCGCCGCGCAGCTCGCGTTGGGGGCGACGCCGCTCGAGGCGGCGCGCATCGCCAAGGAGACCGCGTCGGCCGCCGTTCGGGACGGCCTGCGCACTCTCGGCTCAGGTCCCGGACCCGTCGACGTCCTCGGTCTGCAGGCTCGGGCGCTCCGGCGCTCAGAGGACGGGACAACCTGACGAGGCGGCGGTTCGCGCGAAGCCGCGCACCCCTGGCATACTTCGCGTCGTATGCAGTTCCTGCGCATGAAGCCGGGGCACGGCGAGATCCTCCTTGCTGAGGGCGACGTCGATGTGGTCGAGGAGGAGGAGCGCCTCATCGAGGAGTTCCGCCGCCAGCTCGACCTCGGGATGTGGGCCGCTGTTCCCGTGGCGGCTCCGGGAGGACGGCGCGAGGCGCGGATGGTCAAGGACTTCTCGGACGTCCCGCGCGATGCCGACCGTGTGATCTTCTTCCCCCGCGCCGCCGGCGGCGCCTGAGAGCCGGGCGGACCGATGGCACTCGCCCTCGCCGCCACCGGGATCGTCATCCTCGCCCTGATGTGGGAGGTCGGCTGGCCGACGCTCTCCGAGCACATCGCGCGCCACCGCGCCGGCCGCGCCCGCGTGCCCGATCTGGACTACGACCCGGGGCGTGAGCGGCGCGCCGAGCAGCGCGCCCGCGAACTGCTGCGCTCCTGCGTCAACCAGGAGGAATGGGAGATGTACCGTGACCTGGGCCTGATCCGGGTCTGGGGAGCGCTTGCCGGCGGCCTGGAGGGCGGCAGCGGATCGACCGCCGCGGCGCCGTACGCCTACCTCATCTACCCCCACAAGCCGATCGTCGCGTTCCTGCCCCAGACGCGCGAGCTGCTCAGCGAGTACTGCGTCGACTTCCCCGACGAGACGCGGCCCTACGGCAGCGCGCGCCTGCCCGACTCCGACGACGTCCTGGCGAAGTGGATGGCGCTCACGGGCGACGAGCGGCGGATCATCGAGACCGCCAACATGCATCTCCCCGGGCGCCAGGTGGACCCCAAGCGCGTGCGGCGCGACCTCTGGCGGCTGCAGGAGTGGGAGCGTCAGCGAATGCGCCGGTCACCGCATGATCGCGTCGGTGGCGACGCCGGCGGCATCGCGACGCCCTGACGTTGCGTCACGCTCGTCTTGATGCGGCGAGCGAAGCCGAGCGCGCGTGCAGCAGAGCACCGTCCGCGGCAGACGCCGTCGACCGTCACGAGCCAATCTGCCTGGTAGGGCTGCACGCTGATGTTCACGTCGACCACTCCTCTGGTGCGCCCCCGGTCGTGTGGGGAGGCGCCGTACATGAGCATCGTCCCGGGCCCCCGCGTCGGAGATACGTCGCTCGCGGTACGGCCCGATCTCGCGTCGCGCCGGAGCCGCCTATGGGTAGTGTGCTCTGCCGGATGACTGAGTCTCTCTCGCACCTCAAGCACAAGAGCGCCGCGCTCACCGACGGCCCCGAGCGCGCCGCCGCGCGCGCCTACCTCAAGGGCATCGGCTACGACGACGAAGCGCTTGCGAAGCCGATCATCGGCGTCGCGTCGACGTGGATCGAGACGATGCCGTGCAACTTCCACCTGCGCGCACTCGCCGCGAAGGTCAAGGAGGGCATCCGCGCCGCGGGCGGTACGCCGATGGAGCTCAACACCATCGCGATCTCCGACGGCATCACGATGGGGACGAGCGGCATGAAGACCTCGCTCGTCTCGCGCGAGGTGATCGCCGACTCGATCGAGCTCGTCAGTCGCGGCCACCTGTTCGACGCCGTCGTCGCGCTGTCGGGCTGCGACAAGACGATCCCCGGGACGGTCATGGCGCTGGCGCGCGTCGACGTCCCCGCGGTGATGCTCTACGGCGGCTCGATCCCGCCCGGTCGCTTCCAGGGACACGACGTGACGATCCAGGACGTCTTCGAAGCGGTCGGCGCGCACGCCGCCGGGAAGATGACCGACGAGGAGCTGCACGAGCTCGAGGGCGTCGCCAGCCCGGGCGCCGGTGCCTGCGGGGGCCAGTTCACGGCCAACACCATGGCGATGGCGTACGAGATCCTCGGGATCTCTCCGATGGGCTCGGCGATGGTCCACGCCCAGCACAAGAGCAAGCCTCAGGTCGCCTTCGAGGTCGGTGAGCTCGTCGTCGACGTACTCAAGCGCGGGCTGAAGCCCAGCGACGTCATCACGAAGGACAGCCTCGAGAACGCCATCGCCGCTGTGGCGATGAGCGGAGGCTCCACGAACGCCGTGCTGCACCTGCTCGCGCTCGCGCGCGAGGCGGGCGTCGAGCTGACGATCGACGACTTCGACCGGATCAGCGAGCGCACGCCGCTGCTGTGCGACCTCAAGCCGGGCGGGAAGTACGTCGCCGTCGACCTGTTCGAGGCCGGCGGCGTCCCCGTCGTCGCCAAGCGCCTGCTCGAAGCCGGGCTCCTGCACGAGGACGCCATCACCGTCACCGGCCGGACGATCGGCGAGCACGCGCGCGAGGCCGTCGAGACCGACGGGCAGCCCGTCGTGCGCCCGCTCGACAACCCGATCAAGGCCACTGGAGGCCTGGCGATCCTGCGCGGCAACCTCGCGCCGGAAGGCTGCGTCGTCAAGCTCGCCGGGCATGAGCGCCGCCACCACCAGGGGCCGGCGCGCGTCTTCGAGGGCGAGGAGGCGGCCATGGCCGCCGTGACCGCCGGCACCATCAAGGCCGGCGACGTCCTCGTGATCCGCAACGAAGGGCCCGCCGGAGGCCCGGGCATGCGCGAGATGCTCGCCGTCACAGCCGCCATCAACGGCGCGGGGCTGGGCGAGGAGGTCGCGCTGCTCACCGACGGGCGCTTCTCCGGCGCCACGCACGGCTTCATGGCCGGCCACGTCGCCCCGGAGGCGTTCCGCGGCGGTCCGATCGCCGCCGTGCACGACGGTGACACGATCACCGTCGACGTCGACAATCGCCGGCTCGACGTTGAGCTCAGCGACGACGAGATCGCCGCCCGCGTCGCCGCCTACACGCCGCCGCCGAACCCCGACCGCACCGGCGTGCTCGGGAAGTACGCCGCGCTCGTCGGGAGCGCCTCGCATGGCGCCGTGACACTCGCCGACGGCTGAGCGGCACAACTCCCGCGGATGCGCATCGCCATCGACATCGACTCGACCCTGCACCACTACTGGGACCAGTTCTCCACGGTCGCGCGCGAGCGATTCGGCGTCGACCTGCCCTATGCCGGCCAGGTCACGTGGGGCATCACGAAGCTCGAGCCCGAGCAGGTGCACGCCTGCGTCCTGGAAACCCACAGCGCCGCGCTCGTCGCGGCGGCCGAGCCCTACGCGGGCGCCGTCGACATCGTCAACTCCTGGCATGCCGACGGTCACTTCGTCCACATCACCTCGCACCGCGGTGTGGAGGCGCACGAGGCGACCGAGGCCTGGCTGACCGCCATCGGTCTCCAGTACGACGAGCTCTACTGCTCATTCGACAAGATCACGCGCTGCCGCGAGATCGGCATCGACGTCCTCGTCGACGACAGCCCGGTGAACCTCGTCGCGGCACTGGAGCACGGGATCGTCGGCGCGACGGTCATCCACCCGTGGAACCGTGAGCTCAGCCTCAGCGGCCGGGTGATCGCCGAGCAGGACTGGCCGGCACTCGGCGCCGCGTTGCGGCCGGTGCTCGGCGGCGAGTAGGAACCGGGCCTCCGGCCTCGAAAGAGGCGATACGCCACGCGGCTTGCAAGCGGGCGACCCGCCCGCGGCGTCGCGTATCCTGGGGGTGGGAAAAGCAGGAATCCGGGGAGTCCTCGTTCGTGCGCCGTACCTCTGTAATCGTCGTAGCAGTCGTGATCGCCGTGGTCGGCGTCGTCGCCGTCGGCGCGTACGCGTACGACAACTCGCGCAATGACACGATCTCCGCGGGCGTCAGCGTCGGCGGAGTCGACGTCGGCGGCCTCAGCCGTGCGCAGGCGCGCGCCAAGCTGCAGCGTGAGCTGCTCGACCCGCTGGCCAGGCCGATCGTCCTGCGGCGCGCGGCGCGCCGCTGGCGGCTCTCCGCCCGCGAGGCGCAGCATCTCCGCCAACGTCGAGGCCAGCGTCGATGACGCGATCGCGCGCAGCCGTGACGGCAACTTCGTTGCGCGTGCCATTCGCGGCGCTCACCGGCTCGCAGCTCGGCGTGGAGCTTCAGCCGCAGACGACCTACAACGACCACGCCGTCGTCCGGCTGCTCGACCGCGTCCGCCGCTCGATCGAGCGCCCAGCCGCGCGACGCGAGCATCTCGTTCGCCGACGCGACCGTCACGCCCGTCACCTCCGCCGCCGGGCTGAAGGTCCCGGCCAGCACCCTGCACCGCGAGATCAAGGCGGCGATCGTCTCGCCGACGGCGGACCGGACGTTCACGGTCCGCATGAGGAAGGTCGAGCCGAAGGTCACCACGGACGAGCTCGCGAAGAAGTACCCGACCGTCGTGATCGTCAGCCGCGGCACGTTCCAGCTGAAGCTGTTCCACGACCTCAAGCCGGTCAAGACGTACAAGATCGCGGTCGGCCGCCAGGGCCTCGAGACGCCGACCGGCCTCTACACCGTGCAGGACAAGCAGATCAATCCGTCCTGGTACGTCCCCAACAGTCCCTGGGCCGGAAAGCTCGCCGGGAAGGTCATCCCGCCCGGGCCGTCCGACCCTCTGAAGGCCCGCTGGATCGGGATCCAGGGTGGCGCAGGGATCCACGGTGTCGATCCGAGCGAGTACGGCTCACTCGGGAGTGCCGCGTCACACGGCTGCGTGCGCATGCGGATCTCCGACGTGATCGAGCTGTACGACCGCGTGCCGATGGGCACGCCGATCTACATCGCGTAGAGCACCGATCAGCCCTCTACGCCGATCTCGTCGACCGGCACCTCGACCCATCCGCGCTCCAGAAGCAGGGTGTGGTGGTCTCCGTGGCGAAAGACGAGCGAACCGATGAACACGTGCTTCTCCTGCCGGCGCATGACCGCGTACCACATCGTGGTCGCGTCGTCCGTCCCCTTGATCCGATGCCACGGAAGAGTGGGTTCGGCGTCCGGCGGGCATACACCGGCTTCGACCAGCTGTCGCTTGGTCGCGACCTGACCTGTGGACGTCTCGATGCAGAACACCGCCATTGCGCACGAGGATACGACGATGCCGGTGACGGTGATCGCGCCCGCCTGGCGGCAGGCGATGCGATTGCTGGACGCAGACCTCAGGCGCCGCGGCGCGGCCGAGAAGACGCGGCGCGCATACGGAACCGACGTCCAGCAGTTCGCGACCTGGGCGTCGGCGCTCGGCGTGGAGCCGGAGGAGATCGGCGCGCGTGAGCTGCGCCGCTACGCCGCGGTGCTCTCCGAGCGCCGCTGCGCCGCGAGCACGATCGCTCGCAAGCTCGCCGCGCTGCGGGCCTGCTTCCGCACGCTGCGTGAGCACGGGATCGTCCTGCAGAACGCCGCAGAGCTCGTGCCGAGCCCCAAGCAGTCCTCGGACCTGCCACGCGTGCTGCGACCGGACGAGCTGGTCGCGCTGCTCGAGCGCATTCCGGCGAACACCGCCCTCGAGCTGCGCGATCGCGCCATGTTCGAGCTGGCCTATGCCTGCGGCCTGCGGGCCGAGGAGCTCGTCGACCTCGACGTCCCCGCAATCGTGTTCGACGCCGAGGAGGTCCGCGTCGAGGGCAAGGGCTCGAAGACGCGGATCGTGCCGGTCGGCGAGCATGCGCTGCGCGCCATCGCGACCTATCTGGAACGCGGGCGGCCGGCGCTCGGGACGGGTGTGGCGGAGCCGGCGCTGTTCCTCTCGAAGTCCGGCCGGCGGCTGCAGACGTCCGACGTGCGCCGTCGCCTGCGCGTCTGGGCCCGTGCCGCCGCCGTCCAGGGCGGCATCCACCCACACGCCCTGCGCCACTCGTTCGCGACGCATCTGCTGGACAACGGCGCCGACCTGAGGGCGATCCAGGAGCTGCTCGGCCACAGCAGCATCTCCACGACCCAGATCTACACTCGGGTAGAGTCGGCGCGTCTGCGCAGCGCGTACCGTTCGAGCCACCCGCGCGCATAGGCTTCACCCTGATGGAGACCAACGTCAAGTCGATCGAGCTGCGCGACCTCTGGCGCCGGTACAAGGGCACCGGCGACGAACTCGCGCGTGAACGGCTCGTGGTGGCCTACTCGCCGCTCGTGAAGTACGTCGCCGGCCGCATGGCCTCGGGACTCCCCTCGCACGTCGAGGAGGCCGACCTGATCTCGTACGGCCTCTTCGGGCTGATCAACGCGATCGAGCGGTTCGAGCTCGAGCGTCAGATCAAGTTCGAGACGTACGCGATCACGCGGATCAAGGGCGCGATCATCGACGAGCTGCGCTCGCAGGACTGGGTTCCGCGGTCGGTGCGCGCCCGCGCCCGCGCGATCGAGCGCGCCAACCAGAAGCTCGAGCACAAGCTGCAGCGCGCGCCGTCCGACGAGGAGATGGCCGCCGAGCTGGAGATGACCGTCGAGGAGTTTCAGGACGCGCTGCTCCAGATCTCGAACTCCTCGATCGCCGCCCTCGACGAGCTGTGGTCGGTCGGGGACGCGAGCGGCGATCAGGTCTCGCTGCTCGACACGCTGCAGGACGAGAACGCCCCCGATCCGTCGGCGGTGATGGATCAGACCGACCTGCGCGACCGCGTCGCGGACGCGATCTCGCGGCTCCCCGAGCGCGAGAAGCTCGTGATCGCCCTCTACTACTACGAGAACCTGACCCTGCGGGAGATCGGCGAGGTTCTCGGCGTCACCGAGTCCCGCGTCTCCCAGCTCCACACCAAGGCCGTTCTGCGCCTTCGGGGTCGGCTGACCGAGCCGTGACGACATCGCGCTGGAAGTCGGTCCGGATAGACGAGGTCGAAGCACTGGACGGGCCCGGCACACTGACGTGGCGCCCGCTGCGGCACGAGCTCGGGGTCCAGGCGTTCGGCATCAACGCCTACACCGCCTCGCAGGTCGGGCAGGAGGTCGTCGAGCCGCACGACGAGAAGGACCTCGGGCACGAGGAGATGTACGTCGTCGTCGCCGGCCATGCGCGCTTCACGCTCGACGGTGAGGAGCTCGACGCCCCGGCCGGCACCTGCGTCTTCATCCCCGATCCGACGGTCAAGCGCCACGCCCACGCGCTCGAGGTCGGCACGACGGTCCTGGCCATCGGCGGCTGGGCCGACAAGCCGTTCGAGGTCTCCGGCTGGGAATGGGCCTTCCGCGGGCTCGGCGCGGCGAAGACCGACACGCGCCGCGGCCGCGAGATCTTCCAGGAGGCGATGGTGGCGCTGCCCACCAACCGCTGGCTGCCCTACAACCTCGCGTGCATGGAGGCGATGGCCGGCAACCCGGACGCGGCGATCGGCGCCCTGAGCCGCGCGGTCGAGCTCGGCGGCGACGAGGTCCGCGAGTGGGCGCGCGACGACTCGGACCTCGAAGCGGTGCGCACCGATCCGCGTTTCGTCGCATTGATCACCTGACCAACGGTGCGAGGTCGGGGGGTGGTCGCGCCGATCGGTCGCCGGTAGTGTCGAGGAACGGCACTGCGAACGAGAGGAGTGAAGGCATGCACAAGGCGGACCGCATCCGCAATGTCGCCCTTGTCGGCCACCGCGGAAGTGGCAAGACCTCGCTGCACGAGGCCCTGCTCTTCCAGGCCGGCGCCACGAACCGCCTCGGGTCCGTGGTCGACGGTACGACGGTCTCCGACGTCGACCCGGACGAGCAGGCCCGGCAGATGTCGATCAGCGCGCACCTCAGCTCGTTCGAGTGGGACGAGCGCAAGATCAACCTGATCGACACACCCGGCGAGCCGAGCTTCGTCGCCGACGCACTCGGCGCGCTGCGCGTCTGCGAATCCGCCGTCTTCGTCGTGAACGCCGTGATGGGCGTCGAGGTCTCGACATCGCGCCTCTGGCAGCGCGCGCAGGAGCTCGACCTCGCCCGCATGCTGTTCGTGAACATGCTCGACCGCGAACGCGCCGACTTCTTTCGCACCCTCGAGCAGCTGAAGGCCGCCTTCGGCGCGCATGTCGTCGCCACCGAGATCCCGATCGGCTCCGAGCAGGACGTGCGCGGCGTCATCGACCTGATCGACATGAAGGCCTACGAATACGTCGGCGCCGGTCGCGACAACTGCAGCGAGATCCCGATCCCCGAGGACCTGCTCGCGCTCGCGACGACCTACCGCGAGAACCTGATGGACGAGGTCGCCGAGGTCTCCGACACGCTGATGGAGCGCTACCTCGAAGGCGCCGAGATCTCCCACGACGAGATCGTCGCGGCGCTCAAGGAGGGCACGAACCACGGCGGGATCTTCCCGGTCGTCTGCGGCGTGGCGACGCGCAACCTCGGCACGAACCGCCTGCTCGACGCGCTCGAGGAGGATCTGCCCTCGCCCGTCAAGCACGGCGCGTTTGAGCTTCCCGAGATCACGCTCGAGCCCGACGAGGGCAAGCCGCTGTTCGCCTACGTCTTCAAGACGCGTGCGGATCCGTTCGCCGGGCGCATCAACCTGTTCCGCGTCTACCAGGGCGTGATGAGGCCCGACAGCCACGTCCTCAACACGCGCGCGCACGCCAAGGAGCGCATCGGCCAGCTGATCGTCGCCGAGGGCAAGGACACGCGGACGGCCGACGGCTTCGGCCCCGGCGACATCGGTGCCGTGGCCAAGCTGAAGGAGACCCGCGCCGGCGACTGGCTGGCCGACCGCGACGAGCCGATCGCGATGCCGGCGATCGAGCTTCCCCAGCCGGTCATGGCGTTCGCGATGGAATCCAAGACCAAGGGCGACGAGGACAAGGTCTTCACCGCGCTGCGGCGCCTGCAGGAGGAGGACCCGACGATCGACCTGCATCGCGATCCGCAGACGGGCGACCAGATCGTCGCCGGGCTCTCCCAGGTGCACGTCGAGGTGATCGTCGACCGCCTGCGCTCGCGCTTCGGCGCCGAGGTGACGCTGAAGCCGCCGCGGGTGCCCTACCAGGAGACGATCCGCCGGCCCGCCAAGGCGCACGGGCGCCACAAGAAGCAGAGCGGCGGGCGCGGGCAGTTCGGCGACTGCCACATCAGCATCGAGCCACTCCCGGCGGGGCTCGGCGACTTCGAGTTCGTCAACGAGATCAAGGGCGGCGTGATCCCGACGAGCTTCATCCCGGCCGTGGAGAAGGGCGTCCGGGAGGCGATGGCGCACGGCGCGGTCGCGGGCTTCCCGGTGAAGGGCGTGCGCGTCCGGCTGACCGACGGGTCGTACCACACGGTCGACTCGTCGGAGATGGCGTTCAAGCTGGCCGGCGCGCTGGCGATGCGCGAAGCGCTCGCGCAGGCCGAGTCGGCGCTGCTGGAGCCGATCATGCTCGTCACCCTGACGGTCCCCGAGGAGTGCGTCGGCGACGTGATCGGCGATCTGAACTCGCGGCGCGGCCATCCGATGGGCATGGAGGGGGCCGCCGGCATGACGGAGATCAAGGCGGAGGTGCCGATGGCGGAGATGCTGTCGTACGCGCCGGATCTGCGCTCGATCACCGGCGGGCGCGGCGACTACACCATGGAGTTCCTGCACTATCAAGAGGTTCCCGGGCACCTCGCCCAGAAGGTCGTGGAGGCCGCCGAGGAGGTCGTTCACGCCTGATCGGGAGGGGTCGCGCGCGCTGATGGCGTTACCCTCAGTCGTTCGTGGTCCCGCGCCAGATCAACACCATGCAGGAGCCGATGCAGTGCGCCGTCTGCGGGCGGACGCTGCTGCGCGGCGAACATCCCGACGTCTTCCTGCATGCAGGCGAGCGGCGCCTGGTCTGTGAGCTGTGCACACCGCGGGCGGTTCACGAAGGCTGGATCCGGGAGGGCGCCGACGCCGCGCCGGGACGCGCGCGCACCGGGTGGTCGCGTCGCGGCACCGGCACGTCGTTCATGGATCGCATCCGCGCGCGCAGGAGCGACGGTGACCCCGAGCTGCTCGTCCCGGAGGAGGCCGAGGGGCTGCTCGAGGTGATGGACGACGAGTACGTCTACGAGCCGCAGCCGCCGCCGGAGCCCGCTGAGCCTGCCCATCCGTACGAGGAGCCGCCGCTCTACCGCGAGGTCCGCTCGGTGCACGCGATCCCCACGAACGCCGACATGAAGGCCGTTCGCGCGATCGAGCTGTTCAACGCCAGCCAGCACTGCCGGACGATCTCCGGCGTGGCTCGCACGCTCGGCGCGCCGCTCGTGAGCGTGCGCCCGTCGCTGACCGAGGGGAGCATCGTGACGATCGTCATCGCCTGGGAGCTCTCCTGGTACCGCTTCGAGGTCGACCTGGCCGATGAGATCGCCGGGGTCCGGGCCACCGGCAAGGGCTACGAGCTCGACCAGCTCGACCCGGAGGACCGCACGCCGAACGCGATCGCCGACGAGCACGGCGAGCTGCACGCCGCCGTCCAGCCCGCCTGAGTGCCCGCACGGCGCTGCCGCGTGAATGGCTTTCCGCCAGCGCGACGAGTAGCGTTCGCTGCGTGATCTACAGCGTCGTCCCAGAGGAGCTCGCCTCCGAGCTGTACGACAAGCTCGTCGCGTACTACGCCGATGACCCCGACGTGACGGTCATCATCGATCGCCGGCGCGCGGGTCGCGCGCCGGGTGGGCCGCCCACCGCCGACGAGTCGGACTTCCGGGGTCGTCGCCGGCGCCGTGCGATCGGGGACCTCCCGACGCTGCACGGCGAACCGCCCTCGGCGGCGTGAAGCTCGTCGCCCACGTCGACGGCGGCTCGCGTGGCAACCCGGGTCCGGCGGCCGCCGGTGCCGTGCTGTCGACGCCGGAGGGCGAGGTCGTCGATCGCGTCAGCGAGTTCGTCGGGCTGACGACGAACAACGTCGCCGAGTACCGGGCGCTGCTGCTGGGAGTCCGCCGGGCCCGCGAGCTCGGCGCGACCGAGGTGGAGGTCGTCAACGACTCCGAGCTGATCGCCAAGCAGGTCAACGGCCAGTACAAGGTCAAGCACGCGGACATGAAGCCGCTGCACGCCGAGTCGCTGGCCGCGCTGAGCGCAGTTCGACCGCTGGACCGTGCGCACCGTGCGCCGCGAGCACAACGCCGACGCCGACGCACTCGTCAACGAGGCACTGGATGCCGTGCGCTGAGCGTCCGTCATGATTCCGGTATGAGCGCGGAACATGTCGACGTCCTGATCGTCGGCGCCGGCATCTCCGGGATCGGGGCCGGCTATCACCTGCAGGCGGACTGCCCGGGCAAGTCGTACGCGATCCTGGAATCCCGCGATGGCATCGGCGGGACGTGGGACCTGTTCCGCTACCCGGGGATCCGCTCGGACTCGGACATGTTCACGCTCGGGTACTCGTTCCGGCCGTGGAAGGAGGCGAAGGCGATCGCCGACGGCCCGTCGATCCGCACCTACGTTCGCGAGACGGCGAGCGAGAACGGCATCGACCGCCACATCCGCTTCAACCACCGTGTCGTGCGGGCCACCTGGTCGACGGCCGAGTCGCGGTGGTCGGTCGGAGGCCGAGCGGACCGACACGCAGGAGGTCGTCCGCTTCACCTGCGGGTTCCTCTTCATGTGCACCGGCTACTACCGCTACGACGAAGGCTTCACGCCCGACTTCGCCGGCGTCGAGGACTTCGGCGGGAAAGATCGTCCACCCGCAGCACTGGCCGCCGGACATCGACTACGCCGGCAAGCGCGTCGTGGTGATCGGCAGCGGCGCGACGGCGGTGACGCTCGTCCCGGCGATGGCGCAGACGGCCGAGCACGTGACGATGCTGCAGCGCTCGCCGAGCTACGTCGTGTCGATCCCGGGAGTGGACCCGATCGCCGACGTGCTGCGCCGCGCGCTTCCGGCCAAGGTCGCCTACCCGCTCGTGCGCTGGAAGAACGTGCTGCTGTCGACCGCCTTCTTCCAGCTCAGCCGCCAGCGCGCCGAAGGTCGCCAAGGCGCTGATCCGCAAGGGGGTCGAGAAGCAGCTCCCCGAGGGCTACGACATCGACACGCACTTCACGCCCAGCTACGACCCCTGGGATCAGCGCGTCTGCCTCGTGCCGGACGGTGACCTCTTCCAGGCGATCCGCCACGGCAGCGCGTCGATCGTCACCGATCAGGTCGACGACGTTCACGCAGGCGGGGATCCGGCTCGCCTCGGGCGAGGAGATCGAGGCCGACGTCGTCGTCACGGCGACCGGGCTCAACATGCTGGCGCTGGGCGGCATGCAGATCGTCGTCGACGGCCGCGAGGTCGTCCTGTCCGAGACCGTCGGGTACAAGGGGATGATGCTCAGCGGCGTGCCGAACCTCGCGATCTCGATCGGCTACACGAACGCGTCCTGGACGCTGAAGTGCGATCTGACCTGCGCGTACGTCTGCCGGCTGCTGAACCACATGGACGAGCACGGCTACGTGCGCTGCACCCCGCGTCGGCCTGAGGACTGCGTTCCCGACCCAGCCGTTCGTCGATCTGAAGTCCGGGTACGTCCTGCGCTCGCTGGACCAGTTCCCAAAGCAGGGGCTGAAGACGCCGTGGCGCCTGCATCAGAACTACGCGCGCGACATCCTGATGCTGCGCCGTGGACCCGTCGAGGACGAGGCCATCGAGTTCGCCGCCGCGCCCGTCGCGGCGAGCGCGCGCGACGACGGGGAGCCCACGCTCCTGACGGCCGTTCCCGGCGCCTGAGGCCTGCCGCGGGAGACGAGCGGACGAACGTTTTCGCCGGCCGCCGCCGCGCCGTGGTCTGATACGGCGATGCAACGGGTTCTCGTCGTCCTGGTGGCCGCGATCAGCATGCTGGTGCTCGCGGCTCCGGCGCAGGCCGCGCGGACCGTCTACCGCGGCCAGTGGCAGTGCGACGACCGCGGGATCGTCGCGCCGCTCGGCGGCATCGAGCTGCAGCTGTGGCGCCGCGGCTGGGACTGGCTGCCCGTGGAGCTCTCCGGCTCGATCGACGCGCGCGGATTCACGAACGCCGACGGCACGTTCGCGCTCACGGCGAGCAACGACGAGGACACCCACTTCGTCCGCATGGCGCTGCGCGACGCCGCGCGGGTGCGGCTGAAGGACTTCTGGGGCATCAACGACTGGTCGATCGACTCGATCGGGGCGCGCAACGACGTCGCCGAGCGCACGATCGGCGGCCTGCTGCTTTCCACCGCAGGTCAGTCGCACAAGTGCGCGATCTGGCGCGGCTTCCACCAGGCCTACCAGGACTTCCGCGACATCACCGGCACCGAGCCGGCGACCGGTGGCGGCCTGCTGATCAACGCCGACGCGATCACCGCGGGCGTGCCGTTCACGGCGCACACGACGGTCATGTGGCCGGGCGGGTTCCCCGCGGGGTATTCCGGCGGAGGCGACGACAGCATCACGCGCCACGAGTTCGGCCACGTCATCCGCCACGGCTTCGACGGCGACCTCGGCCACTTCCTGGGTGACGTGGTCACCCACAACTACCTCCAGCAGCACCAGGCCTGCAACAAGACGGGGCTCGGGCTTCGCGTTCAACGAGGGCTGGGCCGAGTACTGGGCACGCGACTACGGTCCCGCGCCGAGCTGCGACGGCCGTGCGCCGGACGACTACGAGGTCGAGGGCAACGTCGCGGCGGCGCTGACCGACATCGAGACCCGCTGCTACGGCGGCCGGCGCTGCGCCGATGGTCGACATCCTGCGCAACCATCCCGGCGTCATCCACTCCTTCCAGGAGTTCCAGGCGTTCGTCGTCCTGCCCGGCGCCGCTCGTCGCCGCGCCGCCGACGCCGGTGACGGCAGCGCCGCTGCGCGTGTCGACCACCCAGGGCGCCGCGATCGCGCGCGCACAGGTCTCCGCGCTCGACGGGCAGGTGCGACATCTGCGCCTGCAGCTGCGCTCAGCGCTGCGTGACGCGACGCAGATCCCGTCCTGCGTGCGGGCGCCCTGCAACGCGGCGCTGCGCCGCGCCACGCGGCCCGCGGGCCTGCGGATCGAGATCGCGCTCGCCGAGCTCGCGCGCCACACCCTCGACGACGCCGACACCGTGGCTGAGCAGAAGAAGATCGACAAGCTCGGCATCGCCGATGCGCTCAAACTGATGAAGGCCAAGGAGAAGGCCAATCGCACCAGCGCTGCAACCATCCTGGCCGTCGGCACGCGCGCCGTGCTGAAGGCGGGGCGCCCGATCTTCCTCAAGGACACGAGCGCGGCCACGCGGCGCATGCGAACACTGCTGACGACGCGCCTCGCGACGTTCCGCAAGGCGCAGAAGGGCGCGGGCGGGCTGCCCGGGCTGGCACTCGACGACGCGATCACCGACCGGATCCGCAAGGTCGCCCAGCGCGTGTTCCCGGCCCCCGTGCCCACGCCGGCGCCGACGCCCGCGCCGACACCCGCACCCGATCCGCGCGCAGCCTCGACACTGACCCTCGGTTGCCCGTCGGCCACCAAGCCGGGCACCTACGCGCTGAGCGGCACGCTCACGCCGGTGCTGGCCGGGGTGGAGGTCGAGCTGCACATCACGCCGCCCGGCGGCGTCGAGGTCGTCCAGACGACCAAGACGGATGCCACCGGTGCGTACACCTCGAGCAAGGCAATGATGCAGACCGGAACCTGGAAGCTCTTCGCGCGCTGGGCGGGCGACAGCGCGACACAGCCTGACGACTCGCCCATCTGCGAGGTGCCGGTCAGTTAGGGTTGCGCCATGGGGGTGGGACGCCGTATCGCGCCGTTCGTGCTTGTGGCTACGACGATGCTCTGTCTGTCGTCGAGTGCGCCAGGTTCCGTGCGGCTTGGGCCGGACATCACACAGCCACTGCCGTCGGGCGGGTTTCATTTCGCGGCCGTCGGTTGCCAGGCAGGCCAGTACAGCCCGTGCTCGTACATCAACCTGCGCTCGACGAGCCCCGACGTGCTCGTCGCGGCGCCCGCCGACGGCGTGATCACACACTGGCGGGTGCGCGCCGGCTGCTGCACGGATCCGCAGACGGTGACGCGCGTGCTGAAGCTTGCGACGTTCAAGCTCGGCACGCACGATGGCCTGTACGGGTACGGCTACGCCAATCCCTCCCTCGTCGGCCCCTCGTTCGAGCTCCCGGCGGGAAACCAGATCCTCGCGGACACCCCGCTCGACCTGCCGGCGCGCGTGCCGATCGCGGCCGGTGAGCGCGTCGGGATCATCGCCGACAACCCGATCGGGTTCTCGGTGTACGACACGATCCCCAGCGTCTCGATGACGGTCATCTCCAACGGCTCGATCTACCTGGGGGAGGGGTACGGGGTGGTGTACGGAGCAGCCCTCGCCATCAGCGCCGACGTCGAGCCCGATGCCGACCACGACGGGTACGGGGACGAGACCCAGGACTGCCAGCCCACCGACCCGGCGCTCCACGGAACCGACTGCGCACCGCCGGTGGCTCCGCCGCCGCCGGCGCCACTGCCGGTGGGGGGCTCCGGATGCGGCTCGAGCTGCGGGACCGGACCGTCCAAGGCCGTCAGCCCGCCGCAGGTTTACGGGCCGGTGCCGGCGACCACCGACGGGATCCACTTCTACATCCCGCTCCAGTGCCCGGCCACGGCCACGCAGCCGTGCGGCGGCTACCTCGTGATCGTGCCGGCGGGGGCCACGAAGGCGGCTCACGCCGCGGCCACCGTGTTCGGTCGTGCGAACTACTCGATCGCTCCCGGCAGGACCGCGAAGCTGAAGCTCACGCTGAACCGCGCGGCACGCAAGCGCCTGGCGAAGACACGCCGGCTGAAGGTCCTCGTCCAGGTGCATCCGGCGGGAGGGAAGCCGACGACCGTCGCGCGCACGCTCGTGGCAAGGCCGCGCAAGAAGCGCTGAATGGACGCGCGGCGAGCGCTCGCCGCGGCGTGCGCTCTCAGCCTCCTGGCTGCGTCGCCTGCGCTGGGGGCGCGAGCGGTCGCGCCTGAGACCTCGCGGCCCGATCTTGTGGTCTCGACCGGCGCGGTGCGCGTCGACGGCGGCGCGATCTCGGGATCCTTTGTGGTCCGGCGCAGCCCCGGCCGGATCGTGGGGGGCTCTTCTGCGGTGCTCATGATCAGGGTGGCCGGCCGGCGCCGCGTCGTCGCGCGCTTCATGGTCCCGGCACTCAGGCGGGTGGCGGCGCGGACCGTGAAGGTCGTGGGTGAGGTGCCGGCCGGCATCCCGGCCGGCTCGTACGCGCTCCGGGCGTGTGCCGACAGCGGGGGCAGGGTTCGCGAGCGCTCCGAATCGAACAACTGCCGGACCGTCGGACGGCTCACCGTCGCCGCGCCGGGGATGAACGTCGAGGCGCCGGCACCCGCTCCCCCGCTGACACCGCCCGCGGTGCCGTCGTCCGTGCCGTCGGACCCCGTCCCCTTCGCGAAGGACAGCGTGTTCACGCTCAGCGACGCGCTGACGAACTACTGGATCGACGTTCCATCGGCCTACGACGCCTCGCACGCCACGCCGATCACGCTGTTCGTCTGGTTGCACGGCTGCGGTGGACAGAGTCAGTACGACATCTCCATGGTCTCGCCCGGGGGATCACAGGACTACATCGCGATCGCGGTCGGTGGCCAGGAGGGCAACTGCTGGGACGTCAACGCCGATTCGGCGAAGGTCCTGGCCGCCATCGCCGACGTCAGGACGCACTTCAACATCGATCCGCACCGCATCGTGCTCGGCGGCTACTCCTCCGGCGGTGACCTCACGTACCGGATGGCGTTCTACGACGCGAGCACCTTCGCCGGAGTCCTCGTGGAGAACTCATCGCCGTTCAGGGACACGGGGTCCAGCCAGTCCGCGTCGATCGCCGCGGCGGCGTGGAAGTTCAACGTCGTCCATCTGGCGCATCTGCAGGACGCGGTCTACCCGATCGCCGGCGTCCAGGCCGAGACCGACGCCCTGACCGCCGCCGGCTTCCCGATGACGCGGATCGAGCGGACGGGCACCCACTACGACGCGGACGCCGGGCCCACCGGCACCGCCTACGACCTGCGTGCCTTCCTGCTTCCGCATCTGGACGACGGCTGGGTCTCCCCGTAGGCGGGGCGGAGGGCCAACACTTGTCCGTCCCGTGTCACGAGTGGTGCGGGACACGGTCTCCAGCCTGCGACACGCGCACCAATCCCGGGGCGGCGCCCCCGACCACAGGAGCTCTTCATGCGACGTTTCATGCTGTTTCTCACCTGCACCGCGGTGCTGGCCATGATGGCCGCCGTCGGCGTGATGCCGGCGCTCGGCGATGGCGACAGTTCCGACTCGGGCCCTCGCGGCGACGGGACGCCCGCAACCTGTCCGGCCACGCCCGCCGCTCCGGCGAGGTTCCTGAGCGGCTCGAGCGGCGAGGACACCGCCCCGGTCGGCTCCGATCAGCCCGATCGGCTGAAGGGCGACGGCACCGACAACACCGTCGGCGGCGAGCGCGGCGACGACCACATCGACGGACAGGGCGGAAACGACCACCTGAGCGGCGGTGAAGGCGACGACGATCTCTGCGGCGACGCGGGCGACGACCGGCTCGACGGCGGCCCGGGCGCGGATGCGCTGAACGGTGGCAGGGGTGCTGACCATCTGAAGGGCCAGGCCGGCGACGACGAGCTCGACGGCGGACCCGGGAACGACGATCTCAGCGGCGGAACCGGAAATGACGATGTCCACGGTCAGGGTGGCGACGATCACATCGCCGGCGGCGTCGGAAACGACGTGCTGTCCGGCGGACCGGGCGCGGACAGGATTGTCGGCGGTCCGGGCAGGGACAGGATCAACACCCGCGGCGGCGGCCACGACACCGTCGCCTGTGGGCCCGGCGCGGACACGGTGACCGCGGACGCGGGTGACAAGGTCGCCTCGGACTGCGAGCACGTCCGGCGCTGACACACACTCCCGCCGCGGGCAGGCAGTCGCCTGCGGCGGGAGGGTCGGGCCACCTACGGCGCCGTGTAGGCCCAGGTCCCGTAGAAGCGGTAATCGCTTGACGTATTGAGCGACCAGAAGATCGTGAACCCACGCGTGCTGTCCGGCCGGCCCACGTCTCCGCTGAGGACGCCGGCGGCTCCACCGGGCGTCGGAGCCTGCTCGAGGTACAGGCAGACCTTCCCGGGCGGGGCGCTCGGCGCCTGGGCCGTACCGGTGCACGTCGGGTCATCATCGGCCGTCTCGGTTCTGCTGTCCGCCGCGAAGTTCACCTGTTCGGCCGACACCGGCGCCGGCGCCCTGCCCGGGAACGCGATCGGGTCCTCGTAGCTGCCCGCGAGGCCGGTCCCGTACTCCTGGAAGTTCCCGGTCACCGTCGTCCCGGGAGGGATCGTGTCCCACGCCGACGGGCCACGCGCGCCGCTGTCGCCCTTGGCCCCTGGCGGGCCCGGCGAGCCGGTGGAGCCGGTGACCCCCGGCCTCGCGAGCTGCTTGCGGAGCGCCTTCGACAGGTCCTTCGCGTTGATCGACCCGTCCTTGATCTGCTTGCCCGTGATCAAGCTCGCCGCCCCGGCTGTGGCAGCCGTCGCGATCACAACACCGAGCAGGAACGTGAGCGCCATGCCGGCACGACCAGAAGACCACTTACGCATGCGGCACCTCGTCGGAGTCAGGCAACGCCCGCGAGGCTACATCAGGCGCCGACCGAAGACGGCCGGCTTCCGTGGGTGCGCGCCGGCTTGACAAATAAAACTGTCGGTGAGAAGGTGCCGCCGGTGCACACTGTCACCGTCATCGACGATCCCGCGGCGGCCGAGGCCTCGCTGGACCCGATCCGGGCGCGGCTGCTGGCCGAGCTCGCCGAGCCCGGATCCGCCACTACGCTCGGTGAGCGCGTCGGGCTGACCCGGCAGAAGGCCAACTACCACCTGCGGGCGCTGGAGCGCCACGGGCTGGTCGAGCTCGTCGAGGAACGTCGCAAGGGCAACTGCACTGAGCGCGTCCTCCAGGCGACGGCCGCGTCCTACGTGATCTCCCCGGCCGCCCTTGCGACGGTCGCCCCGGATCCGTCGCGGGAGCCGGACCAGCGCTCCGCGCGCTGGCTGCTCGCGCTCGCCGGGCGTCTGGTCGGCGAGGTCGGCGAGCTCATCACCGGTGCGAGCGCCGCCGGGCGGCCGCTCGCGACGCTCGGGATCGACAGCGAGATCCGCTTCGCCTCTGCGAAGGACCGGGCAGCGTTCGCCGCTGAGCTGGCCGGCGCCGTCAACGGCCTGGTCGCGAAGTACCACGACGAGTCCGCGCCGGGCGGGCGCCGGCACCGGTTCCTCGTCGCCCTGCACCCCACCATCACCACCAAGGAGCGCCGTTCATGAGCCGCGAATTCGAGGTCCACCGCGAGGTGGAGCTGCCCGCCGCCCCCGGCGACGTCTGGACGGCGATCACCGCCGCCACCGCGGCCTGGATGTTCCCGACCGGGATGGACGCCGGCGCCCCGCCCGAGGGCGGGCCAGTGACGACGTGGGACCCGCCGCACCGCCTGGTGATCCGCACCGAGTCGCCGGACGGCACCTTCAACGCCCTCGACTACGCGATCGAGGCGCGGGACGGCGGCACCGCGCACCTGCGCTACGTGCACAGCGGGATCCTCGCCGACGGGTGGGAGGACCAGTACGACGCCATCGGCGCGCACACCGACTTCTACCTCCACACCCTCGGGCAGTACCTGGAGCACTTCAACGGACGTCCGGTCACCTACGTCGGCCGGCCGTCGTTCGGGATCAACGGCCCGGACGCCGCCGGCGAGCCGGACGCCATGCACGTGCTGCGGGCCGCGCTCGGCATCAGGGCGGACGGGGCAGCCGGCGACGAGGTCCACGCCGTGCTGGGCGACGCCGGTCCGCTCGACGGCGTCGTCGACTACGCGACCCCGGAATTCCTCGGCGTTCGCGCCGACGACGGCCTCTACCGGTTCTTCGGGCGCAACCACTTCGGCGGCGTCGTGGGGATGAGCGCGCACCTCTTCGGCGGGGAGGTCGACGCAGCAGCCCGCGAAGTCGCGCTCAAGGCCTGGCTGGACGGGCTGTACGCGTAGGGACCGCCCGGTCGCTCCCGGTCCGAGCAAACGAGAAAGACCCGCGATTTGCGGGCCTTTCCACAAGCGGCTGAAGGGACTCGAACCCTCGACCTTCTGCATGGCACAGCTCCTGCTCGAACTCGGCGGGCGGGGAGATCGTCGACCGCTGCGACGGCGGGCCGTGCCATGCCCCGCCCTAAGCGGCGTCGGCGTCGGCGTCGGCCCGCGACTCGCGCTCGACGACGTCTTCCCAGAACTCCGCGGCGGCGCGGGCGAGGCGGACGCCGAGCTCGGCGGAGCGCGCGCGCGTGGCCAGCTCCGGCCGGCCGCGGTAGCGTGCGACGATCGCCTCGTAGTGGGCGAGCTGCCCGCGCTGGGCGGCGGCCTGCTCGCGCGCGAGCGCGATCACGTCACCGGGCTGGGCGAGCTCGGCGAAGAAGAACTTCAGCAGCCCGAGGTCGCGGTACTCCGTCGGGCTGCTCACGGGTTCGCTGAGCCACTCGGATAGCCGCTGGCTCCCTGCCGTGGTGATCGTGTAGTGGCGTCGCCGCCGGCCGGCCTGCTCGCGCGTCTCTTCGAGTAAGCCGGCCTCGGCGAGGCGCGCGGGCTCGGCGTAGAGCTGCGTGTGGGGAAAGGGCCAGAAGTTCCCGACGCTGATCTGGACGTAGCGCTTGAGGTCATAGGGCGTGGACGGGCCGCTCATGGCGACGATCCCGAGCACGAGGTAGGAGGTCGGTCCGAGCCGCAGTTCGGTTGACATGGTGCGAATAGTAGCGTAAGGTCGTGATCGTTCGAACCGAACGGTTCTTACGGAACCTCAGGGAGGCCGTGTCATGTCGTCGCTTCGCGAGCAGCCACCGTCGGTCGAAGAGCGGGTGGTGCGCAGCCCGTGGCCTGAGCCCGAGGTCCCCGACCTCGACCTCGTCTCGTTCGTGCTGCGCTACGCCGGCCGCCTCGCCGACGGACCGGCGGTCATCGACGGCGCGAGCGGGCGGACGGTCACCTACGGCGAGCTCGCCGGCGGCGTGGAGCGAGTGGCCGCCGGCTTCGCCGCCCGCGGATTCGGCCGCGGCGACGTGCTCGCGCTGCACCTCCCGAACCTCCCCGAGTTCCCGATCGCCCTGTACGGCGGCCTGCGCGCCGGCGGCGCGGTGACGCCTGCGAGCCCGCTCTACACCGCCGCTGAGCTCGCACGCCAGCTGCGAAGCACGGGCGCCGGGATCCTGATCACCGTCGGCCCGCTGGCCGCAGTCGCCCGCGAGGCGGCCGCGCAGGGCGGCGTCGACGACGTGATCGTGCTCGGCGAGCCGTCGTTCGGCGAGCTGATGGCCGCCGGAGGCGCGGCGCCGGAGTCACGGCCCGATCCCGACGAGGTCGCGATCATGCTCTCCTCGAGCGGTACGACCGGGCTGCCGAAGGCGGTCGAGCTCACCCACCGCGCGCTCGTGGCCAACCTCGTGCAGATGGCCGTGCCGTTCCCGATCGAGGGGGGGGAGCGCGTGCTGGGCCTCGCGCCCTTCTTCCACGTCATGGGCCTGTGCTGCGTGCTCAACCATGCGCTGGCGAACGGCGGCACGGTCGTGGCGCTGGCGCGCTTCGACCTCGAGATCATGCTGCGGGCGATGGAGGCCCACGGGGTCCAGCAGGCGCTCGTGGCGCCGCCGCTGCTGGCGGCGCTCGCCGAGCACCCGCTCGTTTCGTCCTTCGACCTGTCCGCGCTGCGCACGGTCGGCTGCGGCGGAGCGCCCGCCGGCGCCGCGCTCGAGCAGGCCGCCGCCGAGCGGCTCGACTGCCCCGTCGGGCAGGGCTACGGCATGACCGAGGCGTCCCCGCTCGTCGCCGTCTGCCCGCTCGCGGACCCGTCGCTGATGCGACCCGGGTCGGTGGGCCTCCTCGTGGGCGGCACCGAGGCCAAGGTCGTCGACCCGCGTAGCGGGGCGGCGCTGCCGGTGGGCGAGGACGGCGAGCTGTGGGTGCGCGGCCCGCAGCTGATGGCGGGCTACCGCGACGACCCGGACGCCACCGCCGCGACCATCGACGCCGACGGCTGGCTGCACACCGGCGACCTCGGCCACATCGACGAGGACGGGAGCATCTTCCTCGTCGACCGGCTCAAGGAGCTGATCAAGGTCCGCGGCTACCAGGTCGCCCCCGCCGAGCTCGAGGCGGTGCTCGTCACCCACCCGGCCGTCGCCGACGCCGCGGTCATCGGCGTGCCCGACGAGCGCGACGGCGAGCGCCCGAAGGCGTTCGTGGTCTCGCGCGGGCCGCTCGACCGCGAGGAGCTGAGCGCCTACGTCGCCGAGCGCGTGGCGCCCTACAAGCGCCTGGGCGCGATCGAGGAGATCGACGAGCTGCCGAAGTCGGTCACCGGCAAGCTCCTGCGCCGAGTGCTGGTCGAACGCGAACGCGAGCGCGAAGCGGTGCGCGAATGTGCGCCGACGATGGCCCCCGCCAAACGCGCCGGGCAGACGTACGCCCCATGGGGCATGCTCGCGGCGATCGACCTCCACGGCGGCGACAGCACGCGGCTCGCCGATCCCGACAGCATCCGCCGGTTCGTGCCGGCCCTGATCGCCGCCATCGGCATGCGCGCCCACGGCGCGCTGATGATCGACCGCTTCGGCGACCACGAGCTCGAAGGCTGGTCGGCGCTGCAGTTCATCGAGACCAGCTCCATCACCATCCACGCGGACGAGGTCTTCGGCCGCTGCTTCATCGACGTCTTCTCCTGCCGGCCCTTCGACTCGGACGTCGCCGCCGCGATCGCCGTCGAGCACTTCGGCGGGACGCCCGCCGTGACCGTGCTCCAGCGATGATCGAACTCGCTCAGCGCTCGGCGTGCGCGCCGGCGGGGTCGCCATCGCCGACACCGTCCCCTACCTCCGCGACACGCCGCTGGAGGCGACGCGGCCAGCACCGGGGGACCTGGCTCATCTGGGGCGTGCACTCGGACGAAGGAGCACATCTCGGCGAGGAGGCGCCGCGATGACGACGGACTGCTCCACCCTTCCCGGCAGCCGCCGGGCGTTGTCCGCGTGGTTGATCACGCTCGCGGCGGCGGCCGCCTCAACGTATGCGCTCGACACGGTGGCGACGGCGGCCGGCGTGCTGCTCGTCGCGTCCGGGCTGCTGAGCGAACTCGACCACTCGCTCGTGCTCGCCGTCCTGGCCGCGACGTACGTGCTGTGGGGCGTCGGCCTGCGGGCGAACCTGCACGCCAACTGGCTGCTCCTGCGCCGGACCGCGACCAGCACCAATGCGCTCTCCAAGGCCGCCTTCGAGCTCACCGGGGCGCGGGGGGCGCGCACGCAGCGGGTCGCCGCGGGCGCGGGCTACGTCGCCACCGAGCTCGCCAAGGAAGCGCCGTACTACGCCGGCGCGTTCGGCGCCGCCGGCCTGACGAACGCTGTCTCGTCCAGCGACGCGCTGCTGTTCCTCGCGGGCGCGAACCTCGGGGCCGGCGCCTACGAGTACGCGCTCGCGCGCCTGACGCGCGGGCTCCTTCGTCGCCGGCGGTGCGCGTCCTTCGACACGGACTGGGCGCCGCAGGACTACCTGGCCGACTACTACCGCGTCGTCGAGCCAGACGAGCGGGAAACGATCGCCTTCTTCACCGACGCGATGAAAGCGGCCCCGGCCGACGAGGCGGTCCTGGTCTTCGGCACCGGGCCGACGCTGCATCATGTCTTCCTCGCCGCGCCCAAGGCCTCGGAGATCCACCTTGGCGACTACCTGCCGGCGAACCTCGAGGAGATCGAGCGCTGGCGCACCCGCGACCCTGCCGCCCACGACTGGCGCGCCTTCGTCCGCTACACACTCGAATGCGAGGGACTCCCGGCCCCGACCGACGAGGACATCACGCGGCGCGAGGAGCTCACCCGCTCCAAGATCACGCGACTGCTCCAGGTCGACGCGCGCCACCCAGTCGCCCTCGACCAGCGCTACGCGACGGTCATCAGCGCCTACTGCGCGGACTCCGCGACCGACGATCGCGCCACATGGGAGACCCTCATGGCGAACATCACCGACCTGGTCGGGCCCGGCGGCCTGTTCATCACGGCCGCCCTGCGCCACTGCCGCTCCTACCTTGTCGGCGACAAGCGATTCCCCAGTGCGAACGTCGACGAGCACGACCTGAAGCGGGTCCTCGCGCCGCGCTTCAGCCCGCGCGTGCACGTCCGCCACCTGCAAGGGCACGAGGCGCAAGGCTACTCGAGCGTCGTCCTCGCGCACGCACGCCGCCACGCACACGAGCTGCGCCCCGCGCGAGCCCTGCGCTCAGGGATCCTCCTCCCGGCCGGCCGGCGTCCCTAGATCGTGGCCACTACGAGCGCCGGCAACCCGATGGTCTTCGGAGCGCGCAAGTCCACGTCGTCCGCCGAGGGCTAGAAACCGGGGCACGACACACGGCAAGCAGGCTCCCGGGGGCGCCGACAGGTCATCCCCCGCGGGTGGCCGGCCCCCCACGGAGTTCCGTCACTGGAGTCGTGCACGAGCCGCCCGATGGCCGGAGTCCAGCCGGTGCTCCACCGCTCTCGGGAGATGGTTTCGGGAGACAGACGCCGCAACGTGCGAAACGAGAAAGACCCGCGATTTGCGGGCCTTTCCACAAGCGGCTGAAGGGACTCGAACCCTCGACCTTCTGCATGGCAAGCAGACGCTCTAGCCAACTGAGCTACAGCCGCAGAGCGGCGGAGTATAGCCGCGCCGGGGGCGCTACGGGGTCACGTCGAGCTGGGCGATCTGCGTGCTCGGATGCAGCTCCACCTCGAAGCGGCCGGTGATGTCGGCCTTGAAGGTGAAGCGCGCCGGCCGGCCCGGGCCGACCTCCTTCTCGATGTCGTAGCCGTGCAGGTGGACCTGGCCGTCGGCGTCCGACGTGACCACCAGGCGCATCGTCCTGTTGTGGCCGATGGAGAGCTTCGCGACGCCTCCGACGGGCTTGCCGCCCTTTACCGCGACGGTCTGGACCGCGGGCTCGGGGGTGGCAGTCGTGGTCGTCTGCGTCGTGGTGGCGGATGGCGTCGTCGCGACGCTGGTGGTCGTGGCGGGGATGGAGCTCGTCGAGTTGTCGTTGCCGGGCTTGGCCAGGAGGAACCCGCTGATGGCGAGCGCCACCGCTCCCCCGATGAGCGCTGCGATCCGTGCGTTCTTGGACATCGTCGCGCGAATAGTAGGCGGCGGACCGGCGAGGTAGGGTCGGCGCATGAGCGAGACGCTGATCCAGGTCGAGGTGTCGATCGCCGCGCCACCGCGGCAGGTCTGGGAGGTGATCAGCGACACGCGCCGGTACGCCGAGTGGGTCGTCAACACCGACGAGGTGGTCAGCACGACAAGTGACGTGGCGGATGTCGGCGTCACCTACGAGGAGCGCAACACGGTGGCCGGCCCGATCAAGAGCCGGTCGAGCTGGCGCGTCGAGTCGGTCGATCCCGGCCGCCACACGGTGCACGTCGGAACCGGGATCTCGATCGTGAAGTGGATGCGCCTGGAGCTGACGCTCGCGCCGGAGGGCGACGGCACGCGGTACGTGCACGCCTTTCGCTACGAGCCGGCGCTGGGCCCGCTCGGCCCGCTGGTCAACGCCGCGCTGAAGCCGTCCGTCTCGCGCGACATGCGCCGCACCGCCCAGGCGCTCAAGGAGCTCTGCGAGTCCGAGGCCCGGGTCGCCGCATGACGCGTCCGTTCCCGCAGGTCGCGGGCGTCGGGGTCGAGCACACGTTCGTCGAGGCGCGTGGCGCTTCGCTTCCACGTCGCACAGGCGGGTCCCGGCCGACGCTCCGCCGCTCGTGCTCCTGCACGGCTGGCCGCAGCACTGGTACTCGTGGCGCAAGGTGCTTCCGGCGCTCAGCCGGGCAGCACCGGGTCCACGTCCCGGACCTGCGCGGCTTCGGATGGAGCGATGCGCCGCCGGCCGGCTACGAGAAGGAGACGCTTCGCGGACGACATGTTCGCCGCTGCTGGACGAGCTCGGGCTCGACCGCGTCAAGCTGCTCGCCCACGACTGGGGAGGGTGGACCGGCTTCCTGATGGGGCTGCGCGAGCCCGAGCGGATCGAGCGCTTCGTGGCGCTGAACATCGCGCCGCCGTTCGCCGGCGGGCGGCACAACCCGCGTGCGGCGCTGAGCTTCTGGCGGCTCTGGTACCAGGTGCTGCTCGCGACGCCGCTCGGTCCCCGCGCGCTCGCGCGCCCCGACTTCCTCGCCAAGGCGCTGCGCGCGCGACAACTGCCAGCCGACGCGTTCACCGACGCCGACGCCGAGAGCTTCGCGGCGGCGCTGCGCGAGCCGGCCCGGGCACACGCGTCGATGCTCCTCTACCGCCGGTTCCTCACCTACGAACTGCCGCGCCTGCGTCGCTACGAACGGGTACCGCTACCCGTCCCGACGCTCGTGCTGTACGGGCAGAGCGACCGTGCCGTCGCGGAGAACTTCGTGACCGACGGCGCTCGGCCGGGGGACACGTGGGAGTACGAGCTGCGTCCCCGACTCCGGGCACTTCATCGCCGAGGAGAAGCCGCAGCTCGTCGCCGAGCGTGCGCTCGCATACTTCGCGCCGTAGCTCCGCGCGGAGTACCGTGACGCGCATGCTCGCTCGCCTGGTCGCCGTCACCGCAGCGGTCTTCGCACTTGCCGCGCAGACCGCCGCGGCCCAGGTCCAGAAGGCCACGCCGATCCAACCGACCGGCCCCGCGCCGACGCTGCCCGCGTTCATCGGGGCGGCGTTCAAGCCTCAGCCGATCGCCGGGGTGCGCCCGGCCTGGCAGCACCCGCTGATGGCGGCCAACCCGAAGAACGGCGTCGCACAACGACGCCTGGCAGACCGACTCCTACACGCAGTTCGGCGGGCCGCTGGGACGCAACCCGCAGACGCTGTCGACCGGGTTCGGCCGCACGTGCATCACGCTCGACGTTCGATCGCCGAGGGACGGCTGATCGGCTCGTGCACGAACCTGAACCAGGGCCCGGCGCTGTACATGCTCGATCCCGGTCACGCTCGACACGCTCGCGTTCCTGCAGCTGCCGTTCCTGCCCGCGCCGGCGGGCACGAACCCGGCGCTGAACACGACCGGCGGCGCGTACTTCTACCTCGACAACCGCGATCGCGTCGTCGTCGCCAGCGCCGACCGCCGGATCCTCGTGATCGGCGAGCGCGAGAGCGGCGGCGTGCCGAGCTTCAAGCAGGTCGCCGAATACGACCCCAAGCCGTGCCTGCAGCCGGAGGAGCGGATGCCCTCGACGCTGCCCGACGTCGCAGGGCCGCTACTGGTTCGTCGGGCGCTCCAAAGGACACCGTCGGCGTGCTCGACCCCAAGACGGGCAAGTGCGGATCGATCGTGCTGAACGAGGAGATCGAGAACTCCTTCGCGGTCGCCGACGACGGCGTCTACATCGTCTCCGACAAGGGGATGTACAAGTTCCGCGCCGGGTCCGACCTGCGCCCCAAGAAGATCTGGAGCGCCCGCTACCGCAACAGCGGCGTCGCGAAGCCGGGACAGATCAACGCCGGCTCGGGCACCACGCCGACGCTGATCTGGCCGACGGGCCCGCAGCACAAGCGCTCCAGCACGCCGGGCTACGTCGCGATCACCGACAACGCCGACCCGATGGACGTCGTCGTCTACCGCGCGGGCGACGGCGTCGCCAAGGGCGCGCAGGCGTGTCGTCTGCGAGGTGCCGGTGTTCCGCAAGGGCGCGAGCGCGACGGAGAACTCGCTGATCTCGCTCGGCCGTTCGCTGATCGTCGAGAACAACTACGGCTACGACCTCGCGAAGTTCAACGACACGATCCCCGGCGTGCCGGAGCTCGGCGGTGATCGCAACCTCGTCAGCGAGCCCGGCATCAGCCGGATCGACATCAAGCCCGACGGCTCGGGCTGCAGGAAGCTGTGGACCAACACGACGGTCCGCGCCCCGTCGGTCGTGCCCAAGGGCGACGCCAGGAACGGCCTGATCTACACCTTCGAGAACGTCAGCGACCCGGCCGGCGCGGACCCGTGGTACTGGACGGCGCTCGACTATCGGACGGGCAAGGTGGCGTTCAAGCAGCTCGCCGGCGCCGGCGGCCTGTTCAACAACCACTACGCGGGGATCGCGATCGGGCGCAGCGCGACCGGGCGGTCGACCGCCTACGTCGGCGGTGTCGGCGGCCTGATGGCGCTGCGCGACCGGTAGGCCGTCTGGATCAAGCGTCCGTTCGGAACGTCACGTCCCCGAGGTGGATCACCTGCTGGCTCGGGTTGCTCGCACTGAACACGGAGACGAACCCAGCGGCATCCGGGAACCCCGCGGGATAGATGATCAGGAGCGCGGTCCCTCCCTGATGGGCTCCGGCGGTCTGCCCCGTCGCCACCGGGAACGAGAGGATCCGCTTCGGGCGCTGGTCGGCCGGGAGCAGGAAGAGCGCCGGAGCGCTGTTGATCGTGGCGGTCGTGAGAGGTCGCGGAGCCGCGGATGTGCACCTGCCCGATCCGGTCACGCCAGACCTGAATCCCCGGAAGGCCGAAGCCGCCGTCCTGCCAGTGCTGCGAGGCCGTGCCACACAGCACCATCGTGGCGGGCGCGACCGAGGGGCCGCACGGGTCGCCGGTGCGCGGGTTCTCGGCGACGGAGACCGGCGGGTCCGCCGGCGCGATCGTCGGGGAGGGGTACGTGCCGGCCAGGTCGCCTGAACGCCGGCCCCGTCGACGGCCCGGGGTCGCCCTTCGGAGCCGGCGTCACCCTTCGGTCCCTGAGGTCCCTGCGCCGATCCGCTGAAGTCGGCGGCGCTCAACGACCGGTTCTTGATGTCGGCGCCGGTCAGCGAGCTGTTCTTGACCTTGGTCCCGGTCACGGCGTTCGGCTTGATCTGGGACGTTTCCGACGCTGTTCTTCGGCAGCTTCACCGCCGCGTAGCCGACTCCGCCGAGTGCGACGAACAACGCCATGCTGGCGACGACGTTGGCGTACGTGAGGCGACTGCGGACCTCCCGGAGCATCGCGGCTCCTCCCTCCAAAGTCGGATGGCGAGAACGTAACTCGTAACGGGCGGGATGGCCAGTCGCGGACGGGAGACCTACACCGCGCCGCCGTACAGGTCCAGCGTCTGCGCCATCCCGCCGTCGACCGAGATCGTCTGC
Source organism: uncultured Solirubrobacteraceae bacterium (assembly GCA_963817295.1). Lineage (GTDB taxonomy): Bacteria > Actinomycetota > Thermoleophilia > Solirubrobacterales > Solirubrobacteraceae > F1-60-MAGs163. The sequence continues at coordinate 1,194 of CAWFOF010000008.1, read as the reverse complement.
GCGGTCACGTAGCGGGCGGCGTCGGAGGCGAGGAAGACGATGACATCGGCGACCTCCTGCGGCGTGCCCCAGCGCCGCATCGCGATCTGGGCGCTGACCTGCTCGACGACGCCGGGGATCGCCTTGTTGCGCGCCCACAGGTCGGTGTCGATGACGCCGGGCGCGACCGCGTTCACCCGCACGCCACAGGCGCCGAACTCCATCGCCAGCGAGCGGGTCAGGGCGTCGACCGCTCCCTTCGTCGCGGCGTACGCGGCGCGGTTGGGGGTTCCCATCACGCCCGAGATCGACGAGAGGTTGACGACCGACCCGCGGCCAGCGGCGACCATGCCCGGCAGCAGCGCGCTCGTCAGCAGCAGCAGGCTGCGGACGTTGACCGCGTACATGCCGTCGATCAGCTCGCCGGTCAGCTCGGTGCTGGGAAGGCGCGCCGCGGCGGCCGCATTGTTCACTAGGATGTCGATGCGGCCCAGCGAGCCGAGCGCGTCGGCGGCGACGGCCTGCGCGGCGCCGGGCTCGGCCAGGTCGGCGGTGATCACCACGGGCTCGTGCGTCAGGGTCGCGGCGGCCGCCTTGAGGTCCTGCGCGCCGCGCGCCACGAGCGCCACGCGCGCGCCGGCGAGATCCAGGGCGCGTGCGGTGGCGGCGCCGATGCCGCGACTGGCACCCGTGACGAGCGCGGTGCGGCCGGACAGATCGATCGGGGAGACCATCGCCGGATCCTGCCATGCACAGCCGGCCGGCCTCGTCCGGTAGCCTGACGGAGCATGACGACGGTCGTGCAGGAGACGACGGCGGCCTTCTCGGCCGAGACCCACGGAGCAGCGCCCGCCGGCGTCGCGGGCGTGCTCGCGCCGCTTGTCCGGCGCCTCGACGCACGCGCACCCGGCGGCCGCGCGTTCGGCCTGCGGTTCTGGGACGACAGCGAGCTACCCGCAACCAGCGAGCGCGACAGCGCGCCCGTGCTGATCGTGCGCCACCCGGACGCGCTGACGCGCATCCTGCGTGCCCCGGGTGAGCTCGGGTTCGCGCGCGCCTGGGTGTCCGGCGAGCTCGACGTCGAGGGCGACCTCGAGGCGGCGCTCGACCGGACGGAGCGCTACCGCCACCTGCAGCTCGTCCCCGGCGACGCGCTCCCGGCCCTGCGTGCCGTGCGGCGCCTGGGGTTGCTCCGCCGCAGCGAGCCGGAGCCCC
>CAWFOF010000007.1:0-99501 GCA_963817295.1 uncultured Solirubrobacteraceae bacterium | reverse complement strand
GAACGCGCGCAGGTGCATGTTCGAGCCGCGTTCGAGCTGCTGGAAGATCCAGCGCACGTCGGTGTGGTTCGAGGTCGCCTCGCGGCTGTTCAGGTCGGCGATGTCGAGCTTCTCGATGCTGCGGCCGACTTCGACCGCGGCTGCGGGCGAGGCGCTGCCCTTGGCGATCAGCTGGTTGTAGAGCTGCTGCAGGGTCTGGTTGTCGAACTGCCCGGCGGCCTTGCCCTGCGTCGGGTCGGTCAGGCCGTAACGGGTGATGACGCGGCCGAGCGCGTCCATGTGGCGTTGCTCACTGGCGGCGATCCTGGTGAACACGGGGTTGCCGGAGGTCCCCGCGAGCTTGACGTACACGTCGCGGGCGAGCTTCTCCTCTTCGCGCATGTAGGTCACCGCGGCCGTCTCGCTGGTGCTCAGCGGCGCCTCGTTGGTGCGGGCCGGAAGACGTGCGGCGTCGCCCATGCCCGCCCCTGAGCCCTGACCCATCCCTGAGCCCTGGCCCATGCGGGAGCCTCCGCCCATGCCGGCTCGGCGGCCCATCGTGCCGCCGGCCCCGTTGTCCATGCCGCGCGCGCTGCCGTTGCCCATGCCGGCGCCCTGGCGTTGGCCCATCCCGTTGTTCCCGTTGCCCTGGTGGTCGGCGACGGCGACTGCCGTGGCACCCGCGGCGACCGCGATGGCTCCTGCGGCGATGATCGTGACGATGTGTTTCGGGGTTCTCATGACTGCTCCCTTCGAGTTGTCGTGGAGACAGCATCGAGGACGCTCGTGGGACTGCCGTGAAGGAGGTGTGGAGGCCGTGTGGAGAGTTTCGGGGCGCTCAGCGAGCGGGGATCTTCACCGTGAACACGCTGCCGTGCCCGGGCTCGCTCGACGCCGAGATCTGTCCGCCGTGCGCACGGACGAGTTCGTCGACCACCGCAAGGCCGATGCCCCGGCCACCTGTGCCGCCGGCATCACTGCCGCGCCAGAAACGCTCGAACACGTGCGCCAGTTCGGTGGCCGGGATGCCGCGCCCGGTGTCCCGGACCTCGATGACGGCCTGCCCATCGGCTGGGCCGACGCGCACCGCGACTTCACCGCCCGCGGGCGTGAACTTCAGGGCGTTCGTGATCAGGTTCTCCAGGATCTGCGCGAGCCGTGGCCGGTCGCCGTCGACCACCGCCGGGGTCAAGTCGGTCGTCAGCAGCACGTCTGCGTCCGCCGCCTGTCCGCTCAGCAGTGACACCGTCTCGCGGGCGACGTCGGCCAGGTCGACCGGAGCACGGTCGAGCTCGACGAACGCGGCCTCGGAGGCGGACAACGTCTCGAGGTCGGTGACGAGTCGCTCGAGCCTGAGGACCTCGTCGTGGAGCGACGCGAGCCGGGCGGCCGTCGGTTGCTCGACGCCGTCCACCATCGCCTCGCAGTTGCCGCGCAGGATCGTCAGGGGCGTCCGGAGCTCGTGGGCGATCTCGGCGAGCAGTGAGTGGCGCTGGGCTGCCTGGTCGTCGAGCGTCTGCGCCATGCGGTCGAAGGCGCGGGAGAGGTCACCGATCTCACCTGGCGCATCGGCGGCCGCCGCGCGCGCTCCGGGTTCACCGGCCTCGAGGGCCCGGGTGGCACGGGTGAGCCGGCCCAGCGGGGCGGTGAGACGCCGGGCGACGAGCAGTGCGGCGCCCAGCGCGAGGATCACGGCGAGCGCGCCACCGACAATGGCGATGGTCACGAGGCGATCGCGGAGCCGCTGCTCAGAACGGGACAGACCTGATCCGGGAGATCGGACCACGACTGAGCCGACGGTGCCACCGGCGACCCGAACCGGTGCGCTCGCAGCGTTCGGTCCCATCGGCGTGCCTGATCCGGCTGCCATGCCGGAGGCTCCCATCGACCCCTGCATCATCCCGGCAGAAGCGATGACCTGGCCCCGCGCGTCGCGGATCGTGACGCTCCCGCCACTCTGTTGTGCGAGCTGCTGAGCGGTGGTCAGGTCGGCGCCGGCCCATCCGCCTGCCCGCCGGTATGCGTTCGCGGCCGCTGCCGCTGAAGCGTTCGCCGTCTGCTGTCGCTGTGAGGTGGCCAGGGACGAGGTCTCACGGGACGCGCTGACGATGACCAGTGCGACGACGAGCGCGACGGCCATCAGCGCCACGGCGGCGAACGCGATGGCGATCCTGGTGGCGAGCGACCAGCTCCGCGGGCTGTGGTCGCTCGTCTCAGTCACGGGGGATGCCGAGCCGGTAGCCGACGCCGAGAACGGTCTCGATGATCCGCGGCGTGCCGGGATCCACCTCGATCTTGCGGCGCAGGTTCTTGACGTGGGAGTCGACGGTGCGCTCGTAGCCCTCGAACTCGTAGCCGCGGACCTGGTTGATGAGCTCGTAGCGCGAGTACACGCGCCCCGGCGTGCGCGACAGCGCCTCCAGCAGCCCCCACTCGGTCGGTGTCAGCTTGATCTCCGCTCCTCGGACTCGTACTTCACGCCGCTCGCTGTCGATGACCAGCTCGCCACCGCCGTACGAACCGGGTCCCGGTGCGGGGAGCTCGCCGTGACCGCGTCGAAGCACCGCCTGCACGCGGAGAACCAGCTCGCGCGGGCTGAACGGTTTGGTGACGTAGTCGTCGGCCCCGAGCTCGAGACCGTGCACGCGGTCCGCTTCGGTGGCGCGCGCCGTCAGCATCAGGATCGGGAGGTCCCCGGCCCGGCGCAGTTCGCGCGCGACCTCGTCGCCGGGCACGTCGGGCAGGCCGAGGTCGAGCACCACGAGATCGGGCCGGGCGCGACCGGCCATCTCGAGCGCCTCGGCACCGGACCCGCTCGTGAGCACGTCGATGCCCGCCCGTTCGAGGTACGAGCGCACGAGCTCGCGGATCTTGCGCTCGTCGTCGACGACCAGCACCAGCGGGCTCATGCGGCCGGGATCTCCTTCAGGCTCACAGCACGACGCGGCCGCGCTTGCGGCTGGCGAGGAAGATCCGCTCGAACGCGATCTTCGCCCAGTGGGCCTGCGGGCCGGTCATGACGTGCGGGTGCTCGGAGGTGCCGAGGACGTGGTCGGCCTTGAAGATGATCCCGTTGTTGCCCGCGTCGAGGATGCAGATGGCCTCCATCTCGGACATCGGCATGGAGCGGCGCTCGCCGCCCTGCAGGTCGGCGGTGATGTTCTGCGCTGCGACCTTGGCCATGACCTCGCTCATCTGCCCGGTCTTGGGGACGCCGGCGGGGACGAGGGTCTGCTGCGGCGGGGCGATCGCGATGTCGACACCAGCGGCGTAGACGTCCTCGATGTCGGTGTGGCGGAACTCGTCGTTGACGGGGAGGAAGCCCATCGGGTTGCCCAGGCCCTCGGTCTGGCGGATCGCGTCGACGCCGGTGAACGGCGGCACGATCATGGAGAAGGCGAACGGGAGGACGCGGCCGCCGTCGAGCTCGATCTCGCCGTCGCGGACCTCCGTGATGACGTTGTTGGGGATGCCCTCGATGCCGAGCTTGTCGAAGAACTTCTCGACTCGCTTCTGGGAGTCGGAGACGCCGCCGAGGCCGAAATGGCCGAGGAACGGCTCGGCGGTGATGAAGGTCAGCGGTGCGACGTCCTGCAGGCCCGCCTTCTTGATCTGGTGCTGGGTGTTCAGGAGGAACTCGTAGGAGGCGCCGAAGCACGAGCCGCCCTGGGCGGTGCCGACGACGACCGGCCCGGGGTTCTCCAGGAAGCGCTCCCAGGCGTCCCGCGTCAGGAGTGCGTGCTCGAGGTTGCAGACCGACTGGGTGTGACCGTCGACCGGGCCGAGGCCCGGGACCTTCTCGAAGGCGAGTCGCGGGCCGGTGGCGAGCAGCAGGCGGTCGTAGCTGAGCTCCTGCCCGGAGCTCGTCGTCACCGTGTGCGCGTCGAGGTCGAAGCCGGTGGCCGCCTCGTTGATGAAGCGGATGCCCTGCTTGGCGTACATGGGGGCGAGCGGGAAGGTCACATCCTTGGGCTCGCGCATTCCGAACGGCAGCCAGATCAGCGACGGGATGAACGTGAAGTCTGCGTGCGGGTCGAGGACGACGACCTCGTGCTGGGCGTCCAGGCGCTTGCGCAGTTCGAGCGCGGCGGTCATGCCGGCGAAGCTGGACCCGACGACGACGGCGCGCTTGGAACTCGAGGCGGACACGGTGCCGCCCTCCTTTCGAGAGACAGCAGGGCGACTCCAACGATCGTCGGGCGGGGGCTGACCCGCATCGGTCCTTACTACGAACCGGATCCGTAGTTCACACCCATACGCACATACAACGGTGTGGTGGTACACTGCTTCGCATGGATGTCCCGCACCCGCTCCCCGATCAGCTCGCCGAGCTGATCGCCCAGCGCTTCCGCCTCCTCGGCGAGCCGATGCGCATCAAGCTGCTCGACGCGCTGCGCGATGGCGACGCGACGGTCGGCGAGCTGACCGACCGGCTCGGCGCCTCGCAGCAGAACGTCTCCAAGCACCTGGGCCTGATGCACCAGGCCGGGATCGTCCAGCGCAGCAAGCACGGCACGTTCGTGCGCTACGCGATCGCCGACGAGGGCGTGTTCGCGCTCTGCGACCAGGTCTGCGGCGGACTGCGCCAGCAGATCCATGAACTCGACCAGATCCTCACCGGAGGCCTCGCATGACCACCGCAACGACCTGCTCCACCGACTCCACCGACTCCCCGGTCGCGCGGCTGGCCGCTCGAGCGCGTCCTGTTCGCGATGGCGGGCACGATGACGCTGCTGAGCGTCGCTGCTCGCCGCCGCTCGTCTCGCCGTGGTTCCTGCTGCTGACGGCGTTCGTCGGCGTCAACCAGTGGCTCTACGTCGCCTTCGGTGCGTGCGGCGCGTCGCTGGTCCTCAAGCGGGTCTTCGGCCTGCGCTCGGTCCTCTACCCCTCGGAGGTCTCGCGATGACCCCCCAGTTCGGTCCGATCGGCCGGCTCGGCCGCTACACGGCCACACATTTCCGTGTCGTGGTGATCGCCTGGGCGCTCGTCGCCGTCGTCCTCGGGTTCTTCGCGCCGAAGGTCGAGAAGGCGCTGTCGGGCGCCGGCTGGGAGGCGACCGGCTCGCAGTCTGTGCAGGCGCGCAAGATGATCGACCAGAACTTCGGCGGACTCTCGTCGAGCGCACTGATGGTCGTCGTGCACTCCAGCACGAAGACCGTCGCCGACCCCACCTTCAAGGCGGCCGTCGCCCGCGCATCGTCGACGCTGAAGGCCGATCCGCGCGTCAAGTCCGTCGTCGTACCGCAGGCCGGCATGTCGATCTCGCGTGACGGGCACACCGCGATCATCCAGGCGGGCGCCGCCGCGGACTCCAACACGATGGTCCGTGCCGCCGACGACCTCAAGACGAGCCTTCACAAGCTTCAGGGCGACGGCGTGCAGGTCTCGCTGACCGGCGCGAGCGGGATGTGGTCGGACTTCAACACCGCCAACCGCGACGCGATGATGAAGAGCGAGCTGATCTCGTGGCCGGTGACGCTGATCATCCTGCTGCTGGCGTTCGGCTCGCTGGTCGCCGCCGGGCTGCCGCTGATGCTCACGATCCTCGGCCTGATGGCCTCCGCCGGGTCGCTCTACCTCGCCACGCAGGTCCTCGACATCTCGATCTGGGCGATGAACTTCGCGCTGATGTTCGCGCTGGCGCTCGGCATCGACTACGCCCTGTTCATCGTCTATCGCTTCCGCGGCGCACTGTTCGGCTCGCATGAGCCGGTCGAGAATGCCGTCGCCGAGACGATGGACACCGCCGGCAAGGCCGTGCTGTTCAGCGGCGTGACCGTGCTGATCTCGCTGATGGCCGTGATGCTCGTGCCATCGCCCGCGTTCCGGTCGATGGCGCTGGGGATCATGATCGCCGTCCTCTTCATCCTCGCCGCCACGCTGACGCTGCTGCCCGCGGTGCTCGGCAAGCTCGGCCCGAAGGTCGACAAGCTCTCGCTGCCGTGGGTGCACCAGGGTGAGCACCGCTCGCCGAGGTTCGCGGCGTGGGCTGAGCGCCTGTGGCGCCACCCCTACGCGTTCGGGGCGCTCGCGCTGATCGTCCTCGTGGCCCTGATCGTGCCGGTCTTCGGCCTGAAGACCGGGATGCCGTCGATCAAGGTCGTGCCCGCCGGTGACAGTTCGCGCGTGGGCTACACCCAGGTGCAGCAGTCGTTCGGCAAGGGCGCTCCCGGTGCGGTGCAGATCGTCACCGTCCAGGGCGACGCCGCCCGCGTCAGCGTCGTGGCGAAGGCCGACCCGGGCATCGCGCAGGTCATGCCGGCCTTGCCCGGCGCCGGTGGCAAGGCGCTCGTGCAGGTCGTGCCGAACACCGACCCCTCATCCAAGGCCACCGGCGCCACGATCGACCGGCTGCGCTCGGCGCTGCCGCCCGGCGCGCTCGTCGGCGGCTCCGTCGCGGAGAACCACGACCTCGAGACGCTGCTCTCCTCCAAGACGCCGCTCGTCATCGGCGTCGTGCTGATCCTCGGATTCCTGCTGCTGCTGATCGCGCTGCAGGCGCCGATCATCGCGGCGTTCGGCGTGCTCACCAGCCTGCTGGCGACCGGCGCGGCGTTCGGCGTCGCCCGGCTCGTCTTCCAGGAGGGCCACGGGAGCGGGCTGCTCGGCTTCGAGCCCCAGGGCTTCCTGGACGCCTGGGGGCCGGTGTTCTTCTTCGCGATGATCTTCGCGATCTCGATGGACTACACCGTGTTCCTGCTGTCCTCCGCGAAGGAACACTGGGACCGCACACACGACGCCAGGGAGGCGATGGTCGGCGGCGTCGCGCACAGCGGCCGCGTGATCTTCGCCGCCGCCGGCGTGATGGTCGCCGTGTTCTTCACCTTCGCGCTCTCCGGTCCGCTGCCCCCCAAGGAGATGGGCGTGATCCTCGGCGTCGCCGTGCTGCTCGACGCGTTCCTCGTCCGGCTGCTCCTCGTCCCGGTGATCCTGCGGCTGCTCGGCCGCTGGGCCTGGTGGCTGCCCAAGCCGCTGCGGCGAATCCTCCCCGACGTGCGCTTCGGGCACGCGTGATCATGTTCGGCCGGCGTCCCATCGAAGCCATCACGGTGCGTGTCGCATCGGACCGCTTCTTCACGGGTGAGCTGATGCTCGTCGACGTGCGCACGCATCGTGAGTTCGAGCAGGTGCGCGTGCCGGGGGCGGTGCACATCCCGCTCCCCGAGCTCAGCAACCGGCTCGGCGAGCTGCGCACCGATCACGCGGTCGCGTTCCTGTGCCGCTCCGGGCACCGCAGTGCGGTCGCCGCGCGGCGTGCCGCCAAGCAGCGACCCGACGTCCTGAACGTCACCGGCGGGATGAACGCCTGGCTGGCCGCGGGCCTGCCCGCCGCCGACTGTCCCGTCTCCCGATCCAGCCGGCGGCCGCGGTGAGCGCGGCGGCTGAACCCCTCAGCGAAGGAGTGCTCATGCACAACGTGAATGTCGAAGCTGTCGAGCGGACCGCCGCGGCAGCCGCCGGCGACCCGACCGCGGTCGTGCAGCAGGTCGCCTTCGACGGCGAGTGGCAGACGAGCCCTGGTGCCGCGCAGTTCCGCACCGAGATCCCGCTGCCCAGCGGCGAGAGCGTGGTCTTCGAGGCGGACTTCCCGCCGCCGATGGGCGGGACCGGCTCGGCCCCGAACCCGCTCGCCTACTGCTTCTGGGGCGGCCTGGCGTGTTACGCGATGAGCTACGCACAGGAGGCCGCGCGAGAAGGCGTCGAGCTGCGCTCGCTGCGCGCCCGCGTCGAGGCGCAGGTCGACATGAGCCGCGCGCTCGGCGTCGGTGACCGCGCGCCGGTCGAGCGCATCGACTGGCACCTCGAGGTCGACGCCGACGCCACCTCCGAGCAGCTCGCAGCGATCAAGCAGCTCGCCGACGACCACTGCCCGGGCGCGTACTGCATTCGCAACCCCATCGACCTGCACACCCACCTCGCCGTCACCGCGGCAGCCTGAGCTCCACCACCAAGAAAGCGAGCCACCATGGCCTTCACGAGCTTCATGAGCAGCACCGCTGGGCGAGCCCTGCGGATCATCGCCGGACTGGCACTGATCGTCATCGGCCTCGCCGTCATGGGCGGGACCGGCGGGATCGTTCTCGCCATCGTCGGCCTCGTCCCGCTGGGCGCCGGCGTCGCGAACGTCTGCCTGTTCGGCCCGCTGCTCGGTACCGATCTGCGCGGCAACCCCAAGAGCACCTAGAACCACGAACGGAGCACACGATGAGCTTCACCGCCAGCGCCAGAAGCATCGACGGCACCCTGCGACACGAAGTCGACGTCAACGGCCGCCACACCATCATCACCGACGAGCCCGAGAGCCTCGGCGGCACCGACACCGGCCCCGCCCCCCACGAGCTGCTGCCCGCCACGCTCGCCTCGTGCATCTCGAGCATGATCGTCCTCTACGCCCAGCGCAAGCAGTGGGACCTCGGCGAAGTCCGCGTGGACGTCGACTACGACTACGAGTCCGAGCCGCGGCACTTCGACGTCACCGTCCATCTCCCGGACGGCCTCACCGACGACCAGATCACGCGCCTGAAGCGCGTCGCCGACACCTGCCCCGTGCGCCGCGCCCTGGAAGGCGAGTTCAGCTTCCAGGAGCGCATCAGCATCGCTGAGCCCCTCGCGTCAGCCGGTCACGAGTGACGCCCAGGGTGTTCACCTCCCCGGCGGACGCCGCGCGCCAGCTCGCCGGCGTCATCCGGCACGCCCGGCCGCTGGGCGACGCCTTCCTGCGCGGGCGCATCAGCGCACACGAGCGCGAGCTCGTCACGGTGGCCGTCAGCAGGGTGAACGCCTGTGCAGGCTGCACGTTCGTGCACGAGCGCTGGGCACTGCGCGCCGGCGTCAGCGATGACGAGCTCCGAGCGCTCGAGCTCGGTGACCTTCAGAGCCTGGACGCCCGCAGCCGAGCTGCCGTGATCTACGCGACCACACGCGCCGAGTCGCGCTTCCGCGAACCCGTGCCCGATGACGTCGCCCAGGCGGCGCAGTCACACCTGACCCCCCGCGAGCTTACGGCCGTCGAAGCCGCCGCTCGCGCCATGGCGCTCGCAAACCTGTCCGTCAGCACCTGCGAGGCGCTGCTGGCCCGCCTGCGCCTGCGCCGGCCCGAGCCCGCGTCCGGCACCCGATGAGAGGAGCAAGCATGTCGACGCAGATCTACACCACCGGATCCTGGAAGCCCTTCCCCGGACATGAAGCCGCCTTTCTCGAGGCGTGGGAGGACTTCATGACGTGGGCGACGCGGCTCCCGGGGGCAGGGGAGGCGGTGCTCGGGCGGGACGAACGCGACCCCGAACGCTTCGTGAGCTTCGCCGCATGGGAGAGCATCGACGCCGTCCACGACTGGAAGAACTCACCCGAGTTCAAGCCGCTCATGAGCCGCGTACAGGAACACATCGACAAGTTCGCCCCAACCGAACTCGACGTCGTGATCCGCGTCGGCCCCGGCTCGTCAGAGACGCTGAGTTCGCCCGAGACCCTGGCCGGCGCTTAGCCTAAGAGCCTGCGGCAACTCCCCGAGAGCAAGCTGTCTATCCGCGCACGCGTCAGGTCGCTGGCGCAGTTGCGGGACGCTGCCCACCACGATCGCGATCACGCACGCGCCCCGGGCTCACGAACGGACAGGTCTCCTTGACCGCCCCGCCACCGATCTCCAAGACCCTCGACGAGAGCTGCGTCGGATCCGAAAATCGCTATCCCAAACCTTCCCAAACGAACGGTCACCGACTCGTGGTGAAGTCGGTGACCGTGTCGAAATCAGCTGCTACGCAGGTAAAGCGGAGGGGGAGAGATTCGAACTCTCGGTAGAGGGGTTACCCCTACAACGGTTTTCGAGCCCGCCACCGGATGCGGCGGATCCTCGATGAACACTGGAGTTTAGCGGTGTTCGCGGGCTCTTTGGGATAGTGATTGGGATAGTTGCGCCACCAGCGACCGCCACGCGGAATGGCGTGCCGGCGCGCGTGCGTTCGTGCGCCTGCTCGTCGTCCGTTGCGGGAGCGAGCCGCAGGTCGCGGGCGCGCGTCGGCAGTGAGCCATCCCGGGTCTGACGGAGTCCTTGAAACCAGGATCATGTCCTGGAGAGAGGGGATCCTCAGATCCGATGCGCCGTCCGAAGAAGTACCCTGACGAGTTGCGTGAGCGGGCCGTGCGGCTCGTGTTCGATTCCGGTCGTCCGATCTCCCAGGTCGCCGCTGACTTGGGGATCAACTACGAGTCGCTGCGCCGGTGGGTCAGGCAGGCAGAATCTGACGCCGGGACCGCCAGGATCGCTTGACCAGCCAGGAGCGCGAGCGCCTTAAGGACCTCGAGCGCGAGAACCGTGAGCTGCGCAAGGCCAACGAGATCTTGAAGGCCGCTTCGGTGTTTTTCGCCAAGGAGATCGACGGAGCCCCGCGGAGGTGAGCGCGTTCATCGATCAGGAGCGCGAGCGCTTCGCTGTCGATCTCATCTGCCGCACGCTCGGGGTCTCGCCGTCGGCTTACTACCAGCGCGCCACTGGCAAGCGGTTGGCGCGGGCCTTGGAGGACGAGCGGCTCCTCGAAGGCATCCGTGAGGTTCACGCGGCCAACTACTACGCCTACGGATCCAGGCGCATGTGGAAGGCGCTGCTGCGCTCCGGTGAGAGCGTTGGCCGCGGCCGCGTCGAGCGGCTCATGCGCGCCAACGGGATTCAGGGCGCAAAGCGGCGCGGGAAGGCCCGGCGCACCACGACGCCGGACCCGGGCGCCTGGCGTCGTCCCGATCTCGTCCAGCGCGATTTCAGCGCCGGCCAGCCCGACGAGTTGTGGCTGGCGGACTTCACCTACCTGCGCTGCCACGAAGGCATCGTGTTCTTCAGTCTTGTCATCGACGCCTACAGCCGGATGATCGTCGGCTGGCAGTTCGCCGGCCACATACGCACCGACCTGGTCCTCGACGCGCTGCGGATGGCGCTCACCACGCGCCGTCACGGCGCTGACGTTCGCCTCGTTCATCACAGCGATCGCGGCTCGCAATACACGAGCACCGCGATCAAGCAGCCCGGGCGGATACTTCCTCGGACGGGCACATGGGAATCAGGATCCCCTCTCCCCAGGACACAAAGCCTGGAAACGGGGTCTCCGTCAAACCCAGCCTGGCTCAGCCTCCATGCAAAGCACTTGGCGAGTTCCGCGGCCTGCCGGGGCTATCCGATAGGCGGCTGCGAGATGATGGTGATCGTGTCGGTGCCGACGCGGTTGAGGTTGTCGGTGACCGTCACGGTGACGTGGTGCGTGCCTGCGGTGAGCGTCGCGCCATTTAGTGTCGAGCCGGTGCCGAGGACGCCGTCGATGTCGCTCGCCCAGACGTAGCCGGAGGGGTTGCTGATCGTCGCGACGCCCTGTGTGTCGGCAAGGGCGGCGAGCTTGAACGGGACGCCCGGAGTGACGTAGCGGTCGACGTAGCCCTCCAGCAGCGGCGGGTCGGTGATCGTGACGCTCGGCTTGCCGCTCGCTGGGCCGATGGTGACGTTCACCGTCGCAGTGCCGAGGATCCCCGCGGAGTTGCGGTAGGAGAGCGTGATGGCATGCGTGCCCTGGGTCGTTATCTGGGTGGTGAGCAGCGCGGCACCCGTCCCCACCGTGGTGCCGTCGACCGACCAGGTGGCCTGGGCGCCGACGTCGCCCTCCTGCGGATCGAAGACCGAGCCGCGCAGGTTGAGCTTCTGGTCCGTGCCGAAACTGGAGCCGGCGGCGGGGCTGTCGATCCGCACCGCTGGCGGCAGGGGGGCGTTGACCGTGACGGTGACCGGGCCGGCGGTGCGGGTGGCGCCAAGCGAGTTGGTCGCGGTGACGCTGATGTGGTGGATACCGGGCTGGAGGTTCTTGGTCGTAAACGCCAGCCCTGTGCCGATCTGGTCCGAGACGTCGTCGATCCAGCGGATGTTCGCGGCGCTGACGCTGCCGTCGAAGGTGTCGTCGGCCTGGGCGAGGAACGTCTGCTCGACGCGGTATCCAATCGTGACCGGGCCCGTCGGGTAGGTGAGCCGTAGCGAGGGGCGCGAGTCTGGCATGCACGCGTCGTCGCGGTTAGACCAGTAGGTCGAGAACGCGGTGCCGGTCTTCACGGTGCGGGCCGCCATGCCGTAGGGCTTGATGTCGCCCTGCGAGCAGATGTCGCCGATCTCGCCCTGTTCCCAGATCGGTTCCTTCAGCGGGTCGGCCCAACTCGTGAACGGATAGGGGTCGGTCGCCGCCTCGACGAACTCATGCGCGGCACGCCGGGTCGTCTGGTCGAGAACGCCGTGGAGCTTCGTGTGGAACTGGTCGTCGGAGGCCAGGGTCGAGACGCCGGGCACCTTGACGATGAACCACGGCATGTTCGCGTGAGCGATGCCAGCGATCAGCGAGGCCTCCGTCGGGGTGAAGAAGTGATAGCCGTTCCACCCGGACGAGTCGACCTGCTCCTCGTCGACGAAGATCGCGAGGATCGGATCATGGTCGCCCCACCGCCACCAGATGTTCGGCGCGTCCGAGCCGTACCGGTGGGTGATGACGAACCAGTCGATGTCGAAGAAGTTCCAGGACCCCACGCTGCCGTCCGGGCGCTCGTTGACGACCTGCGAGCCTAAGAAGCGGCCCTTGCCCACGCCGTACTGGCCGAGCGGGCCCCAGAAGGCGGGCGAGTTGCCGTCGGCGAACTCGTCGCCGACGAAGTTCTGTAGCGCGTGGTTGACGCCGTTTATCAGATCCCGGTGCTCGGCGAAGTGCGTGCCCCAGTAGAAGGCCCACAGGTCCGGGTGCTCACTGATCGGACCGCACAAGACAATGATTCCGCAGCGGATCACGGTGGCTGGAACGTCCGCGCCATACGCGGCCTTCTTGCTCCGCCCCTTCGGGACCCGTTGCAGCATGCTCTTGGGCTTGTAGGCGCCGGGCGGGTGAAGGCTCGGCGTTCGTGAGCCGGTACGCCGGATGCTCGTCGTGCGCAGGACCGTCGTCCATCCGCCGCCCTTCGGGATGTCGATGCGCAGCGGAATCCGCCCGGCCTGCGAGCCGGTGGCGCGCGTGAGGGCCGAGACACCGGAGACGGTGCCCGAGAGCAGGGCGCGCACGGCGGGCGGCGGGGCGGGCAGGGTGGCCGAGAACCAGAGCCGCTCCCTGCTTGACCCGGCCTGAAGGAGGTACGCCCGGGCCCGAACGCCGCGGATGCGGGCCGTCAGCGGCAGCTTGCGCAGCCGGGCGCGCGGGAGGGCGAGCGGCGCCTGGCCGCTCCGGCGCTTCGTGCCGGGCTTGACCGGGAGGCGCTCGGACGGCTGGGCCTTGGCGGAGGCGCGCAGCTCGGCGCGGTAGTCGGCGAGCGCGGTGACGAGCGAGAGCTCCTGATAGCGCCTCGTCGCGGGGTCGAGCAGCAGCAGGCGCCGGTCGCGGTAGCGAACGACGACGCCGAGCTGGGCCTTTGGCTTCGCCCCCTTGCGTGATGGGGTCAGGAGCTCGTACCGCAGACCGCCGGGCGTGAGCATGACGCGCGAGGTGCCGGCGCCGTCACGCTGGGTCACAACCCAGCCGCCCGCGGCACGGGCGACGGTCGCAAACCCACCGAGGGCGAAGAGCGCCATCGCAGCCGCGAGCGCGGCGGCCGCAAGCACGATGCGTGGGACTGGCACCACGATCCCCTCCCAGGGCTCGGAATGGAACGAGCCTACGCCGCCCGGGCGGATGCCGTCAACGGGACCCTCTGGGTGACAGCAACCAACCTGGCGCGGATAGGAAGGCCCGGTGGAGTGCCGGTGCGCGATCGGTGCGCTCCTGGGGCGGGGTGCCCGTTACTCCTGGTTATCGCGCCGTTGGGTGGCGGTGGTGGGTAGTGTCGCTGTGAGCCGTGGTGTTGTGCCCGGTCGAGGCGAGGGGGAGCAATGTCCTTCTGGGCTACTCGGTGGCGGGTTCGGCCTTGCGGTATGGACCCGCCGGGATGTACACCCGTCCGAGTAGGTCGAGACAGTCGTGCCATTGCGGGTCAACGCTGTTCAGCGCACCGCCGAGCCAGTTCTGGGCCTGCCCCCATTCCATGGCTGGCTT
Source organism: uncultured Solirubrobacteraceae bacterium (assembly GCA_963817295.1). Classification (GTDB taxonomy): domain Bacteria; phylum Actinomycetota; class Thermoleophilia; order Solirubrobacterales; family Solirubrobacteraceae; genus F1-60-MAGs163. The sequence goes on along the minus strand of CAWFOF010000007.1, from coordinate 85,492 downwards.
GGCCACACTCACCTCGTATGCCATGACCTTGCTCTGCACGGCTGTGATCTCTGCACTCTTCTCGACGAGGCGCTGGATGATGTCGGCGGCGCGATCGGGGTCGGCCTTGGGGTTGATCTGGAACACGTGGCTCACGGGCCGAGACTAGCCAGCCCGCCTCCATTGGCGCCGCGTGTAGCGTCTGAAGCCGTGCAGTTCCTTCGCGCTGATCGCTCACCCCCGCGACGCTCCAGTGGTGCCACGCGAGGCGACGACGATTGTGCGGGAGATGCTGCGCGACGATTCGGTGGTCTGCGAGCGCGGCGAGTTTGGCCGAGGCGCTCGCGTGGGCGGGCGGCCGGTCGGGCTGGATGGATGACCCCGGCACCGCTCTGGCAGCAGAGCGCCTGGTGAACCGATCCGCCCGCGGTCCGTGGCGGCGCTCGGTAGTTCGCACGCTCGTCCTGTGACCCGCCCGGGCGTAGCTTTGGCGCAGACCGTTCCGGGAGTCTCGCGCGGCTCGGCCAGCAGGGAAGCGCGGACCCTCGGGCGGTTCCATTCGTTGGCGTCCGGACTGGACCCAGGGCGGCGGTCCCCCCAAATACGCTTCCCGACCTCGCCGCCCGTGGGCCTCGCCGCGAGCTTACGCCTAGGGTTGCGCTGCTGCAACCATCGGGCCATTGGGAAGACGCCAGCGGCCCGCGTCGGCAAGCCGGGGGGAAGCTGAACGTCGGGGCCGCCGGCTCACCGAACCTACAGACGCGACGACCGTGTTCTTTGCTGTTTTTGGGGGATCTTTGGGACGCGGAGGATCGTCCACTCTGGTCTGGGGCGTATGGAGTTGCAATGGGGCGCTGCCACACGCCCGGGGGGCTCCAACTTTGACGGGGCAGCGCCCTCACGTGACGACAGGTACTGAGCGTGAACGTTTCTGACCGCTCGGTCAGTCGTGGTGTAGAGTTCGCTCCGCAAGCCGCAAGCCGCAAGCCGCAAGCCGCAGCCTGCCGTCTCTCGGTCCGGGTACCAACCAGTGTCGGGGGGCGCTGGGACACTGCGGCCGCTGGTAAGGACTCGGAGGTTGGTCCAGCGAGGCTCGCTAGCACTTCAGGCTGGCGAGCCTCACACCGAGGGGGACTACGGCCGTGCCTCGTTGAGGTCGCTGCGCCCCCGAGGACGCTCAAGCGTCCGCGACGGTTCAACTTTGCATGGCGCGCGCTGAAGCGCCGCCGGACCGGCTAACGCTCCCCACCAGGGGGGCAGCGGCCACGTCCCCGCGGCCTGCTCGCGAGTTCTGCCCCCCGGCATCGGAATGGCGCCTCGAAACCGCGGTACTGCTCGTCCCGACCCGGATGCGATCGGATCCGCCGACGCCCAGAAGGCGCCCTCGCGGCGGACAGGCCAGGTCTCCTGGCCACTGGACCGCTAGCGCCCTGGCCTGACAGGAACAGCGACGTGTTCACTGAAGCGGCTGCTGCTTCCCATAGAGGCTGTCGCGTAAAGGTGGATCGGGCTTCGGTGCCGCGTGCCGGTCGCGGGCTGGGGTGAGCCAGCGGAGTCGTCGTTGCTCTTCCTAGCTTGCGGGCAGCTCGTGGCGTGTCGGGCTAGGCAGCGGGCGCGTTCACGAGCGTTCCTCCGAAGATGCATTTCGAGGTGCCGAAGTCGAAGTCCGCGAAGAAGGCAAACGTGACGGTGCGGGCGGCGGTGCGGTAGATGAGCTGTCCGTTCTTGGCTGGGTAGCCCACACCGGCTTGGGCGATTACCGTCTTGGCCGAGCTCAAAGCGGCCGCCCCGCTTGCGACGCTGTTGTCCTGGGAATCCACGGAGAACCAGGTCGCGGTGCCGCCGCTGGTCGACGCGACCTTAAGGAGCCCGCCGCCAATAGCGCCGCCGTTCACGCAGTCGCCGTAAACGCTGAGATCTCCCACCTGGGCCAGCAGCTCAGACGTCGTGCCGGGGGTGGCGGGAATCGACACCGTGTGATTGATGGACACGGCCACCGGCCCCGGGTCGCCCTTCGGGCCCCGAACGCCGCCGGCGCCCGGCTCGCCCTTTGACCCCGGCGCCCCAACCGGACCCGACACGCCCGCCTTCTGGAGTTGCACCTGGACGGCCTTCGAGAGATCCTTAGCGCCGATCGACCCATCCTTGATCTGCTTGCCGGTGATCAGCTTCGCCGCAGTCGCCGTGCCAGCACTGGCGATAAGTAGACCAAGTATGAAGGCGAGTGCCATACCGGCACGGCCGCGGAAGATACGTCGCATCTGAGTCACTCCTGGGTCGGATCTGTCGACCGTACTCCCGCAGTCACGACATCAGCAACCATCGCGCCCCAGTCCCATGCAAAGTAGGAGCGAGCCCGGCGATCCACGGGTTCGTATCGGTACCGATCCGAGCGGAGAACCCGACCCGGGGCAGCCGTTACTCGCGGTCGCCGTCAGCGCGCGTAGGTGGCCCGATTCGTTCCCCACGGTGACGTTCTGCGAATCGTCGAATCCATCACAAAACTAGGAGCCACGGCATACGGCTTCTCCGAACTGCTCCCAGCGGCGACTACTACGGGTCGGTCACCTCCCGGCGTTGATCGTCGCGACCTTCGGCGGCGGGACCGGCCTGGCGACCCAGCGCGAATGCCTAGAGCTCTTGGACTGCTACGGCACCGGAAAGGTCAACAAGCTCGCCGAAATCATCGCCGCAACCGTGCTCTGCGGAGAGCTCTCGCTCGGCTGGGCGATCGCCGTCGACGAATGGGTCTCCGCCCACGACCGACTCGGACGCAACCGACCCCACCAATAACCACGCAACGATCTCACCATCCCCTATTTCACCGAAATAGATACACGACGCCGTTCACCGCGTCGTGTGGGTGAAATTGTCAGCGGAGGGGGAGGGATTCGAACCCTCGGATCGAGGTTTACCCGATCAACGGTTTTCGAGCCCGCCACCGGATGCGGCGGATCATCGATGAATACTCGAGATTACAGGTGTTCAGGGGCTCGTTGGGATAGTGATTGGGATAGTCGCGCCCGTGGTGTGACTTGACCGAGGCGTTGACCTGCGATCGCTGCCGGCGATGTGTTCATGCGCCGATCAGGTCGAGGAACGCGCGCGGCGTGAGCACCGGTGGTAGTGGGTCGGCGAGGTCGAGCAGGTGGCGGTCGCCGGAGACCAGGTAGTCCGCGTTGGCGGCGCCGCGCGAGCGCGATCAGGTAGTCGTCGTCGGGATCAGGCGAGAGCCCGGCGAGCGGCGGCGGGTCGTCGATGATCAGCGCGTCCTCGGCGAGTCCGTCGATGAACTCCGTCGCGGTCGCTTCGCTGACCCAGCGGCGGAACCGCGGTCGAGCGAGCACGTCGCGCAGCTCGTCGATCAGCGCGGGGCTTGCGACCAGCTCATAGCGCCCGTCGACCCAGGCCATGACGATCTCGCGCGGCGGCCCGGCCGTCGAGATCGCGGCCGAGACGAGCACGTTTGGGTCAAGGACGACGCGCACGCGGCGCTATCGCGGCTTGGCGCGCCGCTGGCGACGCACCGCGTGCAGCTCCTGGTCGGCGAGCTTGAGCGCCTGGTCGGCGTCGATCGTCTCGCCCGCTTCGCGCGTCTGGCGCTCCAGGGCGGCGGCGACGCGTTCGCGGCCGCCGGCCAGCTGCAGGTAGCGCTCGTAGGAGAGCACGACGGCCTCCGGGCGGCGGCGAGCGCCGATCACGACCGGCTCGGCGTCCGCTCCGGTCTCACGGAAGTGCTCCAGCAGCGCCGGCAGCTGAGCGCGTGCCTCGCGGGTGGCGAGCACGTCGTGAGGCTTGCGAGTCATGCCGACAGCGTAGCACGAACGTGTACACGTAAGTGTGCATGAACGCGACGAGGCAACCGGGCGGGCGAAGCCCTAGCGGTGAGGAGCACACAACGACCACGCGCTCCCGATCCATCAGAGGAAGCCATGCGAGAACGGCAGCAACGATCCGCTGCAAGGCCGCCCCCGCGAAGGTCGCAACGTTCAACCCGGCTGGCAACGGCTGAAGAGAACTCACAATCGACCGGGGAGCCCCCCACGCCGTCGGGGACCTGCGCGGAAACCGTTGTCGCTCATCGATTTACGCAGCGGCACCCGCGGCGACGTTCTGGTGCTGCTCGTGGCGGTGCAGTTCGTGGTCGCTCGGAGTGCTTGGCCGCGGCCTCGACCGGCTTGCAGGTCGAAGACGACCTGCTTGACGGTTCCGGTGAACGCGTAGGGCGCCCTGTCCTCGTAGTCGCGGTCGACGACGAGGCCGTTGTCGCGGCCGATGTCCATGCCCGCGTAGCTGGTGAAGGTGACCGGGACGGTCTTGGGCATGTCGCCGCCGCCGACCTGCTCGCCGTTGACGAACAGCGAGACGTTCCCGCCGCTGCCGGGCTTGGGCTCGTCGGACTCGAACAGCATCCTCACCTTGACCTCGCCGGTCGGGAGGCGGCGTGGTGGCCGCCTGCTTGTAGGTCTCCACGCCGAGCAGCGAGTAGGTGTGGCGCAGGATCCCGCCGGAGTCCACCCAGAGCCCGAAGCCGCCGATGAAGTCGGCCATCGCGACGATCACGCCCTCGGCGCCGCCCTCGGGGATCACGAGGTCGGCCTCGATCGCGTACGAGCGGCCGAAGATCCGCGGCACCATGCCCCACTGGATGTTGTCGACGTCGCCCGTCGAACGGGAACCGCGTCTGCGTCGGCATCGGCGGCAGGATCCCGTACATCACCGAGAACCCGGCCATCAGCGGCAGCACGCGGTTGCGCTCCGCCTCCTTCCACCAGAGCTCCTGGAGCTCCTGCACCTTCTCGGGGTGGTCGGCGGCGACGTCCCTCGCCTGCGAGAAGTCGCTGCGCAGGTCGTACAGCTCCCAGCCGACGTCGCGGTCGGGATCCCAGTCCGCCTCCGGGCCCATCCTCGCGATCGTCTCGGCGACAGGTCCCAGGGCAGACGGTCGGGTCGCGAGGCCGCCCACCAGCCCTCGTGGTACATGCCGCGCGCGCCGAACATCTCGAAGTACTGCGTCGTGTGCCGCTCGGGCGCCTGCGCGTCGTCGAGCGTGTAGAGGAAGCTCGTTCCGTCCATCGGCTCCTGGTCGATGCCGTCGACCTGCTCGGGCTCGGGGATGCCCGCCGCCTCGAGGACGGTCGGCGCCGATGTCGATCACGTGCGTGAACTGCGAGCGCATCTCGGTGCTCGGGCTCGCAGCCGCGCCGGCCACGCGACGACCATCGGGTCGCGCGTGCCGCCCAGGTGCGCGGCGTCCTGCTTGCCCCACTGGAACGGCGCGTTGCAGCGCGTGCGCCCAGGCCGCCGCGCAGTGCGGCGCGGTGTCCGGGCCGCCGAGCGCGGTCAGGCCGCCGTACTGCTCGATCAGCTCGGTCTGCTGCTTGGGATCGAGGACGAGCCCGTTGAGGAACGTCAGCTCGTTGAACGAGCCGGTCGTCGTGCCCTCCATGCTCGCGCCGTTGTCGCCCCAGATGTAGAAGATCAGCGTGTTGTCCAGGTCGCCGAGCTCCTCGACCGCGTCCAGCAGGCGCCCGACGTTCCAGTCGGCGTTCTCCTGGTAGCCGCAGTAGACCTCCATCTGCCGCGCGTACAGCGCCTTCGCGGTGTCGTCGAGGTCGTCCCAGGCCGGGCAGTGCGTCCGGGCGCGCCGTCAGCTCGGTGTCCGGCGGCACGATCCCGAGCTGCTTCTGACGCTCGAGGATCCGCTCGCGCAGCGCGTCCCAGCCGTCGTCGAACTGGCCCTTGTACTTGTCCGCCCACTCGGTGGCGACGTGGTGCGGGGCGTGGGCGCAGCCGGTCGAGTAGAACATGAACCAGGGCTTCTCCGGCGTCCTGCGCGCGCACGCGATGCAGCCACTCGACGGCCTTGTCGGTGAGGTCGTCAGGGAAGTAGTACTCGTCTCGCCGTCCTTGCCCTCCGGCACGCCGAGCACGGTGTCGTCCATCGTCATGATCGGGTCGTACTGGCCCGCGGCGCCCGACAGGAACCCCCACCAGTGGTCGAAGCCCCACGACTTCGGCCAGTGGTCGAACGGCCCGGCCGCGCCCTGGACGTTGTTCGGCGTCAGGTGCCACTTGCCGAACCCGCCCGTGACGTAGCCGTTCTCCGAGAGGATCCGCGGCAGCCCCGCGCAGCTCTTCGGCTTGGCGGCCGTGTAGCCCGGGAACGGGCCGGGGTACTCGGCGATCGACCCGAAGCCGACCCGGTGCTGGTTGCGGCCGGTCAGCAGCGCGGCGCGCGTCGGCGAGCAGACCGCCGTCACGTGGAAGCGGTTGTAGGTCGATGCCCATCTCCTGCACGCGCGTGTAGTTCGGCGTGCTGACCGGGCCGCCGAACGTGTCCGGCGCGCCGAAGCCCGCGTCGTCGATCAGCACGAGCAGCACGTTCGGCGCGCCGTCCGGCGCCTTCGGGCCCGGGATCATCGCCCAGTCCGGCAGCCGAGTCCTTCAGCGTCCGTCCCGCCGTCCCGCGCGAACGTGCGATCCGGGATCGGCAGCCTGCGACCGATCCGGCTGGAACTTGTGCATCGCCTCGGCGAGCGAGTCCTTCAGCGGCCCCAACAGCCCGTGCTCATCGGTCTGGACGACCGACTTGGCCGGCGTCCCGGGCATCGCCTGCTCGATCGCCAGGCGGTCCTCGGTCCGGGCGACCGACGATGATCCCGGCGGTAGCCCGGCGGCAGCGCCTCGCCGAGCTTCTCGCTCAGCTCGCTCTTCAGCCGGTGATCGGCGAACTTCCCGATCACGCCGCCGCCCGCCGCGCCGACCGCCACCGCGGCGAGCAGCTCGGGCTGCAGGAGACCGACGACCAGGCCCGACGCCGGCGCCCCAGCCCAGGCCGTGGCGCCCCATGTGGTCGCCGGTGCTGACGACGCTCACCTCGCCGTCCTCGTCGTGCTCGACGAGGATCACGCCCTCCGACCTTGACCTGCTTGGCCTTGACCAGTTCGGTGACGGCGTCGAAGTCCCGCTTGGCGACGTCGAGGTCCTGGTAGGCGCCGACCAGAACCTCATGGGGCGCGTGGCTCATCGTTCTTCCTCTCGGGGCGGATCGGGCGGTGCATCGCCGATCCTACGCCCACGCGGCACTGCGGCATTACGCGGTGGAGTGGTCCTGAGGCGCTCGGGCGCCGGATCGACCTCGATCTCGCCGTCGTCGACCGTCAGGCCGATGAACGCCCGCGCACGCTGAGACTGCCCTTATGCGGCGCCGACGCAAGGCAATATCACGGGCCCCACCGTGAACTCACGACGCAAGGCAATTAACGCAGGTTGGCTGACCCTTCTGATTGTCGGGGACTGTGCAGACCCTCTTTGTAGTGAATCTGTGATGTTGCAGTAAAGCGGAGGGGGAGGGATTCGAACCCTCGGTACAGGGGTTACCCGCACAACGGTTTTCGAGCACGGCACAGGATACGCCGGATGCCCCATGAACACTGGAGTCTTACAGCCCTTCGAGAGGGCCTTGGGACATCGTTTGGGACAGTCGCTCCGCCGGCTCGGCGCTCGGCTCCGAGTCCATCCAGCCGAGGCAGTCGATCGACAGTGGGCATCGGCGAGGCGGGTGCTGATCAGCATGCTGCTCGAGCCGGTCGCTTCACCGGGCGCCCGATGAGCATCGTCCGGACCTCACCGATCGACGCCGCCCGTAGCCGTGGCCGACACGTTGGTCCCAGATCGGGCCGGCGGCGGGCGGCGGAACGACGCCGGGCGCTTCAACGTCAGCCGCAACCACGTAGGCCAACCGCCGAAGAAACGCGGCTACCACGTCGACGAGGCGAGCGATGTCCACGGATCCCGTGTGCACACGCACCGGATCTGTCTCTTCGATCGCGATGCGGTCCGCCTCCGCAAGATCTTCGGCGATCGCATCGCCATGAGGCCGCAGCGGCAGCGCGGTCCGCTCCTCATGGATGCCGCGCTCGACCCGGAACTCCTGCGCGACGACAGCGCGGCGATGCCTCCCAGAGCCCGTTCGTGCGCCTGGGTCTCTGCGTTGGGGAGGGCTGCGCCGAAAGCGCTCACCTCGTTGGCCGATAACCGCATTGGTGAGCCATGCACCGCAATATGGGTCGCCGATGGCGATACTCGACCGACGAACCGACGAGGTAGCTCATCGCCGGGAGAACTACCGAGACGCCCTCCGCGTGCCAGACCGTCATGCCGCCCACCTCGAGTGGGGAAGCGTTTTCCGCGTCACCGGTCAGTGCCGCAGCTGCGGTGGGAGGGTGGTACGCGATCACGATCTCAACTTTGCTAGGCGCGAGTGCCGTCGATGCGATCGCCTGCCGTGCGAGATCCAGGCGCGCCTCGTCGACGGCTGCGGCGTCGCAGCCGTGGTACCGGACGCGAAGCGGTTGCGGAGCCCCTCGCTGAACCGTAGCTCGGGATCCGGCGCCGGTCGGAGGGACTGGGGGCCAACATGCGGCGGCTGGCCTCTTCATGCATACAGACAGCATTCATGCATGACGACGGGAGGCAACGATGGACATCTGTGGCTGCCACAACCACGCAGCCCGTTCACGCCGAGTGATCGGCGCCCGCGGGCACGGCCTAGCGTGGGCCGCGGGAGATCGAGGTGCGGCCTGCGCTCGACGTCGATTTCGGCTTCAGTGCGCTTGCCGCCGTCTCATTCAGCGCGACTGCGGGCGTCAACCGGATATCGGGTCTCGGAGGGTGCTTGACTGGCCATGGGCAGAAGGACTAGCGTCGGCTCCGGTCCGAGCAGCTGCACTGCTGATGCGCGTCTTCCTGATCTCGAGCATGGCTCTCCACCGCGAAGGTCTGGCAGAGGTGCTGGCGCGGCGCGACGGGATCGACGCTCGTCGGCACGGGCGCCGACCCCGACGCCGTGCCGCTCCTGTGATCGCGGCGCCGGCGCCGAGCGCACGATCGTCGTCCTCGACACGTGCGGCTTCGAGTCCGCCGACATCGCGGCCCGCGTCGCCCGGGCGAGCGACGCGCGCGTGCTCGCCATCAACGTGCTGAGCCGCGAGCGCGAAGTGATCGCCTGCGCGGAGGCCGGCGTCGCGTGCTGCCTGACCGCCGAGGCGTCGATCGACGACCTCGTCGCGGCGATCGGGAGCGTCGCGCGCGGGGAGGCGCCGTGCTCGCCGTGGACCGCCGCCGTGCTGCTGCGGCGGGTCGCGTCGCTCGCGCGTGAGCGGCGCGCGCCGGTCGGCACGCACGTCGCCGAGGCGCCGCGCCCGCGGCTCACCACGCGCGAGCTGGAGATCGTCGAGCTCGTCGACCAGGGGCTCTCCAACAAGCAGATCGCGCAGCAGCTCCACATCGAGCTGCCGACGGTGAAGAACCACATGCACCGCATCCTCGACAAGCTCGGCGTGCGTCGCCGCGCCGAGGCCGCCGAGCTCGTGCGCAGCGGCGCGGCGGGCGGCGGCCGCCACCGTCGGCGGAGTACTAGTTCCACCCCGGTCTGAGCGGCGCAGGGACTAATCCTCCCGCGGCACTCGCGATGGATCCAATTGGGATCCCCGGATCCATAGGCAGCACGCGCGCCCGAGCCGCAGACTCGACGGCAGGAGCATGAGCGTTGCCGCCGACACGAATCCTCGTCACCGACATGCCGCGCCTTCAGCGGGAGATCGTCACCGAGCTGCTGAACGCGCAGCGCGACGTGGAGGTGGTGGCGACCGTCAGCCGGCCGGAGGAGATCCGCGAGGCGGCGCAGCGCAGCAACGCCGAGGTGGTGATCCTCGGCCGCGACGATCCGCAGGCCGCGGGCGTCCTGCTCAGCCAGCTGCCGAGGATCGTCGTGCTGACCGTCGCCGACGGCGACGCGATCGCGTGGCGCTACGGCCTGACTCCGTATCGAGAGCGCCTGGGCGAGCTGTCGCCGGCCGCGCTGACCGCCGGGATCCACGAGCGGGAGCAGCCGCCCCCGTGGTGGACCAGCCAGGAGCCTGGCTTGTGAACCAGGTGCATGCCGAACCACGGCTGCAGAGCCAGCCTCCCAGTCCCTGAAAGGAGCACCGTGGCCGTCACACCGACCTACCCGGGCGTCTACATCGAGGAGCTCGCCGAGCGGCGTCCACCCCGTCACCGGCGTCGCCACCTCGATCACCGCGTTCGTCGGGCTTCGCCGACCGCGGGCCCGTCGACAGCCCACGACGGTGCTGAGCTTCAACTCGAGTTCGGACGCGTCTTCGGCGGCCTCTCGCTGAACGAGCACGATGAGCTACGCCGTCCAGCAGTTCTTCCAGAACGGCGGCTAGCAGGCGCTGATCGTCCGCGCCCACCGTCGGCGCCGGCCCGCGACGAAGGTCGACGGCACGCAGGCGACCGCGCCGACGCTGACGCTCGAGGCGGTCAACGAGGGGCTGTGGGGCGACAAGCTGCGGATGCGGATCGACCACGACACGGCGACCGCGACGACCTTCAACGTCTCGATCAAGGACACCGCGCACCGGCACCGTCGAGGTGCTGCGCAACCTGCCGGCGGGCGCGCCGCTCGGCCGCGACGATCGCGCTCGCGCTCGCAGCTACGTGCGCGCTGAAGGGCACGCCGCCCGCGACGCGGCCGACCGCGCACGCGGCGGTCCCGGTCGGCGCCGACCCGTTCGACCCGGCCGTGCCCGCGCGCTTCGCCGTCTTCAGCGGCGGCAACGACGGCGGCCAGGCGGTCACCGACCTCGTGCCGACACACCGACGACGGCACCGGCATGTTCGCGCTCGCGCGCGCCGACCTCTTCAACCTGCTCGTGCATCCCGCCGGTGACCCGCTCGGACGGGACCGGCACGGCGCGCACGCTGACCCCGGCGGTGAAGGGCAAGGCGGCCGCCTTCGCGCAGGACCACCGCGCGCTCTTCCTCGTCGACCCTGACCCCGACTGGGACGCGCCGGCGGACATCACGCCAGCGAGCGGGCTGCAGACCTACATCGCGTCGATCTCCTCGGATAACCGGCGCGAACGCGGCCCTGTACTTCCCGTACCTGCGGGCGCCCGACCCGCTCGTCGGCGACGCGGTCACGGAGTACCCGCCGTCGGGCGCGATCGCCGGCGTGATGGCGCGCACCGACTCGACGCGCGGCGTCTGGAAGGCGCCGGCCGGCCTCGACGCCGGGCTCTCCGGCGTGCTCGAGCTGAAGGCGAAGCTGACCGACGGCGAGAACGGGATCGCTCAACCCGCTCGGCGTCAACTGCCTGCGCACGTTCCCCGCCTCCGGCCACGTGACCTGGGGCGCGCGCACGCTCGCCGGCGACGACAAGCTCGCCAGCGAGTGGAAGTACGTGCCGGTACGCCGAACCGCGCTGTTCCTCGAGGAGAGCCTCTTCCGCGGCACGCAGTGGGTCGTCTTCGAGCCGAACGACGAACCGCTCTGGGCGCAGATCCGGCTCAACGTCGGCGCGTTCATGCAGGACCTGTTCCGCAAGGGCGCGTTCCAGGGCAAGACGCCGCGCGAGGCCTACCTCGTCAAGTGCGACGGCGAGACCACGACGCAGACCGACATCAACAACGGCGTCGTGAACATCCTCGTCGGCTTCGCTCCGCTGAAGCCGGCCGAGTTCGTGATCGTCCAGATCCAGCAGCTCGCTGGCCAGATCGAAAGCTGAGGGGCTCGCCATGGCCCAGTTCACCGTCAACGCGAGCCGCTTCGACCCGTACGCGAACTTCAAGTTCCGCGTGAAGTGGGACGGCCGCTACGTCGCCGGCGTCAGCAAGGTGTCGGCGCTGAAGCGCACGACCGAGGTGATCGAGCACCGCGAGGGCGGCGACCCGAGCACGTCGCACAAGTCGCCCGGACGGACGAAGTACGACGCGATCACGCTCGAGCGCGGCGTGACGCACGACGTCGAGTTCGAGCAGCTGGGCGAACAAGGTCTGGAACCTCGGCTCCGGGCTCGGCGCGGAGGTCTCGCTGAAGGACTTCCGCAAGGACATCCTGATCGAGCTCTACAACGAGGCCGGCCAGCTCGTGCTCGCCTACAAGGTCTACCGCTGCTGGGTCTCCGAGTACCAGGCGCTCCCGGACCTGGACGCGAACGCGAACGCGGTCGCGATCCAGCACATCAAGCTCGAGAACGAGGGCATCGAGCGCGACTACGAGGTCGCCGAGCCCACCGAGCCGAGCTTCGTCGAGCCGTAGGCGGGGCTGCGTGACTCGTGTTCGAGGCGTTCTTCCGCATGGGGTGGAACGCGGTGGCGCGTGGCGCCGCGACGCGCTGCTGCGCCGGCCGACCGGCGCGGACGAGGCGCTGCTCGTCGACGAGGCTCGGGGTGCGTCCGCGGCGGTGCGGGTGAGTCGTGCTGCTGGCGCGCTGCGTGACGTCGCTGGGCGGTGTCGATGCCGGGCTCGCGGAGGTCCGTGCGCTGACGGTCGGCGATCGTGAGGCGCTGCTGCTGGCACCTGCGGATCGCCGCGTTCGGGGATGCGCTCGCGTGCGTGGTGGACTGCCCGGCGTGTGACGAGCGGATGGACCTGGAGCTGTCGGCCTCCGGGTTGCTGGTGGAGCCGTACGCGGATGTGTCCGCTGTGGCACGAGGTGGACGGGGTGGAGTTCCGGCTGCCGACCGGGGCGGACGTCGAGGCGGCGGCCGAGGCGGACGACGTGGAGGCGGGGGCGGCGCTGCTGCTCGCGCGCTGCGTGGCGTCGGCTTCGGCCGGGTCGTTGGAGCCGGCGGTGGCCGATGCCGTCGCTGCCGAGATGGCGCGGCTCGACCCGCAGGCCGAGCTGCGGCTCGCCGCGGTCTGCCCGGAGTGCGGCGAGCCGGTCGACGCGCTGCTCGACGCGGGCGCGCTGGTGCTCGACGAGCTCGCCGGCAGCGCCGACGGGCTCTTCCGCGAGGTGCACGCGCTCGCGCGGCACTACCACTGGAGCGAGGGCGAGATCCTGGGGCTCGAGCTGGGACGGCGGCGGCGGTACCTGGAGCTGCTGGTCGCCGACGAGGCCGCGGAGGGCGTGGCGCTATGACGGGGTTCGCGCGGTCGCTGGCGGCTCGGGCGCGGGGCGTCGTGGGACCCTCCGGGCCGGTCGTGCCGCGGGCGCCGCGGTTCGTGCCGCGCACGGATCTGGGGCTGTTCGATGCGCCGGTGGCGGCCGCCCCCGTCGCTCGATCCTCCGCGCCGCTCGGCGACGATCCGGGGCGCCCCGGCGGCCCGGCGTCGCGGGGCACGGTCACTCGCGCTGACGACGCACCGGCGCCGCGGGCGGTGCGTCGGGCGCCGGAGGTCGGTCCGGCGCTCCCGGCGACCGCGGGCGCCGGCGAGGCCGCGACGCCCCGCACAGCCGCCCCGGCGGCGCGCGGTGCATCCGCCACTCCGGACGGGCTGCGCGCCGCCGAACCGCCCGCCATGCGCGAGGTCGAGCGGGCGGCGGCAACCCCGGCACCCCCGCCGGCCCGGGGTGTGTCAGGGATGCGTGGACAGACTGCCGATTCCCGACACACCCCCGCCGATGGGGACCCGCGGGAGCGTCGCATGGTGCCGGGGCGTGCCGAGGCGCGGGTGGCGCCGCGGCCGCCGGCGGCGACCCCGGTCGCGCTTCCGGCGACGCAGGTGGCGCCCGCAGCGCCGCCGCGCATCGAGGTGCACATCGGCCGCGTCGAGGTGCGTCCGCCGCGCCCCGCCGCGGCGCCGGCGCGCACGCACCGCGCGGCCGCCCGCGCCGCGCCCCGCGCAGCCGCCCGCCTTCGGCGAGCTGTCCGCCGCGCGCCGCCATGTCGACCGGATCGCGCGTTGAGCGCGCGATGGCCAACCACCTCGGGATCGCGACCGTGACGGCGACCCTCCAGCAGCTGCTCGACCGCACGGTCTCCGTCGACGTGCCGGGCGCGAGCGTCACGATGGTACCGCCCGGACGGGCCCGGCCATCGGCACCCCCGACCCGGGCGTCAACGTCTTCCTCTACCAGGTCACCCCGAACGCGGCCTCGCGCAACGAGGACCTCCCGACCCGCACCTCCGACGCGGCCAGCCCGCGAGCCGCCCGCGGACGGCGATCGACCTGCACTACCTGCTCACCTTCTACGGCGAGCGAGGCGCAGTTCGAGCCGCAGCGCGTGCTCGCCAGCGCCGTCCGCGTCCTGCACGCGCGGCCGGTCCTCACGCGCGGCGCAGATCGAGGGCGCGATGACGGCGTTCCCGGTGCTCGCCCCGTCCGACCTCGCCGCCGACGTCGAGCGCGTCAAGCTCACCCAGCTCCCGCTGAACCTCGAGGAGCTCGTCGAAGCTGTGGTCGGTCTTCTTCCAGACGACCGTACCGGCTGTCGTCGCCTACCGCGGCACCGCGCTGCTGCTCGAGTCCGACGACCCGGGCGCCGACGCGCTGCCGGTCCTGCGCCGCAACCTCTACGTCGAGACGCTGCGCGAGCCGACCGTCGACGCCGTGCTCAACGCCGCCGACGAGAGCGCGCCGATCGCCTTCGGCACCCAGCTGCGCATCCGGGGCCACCTGCTCCAGGCGCCGGTCGTCGGGGTGCAGGTCGACGGCAAGCCGGCGACCGCGGTCGTCGTGGTCGGCGACGAGGAGCTCACGGCGAACCTGCCCGTTCCGCTCGAGGCCGGCATCCACGGCCTGCAGGTGATCCACGAGCGCACGATGGGCGAGGTGCCACCGTCGATCCCCGCGGTGATCCATCCCGGCGGCGTCGCCAGCGACGTCGCGCCGTTCGCGCTCGCCCCGCGGATCCACCAAGACGGCCGGCGTCTACGACGTCAGCACGCTGAACGCGACCTCGCGCGTGGTCGACGGCGTCACGCTGCACTCGGCCGACGTGCGCGTCGTGCTCGAGCCCGTGGTCGGCGGGCGCCAGCGCGTGGCGATCCTGCTCAACGAGCTGACCGCGGGCACCGCGCACGCCTACACCTTCGTCGCCGAGCCGCGCCCCGCCGACACGGCGACGATCACCATCCGCGCCGTCGACGTGATCCCCGCGACGTACCTGCTGCGGGTCCAGGTCGACGGCGTCGACAGCGTGCTCGACGTGGTGGCCGGCGCCTACGCGACCCCGACGGTTGGTCTCTGATGAGCCTGCTCGCCGACCAGAACCAGCACGCGCTGACCGCCGAGCTCGACCGCATCGCGCGCGCTGCTCGACGCCGCGGTCAGCGGCGAGCCGGCCGCGCCGCTCGCCCGCGACCAGCACGAGGAGCCCGCGACGCCTGCAGTCGATCGTGGCCGCCTTCGGCCTCTCCCCGTTCGAGCGCGACGTGCTGCTGCTCTGCGCCGGCGCCGAGCTGCAGACGCCGCATCGCGCGCCTCTGCGGCGAGCGCGGCGAGTCCGCGGCAGCCGACCTTCGGCCTCGCGCTCGCCGCGCTGCCCGATCCGCACTGGAGCGCGCTCACCCCGGCGGCGCCGCTGCGCCGCTGGCGGCTGGTCGAGCTCGAGCCGGCGCGACGCCGCTCGACCGCGCGCCCGCTGCGGATCGACGAGCGCGTGCTGCACCACCTCGCCGGCATCGCCTACCTCGACGCCGAGCTGCAGCGCGCTGCGTCGACCAGGTCGCCGCCGCCCGCGACGCTCGCCGCCGCAGCAGCGCGCCGCCGCCGAGATGCCTCGCCGCGACGCCCGGCCTCGCCGTGCTCGAGGGCGCCGACGCCGAGACCCGCCGGCGCCGTCGCGGCCGCCGCGCACGCGCGCGCCGGCCGCGCCGTCGTACGCGCTCGCCGCCGCCGACGCTGCCCGCCCACGCCGCCGAGCGCGAGCCGCTCGCGCGCCGCTGGGAGCGCGAGGCCGCGCTCGGCACCGGCGTGCTGCTCGTCGAGCTCGAGGACGGCGCCGACCCCGCGGTCCAGCGCGCGCGCGACGGCCTTCGTCGATGCGCTCGACGCGCCCGTCGTCCTCAGCGCCGGCGAGCCGCCGCTGCCCCGGGCGTCGCCCCGCCGCGCACGTCGAGGTCCGCCGCCCGCGCGGCGCCGAGCAGCGCGAGCTCTGGGACGCCGCGCTCGGAGAGGCGCGCCGCGGCGCTGAACGGCACGCTCGACCGGCTCGTCGCGCACTTCGACCTCGGCGCCGCACGCGATCGCGCGCCGCCGCCGGCCAGGGCGGCGACGACCCCGGCACGCGCTCTGGGAGGCCTGCCGCGCGCAGGCGCGGCCGCGGCTCGACGACCTCGCCGAGCGGATCGAGCCGGTCGCGGGCTGGGACGACCTCGTGCTGCCCGCAGGCCGAGCGCGAGACGCTGCGACGAGATCGTCGCGCACGTGCGCGGCCGCGCACGGGTCTACGAGGCGTGGGGCTTCGCCGGCAAGAGCGCGCGCGGCCTCGGCATCAGCGCGCTCTTCGCGGGGCCGAGCGGCACGGGCAAGACGATGGCCGCCGAGGTGCTCGCCCGCGAGCTCGAGCTCGACCTCTACCGGATCGACCTCAGCCAGGTCGTCAGCAAGTACATCGGCGAGACCGAGAAGAACCTGCGCGCGCGTCTTCGACGCCGCCGAGTCCGGCGGCGCGATCCTGCTCTTCGACGAGGCCGACGCGCTCTTCGGCAAGCGCACCGAGGTCAAGGACAGCCACGACCGCTACGCCAACATCGAGGTCAGCTACCTGCTGCAGCGCATGGAGTCCTACCGCGGCCTCGCGATCCTGACGACGAACGCCAAGGACGCGATCGACACCGCGTTCCTGCGCCGGCTGCGCTTCGTCGTCGAGCTTCCCGTTCCCCGGCGAGGCCGAGCGCGACGGAGATCTGGCGGCGCGCCTTCCCCGACGCGCACGCCGACCGACGGGCTCGACCCCGCCGCGCTCGGCCGGCTCAACGTCGCCGGCGGCAACATCCGCAACATCGCGCTCGGCGCCGCGTTCCTCGCCGCCGACGCGGGCGAGCCGGTGCGCATGGCGGCACGTCGCGCGGGCCGCGCCGCCGCGAGTGCGCCGAAGCTCGAGCGGCCGCTGTCCGGGAGCGAGGTGGCGACGTGGCGCTGACCCCGCGCGGGCCGCAGATCGACGTGACGATCGACGAGCTCGTGCTCGACGGCGTCGCGCCCGGCGACCCGGCCGTGGCGCAGGCGGTCGATCACGCGGTCGCGCAGGCGCTCGCCGCGCAGCGGGGGGTGTCGCCCTCAGGCGCAGAGATCCTTGCGGTTTCGGCCGCACCCCGGGCACCGCGGGTCGGCGGCGCGGTCGCGGACGCCGTCACGCAGGAGGCGCCGCGATGAGGCCCGCGACCTGGCTGCGCTCCGCGACGCGGGGGGTGTCGCCCTCAGGCCGCCAATTTGGCGGGATCTCGGCCGCACCCCGGGCCGACCGCGAGACGAGCACCCTCGACGCCGCGACCCGTGCGCCGCACGAGCGCCGGCTCGGCCACGACTTCTCCAACGTCCGCATCCACGCCGGCGCCGGCGGCGCCGCGGCAGCACACGCCGAGCGGGCCGAGGCGTTCGCGGTCGGCGAGGACGTCGCGTTCGCCGCCGGCGCCTTCGCGCCCGGCACGCCGCACGGCGACGCGCTGATCGCCCACGAGCTCACCCATGTCGCGCAGCAGCGCGTCGGCGCGACCGCCGGCGCGCCCGCCGGCGCGGCGACCGCCGAGCGCGAGGCGAGCAGCGCGACCGTCACCCAGCTCTCGCCGCGCCCGACCATGATCCACCGTCAGCCCGCGCCGCCCGCCGGCATCAGCCAGGCCGACCTGAACACGAAGCTGAAGGCGCTGCTCGGCCACGACGTCACGCTGACCGTCGGCGACCGGGCGCGGCAGACCCGGGAGCTCGGCGGGCCCGCCGCCAAGCGCCATCTCCCCGATACGTGGGCGAGCTGGGACCCCGGCACGAACGCCGACCTGTTCGACCAGATCGCCACCGCGTTCGCCGACGTCCAGCACGAGGTCGGCGGCCTCCCGGACATCACGGAGATCGTCTTCTACGAGGTCCACTACGGCTTCGACGACCAGGACAACGTCGTCACCGATCCGAACGCGGCCGCGTCGATCCGCCGCCGCCAGATGAACATCTACAAGACGGCGCTGTTCCCGACCAGCGTCGGCGCCGGCGGCAGCAGCTTCAGCGTCCCGGGCGTGCATTTCGCCGGCGCGCGCAGCGCGGCGAAGGCCGACGCCGCGACGGCGACCGCGCAGCGCCCCGAGAGCCAGCGGCGCAGCGTCGCCCATGAGCTCGGGCACGGGATCGAGGCACGGACCGGCGACCTCACCGCGTTCGAGGCGGCGGTCGGCTGGGTGAGCGTCAGCGCCGGCGGCAAGCAGCTCTTCGACATCCAGGACCCGAAGGTGAAGGCCGCGATCAAGAAGGGCACCGACCCGCCCGCCTCCGCGCGCATCACGAAGGCGGACTGGAACTCTGGCAAGCACAAGGAGCAGCCGATGCGGGCGTACGCCGTCACGACCTCCGAGGAGGACTTCGCCGACTCGCTCGCCGCCTGGATCTACGCCCGCGACGTGCTGAAGCTGCGTTCGCCCGCGCGTTTCAAGTTCTTCGAGGACCACAAGGGCGCGGCGGCCGGCTGGGACAAGAAGCTCGTCCCGACCGGCGGCACGCCGGCGACGGCGGCCCCCGCGGCCCCGGCCGGGGGTGCGAAGTGAGGCAGGCCCAGGCCACCCCGAAACAGGCCGCCCCCGCCGCGCGCCGTCCCGCGGCAGGCCCGCTGCGCGCACCGGGCAGTCCGCTCGCGGGCGCCGTCCGCGCCGACGCCGAGCGGCTCCTCGGCCACGACTTCTCGAGCGTGCGGATCCACGCCGGGGCCGACGCCGCCGAGGCCGCCCAGGGCGCCGGCGCCGTCGCGTACGCGCTCGGCGAGCACCTCGTCTTCGGGGCGGATCGGTTCGCTCCCGAGACGCCGGCGGGCCGCCGCGTGCTCGTCCACGAGCTCGCGCACGTCGCCCAGCAGCGCGGCGGCACGCACACGGCGACGGGCGCCGCGCCGCACGCCAGCGCCGCGACCGCCGAACGCGAGGCCGACGCCGCCGCGCGCGCCGCCGGCACGGGCGCCGCGCCGCTGACGCTCTCGGCGCGGCCGGTCGGCATCCACCGCATCCCGCTGCCGCGGAGCGGCCCGACGCTCGGCGGGCCGGCGACGACGCCCGCGCCCGCCGCCACCCCGCGCCAGCGCTTTGAGCAGTGGCTGCAGCGGCGCTTCCCCGGGGTGCGGATCGTCGACGGCACGCAGGCCCGCCAGACCAGCGAGGTCTTCAGCCGCCGCACCGGGCCGGCGACGCCGATCCCGCCGGCGCTGCGGATCCTGCCGAACTGGCAGCCCTGGGACGAGAGGGCCGCGGGCGACCTCTACGACCATGCGATCGAGGCGATCCAGGACGTCGCCGGCGTCTTCGGCGGCTCGCCGAACATCACCGAGGTCGTGCTCTACGCGACCGAGTACGAGCTCACCGCCACGGGCGCGGTGCCGCGGCCCGGCGTCGGCGCTTCCTTCGGCGCCGGCCAGCTCACGATCTACGGCTCGTCGACGCACGCCACGAAGTGGCTGCCGGTCGCGCGCAGCACCACGCGCGGCCGCTATCCCTCGGTCGTGATGGGCGTCGGCGGTGTCACGGGCCAGAGCCCCGGCGCGCCGATCCCGTACCCGACGCGCTCGGAGAGCGAGCGGCGGATCATCGCCCACGAGCTCGGCCACGGGATCGCCGAGGCGGCCGCCGCCGTCGATCCCCAGGTCTTCGTCGCGTGGGGCCGCGAGGTCGGCTGGTTCCAGGGCAGCCTCTTCGACGTGCAGGCGCCCGGCGTCCGGGCCGCCCTGCAGGCGGGCACCGCGCCGCCCGCGGCCGCGCTGATCACCCAGGCGGACTGGAACTCGCCGGCGCACGGCGAGCAGCCGCTGACCGACTACGCGGTGACCGGCGGCCCCGGCGAGGACTTCGCCGAGTCGGTGATGGCGCTCGTCTACGAGCCCGAGCTGCTGCGCACCCGCTCGCCCGCCCGCTACGCCTTCCTGCAGGCCCGCCGCGGCAACCTGCTGCCGCAGCTCGTGCCGCTGCCGCCGGTGGGCGACTTCCCGACGCCCTCGAGAGGGGACACCCGTGTCGCCTGACCCGATCGGGAGGACCTGACCATGGCCTCCGCCTTCCCCGGCAGCCCGCGCGTGCTGAAGGGCGCGCTCGTCGTCTTCGAGACGCCCGCGCCGGTGCCGACGAACATCATCGCCTTCCAGTTCAACCCGGACCAGGTCAGCCGCACGCTTCCAGCAGCAGACTGGGCGAGGAGGACCCGTGACCGCGCAGCCGGCGACACGATGTTCGTGCTGCCGCCGACCGAGACGCTCACGCATGAGCGTCGAGCTCGACGCCGCCGACCAGCTCGACGCCGGCGACCCGGTCGCGATCGCGGCCGGCCTG
The DNA here is from genome assembly GCA_963817295.1 of uncultured Solirubrobacteraceae bacterium. Classification (GTDB taxonomy): domain Bacteria; phylum Actinomycetota; class Thermoleophilia; order Solirubrobacterales; family Solirubrobacteraceae; genus F1-60-MAGs163. The sequence continues at coordinate 65,260 of CAWFOF010000007.1, read as the reverse complement.
CACCCGACGCTCGCCGCGCTCGAGCTGCTGCTCTACCCGCCGTCGATCGACCTGATCCTCGACAAGGCGCTCGCGCTCGCCGGCTCCGCGCGCGTCCGAGCCCGGGCGCGTGCCGATCGTGCTGCTCGTCTGGGGTCCGCTGCGCGTGGTGCCGGTGCGCGTCGAGTCGGTCTCGATCACCGAGGAGGCGTTCGACCCGCTGCTCAACCCGATCCGCGCGAAGGTCGACCTCAGCGCTGCGCACGCTGACCGAGCGCGGAGCTGAGCGTCGCCGGGCCGCCGTTCGACACGCTCGCCTTCGTGAACCTGATCGCCAAGGAGGTCCTCGCGCGCGGCGCGGGCGTCTCGGCGATCGCCGACGTGGCCGGCTCGGCCTCCTTCGACTTCCTCTGATGTTCGCGCCCGGCTCGCCGCTACGAGCAGGTCCCCGACGGCGGTCTTCACCGACCGGGACGGCCGCGCGCGCCCCGTACGTCCTGCTGCGCCCGATCCCGACGCCGACCGCGCCGACCCGCCGCGCCACGAGATGGCCGACGGCGAGCGGCTCGACCTCATCGCCGGCGCGCCCTTCGGCGACCCCGAGCAGTTCTGGCGGCATCTGCGACGTCAACAGCGAGCTGCGCCCCGACGACCTCGAGGTCGCGGGCCGCCGCCTCACGATCCCGCTGGTGGTGCGCATGAGCGACGGCGCCGCCTACACGCTGCTGCTCGGCATGGTCCCCGCGCCCGCGCCGCTCGTCGAGGCCGTCCAGGAGATCGCGGTCGACTGCTCGGTCGAGGAGGCCAGCGTGCTGCGCCTCGCGCTTCGGGATCACGCAAGCGGCGATCGGCGACTGGAGCATCCTCGACCTCGACCCGTTCCGCCCGCTCGCTGCCGTTCGGCGTGCGGATCCAGCAGGGCTTCGGCGCCGCCCGAGGCCGTCATCAACGGCTACGTCACCGACCAGCACGTGACGTACTCCGACGAGCCCGGCGGCTCGAACGCTCGAGGTCACGGCGATGGACGCGACCTTGCTGATGAACCTCCAGGAGAAGGTCATGCCGTGGCCGAACATGCCCGACGCGGCGATCGCGGCGGCGATCTTCGGCCAGTACGCGGTGATCCCGAAGGTCGACTCGACGTCGCCCGGTGCTGATCGAGCCGGAGGGCACGACGATCCAGCGCGGCACCGACATCCGCTTCCTGCGGCGGCTGGCGCGGCGCAACGGGTTCGACTGCTACGTCCAGCCGGAGCCGCTCACCGGCCTCGACATCGGCCACTTCGCCAGCGGCAGCTGATCGGGCTGCCGCAGGCGGTGCTCAACGTGGAGCTTGGGCGGCGACACGAACGTCGTCGACTTCAGCGTCCGCTACGAGATGGCGAAGCCGACGACCGCGATCGCCGCGCAGCTCGACGTGCACGACGAAGGCGCCGCAGCCCGGCGCGGCGCCCGCCTCGCTGCTGAGCCGCCGCTCGGCCTCGAGCCGACGCTCGTGCGCGAGCTGCCGCCCGCGCATGGTGCGCCCGGCCGGCACCGGGCTCACCCACGACCGGCGACCTGCAGGGCGCGGCGCAGGCGATCGTCGACCGCTCGACGTGGGCCGTCGTCGCCGAGGGCCGGTCGGCGCCGACGTCGGCGTCCTGCGCCCGGCGGCCTGGTGAACGTCCGCGGCGCGGGCCGGCTCTACAACGGCTCCTGGTACGTGACGCGCGTTCACCACACGCTCGGCCCGGGCGGCTACAAGCAGCGCTTCGAGGCGCAGCGCAACGCGGTGACGAGACCGGCGCCGAGCTCTACGCTGGAGGTGCCCGTATGACCCCGCGTCTCGATCCCCGCAGCTCGAGGTGCTCGAGCAGCAGCGCCGACCGCTTCTACGGCAAGTACCGCGGCCTGGTCATGGACAACGTGGACCCGCTCGCAGTGGGGCGGATCCAGGCGATCGTGCCCGAGGTCCTCGGCGAGATCCCGAGCGGCTGGGCGCTGCCCGTGCGCGCCGTACGCCGGCACCGGCGCCGGGCTCTTCGCGATCCCGCCCGTCGGGCGCCGGCGTGTGGATCGAGTTCGAGGCCGGCGACGTGTCGCGGCCGATCTGGATCGGGCGGCTGGTGGGCGACCGGCGAGGTGCCGATGGACGAGAAGGCAGACGCCCGTCGAGCCGACGCGCGAAGATCCTGCGCACCGACCTCGGGCTGATCGTCTCGCTCGACGACGCGCCGCAGACGATCACGATCTCCGACGCGGTCGGGCTCAACCTGATGACCGTCAAGGTCGCTCGAGGGCACGATCGAGGTCAAGAGCGCCGTCCGCGTCGTCGCTCGAGGCGCCGCTCATCCAGCACGGGCAGAGCGCAGCGCATCCGGCCGTCTTCGGCGACCAGCTGCTCGCCTACCTCAACCAGCTCGTGACGATGTTCAACGTCCACGTCCACCCCGGCGAGCTGGCCGCCGGGCGTCCTGCCCGGTCACGCCGGTGCCGCCGGTGCCGCCCTGCCCGCCGGCACGCCGGCCTGCTCTCGATCAAGAACCTCGTGGAATAAGCCGATGGCCGACCAGCTCCACGCCGGCAGCAAGACGTCTTCCTCACGCCAGGCGGAGGACAGCGATGGCGGCCGCGATCGAGCGCCAGCTCAGCGCGCTGATGGCCGATCCGCTGCCGGCCGACGACAACGACGCGAGCGCGCGACCGGCGGCGCATGTTCGTCGCGATCGCGCGCGGCGTGATCGAGCACCTGGCGGCGCACCCGGAGGCGCTCGAGGTCCAGTTCACCGCGGTCGCCGGCAACCACTCGATCGCCGACTGCGCCGCCCACGTCGACGTGAAGGCGACGCGACGTCATGAGCGAGCCGACCTTCCTCGACGTCCCGTTCCACCTCGACGGCGGCGGGCGCACCGGCGACGCACCGACGAGGACGACCACATCCGCGACATGATCATGCAGGTCCTGTTCACCGACCCGGGCGAGCGCGTGAACCGGCCGGACTTCGGCTGCGGGCTGAAGGCGCTGGTCTTCGCGCCCGCCGAGCGAGCGGCCGCAGCGGCGACGCAGATGCTGGTCAAGGGCTCGCTGCAGCACTGGCTGCAGGACGAGATCGAGGTCGCAGGACGTCGAGGTCGAGGCCGTCGAGAGCGCGGCTGCAGGTCACCGTCGCCTACCGGCGCCGCGTCGACGGCGAGCGCGGCGTCGAGCGTTCGCGAGCGAGCGGATGACGATGAGCGATCGCGATCACGCGCCCCGGTCTGCGAGCGACGAGCCGAGCGCCGGCGAGCGGTCTGCTCGCGACCACCGCGACCTGAACGGGATCGACTTCGTCGAGGTCGACCCCGCCGACCACCGGATCCTGCGCGTCACCTTCCTCCAGCCGCTGCCGCGCCGGCGCCTACGGCATCGCCCGCCGACCCGCGCCGGCATCACGATCGAGGGCGGCACGCGGATCGTCGGGATCCGCCCGGTCGCCGCGAGCGTCGTCGACGCCGACGACGCTGCGGATCGACGTCGACCGCGGCGGCGACTTCTCGCCCTACACGCTCGCGCTCGACCGGCGCCCCGACCTCGATCCGGTGCAGGCGCAGCACGGTCTTCTCGTTCATGGCGCGCTGCCCGATCGACGTCGACTGCCGCCCGTCGCCGTGCCCGCCGGAGGAGCTCGATCGAGCCGCTGCTCGACTACCTGGCCAAGGACTACGCGAGCTTCCGGCAGCTGCTGCTCGACCTGCTGCCGCAGCTCAACCCCGACTGGATCGAGCGCAACCCGTCCGACCTCGGGATGGCGCTCCTCGAGCTGCTCGCCTACGACGGCGACCGGCTCTCCTACTTCCAGGACGCGGTCGCGAACGAGGCGTACCTCGAGACGCTGCGGCACCGCATCTCGGCGCGCCGTCACGCCCGCCTGATCGACTACCGGATGCACGACGGGCGCAACGCGTGGGCGCGCGCGTCCACCGTCGCACGGTGCACGCGCGACCGGGCGCGAGTCCGCGCGCGGACGCCGCTCGTCGCGAGATCCTGCGCCGCTGCGCCGGCAGACCGAGCGCCGGCCGACGCTGACCGTCGACGGTCGACGTCGACCGCTCGCACCGACCCGGCCTGCGCGAGCCGTGCGTCTTCGAGACCGCGCACGACGGCCAGCGCTCGAGCCGTCAACAACGAGATCCCGATCCACGCCTGGGGCGACGAGGAGTGCTGCCTGCCGCGGGCACGACCGAGGCGTACCTCTACGCGGTGCCCGACGGGACCACGGCGTGCGGCCGAGCCTCGCAGGCCGGCGACTACCTGCTCCTGCGAGGAGGTCCTCGGGCCGCGCGACGGGGAGCGCCGGCGACGCCGACCCGACGCACCGCGCAGGTCGTCCGCGTCGAGGAGGTCGACGACACGCCGACGACCCGCTCTACGCGCGCACGGTCGCTCGCCGACGGCGAGCTCGCAGCGGCGGCACCGGCGGCAGCCGGCGCTGCCGCTGCTGCGCGTCCGCTGGCGCCGCGCCGACGCGCTCGCGCTTCCCGCTCTGCCTCTCGGCGCGGCTCGCCGACGACGGCGGCGCTCGTCCGCAACGTGTCGGTCGCGCGCGGCAACGTCGTGCTCGCCGACCACGGGCTGACGACCGAGCGAGACGCACGACGCCCGACGACCTGCCGCGTCGACGGCCGGCTCGCGCTGCGCTACCGCGGGCCGCTGACGATGGAGGGCGGCCCGCGACCGTCGCCGTCGACGCCGACGACCGGGCGCTTCGACGTCGACCGCGCGCGACCTCGCCGGCGACGTCCGCGACGCGCTGCCGGCGGTCGCGCTGCTCGTCACCGACGCCGACCGACGCCGGTGCACGCTGGACGCCGGTGCCCGATCTGCTCGACAGCACCCGTTCGACGAGCACTTCGTCGCGGAGGTCGACGACGAGGGCCGGCGCGATCCTGCGCTTCGGCGACGACGAGTACGGGCGCGAGCTGCGACGACGCCGACCGCGTTCGCGCGCCGTCTACCGGGTCGGCAACGGGCGCGCCGGCAACGTCGGCGCACGAGACGCTGATCGCACGATCGCGCTGCCGGCGTCGCCGGCACCTGGCATCACGCCGTCCGCAACCCGCTCGCCGGCGGCCGGCGGCGTCGACGCCGAGACCGATCGAGGAGGTCCGCCAGCTGCGCGCCCGAGGCGTTCCGCGCCGAGCTGTTCCGCGCCGTCACCGAGGACGACTGGGTCGCCGCCGCCACGCAGCTCGCCGGGCGTGTCGGGCGCGGTCGCGACCTTCCGCTGGACCGGGAGCTGGTACACGATCTTCGTCGCCGTCGACCCGAGCGACCGCGCCGACCTCGTCGACCTGCCCGACGGGCGCACGCGGCTTGAGCCGGCGCTTCGAGCGGCGCGTCCGCGCCTTCCTCACCCGCTTCCGGCTCGCCGGCTACGACATCGAGCTGCGTCCGCCGCGCTTCGTCGCCGCTCGAGCTCGCCGTCGAGGTCTGCGCGAGGCACGGCTACTTCCGCACCGACGTCGCGCGGCGCAGTCCGCGACGCGCTCTCGGCGCGCGTCCTGCCGGACGGCACGCGCGGCTTCTTCCACCCGACGAACTTCACCTTCGGCGACCCGCGTCTACCTCAGCCGGCTCTACGCGGCGGTCGAGCGCGTCGAGGGCGTCGACTCCGTCGCGATCCGCAAGCTGACGCGCTTCGGCCAGCCGCAGCGCGCGAGCTCGACAGCGGCGTGCTTCCGATCGGGCCGTGGGAGATCGTGCGGCTCGACAACGACCCGAGCTTCGTCGAGCACGGCGTGCTGACCGTCACCGCGCGAGGAGGCAAGGCATGAGCGCCTGCGGCTGCTGCGAGCCGTCGCCGCCGCTGACGCCGCTCGACGTCGAGAACCGCGACGGGCTGTCGCGCGATCGCCTACCGCGTCGGCACCTACGCGAGCTTCCGCGCGCACGATGCTCGAGGCGATCTCCGCCGCGCCCGAGCTCGTCGGCGCTGACCACGCGCGAGGACGACGACTGCGTCGATCACCGTGCTCGCGCTGTGGGCGGCCGTCGCCGACGTGCTGAGCTTCTACCAGGAGCGCTACGCCAACGAGGCGTTCCTGCGCACGGCGACGCAGCGCGGCGTCGGTCGGCCGGCTCGCGCGCGCTGATCGACTACCGGCTGCGGCCCGGCGTCGCCGCGCTCGCGCTGGCTCGCCTTCAGCGTCGAGGCCGGCAAGGAGCTGCCGCGTCGACAAGCGGGCTGCGCGTGCAGAGCGTGCCCGGCCAGGACGAGCAGCCGCAGACCTTCGAGACGCTCGGCGGACTCGCACGCGGTCGGCGCGCTCAACCGGCTGCGCGTGCTGCCGCCGCCGTACGGCGCAGAGCCCGCTCGCCGGCGGGCGCGACGGAGGCGCTGCTCGACCCGCGCGCAGGCCGGCGCTCGCCGCGGCCGCCTCGCTCGTCGCGCGCGACCGCGTGCTCGCTCTACGCGACCGGCAGCGTCGGGCCGCGTCGAGGAGCTGCGTGCTCACCGGCGTCCGCATCGAGGAGGACCGCGCGACGCTCGCCTGGGAGGCGCCGCTGCAGCGCGACTGGCCCGACGGCAGCGCCGGCCGCGAAGGTCGGCCGCACCTTCCGGCTCTTCGGCCACACCGCGCCCGGCCTCGGCGATGACGCCGATCACCGACAGCGACGGTCCCGGGCGGGATCCGTGGTCGCTGGAGACGACCGACTTCGCGCTGCCGACCCAGACGGGCCCTCGCGCTCGAGTCGCGCGTCGAGGGCCTCGCGACCGGCGCGCGGCTGCTCGTCGACGACGCCGGCGGCGCGACCACGCATCGTCACCGTCACCGGCGTCGAGAGCGGCGCCCAGTCGCTCGGCGGCGCTGACCGACTCCGTGACGGTCCTCACGGTCAGCCCCTCGGTGCCGGCGACGACCGACCGCCGCGCGATCACCGTCTACGAGCTGAGCGGCCCGAGCGTCGCGTTCTGGGGCGCACGCCTACCCGCGTCGCCTCACCGGCGCCGACCGTCGTCCTGCCCGGCGTGCGCCACGACGGACGGCACGATCGAGATCGGCCGCACGCTCGCGCGCGGCGAGTTCCAGCCCGGCGTGCGCGTCGATCCCGCCGACCTCGAGCCCGGCCGGACCGTCCTCGTCGGCGACGCGGAGACCGACCCGTCGCTGGGCGACCGTGGTCGCCGCCGCGGCGGTCGGCGCGACGATCGCGCGTCGCCGCGACCGCTGCCGACGCGACGAGCGTCGCGCCAGCTCGGCCTCGACCCGAAGGCCGGCACCGTGCTCTCCGGCGTCGCTCTCGGGCGCCGTCCTGCCCGGCGAGCTCCGTGCTCCACGCAGCGCGCAGCCCGAGCTGCGCGTGCGGATCGGCGACTGCCCGGCGCGCACGCTCAAGCTCGGCGCGGTCCGACGCGTCGCGCCAGCGATCGCGCTTCAGAAGGCGCTGCGCGCCGCCGGGACCGAGCCCGTGTGGGCGCGACGCGCAGCGTCGTCCGGGTCGGCGACCGGCTCGTGGTCTTCGCCGGGCGGCGACGAGGCGCCGAGCGTCGAGTTCCTGCCGAGCGAGCAGGACGCGACGACCGTCGCTCGAGCTCGCGCCTCGACGAGGAGCACGCGCGGCCCATCCAGGCGCTGCGCTCGGCGCCGACTGGCGCCGCCGCATCGCCTTCGCGACCGCGGCGCCGCGAGCTCGACGTCACGATCGGGCGCGATCGGCCCGCGTCACGGTCGGGCTGGCCGAGCCCCGACGCTACGCTCTGCTCTGGCCGGCGAGCTCGAGGCCGGCGATCGCCGCCGCCGATCGCGCGCCCGGATTCCGCGGCGCGCGCGTGCTCGCCGGTCGGACGACCGCCTGCTCGCTGCTCCCCGGGCCGTTCGACACCGCGCCGGCCGAGTTCCTGCGCATCGACCTGGCGCTCGACGAGCCGCTCGACCTCGACCCCGCGACGGCCTACCTGCTCGGCAACGTCGTCGCCGGCGAGCCACGGCGAGACCGTCCACGGCGAGATCGTCGGCGACGGCGACGCCGGCGCCGCGTTCCAGCGCCTGACGCTGCGCAAGCAGCCCGCTGACCTACGTGCCCGAGCGAGCCAGCCGGGCGGCGTGACGTCCACGCTGCAGCTGCTCGTCAACGGCGTGAAGTGGGACGAGACGCCCGAGCTCTACGGCCAGCCGTCGACCGCACAGGTCTACGAGACCCGCACCGAGGACGACGGCACCACCGCTGCTGCAGTTCGGCGACGGCGACGACCGGCGCGACGCTGCCGACCGGCGCGCTCGAACGTCACGGCCACCTACCGCGTCGGCGCCGGTGTCGCGGGCCGCGTGCGCGCCGAGACGCTGACCTCCGCGCTCGACCGGCCGCCCGGGCCTGCGCGACGTGACGAACCCGCTCGCCGCGACCGGCGGCGCCGACCCCGAGCCGATCGACGGCCGCGCGCGAGAACGCGCCGACCACCGTGCGCACGTTCGGCCGCGCCGTCTCGCTGACCGACGTCGCCGACCTCGATCCGCGCCTCCGGCGAGGTCGCCAAGGCGCAGTCCGTCGAGCTGTGGGACGGCCTCGACCGCGCGATCCACGTCACCGTCGCCGGCCAGGCCGGCCGGCGTCTTCGCCGACGCCGACCTGCGCCGACTCGGCGCCGCGCTGCAAGCCGCGCGCGATCCCGGCACCCGCCTCCGGCTCGCCAACTTCCGGCCGCTGCCGATCGTGCTGCGCGCGACGGTCACCGTCGACGACGCGCCACGTGCGCGCCGACGTGCTCGCCGCGGTCGCAGGCCGCGGTGCTCGACGCGCTGTCGTTCGACCGCGCGTCGCTCGGCACGCCGCGTGCACCTTAGCGACGTCTACCGCGTGATCCAGGACGTCGACGGGCGTCGCTCGCCTCGGACATCGACGAGCTGCAGGCCAAGCGCCCGGCCGACCGCGACCGCCCCGGCGCCGACCGCCTCCCCGACGGGACGCCCGCCCCGGTGCAGGCGCACCTGCAGGTCGAGCGCGCGCAGCCCGACCCGGCGAGGCCGCGGGCGCGTGATCGCGGCCGAGCTCGCGACTGCTCGAGCGGCCCGCGCGCGACATCGCCCTGACCGCGACAGGAGGGCTCGACGCATGACGACGTGGCGCCGCCAGGGCGAGCCGCGAGGCCGCCACAGGCGCCTCGCAGCCCCAGCCCGCCCCGGGCCGGCCGCTCGACCCCGCCGTGCGCGGGCGCATGGAGACGCGGCTCGGCCACGACTTCAGCACCGTGCGCGTCCACCACGCCGACACAGGCGAGGGCAGCTGCACGCGCGTGCGTTCACCGTCGGCGAGGACGTCACCTTCGCCCCCGGCCAGTACGCGCCAGGGACGACCGAGGGCGACCGGCTGCTCGCGCACGAGCTCGGCCACGTCGCCGACGCGCGCCACGGGGCGCCGCCCGGCCCTACCGCGCTCCCGACGACGGTCCCGCTGCCCACGGGGCCCGAGCGGCCGTTCGAAGTTCCCGGGCTTCGGGGTCGGCTCGCTCACGCTCGGGCTCGGCGTCCTCGACAGCTTCGCCTTCAACGGCTCCGAGCTCACGCTCGACCACCGCAAGCAGATCACCCAGATCGCCGACCAGCTCGTCACGCTCCGCCTCAAGCAGCCGAGCGGCCGCATCACGATCACCGGCCACTCCGACCTTGTCGGCGGCGAGCAGGCCAACCTCGACCTCGGCCGCAAGCGCGCGGTGGCCGTCGCGGCCGCACTCGCCAAGGCGGGGGTCGCGCTCTCGATGATGGACATCACCAGCGCAGGCGAGAGCGCCCCAGTCGTCGAGACGGAGGTGCGCGAGCCGCGCAACCGCCGCGTGGAGGTCCGCTTTGCCGGCGCGGTCCGGTCGAGCCGGCACAGTCGGAGCCGCCCGTCCTCGATCCGCACCAACAGCTCGGTTCAAGCCGCCGATCCCGGCGGGTTCCTCGGCCCACGTTCCCCGCCGAGGCCCGCCGATCGCCGGGTCGAGCCCCCAGCCGCCCGCAGCAGCAGCAACCGGCCGGGGCCAGATCGACCCCGGCAGCCCGCTTCCGCAGACCAAGCCTGGCTCGGCCGGCGACATCGCGAAGGCGGTCGCCGCGACGCCGCAGGGCAAGAAGCTCATCGAGGCCGCCGAGGCCCAGGGCAAGAAGGACCTCGGCAAGCTCTCGACCGGCCGACAAGGTGGTGCTCGGGACTGTCGTCGGCGCCGATGGCGGCGGGCGTGATCGCCGGCCTGGCCAGCGCACCCCGCCGGAGCGCACGGCGGTGCTCGACTTCGTCGACGGCAAGGAGATCCCCGTGCCCTACCTCGACGGGCGTCTCCGGTCATCCCCCACACGAAGGGCGGCGCCGTCGGCGGCGTCGTGAGCTTCGACATCATCAAGATCTTCGGGGCGGCCGAAAGAACTGAGCGTCGACGACCGCCTCTTCGAGCTGCTGCCGGCGGTCTACCGCGAGCAGGACGCCGACAACGGCGACTCCCTGCGCGCCCTGCTGCGCATCGTCACCGAGCAGGTCGACGTGCGTCGAGCAGCGACGTCGCGCAGCTCTGGGACGACCTCTTCATCGAGACCTGCCGCCGCTGGGTGATCCCGTACATCGGCGACCTCGTCTCCAACGACCTGCTCTACGACGAGCGCTCGCGACGCGACACCGCGCACGATCTTCACCGACCTGCCGGCCCGACCTCGCCGCCGGTCGCGATCCGCACCCGCCCGACGTCGCGAAGACGATCTACTACCGGCGCCGCAAGGGCACGCTGCCGATGCTCGAGGAGCTCGCCCGCGACGTCACCGGCTGGGCCGCGCACGCCGTCGAGTTCTTCGAGCTCCTCGGCTGGACGCCAGAACCTCGAGCACTTCCGCCCGCAGGCGGCTGGCTTCGACGTGCGCTCGCTCGAGCGCGACGAGCGCGTCGACGGCGCGTTCGACGAGGCGAGCCACACGGTCGACGTGCGCGCCGATCGCCCAGTACGAGGGCTGGCACCGATCCCGCAACGTCGGCTTCTTCCTCTGGCGGCTCGGCGCCTACCCGCTGCGCAACGTCCCCGCGCGCCGCGCCGAGCGCGGCCTGGCGCTTCCACTTCAGCCCGCTCGGCAACGCCGCGCCGCTCTTCACGCCGCTAGCGCCGCGAGGGCGACGAGGCCGGCCTCTCGACCGAGCTGCACGTGCCCGGGCCGATCCGCCGCGCGTTCTTCCAGGCAGGACCTCGACGACGCACCGCACGACGCCGCCGCGCCGACTGCCACCGACCTCTACGGCGACGCCGGCGCCGACCGCCGAGCGCGAGCCTCGTTCGTGATCGCGCAACGGGACGCCACGTGCCCGCCGAGCAGATCGTCTGCCCGCGGCTCGACCCGTGGCCGGCGACGCGGCCCGCCGGCAACGTCGATCGGCGATCGACGTCGCAGTCGGCCGGCTCGCCGTCGGCGACGGCTTCACCGGCGCCTCCACGCCTCGACGTCGTCGTTCGTACTACGGCTTCCCGGCCGACATCGGCGGCGGCCCGTACGAGCGGCGCGGCTGGCTGGTCGCCGACGAGCCGGCTCGCGCCGCTGCTGCGCGCTACGAGGTCGAGGAGGGCGCCTCGCGTCCGCCCGACGGTTTCCCGACGCGTCGACGCCGCGCTCGCGCAGTGGGCCGCGGCGCCGCGCCGGCCGCGACGCGCGATCCGGATCCTCGACAGCCGCACCTACGCGCTGCCGCGACCTCGATCACGCTCGCCGACACGACCGCGCCTCGCGATCGAGGCCGCGAACGGCGAGCGCCCGCTGCTCGCACGCGACGGCCGGCGGCTTCGATCGTCGACGCCGACGGCGACCGACCCGGACCCGGAGACAGCGCGGCCGCCTGACGCTCTCCGGCGTCGTCGTCGAGGGCTTCGTGCGCGTCACGGGCGACCTCGGCGCGGCTCCGCCTGCTTCACTCGACGATCGTCCCCGGGCGCTCGATCGAGGACGGCGCCGCGCCGAGCACGGCGGCGAGCCTCATCGTCGACGGGGCCAGCGGGCGCGCGATCAACACGCACCTCGCAGGTCGAGCTCGCCTTCTGCGATCTGCGGCGCCGATCGTCGTGCCCGCGAGCGACGCCGCGGCATCTGGATCCTCGACAGCATCGTCGACGGCCTCGGCGGCGACGCGCTCGGCGATCGGCGCGCCGCCGGCCACGCCGCGCGCTCACCGACGATCGAGCGCTCGACCGTCCTCGGCCGCGTCCGCGTGCGCGAGCTCGAGGCGAGCGAGTCGATCTTCACGGGCCTCATCGACACGGCCCGCACCCAGGACGGCTGCGTCCGCTTCTCCTTCGTGCCGCGCGGCTCGCGCACGCCGCGGCGCTACCGCTGCCAGCCCGACCTCGCGCATCCGCGCAGGAGCTCGACGCGGCGCTCGCCGCCGACCCGGCGCTGACGTCAGCCCGAGCAGGACGCGATCCGCGCCTGCGTCGCCGACCTGGCTCGCGCCCGTCGTTCGTCACGACCGCAGTACGGCCAGCCCGCGTACTGCCAGCTCCGCCCCGCGACGCCCCTCGAGATCCGCACGGGCGCCGAGGACGGCTCGGAGATGGGCGCCTACTGCCACCTGAAGCAGCCCCAGCGCGAGAGCAACCTGCCGCATCCGGCTCGACGAGTACCTGCCGTTCGGGCTCGAGGCCGGCATCATCTACGTGACCTGAGGAGAGACCATGGCCGGCGACTACACCCGAGTGACCTTCAACCCGCGCGAAGGACTCACTCGGGCGTGCTCATGCAGCAGGGCCGCGTCACGCTCGACGCGGACTGCGAACGAGCTGGTCGACGCTGATCGACCGGCGCCTGCGGGCCGAGACGTCGACACGCTCGGACGCTGCGTCGTCTCGCGCGAGACGCCGAGCGCGTTCCTGATCGCCCTCAGCGGCGGCGCGCTCACGATCGGCCGCGGCCGCGCGTACGTCGACGGCCTCCTGGCCGAGAACCACGGCGCCGACGCCGACGGCGTACGACCCGGTGCTCGGCGAGGTGCGCGGCACCGACCCGATCGACTACGCCGAAGCAGCCGTACCTGCCCGAACGCGGCGACGCTCGCGCCGCTGCCGCCGACCGGCACCTACCTCGTCTACCTCGACGTCTGGCAGCGCGAGGTGACCGCGCTCGAGGATCCGGAGCTCGTCGAGAAGGCCGTCGGGGTCGACACCACGACGCGGCTCCAGACCGTCTGGCAGGTGCGCCTGCTCGAGGCGGCCGACGGCGACACGTGACTGCGACCGCAGCTCGCCGCCTGGGACGCCGCTCACCGCGCCGTCGGCCGGCCGGCTGACGACCGACCGCCGTCGGCGTTCCGGCTCGCACCGACCCGTGCACGATCCCGCCGTTCGGCGGCTACCGCGGGACTCGAGAACCGGCTCTACCGCGTCGAGATCCACGACCCGGGCCCGCTCGGCACCGCGACGTTCAAGTGGTCGCGCGACAACGCGTCGATCGCCTGCGCGCGTCGCCGGCGATCGACGCCGGCGCGGACGACGCTGACGGTCACGCCGCCTCGGCCGCGACGACGTCCGCCGGATCGCGCTCGGCGACTGGGTCGAGGTCACCGACGACTGGCACGAGCTGCACGGCCTGCCCGGCGAGCTGCGCAAGGTCAGCGCCGTCGACGACGTCGACGCGACGCTGACGTTCGCCGACGGCGCTGCCCGGCCGGCGCGTTCGACGCGACCGACGCGACGCGCCACACGCGCGTCACCCGCTGGGACCAGGCGGGCGCCGCGGTCGACGCCGCCGGCGGCGTCGATCACGTCCCGGCCGACGGCCGGACCGGCGATCGTCGCTCGAGGACGGCATCCAGGTCACGCTTCGACGTCGATCCGGCCGGCGGAAGCTTCCACGTCGGCGACTACTGGGTGTTCGCCGCCCGCACCGCCGACGCCTCGGTCGAGGAGCTCGTGGAGGAGCCGCCGCGCGGCGTCCTGCACCACTACTGCCGGCTCGGCGATCGTGACGTTCCCCGGCGGCCCGGTGATCGACTGCCGCCCGACCGCCGCCGGAGGAGCGACGGCTGCGACTGCGCGTGCGACGTCTGCGTCACGCCGGAGTCGCACGCGAGCGGCGCGCTGACGATCCAGATCGCGCGTCGACCAGGTCGCGGAGACCGGCGGCAAGATCTGCCTGCAGGTCGGCGTCTACCGGCTCGAGCGAGCCGGTCCTGATCGACGGCGCGCGCTCGATCGCAGCATCGAGGGCAAGGGCTGGAAGACGATCCTCGCTCGACCGGCCGCCGGCCGGCGATCGTCATCGAGCGCTCGATCGGCGTGACGATCGACCTGGCTGACCATCGATCGCCGGGACGCTGTCGCGCCGCGGCGCGGTCGCCGAGCGGGATCGCGATCGCTCTGCAGCACCACGATCGGGACGATCATCGAGCGCTGCGTCCTCCTCCAGCTCGGCGCTCGTCCAGCAGCCGCCGCCCGGCGACGGCGACCCGGGAACCCCCGGCGACCCGGGCACACCCGACCCATGCCCGCCCGACAACCTCAAGATCGCGATCAACACGCACGCCACCGCGGACGGCACGACCGACCTCGGCGCGATGTTCGGCCCGAAGGGCACCGGTGCGCCGCTGATCGCCCTCGACGGCATCGTGATCGAGACGCTGATCCAGGAGAACCTCCTCGTCGGCACGTCCGGGATCGGGACGCTCTGGGGCCTCACCTCCACCGGGCTCGCGTGGACGGCGATCGGATCTCCGGCATCGACACCACGTCCGCCGAACGAGGCGACGGCCGTAGCGCCCGCGGCTCGGGCTACCTGCTGACCTACGACCTGACGATCGACGACAACCGGCTCCTCTGCTGGCTGAACGGCGATCGCGCTCGAGGGCTTCAGCATGCAGCTCGGCGAGACGCGCATCCACGGCAACTCGGCGCTCGTCTGCCTGCGCGCCGGGATCGTCACGACCGGCTTCATCGGCGCCGGTGGCCGGATCGACGTCGCGGGGAACATCCTCCCCGTCCTCGGCACGGCATCGTCGCCGGCGACGACACGCGCATCGTGGACAACGACGTGACGCGCATCACCGGCTCGGCGAGCACCCGCAGGAGGGCTCGCTCACCGCGATCGGCCGCTGTCGAGCTACTCCGGCCTGCTCGACGAGTCGGTCGGGCGCGTCGCGCCTACCTCGCCTGCTTCGGCGGCGATGCGATCGTCGCTCGCCCGCGGCCTGCGGCCGACCGGGATCGACCGCGCGCAGGTGCGCGGCAACCGGGTCATCGGCGTGCGTCGGCGACGGGATCGCGCTGCAGCACGCGGATCGTCTCAGCGCAGATCAGCGGCAACCCGGTGCAGACGGATCGGCGGCGACGGGATCGCGATGACCGACGGCGCGACGGGCGAGGAGCTGCTGATCGAGCGGCAACCAGCTCCTCGACGTCGGCCGGCTGCGCAATGCCCGCGACCAGGTCGCCGTCGCGGTGCTGCTCTCCAACACGACCGACGCGATCGTCTCCAAGAACCAGATCCGCTTCGTCGGCCGCGGCGCACCGGACGCGCTGATCCGCGCCGGCGTCTTCGCGGGCGGCGTGCTGATGCTGCGCGTGCAGTCGAACACGATCCTCGAGGTCGGGGCCGACCCGTTCGCCGGCCTCGGCGTCGGTGTCGCGGCGGCCGGCGCGTTCGAGCGCGTCGACGTGGTCGACAACACGATCCGGCGTGCGCGCACGAACCCCGGCGAGCAGGCGGCCGAGAGCGCGTGGGAGGCGATCGTGATCATCGGCGGGACGCCGATCGAGGGCGACGACGGCGGCACCGGCTTCGTCCCGGCGCCGATCAACCACTTCGCCGCCGTGGGGAAGCGCGGCACGTTCGCCTTCCAGGCGGCGGCGGGCCGGATCCTCGCGCTCGGGACCGAGCCCGGCTCGGTCGGCGTACGCGGGAACGTCGCCGACGCGTTCGGCCGCTCGCCGGCGATCACCGTGTTCACCGCCGGCGCGATGGTCATCGGCGAGAACCGCGTGACGCTCGACGCGCCGGGAGACAGCGTCTCGGCGGTCGCGCTGCTCGGCAGCTCCGCCGTCGTCAGCGCCAACCACGTCAGCCAGCCGCGCGGGCAGCGCTCGATCCAGCTGGCGCTCAACCCGCAGGGCGCGCCGTTCACGATGCTCGGCAACGTGACCAGCGGCCCGATCGTCGTCGACGGCGCGGGGCTCGGCGCGCCGTGGGACGCGCTCAACGCCTGACTCCCAAGGAGACCCGATGCAGCTCACCGTCACCGCCCCCAACGAGACCCTCGAGGCGCTCGCCGTCCGCGTCTACGACCTCGGCGAGAAGCCGAGCCAGGCCGCCACGCGCGAGGCCGCCAAGGCGCTCGCCGAGGCGAATCCCGTGCTGCGGCGGATCGCCGACGTGCCCGCCGGGACGGTGGTCGAGGTGCCGCCGATCGAGCGCGGCACGGTGCGCACCGGCGCGACGCAGGGCGAGGCGCCGGCCACCGCGGTGCTCGTCGCCGAGAAGGTCGCGGCGGCCGCCGCGCTCGCCCAGCGCCAGCTGCTCGCCGACATCGACGCGGAGACGGGCGACGCGAAGGACACGGTCAAGCTCGCGCGCTCGGCCGAGGTGAAGAAGCTGCGCACCGACGCCCCCGAGCTGAGCGACGTGCTGCCGCAAACGATCGCCGCCGCCGACGCCCGCGGCGCCGACGCCGGCGAGCTCCGCAAGCGGCAGCAGGCGGTCTTCGCGCAGATCGCCGTGGACCTCGGCGACCTGACCACGGCGTTCGCGGGCGGCGGCGAGGAGAGCGCCGCGTGAGCGGCGAGCCCTCCGGCCGGGCGCGCGTGGCGCGCCCCGGGCGCGAGCCGCCGAAGGCGAAGGCGGCGCCGCCGGCCGCTGCGGCGGAGCGTGAGCGCGCGGGCGGCGGCACGGCGGCCGAGCACGACAGCGAGCGGCCCGCCCACGACTTCGCCGACGTCCGCGTGCACGGCGACGACCTGCTCCGCGGCGTCCCCGGCGCGGGACCGCTCGCCGACGAGCCCGGCCAGCCGCTCGACCGCGGCGTCGGGCAGCAGGTCGGCGCCGCGTTCCGCCAGGACTTCTCCGCTGTCCGCGTCCACCACGGCACGCCGGGCGCGCGGATCGCGGGGGAGCGCGGTGCCCGCGCGGTCGCCATCGGGCAGCACGTCGCGTTCGCCCCCGGCGAGTACCGCCCCGGGTCGATCGCCGGCAACGCCCTGATCGCCCACGAGCTCGCGCACGTCGCCCAGCAGGACGGCGCGACCAGCGCGCAGGCGAGCGCCGCCGGCCCGGTCGAGGCCGACGCCGAGCGCGCCACGACCGGCGCGCTGCTCGCCACCTTCGGCCCGGACCCAACCGCCGCGGAGGCGCCGAGCCTGCGGACGGGGCTGAGCCTGCGCAGCTGCAACGGCGGCGGCAAGAACAGCGGCTTCGAGAGCGCCGTCAAGACCGGCGACTTCGCGGCCGCCGCCGCGCTGATCGCCGCGGAAGCCGACGACGACGTGATCCTCCGCAAGCTGAAGAAGCTGACACCGGACGAGCTCGGCAAGCTCGATGCCGAGGCGCTGAAGCTGCCGGTCACCGCCGTGCAGCGGATCCACCGCCTGATCAGCTTCACGGCGAACAACCCGGCGGTCAAAGGCGTCGCGTCGAACGTCACCGTCGACGACGCCGGCACCGTCGGCGCGACCGACAAGGTGCCCGGCGGCACGGTCGAGGCGCGCAAGGACGCGAAGATCACGCTCCCGGACGCCTCCAAGCGCACGAGCGTCTTCTCGGCGAGCTACAGCGGCACCGACTCCGGCAAGAGCCGCTTCCTGCAGTTCATCTGGCGCGAGATGATCGTCGAGCACCCGGTCAAGGGGACGTTCGCCGTCTCGGGCCCGCTGGCGTCGACGGCCAAGACCGGCTACGCGTGGACGACGGATCCGAAGAAGCCGAACTACAACACCGACACGACCTCGTCGACGAACCCGTTCTACGAGGCGGGCGGCGCGCACAACCGGACGGCCGGCGCGACGACGATCTTCGACCGGCCGGCCTCGCGCATCGGCGACGCCAAGACGCAGTTCGACGCGGGCGCCACCAAGGTCACCTCACGCGCGCACTTCACGACGTACCTCGTCCGCGACATGAAGATCCTCTACGTGATCAAGACCGACGTCGAGTGGGTCTTCGCCAACGGGACGACCGACCCGACCCCGACGATCACGCAGTCCGGCGCGGCGGCCACCGCGCTCGACCCGGAGATCCGCAAGGTGCTGATCTCGCAGGTGCCGAAGGCCGACTTCCTGCCGTGACCACGCCGCCTCAGACGATCAACGGAACGCTGACCCTCCAGGGCACCGCCGTGCCCGCGGCGGAGGTGCTGCTCTTCGGACCCGGCGAGCGGCCCGCGCCGCTGCTCGGCACCGCGGTCACCGATGCGGCGGGCGCGTTCGTCCTGGATGGCGGGGCCGACGTTGCGGTTCCGGGCACCGTGCTGGCCAAGCTCCAAGGGAGCGTCGTCGGGGTGGCGGCGCGCGAGGCGTCCGCGGGCGCGCCGCTGATGCTCGACGTGGAGGGCCCGGCGTGGACGGTGACCGTGACGCTCGAGCCGGGCGTCGACGTGCCGGAGGGACTGACGCTGGCGCTCGAACCCGACGCCCCGGCGCGTGTGCCGGAGCGGCTCTGGCCGTTCGTCGCCCAGCGTGCGCCCGGCGTCTTCGATGCGCACTTCACGACGCTGCCGATGACGAGCCCGTCGCTGAGCGTGTCGGTCCTCTCCGGCGCCTGGCGCGTCGCGGGGAGCCGGATCCTCGACGGTCCGCTCGCCGTCGATGCGCCGCCGAACCTCATCGTCGCCGCCGCGCGCGACGAGGCCGGTGCGCCGCTGCCGGGCAGCGCCTCGCACGGCTTCGCGTTCGAGCTCGGCCGCGACCGGCACCTGACGCTGGTGCTCGGCGATGCGCCGCAGTAGCCCGCCGCGCGAGCTGCGGCTGCGCGGCCGCGACGTCGCGGCGTTCCACGTCTGGGGCGGCGCCGGGCTGGCGGCCGCGGTGCTCGTCGCGCTCGGGGTCTGCCTCGCCGCCGGGCTCTCCCTCTGGGTCGAGGCCGCGCTGATCCTCGCCGCATGCGCGACCTTCCTCACCCTCGCGCTGGTGACGAAGCTGCTGCTCGGCCGCGAGGCACTGATCTACTACCACCACGAGATCGCCGTCGTGCTCGTCGCCGCGCTGCTCGCGGCCGCGCTCGGCGCGCCGGTCGCTGGCCACCTCGACGCGACCGTCCTCGGCCTCGGCGCGTTCCTCGCGTTCGGCCGCATCGGCTGCCTGTGCGCCGGCTGCTGCCACGGCCGTGCGGTGCGCCGCGGCCGCGGCCGCGGCGTGGTCTACGGCCACGCGCACGGCGCCGAGCTCCCGCCGCGGCTGGTCGGCGTCCCGCTCGTGCCGGTCCAGGCGCTGGAGGCGCTCGCCGTCGCGCTGCTCGTCGGGGTCGCGCTGGTGCTCGTGCTGCCGAGCGGGAACCCGGGCGCCGCCGCCGCGCTCTACCTCTCCGGCTACGCCGCGATCCGCTTCACGCTCGAGCTGCTGCGCGGCGATCTGCGCCGCCCGTACGTGCTCGGCCTCTCCGCCGCGCAGTGGACGTCGCTCGGCGTCGCGGCGACGGTCGCGCTGCTGTGCGCCGCCGGCGCGCTGCCGGACGCGCCGCTCCACCTCGCGGTGCTCGCCGCGCTCGCGCTCGCCGCCCCGCTGCTCGCGCGCCGTCGCGCCGTCGCGCTGCTCGACCCGCGCCACGTCGCCGAGCTGACGCGCCTGCTGCCCGCGCCGCGCGCGGGCTACCCCGCGGTCCGCGAGACCTCGCTCGGCGTGCGCTGCTCGTCGGGTCTCGACGCGGGCCTCGCGCACTACACGCTGTCCCGTCCCCAGCACGCACTCGCGCGCGACGACGCCGGCGAGCTGGCCCGCACGATCCTCGCTCGCCGTCACCCCGACGCCACTGGCGACCTGATCGCCGGCAGCGCCGACACGTACCACGTGCTCATCCGGTTGGCGTCGAGGCATCGGCGCCAGGGGATAGCGGCGCGCCGGCGAAGGGCAGCACCGACTCGGAGAACTGCGCGTGGTGTGCCGCGCGCACCGCAATCATGGTCACCCGCGACTGCGGCAAGAAGAACAAGGACATCCTGGACGCGCTGGCTCAGCACCAGGTCCACGTGATCTTCGTCCACAACCAGCTGGGCAGCCCTGCCGACCTGCTCCAACACCTCCTCGCAGGGCCGCCCAAGAATGGCTACAGAGCTGGCCAAGGGCAAACAGCTCCGGCGGCGCATGCGCCTCAACGGGGTCTCGGACCGATCGGCTGACAGCCCAGATCCCTACCGAACATGCCTTCGACGGGCCGCTCGCTCGGCGCGTCTAAGAATCGTTGGCGTCCGCCACCAAGGGCATGTTTCGATGACGGCTGGGGGGCCGCGGCCGGCGAGTACGAGCGCTCGGTCACGCCCCAGCTGTCTCGCTGCTCTGGCGGTGCTGGGTCGCTGTGGTTCGCCGTGCCTGCCGGGACGGGTTGTCGTCCCGTCGAGGTTGCTGCGCAGCAGTCGTTGCGTTGGTTCGTCGGTGATCGGGCCCATGAAGATCTTGGTGGTGCTGTTTGCGAGGATGGTGTCCGCGGCGGTGCGGTAGCGCTCTTCAAGTTGGGCGATGGTCTGCCAGACGGTGGCGATGCGGATGCCGTGTCCGGCGGCTTGGGAGAGGTGGCGGGGGAGCTCGCGCAGCGGGGCGATGTTCGCTGCTTCGTCC
Organism: uncultured Solirubrobacteraceae bacterium; assembly: GCA_963817295.1. Classification (GTDB taxonomy): domain Bacteria; phylum Actinomycetota; class Thermoleophilia; order Solirubrobacterales; family Solirubrobacteraceae; genus F1-60-MAGs163. Next base: position 44,570 of record CAWFOF010000007.1, on the reverse strand, counting down.
ATGAGGACGCGGAGCGTCGGCGACAGTGCGCCAAACGCGGTTGCCCGCCCGGCGGTCTCGTGCAGCAGTGCGGAGAGCACGGTGGCGATCAGGGGTGTGAGGAGCTGTTGGTGGCGGTCGGCAGCGACGAGGTACAGCGTGTTGGCCCGGCCATGAGGATTCGAATACGCAGCGCCTGCTCGTATCCCCGGATCGTGCTCGGCTTGTACTCGTAGCCCGAACGGTTTCGTACGGCTCCGCTGCGAGCGCCCTCCAGCCATGCCTCAGCTGCCGTCGCGAGCTGGACACTCGGCGCCGCGCTGAGCGAGCCTGCGCGAAGCGCCACCTGCGCATCCGCACGCCACGACTTTGCTTCAGCGAGGTTCGAGAAGGACTGGCGGAGTATCCGGTCGTCACGCTTGCTGTACACGTTCGCGCGGAACGTGGGCGAGCACGAGCAGCCATGTCCGCCGCCGCCAGGACAACCCGCCTGATGGCGGACCTCGATCCCGACCTGGCGCGCCCGCTGGCGCGGCGGTCTACTAGCCATCGAGCGGCACCGCACGAATCGGACGAGGACTTGGCCAGCCGGCCGATGGATCGCCAGTGCGGCGTTTGCCTCCAGCCAGCGCTCGAGCTCGCTGATCGGGATCAGGCGCCGGCGTCCGCGCCGCACGATTCGGAGCTCGCCCATCACGTGCTGCTCGAGGAAGTCGACGCTCACGCCGAGCGCGGCGGCTGCCTCGGCCTTCGACAACGCCAGCGCGAGCAATGGCGGCCGCGGCGTCCCTGGTTCTCGGCGCGCGGCGCCCACACAACTAAGTCGGATGAGGCGCCTGACCCCCCACCCCGCGGTCGCAGCCGCCAGAGCCGTTTGGGAAAATTTTGGGAAAGTCGCCGACCGATTCGAGCGGTCTTGAGCGGTTTCAAGCGGCGAACGGGTACGCCGACCGCAGCAGCGCGGGAGCGTCAATACTCCCTGCACTACTGCGGTATTGGCGGTTGTCAGCGGAGGGGGAGAGATTCGAACTCTCGGTAGAGGGGTTACCCCTACAACGGTTTTCGAGACCGCCCCGTTCAACCACTCCGGCACCCCTCCAGGTGTCCTCGACGGGGTCCGTGGGGGTTCGACCCCCGCGCACACCCCGCAGAATGACGGCTCGATAACGGTAGCGGTTCAACGGCGTCGTTTGCTCCACGCCGTTCCTGGCCCGCTGCAGCACCGCTGGGCGCGCACTGACGTGCGCGCCCAGGTGCTGCGTGCGTTGTGACCAACCGCGCTCAGCCGGTCGCCGGGGACCGCTGCTGGCTGACCGCCGACGAGCCCTGCCGGCGGCGGACGACGGCGGTGAGGCCGGCCGCGGCGACGATCAGCAGAAGGGCCGCACCGGCACCGACCGCGGCGTTGCCCCAGGAGAAGCCGTCACTCTTCGCGACGGTGGTTGACGGAGTCTTGCTCGCCTGCGGCGCGGTGACGATCGGGCTGCTCACCGAACTGACGCAGTAGTTGCCGTCGACCGAGTTGCGGCTGTAGTCCTTGCCGCAGCTCGTGGCGGCGGCTGCCTGCGTGGAAGCCGGCGGCGGGGGCGCAGTAGTCGCCGTTCACCGAGTTCTGGCTGTAATTCTTGCCGCATGTCGCACCACCGGCGGGTCCGGCGGTCGCGGCAGACGGAGCGATCGCGGCCACGGTGACGGCGATCAGAAGCAGGTAGCGGAACGTGTGTCGCATGACTTCTCCTCTCGACGCGGGCCGCTCGCGGCTCGCTTTGCTGGGTTGAACTGCGCGCATCCTCCGAGCAGCGACTACCGATCCGCTTCCGAACGGCTACCGTGGCGATCCGGTGACGGAATTCCGCATCCTCGGCCCCCTCGAGGCGCACCGCGACGGCGACGAGCTGGGCCTCGGCGGTCGCAACCAGCGCGCCGTCCTGGCGCTGCTCCTGCTGCAGGCGAACCAGGTCGTCTCCATCGAGCGCCTCGCGGAAGAGCTGTACGGCGACGCCACACCCGTGAGCGCCGTGACCCAGGTTCACCGGCAGGTCTCCGAGCTGCGCCGCGTGCTCGATCCGCCGCGCGGCGGGACCGACGCGGCGTCGGTGATCGAGACGCGACCACCGGGGTACCTCATCCGCGTCGGGGTCGACGGGCTCGACCTGCACCGCTTCGAGATGCTGACGGGGGAGGCCGCCGACGCGATGGAGGCCGGCGATGCGCGCGGCGCCGCGGCGGCGCTCGGCGAGGCCCTGGCGCTGTGGCGCGGCCCGGCTCTGGCCGATCTCGCCGTACGAGTCCTTCGCCCAGGGGCCGATCGCGCGCCTGGAGGAGCTCCGGCTGGCCGCGCTGCTCGCCCGGCTCGAGGCGGAGCTCGCGCTGGGCCACCACGTCGCGATCATTCCCGAGCTGCAGGACCTGGCCGCGGAGCATCCGCAGCGCGAGCGCATACGCGAGCTGCTGATGGTGGCCCTGTACCGGTCCGGGCGCCAGGTGGAGGCGCTCGACGTCTACCGCGCGACGCGCGCGGAGCTGGTGGAGACCTTCGGCGTCGAGCCGGGGCCCGGCCTCCAGCGCATCGAGCAGGCGATCCTGCGCCACGATCCGGAGCTGGAGGGCCCGCAGCCCGAGTCTCCGAGCGCGGGCGGCCACGCCGGCGCCGTGGTCCTCGCCGGTCGCGACCCGGCCCGGCTGCCGTCGCTGGTGGCGGTCGCCGAGGCGCTCGCGGGTCAGCCACGGCGTGAGCTCATCATCGGGCTCCTGGTCAGCGAAGAGGCGCAGCTCGCCGAGGCGACGACGGCGCTGGCGTCCGTTCGCGACGGCCTCGCGTCGCCGATGCGCACCGCGGCGTTCGTGGCCTCACGCGGAAGCGACGACGTGTTGCATCTCGCGCGCGCACACGATGCGGACCTCGTCCTGCTCGACGCCAGCTCCGCCATCGGCGATGCCGGCGGGCTGAGCGAGGAGCTCGTCGACGTTCTGGAGAGCAGCCCGGCTGACGTCGGGATGCTGTTCGCACCGGCGTCGCCGGCGAGCCGCGGGCAGGGCGTCCTCGTGCCCTTCGGCGGCGGCGAGCACGACTGGGCCGCGGTCGAGCTCGGAGCGTGGCTGGCGGCGGCGCTGGGAGAACCGCTGCGCCTGGTCGGGGCGCGGCCCGACCCGGCCCGCGGAGGGCCGGACGCGAGCCGTCTGCTCGCCGACGCCTCGCTGGCGGTTCAGCGGCTGGTGGGGGTCGCGGCGGAGCCGGCGCTCGTCGACGCCGGGACGAGCGGGCTGATCGATGCCAGTGCGGTGGCACGGGCGGTGGTCGTCGGGCTCTCGCCGCGCTGGCGACACGAGGGCCTCGGTGCCGCGCGCCATGCACTGGTCCGCGACCCGGCGTGTGCGGTGCTGGTGGTGCATCGCGGCCTGCGCCCCAGCGGCATCGCTCCGCGCGGCAGCGCCACACGATTCACCTGGTCGCTGGGCGGCGGCTAACTGCGCAGGCAGAGGGTTCCGAGGTCGACCACGTGGTAGGCGCCCTGGATGACCCGGCAGCCGACGCGCGCGGAGAAGAACTCAGGTGCGACGAACGAGCCGTAGGCCGCATACGGCGCGGGGCCGCGCAGCAGCTCGTCCTGCAGGCCCGCGTAGGCCGCGAGGCGGGGCACCCCGGTCAGCGTGCGGGCATGGTCGAGGCGCGCCCGGAACGCGCGATCGTCCCACGTGACCGGGCCGCCGCCGGATCCGAAGGCGAACGTGCGGCCCACCGTGGCCTCGAGGAACGGCGCAGGATCGAGCTCCGGCGTGGCACGGGTGAGCAGGATCATGTCCGCCCGGCCCTGCTTGGGATCCGGCCCGCGCAGGCAGTCGTCCGTCTGCGTGATCGAGACGTCGATGCCGAGCGGGCGAAGATTCGAGCGAACGATCTGCGCGATGCGCATGTTCGCCGGGTCACCGCAGACGTAGACGCTCGCCGCCCGCCGGCGACCTCCCGGAACAAGGCTGCGCGCGGTTGCGAGGTCGGGGCCGGACAGCGGATACACCGCCGTCGTGCGCACCCCCGGAACTGCCGGCGGGACGTAGCGCTCGGTCGGGGTCTCGTCGAAGACGGCCGCCAGCGCCCGGCGATCGAGTGCGTAGTTGACGGCCCGGCGCAGCCGCACGTCCTTGAACAGCGGACGGCGAGTGTTGAACGCGATCAGGTCGACCCCAGGCGCCGGCGCGACGTGATAGCGGGGTGAGCCGTCCCGGCGCGCCGCGGCGGGGTCCGTCCCGAATCGCCGATCGAGCGCACCGCCCGCGGCGAGCGGGCTGTTCTGGTCGTAGTCCCACGTGACGACGTCGACCTGGTCTCCCTGTGCGAGGGCGACCGACCGCGCGGTGGGCAGCCCCGTGAGGTAGGTGATGCGCGCGGGGACCGCCGGCCGCGTCCCGCGGTAGTTCGGGTTGCGGTCGAGGACAGTCTGGTCGACCGTCTGCGAGCGGACGTAGTACGGCCCCGCCGACGGGATCGGCCCGCGAACCTCGCCGGGTGCCGGCGTGTCGAGTGGGACGGCGCAGAACATCGGCATCGCGAGCCGCGAGAGCAGATCCCCGGCCGGCCGGCCGAGCGTGATCCTGAGCGTGTCGCCGTCAGCGACGATGCCGCGAACCTCACGAGCATCGCCGGCGTGGAACGCGCGTGCCCCCTCGATGTCGCCTACCACGTGCAGCCCGGACGGGTCAGGCCCGGCCTTCGGGGACAGCCCGCGCTCGATCGCCCGCTTGAACGTCAGCGCGCTGACCTGCTCCGAGGACGGCGGCGAGAAGCGGATCCCCGGGCGAATCCGGAAGGTGTACGTCCGCCGATCGGCTGAGATCGACGGGAGCGCGGCTGCGGCGTCGGGAAGCAGCCGGGCGCCGGGCGCACCCGCGGCGTCGGGGTAGTTGACCAGCTTGGCGCACGTCGAATAGAGCAGCTGGCTGGCCGCCGGGAAGGGACCGAACGCCGGGTCGAGCTCGATCCCGCTGTCGCGCAGGGCGATGCGAATCTGCGGCCCCTTCTTCGCGGGCCCGAGCGCCGGCGGGGGAGGCTCGGCCACGGTCCACAGGACGCCCGCGTGCGCGCGCACCAGCCACGGCACGCCCGTGACGGCGAGCGTCGTGCGGGCTCCCGAGCGCGTGTCGATCCGGGTCAGGGCGCGGCCGCGGGAGTTGGCTGCCCAGAGGCCGCCGCCTGCCGCCGACAGGCTCTCCGGGCCGTCCCCGGCGGAGGTCGTCTCCTCGATGCTCGCGTCGTCCTCGCTCAGCCGGTAGACGCGGTTGTCCGGGACCACTGCCACCCAAACCGATCCCCCGGCGATGGTCAGCGCGCTGATCCAGCCGTGCAGCGCGGCGCGCGCGACGATCTGGTTGCTGTCGGGATCGACCTTCTCGACCAGGCCGTTCTCGCTGCTCGCCGCCCAGAGCGCACCGTCGGCGAACGTCAGGAGCGTGGCGTTCACGGGCAGCGGGAAGCGGTGCTGCAGGCGCCCGGTGCGGGCGTCGACGCGGACCACCTCCGCCCCGCGCGCCAGCCAAACCGATCCGGCCCCTGCCGCGATCCCGGTCGGGTTCGAGACTTGGAATCCGCGCGTCTCGACGGTCCAATGCGCGGACACCCGCCCCGTGCGCGTGGTGATCCGGACCACCCCGGGCCCGCCCTCCTCGGTCACGAACAGGGAGCCGCGGTCCAGGGCGAGACCTCCGGGATCAAAGGGCAGTGCGACGGTCGCCACCCGCTTGCGCGTCGCGACGTCGATGCGTGCGACCTGGTGCGCATCCGGGAGCAGTGCCCACGCCGACCTCCCGCCGAAGACGATGTCCGACGGAGCCTCGGGCAGCTGCACGCGCGCGGCGACGCGCTTGGCACCGGGGCCGACGAGCGCGACGCCCGTTCCGCCGACGGCAAGCCGCGGCCCGGCCGGCGCCGACGGCCGATCGCCGCCGGAGAGGAGACCGACCGCACCGGCCGCAGCCGCGAGCAGGGCGACCCCGCCCACCACGGCGGCACGGACATGCCGCCGGGGCCCGCGCTCGCCGGCGAGCGCTCCGCGCGCCGCCGCGATCAGGGATGCGCAGTCGCTGAAGCGATCACCGGGAGCCTTGGCCGTGGCGGTGGCGATCACGCGATCGAAGCCGTCGGGAAGCTCCGGCCGCGCGTCCGTGAGTCGCGGCGCGCGTTCGTGCAGGTGGGCGTAGACGACGGCGAGCTCGCTCTCGCGATCGAACGGCGGCGCGCCCGCGAGGCACTCGTAGAGCACGCAGCCGAGCGAGTAGACGTCGGCCCGCGCGTCGATCTCGTCGCCCCTGATCTGCTCCGGCGAGACGTACGCGATCGTGCCCACGAAGGCGTGGTCGCTGGTCAGGCTGCTCACCGACGAGGCGTACTTGGCCAGTCCGAAGTCGCCGAGGTACGCGTGCTCGCCGTCAGCTGATTCCTCCACCAGGATGTTCGCCGGCTTGACGTCACGGTGGACGAGCCCGGCGGCGTGGGCCGCGTCGAGCGCCGCTGCCACCTGCGCGAGGAGGTCGAGCGCCCGGGCGGGTTCCAGCGGCCCATCGCGTGCGAGCAGCTCGCGCAGGTCGCTTCCGTCCACGTATCGCATCGCGAGGTAGAGCGTTCCCTGCGCCTCGCCGAAGTCGATGATCGGGACGGCGTTCGGATGGTCCAGGCCGGCGGCGAGCGTCGACTCCCGGATCAGCCGCTGCCGGAACCGCTCGTCGCGAGCCAGCTCAGGATCGAGCAGCTTCAGCGCGACCCGCTCGGAGGACCCCTCGCGCTGAGCGAGGTAGACGGCGCCGGTGGCGCCCTCCCCGACCAGCGAGATCAGCCGATATCCCGCGACAACTGAACCGATGAGGGCTTTCGCGCTCATTGAAGCGCGAGCGTAACCGGCGAGCGTCGTCCCCGTGTAGGGTCGCGCCCATGCTCCGCCTCGTGATTGTCGCCATCGTCGGTGCCCTGGCACCGTGCAGCGCGGTGGCGTATGCCGCCTCCGGCTCGCTGTCCGATCCGAAGGGCGACTACCCGGACCTCGTCAAGCTCACTTTCGCGAACGCGAAGTCCAAGGTCTCCATGACGATGACGGTCGCGGGCGGTCACGCCCAGAACGAGAGTTTCTACCTTCGTTGGGGTTCGAAGGGGGCGAGCTACCAGGTCTTCAGCAGCCCGTCGATCAGCCTCACCGAGTTGCGGTATTACGCTCGAGGTGCGGCCAAGCCAAAGCGGGTTGGTTGCAACGGCCTGGTCGTCAGGCAATCGTCCTCGACCGCCACATCGGTCACGATCCCCCGCAGCTGCCTGGCCAAGGCGCCCGACGCGCTCCGCTTCCAGGGGATCGCGACGGAAGGCACGTCCCTGCTCGACGAGACGAAGGTCAGCGGAGCGATCAAGCGCGGCTAGCGTCAGTACCCGATGCGGATCTGGGCGACGCGCTGAGCGGGTCCCCGGACGGCGAACGTCGTCCTCACGCGGCTTGAGGCCGTGATCACGTAGTCGACGTACGGGTCCTGGAAGCCCGAGATGACCTTGCGCGCCGCGCGCGGGTAGGCCTTTCGAACGGCCCGGCTGCTCGATCCAAGCCCGATCCCCCGAGCGGTGCGCAACGCCCTGAGCGGCGATACGCGTGGGAGGCCGTCCGGGCCGAAGGCAACGGCAATCTCCACACTCTCCACTCTGCGCGTCCCGCCAAGAGATGCGTCGCCGAGCTCGCCGTCACTGCCGACGGTCCAGGTACAGAAGACCGGCATGGGCTCGCCTGGCGGCCCGGGCACAGTGGGCTCCGGGCAGAAGCCGCCAGGCCCCCACGCCGCCCTTGCCCTCGTGAACGTCTGCCCGATGGCGACGCCGCCGATCGACCTGCCGATCACGATCCGCTTCGAAACCGGCGTCGGAGCCACCGCTGAGGCGATGGACGGCGCCGCGGTAAGGACGGCGGCGAACGTGACGCATACGGGCACGCCGAGCTTGGAACGCCGCCTCATCCGCCGACCACTGCGATGTCGCTCGCGGTGATGAGAAAGCCCTTCCGGGTGGCGGTGACGGTGCACTGAACGCCGGTGTCGCTCACCTTGCACGTGAAGGGCCCCACCGTGGTCTGCGTGCCGGGTGACAGGTCAGGGACTCGCTCGCCGAGATCCCCGAACCGGCAGTCATCCCCCGGACCGCGCTCGGCGCAGCTCGCAACCTGACCGTCGGGCAGCAGCCTGGCCACCTGCAGACGCGGTCGGCTTCCCCCCGGCGTCGTGGGGATCCCCTGGCAGGCCATCTGCTGCGGGGAAGCGATGCCGCACCCGATCGTGACGGTTGTGAGCCGCGCGTGGAACTCGGTCGGGTTCGATGTCGAGAGGCTGGACCGCCACGAGGTCGTCACGAACCTGCTGCCGTTCCAGTGCCAGCTTCGCGATCGCGTACCCCCTGTGGGGAAGCAGTGCGCGTCGCCCGGGCGCAGGACCTGCTGCGTCTCCCTGATGCTGGTGTCGACTGCCGTGAGCTGCGCGCCGTTGTCGCGCTGCATGACGATCCTCCAGCTCCCGCTCCTGAGGCGGAAGACCACCCAGCCGATCGTCCCGCCGCAGCCGGGCGTCGTGAGCGAGGCGACCATCACGCGGCTCCCCGCGCCCATGAAGGCCCCGCACACAACCTGACCGACCGGGTCGGGCACGGAACCCGCGTTGCCGAGGTGGTGACGAATGACGGCCGAGCGCGCCGCTGCACGCGAGCACTTGGCTGCCGCTGCCCCGCCATGCGTCGGGCCGGCGAGCGTGCTCGCGGGCAGCAGCATGAGCAGGACGAAGATGCTCATCGCTGTAAGGCCAAATCCCTGTCGCATGATCACCCGGAAGGTTGGTGTCAGGAGGCGCCAAGCTAACGGACCGGGGGAGCCCGCTCTTCCGCGACATCGCCCGAACGCTCGTCGCCGCCTCCTCAGCTGAGGCTTGAGAGAAAGCCCGGTCCTCGGCCGTTGGTGCGGCATATGCATCGCTTGGTGGTTCTCGGAATAGCGGCGGCGGGGCTGCTGGCCGGCTGCGGCGGATCGTCCCCTTCCGCGCCGCTCGGAAGCGTGGATCGCCCGCTCCCGGCGCAGCACGTGACGGACAACGAAGGCGCCGCGACCGTCGCCCCGAGCTACGGCAAGCTTCTCGCCCGCCAGTCCTCAAAGCCGCGCAGCAGGTTCACGCCGTGCAACCTCGTCGCCAAGTCGCAGGCGCGCGCAATTCTCGGGACGCCCCTCGACGAGCCGACCGAAGCGCCTCTGGGCCCGACGTGCGTCTACCGCAGCACGGACGGCAGGTCGTTCGTGTCGCTCGCCGTCACATCGCAGCGGTTCTCAGATCTCGAGCGTCGCAGCCCGGGCCGGCGGCCGATAGACGTTGCCAATCGAGTTGCCTTCTGTGCGACACGCGGACAGCCGGCGGTCAATGTCGCGCTGGGAACCGGCCGCGTGCTTACGGTCTCGGCACCGTGTGCGGTTGCGAAGAAGTTCGCGCTGGCTGCCGTCGACCACCTCAACCGCTGAGGCACGAGGTCCCGCATGTACCAGGTCTCCAGCTCGACCTCGCTCCTGCGGGCCCGTCGCCGCATCCTGGCGGGCGACGACACGAGCCCGCGTGTCGCGCGCACGGTCTTCCTGCTCGGGCTGACGAGCCTCTTCACCGACATCTCCTCGGAGATGGTCGTCACGATCCTGCCGCTGTACCTCGTGTACGTGGGCGGGTTCTCGCCGCTCGCCTTCGGTGTGATCGACGGGCTGTACAACGGCGCGAGCTCGCTGGTCGGTCTGGCGAGCGGCTTCATCGGCGATCGCTGGCACAGGCACAAGGAGGTCGCCGCGACGGGATACGGCCTCTCGGCGCTCTGCAAGCTCCTGCTCGCCACGGTGGGGACAGCGGTGTCGGCGATCGGCGCGATCGTGCTGATCGACCGCACCGGCAAGGGCATCCGGACCGCGCCGCGCGACGCGATGATCTCGCTGTCGACGCCCAAGAAGGACCTCGGCGCCGCGTTCGGTGTTCACCGCGCCCTGGACACCACCGGCGCGATGATCGGGCCGTTGCTCGCGTTCGCGATCCTGGCTGCCGCGCCGCTGGCGTTCAACTCGATCTTCGTCGTCAGCTTCTGCCTGGCGCTCGTCGGCCTCGCGATCCTCGTGCTGTTCGTGCAGCCGAAGCAGGTCGCCCCGGATGCCGTCGCGCCCGCGCGGGCGCCCTCGCTTCGCGGCGCGTTCGCCCTGCTGTCGATCCCGCGCTACCGCGCGCTCGTGCTCGCCGGAGGCGCACTCGCCCTGGCCACCGTGAGCGATGCCTTCGTGTTCCTCGCCCTGCAGAAGAAGCTCGACATCGGGACGTCACTGTTCCCGCTGCTGTTCGTCGGGAGTGCCAGCACCTACATGCTGCTCGCCGTCCCGATGGGCAAGCTCGCGGATCGTGTCGGTCGCGGACGGGTTCTCCTGGGTGGCTACGCGATGCTGTTCGTCGTGTACATGCTGATCCTCGCGCCGGCCGGCGGCTGGATCGTCCTGCTCGGCGCGCTCGGGCTGCTCGGCGCCTACTACGCGGCCACCGATGGCGTGCTGATGGCCTTCGGCAGCCAGATCGTGCCCGACGAGGTGCGCGGCAGTGGACTGGCCCTGGTGGGTACCGTGACGAACATCGGCAAGCTGATCGCCTCCATCGCCTTCGGCGCCCTGTGGACGGTCTGGGGGATCAACGCCGCCGTCGCCTGCTTCGCCGCCGCACTCGTCGTGATGATGTCGCTGGCGGCGCTGCTGCTCGTTCGCAGCCGGGAGGCCGCCCATTCCTAGGCACCGGCGCGTCGTGCTGTTCGGGCTGCTCGTCGCGGCCTGCCTGATCGCTGCGGTCGCCGCGATCGCATCCGGCATCCGCGGCACCGACAAGCCACAGGCGGTCTCGGCCGCCGCGCGCGAGGCCCTTCCGGCCGCGAGGGCGGCACACCGGCCGACCGTCGTGTTCCGCAGCCGCGACCATCGCGGCCAGGTCGACATCTCCACGATCGGCACGAGCGTCGGCGCACCGACTCGCACACCTCTGAGTTGTGATCGCGTGTACTTCGCCGGCGGCCGCGGCATCTGTCTCGCCCGCGCCGGCGGTTTCGCCGCCGGGTATCAGGCGAAGGTGTTCGACGCCGGCCTGCACGTCCGCCACGAGATCCCGGTCGACGGGATCCCCAGCCGGGCCCGGGTCTCGCCCGACGGGCGCTACGGCGCCGTGACGCTGTTCGTCACCGGCCACGCGTACGCCGACGCCGGATCGTTCTCCACGCAGACCACCCTGATCGACCTCGCTCGCGGGACCAAGATCGCCGACCTGGAGCAGTTCACCCTGCTGAAGGGCAGCAGGCAGGTGACCGCGGTCGACGTCAACGTCTGGGGCATCACCTTCGCGCGCAACAGCGACGTCTTCTACGCGACCCTCGCCACCGGCGGGAAGACGTACCTCATGCGCGGCTCGGTCAGCGGACGCACGGCGCGCGTGATCCACGAGAACGTCGAATGCCCGTCGCTGTCCCCGGACGGCAGGCACATCGCCTACAAGCGGCGGACCGGTTCGAAGTCCAGGCCCTGGCGACTCACCGTGCTCGATCTGGCGACCATGCACGAGACGGCGCTCGCCGAGTCGCGCTCCGTCGACGACCAGGCCGAATGGCTGGACGACGATCATGTCCTCTATGGCGTCGGCGGATCGGTCTGGGTCGTCCCCGCCGACGGCACCGGAGCGCCCCGCCGGTTCATCGCCGGGGGCGACTCCCCGGCCGTCGCTCGCTGGTAGCGCGACCCTCAGGCGCCCCGGCGCATGAAGCGAGCATCCGGGTCATAGCGCCGGCGGACCTGGGCGAGGCGCTCGGCTCGGCGCCGTTCGGCGCCGGCGTCCACTTCGGCATGAAACGGCGTTAGCGCGCCGGCGACGGCGTCGGCCCAGGCGATGTTCCCGGCATCGAGCGTGGGCAGCGGCGGCCACAGGCTGCGGCACTCGTAGGCCCACCCGCCGACCGGCGTCGGGGCGCCCGTCGTGGCCGCGTCCAGCCGGTCGAGCGCCCCTCCGAGGGGGCGGAGCAGCAGGTGCGAGAGCGCGGCCGCGGGCGCATGAGCGGCCGCCAGCGCCGCGTCGATCGCCTCGTCCCGGAGCTCGTCCAGGACCCCGCTGCGCGCGTACGTGCGCATACCCCAGGGGTTCTGCAGGTCCGTCATTGCCTGGAATGCGCGGTACTCGTTCGGCATGACCGCGTCGAGCGAGGGCCCGAGTGCCCGCAGCGGCGCGACGGCACGCTCCGCTTCGGCCGGCTCGCCCGCATGGCAGAAGGCGACGGTGCACGCGCCGCCGCGCCCGGCGAAGAGCATCATCCCCCCGCCCACCTGATCCGGTGCCTGTGCCATGAGGTCGCGGTAGGCCCGCGCGATCTCGCCCGCGCGGACCCGAGCGAACGTCAGGAAGCCGCAGAGCAGGACCGGACCGACCGGATGCAGGGCCAGGTCCATCCGCGTGACGACGCCCAGGCCGGCACCGTCCCCGCGCAGCGCCCACAGCAGGTCGGCGTGGCCTGGATCGGCGGTCTCCACCGTGCGGCCGTCGGCGAGGAGCACCTGTGCGCCGGCGAGGCCGGCGCACGGCGGCCCGAGTGTCCGCTCGAGCCAGCCGCTCCCCCCGGAGAGAACGACCCCGGCGACCCCGAGCCGGGAGACCCGCGCACCGGTCGCGGCGAGCCCGTGCAGCTGCGTGGCCGCGTCGAAGGCGAGCCACGTCGCCCCGCCGGCGACGTGTGCCGTCCGGGACTCCACGTCGACCGTGACGGCGTCCATCGCCGCGAGGTCGAGGACCAGGCCGTCGTCGAGGACAGCGCCGGCCGTGGTGCCTCCGGCCCGCACGGCGACCCGGAGCCCACGCTCGGCGGCGAACGCAAGCGCACCGGCGATGTCCTCAGCGGAACGACAGCTCACAATCGCCGTGGGCCGCCGGTCGACGCGGGCGTCGAAGACCGCGCGGCGATCCTCGTAGGGCGGATCACCCGGCCCGGCGACCTCCGCGGCGACGCGGGCGCGGAGGTCGCCGAGCCCGGCCACGGATCAGATGTTCGGGAGGTCCTGGACCGCCCGGTAGCCCTCGTTGATGGCGCTGTGCGTATAGGCGAACGCCTCCGAATCGGAGTTCGCGACGGCGACGTTCTTGTACGGCTGGCGGCCGGCCACCTGCGGCTGCCCGGCGACCGGCCCGTAGGCCGAGGGGTCGAACGTCGAGGTCAGCTCGTGCGCGTAGCCGTAGCTCCAGCGGTTGATCTTCCAGTCGTGGATGTCGCGCTCGGGATCGAAGCTCCCGCCCTGCTTGTTGACGGTGCGGTCGATGATGTCGATCACCGAGTCCTCGAGCTCCTGCCAGCTGAGCTCCCGCAACATCTGCTGTCCGGTCGAGTAGGCGAACAGCTGCGGCACCGCATCCGGGTGGTTCGGAACGACGGTGAAGCTCAGCTGCGCGGGTGCGGTCGGCGGCTGGTTGGGCGTCGGCCCGTAGTACTTCCCCGGCGTCGCGGACGGACCGAAGCCGGCGCCCGCGCTGACGCTGAAGCTGTCCCAGAACAGGCTGGTGCCGCGCGGGCTGACACTTGCGACCTTCGAGTCGGCGAACGCCTGCCAGTTGTTCAGGCCCACGCGCCCGTAGATGAGCGGCACCTTGCGGGCGTAGCAGAGGCCCTCGACCTGCTTGCGCGGCAGGCCGTCGACGACGTGCGCGGTGACGCGGTTCCAGCACGCCATGATCACGTGCTTGGCGTACACACGCCGGCCCTGTGGCCGGCGGTCATTGCCGTGGTGACCGTCCCGGCCGCGGCGCTGGGCGGCCGACGCCGTTACGGTACCGGGCACGCTGTTCAGGACATAGTCGACCGGCGAGTACCCCCGATCGCCGCGCGGCCTGACGTTGAAGACCGTCGAGTTCAGCCGCACGCGGATCCTGTTCGCGGGGGAGTCGAGCAGGTCGTAGCGGCAGCCTGCCTTCAGGATGCTCAGCTGGTCGGGACGCGCGGGTCCATCCCCGACGTCGACGTCCGGGAAGGCGGTCGGGATCAGCTTGCTCAGCGCGAGGCGCAGCAGCGATGTGTTGCCGTCCGGCCACGCGCGGGTCGCGCCGCTCGTCGAGCGCGAATCCTGGAACGGCGTGCGCCCGATGCCCGGCAGGTCGATGTCCTCGGTGTCACCGAGGCCGACGGCGTCCGGGAAGCCCGGGCGGCCGAGGATCCAGCAGTCGGCGGCGGAGACCGCCTGGCCGCCGGCGCCGAGCAGGCTGCCCGAGCCGCGCCAGTACTCGCCGAAGAAGGCCTCGTCGTTCACGCCGACGTGGTCCTGGAGGTACTGCTTGTAGGTGATCGACGTCAGGTAGGCGCGCTTCTGGTCCTGCGTGAGCGGGGCGCCCGGAGCGTTCGCAAGGAAGTCCTCGGCGGCCGTCTGGACGCGCAGGATCGCGGCCCGCGCCGCATCGGTGTACGGCGTGCGGGCCAGGAACGCCGTCCAGCCGGCCGCGGTCGCGGGCTCCAGCCCCGCGAATGGCCCGGCGTTGCGAGCGGGGATCACGGTGTCGGTGCCGAACTCGGCCGCCGGGAACAGCAGTCGCTGGTAGAGGCCATACGAGGCGGGGATGCCGGCCGCGCCGCCGTTCTGCCACTTCGTCGCGGTATCGGTGTCCACACCGGCCCACGCGAGGAAGTCGATCGCCGGCTGACCGTACGAGCCCGGGATGCCCGAGGGCCCGGGCTGGTTCCACGTGCCGATGCTGTCGAGATTCACGGTCCCGCCGTTGCGCAGCGTGAGGACGTCCGCGCCGCCGTTGGCCGCGTTGGGGATGTGGAACTCGTTGCGGTGGGAATGGCCGCCGAAGTCGGGCAGCGCGTCGATCAGCAGGATCTTCTTGTCCGGGCCGAAGCGGTCGAGGTAGGACTTCGCCGCGGAGATGCCGCTCGCGCCTGCGCCGACGATGACGCAGTCGTACTTCTCCTTCGTGTCGACGACGTTCGCCTCGATGCCAGGCCCGCCCTTCGTCGAGTGGATCTGCGACGGGTCGCTCGGGGGTGGGCCGTCGATCCGGATCGTGCGCCGGATGACCTCGTCGGGCTGCCCGGTGAAGGGATCATCGAAGCTCGGCGGGTAGTAGCCGGGCGGGAGTCCGACGTCCGCGGGATGCCCGCCGCCGGCCTTCGCCATCGCCTCCGCGCCGCTCAGTGCCGGGAACGCGGCGGCGGCGGCCAGGCCGGCCGCCGTCATCGCCGCTCCGTCGAGGAAGTCACGGCGGGAGATGCCGTCCTGCTTCTCGCGACGCTCGCGCTCGTCACGACTCGTGCGCCGCCGGCCACTGGTCCCGGACATCACCTCTCCGATCCTCGCGCTCCGCGCCACGGGACTGGAGGCCCGTGCGCCTCTGTGGCGACCCTATCCCGACCCGCACGGGCGGGTCAAACACTGCGGCGCGTGCGCCCCGAGCGCGACTTGTAGGCTCCCGGACATGACCGATTCCGACGACGAACTCTTCGGCGACGAGCACGTCCGCGTCTATCGCGAGACGAACGGCGAGCGCGGGTATCACTGGCGCGGCGGGCGGATCCTGCTGCTGACGACGACCGGCCGCACCTCCGGCGAGCCGCGGACGTCCGCGCTGCTGCATCGCGTCGACTCGGGCCGCTGGGTGCTCGTCGCCTCGAAGGGCGGAGCGCCCGATCACCCCGGCTGGTTCAAGAATCTCGAGGCCGACCCGGATGCGACGATCGAGGTGTTCGCCGAGGAGATCCCGGTGCGGGCGTCGGTCGCCGAAGGGGAGGAGCGCGAGCGGCTGTGGGCGCTGATGAACGAGGAGTGGCCGAGCTACGCGACCTACCAGACGCGGACCGACCGCGGGATCCCGTCGTCATCCTCGAGCGACGCCAGGACGGTCATTCCTTCTGAGCGGGACTGCTCAGTTCTGCAGCGCGATCACGAGCAGCACGATCGCGATGATCGCCGCGATCGCGACGACGGCGGCGTTCGCGACGAGACCCGGGCGTCCAGGCGCGGTCCGCGCGGCTGACCGCGGGCGGTCCATCGGGACACCACCCGGCGCCCCCGCGCCACCCGACCGCGCCGGCCAGTGCGTTGCTGACGAACTGGTTGAGGCTGACCTCCTCACGCTCGGCCGCGCGCGCGAGCTCGGCGTGCAGGGACGGCTCCATGCGCAGGAGCAGCCGCCCGCTGTGCTTGGCGGGTGCGCGTGGAACGGGCACCGCCTGGCCGCGCGCGAGCGCCGGGGCGATCCAGGCCTCCAGAGCCGCGCGGACGTTTGCGACCGCCTCCTGAGGCGTCGCGCCGCGCGCCACGCAGCCGTCGAGCTCCTCGACGCGCGCGACCCACGCCTCTGCGCCCGAGGCCTCGTCGTCGCGGGCGATCGCGAGGTGGTAGGGCAGATCGAGGTACTCGTCCAGCGACCGAGCGGGCCGGGTCGTCATGGCTGCGATGGTAGGCGCCGGGGGCGGCGAGGCCAAGCTCGGCGACACACGCACCGGCTGCGGCGGTGATATCGCTGCGTCCGTCCGGTGATACGCACCGGCTCGCCGTTCTGGGCCGGGCGGCTCGCCGAGCTCGTCGCGGAGCTTCGCCAGGGCGTCGCGGATGATCCGCGAGACATGGGCCTGCGAGAGGCCGACCTGGGCGGCGATCTCCGTCTGGCTCAGGCCGGCGTAGAAGCGCAGGTGGAGCACGCGGCGTTCGCGATCGTCGAGCGCCGCGAAGCCGCCGGCGAGCAGCATGCGATCCTCGCTCGTGTCGAGCTGCTCGTCGACCGCCGCCCCGTCATCCGCGAGCGGCGCCGGCGCCATCGCCGACCCGGCCTGCAGCGCGGCCTCCACGTCCTCCCTCGGCGAGGCCCGTCGCGGCTTCCAGCTCCTCGCTCGTGGGCGCGCGCCCGAGCTGCGCCTCGAGCTCGTCGCGGTCGTGGAAAACCCTTGCGCGCGCCTGCTGGACGCTGCGCGGCAGCCGGATCGTGCCTCCGCGATCGCGCAGCTCGCGACGTATCTCACCCTCGATCGTCGGGATGGCGAACGAGGACAGTTGCACGCCGCGCGACGGATCGAAGCGGTCGATCGCGTGGATCAGCCCGATCGCCCCCACCTGGACGAGGTCCTCGAGCGGCTCGCCGCAGTGCTCGTAGCGGCGCGCGATCGCGATCACGAGCGGCAGGTACAGCTCGACGAGCTCGTCGCGTGCCGCGGGGTCCCTGGTCTCCAGGTAGGAGCGCAGCGCGACGCCTGCGGGCGGGGCTGCTCCCCGCGGGCGATCTGCTGCTCCGGATGCGGCTCCTGCTCGGCGCCGCTGGGTGCGCGCGGTCCGTGCCACGGCCTAACCGTAGACCTCTGCCGTGCATGTATGGGAAAACTCCGTGCATGGCTGGATCGCCGGCCGGCTGGGTAGCTGCTCGGAGATGCTCCGAACCGCCGCCGACAGAGGACCGATGTGGTTGCCGGCGCTGCTCTGCGCACTGGCGCTCGGCCTCGGGCCGGCGGCCTCGACGGCGTCGGCGCAGGACGGCGATCCGGTCGCGACGCAGGCCCGGCACCCGCGCCGACGACGGCGCCGGCTGACCTCGCGACCCGCCGCAGACGGCGCAGGTGGCGCAGCCGCCGGAGCCCGGCGCAGCTGAGCCGGGCCGAATCCGCGGCGTGCCAGGTGGCGTCGGCGCTCGGATCGTCGGTGCAGCAGGCGCCGTCGAACGTCGCGATCCCGGTGCAGGTGCTGAGCCCCGGGAATACCGGACCGGTCGACGCAGGAGAACGTCTCGACGGCCGACGCAGCGCCGTCAACGCCGCGCAGAGCACGGCAACCGGCGCCGGCCGCCGGGGACGGCGCCGCTGCGGCCGCGAGCGCCTCGCAGAGCGCCGCGGCGGTGGCCCAGTCGACCCAGGTCGCGCCGTCGAACGTCTACATCCCGGTCACCATTCTCAGCCCCGGGAACACGGGCCCCGTGACGCAGATCAACGTCTCCGGCGCACAGGCCGTGGCGACGAACGCCGGCCAGGTCGTCCAGCAGGCGATCCCGTGGCCGCCCGCGGCAGCCGGCGCGGCGGCTCAGGTCGCGGCGGCGGCCGCCACGTCGGTGCAGCAGGCGCCGTCGAACTTCTCGGCGCCGGTCACGGTCGCGGACACGCCCGTCGGCGACCACCCCGCGTCGCAGCCCTGGATCTGGACGTGGGACTGGCAGCTCGACTGCGGCTCGTCGGCGTGCCGCCGGTCGCCGCGCTCGGGCCCGATCATCGCTCAGGTCACGGGCGGTGCCTGGGAGTGGCACTGGACCTGGACGTGCGCCCCGGCGCCGGGTCGCCCCTCGACGCCCTCCATCGGGGCGACCGGTTCGTCGAACGGCGCCGGGGCCACGGGGGTCGAGGCGCCGAGCCCCGCCTCCCCGAGCCTCCCCGGCGAGGCGATCCACCCCCACCATCGCCGTCTCGCCCGCGACACCGAAGAGCCCGGCTTCGACCCCGCGGACGCACCGTTCGTCGTCGCCGGCGACATTCGCGGACTTCGGCGCCGGCGGCATGCTCGCGCCGGTTCGCCTTCCGTCCGGCGCCGATCTCGCCCTCACCGCCGGCGATATCACCACGCTCAGCGTGATATCGCCCGCTACGCATATGCATGCGGCGCCCGAGCGCGCCGGCGGGCCGGCTCCGACGCCGCGCGATCCCGGCCGGCCTCCCACCGCTCCGCCCGGCCCGGCGCCGGCGGTCTTCGCGGCCGGAGCATTCGGCGGATCCGGCCCCACCCCCTTGTCGATCGGCCTCGTGGCCCTGATCGGGGCGTTCTGCCTCAGCGTGCCGAGGCTCGGCGCGCGTGCGCAGACGCAGTTGGTCCACCGGTCGGCCCAGGCCGTTCCCGAACCGGAAGGACCGGCCGGGGTAGCTCCTACGAGCGGTTTCAGCGCAGTGCGGCTCCGGGCGCCCGCCCGGGGTCATCGAAATCGATTCGAACAGGAGATCACCATGAAGTCAGCACTCCACGCGGTGCTGGTGAGCCTGCTGCTCGTCCTCGTCGTGGGGACGGCATCGGCGATGGCGACCCCGCCACCTGTGGCCGCACCGGCCACGCAGGCGGCGGGCCAGTCGAGCTCGAGCGACCAGTCGGCGACCGCCGGCGCGACGTCGACGCAGAGCTCACCGAGCAACGTGAACATCCCCGTCCGGGTCCTCAGCCCGGGCAACGGCGGCAGCGTCGCCCAGTCGAACAGTTCGACGGCGCTCGCCGGAGCGGTCAACCTCAACGCGACGCAGCAGCAGATCGGCCAGAACCAGGCCGGCGGCGGCAGCGGACCGGCGACGCAGGCCGCGGGTCAGGACAACTCGAGCGACCAGACGGCCGACTCGACGGCGACCTCGACCCAGACCTCCCCGAGCAACGTCAACATCCCGGTGCGCGTCCTGAGCCCCGGGAACGACGGCTCGGTGAGCCAGTCCAACGATTCGACCGCGGCATCGCTCGCGGCGAACGTCAACGCGACCGACCAGAAGATCGGCCAGAGTCAGGCCGGCTCCGGCGGACCGGCCGTGCAGGCCGCCGGTCAGGCGAACGACAGCACGCAGTCCGCTGACGCGGCTGCGACGTCGACGCAGGATCACGCGGTGAACTACAACATCCCGGTCCGGGTGCTGAGCCCGGGGAACGACGGCTCGGTCGATCAGAGCAACAGCTCGACCGCGGTCGGCGATCGGTGTCAATGCGAACCTGACCGACCAGAAGATCCATCAGAATCAGGTCGGCGGCGTCGACTCGCCGCACCGTACGTGCAGGCGGCAGGGCAGAACTCGTCGAGCACGCAGGACGCCACGTCGACCGCGACGTCGACGCAGGACCATCCCGCCAACTACAACATCCCGGTTCGGGTGTTGAGCCCTGGCGACGATGGCTCGGTGACGCAGTCGAACGACTCGACCGCGCTCTCCCTGGCGGCGAACCTGAACAAGACCGGTCAGGCGATCCACCAGAACCAGGCGGGCGGGGGGCTGTACCCCGCACCGATCGTCCAGGCCGCCGGCCAGGACGCCTACAACGATCAGGACGCCACCTCTGCGGCGACGTCCACGCAGTCGTACGCGAGCAACACGAACGTGCCGGTGCGCGTTCTGAGCCCCGGCGGCGGCGGGTCGGTCACGCAGTCCAACAGCTCGTTCGCCGGGGCGCTCGCGCTCAACGCGAACCTGCTGTGCCAGTCGATCTGGCAGAACCAGGGTGGCATGCCGGTGCGCGTGTAGCTGCCCGGCGCATCCAGGCAGCACAGAGATGACCGAGCACGCCGGACGGCCCCCTGGACCAGGGGCCGGCCGGCGCGCGGACACCGGCGAACGTCACTCGGCCGTGTCGTTCGTGGTTTCGCTGACGAACTGGCCGGCATGGCGCTGCAACGTCACGCGGGCCCGGTGCTCGCGCTGGGGCGTGACGAACCAACGGTCCGTGCGGAGTTGACACCCCCGCGAGACGGGGCTACGTTGACATCAGAACGCAAGCGCATCGGGGGAAGCTGCTCGTGCTTGATCGGGTCACCTTCTCGGCGAGCTCCCAATCAGCCCGCCGCTCCGCATCGCGCGCGGTGCTGACCGCGTGCCTGGCGTCGCTCGTCCTGTGCGGCACGCCGGTGGCGGTGTCCTGGGCCTCATCGCCCGCGGTCGGCCCCGATCCCGCCCCGGCGCACGCGGGCCCGCGGCCCGATCCCGCGCCGGTGTCCGCGTCATCCGCCGGACCCAGCCGCGCAACGCGGAGCGCCCCGGCGCCTCGTGCGCCCGTCGCGCATGCGACGCCGGCCCCGGCGGTCACGAGCGCTGCCAGCACGCCTCGCCCCGCCGCCGCGGCCCGACGAGCCCGGCGACGGACGCACCGCGACGCGCACCGGCCCGCCGCGCCCGGACGCCAGGCGGCGATCGCGACCCCCACTCAGGCCCCGGCGACCTCGCCCGCGATCACCGCGCCCCGCGCAACCGGCCACGCCTCGGCCACCGGCTCCTCGCGCGACGCGGCGGCGCTCGCGCGCGGCGGGCTCGCGCTGCTGGCGCTCGCGCTGGCCAGCGCCGCACTGCTCCACCGGATCACGCAGACGCGCGGCAGGACGGCTCGGGGGTAGCACGCGTGAGCGCCATGACCCCACGTGCTGTGCGTTCACTGCTGATCGCGTGCGGCGTGCTCGCGCTGCTTCCCGCGACGGCGCCGGCCAACCCGCCGGTGATCACGGCCAAGCTCTTCGGCACCGCCGGCCAGAGCGGCTGGTTCACGAGTGACGTCACCGTGAACTGGGAGATCCTCCCGCCGGGGTACACGTCGTCGGGCTGCGACGCCGTCACCATCGACACCGAGTCGAAGGGCACGCCGGTCACGTGTCACGCCCACAACTCCGATGGTGACAGCCAGTCGACGGCGGTCGTGAAGATCGACAAGACGCCGCCGCAGTCGCTGACCGCCGCCCCGGACCGCCCGGCGGACCGCAGCGACTGGTACGTGAAGCCGCTCAGCGTCGCCTTCTCGGGAACCGACCTCACCTCCGGGGTCAGCTCGTGCACGACGGCGACCTTCTCCGGTCCCGACGCCGAGAACGCATCGGTCTCCGGGACCTGCCGCGACGTGGCCGGCAACGTCAGCACCCCGCTCGCGTTCTCGTTCCGGTACGACGCGACGCCGCCCGCGGCCCCGGCGCTGACGTCGCAGCCCGGGGACGCCGATGCCACGGTCGGCCTGGACGCCCTCGCCGGACACGACGCGCGTGCAGTTGACGCGTACGCCCGGCGTCGGCGGTGCCTCCGCGACCGCGATGTACACCGGCAGCGACCGCAGCTTCAGCGACTCGAAGCTCACCAACGGCGTCGACTATCGCTACACCCTCACCGCCTTCGACGATGCCGGCAACGCGTCACAGGCGAGCACGCTCGTCACCCCGCAGGCCCCGCCGGTCGTGAAGCTCGCGTCGAAGACGACGAATCGGCGGCTGTCGAAGCCCCCGCAGCTTCGCTGGTCCGCGGTCCGCGGTGCGCGGTACTACAACGTCCAGATCTTCCGCGGCAAGCGCAAGATCCTCAGCGCCTGGCCGCGCAAGGCGCGGATGGGCGTCCGCGTCGAGCTGGCTCTATCGCGGCCGGCGCGAGCGGCTGATCGCGGGCCATTACACCTGGTACGTGTGGCCCGGGTTCGGTCACCTCGGCGCGCGGCGCTACGGGCACATGATCGGTCGCAACCAGTTCGTGATCGTCCCGGCGTCCTGACTTCGGCCACTGGATTTCGCGGGGCGCGAGCCTGGTAGCGTCGCGCACCCACCGCCACGACCCACGAACGGGAGCAGCACACATGCGCAGCGCAGCAGCCCTCGCGGCACTTGTAGCGATCATCGCCGCCGGACTCGTCTCGAGCGCGGGCGCAGGCTCCGGCCAGGCCGTCCGCTACGTCGTCGTCTACGCGGCGGGCGCCGACCAGGCCGCCGCCCGCCAGGCGGTCGCCGACGCCGGCGGCACGATCGTCAGCGAGAACACCGACATCGGCGTCGCGACGGTGACGTCGGCGAAGGCCGACTTCCGCGACCGCGTCGCTGCGCAGAAGAGCCTCGACGGGGCCGCCGTCAACCAGGCGATCGGCGTCGCGCCGCGCGAGGTGCGCAAGCCGCAGGACCTCGAGCGCGTGAACCGCGCCCGTGCACTGCGGCGCGGATCGCACAAGCCGGGCCGCCCCGTCTCGGGCGACCCGCTCTCACCGCTGCAGTGGGACATGCAGGCGATCGGCGCCACGCCGAAGGGCTCCTACAAGCGCCAACAGGGCTCGCGCGCCGTCCGCGTCGGCATCATCGACACCGGCATCGACGGCAACCACCCCGACATCGCGCCGAACTTCGACAGCGCACTGAGCCGCAACTTCACCGTCGACGATCCGATCATCGACGGGCCCTGCGCGGAGGATCCGGACGGCTCCTGCAACGACCCGAACAACGTCGACGAGGACGGGCACGGAACGCACGTCGCGGGCACGATCGGCTCGCCGCTCAACGGGCAGGGCATCGGCGGCGTCGCACCGCGCGTCGACCTCGTCAACCTGCGCGCGGGCCAGGACTCGGGCTACTTCTTCCTCGGGCCGACGGTCGACGCGCTGACGTTCGCGGGCGACCACGGCATCGACGTCGTGAACATGTCCTTCTACGTCGACCCGTGGCTCTACAACTGCGCCGCGAACCCGGCGGACTCGCCGGCCGAGCAGCGCGAGCAGCGCACCATCATCCGCGCGACCCAGCGGGCGCTGAACTACGCCCGCGCACGCGGCGTCACGCTCGTCTCGGCGCTCGGCAACGAGAGCACCGACATGGGCAACCCGACGTTCGACGACACGAGCCCGGACTACCCGCCGGACAGCGCGCACGCGCGCAACATCAACAACTCGTGCATCGACGTTCCCGCCGAGAACGACGGCGTGATCTCGGTCAGCGCGACCGGGCCGACCGGCCGCAAGGCGTACTACTCGAACTACGGGACCGAGCAGACCGATTTCGCGGCCCCGGGCGGGGACTACTACGACACGCCCGGCGGAACGGGCGACGTCGGCGACCCGGCGAACCTCGTGCTCGCCCCTGAGGGCCTCGACGCCGCGCACACCTGGGGCGACGTGGACGAGAACGGCGACCCGACCTCCGACTTCGTGCTCAAGGATCATGGCGCGCTGTACCAGTACCTGCAGGGAACCTCGATGGCCTCGCCGCACGCGGCCGGCGTCGCGGCACTGATCGTGGCCCAGTACGGCCAGCCGGACTGGTTCCGCGGCGGGCTGACACTCGCCCCCGATCGCGTCGAGCAGATCATGCGCCGCACGGCGACGAAGACTGCCTGCCCGGTGCCGGCCACGCAGCACTACTTCGACGACGCGCCCGAGTACGACGCGACCTGCGTGGGGACACGGGCGTTCAACGGCTTCTACGGGAGCGGCTTCGTCAACGCCGAGGCGGTCGCCGCCGGCTGAGTCGCGATGCCATGAGCGGCTCGCCGCGATACGGCGGCGAGCCGCTCAGGCTCACGACAGCGGCTGCTACTGCGTGTAGCCGAACTGCTTCAGGTACGCCGTGGCGGCCGCGGCCGGGGTCTGCTTGTCGAGGTCGACGCGCGCGTTGAGCTCCTGCATGACGGCGGCGTTGAGGTTCTTGTTCACCGTGTCGACGGTCTTCTGCAGGTCCGCGCCGGCCTTCTGGACGGTCGCGTTCTTGACGACGAACGTCGAGTTGTACGGCGGGAACATGCCCTTGTCGTCCTTCAGCAGCACGAGGTTGTCGCGCTTGTTCTGCGGATCGGTCGTGAAGACGATCGACACGTCGGCCTGGCCCTTGGTCAGCACCTCGTGGCGCAGGGAGATGTCGACCGGCGTGAACTTCTTGAACTTCAGGCCGTAGACCTGCTCGCAGGCCGAGCAGGCAGTCGGTCCGCTGGCGGCACTCGGGCGAGCCGAACAGCGTCAGGTTCTGCGCCTTGCCCTTGAGGTCGCTGATGTTCTTCAGGCCGAGCTTGTCGGCCGTCGCCTTCGTGACGGCGACCTCGTTGGAGGAGGTGAACGGCGTCGGCGGGAACGCGGTGATCCCCTCCTTGGCGAAGTCGGCCTTGACCTGGTCGAAGGCGACCTGCGGATCCTTGGGGATCTGGTCGGACTTCACGTCGAAGAACGAGCCCAGCGCGGTCCCGGTGTACTCGGGGTAGCCGGAGATCGCCCCGGACTTGACGGCCTGCAGCGCCGTCTTCTCGTCGCCGAGGTTGAGCTCCTTCTTGACGGTGTAGCCCGCGGCCGCGAGCGCCTGCGCGTAGACCTCGCCGAGCACCTTCTGCTCGGTGAAGTTCTTCGAGCCGACGGTGATCGTCGTGCCGGCGTTGGCCGAGTTCTTCTGGATCGCGGCCGGACGGCGTCGTGCTCGAGACGCTGCTGGACGTGCTGTCGCTGCCGCTGCTGCCGCAGGCCGCGATCCCGGCGGCCAGTGCGAGCGCGGCGAGTGCCGCGAGCGGCGTTCGGAGCCTGCTTGCGTTCGTGGTCATTCGTGGGTCCCTCCTGATGGGTGTCATGTCGGACTGGGCGAGGCGCAGGCCTCGCGGTGTGACGGCTCGCTGGACCGCTCCGAGGCCCAGCTCGCAGCTGATGGCGAGCAGGGCGACGAGGATCGAGGCGGCGAGACGGCCGGCGTCGCCGTAGACGGCGAAGTTGATGATCGGATCGCCGAGCGACGAGACGCCGGCGAGCGGCGCGATGGTCGCGGTGGCGATGACGTTGACGGCCGACGTGCGCACGCCGCCGAAGAGCAGCGGCAGCGCGAGCGGCAGCTCGACGCTGCGGACGATCTGGAAGCCGGTCATCCCCTGGCCGCGCGCGGCGTCGACCATCTCGGGGTCGACCTGGCGCACGCCGATGTAGGCGTTGGTGAGGATCGGCGGGATCGCGAGCAGCACGAGCGCGAGCGTCACGTTGACGAAGCCGACGCCGACGAAAGCGACGAAGACGGCGATCAGTGCCAGGCTCGGCACGGCGCGACCGACGTTCGAGAGGTTGATCGCGAGGAAGCCTCCGCGTCCGGTGTGCCCGAGCACGAGCCCGATCGGGATCGCGATCACGCAGGCGACGACCATCGCCACGAGCGACAGCTAGAGGTGGTCCAGGAGCAGGCCCCAGAGCTGCGAGCCGCCGACCTGGGTGCCGCCGCTCTTGGATTCGCGGCTCTGGAAGATGAGCTGGATCGCGTCGCCGAACGGGCCCAGGAACGCGGCGTGAGCGTCGCCGTCATCGCGCCGCCGCCCGTGTCCACGGGGTCACCGCACGCTGGACGAGCAGCAGGATCGCGTCGAGCACGACGGCCACGAGCGACGCACAGCCCGCCGGCGACGACCACGTTGGTCTTGAACGTCGAGGTCGGCGTAGATCTGCTCGCCGAGGCCGCCGGCGCCCGCGAAGAACGCGAGCGTCGCCAGCCCGACCGTCGTGGTCGTCGCGATCCGCAACCCGGCCATGATCTCCGGCAGCGCGAGCGGCAGCTCGACGCGCCACAGCAGCTGGTGGTCCGTCAGGCCCATGCCGACGCCGGCGTCGCGCGCGTCGGCCGGCACGTTGTCCAGGCCGGTGATGATGTTGCGGAAGATGATCAGCAGCGTGTAGGCGGTCAGCGCGATGACGGCCGTCATGAACCCGCGGCCGGTGATCGGCAGCAGCAGGAAGAAGACCGCCAGGGAGGGGATCGTGTAGAGGATCCCGGTGACCTGGGTGATCGGCGCCGACGAGCCAGCGCCGGCGGTGGGCCAGCAGCGCGAGCGTGAAGGCGATCGCGAAGCCGGCACCGACGGCGACCAGGACGAGCTCGACGTGCTGGACGAGCGGGCGCCCGAGTAGCGCTCGAAGTTGTCGACGATCCAGCGCGGGCAGACGCCGTTGTTCTGCACGCAGCCTCCCGACCCGGAGCTGCGGTCGCGAAGAAGCCCTGCTGGGCGAGCGGCAGGAGCATCAGTCGCTCTCCCGGGCGGCGACGGCGGCCTGCGCACGCTCGCCCTCGGTCAGCAGGAGCTCCTGGATCAGCTCGATCGAGAGCACGCCCAGCACGCGCCCGGCCGGGTCGACCACCGCGCCGTAGTGCACCCGCTGCTGGAGCAGGTCGGACAGCGCGTCGCGCAGCACGTCGTCGGGGTCGACGGTCGCCACCTGCGAGCCGGCGCGGGCGGGCACGACGTCGCGCGCGCAGATCGCGCTCGTCGAGCCAGCCGAGCGGGCGCCCGTCGTCGTCCACCAGCAGCGCGAAGGGCACCTCCGAGGCGTCGATCGCGGCGCGCGCCTGCGCCATCGGCTCGCCGGCCCGCACCAGCGGCGCGCGCCACAGGTCGATCTCGTGCACGCGCTGCAGCGCGAGGCGCTTCAGCCCGCGGTCGGCGCCGACGAAGTCCTCGACGAAGGCGTCCGCCGGGGCCAGCAGGAGCTCCTCGGGCGAGGCGTACTGGGCCAGCTCCCCGTGCTTGCGCAGGATCGCGACGCGGTCGCCCATCTTGATCGCCTCGTCGATGTCGTGGGTGACGAAGACGACGGTCTTGCGCAGCTGCCCCTGCAGGCGCAGGAACTCGTTCTGCAGGCGCTCGCGATTGATCGGGTCGATCGCCCCGAACGGCTCGTCCATCAGCATCAGCGGCGGGTCGACCGCCAGGGCGCGGGCCACGCCGACGCGCTGGCGCTGGCCGCCGGAGAGCTGGGCCGGGTAGCGCGTCGGCGAGCTCCGGGTCCAGCCCGATCAGCGTGAGCAGCTCGTCGACGCGCGCGCGGATCCGCTCCTTGTCCCAGCCCAGCAGGCGCGGGACGGTGCCGATGTTCTCGGCGATCGTGCGGTGCGGGAACAGGCCGATCTGCTGGATCGCGTAGCCGATCTCGCGCCGCAGGTGGGCGGGCTGCAGCTCGCGCACGCTGCGCCCGTCGAGCAGGATGTCGCCGCCCGACATCTCGATCATCCGGTTGACCATCCGCATCGCGGTCGTCTTGCCGCAGCCGGACGGGCCCACGAGGACGCAGATCTCGCCGGCGGGAACGGTCAGCGACAGGTCGCGGATCGCGGGCTCGGTTGAACCGGGGTAGGACTTGGAGACGTGGCGCAGCTCCAGCTCGGAAGCCTGCGGGTGCGGCGATGGCGCGGCGGCCGCGTGGGAGTCGATGCTCATCGTGTGGTGTACGGCGGGCGGGGCGGCAACGGACCGTGCCTACCCGGAAATCCAAAATCTACTATGTCAGTAGGAAATAGCAGGCAGCCGGGCGCGGGCCTTCACACGTTCACCACCGTCCCCAGGCACGGCAGCCGCAGCAGCTGCGGGGCGCGGACGACGCGGTCGACCGCCTCCTTCGCCGTGCACGGGCCGGCCACCATCTCCCGGGCGAGCGCCGCGACGACGACCGGCGTCGAGAACGACGTGCCGCTCCAGCGTCGCCCACTCCGTGAACCGGTCGATGTCGGTCGCGTTCATCATCGGGAACGCGCCGTCGAACGTCGCGAAGAACGAGCTGACGAGGTCGACCCCGGGGGCGCACGCGTCGACCCAGTCGCCGTAGTTCGTCCACTGCGGCGGTCCGTCGGGCCCGACCGCGCCGACGGCGACGACGCTGTCGTACGCCCCCGGGTACTGCGGCACGCAGACGCCGTCGTTGCCGGCCGAGGCGACGAGCACGATCCCCTTCAGGTGGGCTTCGGCGATCGCCGCGCGCAGGGCGGGGGCGTGATCCCACACCGGGCCGCCGAACGACATCGAGATGATGTCCGGGGGACCCGACGGCCGGCGTGCCTCGGCGAGGATCTTGTCGACGATGTCGAGCTCGCGGCCGTCGCCCAGCGGCTCGATCACGTGCTCGACGCGGATCGTGCAGCCCGGCGCGAGCTGCTCGATGATGCCGGCGATGAACGTCCCGTGGCCGGCGACCGGATCGAGGTAGCCGTCGGCCGGGATCATCGGCCCGGCCGACGGACGGGATCGGGACGTCCGGATGCTCCGCGACTGCCGGAGATCCGTCCCGGCGCGCCGGCGGAGGCGAGCAGCGCGGGCCGCTGGTCGTCGGCGTTCACCTGCGCCGTTCTCCTCGCCGCCGGCCAGGCCCGTGTCCAGAACGACGACCTCCGGAGCCCGGAGCCCGCGAGCGTCCGCTCCGGGAACACGCGGCCCGACGCGCGGGCACGCGCTGCTCGTCGGCGCCTCATGCGAGCGGAACGGATGCGAGCGAAACGGATGCGAGCGGAACGGGGTCGACTGGACGGCATGCGAGCGCAGCGGATCGGCGCCCGCGCCGTAGAGCGCCGACGGGTGCGCGGCACAGCCGCACCCGTCGCACGGGTGGGCGAAGAACACGTGCTCGGGCTGGCCGTCGAGCCCTTCGGCCCGCAGCAGTTCGACGAGGGCCAGCGGGTCGGTCGATGTCGTCGATGGGCTCCCAGTCGCCGTGCTCGTCGCCTCGCCCGACGGCGCCCGGCCGAGGAGCTCGAGCGCGCGGTTGCGCGCGGCGTCGCCGCGAACGAGGATCCGCCGGGGTACGTAGGCGAAACCGCCGCCCGGCGTCGGAGAGCGCGATGCGCTCGTTCCAGGTGGGGCGAGGTGACTCGCTGCCGGGACCCTTGCTCAGTCATCCGTCATCAGACCGCCTCCTGGTCAGCGGACTCCGCCTGGACCGCGTGCAGCACATCGGCGGCGCGGTCGCGGGCGGCGTCCGGGTCGAGGGCGTGGCCGTCCGCCAGCGCCCGGTTGAACGTCTCGTCGCCGAGCTCGAGCGCGCGCGGCCATCAGCTCGTCGCGCACCTCGGCGTCATCGTCGTAGAGCGCGAACGCGGCGCTCTGGAGCACGGTGTCGGCGGCCGCCTGCAGCGACGACGGCGTGCGCCGATCTCGCCGCGCGCGGCGACGCAGGCGCGCGGCGATCATCATCGAGAATGCGGCGAGCACGGGCGGCCCTGCTCGCGCGCGAGCTCGAGGCTCACCGCCTGGTGCTCGGCGGCGGCGGCGTCGTCGCCCACCTGCAGGTAGGTCTCGGCGAGGTTGGCGTGCGTCGTCGCGAGGAACGTCGGGAGCCCGGCCTCCTGCGCGGCGGCGAGCTCGCGCTCGAACACGGCGGCGGCACCGCTGCAGATCGCCCTGCGAGGCGAGCGCGATGCCGAGCAGGTTGAGCAGCCGCGTCTCGCCGCGCAGCGAGTGCGGCTCCGTCGAGGGCCTGCTCGGCCGCGGCTCGCGGCGCTCGCCGGGTCGCCTCGCCGCTGGGCGATCTCGCCGCGCGTGTGGACGAGCCCGGCGTCGTCCCAGTCGGGCAGGCCGACCGTGCCCGCCAGAGCCGCGGCCTCGTCGACGAGCGCCTGCGCCTCGTCGAGCTCGCCGACGCAGAGGTGCAGGTCGGCGAGGCGGGTGAGCAGCCCGACCCGGTTGGGGCCCGGGGCGCGGAAGCGGGCGGCCGACTGCGGGCGTCTCGTCGATTCCGGCGCGGAACGCGTCGGTGACGTCGTGGTACGCCGCGATCGACCACGCGAGCGCCTGGGCGGCGGCCTCGTCGGCGCAGTGGAGGACGACCTCGCGCACGTTGTTCAGCTCGAGGCTCATCGCGCCGACCCATTCGGGCGCGTTGACCCGCGGCGGTCCGAGCCGGTCGAGGTATGCGTGCGTCAGCGAGCGTCAGCGCCACCGCGCGCTCGCGCCGGGTCGGCCCGCTGCTCGACGTGCGCGCGGACCGTCGCCGGGAGCCGGTGGCGCGTGGCCCCCGAGGCGGCGTCGGCGACCACGAGCGACGCGTCGACGAGCGACCAGACGAGCTCGGGGACGTCATCGGCGGAGGAGGTCGTCGGTCGCGCACACGACCTCGGCGAGCTCGAGGTCGAAGCCGTCCGCGAACACGCTCAGGCGCCGCAGCGCCATGCGCTCGTCGTCGCTCAGCAGGTCGTAGCTCCAGTCCAGAAGACGTTCGAGGCTGCGCTGGCGCTCGGGCAGTGCCGGGTCGCGGCTGCGCAGGACCGATGGTGAGCGCCGCAGGCGCTCGCAGGATGTCGCGCGGGCTCAGCGCCGTCGTGCGCGCGGCCGCCAGCTCGATCGCGAGCGGGAGTCCGTCGAGCTCGGCGCAGAGCTCGCTGACCGCCTCGGGGTCGTCGGCCGCAGCGGAGACCGCGCGGTCCAGGAACAGGCGGGTCGCAGGCGCGTCCGGGCCCGCGCTCGCCAGCGGCTCGAGTCGCTGGACCTGCTCGCCGCGCAGCCCGAGCGGCAGCCGTCCCGTGGCCAGCACCCCGACCCCCGGGCAGCGCGTGACGAGGCCGGAGGCGCGCAGCGCCACGGCCTCGGTCAGCCGCTCGCAGTTGTCGAGGATGACCAGCGCCTCGCGCTCACGCAGGTGGGCGCAGACCTCCGCCCACGCATCGACTCCGGGCACGGCGACCGCGCCGACCGCCTCGGCGATCGCCTCCGCGCACGAGCTGCGGTTCGGCGACCGGCGCCAGATCGACGAGCCAGGCGCCGTCGGCCCAGCGGTCCGCGGTCCCGATGGCCGCCTCGATCGCGAGCCGCGACTTCCCCACGCCACCGGGCCCGACGATCGTCGTCACCGTCCCGGGCGCGTCAGGCCCGACAGGCGCTGCAGGTCCTCGCCGCGCCCGACGAGCGACGTCGTCGAGCGCACGAGATTGTGACCGTCCTCAGGGCGCACCCTCGGCGGCGCCGCGATCGGCGTCCATGCCGCGCCCGGTCGCGCGGACGAGCTCCGTCGGGCCGTCGAAGTCGCGCACGCGGAAGCGCCCGAGACGCTCGAGGTGCACCTCCGGTGGGATCGCCCGAGAGCCGTGCGGCGACCTCGCCGGACAGCAGCACCTGTCCGCCGTGCGCCGCCGAGACGATGCGCGCCGCCTGGTGCAGCGCGAGCGCTTCGTAGTTCCCGTTGCGAGGCTGGGCGTAGCCGCTGTGCACCCCGATCCGCACGCGCAGGTGGGCGCTCTGGGGCCACTCGACGCTCGCAAGCTCGCGTTGTGCACAGAGCGCCGCCGCCAGCGCGTCGTCGGCATGCTCGAACACGACGAGGAACGAGTCGCCCTCGGTCCCGAGCACGCTGTCCGCGATGCGCCCGCCACGTCGCTCGCAGGATCTCCCGGTGACGGTCGAGCGCCGGCGGATAGTGGTCGCCGAGCGTCCGCAGCAGTCGCGTCGAACCCTCGATGTCCGTGAACAGGAACGTGATCACACCCGCAGGTAAGTCCCGCGCGCCGGACATGCATCCGAGAGTCCCACACCGCGTCCTGCAAGTACAGCGTGCGTCAGGCGGGGATCTGCGGCAGGTGCGCTTCGGCGCGCCGCAGCGCCTCGTCCTGGTGGGGCTGGAGATCCTTGTAGGCCATCTCGCGGAACGGCTCCATGAACGGATCCTCGATGCGCGTGCTCGCCCGAGCAGCTCCTCGATCACCGCGGCGCCGCAGAACGGCACGTACGCCGACGAGTACCCGCCCTCGTGGATGATCGCCAGGCGCCCGTCGCAGACCTCCGCGGCAAGGTCCAGCATCGTGCGCGTCATGTGCGCGTAGCCGATGCTGTCGACCATCATGATCGCGAACGGGTCGAGCATGCTCGCGTCGAAGCCGCAGGCGATGATGATCAGGTCGGGGCGAAAACGTGCGGATCGCCGGCACGACGACGCGCTCGAGCGCCGCCTCGTAGGCGCCGTTGCCGGACCCGGGCGGCAGCGGGATGTTGATGTTGGCGCCGCGACCGGCGCCCGTCCCGGTGTCGTCGACCCCGCCGGAGCCCGCCGGGTACAGGTTGTCCTGATGCAGCGAGATGGTCAGGACGCTGCCGTCGTCGTAGAACGCATGCTCGGTCCCGTTGCCGTGGTGCACGTCCCAGTCGACGATCGCGACGCGCTCGACGCCGCGTCTCGCGCGCGTGCATCGCGGCGAGCGCCGTGTTCCCGAAGATGCAGAAGCCGCGCCCGAGGTCGTGCTCGGCGTGATGGCCCGGCGGGCGGACGAGCGCGTAGACGTTGTCCACGTCGCCGCGCAGCACCGCGTCGACCGCCTCGATCGCGCCGCCGGCGGCGAGCGCCGCGATCTCGTATCCGCCCGCACCGAACGGCGCGAGCTCGCCGGCGTCGCCGCCGCCGGCGGCGCTCATCGCCTTGACTCCGTCGACGTACTCGCGCGTGTGCAGGCGCAGGATCTCCTCGTCGGTGGCGGGCCGTGCGCTGAGCGGCCGTCATCTGGCCGAGCAGGCCGCTCACGTCGAGCAGATTGCGCAGGCGGCGCTTGGTCGCGGCGCTCTCACCATGCGCCTCAGGTTCGACGAGGCCGCCGGCCGACAGGAACCCCGCCCCGTCCCGGTGTCGTGCCATGCGTAGAGCTCGTCCCAGAGAAATCCGGTGGTCATGGACCGACGGTAGACCTGGCGCGGAGCCCTCCGCCGAGCCGGTCTCGCGGCGGAGCCTGTGCGATCCACAACGCCGCGTCGGGTGGCGACCGCGCCGCCGGGACGTAGCCTGCCCTGCATGAGCGACGCGCACGCCACGGCGATGCAGGCGATCCGGATGCACGAGGCGGGCGGGCCGCAGGTGCTGCGGCTGGAGAGCGTCCGCGCGGCCACGGCCCGCGCCGGGAGAGGTCCTGATCGAGGTGGCGGCCGGCGGTGTCAACCCGATCGACTGGAAGGTCCGCTCGCGCGGTGGACGCGATCTGCCGGTCATCCTCGGCTGGGACGTGGCGGGCGTCGTACGCGGATGCGAGCCCGGCGGTGCGCTCGCGCCCGGCGACCCGGTGTACGTGATGACCGCGATCCCGAAGGGCGGCGCGAACGCGGAGTACGTCAGCGTCGCCGGCGATCGACGTCGCGCCACTGCCGCGCTCGCTCTCAATCGTCGCAGGCCGCGGCCGTGCCGCTCGCGGCGCTGACCGCATGGCAGGCGCTGTTCGACGTCAGCGACCTGCGCGCCGGCCAGACCGTCCTCGTCCACGCCGCGGCCGGCGGCGTCGGGCAGTTCGCCGTCCAGCTCGCGCACTGGGCCGGCGCACGCGTCCTGGGAACCGCGTCCGCTCGCAACGCCGAGTTCGTGCGCGCGCTCGGCGCCGACGAGGTGATCGACTACACGAGCACGCCGTTCGAGGACGTGGCCGCTGCGGTCGACGTCGTCCTGGACGCGGTCGGCGGCGAGACGCTCGAGCGCTCCCTCGCCGTGGTCCGACCGGGAGGCAGCCTCGTCTCGATCGCGGGTCAGCCGGACGCGGCCGAGGCAGAGCGGCTCGGCATCGGCGCACAGCGGATCCTCGTGCACCCGGACGGGCGCCGGCTCCGCATCATCGGCGCGCTGCTGGACGCCGGGTCGCTGAAGGTCGACGTCGAGGCGGTGTTCCCGATCGCCGACGTCGCCGACGCCCACGTGCGCAGCGAAGGACGGCACACGCGGGGAAAGCTCGTGCTCGACGTCTCGCCGGCGCTCGCGGCCGCTCGCTGAGCCGCTCGGGCACCTGAGGTAGGCTCGCTCGCATCGTGCCGCCCGCCCGTCGCCGCCTGTTGCTCGGAGTGTCCGCCTGCCTCGCCGCGCTCGCGTGTCTTGCGCCCGCCGCCGGTGCCCAGCAGGCGGTGCTCGCCACCAACGGCAGCACGCTGCAGCCGGCGCCCAACCTCGTGCTCCCGGGTGGCGCCAACCAGTGCGCCGCGCGGCCCTACATCGGGCTGAACGCGGGCAGCATCACGTTCCTGAACACGAACCAGTCGACCTGCATGTGGTGGTCCTCCGAGTACGGCGCGGACGGCTCGGTCATCGCCAACACCTACGTCCCGCGCGGAGCCGGGGCGGTGACGCGCGTACGGGTGCGCAGCGGCGCGGCGCCGGCCCCGCTGCAGTTCGCGATCCTCGGCTCCGGCGGCGGCCTGTGCTGCACGACCAAGCAGGTCTCGCCGCCGGTGCAGCCGGCCGCCGGCCAGATCAGCGAGTTCGCGGTGAACCTGCCGGCGGGCTCGGGCGTCGGCGACACCCCCGGCTCGCAGTTCAACGACATCCTCGTCGTCGTCGCCGCCGGGCCCGGCTCGCTGCCGGTCAACGACCGCGGCGCGCACGGCTTTCTGTTCGGCTCGCCCGCGAACCAGGCACAGGCGAGCTTCCTGCATCCGGCGCTCGCGCTCGGCGCCTCGAACACGGACGTCGGGCTGATGGACGGCTACGAGGTGCTGCTCCAGTACGACTGGTGCGGCGTGCCGATGACGGGCTCGAACCTGCGCCCGGTGGCGCCGGCCGACCCCACGACGGCGTGCGCCGGACAGGGTCCCGGGGTGGCTCCGGTCGGGACGGCCCCAACGACGCCGACCCCCGCGGCCGCCGCCCCGTCGCCGCTGCGCGCGCTGGCGTCGCTCGCAGCCGTACGCAGGAACGTCGCCGCGTTGCGGCTGCGCTGCCTGCTGACGACGACGTGCGCCGGGACGCTGCTCGCTGCGCCCGAGGACCGCCGCCGGCGCCCGCGCGGCCGCCACGGCGCCCAAGACGTACGGCAGAGCGCGCTTCAGCATCGCCGCCGGCCGCTCGGCGACGCTGCGGGTGGCGCTGTCGAAGGCCGGGCGCAGCGCGCTGAAGCGCAGGCGCCAAGTCGCTGTCGAGGCGCTGGTCAGCTCGGGCGCGTCGAGCTGGACGCTCAAGCTGACGCTGAGGCGCTGATCAGATGAACCCGTATCCCAACACCGCGATCATCGGCGCCGGGCTCTCCGGCATCACCGCCGCGAAGGCGCTGAAGGAGGCCGGCGTCCCGTTCACCACGTTCGAGGCGAGCGACGACGTCGGCGGCAACTGGTATTTCAAGAACCCCAACGAGCGCTCGTCGGCCTACCGCTCGCTGCACATCGACACGTCCAAGAAGGCGCTGTCGTTCAGTGACTTCCCGATGCCGGACTCCTACCCGGACTTCCCGCATCACGCGCAGGTCCTGGAGTACCTGCGCAGCTACGCGGACCATTTCGGGATCCGTGAGCACATCCGCTTCAACACGCGCGTCGCGCGTGCCGAGCGACTGCCCGGTGGCGGCTGGGAGATCACGCCCGCAGGGCGGCGAGCCCGAGCGGTTCGACGCGCTCGTCGTCTGCAACGGTCATCACTGGGACGCGAGCTTCCCCGACCCGCCGTTCCCCGGCCACTTCGACGGCGACGTCATCCACTCCCACGACTACATCGATCCGTCCGACCCGCTCGACCTCGTCGGCAAGCGCGTCCTGGTCGTCGGCATCGGCAACAGCGCGGTCGACATCGTCAGCGAACTCTCACGCAAGGGCGTCGCGGCGAAGACCGTCATCTCGACCCGCAGCGGCGCGTGGGTGATCCCGAAGTACATCTTCGGGCGCCCGGTCGACCAGATGGTCAAGACGAATCCGCGGATCCCGGCATGGCTGCAGCGGCTGATCGCGCGCCCGTTCCCGTACCTCGTGTCCGGCCGCATGCAGGACTTCGGGCTGCCGAAGCCCGACCACAAGTTCATGACCGCGCACCCGACCGTCTCCAGCGAGCTGCTGCTGCGGCTGGGATCCGGCGACGCGGTCGCCAAGCCGAACATCGCGGAGCTGATGGGCGACCGCGTCCGCTTCGTGGACGGCAGCGTCGAGCCGTTCGACGCGATCATCTACGCGACCGGCTACCGGATCAGCTTCCCGTTCTTCGACTCGTCGTTCCTCAGCGCCCCCGGGAACGTCTTCCCGCTGTGGAAGCGGCTGCTGCGGCCCGGGATCGACGACCTCGCCTTCGTCGGGTTCGCCCAGGCGATCCCGACGCTGTTCCCCTTCTCCGAGGTCCAGTCCGACATCGTCGCGCGCTGGCTCTCCGGCACCTGGGCCCCGCCGCCCGAGCGCCAGATGTGGCAGGAGATCGCGGCCGACGAACGCCGCGACGTGAAGCCGTTCGCCAAACGCGCGCGTCACACGATGCAGGTCGACTACGTCCGCTACGCCTACGAGGTGGAGCGCCGGATCCTTCCCGAAGGGCAGGAGCGGGCACGCGCGCTCGGCGCACCCGCCCCGGCCAGGTTCTAAGCGGCCCGCAGCGCGGCGGCCTTGCCGCTGCAGTCGTACAGGACGCTCGCGCTGCTCGACGTCGCCGTCGGCGTCGCTGAGCTCGACAGCGTCACCGGCGTGCACACCTTCGAGACGGTGCTGACGACGCTTCGCGCCCCGACGCGACTGTCCATCGGCATGCCGCCGCCCGATGCGTCGCCGAGGACCCAGCGGATCTTGCCCGCCTGGACTGCGTCGGCGAGCCAGGCGACGCTGACCTCGCTCTCGCGGCCCGAGAAGCCGCCGATGCCGGCGACCGTCGCTCCCGAGCGGATCAGCTGGGACGCCGCGCCGGACTGGCTGGACACTGCGATCGTGCCGCCGCCGTGCGCCTTCGCGTAGGCCACGGCCTGGGTCAGCGAGCCGGAATCCCCGCCGAACATCCCGCCACCGCCGGCGCCGGCGCCGCCGCCGGCGGCCGACGGAGCTCCGGTCGGCGGCGTCCCCATCCGGGCGCCGGATGGCGGCGCGGCTCCGGGCATGCCGGGGCGACCTGAGGGACGTGCGCCGCCGGGTCCGCCCGGGCCGCCCGGTCCCCCGCCGCCGATGCCGAAGCCCGCGGACGCCGGACCGCCGGCCGGGAACGTGCTGCTGGTGGCGTGGCCGAGCGTCTGGACGGCCCATGACGCGGGAGCGATCATCAGCACGGCGAGCGCCGCTCCGACCGCGACGCCGCGCAGGCGGCGTGCTGTCGGTCCAGGCGAGCAGTGTCGCCGCGCCCGCCCCGACGATGACCACGAGCGGGATGACCCAGCCGGCGCCGCCGGGCCGTTGCCAAGGACGACGAGCTCGGTTGCGATGCCGGCGGCGATCGCCAGCGGGCCGAAGATCCGCATCGAGAGTCCGCGGCCCGCGACCTGTGCCGCGCCGCCGCCCACCAGGGCCGCCGTGAACGGCGCGAGGGCCGACGTGTAGTACGGGTGGAAGATGCCCTTCGCCTGGCTGAAGGCGACCGCGGTGATCAGGAACGCCCCGCCGACGGCGATGATCCAGCCGGTGCGCGGATCGCCGCGGCGCAGCCGCGAGCGGAACATGATCGCCGCCCCGCCGACGATCGCGAAGCCCGAGCAGCCAGCCGGCCTGTCCGCCGAGGCTCGAGTTCAGCAGGCGCAGCGGCGCCCGGGGTGCCGCCGAACGGCCCGCCCCCGCCGCCGCCCGGGCCACCGGTGCCGCCGCCGGGTCCGCCGCTCTGCCCGAACAGCCGGCCGAGCCCGTTGTAGCCGAGGATCAGCGACCAGACGCTGTTGTCGCTCGTGCCGGAGATCCACGGGCGGTCGGCCGCCGGCGTCAGCCACACGAGCACGCGGCCAGGCGAGCCCGACGACGAGCATGGCGACGCCGCCCGAGCGCGAGCTGGCGCAGCGCTGCGAGCGCGCCCGCGCGGTGCGACCCACAGCCACGCCGCGACGATGCCCGGGACGACGAGCAGGGCGGCCGCCATCTTCGCCTCGAAGCCCAGGCCGACCGCCGACGCCGGCGAGGACGAGCCAGCGTGTGCGGCCGTCGTCGAGCGCGCGGATCAGGCACCACACCGCCGCGGTGCAGCAGAGCACGAGCAGCGCGTCCGGGTTGTTGTGGCGGGAGATCGCGACGGCGATCGGCGTCAGCGCGAGGACCAGCCCCGCCGCGAATCCGGCCAGGCGCCCGAAGCGCCGCAGCGTCAGGTCGTAGACGAGCCCGACCGTCGCGACGCCCATCAGCGCCTGCGGAACGAGGATGCTCCACGAGCTGAAGCCGAATGCGCGAACCGACAGCGCCTGGATCCACAGTGCCAGTGGCGGCTTGTCGACGGTCATGACGCCGGCTGAGTCGAACGAGCCGTAGAGGAACGCATGCCAGCTCGTGCTCATCGAGCGCACGGCCGCGCTGTAGTAGTCGTTGGCGAAGCCGTTGCGGTTCAGGGCCCACAGGTCGAGCACGAGGGCGAGCACGAGCAGCGCGACGAGCTCGGGCCGCGGCCACGAGATCGTGCGCGCGCGAACGCGCAGGTGGCCGCACGGGGCGGCCGGGAGTGAGACGGTGGGAGTCGACACGGTGTGGTCCTTGGTCGGAGGCGGTGGAGTCAAGAGGCGGGAGCGTCGATCGCTGCCGGCGGGTGCGCCGGCGACAGGTGCGCCGCGACGTCGCGGCGAGCGGTGGGCGAAGATCCAGGTGCGCAGCGCGACGTAGCGCGTGACGGTCGCGCACGGTGCTGGCAGCGACGAGCACGGCGATCTCCAGCGCCCGCGAGGGGTCGGGGTCGAGCGCCGTGCATCACGCGCAAGCGCTCCGGTCGCCAGTGCGACGCGTCAGGGCGTACACGAGGCGCCCATCGCGAGCTGGCGCGGCAGGCCGCGCGCCCGCGCACGCCGAAGGAGAAGCGCGCGGTTGGCGAGCGTGTTCGCCGACCGCGGTGACGGCGAGCGCCGCCGCGTTCGCGCGCGACGGGGCCGAGCGGCCCGCGCAGCAGCACGTAGAGCAGCGCGAACGCCGCCGTCGAGCAGCACGCCGACGGCGAGGAAGCGCGGCAGGCTGGCCGCGGCGCAGCAGGCGCGCGATGCCGCGCAGGTCGCCGAGCGCCGTCGCCGACGATGTCGACCCGCGAGTCGGGGTCGTCGACCCAGTCGACCGGCACCTCGTGGATCCGCAGGCCCTCGCGCTGGGCGAGGATCAGCAGTTCCGTGTCGAAGAACCAGGCCTCGTCCTTGACGGCGGGCACCAGCCGGCGCGCGACGTCCGTGCGCAGCGCCTTGAACCCGCACTGCGCGTCGCTGAAGCGCGCGCGCAGCGCAAGGTGCAGCAGGCGGTTGTAGCTGCGCGAGATGAGCTCGCGCCTGCCGCCGCGCACCACCCGGGCGCCGCGCGCGAGGCGCGTGCCGATCGCGACGTCGCTGTGGCCGGAGACCAGCGGCGCGATCAGCGGCAGGAGCGCGCGCAGGTCCGGTCGACAGGTCGACGTCCATGTAGCAGACGACGTCGGCGTCGCTCCCCATCCAGGCGGCGCGCAGCGCGCGGCCGCGGCCCTTCTGCGCCAGCCGCAGGACCTCGACGTCAGGGAGTTCGGCGGCGAGCGCGGCGGCGACCTGCGACGTCGCGTCGGTGCTCGCGTTGTCGGCGATCACGATGCGCCAGGCGAACGGGAAGCTGCGCGCCCAGATGGGCGTGCAGGCGGCGGATCGACGCGTCGAGGACGTGCTCCTCGTTGTAGACGGGGACGACGATGTCGACGACGGCGCGTGCGGCGTCGGCGCGCGGGCGGCGATGGGAGCGGTGACGAGCTCTGCTGAAGCCATGCACCGAGCTTCACCGGCCCTCGTGTGAGCAGCCCAAGAGGATCCTGTGAGATCCCTGGGAGTCGGGGCTCAGAACGCTCAGGAGGTGCTGGTCGTGACCGGTGCCGCGGGCGTCTGCGTGGCGGGCGTCTGCGTCGCGGTCGGAGTTCCCGGACGACGACGACCCGGACCCCGGGAGCCGCTGGCCGGGACGGCGTGGTCGACCCGAACGACGTCTGCGCGGCGCTGGTGGCGCCGCCTGCGCCGCGTTGGCTGCGGCGTTGGCGGCGGCCGCTGCCGCGGTCGCCCTTGCGCGCCGAGGCGCGCCGGCTGGCGCGCAGCGCGGCGGCCGCGAGCTGCTCGCGCCGGCGGCGCAGGAGCGCGGCCCGCTCGTCGGCGAGCGCGCTGCGCTGCACGACGAGCGCGTGCGTGGTGGCCGCACTC
The DNA here is from genome assembly GCA_963817295.1 of uncultured Solirubrobacteraceae bacterium. Classification (GTDB taxonomy): domain Bacteria; phylum Actinomycetota; class Thermoleophilia; order Solirubrobacterales; family Solirubrobacteraceae; genus F1-60-MAGs163. The sequence goes on along the minus strand of CAWFOF010000007.1, from coordinate 4,364 downwards.
CCGATCAGCCGCGGCTGCTTCGGGGCCTTCACCGCGGGGTCGTGGCCCGACGCCATCTGGACGGACAGCCCGGCGAACGCGGCGACGAACGCGATGACCGTCACCGCCGCGATCAGGCGGCGCAGGCGACGGGTGCGGCGGCGCCGGCGCGCGGAGGCGCGGCTTGGCTGGGCGGCCATGGGACGGGCTCCTGGGTCGGATGATCTGGAGGACCGGAGCCGGGCACGCTCGCAGGCGCGCCTCATGGGAACGTAAGCGAACCCTGGGAGGACGCTGAGCGTGCGCCGCTCAGGACCCGAAGACGTCGGCTGCCGGGGCCGGCCTTGCAATCGCAAAGCCCTGCGCGAAGTCGACGTCGAGGTCACGCAGTACGGCGAGCGTGCGCTGGTCCTCGACCCCCTCGGCGACGGTCTGCTGCCCGAAGCCGCGCGCCAGGCTGACGACCGCGCGCACGACCTGCTGGCTCGCGGCGTTGTCCGGCAGGTCGGAGACGAACTCCGTGTCGATCTTCAGGTAGTCGAACGGCAGCCGCTTGAGATACGTGAAGCCGCCATAGCCGGTGCCGAAGTCGTCGAGGGCGAGCTTGCATCCGATCTCGCGGATGCGCCGGATCAGGCTCTCGGCGGCCGCGCCGTCCTCCAGCAGCGCCGTCTCCGTCAGCTCGACCACGATCAGCCCCGGGTCGGCGCCGGTCCGGCGAAGTGCGGCCTGAAAGTCCTGGACGAGCCCTGGTGCGCCGACCGAGTGCGCGGACAGGTTGACCTGCACGGCATGTCCCCGGGCCGCAAGATCGACGGCCTGGCTGAGCATCCACCGATCGATATCGGCGATCAGCCCGTACTTCTCCGCCGTTGGAAGGAACTGGCCGGGCAGGATCAGCTGCCCGCCGGCGTCGAGCATCCGGATCAGCAGCTCGTGCTGCACGGTGTCGCCGCTGCTGAGGTCGATGATCGGCTGCGCGTAGACGACGAACCGGTCGGCGGCCAGGGCATCGCGCACGCGGCCGACCCAGGAGACGTTCTCGACTTCGAGCTGCAGGCGCCGCTCGGTCTCCTTGCGCTCCGTGATGTCGGTGAAGACCACGACCGAGCCGCGCGTTCCGTCCTCGACGTCGAACGGTGCCGCGGTGATCTGGACGGCGAGCTCGGTGCCGTCCTTGCGGATCAGGATGTCGTCGTCGATGCGAACCGATTCGCCGTGCTCGCAGGGTCGCTGCATCGGGCACCTGTCCGCCGGCGACGGCGTAGCCGTCCGTGTGCCGGAAGTGGACGACGTCGTGCATGACACGTCCGAGCAGCTCGTCGATCCTCCAGCCGAGCATCTCTGCGCCGCGGGGTTGATGTAGGTCAGGCGGCCGTCCGGGTCGAGCGTGTAGAGACCTTCGCCCATGCTGTCGGTGATCGCTCGCTGGTAATCGCGCGCGGCGCGCAGGTCGCGGGTCGTCCTCGGCCTGATCTCGGTGATGTCCGCGGAGACCCCGACGATGCCGGCCGGCTGGCCGTCCCGATCGTGGAAGACCGTGCTTCGGGTACCCACGCGGAACTGCGTGCCGTCCTTGTGATGCAGGTCGATCTCGCCCTCGGACTGGCCGTCCGCGACGATCGCGTCGAACAGCGCCTGGCCGGTGACGGCCTCCTCGGGGTTCGGAGTCAGCGCGACGACGTGGCGTCCGACCGTCTCCTCGCGCGTCGGAGCCGTAGAGACGCTCGGCGCCGCGGTTCCAGTGCGTGACCGTGCCCTCGAGGTCGAGCGCGATCACGGCGACGTCGACCGCGTCGAGCAGGTGCGCCTGCAGGCGGATCTCGCGCTCGTGCCGCCGCCGGTCGGTGATGTCCTGCATGGTCCCGCGCACGCCGTGGTAGGCACCCGCCGGTCCGAGCGCCTCGATCCGCGTCTCGGCCGACCGCAGCTCGCCGCGGCGCTCGTAGTGGTGCTTGAGGTCTCGTGGATTTCCGTCCGCGATCGTCGCGGCGGTGATCCGGCGCAGGGCCTGGAGGTCGTCGTCCGGGACCAGCGCCGCGAAGTCCGCGACGTCGTCACCGAACGTGTCCGCATCGACCCCGAACAGCCGGTAGAGCTCGGCGGACCCGGTCAGCCTGCCCGAGACGTGGTCCAGCTCGAAACTGCCGGTCTCCGCCATGCGCTGAGCCTGGCCCAGGCGCTCCTTGCTCTCCTCGCCCGCGAGCTCGGCAAGCTTGCGCGGGGTGATGTCCTGACTCGTGCCGCAGACGCGGACGATCGTCCCGTCGCCGTCGCGGCCGGCCCGCATGCGCGTCTCGATCCAGCGGATCTCGGGCAGCGCCGGCGCCCATCCGAGATCGGGCTGGGTGCGGGCGAGCTCGCTCTCGAGCATCACGTCACCCTCGCCCGCGGCGACCCGGATCAGCGCCTCGCGCAGCGGCTGCTGGTGCGCGGCGGTGAACAGGGCGAGCGCTCCGTCGCGCGTCGTCGCCTTGGCCAGGTGCACCCCGCCCACGCCGCTGAGCCACTGGGACAGCGAGATGGCGCCCGAGCACGGGTCGTACTCCCAGCTGACCAGGCGTGCGACCCGATGCGCCTCGCGCAGGCGCTCGTGCTCGCGATGCTCCCGCGTCACCTCGCGCAGGATGCAGACGAAGCCCTCCGAGCCGCCGCCGTCCTGCGCGACCGGAGCCACCGTGACCGTGACGGGAAATCGCTCTCCGTTGCGGCGGCGGTAGACGAGCTCGAACTCCCGGCGGGTCCCTGTGAGCGCCGACGTGAGCGCCTCCGCGAGCCGCAGCTCGTGCTCCTCGGGCCAGAACGGGCGGGGCGTGGAGGTCCCGATCAGCTCGTCCCGCGCGAAGCCGGTCATCGTGCAGAACGGCTCGTTGACGTGCGCGATCAGGCCTTCGCCGTCGAGAACGCAGATGCCGTCGCGCACAGCCTTGACGAGCGCTCCGGCCAGCCGGTCGGAGCGATCGAGCGCGATTCCTCGCGCCAGGAACTGGGCTGCGGGCGCGAGGGCCATTTCAGTCGGTTTCGGCACGTTCGCGCTCTGGCGAGATACCGCGGTTGCGGTATTGGCAACGGCCGTCCGGTGTGCTCAGACCTCCTCCGGAACCATCTCGATCGCGCCGCACGGGCACTCGGCGACGCAGATCCCGCAGCCCTTGCAGTAGTCCAGGTCGAACGCGTAGCCGTCGGCCTCGTCGACCTTCAGCACCGCGTTGTCGGGGCACACCCCGTAGCAGTTGTCGCAGCCGAAGCAGTTGCCGCAGGACAGGCAGCGGCGCGCCTCGAACAGCGCGTTGCCCTCGTCGAGGCCGAGCTGGACCTCATCGAACGTCGAGGCTCGCCGGATCAGGTCGAGCTGGGGTGCGACGGTCCTCGCGGCATCCGCGTAGTACCACGGGTTGAGCTTGTCGAAGGTGGCGAGCTCGGGCCGCGGCGGATGCTCGAAGCGCTCACCGCGAAGCCATGCGTCGATGTTGCGCGCGGCCTGCTTGCCGTGTCCGATGCCGACCGTGACCGTGCGCTCGGCGGGGACCATGTCGCCGCCGGCGAAGATCCCGGGGTGCCCGGTCATCATGTCGGGGCCGACCTGCACGACGCCGTCCTCCACGACGAGGCCCGGGACGCCGTCGAGCAGCGAGAGGTCCGCCTCCTGCCCGAGTGCCAGGACGACGCAGTCGGCCTCGAGCTCCTCGGTCTCCCCGGTCGGCTGCGGGAAGCCCGTCTCGTCGAGCGCCATCTTCTCCAGGACGATCCGGCCCTCGTCGGCCTGCTTGATCGTGGAGAGCCACTTCATCAGGATGCCCTCCTCTTCGGCCTCCTCGACCTCGAAGTCGTGGGCGGGCATCCGGTCGCGCGTGCGCCGGTAGACGATGATCGCCTCCTGCGCCCCGAGGCGCTTGGCGGTGCGCGCCGCGTCGATCGCGGTGTTGCCGCCGCCGTAGATCACGACCCGCCGGCCGAGCAGCGGGGGCTCCTCGCCCTCCATGCTGCGCAGCATGCTGACCGCGTCGAGGATGTGCGCGGCCTCGCCGGCGGGGATGTACGCGCGCTTGCCGATGTGCGCTCCGACCGCCAGGAAGGCGGCGTCGAACCCGCCGGCGCGCATGCTGTCCAGGACGTTCTCGACCTTCGTGTCGAGGTGGAGGTCCACTCCCAGGTCCAGGATCCGCTGGATCTCGGCGTCGAGGATCTCGCGCGGCAGCCGGTAGCGCGGGATGCCGAACCGCATCATGCCGCCGGTCATCGGGCCGGCCTCGTGGATCGTCACAGCGTGGCCGCGATGCGCCAGGTGATGGGCGGCCGAGAGCCCGGACGGCCCGGCGCCGACGATCAGCACGCGCTTGCCGGTCGGCTCGGCCGACACCTGCGGGCGCCAGCCGTGCTTGATC
>CAWFOF010000006.1:0-38670 GCA_963817295.1 uncultured Solirubrobacteraceae bacterium | reverse complement strand
ATGGTGGCGGCGCTGCTGATCGGCGCGATCGCCGGCCTCTACCCGTCGGTGCGTGCGTCGCGGCTGTCCCCGACCGAGGCTCTGCGCACCGTCTGAACGGCAGGCTCAGGGCGCGGGCGGCGCCGGCATCGCGCCGTCCTGCGGCGCCGGAGGCGCCGATCGTGCGGCGTCAGCGGCGGGCACCGGGACGCCCAGGGCCAGGGGTCGCCGCGGGATCGCCCGCGCCCTGCGCCGCGGCGTCGTCCGGGGCCGGCCATCCCGCTTCGCCGCCGAGGTCCTGCGCATCGTCGCCCGGCCCGGGGTGCGACGGGGCGCGCCGCGCCAGCATGCGCGCGTCCGCGGGGCGGGGCAGGCCGTCGACCTGTGTGTTCGTCGTCGTCGAGCCAGCCATCGTCGTCGCTCGCGGCCGTGGCTTTGGCTTCGCAGCCGGAGGGTCCGCGCGGGGCTAGTGCGATGAGCCGGTACGTGGAGCAGCCCTCGTCGAACACGCCCCGGAACGACCGCCGCCGCGAGCGGGCCATGGCCTTCGCCACGCGCGCCGGCGGCGCCGAGGTCCTGCGCATCGCCGCCCGCATCCGGGTGGCTCATCCGGCGCGCGGCGCCGCGAGGACCGCGGCGCTCGCGCAGGTGGCCAGCGCGTAGGGCAGGTCCTCGCGGGCGATCCCGCTGAGCGACGGATGCCCGAGATCGATCGCGATCGTCCCGGCGCCGTCGCCGGCCTCCGGGCAGCCCGAGGCTGGCGCGGCCGTTGCGGCACAGCTCGCCCCACAGGTCGCCGCTCGCCGCGAGCAGCGCGTGCCGCGTCTGGCGCTCGCGCCGGGCGCCGGTCTCCAGCTCGCGGACCTCCTCGAACGGGTCGATCCGCACCTGCGAGTCGCTGCCGATCGCCAGACGCACGCCCGCGTCGCGGATAGCGCATCGCGGGCAGGTGGCCGTCGCCGAGGTTGCCCTCGGTCGTCGGGCACGAGACGACGATCGTGTCGCTCGTGGCGAGCAGCCCGACGTCGGCGTCGGTGACGTGGACCCCGTGGATGACGCTCGTGCGCGCGCCGAGGAATCCGGTCCGGTGCAGCAGCTCGATCGGGGTGCAGCCGTGCTCGGCGGCGCACTCGGCCAGCTCGCGGCGCTGCTCGCTGGCGTGCACGTGGCGGACGAGGCCGTGCTCGTCGGCGTACGCGGCGATCGCCCGCAGCCACGGCTCGGGGACGGCGCGCACGCTGTGGGCGGCGACGCCGACGCTGACGCCCGGCGCGACCGGCCGCCCAGCGGCGCAGTGCGTCCACGCGCGTGAGGAACGTGTCGACGTCGGGGTCGCAGAAGCGCCGCTGGCCTGCGGCGGGGGCGCGGTCGGCGCCATCCCAGCCGTCGCGGTGGTAGGCGGCCGGAAGGAGCACGATCGCAAGACCCTGGTCGACGGCCGCCTGCGCCACGGCGTGCGCCATCGGATCGCCCTCGTCGTAGGGCGTGCCGTCGGGCCGGTGGTGGACGTAGTGAAACTCGCCGACCGCCCCGTAGCCGGCCGCCGCCATCTCGGCGTACGCGCGCTCGGCGACGGCTCGCATCGACGCGGGGTCGAGTGCGCCGGCCAGCCGGAACATCTCCCGGCGCCAGCTCCAGAAGTCGTCGGCGGCGTGCGCGGCGGGTGCGGGTCGCTCGCCGGCCCCGCGCAGGTCGAGCTGGAAGGCGTGCGAGTGCGCGTTGGGCATCGCCGGGACGCGGACCAGCTCGCGCGTGTGCCGCTCATGCCGCCAACTCCTCGAGCGCGCGGAGCATCGCCTCGGCCGCGACCGCTGCATCCTCCAGCGCGACCTGCTCGTCCGGCGCGTGGCTGACGCCGGTCGCGTTGCGCACGAAGGCCATGCCCGGCGGGCAGCCCGCTCGGCGAGCACGCCGGCGTCGTGGCCGGCGAAGCAGACGAGCTCCTGCGCGGCGCTGCCGAGGTCCGCGCACGCCGCGGAGAGCCGCGACCGGATCGCCGCGTCGAACGCGACGCCGGCACTCTGCGCGGAGGTGCGGACCTCGATCGCGACGCCGGTCGCCCGCGCGAGCTCCTGGCGACCCGTCGAGCCCGGCGCGCCAGCGCTCGACGGTGTCTCGGCGCGGGCGCGCGCGCGTCGATCCACAGCGCGACATGCGAGGGGATCGTCGTGAGCGCGCCCGGCTCGACGAGCAGCCGGGTCGCCGTGACGACGAACTCCGGGTTCCCGCCGGCCAGCTCGTCGGCCCGCACGATGAGACGGGCGGCCGCGGCGAGCGCGTCGCGGCGATCCGTGGCGGCGCGTCGTCCCCGCGTGGTCGGCGCGCCCGTCAGCTCGACCTCGACCCGCATCCGCGAGGCGAGCGAGCCGACGACGCCCGCGGGCACGCCCGCGCGCGCCAGGTCGCGCGTCTGGTCGATGTGCAGCTCGATGAACCCGCGCAGGAGCGCGAGCCGCCGCCGGCGCGGCGGGCGAGCCCGGCCGGGTCGACGCCCGCGGCCGTGAGCGCGTCGGCCATCGTCACCCCATCGTCGTCGACGCGACCCAGCGCGTCGTCCACGTCGAGCCGGCCGACGAGCGCCCGGCTGCCGAACGTCGGCGTGTTGAAGCGCGCGCCCTCCTCGTCGGCGAACGAGATCACCGCCAGCGGGACGTCGGCGCGCGCAGCGACCTCGAACGCCGCGGCGACCCCGAGCGCCCCGTCGTGCCGCCCGCCGCTGCGCACGCTGTCCAGATGCGAGCCCACGCCCCACCAGGGTCCGTCGCCATCGGGAACCGCCCAGAGGTTCCCCGCGGGGTCGCGCTCGGCGCGCAGGCCGCACGCGGCCGCCTGGCGCTCGAACCACGCGCGCGCCGCCGCGTCCTCGGGTGTCCAGGCGAGCCGCGTCGTGCCCGTGGCGCCGAGCCCGATCGGCTCCAGGTCCGCCAGGCGTGCGCGCGAGGTCGCGTGCGGTGATCACGCCGCCCCGCCGATCCGCCAGGCCGCGTCGGGCCGCACGTGGACGGGGCGCCCGGCGATGAACACCGCGGCGACGGGGTTGTGGCCGAAGCGGTAGGGGACGTGCTCGACGGGGCCGTCGAGGAGCAGGAAGTCCGCCTGCTTGCCGGCCTCGAGCGACCCGATCGCGTCCGAGCGGCCGAGCACCCACGCGGCGTTGAGCGTCGCCGCGAGCAGCGCCTCGAGCACGGTCCACCCGTAGCGCCGCACGGCGATGCCGATCACGAGCGGGAGCGAGACGACCGGTGAGGTTCCCGGGTTGGCGTCCGTCGCCAGGACGGCGATGGCGCCCGCGTCGGCCAGCGCGCGCGCCGGCGCGACGTGCTCGGCGCCGAGCAGCTCGGCCCCGGGCAGCAGCACCGCGGCGCACTCGGCGGCGGCGAGCGGCGCGACGTCGTCCGGGTGCAGGCAGGCGAGGTGGTCGACGGAGCGCGCGCCGTGCGCCAGCGCGACCGGCACCGAGCGGTGCGTCGCGAACTGCTCGACGTGGCAGCGCAGCGCGAGGTCGTTCGCCCGCGCCAGGTCGCCCATGCGCGCGAGGTGCTCGTTCGTGAACGCGACCGACTCGACGTAGATGTCCAGCGCGCCCGCCCGCGTCTGCACGCGCACCCGCGGCAGCATCGCCTCGACCGCGTCCATCCAGGAGTCCGCGTCGTAGCCGGGGGGCACCGCGTGCGCGAGCAGCGCGGTCGAGGCCGTCCCCTGCGCGACCTGCTCGCCGAGGCGGCCGGCGAGGCGCAGGGCGCGCAGCTCGGCGTCGACCGACAGGCCGTAGCCGCTCTTGCACTCGAAGGTCGTCGTCCCGTGCTCGAGCATCTCGCGTGCGAGCGCCTGCGCCTGCGCGAGCACCGCGTCGTCCGTGGCCTCCGCGAACGCGCGCGCCGAGGCGGCGATGCCGCCGCCCGCGCGCGCGATCTGCTCGTACGGCACGCCCGCCACCTTCTGCGCGTACTCGCCGGCCCGCCAGCCCGCGAACGGGAGGTGCGTGTGCGCGTCGACGAAGCCCGGGACGACCGCGCAGCCGCTGCCGTCGACCCGGATCGCGGCGCTCGCATCGGCCTCGAAGGCCGCGATCCGCCCATCCGCGGCGGTCAGCGCGCCGCCGTCGAGGCGCAGCTCCCCCGCGCGGTCATGGCGCAGGTAGGCGAGCCCGTCGCTCGGCGGGCGCAGGACCTGCGCCGCGTCCCGGACGCAGACGCTCACGAGCCGGCGACCATCGGCAGCCGCAATCCCACCCGCGCCGCGGCGTCGATCGCCTCCGGGTAGCCCGCGTCGGCGTGGCGCACGATGCCCATCCCGGGGTCGGCGAGCAGCGTGCGCCGCAGCCGCTCGGCCGCGAGCGGGGACCCGTCGGCGACGCACACCTGCCCGGCGTGGATCGACTTGCCCATGCCCACCCCGCCGCCGTGATGGATGGAGACCCAGCTCGCGCCGCAGGCGGTGTTGAGCAGCGCGTTCAGCAGCGGCCAGTCGGCGACGGCGTCCGAGCCGTCGAGCATCGCCTCGGTCTCGCGCTGGGGCGAGGCGACCGAGCCGGCGTCCAGGTGGTCGCGCCCGATGACGATCGGAGCACGCAGCTCTCCCGCCGCGACCATCTCGTTGAAGCGCAGCCCCGCCAGGTGCCGCTCGCCGTAGCCCAGCCAGCAGATCCGCGCCGGCAGGCCCTGGAAGCGCACCTTCTCCTGCGCCAGGCGGATCCAGCGCGCGATGTGCTCCTGATCGCCGAAGAGGTCGAGGATCGCGGCGTCGGTCGCGGCGATGTCCGCCGGGTCGCCGGAGAGCGCCACCCAGCGGAACGGGCCCCTTGCCCTCGCAGAACAGCGGGCGGATGTACGCGGGCACGAAGCCCGGGTAGGCGAACGCCTCGCTGTCGCCGTACTCGGCCGCGACCCCGCGCAGCGCGTTCCCGTAGTCGAAGGCCTCCGCGCCCGCGCGCCCCAGCGCACGGATCGCCGCGACGTGGTCGAGCACGCTCGCGCCCGACGCGGCGCAGGTACTCGTCGGGGTCGCTCGCGCGCAGCACGTCCGCCTGCTCGACGGTCAGCCCCGCGGGCACGTAGCCGTTGAGCGGGTCGTGGGCGCTGGTCTGATCGGTGACGACGTCGACGTGCGACGCCGCGGCGCACGAGCTCGGGAAGCACCTCGGCGGCGTTGCCGAGCAGCCCGATCGAGAGCGGCCGGCGCTCGGCGCGCGCGGCGTCCAGGCGCCGCAGCGCGTCGTCGAGGTCCGCGGCGCGCTCGTCGAGGTAGCCCTCGCGCACGCGGCGCTCGATGCGCCGCAGGTCGACCTCGACGCACAGCGCCGCCCCGCCGCACATCGTGATCGCCAGCGGCTGCGCGCCGCCCATGCCGCCGAGGCCCGCCGTCACGACGAGCCGCCCGGCGAGTGTGCCGTCGAACCGCTTGCGCGCGGCCGCCGCGAACGTCTCGTAGGTGCCCTGCAGGATCCCCTGGCTGCCGATGTAGATCCAGGAGCCCGCCGTCATCTGCCCGTACATCATCAGCCCGGCCGCATCGAGCTCGCGGAAGTGCTCCCACGTCGCCCAGTCCGGCACGAGGTTCGAGTTGGCGATCAGCACGCGCGGCGCGGCGGCGTGCGTCTCGAAGACCGCGACCGGCTTGCCGGACTGCACGAGCAGCGTCTCGTCGTCGCCGAGCCGCGTCAGCTCGCGGACGATCGCGGCGTGGCAGTCCGCGTTGCGCGCGGCCTTGCCGATGCCGCCGTAGACGATCAGCTCGGCCGGGTTCTCCGCGACGTCGGGGTGGAGGTTGTTCTCCAGCATCCGCAGCGCCGCCTCCTGCTCCCAGCCGCGGCAGCGCAGCGTCGTGTCCGTGCTCATGTCAGCTCCTCGTCGTCGGTGAGCCGCAGCGCGCCGCTGCGCAGTGCATCCGCCAGCTCGGTGAGCTCCCCGGAGAGCGAGCGGTCGCGCTCGACGCGCGGCACGACGGCGCGCACGCGCGCGACCGCCTCCTCGAGCACGCCGGTCGTGCGCAGCGGCCGGTGGAACTCGAGCCCCTGGCAGGCGCAGGCGAGCTCGATCGCGATCGACGTTCGCCGCGTTGGCGATCACGGTGCGCGCCTTCAGCGCGGCGAGCGCGCCCATCGAGTTGAAGTCCTCCTGGCCCGCCGAGGTGGGGATCGACCCCGCGCCCGCGGGGTGGGCGAGGACCTGGCATTCGTTGACGAGCGCCGCGGCGGCGTACTGGGCGATCATCATGCCCGACCCCAGGCCGGGATCGGGCGAGAGGAACGCCGGCAGGCCCGCGTAGGTCGGCGACAGCAGCGCGTAGCTGCGGCGCTCGCTGAACGAGGCCAGCTCGCACATCGCGAGCGCGAGGTGGTCGAGCGGCAGCGACAGCGGCTGGCCGTGGAAGTTGCCGCCGGCGAGCACCTCGCCGCTGTCCGGGAAGACGAGCGGGTTGTCGGTCACCGCGGACAGCTCGCGCTCGATCGCGGTCGCGATGTAGGCGAGCGCGTCGTCGACCGCGCCGAGGACCTGCGGCGCGCAGCGCAGCGTGTACGGGTCCTGGACGCGGCCGCAGTCCGCGTGGCTGTCGATGATCGCGCTGCCGGCGAGCAGCCCGCGCAGCCGCGCCGCGATCCGGCCGGGGCCGACCTGCGGGCGCAGTGCGTGCAGCCGCGCGTCGAACGGGCCGGTCGAGCCCATGAACGCCTCGAGCGACAGGGCGGCCGCGACGGTCGCCGCGTCGAGCAGGCGCTCGGCCTCGCACACCGCGAGCGCGCCCGCGGCGGCCATCAGGTGCGTGCCGTTGATCAGCGCGAGCCCCTCCTTGGCGGCCAGCCCCAGCGGCTCGAGCCCGGCGCGGCGCAGCGCGCCGGCGCCGTCGAGCCGCTCGCCGCCGACGACCGCCTCGCCCTCACCGACGAGCACGAGCGCGATGTGCGCGAGCGGGATCAGGTCGCCGGATGACCCGACCGAGCCCTTGCTCGGCACCACGGGCGTGACGTCGCGCTCGAGCAGCGCGAGCACGAGCTCGACGAGCTCCGGGCGGACCCCCGAGTGGCCGCGGCGCAGCGACCCGGCGAGCAGGAACAGCATCGCCCGCACGACGTCGCGGGCGAGCGGCTCGCCGAAGCCGACGGCGTGCGAGCGCACGAGGTTCAGCTGCAGGTCGGTCGTGCTCTCGCGCGGGATCCGCACGCTCGCGAGCCGCCCGAACCCGGTGGTGACGCCGTAGACGGCCTGCTCGCCGGCGACGACGCGCTCGACGACCGCGCGTGCGGCGGCGATGGCGCTGCGGTCGCCGTCATCGAGCGGCGGGGCCGCGGCCCCGCGCGCGACGGCCTCGACCTGCCGGATCGTGACGGGCGGCGGCATTCCGTGATGGTGTCAGCTGGGGACGGGCCGGTGGGGCGTGACCGGCAGCGCCCCCCGGCCGCGTTTGTCATACCCTGCTCGCAACCTGCAGCTTTCGTCCGAGAGAGGCAACCATGAACCGCATCGTCCGGCGACTCGCCGTCGTCGCCGCCCTGGCCGCCGCCAGCGCCCTGCTCGCCGCCTGCGGCAGCAGCTCCTCGAGCACCAGCAGCTCGTCGACCAGCTCGACCACCGCCTCCGGAGGAGCCGACGCCACGATCGCCGCGACCGTGCCCGCCGCCGTCAAGTCCAAGGGCCTGACGGTCGCGGCCGACGCCTCCTACGCCCCGAACGAGTTCGTCGCCAAGGACGGCAAGACGGTCGTCGGGATGGACGCCGACCTCGCCAAGGCGATCGCCACCGTGCTGGGCGTCAAGGCCACGATCGTCAACGCCGGCTTCGACAGCATCATCCCGGGCCTCGCCGCCGGCAAGTACAACGTCGGGATGTCCTCGTTCACGGACACCAAGGCGCGCGAGAAGACGGTCGACTTCGTCACGTACTTCTCCGCCGGCACGTCGTTCTACGTGAAGGCCTCCGGCGGCGCGACGATCAACGGCCTCGCCGACCTGTGCGGCAAGAAGGTCGCCGTCGAGAAGGGCACGACCCAGGCCGACGACGCGACCGCGCAGAGCAAGAAGTGCACGACCGCCGGCAAGCCGGCCGTGAAGGTGCTGACCTTCCCCGACCAGAACGGCGCGAACCTCGCGCTGTCCTCCGGCCGCGCCGACGTCGTGATGGCCGACTCGCCCGTCGCCGCGTACGCGGTCAAGCAGTCGAACGGCCAGTTCAAGCTGACGGGCACGACCTACGGCACCGCGCCGTACGGCATCGCGATCCCGAAGAACAGCGGGCTCGCGAAGCCGGTCCTGGCCGCGGTCAAGAAGCTCATCGCCAACGGCCAGTACCAGAAGATCCTCAGCACCTGGGGCGTCCAGGACGGCGCCATCACGACGCCCGTGATCAACGGAGCGACGAGCTAGCGGGACGCGGGTTCGCGGGTGTCACCCGCCGAGACAACCACGGCGAGCGCGCCGGAGCGCCCTGAGCAGATCAGGGCCGTTCCGGTGCGCCACCCGGGCCGCTGGGTCGCGGCCGCGATCATCGTCGTCATCGCGGTCGCGCTCGCCCGATCGGTCGCGACGAACCCGCGCTTCCAGTGGGGGGTGGTCGGCGACTACCTGTTCGCCGCGCCCGTCGAGGACGGCGTCGTCAGGACGCTCGAGCTGACCTTCCTGGCGATGGTCATCGGCATCGTGCTCGGCATCCTGCTGGCGCTGATGCGGCTGTCGGCGAACCCGCTGGTCTCGTGGGCCTCGTGGCTCTACATCTGGCTGTTCCGCGGCACGCCCGTCCTGGTCCAGATCCTGTTCTGGTACAACGTCGCCGCCGTCTACCCGAAGATCACGCTCGGGCTGCCGTTCCTGCACGCGAACGCCAACGACCTGATCACGCCGTTCATGGCGGGCCTGCTCGCGCTGGGGCTGAACGAGGGCGCGTACATGTCCGAGATCGTGCGCGCCGGGATCATCTCCGTCGACGAGGGGCAGAACGAGGCGGCGCAGGCGCTCGGCATGTCGCGCCTGCAGACGATGCGGCGCGTCGTCCTGCCGCAGGCGATGCGCGTGATCGTGCCGCCGACCGGCAACGAGACGATCTCGATGCTGAAGACCAGCTCGCTGGTCAGCGTGATCACGGTGCCGGAGCTGCTGTTCTCCGTCCAGCAGATCTACTCGCGGACCTACCAGACGATCCCGCTGCTGATCGTCGCGAGCATCTGGTACCTGGCGCTGACCTCGGTGCTGTCGGTCGGCCAGTACTACCTGGAGCGCCGGTTCGGGCGCGGCAGCTCGCGCAACCTGCCGGAGACGCCGCTGCAGAAGCTGCGCCGCGTCGTGCTGACGACGCGCCGTCAGCCGGCGGTCGTCGAGACGCCCGAAGGGTCGGAGGAGCGCCGATGAGCACCCCGATGCTCCAGGCCGAGGGCGTCCACAAGCGCTTCGGCGACAACGAGGTGCTGAAGGGCATCACGCTGCGGGTCGAGCCCAAGGAGGTCATGTGCCTGCTCGGGCCCTCGGGCTCGGGCAAGTCGACGTTCCTGCGCTGCATCAACCACCTCGAGACGATCGACGGCGGGCGCCTGTCGGTCGACGGCGAGCTCGTCGGCTACCGCCAGCACGGCGACAAGATCTACGAGCTGCGCGAGTCCGAGGTCGCCAGGAAGCGGGCCGAGATCGGCATGGTCTTCCAGCGCTTCAACCTCTTCCCGCACATGACGGCGCTGGGAACGTCATGGAGGCGCCGGTCCACGTGAAGGGCGTCGACCGCAAGTCCGCGCGCGCCGAGGCCGAGCGGCTGCTGACGCGCGTCGGCCTGGACGACAAGATCGACGCCTACCCCGCGCAGCTGTCCGGCGGCCAGCAGCAGCGCGTCGCGATCGCGCGGGCACTCGCGATGGAGCCCAAGCTGATGCTGTTCGACGAGCCGACCTCGGCGCTCGACCCGGAGCTCGTCGGCGAGGTGCTCGAGGTGATGCGCCAGCTCGCCGAGAGCGGCATGACGATGGTCGTCGTCACGCACGAGATCGGCTTCGCGCGCGAGGTCGGCGACACGGCGGTGTTCATGGACGGCGGCGTCGTCGTCGAGAGCGGCCCGCCGAAGGAGGTCTTCGCCAACCCGAAGAACCCGCGCACGCAGGCGTTCCTGTCGAAGGTGCTGTAGCCGCGGCGCTCATTGCGCGCAGGCTCCCGTGGAGACGGTGGGGGCGCTGCCCAGGGGCGCTCGCGCGAGCGCCGGACGCTCGCGACCATCATGTTCTGCGACCTCGCCGGCTCGACCGCGATGGCGCGCCACGCCACGATGCGCCGCGCCGCCTGACGCACCCGGCAACGCGACGCCTCCCGTCCTCGCGTCCGCCCTCGCCGCACCGCGGCCTACGCTGGGGCAGATGCGCCGGCATGTCACGACTGGGCTGTTCTTCTACCCTCGAGGAGGGTCGGCCCAGGTCGTCCGGTACCTCGCGGGTGCGCTCGGGGAGGCCGGCTGGTCGACACAGCTCGTGTGTGGATCACTGGGGTCCCCCGGCGATCCGACGCACGCGGCGACCTTCTTCGAGGGGATGGACGTGCGCGCCCTCGACTTCGGCCCGGCTGTCGAAGCGTTTGGTCGCGGTGAGGATCCTGTGGCCCACGATCCGCCGATGTCCCCGTCGTTCGAGGATCGACCGGGCGTGCCGGACAGGGTCCTCGCTGCGGTCTCGCCCGGGCTCGCCGACCACCTGGCGGACGCGTGGGCCCGGTTCCTGCAGGGTGCGCTGGGCGAGGCGCCCGGTGTGCTGCACGTGCACCACCTCTCACCGCTTCACGAAGGCCTCGCACGTGTCGCGCCCGGTGCACCGCTCGTGACGCATCTGCACGGCACCGAGCTGAAGATGATCGATCGCGTCGACCGCCTCGCGGAGCTGGCGCGCGCACAAGGAACGGACCTTCCAGGAATGGCGGACCGCGCGCGTGCAAACGCGCTCCCGGCCCTCGACAGCTACCCGCTGGAACTCCGTGAGCTGGCACAGGCGACACGCTGGGAGTACTGGCGCCACGGATCGCACTGGGCCGCGCGCCTGCGCGCCGTCGCGCGTGCCTGCGACCACTTCGTCGTGATCTCGCCTCACGCTCGCGACGAGGCACGTCGGCTCCTGGGCGTGCAAGGCGACCGGGTGGAGCTGATCCCGGACGGCGTCGACACCGGCCTGTTCGATCGCCGCGAGCTGCGCCCCGAGGAGCGCCTCGGACTCTGGCGCCGCTGGCTGGTCGACGAGCCCAGGGGCTGGGACGAGACCGGTACGGCGGGGAGCATCCGGTACTCGGAGCGGGACATCGCTCCCCTGGCCGATCCGCACGCGCCGGTCCTGATGTTTGTCGGACGCTTCCTGGATTTCAAGCGGGTCCCGCTGCTCCTGCGCGCATATGCCGACGCGCGCGAGAGCTTTGCGCGCCGAGCGCCGCTGGTCATCTGGGGCGGATTCCCCGGGGAGTGGGAAGGCCCACACCCGCACTCCGTCGCGACCGACCTGGGCGTGGATGACGTGTTCTTCGTGGGCTGGCGCGGCCACGAGGACCTGGCGCGCGGGCTGTCGTGCTGCGCGGTGATGGTCGCGCCCTCGAAGGACGAGCCCTTCGGCCTGGTGTTCCTCGAAGCCATGGCCTGCGGGGTTCCGGTGATCGCGACCCGCAGCGGCGGACCGCTGTCGTTCGTCAACAGCGAGCGGGGCAGGCCGAACGGCTGGTTGGTCGGTGTGGACGATCAGAGCGAGTTGGCTGCCGCAATGGTCGAGGCCGTGAACGACCCGGATGCGCGGCGCGCGCGCGCGGAGAACGCGTACACGCAGATCCGCTCCACCTATTCGTGGACCGCGATCTCAAGCCAGTTCATCGAGCTCTACGAACGGGTGTCGCAGGGCGCGTGAGAGGCACGCCGCTGCGATCGGCGCCCGTCCGGACCGAGGGCACCGTTGACGGCGCACGCCCGCCTGTTCCCGGGTCCGCGCGTTCACCGCGCGCAGCGTCCCGCGCGAGGGCTCGGCCGCGTAGGCCTCGATCACCGTGGAGTTCAGCCGCGGCAGGTCACGCCGCGAGGGATAGAGCTCCGAACTGACGAAGATCGCCGGCGTCCCGTTCAGCCCCGGGCCGCGCGGTCTTCGTCAGATCCTCTCGGTGCCTACGGCAAGCGGAGCTTGGCGATCACGCCGGCGTGATCGGAGGGCCACAGCCCGCCGATCCGGTCGCTCGAACGGTTGCCGAAGATCGTGGTGCTCAGCACCCTGGCCCGTGGCCGGACCACGATGTGGTCGATCCACGTCTTCAGTTCCGAGACGGCGTTGCTCAGCGTCTCGTTCTGGCAGCACGTGGCGACACGCTTGCCGGTGTCGACGAAGCCCGCGTCGATGATCGCCCGGTAGGCGTTCGGCTCGGCATCGGCGGGGTCGGAGTTGAAGTCGCCCGCGATGATGGTCGGCAACCTCGTGGACCTCGCCGGCGCCCGCGAGCAGCTGCTGGAACTGGCCCTTGGCCGCTGCCGCCGAGTACGCCTCGGCGTGCGGATCGAGGAAGCGGAACGTCCTTCCGGCGACCTTGCCGTCGATCCCGGCGTAGCCGCGATGCAGCTCGACCTTCCCGCTGGGCAGCTGCACCTGCAGCTGATCCTTGAACAGCCCGGACAGCCTCTTGACGCCCGAGATCCGCGCGCCCTTGCCGGTGCGCACGAGAACGGCGTTCCCGAGCTTCAGGCGTAGGCCGTAGCCGTCGGCTGAGGGCACCGTGATGTCGAGCTCGGTCTGCTCGGCGGCGACCTTGTAAGGCTGCTTCCTCGCCTTGAGCTGCTTCTGCAGCAGCGCCATCCAGTCGTAGAGCGGCCTGGTCGCCGCCTGACCGGGGGTTGCGTCGGCGGAGCGGTAGTAGCGCGCCACCTCCTGCAAGCCGATGACGTCCGGCCTGGTGGTGGCGATCTCCTGAGCGAGAGCCTTGGCCCGCACGGGGAAGTTCGTCCCCTCGACCGTGCCGAGCAGGGCCGCGACCTGCCCCTGCTCGCCCGCCAGGTCCGGCGCCCCGACGAGCTTGATGATGTCGGCGCCGAGGTAGAGATTGCGCGACATCACCGACACCTCGGGCTTGGGCGCTGCCTTGGCGTCGGCCCCGGTGGCCGCGGGAGCGAGCAGCGCGATCAGCAGGCATGCGGCGGCAAGCGGCGCGAAGCGACGGGACAACGGCGTGATGGGCATGCGGGGGTTCTCCATCCTCCCGGTCTGGATCTCGGGAAGACGCTAGGCCGGGAGGCCCCGCGCGGCATCGGGGGCGCCCCGCACGCGCGTCCGTAGTTTCTGGGTCGTCGTCCGGCCCGCGCTGCCGGGGTAGTCTCGGCCTGACCGATTCCCCAGGGTCCAGCAGAGGAACGACATGGCCGACTACACCGTCAAGCGCTTCGAGGAGATGGAGCCGATCCTGGGCGGGTTCTTCCTGCGGGCGCGCGCGTCACTCGGGGCGAGCTCGTTCGGCATGCAGATCCTGCAGATGCCGCCCAACGGCGGCGACTTCTATCCCAACCACGATCACGCGAACACCGGCGCCGAGGAGGTCTACGTCGTCCTCGACGGCGAGGCCGACTTCGAGATCGAGGGCGAGCGCATCCATGTCGGTCCGGAGACGGCGATCCGCGTGGGAGCGACGACGCACCGCAAGATCCATCCGGGCCCGGATGGCGTGCGGATCCTGGCGCTCGGCGGAATCCCCGGGGGTGTCTACTCGCCGCCGGCGTTCACCGAGCTCGGCGGCCCGGACCCTGTCCCGGACCCCGCACGGATCGCCTGAGTCGCGGGCGCACGGATCCGGAGCGATTCGATGAGCGAGACACACGGCGAGCGGCGAAGCGCGGTCGTCTTCGGAGCGCGCAACCTGGGCCGCGCGGTGATCGAGCTGCTGGTGAGCGAGGGCTGGGCGGTGGCGGGCGCCGCGCGCTCGCAGAGCACGCTCGACGGCGTCAGCGCGGCTGGAGCGCTCGCGCTGGAAGCCGACGTGACCGACCCCGCGAGCGTCTCCGCGGTGCTGGAGCAGGCCGCCGCCGCGCATGGCCGGGTGCAGCTCATGCTGAATGCGGCCTCCGCCTACGGCGGCGACCGCAGCGGGCCGTTCGGCGGCGGCCCGATCGCCGAGGCCGACCCCGACGGCTTCGACTCGTGGGCCGCCGCGCCGGCCCGCGCGGCGTTCTCGTTCCTGTCCGCCGGCGGGCGCTTCGCGCTGGCGCAGGGCGGGCCCGCGACCCTCGTGCAGGTCACCGGCGGCTCCGCGCGCCGCGCACTGCCCGGACGTGGCCTGTGGGCGGCCGGAGCGTTCGGCGTGCGCGCCATCAGCAACGCGGCCGCGCTCGAGCTGCGCCCCCACGGAATCCAGGTCTCGCTGCTGATCGTCGACGCGGGCATCCAGCCGCTCGACGGCACCGCCCGTCCCGGTCAACGGCCGGAGGCACTGGCCGACCCGCGCAGGATCGCCGATGCCGTCCTCTTCCTCGCAGGCCAGGACGCGCGCGCCGCGACGCACGAGCTGCAGCTCACGCCCCTGGCTGAGAACTGGACGCCCTAGCTGGGCGGCCGGAGCGTTCGGCGTGCGCGCCATCCGCAGACGCGGCCGCGTCGAGCTGCGCCCCCACGGAATCCAGGTCTCGCTGCTGACTCGTCGACGCGCGCATCCAGCCGCTCGACGGCACCGCCCGTCCCGGTCATCGGCCAGGCACTGGCCGACCCGCGCAGGATCGCCGATGCCGTCCTCTTCCTCGCAGGCCAGGACGCGCGCGCCGCAACGCACGAGCTGCAGCTCACGCCCCTGGCTGAGAACTGGACGCCCAGCGGGTCCGGCACTCGCGCCGGAGACGCCGGCGCTCAGCGATGCGCCTCATGGATGATGCCCCGGAGATGGCCGGCGCGGCTGAGCTGCGCGGCGGCGCTCGTCGCGGCGCAGAGCGTGCCCTTGGCGTGCGTAGCGCGCGCCCTCGTGGCGTGACCGCGAGCAGCTTGGGACGCGGCTGCGCGTCGAGCGCATCGCGGACGGCGTCGGCGTTGAAGGTCCCGTCCGCGCCGCACTCGACGAACCGCCGTGTGGCGACCCGCCGGGCGACGGCCGGCAGCGCGCTGGTCGATGCCGCCGCGTCCAGACTCAGGTACGGGCGCGGCGGTGCCGTCGACGCACGGCACCTCGAGTCCGTCGCCGACCAGCTCGACATCGAGCGCGGCCGGATCCATCGTCAGGCCTCCGCGGGTCTCGCCCGGTCACCCGCGGCCATCGCGGGGTAGGCGTCACGGTAGGCGGCCAGGATCCGCTCGAGCGGCAGATCCGTGTAGACGCCGTGCTCGTGCACGTACTCCATGTACTGCGAGCCGTCCCCGGCGAACGCGTGCAGCAGGGCGTCCTGGGTGCCGTCGAAGTCCAGCGGCGGCACCCCGAACCGGGCACACAGTTCGGCGTTGAACGCGGGGCTCGCCTTTGTCCAGCGTCCGCCGACGAACAGCGTGCTGTAGCCGTGCCAGACGAACAGGTCGGTCCCCATCAGCGCGCGCAGGCGCTCGGACTGCAGGTGGTTGCGCACGTCGGCGAAGCCGAGCCGTGACGGGATGCCCGCCGCGCGAGCAGCCGCCGTGAGCGCCACCGCCTTCTGCACGCAGTACCCGCTTCCGGCGCCGAGCACCGCGCTAGCCCGATAGTCAGCGGGATCGGTCGGGATCCGGTAGGGGTCGTAGCGCACCTCATCGCGCACCGCCGCGAACAGGCGCGCCGCGACCTCGTGCTCGCCCTGCGCGCCGGCGCTGACGCGCGCGACGAAGTCGCGGACCGCATCGTCGTCGCAGCTCAGGAACCCCGTCGGCTGCAGGTCCTCGGCCGTCGGTGGGCTCTCGGGGTCATCGAGGAGCTGCGGTGCACCCGGCGAGGTCAGCATCGCGTTCGATCGTACCGGCGCGCCACCGGGGAGCCGCAGTCCGCCGGGGCCGCACGGATGCCGGCCGGTGCCGCGGCGTGGGATCGCCACGCCACACCACGGCTGCGATGAAGGGACCTGGATGTCAAAGCTGAATCGCGTCGTGCCGGCCGGTGCGCTGGTATCGGAGGCCGAGGCGCTCGCCGAGCGCTCGGCGGCATCGACTGCCGGCGCGGTACGCGACGCTGGTGTCCTGGCGGCCGCCCGTTACCTGCGGGCGCGGGCGTGTGCCGGTCCGCTCGGGCCACGCTGAGCCAGCGGATGAGGGGTACCCTTACGCCTGATGGCTCTCGCCCGCGAGCGCGACGGAACCGCGGCGTTCCTGGAGCTGCTCGCTCATGAGCGGCAGGAGTATGCGCTGCCTCCGCGGCTGCGCGAGCTCGCCGAGCTTGTCGTCCACCGGGCGCTCGAGCTGCTCTTCCCGCACTTCGCTGCCGAGGTCGGGGGGCGTGGCGGTGACGTGGCCGAGGAGCTCGCCGCCCTGCGCGTTCTGCTCGCCGACGCACTGCGCCTGCCCGGAGCGCACTGCTCGGACCCGGACGCGGTCGTCGACCGGTTCCTCGCCGAGCTGCCGGCGATCCGCGCGGCGCTGCTGCTCGACGCCGAGGCGATCTGCGACGGCGATCCCGCCGCGCACTCCGTCGACGAGGTGATCATCGCCTACCCCGGCTTCTTCGCCACGGCGGTGTATCGCATCGCGCATCAGCTGCAGGAGTCCGGCGTGCCGCTCGTCCCGCGTGTCCTGACGGAGATCGCTCATCGCGACACCGGCATCGACATCCACCCCGGTGCACGCATCGGCCAGTTCTTCGCGATCGACCACGGCACCGGCATCGTGATCGGCGAGACGGCCGTGCTCGGTGCGCGCGTCAAGCTCTACCAGGGCGTGACGCTCGGCGCGCTCAGCGTCGAGAAGCGGATGGCGCGCACCAAGCGCCACCCGACGATCGGCGACGACGTCGTCATCTACGCGAACGCGACGATCCTGGGCGGCGAGACGCTGATCGGCGATGGCAGCCGCATCGGCGGCAACGTGTGGCTGACCCAGAGCGTCCCCGCGCATGCTGTCGTCACGCCCACCGCGCGCGTCGAGCGCCGCGATGGCGACCGCGCCGACGAACCCCTCGACTTCAACATCTAGACCTGCGACATCGGAGGCGACCATGAAGGCCGCGAGCATTCTCGACACGATCGGGGACACCCCCCACATTCGGATCAACCGCCTCTTCGCCGATCGGCAGGTTGACGTGTGGATGAAGGCCGAGCGCGCCAACCCTGGCGGCTCGATCAAGGACCGCATCGGCCTAGCGATGATCGACGACGCCGAGCGCCGCGGCACGCTGAAGCCCGGCAGCACGATCGTCGAGCCGACCTCCGGCAACACCGGCGTCGGCCTGGCGATGGTGGCAGCGGTGCGCGGCTACCCGATGATTCTCGTCATGCCCGAATCGATGTCGCTCGAGCGCCGGCGCCTGATGGCCGCCTACGGCGCACAGGTCGAGCTCACGCCACGCGAGGGCGGGATGAACGCCGCGATCGCACGCGCGGAAGAACTCGTCGAGCAGATCGACGGCGCGTGGATGCCACAGCAATTCGAGAACCCCGCGAACATCGCCATCCACCGTGAGGCGACGGCGCAGGAGATCCTGCGCGACTTCCCCGACGGCATCGACTTCCTCATCACCGGCGTCGGCACCGGCGGGCACATCACGGGTGTCAGCGAAGTGCTCAAGGAGCACTTCCCCAAGCTCCGCACGTTCGCGGTGGAGCCCACGAAGTCACCGGTCATCAGCGGCGGCGACCCCAGCCCGCACCGCCTGCAGGGCATCGGCGCGGGCTTCGTCCCCGCGAACCTGCACACCGCGACGCTGGACGGCGTCATCCAGGTCTCCGAAGAGGACGCCTACGCGTACGCCGTGCGCGCAGTGCGCGAGGAGGGCATCTTCGTCGGCCCCTCGTCGGGCGCCTCGCTGGCCGCCGTCGCGCAAAAGCTGCCCGACATCCCGGACTCGAGCACGGTGCTGACGTTCTGCTACGACACCGGCGAGCGCTACTTCTCCGTCGAGGGGCTCTTCACCGCGGACGGCACATCGGTGCAGGTCGGCGCCCGACCCTGAGGGGGGTGGTCGGAACTGATCCCGGACGGGCAGTGGGTCGGCTGCCAGGAGCTGCTAGTGGCCACCGTAGACGCAGTACTTCGAGCCGCCGTTACGCCGTGCCAATCTCCGCGCGACTTCCGCTTCGGCAGCGCGAGACTCCGTAACTGTGTCCATCTCACGCGTGGCCGAAGCGGACGTCGGGGAGCAGTCGGCCGAGCGGCTTTGGGACGTACCACGCCCACTTGCCGAGCAGCCGCAGCAGCACCGGCATGAGCAGCAGCCGGACGAGCCCGGCGTCGAGCAGCACCGCGATGCCGAGGATCACGCCCATCTCCTTCGGCGGCAGCGGGCCGCTCAGGGCGAACGTCACGAACACCGCGACCATGACCGCGCCGGCCGCGAATATCACGCGTCCCGATTGGGCCATGCCGCCGACCATTGCCTGCCTGGCGTCGCCGCCCGAGCGCTCCCAGTGCTCCTTTGCCGAGGACAGCAGGAACACCGTGTAGTCCATCGAGATCGCGAAGATCATCGCGAAGAAGAACACGGGCCCCCACGCGTCCAGAAAGCCCTGCGGCTCGAAACCCAGCACCGCGTGGCCGGCGCCGTCCTGGAAGATCCACTTCGCGACCCCGAATGCTGCCGCGGTCGCCAAGAGGTTCGTGAGGACTCCGAGCGCGGCGATCAGTGGCGCTTGCAGCGCGACCATGAGCAGCAGGAAGCTGAGGCCGATCACGACGCCGATCACCAGCGGCGTCTTGGCGGACAGGGCCGCCTCGAGGTCGTGATTCTCCGCCACCGGGCCACCGACGAGCGCCGCCGGCGGCAGCACAGCGCGGAGACGGTTGATCGTCGTGCCTGTGGCCCGCGTCGACGGGTCGGTCGTCGGGATCGCCTCGAGGAGCGCGAGGCCGCCCCCGCCCGGCTGCGGCGGCGTCACATGCGCGATGCCGGGATCGCGCAGCGCCGCCGCTGCGGCCTGCGCAGCCCCGGCCTTCGGAGTGACGATCTGGAGCGGACCCGTCGACCCCGGGCCGAACGCCTTCTGTACCGCGTCGTAGCCCATCCGGGAGTGGTCGCCGGGGGGAACGGCCTTGATCGAGGGCATCGCGGTCTTCAGCGAGAAGACCGGCAGCGCGAGCACCAAGAGCACCACGAGCGCCGCAAGGCCGTAACGCAACGGGTGGCGCCAGAGCTGCTCGGCCCAGGCCGCAGATCGCGGCGAGTCGTGATTCCCAGCGCGGACCCAGGGAAGCGCGAAGCTGTTCACCCGAGCCCCGAGCTTGGCGAGCACCGCCGGCAGGAGCGTGAGCGCCGCCGCAAGCACAAAGACGACCGACAGCATGATGCCGAGGCTCGTCGACCGGAACGCGGGGCTGGGCACGAGCATCACGGCGCTGAGCGAGATCAAGACCGTCGCGCCCGAGAAGAGGACGGCCTTGCCGGCGGTGTCCATCGTCGCCGCGACCGCCTCCTGGGCGGTCAACTCCGATCCGAAGAACGCGCCGCGGAATCGGTAGACGATGAAGAGCGCGTAGTCGATCCCCAGCGCCAGCGCGAACATCAGCGCGAAGTTCATGGACCAGATCGAGATGTCGGCGATCTGCGTCCCGATCCAGAGCGACCCTGCTGCGGCGATCAACCCGGCGATCGTCAGCATCAGCGGCATCCCGGCGGCGACCAGCGAGCCGAACGCGAGCACGAGGATGGCGAGCGTGACCGGCCAGGAGATCAGCTCGGATTTCATCATCGCCGACCTGTTGGCCTGGTTGAAGTCGGACCACATTCCCGGCGCCCCGGCGAGGTCGACCCGCACGCCGCCGGACCCGAGCCTCGCGAGCGGACCCTTGAGCTCGTCGGCGGCGCGCACCATGTCATTGGTCTTGCGAGCCGCGCCGGCCTCGATCACTGCTGCGTGGCGATCGGGCGAGATCGACACGCCCGCCCGCGGCGGCAGCACCGTCGTCACCGCCGGATCGCGCTTCAGCTTGTCCTCCACTCTTCGCAGCACGCCCCGGAATGCGGGATCGGAGACCGTCTTGTCCGGTGCGTGAACGACGACCGTCAGGCCGTACGTCCCGGACCCGTTGAAGTTCTTGTCGATCAGCTGGCGCGCCTGAACCGACTCGGAGCCGGTCGCCTCCCAACCGGCTCCCGACAACGCCTTCTCGACGCGTGGCGCGAGGATCCCGAGGCCCACCGCGACGACGACCCACGCCGCCACGACGATGCGGAAGTGCCCGGCGGTCCAGCGACCGAGCCTCCCGATGGGTCCGACCTTCAGAGGTGCGGTGCTCATTTCGAGACCTCCTCGGTCGGCTTGACTGCGAGCAGCTCGATGCTGTGGGCGCCGTATTTGTCGGCGGTGCCCTGCGCTCGCTCGCTCGCGAAGCTGTAGGCGGGGTTGCGCTGGTCCGTATGCAGGTCCAGGCCGGCGGCCACGATGTCCTGCAGGTAGCGATCCCGCTGACTGGCCCCGGCGATGCAGGCAGCCCAGAGGTCCGGCTGGGCCGCGGTGCGTGGGGCGATCGTGTGCTGCGTCACGATGTCGGCGAGCGCGAGGCGTCCGCCCGGCCGCAGCACGCGCGCCACCTCGGCGAAGACGGCCGGCTTGTCGGCCGCGAGGTTGACCACCCCGTTGGAGATGACGGCGTCGAACGACGCGTCGGCGAAGGGCAGCTCCTCGATGCGGGCGCGATGGAAGGCCACGTGCTCGTCGCGGCGCAGGCGCTCGGATTTCGCGAGCTGCTCGGGCGTGATGTCCACGCCGATGACCGATCCTCCGGGCCCCACCTGCACGGCCGCCGCGAAGACGTCCATGCCCGAGCCGCTGCCGAGGTCCAGCACCCGCTCACCCGCGACCAGGCGCGCGAGACCCAGGTGGTAGCCCACGCCGGCGAACGAGCTCACCGCCCGGGCCGGCAGCCGCTCGAGCAGGTCAGCGGGATAGCCGAGCGCCTCGGCGAGCGCGCGGCCGGTGTGGAAGTGCAGGTCGCCGACGGTCTCGTTGGCTACATCGCGGTACATCTCCGCGATGTGACGCGCGAGCTCTTGGGGGTCGACGCCGGGGCCGGCATCGCTCGTCTCGGTCTCGGAGGTGGTCACGGCTGTGCCCTTTCATCGTTGATAGTAGTTAGCACGATCGGTCGTGCTACCGACGATGAACATACGACCGATCGTGCTAACTGTCAAGGGTGAGCGTGAACACACATCCGGAAGAAGCGAGCCGTCTCCCATCCGTAAGCGGCGTCGTCACTCCGGCGGTGAGCGCATGCGGCTGGCGACCGTCGAATCCCTCGACGGTCTGGCGCTCGCACGCCTGGCCGCTCCCGTCGGGATGAGCGAGAGCGGGCTGCTCGCTGACGTCGGCTCCGAGGAGAAGCTGCCGCCGGCCACGGTCGACGCGGGGAGCGCGACTACGACGGGCCGGTCAGCGGGCCCGCGAGCGACGCGGCGCTCGGCTCCCTCGCCTCGCCAGCGTGGTGGTGCCCTGACTCACCTCGCTCGTCCGCAGCCGCCGATGCGTCGGCGTCGGCAGATGCGGCTTCCGGCGTTATGCCTTCACGGTGAGCGTGTCGATCCGAGCGTCGATCGCACGCCGGACGGCGCCCAGGGGCGCGCGGTCGCCGCTGGCGACGAATTGGATGTTCCCGAGAACCATGTAGGCGTTGAGCTCGAAGGCGACCTGTCCGGGGTCCGCCGAGGGGTCCAGTTCGCCGGCGGCCTGCCCGGCGGCCACCTGCTCGGCGAGGAGCGTCATCCAGTGCTGGCTGAAGGCCATGGCTCCGTCGCGGACCGGGCCTGGGTGCGTGTCAAGTTCGCTGACGGCGGACACGAAGAAGCATCCGCCCGGAAAGACCCCCTCCTCGATGTGATGCAGGAAGCGCTCGGTATAGGCGCGCAGGCGGGGCACGCCGGCCGAGGCCTCTCCGGCAGGCGTGATGACGTCCTCCTCGAAGATCGCAGTGGCGGCTTCGATCGTGGCCAGCTGCAGTTCCTCCTTCGAGCCGAAGTGCGCGAAGAGCCCGCTCTTGCTCATGCCGACCGCGGCGGCCAGGCGCGCGAGCGAGAGCCCGTCGAGCCCGTCGACGGTCGCCATCCGCGCCGCCTCGTGGAGGATCGCGGCCCGGCTGCGCTCGCCGTCGGATCGCCGGCGGGGTGCGGACGAGCTGGGCTGTGGTCTCGGTGACGTCATGGGTTGACAAGTTAGCACGACCGGTTGTACTATCCTCTCCACGAGTCGGCACGACCGATCGTGCTTCTTATACGACCGTTGGGAGATGACGATGTCCATCAACGCGCCGATCAACCCGAACAAGGCGCTGTGGGAAAAGGGCGACTTCACCCGGATCGCGGACACCATGCGAGCAAGCGGCGAGGCGCTCGTCGGAGATCTCGGAGTCATTGCCGGCGAGCGGATCCTCGACCTCGGCAGCGGCGACGGCACCACCGCACTGCCGGCCGCGCAGCTCGGGGCCGACGTGCTGGGCGTGGACATCGCCGGCAACCTGGTCGCCGCCGGAAACGCACGGGCTGCCCGTCTGGGTCTGACCAACTGCCGGTTCCAGCAGGGGGACGCGTCGGATCTGCACGATCTCGACGACGAGGACTTCGACACCACCCTCAGCATGTTCGGGGCGATGTTCGCGCCGAGGCCGTTCGATGTGGCCAAGGAAGCCGTTCGTGTCACGCGTCCCGGTGGCCGGATCGTGATGGGGAACTGGATTCCCGGCGACCCGACCCTGGTCGCGCAGATCCTGAGGATCAGCTCGTCCTACTCGCCGCCGCCGCCCGCCGATTTCGTCAGCCCCATGACCTGGGGGGTGGAGGAGCACGTCGTCGAGCGGTTCGCGGCCGCCGGGGTTCCCGAGCAGCAGATCTCCTTCCAGCGCGCCACCTGGACATTCGAGTACCCGGGCGACCCGACCGAGTTCCTGGGCCTGTTCCGCGACTACTACGGCCCGACCATGAACGCCTTCGCCGCGGCGGCGGCCGCCGGACGGGAGGCCGAACTCGGAGCCGAGCTTGAGGCTCTGTTCCGCGAACAGAACACCAGCGATCACGCGACGTCGATCCCGGCGACCTACCTGCGTGTGACGGTCGAGCGGTAGGACGACCCGTCCCCGCTCGCCCACATCAGCGCAACCCTGAGAGGAGCACACCATGACCACCACCACCACCCCCGCACCCGCACCCGGAGCCAGTACCACCGTTCGGTACGAGACGCGCACGTCGATCGACAGACCCATCAGCGACGTGTTCGCACGCTTGGCCGACCTGGATGGCTACAGGACGTGGATGCGCCGCACGGGTCTGTTCCGGCGGTCAGGACAAACCTCCAACGGCACTCTCGGTCTGGGAACGGCGTACTTCGACGCCACGAGGATGGGCACGTTCCGCGGGGACGTGACCGAGTACGAGCCCCCGGCGCGGATCGCTTTCTGCGAGACGCTCCGCTGGTTCGGCTTCGACCTGATGGAGGCGCGACCGGCCTACATCCTCGAGGCCGACGGGGACAAGACGATCGTTCATCACGTCGCGGAGGGTGAGCTCTTCGGAATGATGCGGTTGATAAAGCCGGTTGCGGCCCTGTTGGCGCGAAGCGAGCGGACGCGAACCGTCGAGTCGTTGAGACGTTCGCTGGAGTCGGACCAGGTCCCCGACGACCCTCGCTCCGTGACAACTCCCGCCCTCCTGCGGCAGCGATCCACATGACCACCACCTCCCAATCCGGTGCTCGAGCGCGCGAGCACGCGACGACCGGCGCCGCGGATGCAGCGACGACATGGGGACTTGGCGACTACCCGCTGATGGCCGGCCGGCTCGCCGAAGCCGCGGCCGTCGTCGTCCAGTGCGCCGCCCTCGGCCCCGGCGACAGCGTTCTGGACGTCGGGTGCGGTACGGGGAACGCCGCCATGCTCGCCGCTGCCACCGGTGCCCGCGTCGTCGGGGTCGACTCCGAGCCCCGACTGCTCGACATCGCTGGCGATCGTTCCCGCCAAGCCGGACTGGACGTCGACTTCCAGCTCGGCGACGCGGTCGCGCTCGACCTGCCCGACGACGCGTTCTCGGCGATCCTCTCGGTCTTCGGCGTGATGTACGCCCCGGACCATGAGGCCGCAGTCGCTGAGATCGCCCGCTGCTCCAAGCCGGGCGCGCGCATCATCCTGGCCACATGGCTCCCGGGCAGCTTCATGCCCGCAATGGGCGCCGCTCTCGCCCCCTACCTCCCGGCGCCGCCCGCGGCAAGCGGCCCGCCGAGCCGCTGGGGGGACGCCGATGCACTCACGGCGCTGCTTCGCACGAGCGGCATCCTGATCGACGAGCAGCGTGAGAGCGCGCTTCGCCTGCGGTTCGCCAACCGCGTCGACGCATGCGAATTCCTGGTCACGACGGCCGGCCACGTGATCAGCCAAGAGCCACGGCTCCGAGAGCAGGGCCGCTGGCACAACCTGCTCGACGACCTCGACACCCTCATCGCCGATCACGACGATGAGCCGGGCGACCACGTGAGCCTGCGGCTCGCGTACCTCCTCACCAGCGCGCGCCTGCCCCGCGAGCCGCAAGCCCCTGAGGCGCACCGCTCGCCGGCAGCCCAGCCGGAAGGGAGACCTCGCCGATCCACGAGGCCCGGAGGCGCAGCGACGTGACCAGGGACGAGTTTGCAGGCGCGGTGTCGCCGGCGAATGGCCGGGGGCGGTGCGACGCATGGGTACGCAATTCTCAATCCAAGCTGGAAGGAGCAAACGATGGCGTCCGGATCTACATACATCGTCGAGCGCAACGACGCGGGCGGCTACGAACCGATGATCCACCAGGGCGTCCCAGTGGGCGAGATTCACGAAGTGCGAGCCGGGGCCCTTGCCGATCGCACACTCGACGCGGGCCTGTGGCGCTCTGGACCGGCGACGTACAACTACGACTTCGTCACCGACGAGACGTTCGTCGTGCTCGAAGGCGCCGCCACGGTCGAACTGGTTGCAACGCGCGAAAGCGTTGAACTCCGAGCGGGGGACGTCGCCTACTTCGTTGCGGGTACACGGTCGATCTGGACGATCCCGCAAACATTCAAGAAGTTCGTGGTCGTTCTTCCGACCTGAGGTGCCCTCGGCGTCGTCGAGCGAAGCCCAGGCGAGCGTGCAGGCGGCGATGGGATCGCAGCCTGGGCCAGTGTTCCGGAATGACTCCTGGTCTGGAATGCCCGCGATCCGCCCGTCCACCTAGAGGATGTAGTCGGTCGCGCCTCCATCAGGTCGGAGCCAAACCAGCGGAGCTCGCGGAAACCGATCGGCGCCAGGTGGCTCGTAGTCGGTCACTTCCCCGCGGAACGTGCCGATCCTTGTGGCGTTGAAGCACCCTGTTCACAGACCGAAAAGGCAGGCGTTCCCCGTGACCCCTTCATCACGAATATGTACCCGTCTTGTACCTCACAGAAGAGCCACCCGGGGGAGGCTCTTGGGAAATCCCTGCAAATGCTGGAAGCCGACGCCCGGATTCGAACCGGGGACCCCTTCATTACGAGTGAAGTGCTCTACCAACTGAGCTACGTCGGCGGGCCGCGGCCGGGCCCCGCGGAGGGCCACAGACGCGATCGCGGGTGCGAAGGATAGGGCCTCGCGGCGCGAGCGGGCGCGACACCCGCGCGACACCCCCGCACCCGCGGTTGTGGAATCACCAGCGCCCCGCGCGTCCACGAGCCGGCCGGCCGACCGCGCCCCGTCTACCGTGGCCCATCCGCAGTCGAAAGGGGAGCACCTGTGTCACGTCTGCCTCTGACCGAGCCCGAAGAGCTGAGCGGCTACGTCCGCGAGCTGCATGACGGGGTGCCCGAGGACGACTGGTCCTCCCGGCATGTCGCGCGTGCCTTCGCCCCGGCGCCCGAGCTGCTGGAGATGTACCTCACGCGCTTCTACTACCCGTGGCACACGAACACCGGCGACGCGGAGCAGTTCGCGCGCCTGTCGCCGCGGCTCAAGGAGCTCGTGCGCCTGCGCATCGCGACGCTCAACGGCTGCCAGACCTGCGCCGCCGCGCGGCTCGCGCCCGACAGCGTCGCCGAGACCGATGCGACGGGCATCGACGGCTACGCCTCCTCGAGCGACTACTCGCCCGCTGAGAAGGCCGCCGTGGGCTTCGCGGAGATGCTCGCGGTCGATCACCACAACATCGAGACCGCCGACATCGCGGCGCTGCGCGAGCACTTCGACGACGCGCAGATCCTCGAGCTGATGATGATGGCCGGCCAGTACATCGGCTTCGGCCGGATGCTCGCCGTGCTGCAGCTCGAGACGGTGGCGTGCCCGCTGCCGTAGCCCCGGGGCCGAAGCACCGAGAAGGGCCGACGGTCGCCGAGGGCGTCGCCGCCGCGCTGGCGGCGGTCGTCCTGTTCGGAGCGACGGTCGTGCTGCAGGCCTCGCTGCACCGCCGCGGCGTCACGCCGATGGCGGCCGTCGGCCTGCGCTACCTCGTGTCGGCGATGGTCTGCGCGGGCGTGCTGGTGGCCACGCGCAGGCCGGTGCTGCCCGTCCCGGGGGAGCGCGGACGCGCGTTCCTGCTCGGCGCGCTCGTCTACGCGCTGCAGGCGGTGCTCTTCTACCTCGCGCTCGGGCACGGCACCGCGGGCGCCGTCTCGATGCTCTTCTACACCTACCCGGTGATGGTGGTGCTGATCCTGCTCGTGCGCACGCGCCGACCGCCGACCCCGCGCATCACCACGGCCGCGGTCGCGTCGTTCGCCGGCGCCGCGCTGCTCGTGGGCGCCGGCAGCGCCGTCGTCCTGGACGGCGTCGGCGCCGTGCTCGCGCTCTCCTCGTCGGCATGCGCCGCGGGCTTCCTCGTCGCCCAGAACCTCCTGCTGCCGCGCAGCTCGTCACTGGCCGCGGCCGCGATGGTGTCGACGGGCGTCGCCGTCTCGACGCTGATCCTGGCGCCCGCGTTCGGGGGAGCCGGGACGCTGGAGGGCGTCGGCTGGGTGCTGCTGCTCGCGGCGGGCTGCGCGACCGGCCTGGGCACCGCGGCGATGTACACGGCGCTCGCCGCGCTCGGCGCGCCTCGCACGTCCGCGATCCTCGCCGGCCAGACCGCCGTCGCCGTGATCGGCTCGTGGTGGCTGCTGAACGATCCCGTCGTGCTCGGCCAGCTGATCGGCGGCGCGTTCATCGTCGCCGCGGTCGTGCTCTCAGCGCTCTCCGGTCCCGCGCCGGCACCCTCGCAAGACGGCTGAGAGAACAGTTGTGCCGGGACACTGGCGAGAGTGCCCCGGCACGTCTCAAAGGATAGGGGCCGCGTCGCATGCGACCGTCCGCAGCACGCTGACGTCAGGCTCGGCGATCAACGACGGACCTGCTCGAGCACGTCGCGCACGTCCTCGGCGCTGAGCGGGCCAAGCTCCTCGTCCGCGACCGCCACGGGTCCGTTCGGCCCCTCGATCAGGCGCATCGGCGTCGGCTCCGCCTCGATCTCCAGCCGGCCGTCGCGCACGCTGATCTGCAACTGCGTCCCCGGCTCGAAGCCGAGCGCGTCGCGCATCGCCTTCGGCACCACGATCCGCCCCGCCGAGTCGATGCTGGCCTGCATGGAAGAAACCATAGGCTCAA
The DNA here is from genome assembly GCA_963817295.1 of uncultured Solirubrobacteraceae bacterium. Classification (GTDB taxonomy): domain Bacteria; phylum Actinomycetota; class Thermoleophilia; order Solirubrobacterales; family Solirubrobacteraceae; genus F1-60-MAGs163. The sequence goes on along the minus strand of CAWFOF010000006.1, from coordinate 11,106 downwards.
GGCGCCCATGCCGCCCCCCACGTTCGACCTCCAGTCCCACTCGACATGCTCCGACGGCGCGCTCCCGCCGGCTCAGGTCGTCACTCGCGCGCACGAGGCCGGGCGTCCGGCTGCTCGCCCTGACCGATCACGACACGGTCGACGGCGTCCAGGAGGCGCTCGACACCGCGGCGCGCCTGGACGGCATCAGCGTCGTCCCCGCCGCGGAGATCAGCGCGCTCGACGGCGACTACGAAGACCTGCACATCCTCGGCTACGGCATCGATCACGAGCACCCGGCGCTGCTCGCGGCGCTCGAGCGCTGGCGGATCGATCGCCACGACCGCGCCCAGCGGATGGCCGAGGCGCTGCGCGAGAACGGCCTGGCGCTGAACCTGCCGGCCACGCCGCCGTCGGGCCCGCCGATCGGGCGCCCGCACATCGCGCGCGCGGTGTTCGAGCATCCCGCCAACACGCAGCGCCTCGCGGAGGAGGGGCTGACCGACTCCACGCAGGTGCTCGTCGCCTACCTGATCCCCGGCACCCCGGGCTATCGGAGGCGCACGACGCCGTCGGTGATCGAGGCGATCGAGACGATCCACGCGGCGGGCGGGATCGCGGTGTGGGCACACCCCTACTGGGATATCGACACCGATCCGGCGGTCGAGGCGACGCTGACGCGGTTCGCCGCGCTGGGTCTCGACGGCGTCGAGGCCTTCTACATCACGCACACCTGCGAGCAGACGACGCGGCTCGCCCGGCTCGCCGCCGGCCTGGGCCTGCTGACCACCGGGAGCGCCGACTTCCATGGTCCGGAGCACCCGAACTTCAGCGCGTTCCGCGCATTCGACCTCTGCGGCCTGACCCCGGATCTCGGTCCGCTGGCCGAGTAGGCCGCTAGCGTCCTGCGGCGTGTCTGCGCTCGAAGCCATCGTCCTGGGCATCGTCCAGGGCCTCACCGAGTTCCTGCCGATCTCCAGCACGGCACACCTGCGGATCGTCCCGGCGCTCGCCGGCTGGCAGGATCCGGGCGCGGCATTCACCGCCGTCGTGCAGCTCGGAACGATGGCCGCGGTGCTCCTCTACTTCCGCAAGGAGCTGCTGCTCGTCCTGCGCGGCTTCCTCGGCTCGCTGCGCGACCGGAGCCTGTGGCACAGCGACGACACCGAGGCGCGTCTGGGCTGGTACCTCATCATCGGCACGATCCCGGTCGCGATCCTCGGGCTCGCGTTCAGCCACTACATCGAGCATCAGCTGCGCTCGCTGGAGCTGATCGGCGCGGTGATGGTGATCGTCTCCGGCGTGCTGTTCGCCGCTGACCGCTACGGCACGCGCGAGCGCCAGGTGCCGGACATCAAGCTCAACGACGGCATCATCATCGGCATCGCCCAGGCCACCGCGCTGATCCCGGGCGTCAGCCGCTCCGGCGCGACGATCTCGATGGGCCTGTTCCGCAACTTCTCGCGCCAGTCGGCGACGCGCTACTCGTTCCTGCTGTCCGTTCCCGCGGTCGTGCTGTCGGGCGTGTTCGAGCTGCGCAAGGTCGGCGAGGGCGGCGGCGCCGGGCCGGTTCCGACGATCCTGGCGACGATCTTCGCGTTCATCTTCGGCTACCTGACGATCGCCTGGCTGCTGCGCTACGTGCGCTCGCACAACTTCAACATCTTCGTGATCTACCGCGTCATCATCGGCCTGCTGATCATCGGCCTGGCATCGACCGACACGATCAGCTGAGGCGCGCGATGCCCCGGGCGATCCTCGCGCTGCTCATGGCGCTGGCGCTCGGCCTGACCCCCGCCGCGGCCCAGGCGCGGCTCCCGCGGATCGGGCACGTGGCCGTGATCGTGCTGGAGAACAAGGACGCCGAGACGACGTTCGCCGCGCACTCGCCGGCGAAGTACCTGAGCACGGTGCTGCCGCGACGCGGAGTCTTGCTGCGCAACTACTACGGCACGGCGCACCACAGCCTCGGCAACTACACGGCGATGATCTCCGGGCGCGGGCCGACGCCGGCCCAGCAGGGCGACTGCGGCATCTTCTCCGAGCTGCGCGCCGGCGACGGCTGCGTGGCGCCGGCGCGTGTGCCCACGCTCGCGGGACAGCTCGACGCTCGCGGCCTGCGCTGGCGCGGCTACTTCGAGGACATGCGCACGGCGTGCCGGCATCCGGCGCTCGGCGCGGTGGACACGACGGAAGTCGCCCGTCGCGGCGACACCTACGCGACGAAGCACAACCCGTTCGTCTACTTCCACTCGATCATCGACCGCCCCGCGCGTTGCAAGCGCTCGGTCGTCGACCTGAAGTACCTGCCCGGAGATCTCGTCAAGGCGAGCACGACACCGGCCTTCAGCCTGATCGTCCCGGGCCTGTGCAACGACGGTCACGACGCGCCCTGCCGAGACGGACGCCCGGGCGGGCTCGCGGCCGCCGACACGTTCCTGCGCAGCTGGGTGGGCGTGCTGGGGCGCTCGCCCGCGTTCCGCCGCGACGGGATGATCGTCGTGACCTTCGACGAGGCCGAGGGCACGGACGCGGCCAGCAGCCGGGCTTGCTGCGCGCGGCCTCGGTCGCCGGGCGCCCCGCTGCCGGGCATCGGCGGGCCCGGAGGCGGGCGCGTCGGCGCGGTCGTCCTCTCCCCGTTCGCGCGGCGCGGCGCCGTCAGCAGCGTCCCGTATGACCACTACGCGCTGCTGCGCACGGTCGAGTCGCTGTTCGGGCTCGCGAAGCTGGGCCACGCCGCCACGCCGGCGACGAGGACGTTCGGACAGGACGTGTTCGGGCCCGCTCGCCAGTACGCTCGCGCGCCATGAGCACGCCCGCAACGCCCAGCACGCCGATCCTGCACGACCAGACCTTCGGCCGGCGCTTCCCGTTCATGCGGGTGCTGATCGTCTGGCTGATCGACACCGGCGCGCTCTACCTGCTGGCCGCGATCCTGCCCGGCTTCAACGTCAAGGGACCGCTCGCGGCGTTCGTCGCCGCCGCCGTCATCGGTGTCCTCAACGCCCTGCTGTGGCCGCTGGTCATCCGCATCGCGCTGCCGTTCACGGTGCTGACGCTCGGCTTCGGCGTGCTGATCCTCAACGGGCTGCTGGTCGCGCTCGTCGCGGCGATCTACCCGTCGATCGAGGTGCGCGACGTCGCCACCGGGATCGCGGTGGCGTTCGGCCTGACGATCGTCACGACGCTCGTCACATCGCTGCTGGCGATCGACGACGATGACTTCTTCTTTCGCAACGTGGTGCGCCGGCGGATCAAGCCCGACGAGGGCATCCAGACAGAGGTTCCCGGGCTGTTCTTCCTGGAGATCGACGGCCTCGCCCACGCGGTCGTGCAGCGTGCGATCCGCGACGGCAACGCGCCGACGATGGCGCGCTGGATCCGCGACGGCTCGCACACGCTGCTGCGCTGGGAGACCGACTGGAGCAGCCAGACCGGGGCGTGCCAGGCGGGTCTGCTGCACGGGAGCAACGACGACATGCCCGCCTTCCGCTGGTGGGAGAAGGAGACCCAGACGGCGATCGTCACGAACCACCCGCGCGACGCCGCCGAGATCGAGCGCCGCCACTCCAACGGCAAGGGGCTGCTGTATTCCGACGGCGCCAGCCGCGCGAACATCGTCTCCGGCGACGCGGTCCACTCGCTGCTGACGATGTCGACGGCGCTCGTGCGCGGCCGCGGGCGGATCGGCCAGGACTACTACGCGTACTTCGCCAACCCGTACTCGGTCGTGCGCACCGCGCTGTTCTCGTTCCAGGAGATCTTCGTCGAGCTGTACTACGCCGCCCAGCAGCGCCGGCGCGACGTGCAGCCGCGCGTCCACCGCGGCTACGTCTACGCGCTGATGCGCGCGTGGGCGACGGTCATCCAGCGCGACCTGCAGGTGGCCTCGATCATCGGCGACCTCGCCGCCGGGCGCCCGGTCGCCTACACGACGTTCCTCGCCTACGACGAGGTCGCCCACCACTCCGGGGTCGAGCGCGCCGACACGCTCGCGGTGCTGCTCAAGGTCGACCGCGAGCTCGCGCGCATCGCCGCAGCCGCGCAGGAGGCTCCGCGGCCCTACCGCTTCATCGTGCTCTCCGACCACGGCCAGTCGCAGGGCGCGACGTTCCTGCAGCGCTACGGCGAGTCGCTCGAGCAGCTGATCGAGCGCACCTGCAAGACGAGCGCGCTGGCGCTGACCGAGAACGGCGACGGCGGCGCGCAGTACCTCGACGCGTCGGTGACCGAGGCGCGTCAGGCCGACAGCCGGACCGGCCACCTGCTCAAGCGGCTGACGCGCGGGAAGACGGTCGACGACGCGGTGACCGTCGGCGAACACCGGCGCGAGGTCGCGCTGACGCCCAAGGGCGAGGAGCCGCCGGAGGTCGTCGTGATGGCCTCCGGGTGCCTCGGGGTCGTCTCGTTCCCGCGCGAGCCGGGCCGCGTCACGCTCGAGCGCCTGAACGAGCTCTACCCCGAGCTGATGCCGACGCTGCTCGCCCATGACGGGATCGGCTTCGTGCTCGTGCGCTCCGAGTCGGCGGGTGCGGTCGTGCTCGGCGCCCGCGGGCGCCACGAGCTCGACACCGGCCGGATCGAGGGGGAGGACCCGCTGAAGCCGTTCGGCCCCAACGCGGCCGACCATGTCAAGCGCAGCGACGGCTTCGCGCACTGCCCGGACCTCATGATCAACAGCACCTACTGGCCGGAGAGCGACGAGGTCGCGGCGTTCGAGGAGCTGGTCGGCTCACACGGCGGGATGGGCGGCGAGCAGACCCACCCGTTCGCGCTCGTGCCCAGCGACTTCGCGCTGCCCGGCGACGAGGTCATCGGCCCGGAGCAGCTGCACGTCCACATGCGCCGCTGGCTGGCCGACCTGGGGCAGACCGACTACGCCAGCTGACGCGCGAGGCGGTAGGCGAGCGCCTCGAGCTGCAGCTCCTCGTTGACGTTCACCGCGAGCGCCGCTCGCGTCTCGTCGACGAGCGCGACGCCGGTGCGCAGCCGGTGGACGTCGCGACCCTCGGCGTCCTCGCGCAGCGCGGGGAGCCGGTCGACGGCGTAGACGAGGTCCTCGGCGCCGTCGAGCACGCAGGCGACGTCGCGCAGCCACAGCCCGCTGAGGCGCAGCGCCTCGTCCAGGGCGGCGCGGGTCGCACGGCGGTGGGCGCGCTTGGCCGCCTCGGTGCCCTCGCGCTCGGCCTTGCGCCGCTCCTTCTGGGGCAGGAGGTCGGCGTCGGCGGCGACGCGTTCCTCGATCGCCTCCTGGGCGACCAGCCCGAGCGCCTTGGCGCGCGTGACGAGCGCGGCCCACGGCCGCTCGGTGAAGTCGTCTTCCAGCGCCGCGCGGGCGAAGCTCTCGGCGGCCTGGCGCAGCGCCGGGCCCTCGCCCAGCGCCAGCGCGAGCGCCCGGTTCCCGTCGCCCAGCGCCAGGCGCGCGCACGCCGCGGCGGACTCGGGCGCGATCCCGTGGAGGTTCAGTCGCTGCTCGAGCTCCTGCGCGGTCGGCGCGTCGAAGCGCACCGGCTGGCAGCGCGAGGCGATCGTCGGCAGCACGTCCGCGGGGCGGTCGGTCAGCAGCACGAGGTGGGCGAACGACGCCGGCTCCTCGAGCGTCTTGAGCATGCGGTTGGCGGCCTGGTCGTTCATCGCGTCGGCGTGCTCGAGGACGAAGACGCGGCGCGTGGCCTCGAACGGCGTGCGCGAGGCCGCCGCGACGACGGCCTCGTCGACGTCGCTGACGAGCATCTCCGCGGCCCCGCTGGGCGTCACCCAGGTCAGGTCCGGGTGTGCGCCGCGCAGCACGCGGTCACGCGTGCGCTGCGGATCGGGCGAGCCCTCGGCCAGCAGCTCCGCGGCGAATGCCCGTGCCGCGTCGGCCTTGCCCGCGCCGGCCGGGCCGTGGAACAGGTACGCATGCGACGGCGAGCCCTGCGGGGGGATCGCGGCGCCCAGGACGGCGCGCGCGTGCGGGTGACGGTCGAGGGTGGACAGCACGGTCCACGATCGTAGGGGTATCGTCGGCGCCCGCATGCCCGGCCGCCTGATCACGATCGAAGGGCTCGACGGCGCGGGCAAGACGACGCTCGCCGGCGGGCTCCACGCGGTCCTGCGCGCACGCGGCGTTCCGGTCGAGCTGCTGCGCGAGCCGGGCGGCGTCGCCCTCTCCGAAGGCCTGCGCACGCTCGTGAAGGCTCCCGAGCTGACCGTCGGCCCGCGCGCCGAGGCGCTCGTCTACGCCGCCGCCCGCGCGCAGCTCGTCGACGAGCGGCTGCGCCCGCTGCTGGACGCCGGCACGTGGGTGCTGCTCGACCGCTTCGTCGATTCCTCGCTCGCCTACCAGGGCGGCGGGCGCGGCCTCGGCGTCGCCGAGGTCGCCGAGCTCAACCGCTTCGCCGTCGGCGACCTGAAGCCCGACCGCACGCTCTACCTGCGCCTCGATCCGAGCGTGGGCCGCGAGCGCCAGGGCGTGCGCGGGGAGGAGGCCGACCGGCTCGAGCGCGAGGGCGAGGAGTTCTTCGCCCGCATCGCGCTCACCTACGAGGACCTCGCCACCGCCGACCCCGACCGGATCCGCCCGCTCGACGCCGAGCCAGACGCCCGACCGCGTCCTCGTCGACGCGATCAGCGCGATCGCCGACCTGCTTCCCTAGCCTCTTCCCGTGAACGTGGCCCGCCTGAACTCCATCCTCGCGTCGCTCGCCGTGCTCGCTGCGCTGGCGCCCGCGGCGGCGCTCGCGCAGGACACGAAGACCCAGACCACGCCGCAGGCCGTCGAGCCCGTTCCCGGCCAGGCGGCGCCGGCGCCGGGCGGAACGACGCACGGACATCCCGCCCGCGAGCCAGACGACGGCTCCGGCGACGATCACGCCGCCGCCCGACGCGACGAGCACCACCACGAAGACGACGACCACGACGATCACGCCCGAGCAGCAGCGCGCGATCGATCAGGCCAAGGCGCAGAAGGACGCCGCGCAGAGCCAGCAGAACGGCGACAACGCGCTGAAGATCGCCGCGGTCGTGCTGCTCGTGATCCTGCTGACGCTGCTCACGCTGTGGATCCTCAGCCGCTGGCGCGGCTGGGACCCGCGCTGGATGCGCCGCTGGCGCCACTCCGTCGCGGAATCAGGCTGGCGGATCAGCCTCGGCTGGGCCGAGTTCCGCGACTTCCTGCACCTGGGGCGCTAACGGATCGCGAGCTACTCGAAGCTCGCGCGCAGGCGCTGCATCCCGCCGATCCAGCGGTCGTAGTCGGTCCCCTTGTAGCGGAAGTAGTCGAGCACCTCGGGGTGGGGGAGGATCAGGAATCGCTCGTCGCGCAGACCGGCGACGACGATCGTCGCGACCTCCTCCGGTGTCAGCGTCGCGCCCGCCGCCTTCACGACCTGCGTCGCGATCGCGCCCTGCGGATCACCGGTCTCGAACCCGGCGTTCAGCAGCGGCGTGTCGACCGCCATCGGGCACAGGCAGCTGACGCCGATGCCGCGGTCCCCGTAGGTCACGCGCAGCCACTCGGCGAACGCGACGGCGCCGTGCTTGGTGACCGCGTACGGGGCCGATCCGATCTGCGTCAGCAGGCCGGCGGCCGAGGCCGTCGAGAGGAAGTACCCGTGCCCGCGCTCGAGCCACGCCGGCACGAGCTCGCGCGCCGCGTAGACGTGGGCGTGGACGTTCACCGCGAACGCGCGCTCCCAGTCCTCGTCCGTCGTGTCGAGCCCGAGGCCGCCGCCGATCCCGGCGTTCGCGCAGTACAGGTCGACCGGGCCGAACGCCTGCTCGGCGCGGGCGATCGACGTCCGCACCTGCGCCGCGTCGGCCACGTCGCAGGCGAGGCCCAGCGCGCGCGGGCCGATCTCCGCGGCGACGTCCTGCGCGCCCGCGCCGTCGAGATCGCACACGACGACGCCGCCCGCGCCGTCGTCGGCGAGCTGGTGGGCCAGCGCGCGCCCGATGCCCGATGCGCCGCCGGTGACGATCGCCACTGCTCCTGAAGGGTCCATGGCGCAGGACCCTACCCGGGGTGCGCGGGACGCTTGCACCGGCCGCAAACACGGACCGATTTCGTGGTCGGTTCCGCTGGCCGAACCCCTATCCTCTTAGGTGCGCGATTCGACGCCGGGGGGACCGGGACGGAGGCGCGGAACAGTGTTCCGTCCGCCGCCGGTGAGAGGGTCCTCTGTTACCCCCAAAGGGCTCCGGCAGACGACGCAAACAGCGAGAAAATCGCGGCAGACGAAAGAGGACAGGGACGATGGACACCACCCCGCAGAGCACTCAGGCGACCCTTATCGAAGACGTTCGCCCCGGGCGTGCGATGTCCATCAGTCGCCGGTTCACCGAACCTGGAGTGCATCCGTTCGACACGGTCCAATGGGAGCTGCGCGACGCGCGCATCGGCCATGGGGACAAGGTCGCGTTCGAGCAGCTCGGCGTCGAGTTCCCGGCGACCTGGTCGCAGAACTCCACGAACATCGTCGCCCAGAAGTACTTCCGCGGACAGCTCGACACGCCCGCCCGTGAGCGCTCTGTGAAGCAGATGATCGGCCGCGTCGCCGGCACGATCTCCGACTGGGGCCGCTCGCGCGGGTACTTCGCCACCGAGGCCGACGGCGACAGCTTCGAGGCCGAGCTGACCTACGTGCTCCTGCACCAGCTCGCCGCCTTCAACTCGCCCGTCTGGTTCAACGTCGGGTTCGAGGAGCAGCCGCAGTGCTCCGCCTGCTTCATCCTCAGCGTCGAGGACACGATGGACTCGATCCTCGACTGGAACACCAAGGAGGGCCGGATCTTCCGCGGTGGCTCGGGCTCGGGCATCAACCTCTCGAACATCCGCGGCTCGATGGAGCCGCTGAGCAAGGGCGGCACCGCGTCCGGTCCCGTCTCGTTCATGCGCGGCGCCGACTCGTGGGCGGGCACGATCAAGTCCGGCGGCAAGACGCGCCGCGCGGCGAAGATGGTCGTCCTCGACGTCGACCACCCGGACATCCGCGAGTTCATCTGGTGCAAGGCCAAGGAGGAGGACAAGGCCGCCGCGCTGCGCGACGCCGGGCTTCGACATGTCGATCGACGGCGACGGCTTCAAGTCGATCCAGTACCAGAACGCGAACAACTCGGTCCGCGTCAGCGACGCCTTCATGCAGGCCGTCGAGGACGACGCCGAGTGGCGCACGATCTCACGCGCGACCGGTGAGCCGATCGGCGACCCGATCCCCGCGCGCGAGCTGATGCGCGAGATCGCCGAGGCCGCGTGGCGCTGCGCCGATCCGGGCGTGCAGTACGACACGACGATCAACGAGTGGCACACGTCGCCCAACTCGGGCCGCATCAACGCGTCGAACCCGTGCAGCGAGTACATGCACGTCGACAACTCGGCCTGCAACCTCGCGTCGCTGAACCTCATGAAGTTCCGCCGCCCGGACGGCACGTTCGACGTCGGCGCGTTCGAGCACGCGACGGACATCGTCTTCCTCGCGCAGGAGATCGTCGTCGGCCCGTCGAGCTACCCGACCGAGGAGATCGGCGTCAACGCCCGCGCGTTCCGCCAGCTCGGCCTGGGGTACACGAACCTCGGTGCGTTCCTGATGTCCAACGGCGTGCCGTACGACTCGGACTCCGGGCGCATCACGGCAGCCGCGATCACGGCGCTGATGACCGGCCGCGCCTACGCGCAGTCGGCGAGGATCGCCGCGGCGATCGGGCCGTACGAGCACTACGAGGTCAACCGCGAGCCGCACAACGCGGTCATGCGGATGCACCGCGACGCCTCCTACGCGATCCCCGAGGCGCAGATCAGCGACCCGCCGCTGCTCGAGGCCGCGCGGCGCTCGTGGGAGGACGCCGTCGAGCTCGGCGAGGCGTTCGGCTACCGCAACGCGCAGGCGACGGTGCTCGCGCCGACCGGGACGATCTCGTTCCTGATGGACTGCGACACGACCGGCATCGAGCCGGACTTCTCGCTCGTGAAGTTCAAGGAGCTCGTCGGCGGCGGCAACATGACGATCGTCAACCGCACCGTGCCGCTGGCGCTGCAGACGCTCGGGTACACCGACGAGCAGATCGAGCAGATCGAGCGTCACATCGCCGAGCAGGGCACGATCATCGACGCCCCCGCCCTGGCGGACGAGCACCTGCCGGTGTTCGACGTGGCCGTCGGTGAGCGCGCGATCCACGCGATGGGCCACATCAAGATGATGGGCGCCGTCCAGCCGTTCCTCTCCGGCGCGATCTCCAAGACCGTCAACATGCCGCAGAGCTCGACGGTGCAGGACATCAACGACGCCTACGTCGAGGCCTGGCGCCTGGGCATCAAGGCGCTCGCGATCTACCGCGACGGCTCGAAGACGGCGCAGGCCCTGCGCACCGACGCGCAGGAGGAGGCCGGCGACGGCGTCGATCAGCGGCGGGTACACGCAGGAACAGGTCGACGAGATGATCGCCGCCGCCACCGCCGAGGCCGAGCGCAACGCCGCGCCGAAGCGCAAGCGCATGCCGCGTGAGCGCAAGTCGATCACGCACAAGTTCTCGATCGGCGGGCACGAGGGCTACATCACCGCCGGCATGTACGACGACGGCACCCTCGGTGAGATCTTCCTGACCGACATCGGCAAGGAGGGCTCGACGCTGCGCGGCATGATGAACTCGTTCGCGACGTCGATCTCGATCGCGCTGCAGTACGGCGTGCCGCTCGAGACGCTCGTCCAGAAGTTCGCCTACATGCGCTTCGACCCGGAGGGGATCACCCAGAACCCGGAGATCCCGTTCGCGAAGTCGATGCCCGACTACATCATGCGGTTCCTCGCCTCGCGCTTCCTCAACGCGGACATCCAGGAGGAGCTCGGCATCATGACCGCCGAGGTCCGCGCCCGGAAGACCGCGCAGGACGCCGCGACGTCGCTGACATCCGACACGGCGACGCCGGCGAACGGCGGCAACGGTGGCAACGGCGGCGCGTCGGCACCGAAGGCCTCCGCGACCTCCACGCCGACGCCCGCCGCGGCATCGCTCACCGACACGCCACCGGTCGTCCCGGCCGCCTTCAACGGCCTCGACCTCGGCCCGGCCTGCGGGCAGTGCGGCGGCATGATGCAGCGCACCGGCGCCTGCTACACCTGCACCTCCTGCGGGAACAACACCGGCTGCGGT
>CAWFOF010000005.1:0-62642 GCA_963817295.1 uncultured Solirubrobacteraceae bacterium | reverse complement strand
CGTCGTGGTACTTCCTGCGCTACTGCGACGCGAACAACGACGAGGCCGCATGGGACCCGGCGATCCTGCGCGAGTGGATGCCGGTCGATCAGTACATCGGCGGCGTCGAGCACGCGATCCTGCACCTGATGTACGCGCGCTTCTTCTGCAAGGCGCTGAAGGACCTGGGCCATCTCGAAGTCGACGAGCCGTTCGCCAAGCTGTTCACGCAGGGCATGATCACCAAGGACGGGGCGAAGATGTCCAAGTCCCGCGGCAACGTCGTCTCGCCGCGCGAGATCGTCGAGACCTATGGTGCGGACACCGCGCGGGCGTACATCCTGTTCATCGGAGCTCCCGATCAGGATGCCGACTGGTCCGACGAGGGCCTCGAGGGGGTCCAGCGGTTCCTCGGCCGGCTCTGGCGCCTGAGCGCGCAGGTCGCCGGGCGCTCGGCCGAAGCTGCTCCCGAAGAACTCTCCGAGCCGGATCTGGTCCTCGTGCGCAAGGCACACTGGGCGATCGAGAAGGTCACCAGCGACATGGCCGGCAGGTTCGCTTTCAACACGGCGATCGCTGCCGTGATGGAGCTCACGAACGAGATTTCGCGCCTTCGCGAGGACGCGTCGGACGGTTCGCAGCGATTCGCGCTCGAGACCGCCAATTCGCTCCTGTTCCCGTTCGCGCCGCACGCGGCGGCGGACGGCTATCACCTGCTCACCGGGGCCCGCGTCTGGGAGACGCCGTGGCCATCGGCCGACCCGGCGTTCCTCTCCAGCGACACCTACGAGCTCGTGTGTCAGGTCAACGGCAAGGTTCGCGACCGCGTGCAGGCGACGACGGGCGCGGGTCGCGAGGAGCTCGAGACGCTTGCGCTGGCCGCCGCGAACGTGCGCGCGCATCTCGACGGCAAGCAGGTCGTGAAGGTGGTCGTCGTGCCGGGCAAGCTCGTGAACGTCGTGGTGCGCTGAGCGATGCGCCGGCGATCGACGGTCGCGGTGATCGGCGCGGGCGACGCCGGCGCGGCAGAGCTCGCGGCGGCGGAGGAGCTGGGTGCCGGCCTGGCGGCCGCCGGCTACGTCGTGGTCAGCGGCGGCCTGGGCGGCGTCATGGAGGCCGCCAGCCGGGGCGCGCGCTCCGAGCTCGGCTCGACGATCGGGATCCTGCCGGGAAATGATCCGCGCGAGGCCAACGGCTGGGTCGAGCTGGCGATCCCCACTGGCCTGGGTGAGGCTCGCAACGCCCTCGTGATCGCAGCGGCCCAGGCGTGCGTGGCGGTCGGCGGCGGCTATGGGACGCTCAGCGAGATCGCGATCGCGCTGCGGAGCGGGAAGCCGACGGTCGGGTTGGGGACCTGGGATGTACACGGTGTCGAACAGGTGAGCACACCGAACGAGGCCGTCGAGCGGATTCGGTCACTCCTGCCGCAGGACTGACGCAGACACGTCACAGACCGGGCCTCCGCTGTCACACGGCGCCTCGTAGCGTCGCGGCATGCCCTCGTTCCAGCGATCGACCCTCGTGCCGTACGCGCTCGCCGCGACGCTCGTGCTCGTGCTCGGCGGTCGCTGGATCGCCACGAGACATGCGGCGTCACCGGCTGCGGCCTCGGCGCCGGCCTTCGCCTCCGGAGCGTCGGACGTACAGGGCTCCACGGTCGCTGCACCGGACTCCACGGCGGTCACGCTCGGCCGGACCCAGGACAGCGTCGTCGTCGACGTCGCCGGGCGCGGTACGGCGACCGGGTGTCTACCGCCTGGGGTCCGGTTCGCGAGTGCGGGATGCGCTGACGCACGCAGGCGGTCCGACCGCGCGCGCGAACACCTCGGCGGTGAACCGTGCGGCGAAGCTCGCCGACGGACAGCAGATCATCGTCCCCGAGCGCCTCAGCGCCACGGCTGCAGGCACCGCCACCGCGCCGGCGAGCGGTTCGGCTGCGCTGGTCAGCCTCAACGCCGCGACGCTGGAGCAACTCGACGGATTGCCCGGGGTGGGACCGCGACCGCGCAGAAGATCCTCGACTGGCGCACGCAGCACGGCGGGTTCGCGTCGGTCGACGACCTTGGTGAGATTCCCGGGATCGGTCCGAAGAAGCTCGAGGCGCTGCGACCCAAGGTCTCCGCGTGACGAGGCTGGCGATCCTCGTCGCCGCGCTGCGCCGCAGGCCATGGCAGGTCTCCGCAGGGTGCCTCGCCGCCGGGCTGGCCGTCGGTCCGCGCGCGCCGCTGCTGCTGGCGGCGCTGTGCCTGGTCGTGCCGCTGGTGACGCCGTCGACGGCGGCCGCCGCGGCCGCCATCGTCGCGCTGGCGGCCGGCATGTTCGTCGCCGACGCGCGGCTCGCGGCGCTGGGTAGCAACGCGCTCGGGCCACGAATCGGCCACGCCGTTCGGGCGGATCTCACGCTCCAGGAGACGCCGCGCGCCACGGCGTTCGGCTGGCGCGTCTTGGCGAGTCTCGGTGAAGATCGCGTCCTCGTCCGCGGCCGCGGTCCGACTCCCGCGATGTCCGCCGGCGACGTCGCGGCCGTCTTCGGGTCGCTGAGAGCGCCGGGGTCTCGCGACGCGTGGCTGCTGGGGCGCCACGTCGCGGCGTGATCCTGGCGCGCACGCTGAACTGGACGGGCCGCCGGCGCGGGGGCGTGGCCGGCCGGATCGACGCCGTGCGCCGCCGGGCCGACCACGTGCTCGCCGCGGGCCTCCCCGGGCCTGAGGCGGCCCTGCTGCGCGGCATGGTGCTGGGTGACGACGCCGCGCTGACACCGGCCACTCGCGACGAGCTCCGCCGCTCCGGTCTCGGTCATCTGGTCGCGGCCAGCGGCGCCAACATTGCGCTTCTGGCGTCACTCGTGATGGCGCTGGGAGCGCTGCTCGGCCTGCGCCTCGGCGGCCGGATGGCGCTGCTCCTCCTGGCGATCGCCGTGTACGTCCCCTTGGCGGGATCGGGTGCGTCGATCCAGCGTGCCGGGATCATGGGGGCGGTGAGCGTGGTCGCGGCGCTCGCGTCGCGCCCCGCCGATCGCTGGCATGCGCTGTTGCTCGCGGTCGTCCTGACCCTGTCGCTGGACCCTGCTGCCATCGACGATCCCGGCTGGAGGCTGAGCTTCGCCGCCGTCCTGGCGATCATCGTGCTCACCGCCCCGCTGGCGGGCCGGCTGCTCGCGGCCGGCCTCTCGGCCGGCGTTGCGGAGGCGGTGGCGCTCACGACCGCGGCGACGCTCGGTACGGCGCCGGTGGCCGCGGCGACGTTCGGAACGCTGTCCGTCGTCGCGATCCCGGCGAACATCCTCGTGATCCCTGTGGTTGCGTCGATCACATGGCTCGGCATGGGCGCCGCGCTGCTGGGTCAGGCCAGCGAGGTGCTCGCCTGGCCGCTGAAGATGGCGGCGCTTCCGGAGCTCGGGCTCGTGACATGGATCGGTCACGCCGCCGCCGGACTCCCGGGCGCGCAGGTCGCGGCAGGGGCCGGTTCCGGTCACCGCCGGTTGCGGGATCGTCGCTGCGATCGTGCTTTCGCGGCGCGTCCGCGCCCGTGCGCCCGCTCTGGTGGGAATGCTTGCAGCGGCGGGCATCGCGTTCCTCCTGCTGCGGCCCGATCGCCACGTCGCGGCGCCGCGGGCCGGCGTGGTCCGCGTCTCGTTCCTCGACATCGGACAGGGCGACGCGACGCTGCTGCAGGACGGTGGGCATGCCGTGCTCGTGGATTCGGGCCCGCCCGACGGCCCCGTGCTCGAGCGTCTGCGTCAGGCTGGGGTGCGCCGTCTGGACGTGCTCGTCGCGACGCATGCGCAGGCCGACCACGACGGCGCGGCAGGGCAGGTTGTGGCGGCGATGCCGGTCGGCGTCGTCCTCGACGGTCGCGACGGCGCTCGCGAACCGTACGGGTTCGCGATGGCGGCCTCCGCGGCAAGCCGGGGCGTACGCCTCGTCGCACCCGTGGCCGGGGACGTCGTGCACGCCGGCGGAATCGAGCTGCAGGTCCTGTGGCCCGCAGATCGCGCCGGAGCGACGGGGGGCGCCGATCCGAACGATCGCGCGATCGTCATGCTCGCGCGCGGACCCGGGCTTCGGCTGCTGCTGACCGCCGATGCCGAGTCCGACGTGCTCTCACGGCTCGACCTCGGTCCGCATCGACGTGCTGAAGGTCAGCCACCACGGCAGCGCGGACGCCGGTCTGCCCGATGCTCCTGAACCGCCTGCGTCCCCGGCTCGCGGTGATCGAGGTCGGTAAGGGCAACACCTACGGGCATCCGACCTCTCCAGACGCTGACGGCGCTCGCGGCGTCCGGTGCGCGCGTGCTCCGCACCGACCGTGACGGCACCGTCCGCGTCGAGAGCGGCCGGCGCCGGCGCTCCACGTCCAGTCACATGCCGAGACTCGGCCGCGCATGTCGCCCTCCCTCCTTCAAGGTCGCCTACCTCATCCACGGCGACGATCACGGCCGCGTCGGCGAGCGCCGGACACGCCTGCGCGAGATCGCCGAAGGAGCAGTCGGGGGCCGGTGGCGTCGAGCAGTTCACGGGCGACGAGGCCACTCCGGCGGTGATCGCGCAGGCGCTGAACGCGATGACGTTCGCGGTCGGGCGACGCTTCCTGATCGTCGAGGGCGTCGAGCGCTGGAAGGACGCTGACGTGACCGCCGAGCTGGCGCCCGGTGCTGGCCTCGCCTCCACCCGACACCACCGTCGCCTTCTTCGCGCGCGAGGACGGTCGCCAGCAGGCGCCCAAGGCACTCCACAAGGCCGTGCAGGTCGCAGGCGGCGACATCGCCGCCGAACGGCTCCTCAAGGGCCGCGACCTGCCGCGCTGGGCGGCCGGCGAGGCCCAGAGGCTCGGCATCCGCCTCGACGGCGCGGCCGCGCAGGCGCTCGTGACGCACGTCGGCGAACGCCAGCAACGACTGCTGCGCGAGCTCGAGAAGCTGGCGCTCGAGTATGGGCCGGGTGCGCAGATCGGCGTCGAGGAGGTCGAGGACTCCGCCGCGGTGTCAGCCGAGCGCCAGGTCTGGGGTCTCGTCGACGCAATCGTCGCGGGCGACCGTCGCGCCGCCGTCGCAGGGTACATCGAGCTGCGCGGCCAGGGTGAGGACCCCGGAGGCCTCATCCCACGCATGGCCAGCCGGCTGCGCGACGTGCTCGCGATCGCCGAGCGCCTGGAGGCCGGTGCATCGCCCTCGGACATCAAGAGCACGCTGCGCATGGCCCCGTACGCCGCAGACCGGCGGATCAAGGAGGCGCGGGCCTCCGACACCGAGACGCTGCGCCGGGCCGTCGAAGCGATGGCCGGGCTCGAGCTCGCGACGCGCGGCGCGAGCGCGCTCCAGCCGGACACCGAGGCGCTGCGCGCGATCGCCGCCGTCGCAGCCTGAACGACAAAAAGCCCGCCGGATGCGGCGGGCTCTCGATCAGACCGGGGCGACCCGGGGGAGCGTCAGTCCGTTGCGCCGGCGCGCACGCGGGCGGCGCGAGACTTCTTGCGGGCGCCCGTGTTCTTGTGCAGCGCGCCGCGCTTGACGGCCTTGTCGATCGTCGAGACGAGACCGCGGTACTCGCTGTCGGCGGCGGTGTCGTCGCCACCGGCGACCGCTACGCCGAGGCGGCGGAAATACGTCTTGATGGTCGACGTGTAGCGCCGGTTCTCCAGGCGCTCACGCTCTGCGCGCAGGATGCGCTTCTTCTGTGAATGAATGTTGGCCATAGCCGGTCGAGGAGTGTAGCGGTCGGTGGCGGCAGCCGTGCGCACTAGCATCCACGATCACGTGAGCCCGACGCCTGGAAGCCCGCCGCCCGGGCCTGAGGATCCAGGGGCGCTCGTCGACGCCGAGGGCATCGGCGGCAGCGCCCCGGACATGGATGCGGCGGCCGGTGCGTCTGCGGCGCGGCGCGCCGTCGAGCGTGTCGCCGCCGAGGAGCGCGAGGAGCATGGCGGTGCCGAGGTGCCGGCGGCGCGCGCCGGCATGGCGCGCAACACTGCGATCTTCTCGATCGCCACCGGGCTGTCGCGGATCGCCGGTCTCGCCCGCGAGGTCGTCGCGGCGAGCTACTTCGGAACCAGTGGCTCGGCCTCGGCGTTCACGATCGCGTTCCAGGTCCCCAACCTCGTGCGCGGGCTGTTCGCCGACGCTGCGCTCAGCGCCGCGTTCGTGCCGATCTTCGCCGAGTACCTCGAGCAGAAGCGCCGCCGGGAAGCGATCCTGCTCGCCTCGACGCTGTTCTGGATCATCCTGCTCGTCCTCGGCGCTCTGAGCGCGCTGTTCATCGTCGGCGCAGGCGTGATCATGCCGCTGTTCATCCCCGGCGATCAGTTCACGCCGCAGCTCATCGACCTGACCGTCGGGCTCTCGCAGGTGCTGTTCCCGGTGGTCGTGCTGCTCGGCCTGAACGGGCTGCTCGTCGGGATCGTCAACTCCTACCACCACTTCACGATCCCGGCGATCGCTCCGCTCGTCTGGAACATCGTGATCATCGGTGCGCTGATCGCACTGCGCCCGCTGTTCTCCGGCCCCAACCAGATCTACGCCTACGCGATCGGCGTGCTCGTGGGCACGGTCGTCCAGCTGCTGATGGTGATCCCGGTGCTCGGGCGCATCGACTTCCGCCTGAAGTTCCACCTCGATTGGCGCAATCCGGACGTCAAGCGCGTCTTCGTGCTGATGCTCCCGGTGACGATCGGCCTCGGCGTCATCAACATCGACCTGCTGATCAACTCGATGATCGGCGCGCTGATATCCGAGAGCGCCCCGCGCGCGATCGACGCGGCCTTCCGGGTGTACATGCTGCCGCAGGGCATCTTCAGCGTCGCGCTCGCGACGGTGCTGTTCCCGTCTCTGAGTCGGCTCGTCGCGCGGCGCGACACGGGCGGCCTGCGCGCGCTGGTCGGCACGGGCACCCGGCAGAACCTGCTGCTCCTGGTGCCGGCGGCCGCGCTCACGGCCGTGCTTGCGAGGCCGATCATCGAACTGATCTACCAGTACGGGAACTTCCGCAGCGACTCGACGGACGAGGTCGCCACGGCACTGCTGTGGTTCTCGCTCTCGCTTCCGTTCGCCGGCGTCAACCTGCTGTTGACGCGCACGTTCTTCTCACTCCAGCGGCCGTGGATCCCGACGGCCCTGGCTGCGGCCAACCTCGTCGCCAACCTGATCCTGTCGCTCGCGCTGTACAAGCCGTTCGGGATCGCCGGACCCGTGATCGGCACCGCCGTGGCCAGCGCGGGAATGACGTTCGCGCAGCTGCGCTACCTGCGTCGTGAACTGGACGGGGAGATCGAAGGGCGTCAGACGACGATCACCGCGCTGAAGGTCCTCGCGGCGTCGGCGCTGCTGGCCGCGGTCTCGTACGCGGTGTGGTGGGGACTCGACGGGCTGCTCGGCGATGCCGGGGCGCTCTCGCGCCTGATCGCCGTCAGCGGGGCCCTGATCGCCGGCGCCGCCGTCTACGTCGGAGCGGTGCATTTCCTGCGCATCGCCGAGGCGCAGCAGATCCAGCGGTTCGTGACGCGGCCGCCTGCGACGCGCAGCCTGAGGCGCGGCTCGGACGTTCGTCCAGCCGCGCAGGCGGCGCGTGCGATGCGGCGAACGTGACGCCATGTCCGCTGTCGTCCATCGCCTCCCGCTGGTCCGGCCGGCGCTCGGCCCGCCCCGCAGGGGGCTTCCGGGAATCGCGCTGGACGGCGAACCACGCGCGCCGGGCGGCAGTCGTTCTGCGGTGAACGGAAGTCGCCCGGGTTACGCTCTCGCCCGCGGTCGTCGATACCGTTCACATGTGGAGGGCTCCACCATCGAGGCCGCGCTCGCGCGCGCCGACGATCTGACCGCTGCCAGCGATGCGGCGGTCACGTTGCTGGCCGCCGGTGGACGCCTGCGCGCGACGGCCTACCTCGCCCGTGCCGGCAGCCTGCGTTCGCTCGCGTCGGCGGGCTCCTCCCACGTGCTTGACGGCGTGCCCGTCGCCAACGGCCCGGTCGGTCGGGCGCTGCGCTTCGGCGACGAGCAGCTCGAGGTGATGCGACCGGGCGTGAGCAGCGGAGTCATCTGCGTCCCACTCAACGCCGGCGGGCGCGTCGCCGGCGTGCTGGCGGTCACCGCCGACGGTGGCCTGACCCGTGCGACGAGGCATGCCGCGCGGACCGCCGCCGCGGTGCTCGGACGGCGCATCGACGAGCTCGGCGGCCCGCCCGAGGAAGGCCCCGCCAGCAGGCTCGCGCAGCATGCCGCGGCGCTGGCCGGGCTCGAAGATCCAGCCCGGATCGAGCGTGCGACGCTGGTCGCCGCACTCGACCTCGCCGAGATGGAGAGCGCGGTTCTGCTGCGCGGCGAAGAGAAGGACCGCTCGTCTCACGCTGCGCTGCCGGGCCGCTGGCGCACGCGCTGCTGGCGGTGCCGGTCGACGAGCTTGCGAGCCTCGAGACGCTTGTCGCGGACGGCGCCTCGTGCGCGACGCTCACGGACGCCGGACCGGCGGCCGCGCCGCTGCCGCCGGCGCTCGCCGCGCTGCGCTCTGCCGGGGCGACCACCGTGATCGCGGCACCGCTCATCTCGCGTGGCGAGACACTCGGCCTGCTGATCGTGGCGGACGCCCGGCGCGTGCAGACCTCGACCGACCGCGTGGAGCTGCTCGAGCTCGTCGCAGCGCAGGCCGCGAGCTGCCTGCGCACCGCGGCGGCCGTCGCGGAGCTGCGCCACCGTGCGGCGACCGATCCCGTTGACCGGGCTCGGACACCGCGGGACGTTCCACGAGGCGCTGCGGGTCTCGCACCGTCGGCCGGTCGCAACCGCCGTCGCGCTCTGCGACGTCGACCACTTCAAGGAGCTCAACGATCGCCACGGCCACCAGGAGGGCGATCGCGCGCTCGATCGCCGTCGCCGACGCGCTCGAGGCCGCACTGCGCCGTGGCGACATGCTCTACCGGCTCGGCGGCGACGAGTTCGCCGCCGTGCTGATGGTCACCGACGACGCCGAGGCGCTCAACGCCGCGCGCCGTATGCGCGAGGCCGTCGCGCCTGCGGTATCGACGTGACCGTCTCGATCGGCGTCGCGGTCTCCGGCGTGGCGGAGGACGACGACGCGCTCGTCGGCCGCGCCGACCGCGCGCTGTACCGCGCGAAGGCGGAGGGTCGCGACGACGTCTGGCTCGCGCCGCCCGCGCCGCATGCAGCGTCCGCGCCCGGCGCCTAGAGCCTGTTTCGGAATGAGGCGGTGGTCGTAGGGCGCCGGGTTCGTGGATGCCTGAGGACAACCGATTCCGCTGCCGATGCTGGTTGCATTGGCGAGGGATCGTGGCGGCGGGGCCGCGAGCCCGCGATCCTACGGCTGCCGCCTTTCTGAAAGAGGTTCCCAACGCCTCCCGCGGCACACGCCGCCAGCCCGCGCCCTACCCTGTACCTCCGCATGGATCAGGCGCACATCCGCAACTTCTGCATCATCGCCCACATCGACCACGGCAAGTCGACGCTGGCCGACCGCATCCTCGAGATGACGGACACGGTGCACGCCCGCGACATGCGCGCCCAGATGCTCGATTCGATGGATCTCGAGCGCGAGCGCGGCATCACGATCAAGGCGCAGGCGGTCCGAGTCTTCTACACGGCCCGTGACGGCGAGACCTATCAGCTGCATCTGATCGACACACCCGGGCATGTCGACTTCACCTACGAGGTCTCGCGCTCACTGGAGGCCTGTGAGGGTGCGCTGCTCGTCGTCGATGCCTCGCAGGGCGTCGAGGCGCAGACGCTCGCCAACACGTACCTGGCGATCGAGTCGGGCCTCGAGCTGATCCCGTGCCTGAACAAGATCGACCTGCCGGGCGCGGAGCCCGAGCGCGTCGGCGCCGAGGTGTCCGAGCTGCTCGGCGAGCCGGCCGAGGGCATCAAGATCATCTCCGGCAAGACGGGCGAGGGCGTCGCCGACGTGCTCGAGGAGCTCGTCGCGAAGGTCCCTCCGCCGATCGGGCGACATCGACGCCCCGGCGCGGGCGCTCATCTTCGACTCGGAGTTCGATCAGTACCGCGGCGTCGTCGCCTACATCCGCGTGGTCGACGGCGTGTTCACCAAGGGTGAGGCGATCCGCGCGATGGTCGCCGGCACCGAGGCGGACATCGACGACATCGGCTTCTTCACGCCCGGCGATGACCAGTGTCGAGACGCTCTCGGCCGGCGAGGTGGGATACGTCATCACCGGGCATCAAGGACGTGACCCGCCTGCGTGTCGGTGACACTCTGACGACCTCGCGCGGCGGCGCGACGGAGGCGCTGCCCGGGCTATCGGGACGTCAAGCCGATGGTGTTCTGCGGCCTCTTCCCGATCGACTCGGACCGCTACGCCGACCTGCGCGACGCGCTCGAGAAGCTGACGCCTGAACGACGCGGCGCTGACCTGGGAGCCGGAGACGTCGGACGCGCTGGGCTTCGGCTTTCGCTGCGGCTTCCTCGGCCTGCTGCACATGGACATCGTGCGCGAGCGCCTGGAGCGCGAGTACGACCTCGACCTGCTGGCGACGATGCCGTCGGTGGGCTTCGAGGTCGAGCTCACGAACGGGGATGTGCTCGAGGTCCACAACCCCTCCGACATGCCCGACGCCGCCCGCGTCGCGGAGATCCGCGAGCCGATGATCAAGGCGAGCATCCTGACGCCCACGGAGTACATCGGGGTGATCATGGAGCTCTGCCAGGAGAAGCGGGGCGAGCACACGGGGATGCACTACCTGTCGGCCGGACGCGTTCAGCTGACCTATGACCTGCCGCTGGCCGAGATCGTCATCGACTTCTTCGACCAGCTCAAGTCGCGCACCCGCGGATACGCGTCGCTGGACTATGAGATCGCCGACCTCAAGGCGTCGAACCTCGTCAAGCTCGACGTGCTCCTGGCCGGCGAGCCTGTCGATGCGCTCTCGATGCTCGTCCACAAGGACAAGGCCTACGCGGTCGGCCGGATGCTGACCGAGAAGCTGCGCGAGAAGATCCCGCGTCAGCAGTACGACGTGCCGATCCAGGCCGCGATCGGGTCGCACATCGTCGCCCGCGAGACCGTCAAGGCCTTCCGCAAGGACGTGATCGCCAAGTGCTACGGCGGCGACATCTCGCGCAAGCGCAAGCTGCTCGAGAAGCAGAAGGAAGGCAAGAAGCGGATGAAGCAGGTCGGCCGCATCGAAGTGCCCCAGGAGGCGTTTCTCGCGGTGCTGGAACTCGGCAAGTAACGTCGCCAACTCGATCCGGCAAGTGACGTCGCCAACTCGATCCGCGCAAAGCGCGGTCGAGTTGCGCGAAACACAAAAAGAACGTCCCGTCACAAGCGCCACAAGCCCCAACAACCGTCCCTTTCCAGCCCTTGCACCGCGTTGAGCAAGCGATACGCTCACCCACGTGCTGCGCATCCTCCTGCTCGGTGAGCTGGAGGTCGGGGGTAACGGCATCTGGCTCGCGCCGCCACGAGGCGCCCGGCCACGGGCGCTGATGGGATGGCTCGCGCTCGAACCGGGCGTTCACGATCGCTCGCATGTCGCCGGGAGGCTGTGGCCCGCGGCGTCCGAGGACCACGCGCGGGCGAGCCTGCGCACCGCGCTGTGGACCGTCCGCGCCGCGCTCGGCGCCGAGGCCGGGGCGCTCATCGCCGACCGGCGCTGCGTCGGCTTCGCCCCGGACCGCGTCGCCACCGATCTTGCGGATTTCGACGCGCACGTTGCCGCGGGCCGGCTCGACGAGGCCGTGGCGCTGTGCCGAGGGCCACTGCTCTACGGGATCGACGACGACTGGGCGGCGGAGGCGCGAGCCGCACACGACCACCGCGTGGCGTCGGTGATGGCGCGTCTGGTGAACGACGCCCAGCAGCGGGGCACGCGCGAAGAGGCCATCGACTGGGCCTGGCGGCTCGTGCGCCTCGATCCGCTGGACGAGGCCGCGTCCCGTGAACTGATGCGGCTGCTCGCCGACGGTGGCAGGCGCTTCGAGGCTGTCGCGGTCTACGAGCGGCTCAGCAGCCGGATGCACGACATCCTGGGAGCGGTGCCGGAGCCCGCGACCATGGCGTTGGCAGAGCAGATCAGGGCACGAGGGGCGCTACCCGTCCTCGGCGCGCCCCCCGCGCTGTCGGTCCCGGTCGCCGCCGCCGCGGTCAGCGCCGAACATCCAGGACGATGTTGAACGAAATCCCGCCGGCTGAAACCGCTCGCAGTGTTGCGCGGCGGCGTCCACGGACCGTCAATTGCCCGTCAACCACCGTCGCGCGATGATGGGCCGATGGACCTCGGACTGAAGGACAAGGTCTGCGTCGTCACGGGCGCCAGCCAGGGCATCGGCCG
Source organism: uncultured Solirubrobacteraceae bacterium (assembly GCA_963817295.1). GTDB lineage: Bacteria > Actinomycetota > Thermoleophilia > Solirubrobacterales > Solirubrobacteraceae > F1-60-MAGs163. Next base: position 50,371 of record CAWFOF010000005.1, on the reverse strand, counting down.
CGCGAGTGCCCGGCGCCTGTGCGCCGAGGGCGCGCGGGTGCTGCTCGTCGCCCGCAGCGAGGAGGAGCTGCGCGCCGCCGCCGATGAGTGCGGCGACCAGGCGGCCTGGCTGGCCTGCGACGTGACGGACGCCGACGCCGACGAGCGGATCATCGCCACGTGCGCCGAGCAGATGGGCGGGGTGGACGTGCTCGTGAACAACGCCGGAGCGACCTGGGCCGCCGGCCTGGACGAGCTCACGGACGAGGACTGGCTCGCGCTCTACGCGCTGCACGTCCTCGCCCCGATGCGGCTGATGCGCTCGGCCGCGCCGCGGATGGCCGAGCGCGGTGGAGGGCGCATCGTCAACGTCTGCTCCTCCGCCGGCAAGCGCCCGTCGCTGACGAACCCGGCGTACAGCGTCACGAAGGCCGCGCAGCTGTCGCTCTCGCGGCTTTTCGCCGACGCGTACGCATCGCAGGCGGTGCTCGTGAACGCGGTGGCTCCCGGTGCGACCGCCTCGGAGATGTGGACGGCGCCCGGGGGGATGGCCGACCAGTCGGCCGCGGCACGCGGCGTGACGCGCGACGAGGCGATCGCGATCCAGACCGCCAAGGTCCCGCTCGGCCGCTTCGCGGAGCCCGGTGAGATCGCCGACGTCGTCGTGTTCCTGTGTTCGGAGCGCGCGAGCACCGTGACGGGCGCGGCGTGGTCGGCCGACGGCGGCGCGGTGGCGATCATCGTCTGATCCGCCGGCCGGGGCCGCCGCGAGAAGTACCATCAGTGCGTGCTCACGCCGCGCCAAGAGCTGATCCTGCGCAAGGTCGTCGAGGCCGACCAGGCCACCGGCCAGCCCGTCGGCTCGAAGACGCTGGCCGAGGATCCCGACATCGCCTGCGGCGCGTCGACGATCCGCAACGAGCTCGCGATCCTCGAAGAGCTCGGCCTGCTCGAGCACCCGCACACGTCCGCGGGCCGTGTGCCGACCGACGCCGGGCGCCGCGTCTATGTCGACCGCCTGCTGCCCGAGACGCGCCGCGCACAGCTCGACCTGCCGCTGATGCGACGTGAAGTCGACGAGGCGATGCAGCTGACGACCGAGACGCTGGCACAGGTCACGAACCTGCTGGCCGTCGTCTCCGCGCCGCCGCTGGACACCGCGACGATCCGCCACGTCGAGGTCCTGCTGCTCCAGCCGCAGGTGGCGATGGTCGTCGTCATCACGTCGACCGGCGGCGTCTCGAAGCGGATGCTGACGTTCGACGCGCCGGTCGACTCCGGCCTCGTCTCGTGGGCGGGCGAATACCTCAACGAGCGGCTCGCGGGCGTCGGCCTCGGCGCGCGCATGCTCAACAGCGGCTCACCGATCCGTCGCTCGGGTCCTCGGAGCAGCGCTTCCTCGATGCGCTGGTGCCGGCCTTCGGCGAGCTCCAGTCGACCTCGGAGGACGTGATCTACATGGAGGGCGCCGCGCGGCTGTTCGGCGGCGACCGCCTCCAGGACCTCGCCCAGATCAACGAGCTGATGAGCGCGCTGGAGCGGCGCGTCGCCCTGCTGGGCGTTCTGCACTCCGCGCTCGGCACGCGCGACGTGCTCGTTCGGATCGGCAGCGAGAACGAGCTTGCCGGCCTGCGCTCGCTGGCGTTCGTGGCATCCGGCTACGGTCTTCCGACGCGCAAGCTCGGCACGGTGTCGGTGATCGGCCCGGTGCGGATGGACTACGGGCGCACGATCGCCACCGTGCGCGAGGCCGCTCTGCAGCTCTCGCGCTACGTGGAAGACGTCTACGAAGGTTGAACCGTTGAGCAGCACGCTCCCCCGAGACCCCTACGAGGTTCTCGGCGTCGCCCGCGACGCCGACGAGACGGCGATCAAGAAGGCATTCCGCAAGCTGGCGCGTGAGCTGCACCCGGACGTCAACGCGCACGACCCGCAGGCCGAGGAGAAGTTCAAGGCGGCGGCCGAGGCGTACGAGATCCTCAACGATCCCAAGCGCCGCGAGATCTACGACCGTTACGGCCACGAAGGCCTGCGAAGTGGCGGCATGCGCCCGAACTTCGAGGGGTTCGGCTCACTCGGCGACCTGTTCGAGGCGTTCTTCGGGCCTGGCTTCGCGGGCGGCTTCGGAGGCTCCGCCGGTGGCCCGCTGCAGGGCGACGACGCGATCATGGGCGTCGACATCGACCTCGCGCAGGCGGCGTCGGGCAAGTCGGTCGAGCTGAGTTTCGAGGCCGTCGACACGTGTGCGCGCTGCGACGGCGAGGGTGCCGAGCCCGGAACGCCGGTCGAGACATGTGCGACCTGCGACGGCACGGGCGTGCTTCAGGTCGCCGTGCGCTCCCCGTTCGGCCAGGTGCTGCGCAGCGCCGCCTGCAACGTCTGCGGCGGCGAGGGACGGATTCCCCAGACGCCCTGCACGCACTGCGACGGCCGCGGACGGGTCGTCGGCGCGCGCACCCTCAACGTCGACATCCCGCCCGGCATCGCCGACGGCCAGCGCATACGCCTGCAGGGCCGCGGCCACGCGGGCGAGCGCGGCGGTCCGCCCGGCGACCTCTACGTCCAGGTTCGCATCGCGCCGACGACAACCTCGTGCGCGACGGTGACGACCTCGTGACCGTGCTCGACGTCCCGGCTCCGCTCGCGGCGCTCGGCGGCGACCTGCCGGTCGAAGTGCTCGGCGGCGAGACGCTCGACGTCCGCGTGCCGACGGGCACGCAGCCTGGCGAGATCGTCACCGTCGAGCACCAGGGCATGCCGCAGCTGCGGCGCCCGGACCGCCGCGGCGACCTGCGCGTCGTCATCAACGTCACGATCCCGCGGCGCCTGCGCCCCGAGCAGCGCGAGATGCTGGAGACGTTCGCCGACATCGCTCACCCCGGAGAACCTCGCCGCCCCCGAGGGCATGACCGCGAAGCTGCGGCGGCTCTTCGGCGGCCGCCGATGATCCGGCTCGCGCTGCGCGTGCGTCGCGAGGACGCGGAGATCGCGCTGGCGGAGCTGCTGGAGTACGCGCCTTCCGGCGTCGAGGAGCGCGATCTCGGCGACGTCATCGAGTACGCGGTCTACGGCGCCCCGGGGGAGCTGCCGGCCCTCCCCGACCTGCAGGCGGCGGTCGGCGGCGCGCTGGTCGACGTCGTCACGGAGGAGGTTCCCGACGACTGGCACGAGCGCTGGAAGGCCTTCCATCGCCCCGTCGAGGTGCGTCGCGGCGACCGTGCCCTGCGCGTGCGTCCGCCATGGGAGGGCGCCTCGGCGGACGAGGGTGTCACCGAGCTCGTCATCGACCCCGGTCAGGCGTTCGGCACCGGCGCGCACCACACCACGCGCCTGTGCCTCGAGCTGCTGCTCGAGCTGGAGCCCGGCGGCGCGTGCGTCGACCTGGGGTGCGGCTCCGGCGTGCTCGCGATCGCCGCGGCGCGTCTCGGCTGGGCGCCGGTGCTGGGCGTCGACCACGAGGCCGAGAGCGTCAGGCGACGCGCGCGAACGCGATCGTCAACGACGCCCGTCGTCGAAGCCCGGCCGCTTCGACCTGATCCACGACGGGCCGGCGCCGTGCGCGCCGACGGTGCTCGCCAACCTGCTGCGCCCGCTGCTTCTGTCGGTCGCTCGCAGAGGCTTCACGGCGGCGCACGGCCGGATGCGCTGATTGCCAGCGGGCTGCTCGCGCGCGAGGCCGACGAGGTCGCTGCGGCGTTCACCGAGCATCACGGCCTGCGCGAGGCCGACCGCCGCCACGGCGGCGAATGGGCCGCGCTGCTGCTCGTGCGCTAGTGCGCTTCCTATCGCGTGACGATTCGCAGGCCGTTGCGCGCGGCCGCCTGGGTCAGGCGGGGTGAGATCCGATGGGCGAGAGCGCCGGGCAGCACGTGCGAGACGGGCACGTGGACGACGAGCCGGTGACGTCCGATCACGTCGAGCACCGCAGCCGCCACGACGTCGGGGGAGACGCCGCGCTTGCGGTAGAACGCCACGGCGCGATCCTGCTTCTCGGCCGCCTCGCCGCGCATCACCGAGGTCGCGACGATGTTCGTGTCGATCACGCCCGGGCACAGGGCGGTGACCTTGATGCCCTGCGGGCTCAGCTCGGCGTGCATCGCCTCGCTCATGCCGACGACCGCGAACTTGCTGGTGGTGTAGGGCACCATCTGCGCCAGCGGGACGAGGCCGGCGCCGGAGGCGGTGTTGACGATGTGCGAGCTGCGGCCCTGCGCGAGCATCCGAGGAACGAAGGCGGTGACGCCGTAGGCCACTCCGAGCACGTTGACGTCGATGACGCGGCGCCAGTCCGCGGCGGTGGTCGAGGCGATGTCGGCCGCGTGCCCGACGCCCGCGTTGTTGTGCAGGATGTCGACGGCCCCGTCCGCGGCGAAAACGCGCTCGGCGAGCGTCTCCAGCGCCTGCGGGTCTGTCGTGTCGACCTGGTGGGCGGCCGCGGCCCCGCCGATGCCGGCCGCGACGCGCTGTGCGCCCTCGCCGTCGATGTCGACGACGTGCACGCGGGCGCCATGACGGGCCAGCAGCCGGGCGGTGGCCGCGCCGATGCCCGAGGCGGCCCCGGTGACGACGGCGACCTTGCCGTGGAGATTGGGCACGCTGGCCATGATCAGGGTCCTCACCGGTCGTTGTCAGGTCTGCCGCGAACTCGAACCTTACGCCGCTCGGCGCACCCGGATACCGTTCGGCTCATGAGCCACATCCGGACCGACGTGACCTTCCCCTCCGCCGGCGACGACCTTGCCGCGTGGTTGTACGAGCCCGAGTCTCGTGGCGACGAGCGCATCCCGTGCGTCGTGATGGCTCACGGCTTCAGCGCGACCCGCCGCGACGGGCTCGCGCCGTATGCCGAGCGCTTCGCCGACGCGGGGTTCGGCGTCGTGCTGTTCGACTACCGCGGATTCGGTGACAGCGGCGGAGAGCCGCGCCAGGTGATCGACATCCGCCGCCAACAGCAGGACTACGAGAACGCGGTGCTGTTCGCCGGCCGCCAGTCGTGGATCGATCCGGAGCGCATCGCGCTGTTCGGCTCGTCGTTCAGCGGCGGCCACGTCGTCGACGTCGCGTCGCGCAACCACCGGATCGCCGCCGTGGTCGCGCAGGCGCCGTTCGCCGACGGGCTCGCGCAACTGCGCATCACGCCGCCGAGGACGGCACTGCGCGGTTCGGTCGACGCGATCCTCGACCTCGTCGCCGGCGCACGCGGCAGGACACCGGTGACGATCGCGCCGACAGGCCCTCCCGGGAGCTATGCCGTGATGACCGCGCCCGAGGCCCAGCCCGGCTTCGCGTCGATCGTCGGCGAGGACTCGAAGTGGGAGAACGCCGTCGGCGCGCGCATCATGCTGTTCGTCGGCTCCTGGCGCCCGGTCACGAAGGCCGCGAACGTCCGCTGCCCGCTGCTCGTGTGCGTCTGCGATCGCGACGCGACGACGCCTCCCGGGCCTGCGGCGCAGATGGCGCAGAACGCGCCGCGCGGCGAGGTCATCCACTACCCGATCGGGCACTTCGACATCTACACGGGCAACGACTTCGAGCGGGCGGTAGGCGATCAGCTCGCCTTCCTGGAGCGCGTGCTGCGGCCCGCCGCAGTGGCGGTGCCCGCCGCCTGATGGCCTGGAACGTCGTCATCCTGGGCGGCGGGTTCGGCGGCTTCTACGCCGCACGGACGCTCGAGCGCGTGCTGCCGGCGCAGAGCGCCCGCGTGACGCTCGTCAGCGAGGACAACTTCATGCTCTACACCCCGCTGCTGCCCGGGGCGGCGGCCGGGAGTCTCGAGCCGCGGCATGTCGTCGTGCCGCTGCGTGAGGAGCTGCGCCGGACGGATCTGCAGCTCGGAAGGGTGACCGGCGCCGATCCGCCCGCGCGCAAGGTCGGCTTCGAGCGCCTCGACGGCACCGCGGCGGAACTGACCTACGACCAGCTGATCGTCGCGCTCGGCTCGGTCTCGCGGACGCTCCCGATCCCCGGGCTCGCCGAGCACGGGATCGGCTTCAAGTCGATCTCCGAGGCCATCGCGCTGCGCAACGGGCTGCTGCGGACCTTCGAGATCGCCGAGACACTCGACGACCCTGCCGCGCGCCGAGCGTGGCTGACCTACGTGTTCGTCGGTGCCGGGTACGCCGGGCTCGAAGGGCTGGCGGAGCTCCAGGACTTCGCCGCGGACGAGATCCGGCTCTACCCGCGCTGTCGCAATGAGGGCCTGCGCTTCATCCTCGTCGAGGCGCGTGACCGAGTGATGCCGGAGATCCCGCCGTCACTGGCGGAGTTCGCGACGCGCGAGCTGCGCGGCCGGGGCATCGACATCAGGACCAGCACGACGCTCGAGGAGGTGACGGCCGGAACTGCGCGCCTGTCCGACGGTGAGACCGTGCCCTCCCACACCGTGGTGTGGACCGCCGGCGTGCGTCCGGCGCCGATCGTGGCGCAGCTCGGCCTGCCGCTCGATCAGAGCGGGAGGATCCGCACCGACCGGACGCTCCGCGTCGAAGGCCATGACGACGTCTGGGCGATCGGCGACGCCGCCGCGGTCGACGATCCCGCTCGCCGCGGCAACCCGAGCCCGCCGACCGCCCAGCACGCGATCCGCGAGGGGCGGCTGGTGGCGCGCAACGTCGCCGCGACGATCGGCAGCGGCACGGTGCGCCCGTTCACCTACAAGACGCGTGGGGTGTTCGTCGACATGGGCAGCCAGAAGGCCGTCGCGAGCACGATGGGGATCCGCTGGCGCGGCCTCCCCGCGTGGCTGCTCGCGCGGACCTATCACCTGGCGATGATGCCCGGGCTGAAGCGCAAGTCGCGCCTGCTGATCGACTGGAACGTCCAGCTGTTCTTCGGGCGCGACGGCTCGGAGCTCGGGAAGCTCGGTCACCCGGCGTCGCTGGCTGAGGTCCAGCGGCGCGCCGCGCCGTCCGGCCTCGGGAACGCCGAGGATCCGCAGCCCGCCGGCGATCGCGTCTAGCCTCCGCCGATGCGGATGCGGCGATTCATCTTCTCCTGCACGTGGCGACCGCGTTCGCGGCGCTGATGCTCGCCGCCGGCGTCCTCGCGGCATGTGGCGGTGGCGAGAACTCGAGCGCGGCGGCGGGCACGGCGCTTCCCGCGGGCCCCGCGAGCGCGACGGCGGCCGGTACGAACGTCTTCGCGCAGAACTGCTCGACCTGCCACACGCTCAAGGAGGCGAACGCGAGTGGCCAGGTCGGACCGAACCTCGACGACCTGAGGCCCGACGAGGACCGCGTCAAGCGGCAGGTCACCAACGGAGGCGGCGGGATGCCGGCCTTCGGCGGCACGCTGTCGGACGCCGAGATCGACGCCGTGGCGAAGTACGTCTCGTCGAATGCCGGAAAGTAGACGAGGGGGCGCCGCCGCCGAGCCTCCTATGATGGATTGCAGATGCCGGTGACCGACACCGTGAAGCAGGACATCGTCACAGCCATGAAGGCGGGCGAGAAGGACCGTGTCGGAACGCTCCGGCTGCTGCTGTCCGAACTGCAGAAGGACGCCAAGGAGGGCAAGGGCGACGAGCTGGCGGTGATGCGCCGCGAGCGCAAGCGCCGGCTCGAGGCCGCCGAGGCGTTCCGCGGCGGCGACCGGCCCGAGCTCGCGGACGCCGAGGAGGCCGAGGCGGCGCTGATCGAGACGTACCTGCCGGCCGAGCTCTCCGACGACGAGCTGCGGGCGATCGTCGCGGGTGCGGTCGGCCGAGACCGGGGCGACCTCTGCGAAGGACATGGGAACTGTCATGAAGGCGACGATGGCGAAGGTGGCGGGACGCGCCGACGGAAAGCGCGTCTCGGCTCTCGTCCAGGAGGCACTCAAGAGCTGATGAGGCGCACGATCGAGGTGTCCAACGAGGCGGCTGCCGCGCTGTCCGGGCAGGGAGACGCGGTCCTGCGCCAACTCGAGGAGCACGTCGCCTGCGACCTGTTCCTGCGCGGCAACCTCGTCACGCTCGACGGCGACGCCGAGAGCGTCGCGGCGGCCGCGCTCGTGGTTCGCGAGCTCGCCGACCTCTCCGATCAGGGCCACGAGCTCAGCGGCGGGACGATCCAGGCCGTCACCGGGGCGCTCGACCAGCACGTCTCGCCGGCGTCGATCCTCGAGGACACCGTCTGGCGTCACCGGGCGCGCAAGATCGCACCGAAGACGGCCAACCAGAAGCACTACGTCGACTCGATCCGCGAGAACACCGTCACCTTCGGGATCGGCCCGGCCGGCACGGGCAAGACCTTCCTCGCCGTCGCGATGGCGGCCGCTGCGCTGTCGCGGCGCGAGGTCAACCGGATCATCCTGACGCGCCCCGCGGTCGAGGCCGGCGAGCGCCTCGGATTCCTCCCGGGCGACCTGATGGCGAAGATCGACCCCTACCTGCGTCCGCTCTTCGACGCGCTCAACGACATGATGGATCCCGAGAAGGTCGCCGGGTACCTCGAGCGCGGCGTGATCGAGGTCGCGCCGCTCGCGTTCATGCGCGGCCGCACGCTGAACGACTCGTTCGTGATCCTCGACGAGGCGCAGAACACCAGCCCCGAGCAGATGAAGATGTTCCTCACGCGGCTCGGCTTCGGGTCGCGCATGGTCGATCACCGGCGACGTGACGCAGATCGACCTGCCGCGCGAGCAGACGTCCGGCCTCGTGATCGTCAGCGACATCCTGCGCGACGTCGAGGGCGTCGACTTCGTGCGCTTCGGCGGCGAGGACGTCGTGCGCCACCGCCTCGTCCAGCGGATCGTCGAGGCCTACGGCGAGTTCGCGGAGCGCTCCGCGCCCGAGCTGCGGCCCGCCGACCGCAAGCGCGCCTAAGGCCCTAGTGCTCGAGGTCGAGGTCATCGGCGACGAGCGGTCTCGGGCGCCCCGCCCGAGCCGGAGGTGCAGCGCCTGCTGGCGCTGACGCTCGCGTCGGCGGGTGTCGAGGACGGTCACGTCGCCGTCGAGTACGTCGACGCCGAGCGGATCGCCGAGCTGAACGCCGAGCATCGCGGGAAGGACGAGCCCACCGACGTCCTGTCGTTCCCGGTCGACGCCGACGACGACGTCGACGGCCCGCGCGAGCTGGGCGACATCATCATCTGCGCCGAGCACACCGAGGACCTCCGCGAGGCGATCGTCCACGGCGCCCTGCACCTCGTCGGGATGGACCACGAGACCGACGACGGCGAGATGCTCGCGCTGCAGGCCGAGATCCTCTCGTGGTAGGCCCAGCCGGCACCCGCAGCGGCTTCGTGGCGCTCGCGGGACGGCCCAACGTCGGCAAGTCGACGCTCGTCAACGCGATCGTCGGCCACAAGATCGCGATCGTCTCCGACAAGCCGCAGACCACGCGGCGCGCGATCCGCGGCGTGTGCACGGTCGAGTCGACGCAGCTCGTGCTCGTCGATCTGCCGGGCGTCCAGCGCCCGCGCGACCTGCTCACGAGCCGCATGCAGCGGCGCGTCGAGCTCGAGCTGAGGGAGAGCGACGCGGCGCTCTTCGTGCTGAACGGCGAGGAGGGCGTCGGCCCCGGTGACCGGTTCATCGCGACGCTGCTGGCCAAGAGCCCGGTGCCGGTGATCATCGCGGTGAACAAGTGCGACCGCCTGGACCACACGCGCACCGCGCAGGCGCTCATCGACGCCGAGGCACTCGGCGTCGGCGACGAGATCTTCCCGATCTCGGCGCGCAAGGGAAAGGGCGTCGGCCCGCTGGTCGAGCGTCTCGGCGAGCTGATGCCCGCCGGGCCGTTCATGTTCCCGCCACAGGACACCTCGGATCAGTCGGAGGCCGTGATGCTCGCCGAGCTCGTGCGCGAGCAGGTGCTGCGGCGGACCTTCCAGGAGGTCCCGCACTCGGTCGAGGTGGTCATCGACGACATCGAGCGCCAGCGCGAGGACTTCACGCGCGTCCGTGCGCTGGCGTGGGTGGAGACCGATTCGCAGAAGGGCATCCTCGTCGGCCATCGAGGGCAAGATGATCAAGGCGATCGGCACGGCCGCGCGCAAGGAGCTCGAGCGCGAGCTCGGCACGAAGGTGCACCTGGACCTGTCGATCCGTGTCCGCCGAGGCTGGCGCGGTGACGACCGGCTGCTCGACCGCCTCGGGATCGAGTAGGGGCTCAGCGGCGCGTCACGCGAGCCGGCGCTCCAGCAACGCCGCGAGCGCCGTGACTTCGTCTGGGCCGATCGCGCCCCCCACGACGTAGGGGAGCGTCACGACGGGCACGCGCGCATGACGCCGCAGACGCCGGAGCTGGGCCGATTCCATGTTCGTCCGCTCGTGGCGGGTGTGCAGCGCGTGGGCCACGACCGAGGAGACCCCGTCGGCGGCCGCGACGGCCTCCAGCTCCGCGGCGCTCAGCGGATCGCGCAGGACGGCGTTCACGACGATCGCCGCCGGCGCGTACCCGAGCTGCTCCGTGAGCCGGTCCTGCAGTTCGAGCGTCTCGTTGACCGGGGTCTCCTCCGCGGTCGCCACGGCGACCACCGCGGTGCGGGCGGGGTCCTCGAGCAGCTGCTGGACGAGCCGCGCCTGCGAGGCGATCGGGCCGACGCGTGCGATCTCGGCGAACGTCCTGCGGCGTGCGCAGCATCCCCAGGCCATGGCCCGAGGCCGGCGCGTCCAGGACGACCAGGTCGTATGGGACACGACCGGAGACCCAGCGGTGCGCGTTCTGCAGCTCCCACGCCTTCGTGACGGTGACCAGCTCACGCGCGCCCGGGGCGGCGGCCACGAAGCCGGACAGGGCGCGGGACCGCACGGCGATCTCCACGAGCGCTCGCGGCCTGATGATCCGGCCGGCCCACTCGGCCAGCGCGCCCTCGGGGTCGGCCGTCGTGGCCCACAGGTCGGGTGCGACCGGCTCCTCGGACCCGGGCGAGCCGGCCGTCGGGTGGCCGAGCAGACCCGGCACGCGGCGCTGTCCCGAGACCTCGCAGACGACGGTCCGCAGACCCGCCTGTGCGCCGAGCAGCGCGACCGCGGCGGCGACCGTCGTCTTGCCGACGCCGCCCTTGCCCGTGACCACCACGAGGCGGCGCGCGAGCAGGTGGGGTTGTTGACCGGCAGCGATGGCGTCTACCGTAGAGGCACGTTGGGTCCGACACCTGAACAGCTCCGCGACGCCTATCGCGCCTGTGGGCGCATGCAGCTGCGTCACGATCCCACGTACTTCCTCGCCACGTGGTGCCTGCCGCGCGACCGGCGCCCGGCGGTGCACGCGCTCTACGGCTACGTGCGCGGCGCCGACGAGATCGCCGACGACATGACCCGCAACGGTGCCCGGCGCAGCGCGCTCGACGCCTGGCAGGCGGAGCTCGAGGCGGGGCTGCAGCGCGGGTACTCGACGCATCCGATCATCGCCGCGCTCGTCGACGCCGGCCCGCGGCACGGGCTGCCGCTGCACCTCATGGGGAACTACATGGACGCGATGCGGGCCGACTGCGCGGAGCCGGTGCGCATGCGCAGCCAGGAGCAGCTGGATCGCTACATGGACGGCACGGCCACGGTCGGCCGGCTGGTCGCGCCGCTGCTCGACGCGCCCGAAGGCGTGGAAGGCCAGCTCGCGAGCCTCGGTGTCGCCTTCCAGCTGACGAACCTCATCCGCGATGTGCCGATCGACTGGGGGCTGGGCCGGGTCTACCTGCCCGGGCTGCACGAGGAGGACCTGGCCCGCCACGCCGCCACCCACCGCCTGCGCGAGCACGTCGCGCAGCAGGTGCTGCGGGCGCGGCGCCTGTTCGGTGACACCGAGGCGCTCGCGGCGGCGCTGCCCGGGCCGATGCGCCCCGGTGTGCGGGTGGCCCGCTCGGTCTACCTGCGCGTACTGGATCGTGTGGAGCGCCTCGACTACGACGTCGTCGGCCGCCGGGCTCGCCTGCGCCCGTGGGAGGCCGCACGCGCCGTCGCCGGGGCCCTCGCTCCGTGACCGTCCGGGCCACGAAGCGCGGCGCCGAGCGCACGTCGCTCGACGGCACGCGCGTCGACGTGCTGATCTGCGGGGCGAGCTTCGCCGGGCTCGCCGTCGCGCGCGAGCTGGCCGGCAGCGGCGCGGACGTCCTGGTGCTCGATCGCTACGAGATCGGCGAACGGCAGACCTCCGCCTGCGCGTGCCCGACGCCGTGGCTGCAGGCCATGGGCGTGGCGGGCGCGATCAAGCAGGAGCTTCCGTACATGACGTTCACCACGCCGCACGGCAGCGTGAGGTACCGCCTGCCGTGGAGCTGGTCGTCGTTCGACTACCGCAACCTGTGCCTGGCGCTCTGGGACCAGTGCCCGGGTGTGCGGTTCGAGACGGCGAAGGTGGAGTGCCGCGCCGGCCGCGACAGGCGGGGCGACGTCCTCGTCCAGACCGACCGCGGTGTGCTGAGCGCGCCGCTGGTCATCGACGCGCTCGGGTGGCGGCGCGTGCTGTCCGACCCGCACTTCCAGCCGCCGCAGGCGCCGCTCTCACGCGGGCTCGAGGTGCATCCCGACCACGATGGGGCGGGCGACGCACTGGACGTCTGGGTCGAGCGCGACCTCGTGCGCCGCGGATATGGCTGGCGCGTCCCCGCCGGCGACGAGGCGCGGATCGGCGTCGGGTCCTACGACCCTCACCAGCACGTCAAGGAGCCGACGGTGGCGCTCGCCGGCCGGCTCGACAGCGACGCGATCCGCTATCAGGGCAACTGGTTCCCGCACCGGCTGCGCATCGGCGCGCGCGACGGCGTCTTCTTCGTCGGGGACAGCGCCGGTCACTGCTTCCCGCTGTCGGGCGAGGGGATCCGCACCGCGTTCTACTTCGGGATCGCCTGCGGGCGCGAGGTGCGCGGAGTCATCGAGGGCCGGCAGGGGCGCGAGCAGGCGCTGGCCGCGTACGCGACGTTCCACAACCGCCACGCGCGACCGTTCCGCATCGCCCTGGCGCTTCAGCGACTGGTCCCGGCGCTCCCGCCGCGCGTGCTGACGCTCGCGCTGCGCGTGATCGGCAGCCCGAGGATCGTCGATCGCGCGTTCGGCTGGTACCTGGATCAGGCGTCGCCGGCGTTCGCGGACGCCGGGCCGCCGGCCGGCGAGCGCGCCGACGCGCGCCCGCTGGCCACTGCGGCCTAGATGGCCGCGCCGCTCAGCCCGGAGCGATGTTCTGGTTGACGCGGAAGACGTTCCCCGGGTCGTACGTGCGCTTGGCCGCGGCGAGCCGCGGGTAGTTGTCGCCGTAGGTGGCCCGCACGCGCGCGTCCCCCTCGTCCATCATGAAGTTGACGTACGCCCCGCCGGCCGAGTACTCGTGGGTCGCGTCCCAGTAGTCGACGGTCCAGTCGCGGACCATCGCGGCATTCGCGGGGTCGGGGTCGACGCCGACGATCACCTCGGACCAGTTCGCGTCGCGGTAGCTGAACGGCGTCTCGCTCGGGCTCACGTCGTGCACGGCCCCGTCGATCGGGTACAGGTGCATCGTCGAGTGCATGGTCGGCAGTCGCTCGCCGAAGCGTGCGTGCTGCTCGATCGCCGCGTCGGGGAGCTCACGCACGAAGTCCGCTCGCCAGTACCACTGCAGCCCGGGGCTGTAGAGGCCGTCGAACAGGCTCTGCAGGGCCGGGAACGGCATCGGCCCGGGGCCGTGCAGGAGCGGCGTGCCCACCTCCTGTGCCGGGGCGAGCTGCTTCATGGCGGTGGCCTCGTCGCCCGTGTGGCACCACATCACGCCGCAGACCTTGCGCAGGTGCAGCTCCTCGGGGAGGAAGTCCGCCGGCGGCACCGTCATCGACGCGAAGAACCCGTTCAGCTCGCGCTCCTGGGCGGGGAGGAACTCGCGGTACCAGCGCATGACCTCCGCCGTCTGCTCGATCGGCCAGAAGGTCGGGCCGGCGATCACCGTCGACACGGGGTGAGCGCGGAACGTGAACGACGTGACCACGCCGAAGTTGCCGCCCCCGCCGCGGATCGCCCAGAACAGCTCGGTGTTCTCGTCGGCGCTCGCTCGCACCTGCGAGCCATCCGCGAGCACGACGTCCGCCTCGAGCAGGTTGTCGATCGTCAGGCCGTGCTTGCGCGAGAGGTGGCCGAGGCCGCCGCCGAGCGTCAGGCCGCCGACGCCGGTCGTCGAGATGATCCCCGACGGGGTCGCGAGCCCGGCCTCATGCGTCGCGGCGTCGACGGAGCCCCAGGTGCAGCCACCGCCGGCGCGCACGGTCCGCCCGGCGGCATCGACGTCGATCGTGTTCAGCTGCGAGAGGTCGAGGACGACGCCGTCGTCGACGACGCCCAGGCCGCCGCCGTTGTGCCCGCCGCCGCGGACCGCGAGGAGCAGGTCGTGGCGCCTGGCGAAGGCGATCGTCGCCGCGACGTCATCGCTGTTCGCGCAGCGGCAGATCAGCGCCGGCCGCCGGTCGATCATCGCGTTGTAGACCGTGCGCGCGGCATCGTAGCCAGGGTCGTCGGGGCCGACGAGCTCGCCTGCGAACGCGCTGCCGAACTCCTGTCGCGCCGTCCGCGCCGCCATCGTGGTCGTGCTCATGGTGCGTCTCCTTGGGTCACCGTCAGTGTCCGGGCTGGAGTCCCGGCGTCGGACGCGACCGTAATCCGGCGCGCGCCATATGTCATGACCCGGATTGACCCGATTTCCCGGGCTTCCCACACCCTTGCGGAAGGGGCGATAATCAGATCTGATCATCGGCTGACGGATGCCCGAACACGCACTTCCCGGTCCTCTCAGGTTGTCGCCCTCGACACCGTTCGTCGGGCGGACGGCGGAGCTGGCCCGGCTGCGGGCGCTGGTTCCCCGGGCGGCCGGCGAAGGACGGCGGATCGCGCTGCTCGGTGGTGAGGCCGGTTCGGGCAAGAGCCGGCTCGTCCGCGAGTTCGCCCACGAGGTCGCGGACGATGGCGTGCTCGTCCTCTACGGCGCCTGTGATGCCGTGGTCCACACGCCCTACCGACCGGTCGCCGATGCGCTCGAGCAACTCGTCCGGAGCGCCGATCAGGAGCTCCTGCGCGAGGATCTCGGCCCCGCGGGTGGCGAACTCGCGTCGCCTGCTTCCGGACCTCGGCTCCCGCGTCAGCGGCCTGCCGCTCCCGATCGCCGCCGACCCGGACACCGAGCGCCACCGCCTGCACACGGCGATCTCCGACGTCCTGGCGAACGCCGCGCGCCGGCGCTCACTGCTGCTGATCATCGAGGACGTCCACTGGGCGGACGGGCCCACCCTCACCATGCTGCGCCATTTCGCCCGGGCGACGACCGAGGCGCGGATGCTGGTCCTCGCGACGTTCCGTGACAACGCCGCCGACGTTCCCGTCGAGCTCGCCGACACGCTCGCCGACCTGCGCCGCTCGGACGACGTGGTGCGCGTGCATCTCGGGGGGTTGACCGGTCACGACGTCGGCGAGTTCGTGCGGCTCGCCGGGGGCGCCGAGATCGATCCCGCGGGGCGGGAGCTGTCGCTGGCGATCCACGACCTCACGGAGGGCAACGCGTTCCTGCTGTGCGAGCTGTGGCGGACGTTGATCGACGCCGACACGGTGGCCGTCGAGGACGGGATGCTGCGCCTGACCGTTCCACTGCACGAGATCGCGACTCCCCAGAGTGTCCGCGAGGTGGTCAGCCAGCGGCTCGCACGGCTGGACCACGCGACGGCCGAGCTGCTCGAGCTCGCGGCGGTGGCCGGGCCGGAGTTCGAGCTCGGCCTCCTGCGCATGGCCGCGCCCGTCGAGCTCGAGCGGCTCTCCGCGCTCGACCCCGCGATGCGCAGCGGGATCATCGAGGAGCTGCCCGGCCCGACCTTCGCCTACCGCTTCACGCACGAGCTCGTTCGCCGGGCGCTGTACGACCGTCTGAGCGTCGTGCGCAGCGCCGAGCTGCACCTGCGCATCGCCGAGGCGCTCGAGGCCGGCGGCAGCCCGAGGCGCGGCAAGGTCCTCGCCGACCTGGCGCATCACTTCGCCGCGGCCGCGCCGATCGACGGGCCCGGGAGGGCGGTCGAGTACAACCTGCTCGCCGCCGACGCGGCATCCGCCGCCCTCGCTCACGGAGAGGCCGCCGATCGGCTGCGCACGGCTCTGCGGATCGGCGTCGACGATGAGTGCCGGCGCGCGGAGGTCCTGCTCGCACTCGGCGAGGCGCTGTTCCGTGAGGGCCGCTCCGACGACGCGCTGAACGCGTTCCGCGAGGCTGCCGACATCGCGCGCCGGCTGGAGGAGGGCGAGCTGCTGGCGCGCGCGGCGATCGGTTTCGAGAAGGCATGCTGGCGCCCCGGGGTCACCGATCAGGGCGCGCGCGAGCTGCTCGAGGAGGCCTCCGGGGCGCTCGACGTCCGCGATTCGACGCTGCGCGTCGGCGTGCTGGCGGGGCTCGCACGAGCGCTCGAGTTCCAGGGCGAGGCGCCGACCGCGCGCGAGGTCCGCGCGCGGGCGATCGACATGGCCCGGCGCGTCGATGACCGGCCGGGCCTGGCCGGCGTGCTGATGGGCGCGTACTGGGCGCGTGCGACCACCGACCTCGAGACGATCCTCGCGATGCTCGCCGAGGCGCGCGAGGTCGGCGAGGCGATCGGGGACATCGAGATCCAGGCCGAGGCGATGGAGTGGCGGATCGCCGCACTCATGGCACTCGGTGAGATTCCCGCCGCGCGCGAGGAGCTGGCGATCGCCCTGGGAATGGCCCAGGACACGCGCCAGCCGTTCATCCTGCACGTCGCCGAGCACTACCGCTCGGCGCTCGCACTCCTCGAGGGCCGGCTCGACGAGGCGGAGAGCGCGGCGGCGCGCTCGCGCGACTGGGGCCACCTGCTGGTCGGCCGCGATGCCTCCGGCATCTACGGGATCCAGATGTTCGGCGTGCGCCGCGAGCAGGGGCGCCTGGCGGAGCTGGCGCCGGTGATGCGCGTGCTCGCCTCGAGCGAGAGCCGCGGCGGGGCGTGGCGGCCGGGCCTGGCGGCGATGTTGACGGAGCTCGGGATGGACGAGGAGGCCACCCGCGAGCTCGACCGCGTCCGCGCGGAGGGCCTCTCGCAGCTGCGCGAGGCGCTGTGGCTCGGGTCGCTGACCTACCTCGCCGACGCCGCGAGCGCGGTCGGGCACGTCGCGGTCGCCGAGCTCGTCTATCCCGCGCTCATGCCGCTCGAAGGCTCGAACGTCATGATCGGTCACGGCGTCGCGTGCTACGGCTCGGTCGATCGGTACCTCGGCATGCTCGCCGCGACGCTCGGCGAGCACGACGCGGCCCGGCGCCACTTCGAGGCGGCGCTCGAGCTCGACCGCCGGATGGGCGCGCGGACCTGGCTGGCGCACACCGCCTACGAGTTCGCCCGCCTGCTTCAGCGCGAAGGCGACGTCGATCGCGCGCGCGACCTGCTCACGCAGGCGGGGACGCTGGCGGAGTCGATCGGCATGCCGGTGCTGCTCGACCGCGTCCGTGCCCTGGGTCCGGTGGGAGGGCCGGCGCTGCCGGACGGGCTCTCGGGCCGCGAGGTGGACGTCCTGCGGCTCGTCGCACACGGACGCTCGAACCGTGAGATCGGGTTGTCGCTGTCGATCAGCAGGCACACCGCGGCCAACCACGTGCGCAGCATTCTCCAGAAGACGAACTGCTCGAACCGCACCGAGGCCGCGGCCTACGCCTACCGGCGCCGCCTGGTCGAGGACGCACCGGAGGCGTAGGATCAGCTCATGCCCATGTACGTGATCGAGCGGACGTTCGCGGAGCAGCTCGAGCTCACGAAGGACGATGTCACGCTGATCGAGGAGATCAACGGCGACGAGGGTGTGAGCTGGCTGTTCTCGTTCCTCAGCGCCGACCGGCGCCGCTCCTACTGCCTCTACGAGGCCCACTCTCCGGACGCGATCATCAGCGCGGCCAAGCGCGCCGGGATCCCGGCCGACGAGATCGTCGAGGTCGACCGGATCTCGGCGGACATGTACGTCTAGAGCGCCCCGGCACAGCCGCGCAGATGGCCTACTCCGAGGAGCTCGCCGCCCGGATCCGCGGTCTCGTCGGGATGCGCAGCGGCGTGAGCGAGCGCAGGATGTTCGGCGGCATCGTCTGGATGGTGAACGGCAACATGGCCTGCGGGACCGCGGGCGAGAACCTGATGATCCGCCTGGAGCCCGACGATGCCCAGCGCGCGCTCGATGACCCGCACGTCGGCCCGATGGAGATGGCTGGGCGCCGGATGCGCGGCTTCGTCGTGGTCGATGCCGCTGGGATCGTGGAGGACGAGGCCCTCGCGGGGTGGCTGGACGCGGGGGCCGGCCACGCCGCCTCACTCCCTCCGAAGCAGGTCAGACCGTGAGCGGCTCGGGTAGGCCGGCCTTCAGCCAGTGCACGCGGCCGGCCAGCGGTGACGCGGCGAAGTCACGCTCCGCGGCGGCGCGGTCCTGGCGGAAGTGCTTCCAGCCCTCGTAGTGCATCGGCACGATCGTCTGCGGATCCAGCAGCTCGCACAGCTCGATCGCGTCGCGTGCGGTCATCGTGTACCGCAGCGGCCCGGAGACCGGGAAGCGGACCCCGCCGAGGTGGACGATCGCCGTCCCGACGTCGAGTCGCCGAGCGACCTCGCGGACGCCGTCGTACAGGACGGTGTCGCCCGAGATCCACAGCGTCCCGTGCTCCTGGCCTTCCCAGCGCAATGCGAAGCCGATCACGGCGCCGACGATCGGATGGCTCCCGGGCGGACCGTGCCGGCAGGGCGTGGCCGTGATCTCCAGCGGTGGGCGGCCCATCGCCTCGAGCGTCGTCGTGGCCCACGGCGCCAGCCCCCGCGCCTCACCGCCGAGCCGGCCGGCGCCCGCCTGCGTCGTGACGACGGTCCCCATCCGCGGCAGCAGCGCGCGGCCGGCCGGATCGAGGTTGTCGCCGTGATGGTCGTGGCTCAGAAGCACGGCGTCGACCGGCTCGAGCGCCTCGAACGGCAGGGCGGGCCCCTGAAGCTTGCGTGACACGGTGCCCCAGCCGAAGAAGTAGCGCTTGCCCGGCGGGTCGAAGGTCGGGTCCGTCAGGATCCGCCACGGACCGATCTCGATCAGCGCCGTGGGCCCGCCGATGTAGGTGATGCGAACCTCGGACATGCGCTGGATCCCCCTCCGGGACGGGTGGCGACGGCCACCGTAATGCGCTCGTTGCGAGAATGCCACCCATGGACATCGCCTACGACGACCGCGGCCTGGTGCCCGTCGTGATCCAGGACTGGGCCAGCGGCGAGGTGCTGACGCTCGCCTACGCGAACGCCGAGGCGATCGCGAAGACTCGCGAGACGGGGGAGATGCACCTCTGGAGCCGTTCCCGCGACGAGCTCTGGCACAAGGGCGCGACCTCGGGCAACGTCCAGAAGGTCCGCGCGCTGCGCGTCGACTGCGACGGCGACGCCGTCCTCGCGCTGGTCGAGCCGGCCGGCCCGGCGTGCCACACCGGGGAGCGCACCTGCTTCTTCACGGGCGACCTCGAGCCGCCGGCGCCGCACGAAACGCTGCCCGGGCTGGAGCGCACGCTGGCGGCGCGCGCCGCCGAGCGCCCCGAAGGCTCCTACACCGTCCAGCTGCTCGACAACCCGCCGCTGATCGGGGCGAAGGTGCAGGAGGAGGCCGAGGAGGTCGCGCGGGCGGCACGCGAGGAGAGCGACGAGCGCGTGGACAACGAGGCCGCGGACGTCCTGTTCCACCTCACGGTGCTCCTGCACAGTCGCGATCGCACGCTCGCCGACGCGCAGCGCGTGCTGGCCGATCGCCGCCGGTAGAGAGCCCCACCCGCCGGGCGGGATACCCTGCCGCCTCAGCCGATGTCCCAGGTCTCCGACTCCAGTGCCCTCTCCGTCGAGCCCCCGCTCGAAGACGTCCGCGCGCTCGCTCGCGATCACAACCTCGTCCCGCTGCGCCACAGCTTCATCGACGATTGCGAGACACCGGTGTCGGCGTTCCTGAAGCTGCGCGGCCGCACGCCCGAGCATCCGGCCTTCCTGCTCGAGTCCGCCGAGCAGGGTCAGCGCGTCGGCCGCTACAGCTTCATCGGCATGCGGCCGCGAAGCGTCCTGAGCTGGTCGCTCGGGGAGGACGGCGACCCGTATGCGATCGCCGCCGCCGAGGCGGCGCGCTGGAAGCAGGCGCCCCTGCCGGACCTGCCGCCGTTCTCCGGAGGGCTCGTCGGGTACTTCGGCTACGACCTCGTCCGCACGGTCGAGCCGCTCGGCGACCCGAACCCGGATCCGCTCGGGCTTCCCGACATGGCGCTGATGCTCAGCGACGTGCTGGTGATCTTCGACCACCTCAAGCACACGATCACGATCCTCGTCAACGTCTTCGCCGACGGCGACGTGGACATCGACGCGGCCTACGCCGAGGCCGTCGAGACGATCGCCCAGGTCCGCGGCCTGCTGGCCGGCCCGGTTCCGCGGCCCGACACCCTGCGCGCGCCGCGCGGGGTCCCGGAGTTCGAGTCGAACATGCCGCGGGAGGCCTTCGAGGGGATGGTCGCGAGGATCGTGGAGTACGTCCACGCCGGCGACGCGTTCCAGGTCGTCCCCTCGCAGCGCTGGTCGGCGGATGTGGACGTCGATCCGTTCTCGATCTATCGCGGCCTGCGGGTCGTGAACCCCAGCCCGTACATGTACTTCCTCGACTTCCTGGACTTCCAGGTGGTGGGCGCGAGCCCCGAGCCGCTGCTGACGGTCAGCGGGCGCCACGTCTCGACCCGGCCGATCGCCGGGACGCGACCGCGCGGAGCGGACGCGCAGGCGGACGCCCTGATCGCCGAGGGGCTGCTCGAGGACGAGAAGGAGCGCGCCGAGCACGTGATGCTCGTGGACCTCGGGCGCAACGACCTCGGCCGCGTCTGCGAGTACGGCTCGGTCTCCGTCGACACGTTCATGGCCGTCGAGACCTACTCGCACCTGATGCACATCGTCTCGAACGTCTCCGGGAGGCTGAGGCCCGAGGTCGGGCCGATGGACGCGCTGCGCAGCGTGCTCCCGGCCGGCACGCTCTCCGGGGCTCCGAAGGTTCGCGCGATGCAGATCATCGACGAGCTCGAGCCGATCAAGCGCGGCGGTTACGGCGGGGCGATCGGGTATCTCAGCTACACCGGCGACCTGGACACCTGCATCCACATCCGCACTGTCGTGCTCAAGGACGGGCGGGCGCACATCCAGGCGGGCGGCGGGACGGTCGCGGACGCCCGGCCGGACTACGAGTTCGAGGAGTCCGTCAACAAGGCCCGGGCGGTAAGGCGCGCGATCGAGCTCGCGGCAACGCAGGCGGACTGGTGGTAGGCGTGCGCGTCCTGGTCATCGACAACTACGACTCGTTCACCTACAACCTCGTCCAGTACCTCGGCGAGCTGGGGGCGGAGCTCGACGTGGTCCGCAACGACCGCGCGACCGTCGACGAGCTGCTGGCGCTGCGGCCGGACCGGGTCGTCGTGTCGCCGGGGCCCTGCACGCCGAACGAGGCGGGGATCTCGCTCGAGGTCGTCCGCCGCTTCCCGGAGGCCGGGATCCCGCTGCTCGGCGTCTGCCTGGGCCACCAGGCGCTGGTGCAGGCCTTCGGCGGGACGGTCGTGCGCCACGAACCCGTCCATGGGAAGACGACGCTCGTCGAGCACGACGGCCGGACGCTGTTCCACGGGCTTCCGTCGCCGCTGACCGTGGGGCGCTACCACTCGCTGGTGGTCGCCGCCGACGATCTGCCCGAGTGCTTCGAGGTCTCGGCCACCGGCGGGGGCGTGATCATGGCCGTTCGCCATCTCAGCCTGCCCGCCGAAGGGGTCCAGTTCCATCCCGAGTCCGTCCTGACGGACACCGGAATGTCGATGTTGGAGCGGTTTCTGACCCCCGACGTGTCCTGATCCACGGTTGTCAGTGGCGCATCGCCGCCGACGGCGGTAGGGTCGCCGTCTAGACATCTCTGAGGAGGGATTATTTTGCACTTCCGTTCCAAGGTGGCCGCAGGCTGCCTCGCTCTCGCCCTTTCCGTGGGCGTCGCTGCTTGCGGGTCGAGCAGCAACAGCAGCACCAGCTCGGGTGGCGGTGGCGGGACCGTCGACGTCTATTCATCGCTGCCGCTCCAGGGCGCGTCGAAGGATCAGACCAACGCGCTCCAGAAGGGCATCGCGCTGGCGTTCGACCAGGCGGGCAACAAGGCCGGCGACACGGCGATCAAGTACACGTCGCTCGACGACTCGACCGCTCAGGCAGGCAACTGGGATCCGGCGCAGGTCGCCTCGAACGCCCGCAAGGTCGCTCAGGACAAGGCCGCCGTCGCCTACATCGGTGAGTTCAACTCCGGTGCATCGGCGATCTCGATCCCGATTCTCAACCAGGCCGGCATCGGCCAGGTCTCCCCGGCCAACACGTACCCGGGCCTGACCACGAGCGAGCCGGGCACCGAGAAGGGTGAGCCGGACAAGTACTACCCGACCGGCAAGCGCACGTACGCACGCATCGTGCCGCGCGACAAGGTCCAGGCCGCTGCGCTCATCACGCAGATGCAGAAGGACGGCTGCAAGAAGATCGGCATCGCGAACGACAAGGAGACGTACGGCGCCGGTCTGGCCCGCATCGTCGTCCTCGACGCCAAGAACGCCGGCCTCACGACGTCGAATACGGGGATCCAGAAGGACTCTCCGAACTACCGCTCCTACGCCTCGACCCTGAAGGCCGCAGGCGTGGACTGCTTCCTGTTCTCCGGTGTCACGGCGAACGGCGCGGTCCAGATGTTCAAGGATGTCGGTGCGGCGCTCCCGACGGCCAAGCTGTACGGCCCGGACGGCGTCTGCGAGTCCGGCTTCACCAACCCGGCCAAGAAGGGCCTCCCGGCCAGCCTCGCCCCGCGCTTCAAGTGCACGGTCGCGACGCTCGAGATCAAGGCGACCCCGGGTGGGGCGCAGTTCGTGAAGGACTACCAGGCCAAGTACGGCGTGGCGAACCCGGATCCGTACGCGATCTACGGGTACGAGGCAGGCAAGCTCGTGCTCGACACGATCAAGAACGGCGGCAACACGAAGAGTGACTTCGTCACCAAGCTGTTCGAGACGAAGGACCGCTCCTCCGTGCTGGGCACGTACTCGATCGACGCGAACGGCGACACGACGCTGACCGACTACGGCCTGTACAAGGTCGGAGCGGACGGCAACCCGCAGTTCGTCGAGGCCATCAAGTCGACGAGCTAGGCAAGAAGAAAGACTGATCGGACCTCCGGGCGGGAGCAGCAGCGAGCCGCTCCCGCCCGGCCCCGGTTCTCCAGATGGCAACCAACTCTCCAGTCGAGCCACCTCCCGCCGCCGCTCCGGCCCGCGGGGCAGCGTCGCGAAACCGCGCGCGCGAATTCATCTCCCGGTGGGGACTCTGGTGCCTGCTGCTCGCGCTGCCGGTGATCTACGCGATCAAGGACGTGACCGGCGGTCACGGGTTGACGCGCCTGGGCCAGAACCTCGTCGAAGGCGTCTCGAACGGCTCGATCTGGGCACTGATCGCGGTGGGCTACACGCTCGTCTACGGCATCATCGAACTCATCAACTTCGCGCACGGCGACGTGTTCATGATCGGCTCGTTCACGTCGGCCGCTCTGATCGGCACGCTCGGCCTGACGCTGACCACCGGTCCCCTCGGCCTGGCCGCCGGGCTGCTCGTGATCCTCGTCCTGACGATGGTCGCCACGGGCACGCTCAACGTCATGATCGAGAAGGTCGGCTACCGCCCGCTGCGCAACGCGCCGAAGCTCGCACCACTGATCACCGCCGTCGGCTTCTCGTTCATCCTGCAGAACGTCGGCCTCCTGTGGCTGGGCGGCTCGCCCGCGAGCGTGCCTGACCTGATCCACGCCCAGCAGGACGTGTTCACCGTCTTCGGCATCACCGTCACCCGCG
This sequence comes from uncultured Solirubrobacteraceae bacterium, assembly GCA_963817295.1. Classification (GTDB taxonomy): domain Bacteria; phylum Actinomycetota; class Thermoleophilia; order Solirubrobacterales; family Solirubrobacteraceae; genus F1-60-MAGs163. The sequence goes on along the minus strand of CAWFOF010000005.1, from coordinate 26,588 downwards.
CTGACGTCCTGGCGATCGGCGTGACGGTGCCGCTCGTCATCGCCGCCACCACGTTCATCGCCAAGAGCCGCCTGGGCAAGGCGATGCGCGCCACCGCACAGGACCCCGACGCTGCGCGGCTGATGGGCATCAACGTCGACACGACGATCTCGCTGACCTTCGCGCTGGGCGGGATGCTCGCCGGCGCCGCCGGCCTGATCTACGCCCTCTACCAGACCACGATCTGGTACTTCCAGGGCTTCCAGGCCGGCCTGATCGCGTTCACCGCCGCGGTGATGGGCGGAATCGGCAACCTTCGCGGAGCGGTTCTCGGCGGGCTGATCATCGGGATCATCCAGCAGATCTCCGACAACCGGATCGGGCCCGAGTGGACGCCGGCGATCGTCTTCGCGTTCCTGGTGCTGATCATGGTCTTCCGCCCGCAGGGTCTCCTCGGCGAGGAGACGAGGGAGGCCGGATGAGCACCGCCGCCGCCAGCGGGCCGCGGACCGGCGGCCTCCCGAAGCCCACCGTGCCGCCGTGGGCCGCCCGCGTGCTGCTGATAGCGCTGGGCATCCTCGCGGTCCTGCTCCCGTTGTTCTTCGACCCGCTCTCCGGCTTCATCGACGACTGCGTGATCGCGCTGGCCTACGTCGTGATGGCGCTCGGCCTGAACGTCGTGGTCGGGTTCGCAGGGCTGCTCGACCTGGGGTACGTCGCGTTCTTCGCGATCGGCGCCTTCACCGTCGGCTGGCTGTCGTCGAGCTTCTGGGCCGACGCGAACATCCACATCCTCGTCACGGGCAACGCGGCGAACCTGCCCGGCGTCCACGTGAACTTCCTGATCGTGCTCGTCGTCGCGGCGGGGCTGTGCGCGATCGCGGGCATCCTCATCGGCCTTCCGACCCTGCGCCTGCGCGGGGATTACATCGCGATCGTGACGCTCGCCTTCGGCGAGATCATCCACGTCTTCGCCGTCAACGGCGACGCGGTCAAGATCTTCGGCAGCGGCTACCCGCTGACGGCCGGGCGGCAGGGGATCACGCCGGTCGACCAGGTCAAGCTGCCGTTCCTCGACCCGTTCAACCAGCTGAACCTCAGACCGTGGTACTGGCTGGTCCTCACGCTCGTGTTCATCACGCTGTTCGTGGTGATCCGTTTGCGCGACTCGCGCATGGGGCGCGCCTGGATCGCGATCCGCGAGGACGAGGTCGCGGCCGCGTCGATGGGCGTCCCGCTGGTCAAGACGAAGCTGTTCGCCTACGCCGCCGGCGCGGCGATCGGCGGTGTCTCCGGTGCCTTCCTGGCCTCCTACCTGAACACGGTCAACGCCGACCAGTTCGCGTTCTCGTTCTCGATCTTCGTCCTGGCGATGGTGATCCTCGGCGGCATGGGGTCGGTCTGGGGCGTCGTCCTCGGCGCGATCGTGCTGTCGTTCATCAACAACCGGCTGATCCCCGACGTCCTCAACAGCGTCCCCGACAAGCTCGGGCTGGACTTCCAGCTCGCCGACCTCGGGTTCGGGATCTTCGGGTTCCTGCTCGTGTTCGTGATGATCATGCGCCCGGAGGGCCTGTTGCCCGAACGCCGGCACCAGATCGAGCTCACTGAGGACATCGACTCGCGGGAGTCGGTCTACGAGGAGGAGCTGCAGTGAGCGCGCCGGACACCGCGACGCAGCCCGGCGGGAACGGCGCCTCGAGCGGCGCGATCCTGACCGCCGACAACGTCTCCAAGCGCTTCGGCGGGCTGGCGGCGGTCAACGACGTCTCGTTCTCGGTCCCCGAGCGTTCGATCGTCTCGATCATCGGGCCCAACGGCGCCGGCAAGACGACGTTCTTCAACATGCTCACCGGGCTCTACCGGCCGACGTCGGGTGTCATCCGGTTCGACGGCAAGGACATCACCGAGGGGCGTCCGGACAAGATCACGACGCTCGGCATCGCGCGCACGTTCCAGAACATCCGCCTGTTCGGCACGATGACAGCGGTCGAGAACGTGATGGTCGGCCAGCACGCGCGGATGAAGGCCGGGCTGGTCGGCTCGATCTTCCACTCGCCGCGCCAGCGCCGTGAGGAGAAGCGCGTGCTCGAGCACGCCCGCGAGACGCTCGAGTACTCGGGCCTCAAGCCGGACGTGTTCGACCAGCTCGCGATCAACCTCTCCTACGGCGACCAGCGGCGCGTCGAGATCGCCCGTGCGCTCGCCTCGGACCCCAAGCTGCTGCTGCTGGACGAGCCGACGGCGGGCATGAACCCCAACGAGTCCGCGCAGCTGACCGACTTCATCCGCCAGCTGCGTGACGAACGCGGCATCACCGTCCTGCTGATCGAGCATGACATGAAGGTCGTCATGGGCGTCTCCGAGGTCATCACGGTGCTCGACCACGGCGAGAAGATCTCCGAGGGCGCGCCGTCGGCCGTGCGCCACGACCCGCGCGTCATCGAGGCCTACCTCGGCAAGCGCGAGTCCGAAGAGGACCACGGCGTATGAGCCTGCTCGAAGTCGAGGAGATCCACACCTACTACGGGAACATCGAGGCGCTGAAGGGCGTCTCGCTGCGCGTCGAGGCTGGGGAGATCGTCACGCTGATCGGGTCCAACGGCGCCGGGAAGTCGACGACGCTGCGCTCGATCTCGGGCCTCACGCCCGCCCGCAGGGGGTCGATCCGCTTCGACGGTCAGGACATCTCGGCGAAGCCGCCGCAGGAGATCGTCAGCCTCGGGATCGCCCAGTCGCCTGAGGGCCGGCACTGCTTCCCGCGCATGACGGTCCGCGAGAACCTCGACCTCGGCGCCTTCCTGCGCAAGGACAAGGTGCAGATCGAAGAGGACATGCAGCGCATCTTCGATCTCTTCCCGCGTCTGCTGGAACGCGAGAAGCAGAAGGCGGGCACGATGTCCGGCGGCGAGCAGCAGATGCTCGCGATCGGGCGCGCGCTGATGGGGAACCCGAAGCTGCTGCTGCTCGACGAGCCGTCGATGGGGATCGCGCCGATCCTCGTTGAGCGGATCTACGAGACGATCGTCGAGATCAACCGCCAGGGCACGACGATCCTGCTGGTCGAGCAGAACGCCAACTACGGGCTCGAGGTGTCCTCGCGCGCGTACGTCCTCGAGACCGGCGTCGTCGCCCTCGAGGACGCCTCCGCGTCGCTGCGTGAGAACCCGCAGGTGCAGGCGGCGTATCTGGGAGGGGCGGTATGACCTTCGTCTTCGCGCTGCTCGGCATGAAGGCCCTCTGGCTGACGTACATCTGGCTGGCATCGACGATCGCCGCCTCATGGCTGTCGGGGCGCAAGGGCTACGGCGAGAAGCCCGGCCTGGCCACCGGACTGCTGTTGAGCGCCGTCGGCCTGCTGATCTGGCTGATCGTGCCGCCGCGGAAGGACTCGGCGTGGAAGCGGTACGGCGCGCTGGGCCGCAAGCAGGCCAAGGCCGGGTCCGCGACGCCACCGCCGGGCGAGCTGCCCACCGACGCCTCCTGAGATCGCGGTCACCCGCGTAACCCGCGTGCAGGCTACGCTGCTGCGTCCCGTGACCGACGACGTGCTCACCACTGCCATCGACGCGCTCGCGTCCCGGCAGGATCTCAGCCGCGAGCAGACGGCGTCGGTCCTCGCCGAGATCATGGCCGGCAACGCGAACGAGTCGCAGATCGCTGCATTCCTGATCGCGCTGCGCACGAAGGGGGAGACGAAGGACGAGCTCGCCGGCCTGGCGCAGACGATGCGCAGCTTCGCGACGCCGGTCCGTCCCGAGCGCGGACATCTGGTCGACACCGCCGGAACCGGTGGCGGGCGCCGCACGTTCAACGTCTCGACGACCGCCGCGCTGATCGCCGCCGGGGCCGGGTGTGCGGTCGCCAAGCACGGCAACCGCTCCGCCACCGGCCTGAGTGGATCGGCCGACGTGCTCGAGGCACTCGGCGCACGGCTCGACGTCCCGCCCGAGGGCGTGGCGCGGTCGATCGACGAGACGGGCTTCGGCTTCATGTTCGCGCCCGCACACCACGCCGCGACGCGCTTCGTCGTCCCGGTTCGCCGTGATCTGGCCGTCCGTACGGTCTTCAACCTGCTGGGCCCACTGACCAATCCGGCGGGCGCGCGGCGCCAGCTCGTCGGCGTCTCCGACCCCGCGTCGCTGGAGCTGGTCGCCGGTGCGCTGACGCTCCTCGACACCGATCACGCGCTGGTAGTGTCCAGCGCCGACGGGCTGGACGAGCTGAGTACGTCCGGGCCGACCCACGTGGTGGAGGTCGAGGGAGATCACTTGCGCCGGTACGTCCTCGAACCCGAGGACGTCGGCCTGCCCCGGGCCGCGCCGGACGCCGTCTCCGGCGGCACCCCGGCCGAGAATGCCGCGTTCACGACCGAGATCCTCGCGGGTGCACCAGGCCCGCGCCGGGACATCGCGCTGCTCAACGGGGGCGCCGCGATCTACGCCGCCGGCGCCGCCGCCTCGGTGGCCGAAGGCGTCGAGGTCGCGCGCGAGGCGGTCGACTCGGGGTCTGCGCAGCGGGCGCTGGACGCCTACGTGACCCTCAGCGTCGAGCTGGCCGCGGCATGAGCGTTCTCGATCGCATCGTCGACGCGACCCGCGAGGATGTGCGGCGGCGCCGTCGCCAGCTCCCGCTGGCCGAGCTCGAGCGCGACCTGAGTGCCCGCGGGCCCGACCGCCCGTTCCAGGAGGCGTGCGCGCATCGCGGCGTGTCGGTGATCGCCGAGTTCAAGCGGCGCTCGCCCAGCGTCGGCGACATCCGCCAGGGCGCGACGGTCGCGGAGATCGTCGGCGCGTACGAGCGCGGGGGAGCCGCGGCGCTGTCCGTGCTGACCGAGGCCCAGCACTTCGGCGGCTCGCTCGACGACCTGCGCGCCGCCCGCGCCGCGAGCCGGCTGCCGATCCTGCGCAAGGACTTCGTCGTCGATCCCTACCAGGTCGTCGAGTCGGCGGTGGCGGGCGCCGACGCGATCCTCCTGATCGTGGCCGCGCTCTCGCCCAAGGAGCTGGGGCTCCTGCACGGCCTTGCGCTCGACCTCGACCTGGACGTCCTGGTGGAGGTTCACGACGACGAGGAGCTGCAGGACGCGCTCGAGGCCGTCGATCCGGACCTGATCGGCATCAACAACCGCGACCTGTCCGACTTCTCCGTGGACGTCGAGCGCACCTACGAGCTGCTCGTCGACGTTCCCGCCGGCAAGACCGTCGTCAGCGAGTCGGGCTTCCACAGCCCCGACCAGCTGCTGGAGCTCGAGCGCGTCGGCGTCGACGCGGTGCTCGTCGGCGAGAGCCTGATGCGCGCGCCCGACCCGGAGACCGCCCTCCTCGCCCTGCGCGGCGGCGAGGGCGAGCTCGAGTCGCTCTAGCGCACGTCGTTCAGAATTCCTGAAGCGCAGTTTACGAATTCTTCACGAACTGCCGACACCCTGGACTCCATGCCGAAATCACGCTCACTCTGGCCTGTTGCGCTCTTCTCCGCCCTGCTCGGCGGCGTCCTGGCCGTCGGCCTGGCGGCGGTCGTGGGGATCGGAGACGGTGGCACCTCGACGACCGTGATCCAGCAGTCGCCGCTCTCGAGCGTGCGCCCGGCGACCGACAAGAGCGCGCTCACCGCGCGCGACATCTACAAGTCGACGGCTCCCGGCGTGGTCTTCATCCGCGCCGACGTCGTCGAGCAGTCGACGTCCTCGCAGTTCGGCTTCCCCCAGCAGCAGCAGGGCCAGGCGACGGGCTCGGGCTTCGTGATCGCGAAGGACGGAACGATCCTCACCAACGCGCACGTCGTCGACGGCGCGACGAAGGTCACCGTCCAGTTCGGCAACGGCAAGGCGATCGACGCGAAGATCCTCGGGAAGGACCGCTCGAGTGACCTCGCGGTCCTGAAGATCGACCCGAGCGGGCAGGATCTGAGGCCACTCAAGCTCGGCTCGGCGAAGGACGTCCAGATCGGCGACCCCGTCGTCGCGATCGGCAACCCGTTCGGCCTGGACCGCACGCTCACCACGGGCGTCGTCTCCGCCAAGCAGCGTCAGATCTCCGGCCTCAACGGCTTCGCGATCGACAACGTCATCCAGACCGACGCCGCCATCAACCCCGGCAACTCGGGTGGCCCGCTGATCGACGCGCTCGGCGAGGTCATCGGCATCAACTCCCAGATCGAGACCGGCGGCAGCGGCAACGGCAACGTCGGCATCGGCTTCTCGATCCCGATCGACACCGCCCGCAAGCTCCTGCCGCAGCTGAAGAAGGGCTCGGTCAACACCGGCTACCTCGGCATCACCGCCCGCACGATCGACTCGTCGCTCTCGGGCCTGAACCTGCCGGTCGACAAGGGCGCCCTCGTCGTCACGGTGCAGCCCGGCAGCCCGGCCGCGCAGGCCGGCATCAAGGCCGGCGACTTCCAGGGGCAGCTCAAGGGCGAGAGCATCACGCTCGGCGGCGATATCATCGTGAAGGTCGACGGTCACGCGATCAACAGCAGCAACGCGCTGTCGGCGTACATCGCCTCGAAGAAGAAGGGCGACACGGTGAAGGTCGAGATCCTGCGTGACGGCAAGAAGAAGACCATCACGGTCAAGCTCGCCGAGCGCCCGCAGACCACGCCGTCGACCGATCCGACCCAGCAGCAACAGACGACGCCCCCGCAGACCCCGTAGCTACGATGACGGGGTGCCTGAAGCCCCGCGCATCAAGATCTGCGGCATCACCGGTCTCGACGACGCCGAGCTGGCGGTCGAGGCCGGAGCGTGGGCCGTCGGGCTGATCCTCTGGCCCGGGTCTGCGCGCCGCTGCGACCCCGACGAGGCGCAGGTGATCGCCCGCAGCCTGCATCGCCGGGTCGAGGTCTGCGGGGTGTTCGTCAACGCCCCACTCGACGAGGTCTCCGGTGCGGTCGACGCGATGGGCCTCACGATGGTCCAGCTGCACGGCGACGAGGGCCCGTCGTACTGCGACGAGATCGCGCGGCGCAGCGGAGCGAAGGTCATCAAGGCCGGGCGCGTCGGCACGCTGGCCGATCTGCGCGACGTCGAGCGCTTCCATCACGTCGACTACCACCTGCTCGACACCCGCCGCGAGGGGCAGGTCGGCGGCACGGGGGAGACGTGGGACTGGTCGCTCGTCGGCCGGCGCCATTCGAAGGTGCCGCTGATCCTCAGCGGGGGGCTCAACGCCGAGAACGTCGCCGAGGCGATCAGCGTCGTGCGGCCGTTCGCCGTTGACGTGGCCAGCGGGACGGAGGTCTCGCCCGGCGTGAAGGATCCCGAGAAGCTGCTCGCCTTCACGGCAGCCGTGCGGGCCGAGGCCGAGGCTGAAGCCGCCGCCATCGCCGCCGCGGCCGCGGAACTGGCCGAGCAGCAGGCACAGGCGGCAGCGGCCGCCGAGGTGGCGCCTTGAGCATCACCGGCGGTGTCGAGCACCGCTACGGGCCATACGGCGGCCAATACGTCCCGGAGACGCTGATGCCGGCGCTCGAGGAGCTCGAGACGGCCTGGTTGAGCGCCTGGCGCGACCGCACGTTCCGCGACGAGCTCGACCGCCTGCTGCGCGACTACGCGGGCCGGCCCACCCCGCTGTACCTCGCCGAGCGGATGAGCGAGGTGGCCGGGCGATCGATCTACCTCAAGCGCGAGGACCTGCTGCACACCGGTGCGCACAAGCTGAACAACGCGCTCGGGCAGGCGATGCTCGCCCGCCGGATGGGCAAGCAGCGCGTGATCGCGGAGACCGGCGCCGGCCAGCACGGCGTCGGAACGGCGACCGCGTGTGCGCTGCTCGGCCTGGAGTGCGTCGTCTACATGGGCGCCGAGGACATGCGCCGCCAGCTCCCCAACGTGCAGCGCATGGAGTTGCTCGGGGCCGAGGTGCGCGCGGTCCAGGCCGGGACGCGGACGCTGAAGGAGGCGACCTCCGAGGCGATTCGCGACTGGGTGACGAACGTCGGCACGACGCACTACATCATCGGCTCGGCGATCGGTCCGGCCCCGTACCCGGCGATCGTCCGCGAGCTCCAGCGCGTGATCGGCGACGAGGCCCGGGCGCAGATCCTGGAGCGCGAGGAGCGCCTCCCGAGCCGCGTGATCGCGTGCGTGGGCGGCGGCTCCAACGCGATCGGGACGTTCGCGGCGTTCGTCGGGGACGCCGGCGTCGAGCTGCTCGGCGTCGAGGCCGCGGGCGAGGGCCTGGAGAGCGGCCGGCACGGCGCCCCGCTGACCGTGGGCGGCCGGCCCGGCGTCCTGCACGGCGCGCTGATCGCGCTGCTGCAGACCGACGAGGGCCAGGTCATCGAGGCGCACTCGGTCTCCGCGGGCCTGGACTATCCCGGCGCCGGGCCGGAGCACGCGCACCTGCGCGACACCGGCCGTGCCTCGTACGTCGCGGTGACGGACGACCAGGCGCTCGACGCCGTACGCGACGTGGCGCGCATGGAGGGGATCATCCCGGCGCTGGAGACGGCGCACGCGCTGCACGTCAGCCTGCGCGAGCCGTCGACCTCGGACATGGACCTGATCTGCTTCTCCGGACGCGGTGACAAGGACCTCGCCGAGGTCATGGACCGGCTCGGCGCGCGGTGAGCACCGTCGCCGGAACGGGAGCCGCGCGCATCGCGGAGGCGTTCTCCCGTGCAAAGGGCCGGGCGGCCCTGATGCCCTACCTGATGGGCGGCTATCCGGACGTCGCGACGTGCGACGCGATCGCGCAGGCGTATGCCGACGGCGGGGCGGACCTCGTCGAGCTCGGCGTCCCGTTCTCGGACCCGATCGCCGACGGGCCGGTCATTCAGGCGGCGGGGACGCAGGCGCTGGCCGGCGGCGCCGGGCTCCAGGACGTGCTCGGCATCGCCGAGCGCCTGGCTCCGCGGGTCCCGGTCGTGCTGATGACCTACGTCAACATCGTCCTGGCCCGGGGCGTGGACGTGTTCGCCGCCGCCGCGGCGAGCGCCGGCGTAAGCGGCGTGATCGTGCCGGATCTGCCGCTCGAGGAGGCGCCCGACGTGATGCGGGCCTTCGACGCGGTCGGGCTCGCGCTCGTGCCGCTCGTCGCGCCCACTACGAACGCCGAGCGCATGGCCCGCATCGGGGCGCGCGCTCAGGGATTCGTGTACACGGTGTCGCTGACGGGCATCACGGGCGAGCGGGCATCATTGTCGGACACGTTCGCGGAGATCGTCGCGCGCGCCAAGGCGCACACCGACGTGCCCGTCGCACTGGGATTCGGCATCTCGACGCCCGAACAGGCGTCGGCCGCCGCGTCCGCGGGGGCCGACGGCGTGATCGTCGGGAGCCGGCTGGTCCGCGCCGCCGGCGAGGCCGAGGATCCGGCCGCGGCCGTGCGCGAGCTCGTGGCGGCCTTCGCCCGGGCGCTCCGCTAGGATTCCCGGAGTCATGGGCCTCGCCATCGTCACCGCCTTCGCCCTCTCGTTCTGGATCATCTGGGGTTCGCTCGGACGCAGCTCGTTCGACGGGTTCCTCGTGGCGATGATCATCATCGGCGTCGCCGCGGGGCTCCGTGCCCTCAAGCGTCCTGGGTCCAGCGACGCGCTCGACGGCTAGAAGGCCTTTCCAGGCCGTGAGGCGCAGCATCTCCTCGCCTCACGTCCTCGCCGCCGTCTGCCTGCTCGGCGCGATCGGCGTCGCGGCGGGGTGCGGCGGGGGGCGCAGTACGACCGGCGGGAGCGTCGCCGGGGACACGCTGACCGTGTACTCGAGCCTGCCCCAGCAGGGGCCGACCGCCGCTCGTGCGCGGTCGATCATCGACGGCGAGAAGCTCGCACTGCGCGACGCCGGCGGTCGTGCCGGACCGTTCACGGTCAAGTTCCAGTCGCTCGACGACTCGACGCCCGACGGGACCTGGGATCCGGGCGCCGTATCCACGAACGCCCGCGCCGCCGCGACCGACACCACCACGATCGCCTATCTCGGCGAGATGGACTCCGGTGCGTCGGCGATCTCGATCCCGATCACCAACCAGTCAGGGATTCTGCAGGTCTCGCCGATCGCCACCTACGCCGGCCTCACCAGTGAGCGCGGCGCCGCGAAGGGCGAGCCCGACAAGTACTACCCGACCGCCAAGCGCAACTTCGCGCGGGTGATTCCCAACGACCTCAAGCAGGCCGCCGCGCAGGCGGCCTACCAGCAGGCCCAGGGGTGCACGTCGACGTTCATCCTGGCCGGCAAGGATGAGGACGGCACGGCGCTGGCCACGAACACGACGGCCGAGCTCCAGAGCGTGGGGATCAAGATCGCCGGGAACGAGCGGATCGACGACACGACGGACGTCGCACCGATCGCCGACAAGGTCGCGGGATCCGGCGCCGACTGCGTGTTCTCATCGGGGCCGCCCGAGGGCGCGGCAGAGATGCTGAACGCCGTGCACGCGGCCGTCCCGACCGCGAAGCTCTTCGGCTGGAGTGCCCTGGGGGCGAGCGCTGTCCTGCGCGGGCTCCAGACGGCCACGCAGGCGGAGACCTTCATCACCAGCCCGATCCTCGATGCGAAGCACCTCACGCCGGCGGGACGGCGATTCTTCGCACGCTACCGGGCGACGTTCGGCAGGCCCGCGGACCCGGCGGCGATCTACGGCTACGCGGCGATGAGCGGCGTGCTCGACGCGATCCGCCGCGCCGGGCCCCGTGGCAACGACCGCCAGACGGTGATCGACCAGTTCTTCGCGACGAAGGACCACCCGTCCGTGCTCGGGCCCTACTCGATCACGAAGCTCGGTGACACGACACTTGCCGTCTACGGGGCCTATACCGTCGCCGACGGCGCGCTCGTGTTCGACCGGGTGATCGCGGCGACGCCGTCCGCCACAGAGACGGGCTGACCACCTGACTACCCCAGGGCGCTGGCGAGCGCCTCGTCGAGCTCGGGGTGCTTGAAGGCGTAGCCGTGGTCGAGCGCGCCGGTGGGAACGGCGCGCTGGCCCTCCGTCACGATCTCCGCCATGTCGCCGTAGAGGGCGCGCAGGGCGATCGCGGGAACCGGTGCGATCGCAGGCCGGTGGAGCGCTCGGCCGAGCGCCCTGGAGAACTCCTTGTTCGTCACGGGCTCCGGCGCGGTCGCGTTCACCGGCCCGTTCCATGTCGCGTCGTCCACGGCGGCGAGATACATCCCGACGACGTCATCGACATGGATCCACGGCATGTACTGCCGTCCGCCCGCCACGGGACCGCCGACGCCCACCTTGAACGGTGGGAGCATCGTCTTCAGTGCACCGCCCGCGGCGTCGAGGACGATGCCCGTGCGGATCACCACCACGCGCAGGCCCAGGTCCCGGGCCTTCTGGGCCTCGCGCTCCCAGGCGACGCAGGCGGTCGCCAGGAAGTCCGCTCCGGCCGGGGTGGACTCGTCGACACGTTCGTCGCCGTGCTTGCCGTAGTAGCCGACCGCGGAAGAGGAGACGAGCACCGCCGGGCGCGTCGTCGCCCGCTCGATGCCGGCGACGAGGTTGCGCGTCCCGGTCTCGCGGCTGGCGGCGATCGCCGTCTTGACCTGTGCGCTCCAGCGCTGCGCGACAGGCTCGCCGGCGAGGTGGATCACCGCATCGCGGTCTTCGAGCGCTGCGACGGGCGCCGGCTGCGCCATCAGGTCCCATGCCTGAGCTTCCGCACCGGGCAGCCGGGTCCGGGCCTTCTGCGGGTCGCGCGACAGGACGGTGACCTCGTCGCCGCGGCCGAGGAGCGCAGCGACCAGCCGGGTCCCGATGAGTCCGGTCGCGCCGGTGATGGTGAGTTTCATTGGCGTCTCGTGATCCTTGGTCGTCGTGTGCCTTCGACTGGGTACGGATCTCGGCTGCTCGTGGCGCAGCGCCGCCGGGGTCAGAGCGTGGGAAGTGCGGGCACGTCACTGGGGGCGAAGCCGATCGCCGCCGACGTCTCGGCCGGCGCCGCACCGGTCTGACGTGCCTCGTCGGCCACGGCCGCGGCCACCGCCGGCGCGACGTCGCGGTTGAACACCGACGGGATGATGTAGTCCTCGCGCAGTTCCTCGTCGCGCACGATCTTCGCGATCGCCCGTGCCGCCGCCATCTTCATCGGCTCGGTGATCTGCGCGGCGCGCACGTCGAGGGCTCCGCGAAAGACGCCGGGGAAGCACAGCACGTTGTTGATCTGGTTCGGGTAGTCCGAGCGGCCGGTGGCGATGATGCGCACGTACCTCGCCGCCTCCTCGGGGCTGACCTCCGGGTTGGGGTTCGCCATCGCGAACACCATCCCGTCGGGACGCATCGTCGCCAGCGCCTCGGGAGGCATGACGCGGGCGCCGGACAGGCCGACGAACAGGTCCATGCCGTTGATCGCGTCGGCCGGGGTGCCCGACAGGTTCTCCGGGTTCGTCACCTCGGCGTACCAGCGCTTCGTGGAGTTCATCGAGCCGTCGAGGTAGTCCGGTCGCTGGGTGCTGACGATGCCCTTCGAGTCGCAGCCGATGATCTCGCGCACGCCGGCGGAGAGCAGGATCTTCGTCACGGCGACCCCGGCGGCGCCGAGCCCGACCATCAGCACGCGCAGGTCCATCAGGTCACGGTTGGTCAGCTTGCAGGCGTTCAGCAGCGCCGCCAGCACGACGACCGCGGTGCCGTGCTGGTCGTCGTGGAAGACCGGGATGTCGAGCTGTGCCTTCAGGCGCTCCTCGATCTCGAAGCAGCGCGGGGCGGAGATGTCCTCCAGGTTGATCCCACCGAACCCGGGCGCGATCCGCAGGCAGGTGTCGATGATCTCCTCGGTGTCGGTGGTGTCGAGGCAGATCGGGAAGGCGTCGACGTTGGCGAACTCCTTGAAGAGCATGCACTTGCCCTCCATCACCGGCATCGCGGCGCGCGGGCCGATGTCCCCGAGACCGAGCACCGCGGTGCCGTCGCTGATGACGGCGACGGTGTTGCGCTTGATCGTGTACTGGAAGGCCTTGTCGGGGTCCTCGGCGATCGCGCTGCAGACGCGCGCCACACCCGGGGTGTACGCCATCGAGAGGTCGTCGCGGGTGCGCAGCGCATGCTTGTTGTGCTGCTCGATCTTGCCCCCGACGTGCATCAGGAACGTGCGGTCGGTCGAGTCGACGACGCGCGCGCCATCGACCTGCCGGATCGAGTCCAGGATCCCGGCCCAGTGCTCGGCGTCCCCCGCGTCGACGGTGATGTCGCGCACGAGTCGCTCGCCGACCTCGACGAGGTCGATCGCGCCGATCGTCCCGCCCGCCTCCCCGATCGCCCCGGCGACCTTGCCGAGCATCCCGGGGACGTCGTCGATCTCGACGCGGATCGTCAGGCTGAACTGTGCTGAGGGGGTCTGGCTCACAGAGCGTGAGTCTACGGCGCGCGAGCCTGCGGTAGCGTCACGGCCGGTGCCCGACGAGCTCTACCTGATCGATGGCAACAGCCTTGCCTACCGTGCGTTCTTCGCGCTCCCCGAGTCGATCGCGACGTCGAAGGGCCAGCCGACGAACGCGATCTTCGGCCTCGCCTCGATGCTGGTGAAGCTGCTGACCGAGCACGGGCGCAAGCCGACGATCGTGTGCTGGGACGCGGGATTGTCCGGTCGCAAGGAGGTCTACGCGGAGTACAAGGCCCAGCGCACCTCGCGTCCGGACCTGCTGAGGGAGCAGTGGCCGCACTTCGTGCCGCTCGTCGAGGCGTTCGGCTACCGCAACGTGAGCGTCGAGGGGTACGAGGCCGACGACGTGATCGCGACGATCGCCGACCGGGCGAGGGATCAGGGCATCCCCACCGTGATCGTCACCGGGGACCGCGACACCTTCCAGCTGATCGACGAGGCCTCCGTCGTGAAGGTCATGGCGACCGCGCGCGGGATCACCGACACGAAGCTCTACGACCATCAGGCGGTCATCGACCGCTACGGGATCCCGCCGGAGCTGATTCCCGACTTCTACGGCCTCAAGGGGGACACCTCGGACAACATCCCGGGGGTTCCCGGCATCGGCGACAAGACCGCGGCGCAGCTGCTGCAGCAGTTCGGGTCGCTGGAGGACGTGCTCAGCCACATCGACGAGGTCTCCGGTGCCAAGCGCAAGGAGAACCTGGCCAACCACGCCGAGGACGCGCGCGTCAGCAAGCGCCTGGCGACGGTCCAGCGCGACGTTCCCGTGGACCTCGATCCGGCCGCCGAGGCGCTTCCCGACCCGGACCGCACACGCCTGCGCGAGGTCTTCCGCGAGTTCGAGCTGCGCGACCCGCTGCGCCGCCTGGAGGAGTTTCTCGGCGAGGAGGATGCGCCGGCGCCCGGGGCCGTCTCCGGGGCGATCCAGGTGCGCGCGCGCAGCGGCCGCGCCGCCGACGTCGCGCGTCTCGGGGATGCCGGCGCGGCGGTCGCGATCGTCGTCCACGCGCCGGAGGCCGATCAGGGCGAGCTGTTCGCGCGCGAGGAGTCGTGGCGCTTCGGCGCGGCGTGCGGCCCCGAGGTCCTCTCGGGCGAGGTCTCCGATGCCGCGGAGCTCGTCGAGGCGCTGGGCTCGCGCCCCGCGATCGCCCATGACGCGAAGGCGCTCGGCGTCGTGCCGGCCGCTCTGGCGCACGACACCCTGCTGGGCGCGTACCTGCTCGACCCGGCCCGGCGCGCGTTCCCGTTCCACGAGCTCTGCGAGGAGCGCGGGATCACCACCGGCGTCGAGGATCCGGCCGCAGCCGACGCCGTGCTGCTGCAGGAGCTCGCGGCGCGCCAGCGGGAGGAGCTCGCCGAGCGCGGGCAGGAGTGGCTGCTCGACGAGGTGGAGCTGCCGCTCGTGGCCGCGCTGCGCGCGATGGAGCTGGCCGGGGTGCGCCTCAACCGCGATCGCCTGGCGGCGATCGGCGTCCGGGTGGGTGAGGAGATCGCCGGGCTGGAGCGCGAGATCTGGGACCTGACGGGCGAGGAGTTCGTGATCGGCTCGCCCAGCAGCTCGGCGCCGTGCTGTTCGAGAAGCTCGGCCTGTCGCGCAAGCGCAAGGGCAAGACCGGCTTCTCGACCGACGCCCGTGTGCTGCAGTCGATCCGCGACGAGCATCCCGTGATCCCGCTCATCGAGCGCTGGCGCGAGCTGAACCAGCTCACGAAGACCTACCTCGACGTGCTGCCACAGCTCGCCGACGGCGAGGGCCGGATCCACACGACGTTCGTGCAGGCGGTCGCATCGACCGGCCGGCTCTCCTCGGTGAACCCGAACCTCCAGAACGTGCCGGTTCGCACGTCGCTGGGTCGTGAGATCCGCGGCTGCTTCGAGGCGGCACCCGGCAACGTGCTGCTGTCCGCCGACTACTCGCAGGTCGAGCTGCGCATCCTCGCCCACGCCGCCGACGAGCCCGTCCTCAAGGAGATCTTCCTTCGCGAGGAGGACGTGCACACGGCGACCGCGCGCGAGGTCTTCCAGGTCGCCGAGGCCGACATCGACCCCGGGATGCGCTCGAAGGCGAAGATGATCAACTACGGGATCGTCTACGGCCTCAGCGACTACGGGCTCGCCGATCGGCTGAACATCCCTCGCGAGGAGGCCAAGACGTTCATCGACGCCTACCTGGCGCGCTTCTCGCGCGTCGCCTCGTTCATGGCGCAGACGATCGAGCAGGCGACGGACCAGGGGTACGTGACGACGCTCTACGGCCGCCGGCGCAACATCCCCGAGCTGCGCGCCCGCAACTACCAGGTGCGTTCGCTCGGCGAGCGCCTCGCGGTCAACACCGTCGTCCAGGGGACGGCGGCCGACGTGATGAAGCTCGCCATCATCGGCGCCGACCGCGCGCTCACGGCGAGCGGCCTGCGGACCCGGCTGATCCTGACGATCCACGACGAGCTGCTGTTCGAAGGGCCGGCCGAGGAGATGGACGAGGTCCGGGCGCTCGCCGAGCGCGAGATGATCGCTCCGTGGGGAGACCGGCTGCCGCCGCTCGCCGTCGACGTCGGGGTCGGCGCGACGTGGATGGAGGCGAAGTAACGGACCGGACGAGCTACGCGGCGACGGCCGTGGTCGCGGCGGATCGCGCCGCCCGGGGCGCCGCGCCCTCGAGCGCGTACTCGGGCGGGCAGATCGCGAGGTAGTGCGAGAAGGCCCAGCGGACGAAGCGCGTGTGGCTCATCGCCTCGAGCAGGCTGGTCATCGCCGGGTAGCCGTTGATGTGCCCGACGCCGCGCTGCACCCGCAGCATCCAGCGCCACGCGTAACGCTTCTCCTCGCAGAACGCCGCGTAGCGCTCGAGGGCCTGCTCACGGGTCTCGCGGCCCTCGATCACGGCGCGCAGCTCACGCCCGCAGGCCAGGCCGAAGTAGAAGGCGGGGCGGATGCCCTCCGCGGTCGTCGGGAGGCAGTGGCCGGCGCTGTCACCGGTGAAGAACACACCGTCCTGCGTCGGGTCGCGCATCTCGTGGGGGATCCAGTTGCCCTGGTAGCCGTCGGGCGGCAGGCCCAGGTCGCCGGCGAGCAGCACCGTCGGCTCCTTGACGTGGACCTTCGGGTCGAAGGCGCCGACGCCGACGCGCACCTCGTCGCCGGCCGGGAAGCTCCAGGAGTAGCCGGCCTTGACGTAGCGCGGGTCGAGCCAGATGGCGAGGTCCTGATCGGTGCCCGGCGGATGCACCTCGAGGCCGCGCGAGAGCCGCGCGTTCGGCGGCTGGATCCGTTTGTCGCCGGTGCTCAGGACGCGCCGCCAGCCGAGTGCGTCGACGACGAGCGGAGCGCTCACGTCGCCGCGGTCGGTGTGGACGACGATCGCGCCGCCGGGGCCCGCTGAGCGGCCGCTGACCGTCGCGGTCTCGAAGGTCGTCCCACCGCACTGGGCCCACAGGAGCGCGCAGAGCTCGCGGTAGTCGAACGTCGAGAAGCTGAACGGCAGCCCCCAGCGAAAGCGCCGTGTGGGGGTGTGGATGACGAGCTCCGGGAACGTCTGGCGGATCGACGGAGCCAGCCCGAGGTGCTCCAGCCACTCGGTCGGGGCGGCGCACGCCGAGGTCTGCTTCTCCCCGATCTCGTAGCGATCGAGCATCAGCACGCTCGCCCCCGACCCCGCCAATTCGCGGGCGACCGTCAGGCCGGCGAACGAGCCGCCGCAGATGATCACGTCGAACGACCCCGCCAGAGGGGTGCGATCGACGCCTCGCTTGGTGGCACGAACCGTCATCGAGGCGGGATTCTACGGAGCTGGGATCGCGCTACCCTTGCCGATGACATGACAACCACCACGACCGACACTCCCAACGACGCTCCCAACGACTCTCAGTACGAGATTCCGCCTGAGGCGATCAACGAACCCACGATCGTTCCCGGCAGCGACGGCCTCCTGATCGAGGTCGACGGCCAGATCGTCCCGAACTACGACGCCACCTTCACGCCCTTCAGCGAGGGCGAGGTCGTCTCCGGCAAGGTCGTTCGGATCGACAAGGACGAGGTCCTCGTCGACATCGGCTACAAGAGCGAAGGGGTCATCCCCAACAACGAGCTCTCGATCCGCAAGAACGTCGACCCGCACGAGGAGGTCGAGCTCGGCGAGGAGATCGACGCGCTGGTCCTGACGAAGGAGGATCAGGACGGCCGGCTGATCGTCTCCAAGAAGCGTGCGCGCTTCGAGAAGGCCTGGCGCCGCATCGAGGCGGCCGCGGAATCCGGTGAGCCCGTCGAGGGCACGGTCATCGAGGTCGTCAAGGGCGGCCTGATCATCGATCTGGGCGTGCGTGGCTTCCTGCCCGCGTCGCTCGTCGACATCCGCCGCGTGGCGAACCTCGACGAGTTCCTGCACACGCAGATCGAGTGCAAGGTCATAGAGCTCAATCGCTCGCGCAACAACGTCGTCCTCTCGCGCCGCGCGGTCCTCGAGGAGGAGCGCAAGGAGCAGCGCCAGGAGATCCTGGATCGCCTGCAGCCCGGCCTGGTCGTCGAGGGTCAGATCTCGAACATCGTCGACTTCGGCGCGTTCGTCGACCTCAACGGCATCGACGGCCTGATCCACATCTCCGAGCTCTCGTGGTCGCACGTCAACCATCCGAGTGAGCTGCTGACCATCGGCGAGACCGTCCAGGTCAAGGTGCTCGACATCGACCGTGACCGCCAGCGCATCTCCCTGGGGCTCAAGCAGACCCAGGAGGACCCGTGGCAGCGCGTCGTCGACACGTACCACGTGGGCGACGACCTCGAGGGGAAGGTCACGAAGGTCGTGACCTTCGGAGCGTTCGTCGAGATCCTCGACGGCGTCGAAGGCCTCGTGCACATCTCCGAGCTGGCTCCGCATCACGTCGAGAACCCGCGCGAGGTCGTGCAGCCTGGTGACAGCGTCAAGGTGAAGATCCTCGAGATCGACTCCGAGCGCCGCCGCCTGTCGCTGTCCGTCAAGCGCGTCGAGGGTCAGATCCTCTCCGCGCACACGGGCGATCTGCAGCCGATCGGTGTCGGTGACCTCGACGACGTGCCGTCGCTGGAGCTCAGCGACGATGCGTTCGCCGGTGGCCCGCCCGCGCCGCCGCTGGCGACGCCGGCCGAGGCTGTCGAGGCCCCCGAGGCCGAGGCCGAGGCGGCCGTTGACGCCCCCGAGGCCGCCGTTGAGGCTGTTGAGGCCCCCGAGGTCGTCGAGGCACCCGAGGCCGAGGTGGCCGTCGAGGCACCTGCGGCCGAGGCCGCGCCTGAGCCGGCGGCAGACGCCGAGGCGCCGGCCGACGACGCTGCGGCCACCGAGCCTGAGCAGGCGTAGTCACCTGACCGAGCCGTATCCCATCCCCTTCGTCGGACTGACCGGGGGGCTGGGATCCGGCAAGTCCACGGCGCTGTCCGCGCTCGAGCGTCTCGGGGCGGCGACGATATCGTCCGATCAGGTGGTTCACGACCTGTACGAGGGCGAGGAGCTCCGTGACGCGGTGGTGGCGCGCTGGGGCGCGGACGTGGCACCCGGCGGGGTCGTCGACCGCGCCGCGATCGCGCGGCGGGTCTTCGCAGACGCGGCGGAGCGCCAGTGGCTGGAGAGCGTGATCTGGCCGCTCGTCGGAGCGCGCGTCGCATCCTGGCGAACCGGGTTGGAGACGCGCGACCGCCGCCCGTCAGCCGCCGTGGTCGAGACGCCGTTGCTGTTCGAGGCGGGGATGGAGGGCCTCTACGACGCGACGATCGCCGTCGTCGCCGACGAGGGCGTGCGGTCCTCACGCGCCGCCGCTCGCGGGCACGAGGCTGTCGACGAGCGCGCGGCGCGGCAGCTCTCACAGGACGAGAAGGCGGCGCGCGCGACGTATGTGGTGCGCAACGACGGGTCGGTCGACGACCTGGAGTCCGACCTGGCCGTCATCCTTGACCGGCTCAGACGATGACTTCCACCGGCCAGCCCGCAGTCCGCACCAGGCGCGCCGCCGAGCGCGAGCGCCGGCGGGCGGTGCACCGGCGCTGGCTGTTCGGGGCGCTCGCCGCGGTCGTCGTCGCCGCCGTCGCGATCCCGAGCTTCTCCGGGCTGTTCGATCACGCCGTGAAGGAGGTCGCGCTCCCGCTGCGCCACGAGGACATCATTCGCCAGCAGGCGCGCGAGAAGGGGCTCGATCCCGCGCTGATCGCGGCGGTGATCTACGCGGAGTCGCGGTTCGTCGAGGGCCGGACGTCGAGCGCCGGCGCCGAGGGGCTGATGCAGATCACGCCCGAGACGGCGACGGACATCGCCAGGCGCTCGGGCGGGACGGCCTTCACCGTCAAGGATCTCGCCACGCCGCAGGTGAACATCGCGTACGGGTCGTACCTGCTGCGCGAGCTGCTCACCCGCTACGGCGGCGACAGCGCCGCCGCGCTCGCGGCCTACAACGCGGGCCCCGGGAACGCCGACAAGTGGGGCGGATCGAACCTCAGGGTGCAGGACATCCCGTTCCCCGAGACGCGCGCCTACGTCGAGAAGGTGCTGAACGCCCAGAAGGAGTACCGCCGGACCTACCGGCGCGAGCTCGGGCTCTGAGCGGTTCGCGTGGGGCTTTCGTGGGGGACGGAACTGCGGTCACTACCCACCACGACGCCCGCCGCGCGATTCTGTGAGGTCCGGGTGTGCGCTGGCGCGGGCGCTACCGTTCCGTGCCGATGCCGCCGTTCCGCCTTGACGCCGCCTTCACCCCCGCCGCCGACCAGCCGAACGCGATCGCCCAGATCACCGAGGCCGTCTCCGCGAGCGAGCGTTTCACGACCCTGCTGGGCGCCACGGGGACGGGCAAGACGATGACCATGGCCGCGACCATCGAGCGCCTGCAGCGCCCGGCGCTGGTGCTGGCACACAACAAGACCCTCGCCGCACAGCTGTGCAACGAGTTCCGGATGTTCTTCCCGGACAACGCCGTCGAGTACTTCGTCAGCTACTACGACTACTACCAGCCCGAGGCGTACGTCCCGAGCAAGGACCTGTACATCGAGAAGGACTCGGCGATCAATCAGGAGGTCGACCGGCTGCGCCACGCCGCGACCGCCGCGCTGTTCGCCCGCCGCGACGTGATCATCGTCGCCTCCGTCTCGGCGATCTACGGCATGGGCTCACCGGAGACCTACGACGGGAACCTGCAGCTGCTGGCCAAGGGCGCGACGATCGATCGCGACGCGCTGCTGCGCAAGCTCGTCGCGATCCAGTACACCCGCAACGACACCGCGCTCGGCCGCGGCAGCTTCCGCGTGCGGGGCGAGGCGCTCGAGGTCTTTCCGGCCTACGCGGAGACGGCCTACCGCGCAACGCTTTTCGGCGACGAGATCGAGCGCCTGCAGGAGTTCGATCCGCTGACCGGGGAGCTGCTCCAGGACGACATCGAGCACGTCGGCATCTGGCCGGCGACGCACTACAACGTCAAGGAGGGCGTGATGGAGCGGGCGGTCGAGGAGATCGGCCGCGAGCTGAACACGCGCTGCGGGGAGCTCGAGGCGGAGGGCAAGCTGCTGGAGAGCCACCGGCTGCGCCAGCGCACCCAGTACGACATGGAGATGCTCCGCGAGATGGGCTTCTGCAACGGCATCGAGAATTACTCGCGCATCCTCGACGGCCGCAGGCCGGGCGACCGGCCCTACTGCCTGATCGACTACTTCCCCGACGACTTCGTCTGCTTCATCGACGAGTCCCACCAGACGGTGCCCCAGCTCGGCGCGATGTACGAGGGCGACCGCAGCCGCAAGACGACGCTCGTCGACTACGGGTTCCGGCTCCCGAGCGCGATGGACAACCGGCCGCAGAAGTTCGACGAGTTCCTGTCGATCACGCCGAACATCGTGTTCCTCAGCGCCACCCCCGGGGAGTTCGAGCGCTCGCACGCGACCCGGATCGTCGAGCAGATCGTGCGGCCGACCGGGATCGTCGACCCGGTCGTCGAGGTGCGCGAGACGCGCAACCAGATCGACGACCTGATGAACGAGGTCCGCGTCCGGGTCGACAGGCAGGAGCGGGTTCTGGTGACGACGCTCACGAAGAAGATGAGCGAGGACCTCACCGACTACCTGCTCGAGATGGGCTTCCGCGTGCGCTACCTGCACAGCGAGGTCGACACGCTCGAGCGCATCCAGATCATCCGCGACCTGCGCCTGGGCGAGTACGACGTGCTGGTCGGCGTCAACCTGCTCCGCGAAGGCCTCGACCTGCCGGAGGTGACCCTCGTCGCGATCCTCGACGCCGACAAGGAGGGCTTCCTGCGCGGAGAGACGTCGCTGATCCAGACGATCGGCCGCGCCGCGCGCAACATCGACGGCATGGTGATCATGTACGCCGACAAGGAGACGGCGGCGATGAAGGCGGCGCTTGGGGAGACCGATCGCCGGCGCGCGATCCAGCTCGCCTACAACGAGGAGCACGGGATCACGGCCGCCTCGATCGTCAAGGGCGTCAGCGACATCGCCGAGTTCCTGACGGCGGAGAGCAAGACGCCGAAGGGGCGCCGGCGCAGCGAGCGCAAGCGCAAGAAGGATCTCGCGCCGGACGAGCTGCAGCGAACACTCGTCGAGCTCGAGGAGGAGATGCTCGCCGCGGCCGACGACCTGCGCTTCGAGTATGCCGCCCGGCTGCGTGACGAGATCCGCGACCTGCGTCGTGAGCTCAGCGCGATGAACGATGCCGGGATCGAGCTGGTCGAAGAGGCGTAGGTTCCGCCGATGGGCAACCTGCCCGTGATGGGGGACCTGCTCGACTGGTACGCGCAGGGAGCCCGCGACCTGCCGTGGCGGCGCACGACGGACCCGTACGCGATCCTGGTCTCCGAGGTCATGCTCCAGCAGACGCAGGTCGTCCGGGTCGTTCCCCTGTACGAGGCATGGCTCGAGCGCTGGCCCGACGAGTCGGCGCTCGCCCGCGCATCGCGAGCTCAGGTGCTCGCCGCGTGGGTGGGGCTCGGCTACAACTCGCGCGCTGTGCGCCTGCACGAGGCTTGCACGATCGTCGCTCGCGAAGGCTGGCCGCGCACCGCATCGGGCCTGCGTGAACTCCCCGGGATCGGGCCGTACACCGCGGCGGCGGTCGCGTCGTTCGCGTTCGGCGAACAGGTGGCGGCCGTCGACACGAACGTCCGACGCGTCGCTGCGCGGCTTGGACACGGCAGCGCGCAGGAGCTGCTTCCGGCGGGGCGGGCGGCGGACTGGAACCAGGCGATGATGGAGCTCGGGGCGACGGTCTGCCGCGCACGTGAGGCGCGCTGCGACGTCTGTCCGCTCGCGCGTTCCTGTGCCTCGCGCGGGTCCGTCGAGATCGCGCCGCGAGCGCCGGCCGGCACGCGGACGCGCTTCACGGACACCAATCGCTGGGTCCGCGGGCGGATCGTCGCGGCGCTCGCCGCCGGCGACGGGCTCCCCGGCGGGATCGCGCCGGAACGGCTGCGCCCGGCGCTCGACGGACTCGTGCGGGACGGGCTCGTCATCGAGGGAGCGGCCGGCGCGCGGCTCGCCTGAAGTCGTCAGTTCGTCACAACATGCGCAGGGCGCCGCGGCGGGGTGACGTTGCGGCGCCCTGCCGGCCGCTTCGTCACACAACCGCTGAACCGCGTCATCGGCGGCGGGCGGCGGCTACGCTGACTCACCGATGAGCACCGATGGAGCCGACGATCACCGCGCCGAGGCGCTCGCGCGCCTGGCGGCGCTGGAGCGCTCGCTGGGCGACCTGACGCAGGCGCTGCGCGGCGGCGTCGCACGTCTGCAGGCCGAGGTCGAGGGATTGCGCTCGAGCATCGAGGAGATCCCGGTGCCTGAGCAGCCGGTCGCGGCCGACGCGAACACCGACGCCGACGGCGCGCGCATCGTCGCGCTGGACCTGATGCTGCGCGGGACCCCGCGCGATGAGGCCGTCCTGCGACTGGCGGCGGACTACCCGGGCGTCGACGCCGCGGCGCTGCTCGACGAGGCCCGCGCAACTCTCGACTCCTGATCGGGGTTACAGACATCGTGCCTCGCGTTCTCCCGGTCCTCTCGATCATCGCCGCGCTCGTGCTCGCGTTCGCGGCGCCCGCCGGTGCGCGGACGGTCCCGAAGGGATTCTTCGGCGTGATGGCCAACGGGCCGCTCGAGACCCCGGGGGTCGCGCTGGGCCCCGAGTACCAGGTCATGCGCAGTGACGGCGTGGAGACGGTCCGGTTGCCGACGCTGTGGCCGCAGATGCAGCCCTACCGCTCGCTCGACCAGGTTCCGCCGGCCGACCGCGCACGGTTCCGGGTGATCGACGGGGTGCCGACCGACTTCACGCAGATGGACGCCCGGGTCAGCGCGGCCGCGGCCGGCGGCCTGGACATCCTCTCGCTGGTCCTCGAGAGCCCGTCCTGGGCCGCGCGCGACTCGTCCAACCCCTTTTCGCCCCCTCGCGACAACGCCGACTACACGCGCTTCCTGGGCGCGCTGATCGGGCGCTACGGTCCGCGCGGCTCGCTCTGGACGGAGAACCCGGCGCTCCCGCGCCGCCCGATCCGCCAGTGGCAGATCTGGAACGAGCCGAGCCTGCCGCGCTACTTCGCCGTGAAGTCGTTCGCCGCTCCGTACGTGCGGCTGCTCGGGGCGGCGTACAAGGCGGTCAAGGCGGCCGACAGCGGCGCGACCGTGGTCACCGCCGGCCTGCCGAACTACTCGTGGCGGGATCTCGCGACGCTCTACCGCGCCGGGCTGCGGGCGAAGGGCCATTTCGACGCGGTGGCGATCCACCCGTTCACCGGCAGGCCCGCCGACAGCGTGCGGATCCTGCGCTACGTGCGCGACGTCATGGACCGCAACGGGGACCGCCGCGCGGGCATCTGGGTCACGGAGGTGTCGTGGCCCTCAGGCCGCGGGAAGGCGACCTCGAACCAGAAGTGGGTCACGACGCCGGCGGGCGAGGCCGTGAAGGTGCGCCAGGTGTACGAGGCCTACGCGAAGGCCTCGCGCTCGCTGCGCCTGCAACGTGCGTTCTGGTACTCGTGGGTCACGGTCGACCGCGACTCGCCCAACGCATTCGACTACGCCGGGCTGCGGACGTACACGACCGACGGCCGGTTCGTGGACAAGCCGGCGGCCGGCGCCTACCGCGCCGTGGCGCGGCGCCTGTCGCGCTAGCACCCGCGGCGCGCCCCCGGGCGTCCCGATAGGCTCGGCAGCCGTGTCGGCGGCCGCCACCAGCAAGCATGGCGTCGCCGACAAGGGTCTGCGCCGCGGCGTGATCGGTCTCTTCGGGAGCACGGTGCTCGGCGTGGTCCAGACCGCCCCTGCCTACAGCGTGGCCGTGACGCTCGGGTTCCTGGTGATGGTGGTCGGCGTGCACGCCCCGGCGGCGCTGCTGCTCGGGTTCGTGCCGATCCTCTGCATGACCGTGGTCGAGCGGACGTTCGTGGAGGTCGATCCGGATTGCGGGACCGTGTTCGTCTGGGTCGGCCGGGCGCTCGGGCCGCGGGCGGGGTGGCTCTCGGCCTGGGTCGGGGTGCTCGCCACGCTGATCGGCCTCGCGAACTTCGGCGCGGTCACGGGCCGCTACCTGTTCCTCGTGATCGGAGCCGACGACCTCGCGGGCTCCGAGGTCGCCACGGTGCTCGTGGGCTGTGCCTGGATCGCGGCGGCGACCGCGTTCGCCGTGCGCGGCCTCGCCCTCTCGGCGCGTGTGCAGACGGTCCTGCTCGCGCTCGGGGTCGCGGTCATCGCCGTGTTCTCGGTCGTCGCACTCGTGAAGGTCGCCGCCGGCGACGCCGGGCCTCAGGCGATCGATCCGTCGCTCGCCTGGCTGAACCCGTTCGCGATCGACGGCGCGTCCGCCGCGTCCGCCGGCCTGCTGCTCGCGATCTTCTTCTTCCTGGGCTGGGACGGCTCGGCGGCGGTCGCCGAGGAGAGCGACGGCGAGCCCGGCGCGACGCCGCGGCGCGCGCTCCTGTGGTCGGCATTGGCCCTCCTGGCGTTCTATCTCGTGGTGATCGTGGCGCTTCAGGCCTATGCGGGCGTCGGCGACACGGGTATCGGGCTGGCCAACCCCGAGAACGCGGGTGACGTGCTGGCCGTGGTCGGCGGCGCGGCGCTCGGGTCGGCGTTCGAGACGCTGATGGAGCTCGCGGTGCTGACGTCCGCCGCGGCGTGCCTCGTCGCCGCGCTGGTGCCGACCGCTCGCGCGGTGCTCGCGATGGGCGCCTACCGGGCGATCCCGGCGCCATTTGCGCGCGTCGACGCGCGCCGCGGGTCGCCGGTCGTCGCGACGCTCGTGTGCGGAGCCGCCGTGGCGACGATCCTCGTGGTGCTCAGCGTCGTCTCCAATGACGTCCTGGGCGACTCGATCAGTGCGATCGTGCTGCTCGTGGCCCTCTACTACGCGCTGCTGGGCGCGGCGTGCCTGTGGGCGTTCCGCGGGGAGGTGTCGCGCAGCACCGGCGACCTGCTGCGCAAGGGTGTGGCACCGGTCGTCGGGACGGCGATCCTCGTCTGGGCGCTGTATCGCAACGGCCGCGACACGCTCGACAGCGACTACGGCCTGACATCGCTGCTGGGGGTCGGCGGCGTGTTCGTGATCGCCGTGGTGACGGTCCTGCTCGGGATCGTCGTGATGATCGCCTGGAACCTCCGCGAACCCGCGTACTTCCGCGGCGAGACGTTCACCGCGGGGTACATCGAGGCGCATCGGCCCGATCTGGTGGACGAGCTGGGCGGCGGGTAGCGGGCGCCTCGGATCGAACGTCTGTTCGCCTCTCTAGAATGATCGCCAATGCCGCCCTCAAACACGATCGTCGTCACCGGCGCGCGTGAGCACAACCTCAATCAGCGCAATGCGCCGCGCGAGCTCGAGATTCTGGCGGGCGCTGTCCTGCTGCGCGATTGCCTGCCTCACCTTGGAATCGACGAACCCGCCCTGATACAGCGGAATGGTCAGCGCGAGCCCGATGACCGCCTGGCGCGCGTCGCTGCCACCCCGAGCTGCACGGTGCCGTTCGAAGCCTGCGCGCCATAGCTGCCGACGAGGTCGAGCGTCGGAAGATGCCCGGCGCGCTGGCGCTCGATCTCGAGGCTCGCGATCTCGCTGTTGTATTGCGCGATCTTCACTGCAAGGTTGTCCGACAGCGCGTGATCGACCCAGAAATCCAGGACGTTCGGCGTCGGCAGCGTCGGTTCGAACGAGGGGCCGAGTCGCTTCAGGTCGGGCGGAGCGCGCCCGATGATGGCGCGCAGCGCCGTGCGCTTGTTGTCGAGGTCGTTCCTGGCGGAAATCTCCTGCGCGACGATCGCATCGAAGGCTG
>CAWFOF010000004.1:0-39187 GCA_963817295.1 uncultured Solirubrobacteraceae bacterium | reverse complement strand
CATGGAACTCGATAGCGAAGGCGGCGCGGCTGCCTTTCGCCGATGCAGGAGCGAGACGGGCGTCGGTCGCGCGGCGCCGGGCGCCTGCAGCTCGTCCGCACCAGGCGCCTCTCGGGCGTCCGCGCAGACGACCGCATCCGGGCGAAACCGCAGCGCGTCCGCCGTGGGCGAGCAATGACCACTCCCGTGTGGTTGGCTTGGTCCGCGGGCACCCGGCAGTGACTGACTCGCGCAATCCTGGGCCGAGCCGATCGTCGCGTTATCCACGCTTGATCAGGCCGATGAGCTCTTGCCCGGGCTTGAGTGGCGGCCGGTCGGCGGCGGCGAGGACCTGCAGGTCCTTCCCGGGTGTGAGGACGAACATTGGGATCCCCGTCGCACCGACGCGCGCGCCGATGTCCGTCCCGTCGTTCCCGCCGGCCGCCTGAGCGACCGCGATCTCGCCACCGGCTTCGATCCGGGCCAGGAGCTCGTCGTGGGTGGCGGCGTCGTCGAAGAGCACCGGGACCCTGGTGTAGAAGTCCGTGGCACGCCCTTCGGTGATGGGGAGCTGGAAGGTGTGGCCGCGGCCGAAGTGCTCGGAGAGGTCGGTCGCGATCATCGCGTTGAGGGCCTCGTCGGCGCCGATGGCGAGTGCGTAGTCGAGTCCGTCCAGGTCGGACGGGACACCCGCGGTGGCGTCCTCGGTGGGATCGCCTCGGTAGACGGTGAGGCCGTCAGCCCGGGCCGCGCGCGCATGCGCCTCGTTGCCCGTCCACAACACGACGGTCAGCCCCCGGTCCTGGAGGGTCCGTCCGATCGCGCGCCCGACCGGGGTCGAGCCGACGAGCAGGACCCCGCCCGGGCCGGTGCTCGCGACGCCGAGCGCGCGAGCCACCGGGCCGCCGGTCAGCCCGTAGATGAGCGCGGTCGCGACGATCACGATGAATGTGATCGGGATCAGGTCCTGCGCCCCGCCGCCAACGCCGGCTTGGCTGAGCCCGAGCGCGAACGTTGACGAGGTCGCCGCGGCAACGATCCCGCGGGGCGCCATCCAGGCGATGAACGCCCGCTCGCGCCAATCAAGCGACGAGCCGAACGTCGAGAGCGCCACGGCGACCGGCCTCCCGATGAGCACGAGGACAGCGATGAACGCGAGGCTCACCCACCCGATCGCGGCGATCTGGTGCGGCGTCACGCGGGCGGAGAGGATGATGAACAAGATCCCGATCAGGAAGGTCGTGAGCGTGGCGATCCGCTCTCGCCAGGCGCGAGCGAGCTTTGCACGCTGGATCGCCAGTCCCTGCGGCTCGATCCCGCGGGGCGGCCGGTTGACGAGGATCGCGCCGATCACGAGACCGGTGATCAGGCCCGTGTCATCGCGGAGCAGATCGGCACAGACCACCATCGCGACGACGAACATCAACGTCCCGGTGGCCGCCTGCGACTGGTTGGGCTTGAACCACGCCGCCCACGCGAGGATCAGGACCGCCCCGGCGAGCCCGAAGCCGACGCCCACCGCGATGTTCAGGAGGAACTGGCCGGCCTTGGCGTGTCCGGCGAGCACGGCGTTGAACACGACGACACCGAGCGTCGCGCCGATCGGGTCGGCCAAGGTGCCTTCCCATTTCAGGACGAGGTTGACCTTCTTCGAAGGACGAATGAAGTCGAGCAGCGGCCCGACGACGGTCGGGCCGGAGACGACGAGCACTGCCCCGAGCACGAGCGCGACCTGCCAGGAGAGATCGAACAGCAGATGGGCGGCCAGGGTCCCAACGGCCCAGGTGACGAGGATCCCGATGCTCACCAGCCGGGCTTTAGACCCCGGCGACGTCGCCGGTGAGCTTGCTGCGCTTCAGGCCCAGGCCGGCGTCGAAGAGGATGATCCCGACGGCGATCGACACCACGGCGGAGATCAGTTGCTGGCCGAGCAGGGCGTTGGGGTCGAGGGCGCCGATCGCCCCGGCGCCGAACCCCAGCGCGAGCAGCAACAGGATCGAAGGGAGCCTGAGCACCTGGGCGATCAGCGGCGCCGCCGCTGCCAGAACCGTCACCAGCCCGAGCTCGAACAGGGTGCGCGATTGGGTGAGCGCTGCCAGCGGGAATGCCGCGAGCAGAACGGACATGGCCTTCAGCTCGCGCCCGGCGTGGCCGGAGCGGCCCCGGTGGCCGGCGTTGCGTCGGCGCTGGCGGGTTTGTGCGCGCGGTTGGCCAGCGCCGCGAGCAGCCCGGAGCCGGAGACGGCGAGGTAGGCGGTGAGGACGGCGATCACGACCGGGGCCACCTGCAGGGTGCCGATCTGGGTCGTGAGGGCACCGAGCAGGATCAGCGAGAACGGGGCGGCGACGAGCGCCCCGGGAAGGGCGGCGAACATTGCGGTGAACGCGAGCCCCTCCGGCAGCCCCGGGATCAGCAGATGGGCCGCGGATCCCGGCCGTGCCGCCGATGAACAGCATCACGAGGAACGGGCCGCCGATGAAGCCGGTGGCCTCGCACAGCGCGAACACGAGGATCTTCGCGAACACGACGGCGATCAGCAGGCCGGCGCCGAGTGTCGCTCCGTCGTGGATGACGGTGTCGAGCTGATCGGTTCCGGTGAACAGCGTCAGCGGCAGTGCCACGCCGACCAGCCCGAACGCGATCCCGCCGATCGTCGCGCGCAGGATCGTGCGGTTGCCGAGCCGAGTGGCGAGTCGCGTGACGCCGGCGACGGCGACGACGGTGATCAGCGCGAGCGCTCCGGCGACGAGGCCCAGGGGGATGGCGGCGAGCAGTTGCCAGTCCTCGTACTTGAAGGACGGCAGCTTGTAGATCCCGACGAAGGTCGACCCGGCGATCGGGAAGTACACAGCGAACGCGACCGAGGAAGACAGCAGGCCCGCGACCAGCGTGTCCGCGAAGCGCTGTGCCTTCGGGACGCGCGATCTCGAGCGTGAGGATCGACGCCAGCACCGGCGACGACAGCAGGCCGCCGTAGGCGGCGGACATCCCGCTGAGCGTGTTCGTCGCGCGCATGTCCTCGTCGAGCTGCTTGCGTTCCGAGACCCAGGTTCCCAGCCCGCCCCCCATCTTGCCGAGGGCGTCCTCGGGTCCGAGGCTCGCCCCGCCGGCCAGCGACACCACCGAGACGGCGACCGCCTGCAGGACCGTCGACGGGCTCGACCCGCTGGTCCTGCAGCTCCTTGACCGTGCCCGCCAGCTTGACCGGGAGCCCGGTGAAGCGGCGCAAGCAGCGCCGACGAGCACACCGGCCACCGGCGGTCACCGCCACCCACCAGAGGCTCCCGTCGAACCACCCCGGGTTCTTCGGGAGCGTGAACCAGAGGTTCGTGCCGGCCTTGACCAGCCCCAGGAACGCCAGCGCGGCGAACGCGAGCGCGACCCCGAACGCCGCCGCGTAGCGCATGAGTCGCCAGAACCCCGGCGACCTCGTCAAGACGGCGACGTCGAGCCGGACGGCGGTGTCGCGGCCGGGCGCGGCGGCTCGCTCATGAGCGAGCCAGCAGGCGGCGACTGGTGATCGGCAACGGCTGGCCTGAGGACGGAGCGTGGCTAGCCGGGGAGCGCGTCGAGTTCCTTCGCGAGTTCCTTGCCATCGGCGTCGATCTCGCGCTCTTCGCTCTTCTCGGCGCGGGTGAGCGCCTTGTCGAGCTGCTCCTGGAGGCGCGACTTGCCGATCACGACCAGCGCGGCCTGCCCTTCGTCGAGCTGCTCGCCGAGCTCCTTGGCGTCACTGCGCGACATGCCGCCCATCGCGTGCCCGATTCCGCCACCGGCGGCGGCGCCGACAACTGCCGCACCGAGGACGGCCGGCGGGAAGATGATCCCCACCAGCGCGCCGACCGCGGCGCCCGTCCAGGCGCCGTGCTGGGTGGGCTTCTCGTGCTTGGTCACGTGCACCTTGCCCTCGTCGTCCTTGTACATCAGCGCGACGTCGTAGCTGCCCACCAGATCGGCCGAGTGCAGGTCAAGCAGCGTCTCGTAATCGGCATCCGCGTCCGCGCGATCCGCGTACACCGCCGCATACACAAACACCGGGTTATCGCTCACGGCGATACTCCATTTCTGTTGCTCGGTCGAGACGGCGGCGACAGCGACACCGCACGCGATCCGCCCCAGCTCGGGACTCCCGGCGCGGCCATGGCCACCAAGGGCCAAGCGTCCCGCGCGCCACGCCAACGCGCATCACCCGAACCGGATGACCGGCGCGGCCGCGATACCAATCGGTCGAAAAGGCAGGGTGCTCGAGCCGACCGACCCGACGGGCTGAGAGCCTCCCGGCCACGACCTATCTGGATCACGCCGACCGGCTTCGCGTGCGCTGGGACGCGAGCAGCAGCGCGGCCGGCCGGGCAACAACCCATGCGCTCGGAATCCCTCGGAAGGACGCGTGAACGCCCAGCAGCGGCGAGCACCCGACCGGGCGCGGCCGCGCTACTGCTCCGAGTGCTTGCTGTTGTGCGGACGACGTTCGGGTGCGCTCTCGCAAGGGACAAGGAGCGAGGAGCGAGCGCGGAGGTCGAGACGCTCCTTCCTGATCAATCCAGGAGTCTCCGGCAGGCGCGCTCGCCCCGCGGTCGCTGCTCCCTCGGACGAAACGGAGCACCCGGCCTAACCCCAAGCGCGCGAGCCTCCTCGCTTTCGCCTTCGACGACGGCAGCACGCCCCGGGTGGCGCTCCACGCAAGCTCGTTTGACGGCGCGGGCGCACGTGCCGTGGCTCACCCGGCCCTTTCGGCGATTCGCGCAACAACCCACGTAGAAGGCAAGGCGATCGGGTCGTCGCGCCGGGCTCGACGGGGCGGCGCCTGCTGGTTGAGGCGACCATGGCGCCTCCCGCGGGCGCCGATATCGAGCAGCCCGATTGCGTGGCGGCGGGCGTCGGCGGCCCGTCGTGCTCTGACAGGGCGCGCGTCTACGGATGGGCGTCCGGTGGGGGAGGGTCCGGTCGGCGACGATCAAGACACGGTCGACCCCGGGCCCGGTTTGCAGTCTCGATCGAGACGTTCGGTCGTCGCACAGGAGACGTGGCCTGGGCCGCGGCCAGGCGCCCGGCCACCTCGCCGTCGCGCGTCGGCCGGCTGGAGCCGGTCGCGCACAGGATGTGCAGGGCGCTCAGGGCGCACAGGCCGCAGACGGCGGCGAGCGGACCGGCGTGGAGCGGGGACGGCATCGGGCAAGTGTGTGACGGCCGGCGGTGTAGGCTCGCCACCGAGCGGGAGCCACCAGATGAGCGGCGTGGACCGTACACCGAAGCGGGGTGGTGGGCCGGGCCGGCCCGCGCCGGAGGGCCGAGCCGTCGAACGGCCGCCGCTGCCGCCTGGGATCGGGCCGGTCGCGTCAGCCCTCATGGAGCTGCAGCGGACCGCCGGCAACAGCGCCGTCCTCGGCGTCGTGGGCGGCCGTGGGGCGGGAGCCGCGGCGCGCCTCGGCAGCGCGCCCCCGCGGCGCCGGCTCGCGCGGCGCCGGACGTTCTCGGGGCTCGACCTGTTCTCGCTGCTCGACGACGCCGCCAAGTCGGGCGACGGCGCGCTGGCCGCCGGGTTCGACCGCTGGTGGCGGCAGGCCTGGGCGTACACCAACGACCCGAAGACCCCGGCGGAGCGGGCCCGGCGCCACCTGCCGCCCGCCGATCCGGGCGACGTCACGTACCTCGCGATGACCGGCATGAAGCAGGCGGACTTCCTGAAGGCCCACCCCGTCAAGCCCTTCGACGCGGGAGATCTGGCCACGGCGCTCGGGAAGGCCGTCGAGCAGTTCAAGCGGCTGCCGATCGACCTGCGGGCATCCAAGCTCGTCGATGCGCTGGTGGCCGTGTACCCCGAGCTGAAGATCACGACCACTGACGTCTCCGGCGCCCGGGTGTCGAGCACGAAGGACAAGGACAACGTCAAGGCGCTGGCAACGGCGGCGGGCAAGCTCTTCATCGCCGTCTCCAGCGGGAGTGCGGACGACAGCCTCAGGGAAGTCTTCGGCGACCGCAATCTCGCCAAGGCGAAGAAGAAGTACGCCGCGGGCGAGAAGATGATGAACAAGTTGGTCAAGGCCGGCGACGTCGTCGTCGACCGCTCGGGCTACCGAGACGAGTCGGGCATCGCCGGGAGCTCGAAGCCCGGCGGCCCGATCATGCTCAATCCCAGCACCCTCGACGATCCGGGCGCGATCGACTCGGTCCGGACGATGCTCCACGAGAGCATGCACGCCGGCAACGCGGACGTCGGCGACAAGGGCTACGTGAGCTCGCCCGGCTTCGTCACCGCGCCCGAGGACCTCAAGCTCACCAACGCCGCGCACTTCGAGGTGGTGGCGCTGCG
The DNA here is from genome assembly GCA_963817295.1 of uncultured Solirubrobacteraceae bacterium. Taxonomy (GTDB): domain Bacteria; phylum Actinomycetota; class Thermoleophilia; order Solirubrobacterales; family Solirubrobacteraceae; genus F1-60-MAGs163. The sequence goes on along the minus strand of CAWFOF010000004.1, from coordinate 32,895 downwards.
GATCATCGCCAAGGAGCGCGGCGTCGGCATCAAGGAGGCGTTCGCGGGCCAGCGGTTCGTGCCCGCCGCGCCGGCCGGCACGGGCACCGGCTCCGGCGGCAGCGCAATGGAGGCCGGCAAGAAGGCCAGCGACGCCCTCGAGATGGCGTGGAACGTCGCGGGCATGCTGCACACGGCCGTCTACCTCACGACCTATGACACCCCCGACCTATGGGATCTCGCGATCGGCGGCGTGCGCCACCGCGACTTCGTCCCGTTCTGGTCGAAGGTCGAGAAGCTCACGATCCACGAGCGGCTCGGCCGCATCGACTCGACGGCCTCGCCGGGCTTCCACCGGGCGAAGGCGCCCGTGACGGAGATCGACGTGGCGCTGTCCGAGGAGATCGTGCGCGACCTGGGCGATGCGATGGACGCCGTCCCGAACACCGACGCCGACCTGGCCAAGCTCTACGCCGAGGCCAAGCTCCCGGACACCGTGCTCCGCGACCGCACGAGCACGATCGACAAGCAGCGCGACCTGATCATCGAGTTGGTTTGCGGGGTGCGCATCGGCGGGATCACCGGCACGGGCGCGCGCGATCTGCGCGCGGCGCTGGCGCTGGCGGAGACGCGGCGCGACTGGGCCAAGATCCAGAAGAAGCGCGCTCCGACCGAGTTCGCCGACTGACGCGAGAGACGGTGAACGCCACCCGGCCCTCGTGACCGTCGGCATCTCGCCGGGCGCCCGCCAAGACCTCGGCGGTCGTGATCTCCGACAGCGCGGCGGCGGACTCGCAGGCGCACGAGATCGGCCACGTGCCCCTCGACAGCAGCGCGCACACGACCGACCCGGTCGAGCTGCTCGCCTCCGGCACGATCCGCGACGTCGGCGTCCACAAGATCACGGCGGCGTAGTGCACGAAGGCGACCTCCTGGGCGGTGGCGCTGCCGCCGGCCAAGCTCGAGCGCGCCGCCGCGGACCCCGTGCTCAGCACAAGTGCCGAGCGTGTACAGGAGCTCCTCGGGGAGCCGCGCGGTGTCCGAGCTCGCCCAACGCAAGGCGATCGACTGACGCGGCGGCTCGCTTGCGTTTCCGCGTGGTTCCGGGACCGTGAGCCGTGTGCTCCAACGCGTGAATCGAGCGTCCCGGCAGCATGCCGCTTCGCGCAACGAGCGAGCGCGAGCCTCGCTCTGACGCGCACGCTCGGTCCTCGACGACACGCGAGCGTCTGGTCCAACGCCCGCCAGACGCCAGTTCGCGGACGATCTGCGAGCGTGCCAGCCCCGGGTCGACTCACGCCTGCTTCTCGCTGGCTATGCGTGAGCCGGCAGCTCGCCGTCTGGGACAGAGGGAGCTCGTCGAGCAGGCATCTTGGGCGCCCGAGTGGAGACGCGAGCTCGTTCGCCAAGCGGTATAACGGTGCCGTTGCCCGCCGACGATCCACTGGCGATGGTGGACCGCCACGCCGTGCTGGAGCTGCTCGCGCGCTTCCTCGGTCAGGCGTGGGAGTCCTTTGACCACCCGCGTCCGCACGAGCCGGTCCCGCCCGAGGAGCTGCGAAGGCGGTTGACGGCGCCGCTACCCAGCGAGCCTGGGGACGTCGAGGCCGCGCTTGAGGACGCCGCCCGCGCGCTTGACGCCAGCATCTCCCCATCTCGGCCGCTGTACGTCGCCTACATCGGCTCGACCGGCCTGGAGGCCGGGGTTCTCGGCTCGGCGCTGGCCGCGGCCTACGACGTCAACGCGGCCGCCTCGGGCGGGACCGTCGACCTCCTCGAGCGCCAGACGGTGCGGTGGGTGGCTGAGCTCGTCGGCTACCCGCTCGGCGAGGGCGTGTTCACCAGCGGCGGCATGGTGTCCAACCTCACCGCGTTGCTGGCTGCCCGCGAGCGGGCCCTGCCTGGCTGCCGGATGACTGGGGTCGGGAGCCGCCGAGGGACCGTCTACTGCTCGCAGGAGGCGCATCAGTCCGTCGTGCGCGCGGTCGAGGTGATCGGCCTGGGACGTGACGCGATCCGCAAGCTGCCCCTCGACGATCGCCGGCGCTTGCGGCCGGACGCCCTGGAGCAGGCCATCGCCGCCGACCGCGCCGACGGCGTGACCCCGGTCGCCGTCGTCGCCACGGGGGGAACGACCCTGACCGGCGCGGTGGACCCGCTGGACGCCGTGGCCGAGGTCTGCGCCCGGCACGGCGTGTGGATGCACGTGGACGGCGCCTACGGGGTGCCGGCCGCCTGCGCGCCGAGCACCGCTGCGCTGTTCGACGGCCTGGATCGCGCGGACTCTGTCACGGTCGATGCGCACAAGTGGCTGGGCATGCAGAAGAGCTGCAGCGTTGTGCTGCTGCGCACGCGCGGCGCGCTCGCGGCTGCCTTCCGGTCACGACGAGCACTACCTGCTCCACGAGGCCGACGCGGCGAACCCCGTCGACCGCACGCTCGAGTACTCCCGCCCGATCCGCTCGCTGAAGCTGTGGTTGGCGTTCCGCACCTACGGCGCGCAGGCGTTCCGTACCGGGATCGAGCGCACGCTGCGCCATGCCCGCGCGCTCGCCGACGCGGTCGACGCCGACCCGGCACTGGAGCTGTTGTGCCGTCCGACGCTTTCGACGGTCAACTTCCGCGACCGGCCGACGGGCGTCGCCGACGTCGACGCGCACAACCTCGCGCTCGCCCGCGCGATCCAGCAGGACGGACGCGTCTACCTCGCCCCCGCCACCGTAGACGGCCGCGTCTACCTGCGTGTGTGCTTCACCAACTTCCGCACGACGGCCGAGGACGTCGTCGAGGTGCTCACGGTCGCGCGCGAGCTCGGCGACCGCCTGGCCGCGACCCGGTAGCGCCCCGACTCACGGCCGCGCCGGGCGCGAGGACGTATTGAAGGCGTGCGAGTCGAGCAAGATCCGGGAGGGTCGCGTTCGCGATCGCGAGACCAGGCCCCACGGCGTCCGGCGGGCTGCGGTGCAGGCCGCCCGGCGAGTGTTCGCGGGCCGACTTCCCCCGGGCTGGCGGGCTGATCGGCCGGCCGGCGGCTTCCGCGTGCCACTGGCTGGGGTGCGTTGCGGCAAAGCCGCCACATGCTGCGGGGTTCCCCGTTCGTGATCCGTATGGACCCCGATGGCGCGCTCGCCGGCGGGGTCCACGATCGCCGAGAGAGTCCAGTGACGCGGCGGGACGACTTCAACCCCAACGCGTAGCGCGCACAGCCCGCGCCGACCGCTCACAAGTCACGTCGCTCGCGTCATGGGCCTTCGCCCTCAAACCACCCATCAGAGGAGAGCACGATGGCGACCACCATTCAAGAGCGGCGAATCGCGCCGACACCGAGCACAACGGAGCGACGCCCGCTGCTGCCAAACCGATCGAGTGGGGCAACTCCGCTCCGCTCGCGCTCGCTGCGTTCGCGGTCACCACGTTCATGCTGAGCATGATCAACGCCGACTTCATCGCCAAGGGCGTGGAGCCAGCGGTCTTCGGTGTCGCGCTGATGTTCGGCGGGCTCACCCAGCTGCTGGCGGGACTGATCCAATTCCGCACCGGCAACACGTTCGCCGGCGTGCTGTTCTCCGGATTCGGCGCGTTCTGGCTGTCGCTGTTCGCGATCGCCGAGTTCTTCCTGAAGGCAATACCCCCCGCCCAGGTCGGGCACGCGCTCGGGCTGTTCCTCTACGCCTTCGGGTTCTTTGTCATCTCGATGACGATCGCGTCGTTCCGCACCAACCGCATCGTCGTCGTGGCGCTGCTACTGCTGATCGGCGCCTTCTATGCGCTTGGCGCGGGCAACTACGGCGCGCACACCGGCCTCGTCCATTTGGGCGGGTACCTGGGCCTGGGCGCCGCAGCGCTGGCGATGTACCTCTCGTGCGCGGAGACCTGCGAGGCCACCTACGGCCGCAGCATCCTCCCCGTCTGGCCGCTCAACCGCTGAGCGCGCCACCGCCAGCCACGACAGCGGAGCGTCACGTCCGCGTGACGCTCCGCGGCGGGCCCGGTGATGACGAAATCGACCGAGGCCAGGTCGCGACGCGCATTTGCGGATCAGGAGCGCCCGCCACGTGGCGGGCTCAGCTCACCGACCCCCGCTCAGCAGGCGTGTCAGCACTTCCTCGACGGTCGGTGTGACCGCCATCTCGGCGGCGATGGCTCGTGCTCGGTCGCGGTATGTGGCGTCGCCGAGCACGTCCTCGATGCGGCTCCGGTGATCGGGCGCCGCCGCCGCGTCGATCGAGCGAGCCCCATCGGTGCTGATCTGGGTCTGCCACGACCCGTCCGGCTCGTGTCGCCGCGATCCGCCGGCTGTTCTCGAACTGGTCGGCGAACAGCGGCACGGTCACCAGCGGCACGCCGGCCGCCAACGCGGCGAGCGTCGTCCCCGAGCCGCCATGGCACACGACGAGGTCGGCGCGCTCGAGCACCCGCGCCTGGTCGATCCAGGCCTCCACGTGGACGTTGGCCGGGACTGGCCCCAGCGTCGATGCGTCAAACGGCGGCCCACCGTCAACAGCACCCGGGCGCTCATTCGCTCTACCGCCTGCAGCGCCATCCGGTAGGTCTCCGCGGCGATCGACATGAAGCCCAGGACGGTGCCGAAGGTCATGTAGATCAGCGGCGCTTGCGAGCCGCGCCACCAGTCCGGCAGCGAGACAGGCGTTTCAGGAGGCTCATGAAACCGGACCGTGTTCGTAAATGGTGACGGGTCGATCGACGCTGGGAAGCGCGTCAGGTAGGGCTGAGCCAGAAGCTCTGAGACCAGGCCCTGGCGGTGCTCCTCCAGCGCGGGGGCGGCCGTGGCGATGGAGCCGGCCTCGGCCTCGGCCAGCGAGATCGCCACCTCAGCGACCGGTGTCCGCATCCGAGCCGCGAGAACTGCCGAGGCGTACTCGGTCGGGTCGCGCAGCACCAACTCGGGAACCCAGTCGCCCCACACGTCCTCCATTGCCGCCAGCATCGCCTGAGTTGCCAGCCGACCGAACAGCTCCCGGTTGCCCAGGACCGACGCTTCGGCCGCGGGGGCGACCGGTAGGCGCTCTCTGATGGCCGCGACCTGCTCGTCGGACGGCTCGCCACCCGCCCGGAAGGGGAAACCCGCCGACTCGACCATCTCGCGCAACGCCGGCGGCCCGACCGTCAGAACCTCGTCGCCGCGGCGACGAGGCGCGCGCAGAAACGCCACCAGCGGATTGAAGTGGCCCGCGCCGCCCAGCGAGCATGCGGCCAGTATCCGCATCGCAGCCGAGTATGAACTTCACCTCGGCGGGGCAGATGGCGCCGGGCTGGCGCAATGCGGCAGCCTTGGGCCGGGGGCAGCGCCGCGGCGATGAGGTGTCGGGCGCGAAGGAAGACCAGGCGGCGCTGGTGCGCGCGCTGGATCTCCCATTGCGACCGCCCGAGCCCGGCGCCACGCCGGCGACCTGTGCTCGGCCGGGTCAGCGTGAGTGTGCGAGGGCCCCTGCGACCCGGCGGACGGTGTTGCTGTCGATCGCGAAGCCGATGCCCGGCGCTTCGCTGGCGCCCATCTGCGGATCGAGAGCGGCGAGGGTTGGGATGCCGACCACGGCACCGGACAGGTCGACGAGCGCGCCGCCCGAGTTGCCGGGGTTGATCGCCGCGCTGGTCTGGATGGCCGACGAGAGGGTGGCGCCGTTGCCTTCGGGGACCCTGCGCCTGACGGCCGAGACGATGCCCTCGGTGACGCTCGAGCGCAGCCCGAGCGGGTCTCGGCGTAGACGTGTCGGGCGATCAGGCCGTCGCGCTCGAGCGCGCGCAGCGTCTGGGTCAGCGTCTTCTTGGAGATCTCTCCGACCTCGTAGAAGACCTCGCTGTAGCGGCGCGTCCCGTTGGCCAACAGGTACAGGACGTCGACGCTCCACTTGCTGCTGAGCAGGTCGACGACGCCGCGCGTGCCGCGGATCAGCTCCAACCCGAACGGCCCAGTCGGTCAGGACTGCAGGAAGGTCAGCAGATCGGCGTTGATCGTCGCGGCCTCGGTGGTCGGCATGCCGTGCGGAAATCCCGTGTACGTCTTCAGCGTCCCGTTCTGCACGAGCTCTGCGGACAGCGGTCCGGAATCGGCGTAGGGCACGATCTGATCGTCGTCGCCGTGCATCACTGGGCCGCGAGTCCGAGGATGACCGCGGTGAACGCGCCGCCGACCGCGAGCGTGCGCGGGTCGAGGCCGGCGACGCGCAGCGCGACGAGGAACGCGACTCCGAGGAAGCCCAGCCGGATCAGGAAGCCGACGGTGCCCGCCGTGCCGGGGTCGAGCGGCCGGAACAGCGCCGGCCCGAACGCCCGGCCGACGTCCCTTGCGACCTGCCAACCGACGACCCAGAGCGCGAGAGCGGTGACGATCCGCACCGGCCGGTCGTAGTCGGAACCGAAGAGCTCTTTGCGGTAGCCGTAGACGAGGAGGATCCCCACCAACAGCGGAACGAAGACAGCGGCCTGGATGCGGGCGCGCTTCACCGCCCGACGGCTCAGCTGCCGGGCGAGACCGACCTCGCGCCAGGCATGGCTGTGGGTGTCGAACATTCGCTTGGCCTCGCTGCCGCCGCTCACGAGTGCAGGGCTCCTTCCACTTCGTGCGGACCACACCAACAGGGTGTCCCGGCGTTCCTCGTGGCCGCGCGGCGCCTCCTCACGGTCTGGCTGATGAGGCGCGCGGCCCGCCGTGGGCTGATCACCATGTGCGCCTCCTGCGCAGGGACGTCTTGACGTGCGTTGCGCTCCGGGCCGTCTTTCAAGTTCACGCGTCGAATCTGGCGGCGGCGCGAGCGGGGAACCAGACGGGCGCGCTCGACCGCCATACGTAAGTCGTTTGTCGCCTGCATCGAACAACAGGCGGCGCCGCAGAGACCAGGCGTGATTCGGGCCGCCGAGCAGCGTTCTGAGCGTCGCGATCTCCGTGACCGCCGCCGCACCGGTGCAGCTCGCCGTCCGGGGTCTTCGGGCATCGTCGACGCTCCCAGATCCCGCGTCCTGCGTCGTGTGCTCGACCCAAACCGGCCGAGCGGACGGGCGTCCTACGTCAGGAGGCGCCGGACGATCCAGCCGCCGGCGGGCTGCCGGCTACGGCGGCCTCGAGGGCACGAGCGGCCTCGAACGACAGGTGTCGCCGCACGAGTTGTCCGCCATGGCCTTCGAAGGCGGCCACCATCGCGTCGGCGTGATCTGCGCCCGCGAGGAGGATCACCGCTGAGGATCCCTGAGGCACGTCGGCGCGGACCTCGTCGAAGAACGCCCCGTGAAGTTCGGGGATCCCCGACTGCGCCACGCCGCCGACGATGCCGCCGCCGACGAACCCCACCGCGAGCCCCGGCGGCCCAAAGAACGCGCCCACCACGGCACCCGTCAGGGCACCCTCCGCGGTCCTCTTGCCGATCAGGTCGCCTTGGTCGTCGACGTCGACGTAGCGGCCGGCGAACGTACCCCGCACGACGATCCGGTCGCGATGGTGGTGCTCCACGAGAGCGATCTCATGGATCCACGGCGCATCCCCGACGGCATCGCGCACGTCTGCGTACGCGCGCTCGGCGCCCTCGGTCCCGGGAAACACCTCCAGCGCGAGGTCGAGGCTCGATCGAGCGCATCTTACGGTCGGCGGCGCGGCAAGGCGTCCGCGCAAGTGCAGAGCACGAGCAGCCGGCACGCGGAAGGATCCGTGCGGTGCGCAGAGGCCGCGCGCACCACACGCCGGATGCCGGCAGCGCCGCCCGCGAACTCGTCTCATGGGCCTCTGACCTAAAGGGCGCGCAGGAATCGGGTTCGGGAGGCCGGCTGGCGCGGCGGGGCTCGTGTACGATCAGACGTGGCTTCGCCTCGACCCTTGGCGAGCCAGGCAGTCCCAGCTCCAACCTTAGGCTGGCCAGGGCGCGACGACCGTCAGAGGCGCGCGCCGAAGGTCCACATCGGAGCTCCGTCATGTCGCCTCTTGCCGTAACGCAGGATCAGCCCCACCGCTTGCCTGCGGACACTGTCGCCGGGGAGCGGCCCGCCGCTACGCCGGGACGGTTCGCGACGCGAGAAGCGACGCAAGAGCAGTTTCGGCTGCGGTGCGCCGATGTGCATCCCGTCGGCTGCGACGTGGAGTTGGTCTCATCGAGCCGCGACGACGTCGTCTCCCGCGCGTGTTCGCACGGCGCGAGCGCTCACGGCTTCACTCCGGTCTGGTACAGCACGGGACGTCTCGCCGCGATCGCGGCCGAGGTGGCCCAGACAGGGCGAGTCCGCGCGGGCGGCGCGCGTCCGTAGAAGGCCGCAGCAGGCTCAAGGGTGGCTCCGGATGCCGGGCGGCCCGGGTGGGCTTACCGTCGGAACCCCGAGCGGCGATCAGGCTGCAACCGCAGCAGTCGACGAGAGGCAGGAGACTGAGATGAAGGCGCTCGTCTACCACGGTCCCGGCCAGCGCGGCTGGGACACCGTCGACGACCCGACGATCATCGATCCCACCGACATCGTCGTGCGGATCGACAGCTCGACGATCTGCGGCACCGACCTGCACATCCTCAAGGGCGATGTGCCGGAGACCACGCCGGGCACCGTGCTCGGCCACGAGGCGGTCGGCACCGTGCAGGAGATCGGCGCCGAGCGTCAGCACGGTCGCCGTCGGCGACCGGGTGCTGCTGTCGTGCGTGAGCTCGTGCGGGCGCTGTCGCTTCTGCAAGGAGGGCCGCTACGGCCAGTGCCTGGGCGGGGGCGGCTGGATCTTCGGGCACACGATCGACGGACTGCAGGCCGAGTACGCGCGCGTGCCGTTCGCGGACAACTCCGTCTACAAGGTCCCGGACGAGCTCAGCGACGAGCAGGTCCTGTTCCTGGCCGACATCCTTCCCACCTCCTACGAGGTCGGCGTGCTCAACGGCATGGTCACGCCGGGCGACGTCGTGGCGATCGTCGGCGCCGGGCCGATCGGGCTCGCGGCGATCCTCACCGCGCGGCTCTACACGCCCGGGCGGATCGTGGCGATCGACCTGGACGACAGCCGGCTCGAGAGCGCCGCGCGGTTCGGCGCCGACACGACGATCAACAACGGTCGCGAGGACGCGCTGCGCGCAGGTCATGGAGCTCACCGACGGCCTCGGCGCCGACGTGTCGTTCGAAGCGGTCGGCGTGCCGCAGACGTTCGAGCTGGCGACGGAGCTGATCCGCCCCTGCGGGCGTGTGGCGAACATCGGCGTGCACGGCGCCCCGGTGACGCTGCACCTGGAGACGCTCTGGATCCGCGACATCACGGTGACGACCGGTCTGGTCGACACGTACACGATCCCGCGGCTGATGAAGCTGGTCGCGAGCGGTCGCCTCGACCCGACGATCTTCGCCACCCATCGCTTCGCGCTCGGCGACACGATGGCCGCGTACGACACGTTCGCCGACGCCGCGTCCACCGGAGCGCTGAAGGTCGTGCTCGAGGGCAGCGAGCGCCACAGTGGCGCGAACGGTCGCGTCGGCGCGAGCGTCGTGGCTGGAGCCGCCTGACCCGCTGGCCAGCCGCGTCACGAAGGCGGGTCTGGGCTGCCAACCCGGTCAGGGCACGGGGCTTGAGGGGCCACCCGGCTGCCGCGGCAGCAGCCGGTGGCCGTCGACGATCGGCGGCGGCGAGGTCGATGAGCTTGCGGTTGTCGGTGCGGGAGTGCTCGCGCAGCATCTCGAAGGCGGCCGGCGTCGTCGATCGAGTGGCGCTCCATCAGGATGCCCTTGGCGCGCTCGGTCACCGCGCGGCGTCCGAACGCGCCTTCGAGCTCGTGGTACTCGGCGAAGCGGCGCAGCACGATGTCGATCGAGCTCTGCCAGTCCTCGACGTCGCGGTCGCTGATGTGGGCGAAGACGCCGCGCTTGGAGGCTTCCTTGACGAAGTCGGGATCGCGGGCGTGCAGCAGGACGATGACCGGGCAGGCCGCTTCGCGGACGATCTTGTCGATCAGGTCCGAGCGCGTGCTCGGAGCTTTCGCCCAGCCCGACGAGCGCGACGTCGGGTCGTTCTCGGGCGGTCACGGCGCCGACGTCGGCGACGTCGATCTCGCGCGCGATGACCTCGTGGCCCAGGGCGACGACGATCGGGGCCACCAGGGCGAGGCGGTCCTTGCGCTCGTTGGCGATCAGGACGCGCAGATGCTCGGTCTCACGGCTGCTCATCGAGGCTCGCTCCACCTCCAGTCTAGCCCGCGCAAGACCCCCCTCGACCGCCCATTTGAGAGCCTTGGACGGCGCTATACGCAAGCCCTCAACCCCCGGCACGGCAAGCCGCCGACCCCCGCGCGCCGCGTGACTTCGCGGAGGGTGGTCTCTGTGCATGGAGCACGCGTGTGTGCAATGCACTTACTAACCGGCCCGACCTCCGGCTACGCGGGCGCTCAAGAGTCGCGCGTGAAGCGCGTCCGCGAGCACGAGCGCGAGCGCGGCGGCGACGAACGCGGCGACGCTGACGATGCCGTGGCGGAATGCCGACGCGTAGTCGCCGTGCGATGACGCGAGCTGGTTGTAGAAGACGCTGCCGGTGATCGCGATGCCGGCGGCCGAGCCGATCCGCTGACCGGTCTGCAGCACGCCGCCGGCGCTGCCGGCGCGCTCGACCGGCACCTGGGACAGCGTGAGGGTCAGGTTGGGCGAGATCACGAGCCCGCCGCCGAGGCCGGCGATCAGCAGCGGCAGCGCCGTCCACAGCGCGACGTCGTGGCCGGGATGGGCGCCCACCGCCAGCCAGACGCCGGCCAGGCCGACGAGGACCATGGCGAGCCCGAAGGCGACGAGCTTGGGGCCGCGGCGCAGCACCTGGCGGCTGCCCGCCGACGCGACCAGCGCGCCGCCGATGGCGAACGGCGTGGCGGCCAGGCCGGACTTCCACGCGGGGTAGTCCAGCCCGAGCTGCAGGTACTGGGTGAGGATGAAGAACACCGCGATGAACCCGGCGAAGTAGACGAGGCCCACCGGGGCGCCGAGCACGTAGGAGCGGATCCGGAACAGATCGAGCGACACGAGCGGCTCGCGGGTGCGGGCGTAGCGGCGCTCGTGCAGCACCCACACGACCAGCAGCACGGCGGCCAGCGGGAACAGCGCGAGGCGCAGCGGGCCGTGCCACGTGCGCTGCTCGATGAACGGGACGAGGATGCACACGACCGCCGCGCCCAGCAGCACGACGCCGAGCGGGTCGAGCGCCTGGGGCCGGCGCTCGGCCGCGGTCGGCGCCGGCAGGTAGCGGCGGGCGAGCAGCAGGATCGCCGCGCCGATCGGCAGGTTGACGAAGAACACCGCCCGCCAGCCGTCGTGGGTGCCGAACAGTGCGATCAGCGCGCCGCCGATGAGCGGGCCGACCGCGGTCGACACGCCGATGGTCGAGCCGAAGAGCCCGAACGCCTTGCCGCGCTCCTCGCCCCGGAACAGGCTCTGGATGAGGCCCGAGATCTGCGGGCTGATGAGACCGCCGGCGAACCCCTGGACGAGCCGCATCAACACGAGCGCGAACGCCGTCGGCGCCAGCCCGCAGGCCGCGCTGGCGACCACGAACAGCGCCACGCCGAGCATGAACACCGGCCGCCGGCCGTGTGCGTCGCCGAAGCGCCCCGCCGGCACGAGCAGCAGCCCCAGCGCGAGCGCGTAGCCCGCGACGATCCACTCCAGCTCGTTCGGCTGCGCGTGCAGGCCCTGCTCGATGCTCGGCAGGGCGACGTTGACGATCGAGACGTCGAGCAGGGTCATGAACCCGGCAGCGAGGCACGACGGCGAGCGCCATCCAGCGGTCCGGGTCGGGCCGGTACTCGTCGTGGCGCCGCGGCGCCGGGCGCGTCGCGGCTGCGGAGACCACCGACCGTGGCTCGTCGACGCCTGGATCGACGGTCCCATGCTCAGGCGTATGGCGCACGAATTCCGATGACATCCGCCAGTGCTCCCGATGGCTTGCGTGACGTGGCTCGATGTCCTGCTTTGCGTTGGGACTCGGGGGCGTCACCCGGTGGCCCAGAACGAGCAGTGGTGGGTCGTGGCAAAGCTCGTTTCGACCTGTGGCTGCGGCGTCGCGAGCGACAGCACGTCCGAATCCGTGTTGAACGAGGGCCAGGGAGCTGCTGCCGACGCGGGATCGCCATCCGCGGCGAAGTTCGCCCAGGCCCTGCGCATGCTCTCGGCGAGCGCCTCCTGAGTCGGTGTTCAGCGTGGCGGGGAACGGCGCGTTCGGCTGGTCGAAGAGGTACTGGATCTCCGACGAGTGCGTTGCGATCGGGGGCAAACTCGGTCCCGCGAAGAGCTGCGGCGCCGTGTCGTCGTCGAACTGGTACGCGAAAGTCGGCGCCCGCCTGGCCGTCCAGCGGTCGACCTGCAGTGCCGGGCACGCGAAGTTCGCGTCTGAGACCAGGATGCTGAGGGCCACGACCGGCAGCCGGGTAGGCGCTGAGCGGGTACTCGGCCGCGATCGCCGACGCCCTGGCCGCGGAGCACGCCGAGCACGGAGGCGATCACGCTCTCGTACGTGTCGGCGGTCGGCGTGGGCGCCGGCACGAACATGCCGCCACTCACGGCCAGGTGGAGCCCGGCGACGAAGATGCCAGCTCCTCGTCGTGGTTCACGCCGTTGAGGATCGGCACGTGCGCGAAGTGCCCGGCGGCCAGCGCCGTCCCGATCGACTCCGTGAGGACCGTTCCGTCGACGACGCCCGGGATGGCGGCGTCCGGGAACGTGTTGACGAGCGTATCGACCGGTACATGGCGCAGGCAGTCGGCGGTCTGATCCTGGCAACCCACCTGGCTCGCGAACGCCCTGCCGACGGTCTCGGCGTCGGCGAGCGACACCTGGTTCAGCGCGAACGCACCGCTCTGCACGATCGCCCGCTGGAAGAGCCCGCGCGAGCCGGCGCGAGACCAGGTGGGCGAGCACCGACACGCCGCCGGCCGACTGGCCGGCGATCGTCACGTTGTGCGGGTCGCCGCCGAACTGCGCGATGTTGTGCTTGACCCAGCGCAGCGCGGCCTGCTGGTCCATCAAGCCGTAGTTGCCGGCCGCCCCGCCGGGCCGCGAGGCGAGCGCCGGGTGGCGCGAGGAAGCCGAGCGCGCCGAGCCGGTAGTTGATCGTGACGACGACGAGGCCGTCTGCCGCGAGCTTGGTGCCGTCGTAGTTGAGGGCGCCGTCCTGGGTGAAGCCGCCGCCGTGGATCCACACGAGGACCGGCCGCTTTGCGTCACGGCGCAACGTCGGCGTGGAGACATTCAGGTACAGGCAATCCTCGGACTGGGGGCCCGGCGGCTCGAACAGGCTCGGCTTCTGCGGGCAGCTGGGTGCGTACTGCGTCGCGTCGCGAATCGCCGCTCCAGGACGCTGGCGGCTGCGGAGCGCGCCATCGCAGGTTGCCGGTCGGGGGAGCGGCATAGGGCAGCCCACGAAACGCGTAGCCGCCGGGGACACCCACGCCGCGAACCGCGCCGTCGCTGGTGCCTACAGTCGGGCCACCCGAGGCCGAAGCAGCGGCAACCTTGGCGCCGCCGGACACTGCGAGTGTCAGCGCGACCGCCGCGGCGCACATGGCTGCGAGCGGCGCCCGCCGTGAGCGGGACGGATTCATGCTTGTCGACTCCTTCGCTGCGGATCGCTGCCCACAACGGTGACGCGCAGCCTCGGCAGTCGCGCCCGCGCGAACCCCGGTCGACACACGGGCGATGCGGCACGGGACACGGGCACACGTCTGCACGGGCGCTTCTGAAAGACGACCTGGACCTTGTGGCGTCCGACGAGTTGGCTAGCCCGCCGTGGCGACGACGGCGCGACTGACTGCGGCTGCCGCCGTCCTGATCACGTCCGCGACTGTGTCGGGCCGGGAAATCATGATCACGTGCGAACCCTCGACCTCGGTGATGGTGGCTCCCGCGCGCTCGGCCATCGACCGGATCACGTCCGTGCCGGCCGCCTTGTCGGCGGTAGCGACCACCGTCCAGGACGGTGCGGACTTCCAGGCCGGTGCGGCCTGGAGGGCTCCGAGAATGCCGACTCCGCGACCGGCCGCTGGGTGGCGGCCATCACCGCGGTTCTGCTGCGCCGGCAGATCGGCGGCGAATACGTCGTGGAACTTCGTCCGGGTCGATCGCGAACTCGACGGCGGTCTCCGCGCCATCCCCCTTCGGGTACTGCATCGGGACCAGCGCAGCGTCGAGCACGCTGTCCCGGGAGCCGCCCTCGACCTCGCCCAGGCGCTCGCCCTCCTCGGGGGCGAAGGCGGCGACGAAGACGAGCCCGACGACGTTGCGCGGCCGGGTCGCCGCGTTGGAGATCACCGCGCCCGCCGTAGGAGTGGCCGACGGCGAGGACCGGTCCGGCGACCTGGTTGAGGAAGCTGGCGAGGTAGGCGGAGTCGTCGGAGATGCCGCGCAGCGGGATTCGGCGGGCGCGGTCACCTTGAGCGCCGGCCGCCTGGAGTTCGCTCGATCACGCCGTTCCAGCTCGACGCGTCGGCGAAGGCGCCGTGGACGAGAACGACGGTGAGGGGAGCGGTGTTGGAGGCTGTCCGCTGACATGAGGGCTCCTTGCTCAGGTCAGTGGAGCGTGACGTCGATGACGGCTTGGGCGAAGGCCTCCGGCGCTTCCTGCGGCAGGTTGTGGCCGATGCCGCCGGTCGATGGTCCGGTGCGCGTACTTGCCCGAGAACTTCCCGGCGTAGGATGCTCGGGTCCGGATGCGGCGCGCCGTTGGCGTCGCCTTCGAGCGTGATCGTCGGCACGGTGATGACCGGGCCCTGCGGCGAGCCGCGCCTCCAGCTCGTCGTACTGCGGCTCGCCGTCGCGCCAGGCCGAGCCGCCAGCGGTAGTTGTGGATCACGATCGTCGACGTGATCGGGGTTGTCGAAGCGACGCCGCGCTGCGATCGAACGTGGCGTCGTCGAAGTTCCACTGCGGCGACGCCGTGCGCCAGATGAGCTTCGCGAACTCGCGCCGGTTGCGCGTCGTAGCCGGCCCGGCCGCGCTCGGTGGCGAAGTAGTACTGGTACCACCACTGCAGCTCGGCCTCCGGCGGCAGCGGCAGCCTGCCGGCCTGCCTGGCTGCCGATCAGATAGCCGCTCACCGAGACGAGCGCCTGTGCACCGCTCCGGCCAGAGCGCGGCGACGACGTTGGCCGTCCGCGCTCCCCAGTCGAACCCGGCGACGATCGCCCGGTCGATGCCGAGCGCGTCCATCAGCGCGATGGCGTCGACCGCGAGGACCGACTGCTGGCCGTTGCGGAACGTCTCGTCCGAGAGGAAGCGCGTCGTGCCGTAGCCGCGCAGGTACGGCACGATCACGCGGTAGCCCGGCGCCGCCAGCAGCGGCGCGACCTCGGCGTAGCTGTGGATGTCGTACGGCCAGCCGTGCAGCAGCAGCGACCGGCCGGACCGTCCGGCGGGCCCGACCTCGGCGTAGCCGACGTCGAGCACGCCGGCGTCGATCTGCTTGCACGGGCCGAGCGTCGCGAGCGGCCGTCGGCGCTCGTCATGTCGCCGCACCTCGCCGCGAGTGCCGGAACGCGGCGCGCAGCTCCTCGGAGAAGAGCTGCGGGCTGCTCCCACGCGGCGAAGTGGCCGCCTCGGTCGAGCCTGTTGAAGTGGATGAGGTTGTCCGGGTACGCGCGCTCGGCCCAGCTCCGCGGCGCCTGGTACAGCTCGTCGGGGAAGACGCTGATGGCGTACGGGATCGTGATGTCCTTGGCGTCGAAGAAGCCGCGCCTTGTTCTCCCAGTAGAGGCGAGCCGCCGAGACCCCGGTGTTCGTCAGCCAGTAGAGCGTGATGTTGTCGAGGACGTCGTCGCGCGTGAGGTCGCTCGTGCAGGCGCCCCTCGAGGACCTGCGTCGACGAGGCCGGGCTGGCCGGTGCCGTCGCCGTGGTCGATCGCGAACGCCGCCAGATCGATGGGCGAGTCCGCCAGTCCGTACAGCGTCTGCGGGCGCGTCGACATGATCTGCGCGTAGGCCACGTGCTTGCGCGTAGAAGCTGCTCAGCTGGTCGTACGCGCGCCGCTCCTCGTCGGAGAGGTCCGGTCGGCGGCGGGCTCGCCGGTCTGCGAACGCCTTGACGATGTCGGCCGGGCGCGGTGCCGGGCATGTTCGAGTGGATGCCGAGCAGCTCCGGCGGCCGCCTGGATGCCCATCGCCTGCGTGACGGCCGCGCCCCAGTCGCCGCCCTGCGCCACGAACTCGCGTGTAGCCGAGGCGCTTCATCAGCACCACCCAGGCGCGGGCGATGCGGACCGGATCCCAGCCGGTGGTGGTCGGCTTGCCGGAGAACCCGTGGCCCGGCAGCGAGGGGATCACCAGATGGAACGCGTCCGCCGCGCTCGCCGCCGTGCGCCGTGGGATTGGTGAGCGGCTCGATGATCTTCAGCTGCTCGATGATCGAGCCGGGCCAGCCGTGCGTGACGATGAGCGGCAGCGCGTCCTCGTGCCGGGAGCGGACGTGGATGAAGTGGATGTCGAGCCCGTCGATCTCGGTCATGAAGTTCGGCAGGGCGTTCAGCTTCGCCTCGCACCTGCGCCAGTCGTAGTCCGTCGCCCAGTAGCGCGCGAGCTCCTGCATCGTCGCGAGCGGCACGCCCTGCGAGTCGTCGGCGACCGTCTCGCGCTCGGGCCACCTGGTCGCGTCGATGCGCCGGCGCAGGTCGGTGAGCTCCGCCTCAGCGAAGCCGACCTCGAACGCGCGAATGACGGTGGTGTCACCGGCGGTGGTCTGCGTTGCGGACATCTGAGGCTCCTACGTCATCGACGTTTGGGCGGGGGCGAAGAAGTCGATGAGCAGTTGGTTGACGCGCTCGGCCTCGTCGTGGTGGACCCAGTGCGACGCGTCGGGCAGGCGCTCGACGCGGTCGAGGTTGGGCACGTCGTCGTGGTCGGGCTCGGCGAGTTCGGGGCCGAGGTAGCGATCGCGCTCGCCCCCAGATGACCAGGGTGGGCGCCGTGATCGGGCGAATCTGCGCTCTCGGCCTTTCGGCGAGTGTCGCACCGAGGACCGGTAGTAGTTGATCATCCCGGTCGCCGCGCCGGGCTGCGACCACGCCTCGATGTAGCGTTCGATCTCCTCCGGCGTGTACGGCGGGTTGGGCGTCGCGCAGGAAGTGCCGGAAGAAGTGCCAGTCGTTGGCGTGCACGATGGTGCTCGGGCAGGTCCGGGAGCTGCGAAGAAGAAGAAGTACCAGGACCTGCGGAGCTGGCCGGGGTGGTGCAGCCCCTGCGATGAGCTTCCGCGGATGGGCCGCGTTGAGGATGGCCAGCCGGTCCACGACCTCGGGGTGGTTCATCGCGGTGGTCCAGGCGACGCTTCCGCCCCAGTCGTGACCGACCAGCAGCGCGGACTCGGCGCCGCGTTCGTGGATGAGACCGCGGATGTCGGCGGCCAGCTTGTCGGTGTCGTAGGCGCCGACGCCGTCCGGCTTCGACGACAGGTTGTAGCCGCGCATGTCGGGCGCGACGACGCGGAATCCCGCCGCCGCGAGCGGCTCGATCTGCAGCCGCCAGCCGTACCAGAACTCCGGGAAGCCGTGCAGCAGGACGATCAGCGGCCCGTCGCCGGCCTCGACGTAATGCAACCGCACGTCGCCGACCTCGGCGTAGTCCCTCCCGAACTTCGGTCCGGTCGTCCGACACAAGCCTGGTCAACGCATCGGTAGAGCTCATGAGCATCTCCTCTCGAGACTGTGCGTGAGACGCACGAGGTTCGTGCTGTCGCTCCAGCGTTGCGCCAGGGGACACCCTGGCCTGGTCCCTGGTGCGTCACTCCCTGAGGAACGCGTCGACGTCGCGGGCGAACTCGGCGTGGTGCTGGAACAGGAACCCGTGCGCCGCGTCCGGGTAGATCTTCACCCGTGCCTGCGCGATCAGGCCGGCGAGCAGGTAGGAGAAGTGCGGCAGGATCATCGGGTCGCTGTCGCCGTTGGCCACGAACACGGGCATGCCGATCGCGCTGACCCGCTGCAGCTGGCCGTGATCCGGGATGCCCCAGTCGCACACGGCGTCGTATTGAGCCTGCCGGGTCTGCCAGGTCGTCTGCTTGTCCCGATCGTCGCGCCGTGCGCTCAGCCGTCCCAGGGTCTCCACGCCCGCTTGCCGGCTCGCGGCCGAGCGCGTGAAGAAGACGCCGAGGTACCCGTCGGGGTTGGGCGTCGGGCTCGCCCACGGCTCCGATCACCTCGGGTGCCCAGCCGTGCATCCCGGCGGCGCCGCGCGGGGCTGCCGACGCGAGGACCAGGCGACGGACCGTCGCCGGCCTGATCAGCGCGATCTCCTGGGCGACGAAGCTGCCGATCGAGAAGCCGAGGAGGTCGACCGCGCCGAGCTCGAGGGCCTCGAGGAACGCGATGGCATCGCGCGCCATCTGCGTGATCGTGCTCGGCGTCGTGCCCGTCGATCCGCCCACCCCGGCGTTGTCGAACGTCACGACTCGCCGGTCGCGCGCCAGCGCGTCGATCAGCGCGGGATCCCAGTTGTCGAGGTTCCCGCGGAAGTGCTGGAGGAGCACGAGCGCCGGCGTCCCTTCGCCGACCTGGCGATACACGTAGTCGATCCCGCTCGCGGCGCTGACCACTCTGGTCGGAGCCGCCAGGTACTCGCTGGTGGGGGGTGCTGTCGCGGTCATGTCCGTTCACGCCTCGTCGGCGAGGAAGTGCTCGGCGTAAGGGGTTTCGGCGAGCATGTCGCGCAGCAGGCGGGAGAAGAACAGCAGCGAGCTCAGCGGCCGGTAATGGGCGGCGATGTGCTGCGTCTGTCCGTCGGCGTTGAAGGTGATCAGGTGCAGGCACCCGAGCGGCCTGCCGTGAACTTCGGCGGTGTAGTCCTCGATGAAGCCGTTGTCGCCCCAGGGGCCGGCGAAGTTGAAGTCCTGGCGGTCGTACAGCTCGCGGACGCCGCCGATGACGGCGCGGATGGCATCCGCGCCCTGCACGTCGCCGTCGAGCATCGACCCCTCCAGGGTGACGTCGCCGGCCAGCTTGTCCATCCACGCCGGGTAGTAGTCCGCGAACCTGCCGGCGGGATCGCCCCTTCCCAGATAGGTCGGAACGCCGTCGGTCGCTTTGGTCTTGGCGATGTTGGTCATGGCGTCAGGGTCGCCCACGACGCAGGCGCATTGCGCCCGTGACACCCGGGAGTGGACCCTGGACCCTGGACCTGCCCAGGCAAGGCCCTGGCCCTCGACCCACGGGTCGATCGACGTGTGGATGAAAGCGGGCCGGCCCTGGCGGCGGCGGTACTCGCTGTAGCCCGCGACATCCCCGTCGACCCGGACCTCAAAGCGCGAACGCTCCCGCACGTCCATGACGCGAACCCGTCCGGTGGCGGACGCCGCAGCCGCTCCGGCCAGCCGGCGCGATCGCCATCAGACCGAACTGCGCGCGCCTTTCACCAGCCGTGGGACGGCGGGCCGTCAGAGCGACTGGTGGCGATTTCGAGTCCGAGGATCTGCAGGGCGCTTTCCAGTTCGCGCCGGGACCGGATTCCGAGCTTGGAGAACACGTGGCGCAGGTGCCACTCGACGGTGCGCGGGCTGAGGAACAGGCGGGCGCCGATGTCCGCGTTCGAGAGCCCGTCGCGGGCCAGCTCGGCGATCTGCCGCTCCTGCGGGGTGAGATCGTCGCGGGTCTCGGCGATCCGCCGGCGGCGCCTTCTCGCCCGTGGCGACGAGCTCGCCGGCGGCGCGTTCGGCGAACGCCTCCATGCCCATCGACGTGAACAGCTCGTGCGCGACGTTGAGTTCGGCGCGTGCATCGAGCCGGCGAGCCTCGCGCCGCAGCCATTCGCCGTACAGCAGATGCGTGCGGGCGAGCTCGGCGCGCACGCGGGTGCGGCGCGAGATGGTCGATCGCCGTGCGGAACCAGCCCTCGGCGTCTGCGTCGTCGGCGAGCAGCGCGCGGGCCCGCGCCTCGATGCCGCAGCGCCCAGTGGGTTCGCGTGGCCTCTGCCTTGGTGGCCAGCCGGTTCAAGGCGTCCGTGGCGAGATCGCGTCCTGCCGCATCGCGTGGCCGGCTCGACCAGCTCGCTCAGGCCCCAGTTCTCCGCGACGACCTCTCGATGCTCGCTCGCCGAGACGGCGGCGGCGAGCGCGTCCTCATACTCGCCGAGGCCGTTCGCAGAGGACCGCGCGCGCGTACGCGCTGATGGCCAATCCGATGCCCTCGCCGCGAGCCGCGCGCCTCGCGCTCCGTCGTCTCGATCGAGGCTCGTCGTCTCGCGCGGCCTGCCTCGCCACGCCGAGACGATCAACGCGCCGTAGGGTGCGGACCGGATGCCTCGTCACCTCCTCGACCGACTGCTGTCTCGGAAACCGTCGCTGCCAGCGGCGGTGAGGTCTCCGCAGAACACGAGCATCGGTGCGCGCGCGCTGAGGGCGAGCGCGAGCTCGCTGAGCGTCCCCGTCTCGCGGGCGATCTCGACGCTGGAGTGCGAGAGCGAGGGCGCATGCTCGTCGTCCCAGATCTCGAGTGCGACGACGCAACCCTGCCACAGCCAGCGCAGTCGTTCCTGGGCCGAGGCCTTCTCGCCCGCGAGCCGCTGCACCGCCTCCCGGCAGCGCGGGACGGCGGTGGCGTAGTCGTCGGCGAGGGCGACGAGCGCGTCGAGCAGCAGGTCGGCGGTGGCGGGCTCGGCAACGGGTCGGCGCGGCGCGGCGCGGGCGGCCGTCCGCGACCTCGCGCACCCCGACGCTGCCGTTGAGCCTGGCGCCGAACAGCGCCGCGGAGAACGCGTCCACGTACGTCTCGCGCGCGACGGAGATGTCCAGCGGTTCGAGCCGGCGGGCGGCGGCCAGCAGGAGCGGGGTCGCGTCGGTGCCTCGGCTGGAGACGAACGCGAGCTGGGCGCGCAGCAGGTCGGTTCGCGCGCGCTGGAGCTCGTCGAGCGGCCCGGCCTCCGCCGTGGCCAGCAGCCCGCGAGCCGTCGTGAACGTCGCCGGCCTGGACGCTGGCCTGCGCGGCCGCCAGCGCACGTTCGCGGCGCCGCGCCGGGTCCGGGGTCAGCGCGACCGCGCGCTGCAGGAACGCCGCCGTGGCGGCGACGCCACCGCGAGCCTGCGCTCGGCCGGCCGACCGCTCGAGCTCGGCGGCGACGTCCTCGTCCGGTCCTGCTGCCGCCAGCGCCCGGTGCCACGCGCGGCGATCGGCGTCGGAGTCCGGATCGCTCACCTCGGCGAGGGCTTCGTGCACGCGCTGTCGGTTGCCGAGTGGCGCGGCGCGGTAGACCGCCGAGCGCACCAGGGGATGGCGGAAGCGGACGCGGCCCCGATCTCCAGCAGCCCCGCAGCCTCGGCGGGCGCGAGCGCGCCGGTCTCGATGTCGAGCCTTCGGCCCGCGCGCAGGACCAGCGCCGGGTCACCCAAGGGCTCGGCGGCCGCCAGCAGCATCAGGCGCTGCGTCGCCTCGGGCAACTCGCCGACGCGGCGCAGGTAGTGGTCCTCGATGTGCGCCGGAAGCTCGCCGGCGGCGGGAAGCTCGAAGCCACCGGCCAGCTCGGCGGCGGTCATGTGCGCCGGGCAGCTCCAGCAGGGCAAGCGGGTTGCCCCGGGTCTCGGCGACGAGCCGGTCACCGACGCGGCTGTCGAGCCGGCCCATGACGACGCTCGCCCAGCAAGCGCGCGGGCATCCTGCTCCGGCAGCCCTTCGAGGCGCAGCTCGGGCAGACCGTCGAAGTCGTGCTCGGCGGCCGGCTCGCGCACCGCGACCACGATCGCCACCGACTCCGCTCGCACCCGTCGCGCGACGAGGCCGAGGATCTGGCTCGAGGCGGCATCCAGCCACTGCGCGTCCTCCACGAGACACAGCAGCGGCCGCTCCTCCGCCACCGCGGCCAGCAGGCTGAGCACGGCCAGTCCGACCAGGAACCGGTCCGGCACCTCCCCGGCCGCCAGTCCCAGAGCGACGCTCAGGGCGTCTCGCTGCGGGGTCGGGAGTGCTCGTCGAGCCGGTCGAGCATCGCCGCGCAGAGCTGATGGATCCCGGCGAACGGCAGCTCCATCTCCGCCTCGACGCCCGTGAGCTCCGCGACGCGGAAGCCGGACGCCTGCCGCGCGGCGTAGCGCAGCAGCGCGGTCTTGCCGATGCCCGCCTCGCCGCGGATGACCAGCACCTCGCTCTCGCCCCCGCGTACCCTCGCCAGCAGTCCATCGAGCACCTCGCGCTCGCTGGTCCGGCCCACGAACGCCGGGCCACGGGAGGCGGACATGGGCGAACGCTAGCCCTCCCACGATTGTGGGTGGCCGCTAGCGCGATCTGACGCACTAGGAGGCGCGGTCTCACGCTCCTGTCGCGGCAGTGCGGCGTCGAGGCCGCTTCGCGAGTCGATCCCCAGCTTGCCGAAGACCTTGTGCAGGTGCCACTCGACCGTGCGCGGACTGAGGAACAACTGGGCGCCGATCTGCGCGTTGGTGAGCCCGTCGCGGGCGAGCCGGGCGATCTGCTCCTCCTGCGGCGTGAGCTCCTCGCGCGTGCTCGAGCGGGCGCTTGCGCGGCTTCGCGCCGGCGGCGACCAGCTCGCCCCGGGCGCGCTCGGCGAACGCCTCCATCCCGATCTCGGCGAACATCTCCTCGGCCGCCCGCAGCTGCTCGCGCGCCTCGCGCACGACGGCCCTCGCGGCGCAGCCACTCGCCGTAGAGCAGATGCGCGCGGGCGAGCTCCGGGCGCAGCCGCGTCCGGCTCAAGCCGCTCGATCGCCTCGCGATACGAGGTCTTCGGCCGCGTCGCCGTCGCTCAGCAGCGCCCGTGAGCGGGCCTCGATGCCGAGCGCGAAGTCGCTGCCGCACGGCTGCGTCGTCGCCGCAGCGCGCTCGAGCGCATCGCGAGCGAGCTCCGTGTCTCCGACGCGCACCGCCGCCTCGACGAGCTCGGGCAGCGCCCACATCGAGAGCCACGGCATGATGCCGTTCGTGATCGACCTCTCGGGCCGCCGATGCCGCCTCCTCGTAGCGGCCGAGGCCGTTGTAGAGCACCGCGGCGGCCCAGTGCGCGACCGTCACCGGCGTGTCGCTGCCCGCGTGCGTGCGCCTGCTTGGATGACGGCCTCGATCAACGCGGAGGCCTCGGCTTCCCGCCCCTGCAGGGCCAGGAGCCTCGGAGCAGCGCGAACGGCGGGACGCTGGTTCCCGGTCGCCGTCGGCGATGGTCTCGGCTCTCGGCAATCGAGCCGCGCGCGCCCGGCAAGTCGCCGCGCCACGCTCGTTCCAACGCCAGCGCCTGGAGGTGGATCGGCAGCTCCGCCGAGCGCGCCGGCGTCACGGACGAGCTGAGCCTGTCGCTCGTAGACCGCGAGCGGCCTCGTCGTCCCAGGTCGCGCAGCCGCACGCCGCCGACCTGCCAACCCCACCGCAGGACGTCGTCCATGCGGCAGTCGCAGGACGCCTTCGCCGCGCGCTGGAGGATCGGCATCGCGGCCGCGTGCCCGTCGGTGATCAACGCGGCGAAGCCGTCGATGCACCAGGTCGAGTGGATGCGGGTCCGGGGGCAGCGGTGGGAGGGCGCGGACGGCGCGGCAGACCTCGAGGAGGACGTCAGCTCCGCCGAGATGGTGCGCGACGACGGCTGCAGCTCCACGCGGTCAGGTAGGCCCTGCGAGCGAGGCTGAGGTCGAACGGCTCGAGCTGCTTGCGCAGCTGCGAGGAGCAACGGCGGCGGCCTCGTTGCCGTCCCGGAGACGGACGGCAGCGTGGCCTCGTAGAAGCGCGGCTCTGCGCTGCTGGAAGCCGTCGAGCGCTCGCGCCTCCGCCGTGGCCAGGAGCCGCTGCGCCGCCTCGAACTCGCCGGCCCGGAAGCTCGCCTCCGCCGCGGCCAGCGCGCGGCCGGCCTGGAGTGTCGGGTCGGGGGTCAGCGCCGCCGCCCGCTCGAGCAACGCCGCTGCGGCCGCGAGGCCGCCGCGACTCTGCGCTCGTCCTGCGGAGCGCTCGAGGTCGGCGGCCACGGCCTCGTCCGGTCCGGCGGCGGCGAGAGCGCGGTGCCAGGCGCGGCGGTCGGCGGCGAGCTCGGGATCGCTCACCTCCGCCAGCGCGTCGTGCACGCGCCGTCGTTCGTCGAGTGACGCGGCTCGGTACACCGCTGAGCGCACCAGCGGGTGGTGGAAACCGAACGCGGTCGTCGATCTCCAGCAGCCCGGCTTCCGCCGCGGGAGCCAGCGCGCTCGGGTCGGTGGAGAGTCGTTCGGCCGCCCGCCACAGCAGGGTGGCGTCCCCCAGCGGGTCCGCTGCCGCCAGCAGCATCAGTCGCTGCGTCGGCTCGGGCAATTCGGCGACGCGCCGCAGGTACTCGCTCCTCCAGCCGACTTGGAAGATCGCCCGCCGCGGGCGGCGCGAAGCCCCCCGCTCGCTCCGCCGGGCTCATCCGCTGCGACAGCTCCAGCAGCGCCAGCGGATTGCCCGCGGTCTCGGCGATGATCCGGTCGCGGACGCGGTCGTCGAGCCGGCCCGGCACGGCTCTCGACAGCAGAGCGCGCGCATCCGGCTCATCGAGGCCCTCGAGCGACAGCTGCGGCAGGCCGTCGAGCGCGCGGGTGGCGGCCGGCTCGCGCAGCGAGAACATCATCGCCACCGGTTCCGCCAGCAGGCGCCGCGCGACGAATCCGAGCGCCTGCAACGACGCGGCGTCGAGCCACTGCGCGTCGTCCACCAGGCACAGGAGCGGGCGCTTCTCGGCGGTCGCGGCGAGCAGATTGAGCACGGCCACGGCGACCAGGAACCTGTCCGGGGCATCGCCCGACGAGATGCCCAAGGCGACTCGGAGCGCGTTCTGCTGCGGTTCTGCGAGGACCTCGAGCTCGTCGAGCATCGGCGCGCACAACCGATGGATCGCCGCGAACGGCAGCTCCATCTCGGCCTGGACGCCTTCGACCTCGGTGATGCGGAGGCCGGAAGCCTGCCGCGCGGCGTAGCGCAGCAGCGCGGTCTTCCCGATGCCCGGCTCGCCGCGGATCACCAGGACGGCGCTCTGACCGTCGCGCGCCTGAGCGAGCATGGCGTCGAGGCGTTCGCACTCGCGTGGTTCGGCCGAGAAACCCCAACCCCCGGATGGGAGGCATCTCGCGACAACTCTAAACGCAGCCGCCGAGTCCTCAGCCGACAGCGCTGCCGCCGCCACCCGTCGAGGATCGAGAGCACGGCTTCGGGTGAGGCCCTGCCGACCGTGATGCCGCGCTCGCGCAACTGCCGCGCGACCCCCGGCGTCATCTGCTCGGCGGCGGAGATGCTGACGATCGCGCCTCGCGGACGGACGTGCCGCGCCGCGTGCTGGTACAGGAGGGCGGCGCTGTCCGTCGTGGTGTGGACGACGACGTCGACGCCCCCGAAGGCCGCGATCGACTCGGCGAACAGCCGCTGGACGTCGAGATCGTCGGTGAGGTCGGCGCGCACGGCGACCGTCGTGCCTTCCGCGGCGATGATCTCAGCGACCGTCGCCTCGGCTGTGGGCTGATGCTCGAGGTAGACCACGACGATGGCCCAGCCCCAGGCTGCGAGCCCGCGTGCGACGTCGCGGCCGGTTGCCGGACGAGCCGCCCGTGACGATCGCCACGGCACGGCGCGAATCGGTGGGGGGCGCGACACGAATCTCACGGTCGGGGCGCACAGGTGCGGGACACGGTCGTCCGAGGCGACGGCGGGCGCGCCCGTGGCGGCCCGGGTCGGCACGCGGGGCCAACCCCGCGTTGTGCCCCGGGTCTTCGCGGGCGCAACCCGGAGGCGGGAGCCCCAACCTTGCTGCGTCATCACCCCAACCTTGCTGCGTCACCACGCACCCGAGAAGAGCACCCGTGGACAACCAACCGCCGCGTCTGGACCCGTGAAGCAGGGCGACGCAGGGCTCTCGGACGTTGGATCCGTCGAGGACGGCCCGGTTCGTTCGGCGCGCCGGCGTGAAGGACCTGCGGGCGCTGACGGCGTGGCTCGAGGCGTGATCGCGGGCCAGGCGCCCACTCCGAGGGCCGTGGCGCTCGTGCTCCTTCCGGCGCTCGTGCTCATGCTCGCGTTCGCGTTCTCCTACGTCGGCGCGTTCCACGAGCCGACCCCGCACAACGTGCCGCTGGCGGTCGTCGGGCCGGCTGCGGTCGCGACACGGCTCAACCAGCTCCCCGATGACCCGCTCGACGCGCGCGAGTCGCCCTCCCGCTCGGACGCGCTGTCGCAGATCGACGACCGCAAGGTCTACGGCGCCTACGAGGCGGCGACGAACCGCCTGTTCGTGGCGTCCGCCGCCAACCGCGCCACCGCCATCGCGCTCGAGACGACGTTCGACCGCGTGGCCGCGTCGCAGGGTCGGCCCGCGGTGCGCGTTACTGATGTCAAGCCGCTGCCACCGAGGGACTCGAACGGCACGGCGGCGTTCTACGCAGTGATCGCGTGGGTCTTCGGCGGGTACATCGGGTCGACGCTGCTCGGGCTCCTCGGCGCCCCGCGCAGTCGCAGCCACGCTCGCGGGGCCGCGAGGGTCGGCGCGCTCGGGGGGTTCGGTGTTGTCGCAGGGATCCTTAGCGTGCTCATGCTGCGCGCGTGCTTCGGCGTGTTCGCGGGCCACGTCGTGGCGCTGTGCGCGATCGCCGCGCTCACGATCTTCGCGAGCGCGGCGGCAACGGCCGGTATCCAGGCCGCGGCCGGCGCGGCCGGGACCGGGCTCGTCATTCTCCTTTTCGTCATCCTCGGCAACCCCGCCTCCGGCGGGCCGTTCGCACGGCCGCTGCTGCCGGGGCTGTGGCGGACGATCGGCGGCCTACTGCCGCCCGGAGCGAGCATGGATCTTGCGCGTTCCGGACTGTTCTTCGACGGCGCGCGGATCGCAGGCCCGATGCTCGTGCTCGTCGGCTGGGCGGCATTCGGCGCCGCAATCGTGATCGCGCTCGGCGGTCGCATCATGAGCATGGCCGAGGCGGAGGCCGAGGCCGCGGCAGGGGCAGCGCTATGAGCACGCTCGCGCTCTTGTCGAGCGGTGCGCCCAGCCCCGCAAACGAGCTGGAAGGAGAGAGCTCATGGCGAGCTTCGACTACGACGTGGTGATCATCGGCTCGGGGTTCGGCGGAAGCGTCGCCGCGCTGCGCGCCGCCGAGAAGGGCTATCGGGTCGGCGTCATGGAGTCCGGCCGGCGCTGGAAGGACGAGGACATCCCGAAGACGCCAGTGGGATCTGCCGCACTTCCTGTGGTTGCCCGCGGCGGAGCTGTACGGGATCCAGCGGATCGAGTACCTCGACGATGTGCTCGTCCTCTCGCGGTGCCGGCGTCGGCGGCGGCTCGCACGTCTACGCCAACACGCTGTACGTCCCGCCGAAGCAGTTCTTCGACGCGCCGGAGTGGGCGGGCATCACCGACTGGGCCGACGAGCTGGCGCCGCATCTCGACCAGGCGACGCGGATGCTCGGCGTCGTCCGCTACCCGTACATGCCCACCGACGTCGACCGGGTCATGCAGCAGGTCGCGACCGAGATGGGCCGAGGCGAGACGTTCAACAAGGCCCCGGTCGGCGTCTACTTCGGCAGCCCCGGGCGTCGAGGCCGACGATCCGTACTTCGGCGGGGTCGGGCCGCGGCGCACCGGCTGCATCTCGTGCGGCAACTGCAACATCGGCTGCGGTCACAACGCCAAGAACAAGCTGACGACGAACTACCTCTACCTCGCCGAGAAGCTCGGCGTCGAGGTCCACGAGCTGCACGAGGTGTACGACCTCGCCCCGCTCGACGGAGGCGGGTTCGAGG
Source organism: uncultured Solirubrobacteraceae bacterium (assembly GCA_963817295.1). Classification (GTDB taxonomy): domain Bacteria; phylum Actinomycetota; class Thermoleophilia; order Solirubrobacterales; family Solirubrobacteraceae; genus F1-60-MAGs163. The sequence goes on along the minus strand of CAWFOF010000004.1, from coordinate 5,271 downwards.
TGCACGCGCGTCACCCGGGCTGGGCGCAGCGAGCGACGCACCTGCACCATCACACGTACACCGCCGAGCAGGTGATCGTCGCCGCCCACGCGTACGGGTCGGCCAAGCTGCTTCATCACATGCAGCACAAGGGCCGCCTGACGGGCCTCTCGAGCGAGCTCGGGCAGCGAGCGCGGACGAACTCCGAGCAGCTTCTCGCCATCACGCGGACGCACGGGGAGTGGAAGCGACGATCCGGAGAAGATCCACATCACGCCCGGGTCGGTGGCGATCACCTCCGGCGTCTGGCCCGATCCGGTGACGAGCATCGAGCCGACCATCTGGGGCGTCGGAAGCGACCTGTTCGCGTTCCTCGTCACCTACCACCAGCACGGCGAGCAGAAGCACGCGACCGCGTCCTGGCTCAAGGAGCTGGTCCGAGCACCCGAGCGAGGTGCTCAGCTTCGACGACCCGCGCCACTGGTCCGAGCGGACGGTCGATCATGCTGTGCTCGCAGACGACCGACACGTCGATCGAGCTGTACTGGCACGACGGCCTGCTGCGCAGCCGGCACACTCGGCACGCCCCCGTCGGTGCACATCCCGGTCGATCGAGGACTTCGTCGACCGGGTGGCGAAGAAGATGGACGGCCACGAGGGGGCGCTGCTCTTCGAGGTCATCAACCGCACCGCCTCGGCGCACTTCGTCGGCGGGATCCCGATCGGCGAGAGCAGCGAGACCGGCGCCGTCGACCCCTACCTGCGCCTGTTCGGTCAGCCGGGCCTGCACGTCATGGACGGCAGCGTCATGCCGGCCAACCCGGGCGTGAACCCGTCGCTCACGATCACCGCCCTGGCCGAGCGCGCGATGTCGCTGTGGCCGAACAAGGGCGACGCGGACACCAGGCCGCCCCTGGGCTCCGGCTACGAGCGCGTCGACCCGGTCATGCCACACCGTCCCGTCGTGCCCGCCGGCGCTCCCGGCGAACTGCGACTCGACGCGAAGAAGGCCGACGTCATCCCCGAGTACCCCTACTGAGCCGCCGACCGACGGAGAAGACGATGACCGACCTCGCGACCGGCACGTTCCGCACGCTCGGCCCGCGCGACGCGATCCCCGACGACTTCGTCGTCCCCTACTACCTCGACGACCGCAAGCTGCGGATCTCGGTCGCGCGCGTCGGCGACCGCCTCTACGCCTTCGACGACCTCTGCCCCTGCGCCGACGCGCCGTGCCCGCTCTCCGGAGGCCTGCTCACGCGGAACGACGCTCATGTGCCAGTGCCACGGCTCCCGATTCGACATCACGACCGGCGCCGTGATCAACGGCCCGGCGACCGAGGCGCTGCAGCGTGTACGAGGTGCAAGAGGTCGACGGCAGCATCCAGATCCGAGCCTGACACCCGACGCAAGGCGGAGGCATGTCCACCATCCACTTCAACCAGACCACGACCCTCACGCCCGAGCAGTACATCGCCGGGCTCACCGATTTCGGCCCTGGTCGTTCGAAGCTGTTCGGCAACAGCGCCGACGGGGACCTCAAGGTGCATTCTGAGAGCGCCCATCACGCCGACGTCACGGAGGGCTCGGGCGGGACCTGGGAGCGCCTGGACTACGACTGGTCCGATCCCCACCGGGTCGTCGCGAAGACGACCGATTCGAACGCGTGGGGCGGGCACTCCGGGCACACCTACACGTTCACGCAGCGGCCCGACGGGACGACCGACATCGACTACGTCGTGGTCCGTGAGGGCAAGAACCTCAAGGGACGGTTCCTCGGCCTTCTGCTCGGGACCGTCGGGAAGGGCGTCCTGCGCAAGGCGTTCGACAACAGCATCGCGGCGATCGAGGCGCGCAACGAGGGGGGCGCCGGCTCGATGGCTGGCGTCGCTGCCCGAGCGGGATCATGAGCAGAGTGGGTTCGGCCATTCGCGGCGTCGCCGCGAGTGCGCCCGGCACCCTTGCGATGGACGCGTCGCTCTATCGCCGTTACCGCCACGACGGCGGCAACACTGCCTTCCCGGCTTGGGAGTCCTCGGAAGGCCTTGCCACCTGGGAGGATCCGCCCCGGCACCGGCGCTCGTCGCGAAGCGGCTGCTCGAGGCCGTGCTCAAGCGCGACCTCGCGCCGCGGTACGCGCGGGTCCTCAACAACGCCACGCACTGGGGGTTCGGCCTCGCCGCGGGCGCGGGGTACGGGCTGCTGTTCGGCTCCCAGCGCGACCCGAGCGTGTGGTACGGACTCCCGTTCGGCGCCGCCGTCTGGGCCTCCGGATACGTCGTTCTCCCGCTGCTCGGCGTCTACAAGCCGATCTGGAAGTACGACCTCGCGACGCTCGCCAAGGACCTGAGCGCGCACCTCGTCTACGGGACCGCCACCGCGGCGGCGTTCCGTCTGCTTCCCGATTGGGCGGTCGGCACGTGAACGCGCCTCGAGCACGACCAGATTCGGGAAGGAGTCATCGTGAGTACATCGATTCCCGCGTCGATCAAGCCGCAGTTCCGGATGATCGACGGCGTCAAGATCCGCTATGCCGACAGCGGCGGCTGGCAGGAGCGGGTGGTGCTGCTGACGAGCCCGTGGCCGGAGAGCCTGTACGCGTTCGCGCCGATGTGGGCGACGCTCGCTGAGCGGGCCCGCTTGTTCGCCGTCGACCTTCCGGGATTCGGCGGGTCCGAGCGCCGAGACGATCTCCTGTCTCCGCGCGCGATGGGCGCCTTCCTGGCCCAGCTCATCGTCGAGGCTGACCTGGGCAGGCCTCACATCGTCGCGCCGGACGTGGGAACGTCAGCAGCTCTGTTCGCGGCGGCCGCGCACCCCGAGCGGTTCGCGAGCGTCACCGTCGGCACCGGCGGAGCCGCGGTCCCGCTCGACCTCGGCGAGCCCCTGGCGTCGTGGGTGCTCGACCCGGACCTCGACAAGTACCGGCGGATGGACCCGCGCGCGATCGTCGACACCGCAGTGGACACGATCGCCGGAGGGATCCCCGACGACATCCACGATGACTACCGCGCCTCCTACGCCAGCGACCGCTTCGCCGAATCGATGCGCTACGTCCGCAGGTATCCCGAGGAGCTCCCTGCGCTGGCCGAACTCCTGCCGCAGATCGCAACGCGGGTGACCATCATCAACGGTCGCCACGACCGCGTGGTGCCGCTTGCCAACGCCGAGTTCCTCGACGAGCGCCTGCCCAACAGCCGTCTCGCCATCATCGACGCCGGTCACTTCGTCTGGGAGGAGGCGCCCGCCGAGTACGCCTCGATCATCCTCGACTCGATCGCGGGCAGCGATTCATGACCCTTACCGCCGAAACCACCCACCAGACGGCAGAGACGCGAGCCGTCGAGGCGGCGGGCGTGGATTTCGCCTATCGCAGTTTCCGGCGGCCGACCGGGCGGCCGCTCATCCTGCTGCAGATTCGCATCGACGACGACGCGACCCACGGCTTCATCTTCCAGTACCCCGCCAAGGCCGCGGCGGACGTCAACGCATTCCTGACGAGAGAAGAGGGGAGTGCCGGCCCGTGAGGATCTCGTCGTCACCGGATTCCTGGACGTCCGACACGATCAGCGTGCACATCGCTGCGGGCGTCGTCGTTGCCCAGATCGCGGCCCCGCCGATGAACCTTCTCGGGCCCGAGCTGGTCCGCGACCTGGTCTCCCTCATCCAGCACGCCGAGGCCGACGACGCTGTCCGCGTGCTCGTCTTCACGAGCGCCGACCCCGACTACTTCATCTCGCACGTCGACGTGACCCGGATCGCGGAGTACCGGGAGGAGGCGGCGAAGCTGACCGGCGAAGCTCGATCGCGCTCCTGTTTCGCCATCTGAGCGCCAGCCGTCTCGTCACCATCGCGCAGATCGAGGGTCGCGTCCGCGGCGCCGGCAGCGAGTTCGTGCTGGCGTGCGACATGCGCTTCGCCGCGCGCGAAACGGCGATCTTCGGTCAGCTCGAGCCGGCGTTCGGCCTGGTCCCCGGCGGGGGCGGCGTCCAGCACCTCGTGCGCCTCATGGGCCGCGCGCGGGCGCTCGAGGTCATGCTGAGCGCGGACGACTACGACGCGGAGCTCGCGGAACGGTACGGCTGGATCAATCGCGCGCTGCCCGCCGACGCGCTCGAGCGAGTTCGTCACGATCGCTCGCGCGTCGGATCGCCGCGTTTCCGGCCGCTGGCCATGCCGCGGTCAAGGACCGGGTCAACGCGATCGCGCTCGCGCCGGTCGAGGACTTCCGCCGCGATTCCGATCTCTTCCTCGAAGGCGTGCCGCGACCCCGAGACCCAACGCCGGATCCAGGCCGCGATGGAGCGCGGCCTCCAGACCCGCGACGCGGAGATGGACCTCGCCCCGATGCTGGGCGACCTGGCTCAACGCTGACCCGGTGCCACCCACATGCGACCCCGGCGGCAGAACGTCGCCATTGGCATGCGCGCGCGATGCCCCGGTCACGCCTGTCCTAGGCCTTGGTGCAGTGCCCGAGCAGGGGCTCGAACCCCCGGCACGCGGACCATCATCTCCGTGCGACTCTCGCGAAGCCGTCGGGCTTTCGGACGGATTGGACACGCCGTTGGACACAACCGGGCGCGCGTTCCTCCTTGCCTCGTCAGGCTTGCGCGGGTTGGAGCGGATGGGTCGGATCACTTGCCACCAGGCGTTACGCTGGTGCGGAGCATGCCGGCTCACTCGTCCCGTAACGCGGACTCCTTTGGCGTCATTATCGTTCTCGGCTTCCTCGGCGGGTGCTGGTCGCTCGTTGGTGGCGCGGTAGAGGCGGGGGTCGCCGACGACGTCGGCCGGGCAGCGGGGCGGGCATGGCCGTGCGTGCTTACGACGCTCGTGCTGTGGGCGATCGCCGCGGCGGCCGAGTTGGCGGCCCATCTGCGCGAAAGCCGCGAGACGCTGCCCCTGATGACACTGCTCGCCCGCTCCGTGGCCGTCGCCGTGGTCGGCCTCGTGTCACTCGCGATCGCGGTGGGCGTCGTGAAGCTCGTCGGCATGGCCGACGGGTTCCTCGGGCTCGCCACGGTGCTCGCCGGGTGGGTGCGCGTCAGCGCGGGACCGCTCCGCAGGCTGCTGCGGCCGAGCGCCTCTCTCACGCGACCCGTCCGCTGACGTCTGTGCCATCGGGTCGCGGCGCGCTCGTCACTAAGAACGGTGCGGACGTCCGGACCGTATGCATCTTGGGGACGGGTTGTCTCCGTCCGGGGACATGCGCGGTGATCGGTCTGCTCAGCTTGGCGGCGCTCCTGCTGCTAGACGCCGTGCGCGGACTCGCGGTCAGTCCGGCCGTTGCGC
>CAWFOF010000003.1:0-160533 GCA_963817295.1 uncultured Solirubrobacteraceae bacterium | reverse complement strand
CGGTCGTCGCGGTGACCCACGATCGCTACTTCCTCGACAACGTCGCCGGCTGGATCCTCGAGCTCGACCGCGGCCGCGGCCTCCCGTACGAGGGCAACTACTCGAGCTGGCTCGAGCAGAAGGCGGCGCGCCTGGCGCTGGAGGAGAAGCAGGAGGTCGCCCGCCAGAAGACGATCGCCTCCGAGCTCGAACGGGTGCGCGAGAACCCCAAGGGGCGGCGCAAGAAGGCGAAGGCGCGGCTGGCCAACTACGACGCGCTGCTGGCCCAGGAGTCGAGCGTGAAGCTCGACCAGGTCCAGATCCACATTCCCGCGGGCCCGCGCCTGGGCGACCTGGTCGTCGAGGCGAAGGACCTGCGCAAGGGCTTCGGCGACCGCCTGCTGATCGAGGACCTGTCGTTCAACCTCCCGCGCGGCGGCATCGTCGGCGTGATCGGCCCGAACGGTGCCGGCAAGACGACGCTGTTCAAGATGATCACCGGGCAGGAGCAGCCCGACGCCGGGACGCTGCGCATCGGCGACACCGTCGAGCTGGCGTACGTCGACCAGAGCCGCGACGCGCTCGACCCCGAGAAGAACGTCTGGGAGGAGATCTCCGGCGGCGAGGACCAGATCAAGGTCGGCGAGCAGTGGATGAACTCGCGTCAGTACACGTCGTCCTACAACTTCAAGGGCTCCGACCAGCAGAAGAAGGTCGGCAAGCTCTCCGGCGGCGAGCGCAACCGGCTCCACCTGGCCAAGCTCCTGCGCAGCGGCGGCAACGTGCTGCTGCTGGACGAGCCGACGAACGATCTCGACGTCGACACGCTGCGCGCGCTCGAGGAGGCCGTGCTCGGCTTCGCGGGCTGCGCGGTGATCATCTCCCACGATCGCTGGTTCCTGGACCGGGTCGCCACGCACGTGCTCGCCTTCGAGGGCGATTCGCAGGTGACGTGGTTCGAGGGCAACTTCGAGGCCTACGAGGAGCATCGCCACGAGCTGCTCGGCGCCGAGGCCGACCGGCCGCACCGCATCACGTACAAGCGCCTGACGCGCAGCTGACGTGGCGGGCGTCTGCATCCGCGAGTTCACCGACCCGGGCTGCCCGTGGGCGTACTCGGCCGAGCCGTTCCGGCGCCGCCTGAACTGGCTCTACGGCGAGGACTCGCAGTGGACGACCGTGATGGTCGGTCTCCGCCAGGACGCCGCAGGAGTACGCCGAGAAGGGATACACGCCGGAGAAGGTCGCCGCGAGCCAGAAGAAGCTTGCCGAGCAGCACGGGATGCCGATGGACACGCGCGTCAAGCCGTACGTCGCCGCGACCGTCCCCGCCTGCGCGCGCGGCGATCGCGCGCGCGGCTGCACGCACCCGACCGCGAGCGGCTCCTCCTGCGGCGCCTGCGGGTGCGCCACTTCTCCGGGGAGCTGCTCGACGCGCCACGGACGATCGCCGCCGCCGCGACGGACGCCGGCCTCGATCCGGCACAGCTGGCGACGTGGGCCGCGGGCGACGACGTCGGCGCGGCGCTCGAGCACGACATGGAGAGCGCCCGCGAGCCGATGCCCGCCGCGCGCGTGCTCGACGAGAAGCTCGCGAACTGGTCCGGCGGCCGCGCGCTACACCTGCCCGTCCTACGAGATCGTGCGCACCCAGGACGGCGTGCGCATCGCGGTCCCGGGGTTCCAGCCGTTCCCGTCTACGACGTGATCCTCGCCGAACCTCGTCCCCGGCCTCGAGCGACGCGAGCCGCCGCAGGCCGTGGAGGAGGTGCTGGCGTGGACCGGGACGCCGCTGGCGACGCGCGAGGTCGCCGTCGTCTGCGACATCTCCCACGCACGAGGCTCGCGAGCGCCTCGGGCCGCGCCGCCGTCGAGGAGCACGTCGGCTCCGACGGGTTCTGGACGCTGTCGTAGCGAGGGGCTGCGCCCTTCCCTACACCTCGCAGACGGCGATGGCGGGGGCGTCGCGGCGGGCCTTCTCGGTGGCGGTGTCGAGATCGCCGAGCGACGTGTAGGTGACGCGGTCGGGGTCGAGGCCGAGCGCGGCGGCGTCGTCGGGGTCGAGGCGTTCCATGAGGGCCTTGGACGCGAGCGTGCGTCCGCCGGTGGCGCACGCCTCGATGCGTGCGGCCTCGTTGACCTCGTCGCCGAGCGCGGTGACCTCCGAGCGCCCGCCGGTGGTGACGGCTGCCGACGTAGAGCGTCGAGCCCCAGTGCAGGCCGAAGCGCAGCACGACGTCGTCCGGCTGCAGCTCGCTGCGCGCCGCCACGTCGCCGAGCGCGCCGCGCAGCGCACGCGCGGCGCGTGATGCAGGCGCTCGGCGGCCGCGGACTCCGACCCGCGTGACCTCGGTGAGGAAGAACGCGACGACGCCGTCGCCGACGTGGCGGCCGACAAGCCCGCCCGCGTCGATGACGCAGCTGGTCGGCGGCGCGGACCAGACGTCGGCCGACCGCGAAGTAGCTCGCGGTCGAGAGGCGCCGGGCGAGCGGCGATGAGGCCTCGAGGTCGGCGAACAGGATCGCCGCCGGCCGCCGGCCGGCCTTCGCGACCTGTTGCATCCGTTCGAGGTGGCGCGGGTCCCCCATCGAGGTCATGGCCCCGAGCACGGCCATGCTCGCCGCCGGCTTGGAGACCATCGCGGTGCCGGCGAGCCGCCCGTCGCGGTCCCGGATCCGGATCCCGAGCAGCGGGACGCCGACGGTGTCATCCAGGCCCATGCCCTCCCCGGCGAACCACAGCGCGGACGTCTCAGCGGGCTCCAGGTCGTCGATCATGTCCGGCAGCGACGGGTCGACGAGCCCGCGCAGCTCCTCGAGCCCGCCCGGGGTGTCGGCGAGCACCCACCCGCCGACGGCGGCGAAATTGGAGCGAAACAGCGCCGCGGTGGTGGTTCCGAAGCGCCACTGCTGCGTCGCGGCCAGGAATTCGGGCCCGAAGAAGCGCTCGCCGATCGGCCAGTGCGCGAGCTCGGTGTTGCCGCCGAAGGTCAGGCGCAGCTCGTCGGTGACGTAGACGATGCGCCATGCATCGTCGAGCACCCAGCCCCAGTGCCCAGACCCCTGGAGGGCCGCGGCGACGTCAGCGAGCGCAGGATCCTGCGGCAGCGGATATGACGCGTTCCCGTCGATGCCGCGACTGTATCCGCGCCGGGGAGTCGCGGGCTACGGCAGCGCCTCGAGCGCCGCGGGCAGGGCGCTCAGGTCCGCCAGCACCACGTCCGCCGCCCGGAGATCCTCGGCGGGGAACGGGCCGGTGGCCACCGCGACGACCCGCACGCCGTCGGCGCGCGCGCAGGCGATGTCGCGCGGCGTGTCGCCCACGATCACGGTGCGCTCGGCGGGCCACGGCTCGCCGCCGTTCCAGAGCGCCCCGGCGCGGGCACGCGCGATCGGCGGGAGGTCGGCGCGGACGGCGCTGTCGGACCCGAAGCCGCCCTGGCCGGCCGGGAAGCGCGCGCCGATCCCGGCGCTCGCGAGCTTCAGCCGCGCGACCGGCTCGAGGTTGCCGGTGACGAGCGACAGCCGACCCGTCCCCCGACGCTCGATGTCGTCGAGCGCCGCGAGCGCGTGCGGCGCGACATGGGCCGAGAGGTCGTCGGGCACGCAGCGCCTCGTAATGACGCACGACGGCGGCGGGAAACGCCTCGAAGCGCTCGTCGACGCGGGCCTGATCCACGCCGCCGGCGGCCAGGATCGAGCGTGCGATCTCCGGGTCGGTGCGCCCACCCGTCTCGACGTGCACGCCGGACAGGTCGACGCCCCAGACCTCGGCGATCGCCGCGTGCAGCGCGTCACGGTGCGCCGCGGCGGCGCCGATCAGCAGCGTCCCGTCGATGTCGAACAGGACGAGCACGAACGGCGATCAGCGCTGGAAGCTCATCCCGCCCGAGAGGCGCTGGGCGAACGCGGCCAGCAGCCTGGCGGTGTTGTGGACGTCGTCGAGCTGCACCATCTCCACCGGTGAGTGCATGTAGCGCAGCGGCACGGACACGAGCCCGGTCGGAACGCCTCCGCGCGAGACGTGGACCGCGTCGGCGTCGGTGCCGGTGCTGCGCGCGGACGCTGCGACGGTGTGCGGGATGCCCTCGGCCTCGGCGGTCTCCAGCAGCAGTTCGGTGACGACGGGGTGCAGGTTCGATCCACGCTCGATCACGGGCCCTGAGCCGAAGTGATGCTTGCCGATCTCCGACTCGTCGATGCCGGGCGCGTCGGTCGCATGTGTCACGTCGACGACGACGGCAAGGTCGGGGCGCAGCGAATGCGCGGTCGTGGCCGAGCCGCCGAAGGTCGTCTCCTCCTGCACGGCCGCCACGGCGATGACGTCGCCGGGCGCACCGCCCGCCTGCGCCGTGAGTCGCGCCGTCTCGTGTGCGACGAAGCAGCCCAGCCGGTTGTCCATCGACCGCGAGAAGACGCGATCGTTCGACGATCTCCACCGGGTCGCCGGCGATCACGGCGACGTCGCCGATACGGACCATCGTGCGCGCCTCGTCGCCGTCGGCGGCGCCGATGTCGATGTGCAGCTCCTTGAGCTCGGGGACCTTCTTGCGGTCGTCCGGCTTGAGCAGGTGGATCGGCTTCTTGCCGAGCACGCCCGGGATCTCCCCCGCCCTCGTCGCGACCGACGACGCGCTGCCCGATCAGGATCTGGGGATCCCAGCCGCCGACGCCGCTGAAGCGCAGGAATCCGGAGTCCTCGATGTGAGTGACGATCAGGCCGATCTCGTCGATGTGCCCGACGATCGCCAGCGACGGCCCGCCCGCGGTCCCGGCGACCCGGGCGGTCGAGCTGCCCATCACGTCGCCGTGGACGTCATCGGTGAACGCCCGGGCGGCCTCGCGGAAGACCGCGGCCGGGGTCGCCTCGTAGCCGGAGGGGCCGTGAGCGGTGAGCAGGGCGTTCAGAACTGGCGGGATCGACATGAGGCCGGACCCTAACGCGCGGGACGATCCGGCTGATTCACTCTTTCTCCGGTCGGGATTGGGTATTTTAGGTCGCCCGTCCCGTCCCAAGGAGCCTCAGATCCATATGAGCGAGCAGCAGCCGCATCCCGAGACCATCGCCCTCCACGGCGGCCAGGAGCCGGATCCGTCGACGAACGCGCGCGCCGTCCCGATCTACCAGACCACCTCGTACGTCTTCGACGACACCCAGCACGCGGCCGACCTGTTCGCCCTGAAGGTGCCGGGCAACATCTACACGCGCATCATGAATCCGACGTGGGGCGTGCTGGAGCAGCGTCTCGCGGACCTCGAGGGCGGCATCGCGTCGGTCGTGACCGCCTCCGGCCAGGCGGCCGTGAGCTACTCGGTGCTGAACGTCGCCCGCGCCGGCGACAACATCATCTCCGTCAGCCAGCTCTACGGCGGCACGTACAACCTGTTCGCGCACACGCTGCCCCAGTACGGCGTCGAGGTGCGCTGGGCGGACGCCGACGATCCGGGCGCCGTCGCCCGCCTGGCCGACGACAAGACCCGGCTCGTGTTCGGCGAGACGATCGGCAACCCGCGACTGAACGTGATCGACATCCCCGCGCTGGGCCGACGCCGCCCACGCCGCCGGCCTGCCGCTGATCCTCGACAACACGGTTCCCACGCCGATCGGCACGCGCGCCTTCGAGTTCGGCGCCGACATCGTGGTGCACTCGCTGACGAAGTACCTCGGCGGCCACGGCAACTCGATCGGCGGCGTCGTGATCGACTCCGGGAAGTTCGACTGGGTCGCCAACGGACGAGCGCTTCCCGGGACTGACCACGCCAGACCCGAGCTACCACGGCGTGGTCTGGAGCGACGCCCTCGGCCCGGCCGCCTACATCGGCCGGGTGCGCACCGTGCTGCTGCGCAACCTGGGCGCGGCGCTGTCGCCGTTCAACGCGTTCCTGATCCTGCAGGGCGTCGAGACGCTGACGCTGCGCATGGAGCGCCACAACGCGAACGCGCTCGCGGTCGCCTCATGGCTGGAGGCCCGCGACGACGTCGAGTGGGTCTCCTACCCGGGCCTGGAGTCGAGCGAGTACAAGGCGGTGGCCGACCGCATCCTCACCGGCGGCTACGGCGCGCTGGTGACCTTCGGCATCAAGGGCGGCGCCGAGGCCGGCAAGCGCTTCATCGAGAACCTGAAGCTGTTCAGCCACCTCGCGAACATCGGCGACGCGAAGTCGCTGGCGATCCACAACGCCTCGACGACGCACTCGCAGCTCAACGAGGAGGAGCTCGCCGCAGCCGGCGTGACGCAGGAGACGGTGCGCCTGTCGGTCGGCATCGAGCACATCGACGACATCCTCGCCGACCTCGATCAGGCGCTGGCGGCCGCCACCGCATGACCGGCGGCGGCCTCGGAGCCGTCGAGACGCAGCGGGTCGTCCTCTTCACGGAGGACGACCCGCTCGTCCTGGAGTCCGGTGCGAGGCTCGCGCCGGTCGAGGTCGCCTACGAGACCTACGGAGCGCTGGACGCCGGCGCCGCGAACGCCGTCTTCGTCTGCCACGCGCTGACCGGCGACGCCCACGCGGCCGGCCATCACGGCGACCCGGCGCGGCGCGGCTGGTGGGACCGCCTGATCGGCCCCGGGCGCCCGGTCGACACCGATCGCTTCTTCGTGATCTCGCCCAACCTGCTGGGTGGCTGCAGCGGCACCACCGGGCCGTCGTCGGTGAACCCGGCGACCGGCGGTCGCTACGGGATGGAGTTCCCGATGTTCAGCGTGCGCGACCTCGTGACGGTGCATCGCAGGCTGCTGGAGCACCTTGGGGTCGGGCGGCTGCGCGCGGCGATCGGCGGCTCGCTCGGTGGGATGCAGGCGCTGCAGTGGGCGATCGACGACCCGCAGGCGATGGAGCTCTGCGTCCCCATCTGCGCCAGCGGCGAGCTGACCGCGATGAACATCGCGTTCTCGGCCGTGGCGCGCGAGGCGATCATGCGCGACCCGGGCTTCGAGGGCGGGCACTATCACGACGCGGCGCGCACCGGACCGACCATCGGGCTGGCGATCGCGCGGATGATGGCCCACATCACCTACCTCTCCGAGGACTCGCTGCGCGAGAAGTTCGGCCGGATGCGGCGCGATGAGGATGCTCCCCCGGGCCTGGGGCCCGACTTCGAGGTCGAGCACTACCTGCATCATCAGGGGGCGACGTTCCTCGAGCGCTTCGACGCGCTCAGCTACCTGTTCACCACCCGGACGATGGACTACTTCGTCCCGTTCGAGGAGGCCGGCGTCGACGAGCGGCTGCGCGGCAACTCCACGCGGTTCCTGGCCGTGTCGTTCACCAGCGACTGGCGGTTCGACAGCGGGCACTCCGAGCGGATCGTGCGCGAGCTGGCGGCGCGCGGCGTTGAGGCACGGCACGTGGACATCGAGTCCCCCTGGGGGCACGACTCGTTCCTGCTCGACGTCCCCGAGTACCACCGGGTCGTCAAGGCGTTCCTCGCGGACGGGGCGGTCGCGTGAGGGTCAGAACGTCAGGACGGTCCTGATGCCGTCCTGGTGGTGCATCAGGTCGAACGCGTCGTTGACCTGCTCCAGCGGCAGGTGGTGGGAGATGAACTTGTCGAGCGGGAGCCGGCCGTCGAGGTAGAGCTGGGCGAGCTCGGGCACGTTGTCGCGCCCGCGCGCGCCGCCGAACGAGGCGCCGGTCACGTGGCGGCCGGTGATCAGGTAGCGCGGGATGATGTCGAGCGTCTCGCCGCGGCCGGCGACGCCGGCGACGACACACTGGCCCCAGCCCATGCGCGCCGCCTCGACGGCCTGGCGCATCACCGCCACGAGACCGGTCGCCTCGAAGGTGTAGTCCGAGCCGAAACCGCCGGTCAGTTCGAGGATCTCCTCGACGACGCCCTCACCACCCGCGAGCTCGTCGGTCGCGCCCAGCTCGCGCGCCTCCCGGCGGCGCTCCTCGCTGGGGTCGACGATGATGATCCGCCCGGCGTCCGCCAGCTTGGCCCCCGCCACGGCGCCGAGCCCGACGAGGCCGGCACCGAAGACCACGACCGTCGCGCCGGCCTCGACCTTCGCGATGTACAGCGCCGCGCCGATGCCGGTCGTCGCGCCGCAGGCGAGCGTGCACACGACGTCGAGCGGCGCCTCGGATGGCACCTTGGCCAGCGCGATCTCCGGCATGACGGTCGCCTCGGCGAACGTGCTGGTCCCCATGAAGTGGCGGATGCGCTCGTCGCCGCGATGCAGGCGCGTCGTACCGTCGGGCAGGTAGCCGAGACCCTGCTGCTCGCGGATCGCAAGGCAGATGTTCGTCTTGCCGGACGTGCAGTGGATGCACTCGCGACACTGCGGGGAGAAGAGCGTCACGACGTGGTCGCCGACGGCGAGTGACGTCACACCCTCGCCGATCGCCTCGACGACGCCGGCGCCCTCGTGGCCCAGGACGGTCGGCGCATAGCCCGACGGGTCGACGCCGCTGGCGGTGTACATGTCGGTGTGACAGACGCCGCAGGCGGTCACCCGGACGAGGACCTCGCCGGCCTTGGGCCCGTCGAGCCCGACGTCCTGGACGACGAGCGGCTTTCCGAATTCCTCGAGGACGGCGGCGCGGATCTGCATGGGCCGGACGCTATCGGGCGGGCGCCGGCGGCGCCTCGAACGCGGCGAGCCCGGCGTCGGCGAGCGCACGGGCGAACGCGATCGTCGTGCGGTCCTCCAGGTAGGGCCCGATGATCTGGACCCCCACCGGCAGGCCCTCGTCCGTTCGGCCGATCGGTGCGACGGTCGCGGGCAGCAGGCACGCCGTCGCCGGAGCGATCCAGGAGAACAGGTCCAGGTAGGTGCGCTCGGCCCCGTCTACCTCGATCATGCGCGCCGGCATCGGGTCGCTGTGGTCGTGCGGGATCGCCGGCACCGGCACGACCGGGGCGAGCAGCACGTCGAATCCCGTGAAGAAGGCCCGCCAGGCCGCGCGCTGCTGGTTGCGCCACTCGCCGAACGCCATGATGTCGCGCGCTGAGCCCGTCATGACGCGGGCGAAGCGCGCGACGGGGCTCTCTTCGCCCTCGTCGAACGACGCGGCGAGCCGCGCAGGCCGTCGTAGACCTCGGGCGGGAAGCCGGAGCCGATGATCCCGCCCAGCAGCGGCAGGTAGGCGCCGACGGAGTCCTCGAGTGTCAGCGCGGGCCGCGCGTGGGTGTCGACCGCCGCGCCGGCCGCCCGCAGGCCGTCGACGAGCAGCTCCAGGCGCTCGCGCACCGCGCCGCCCACGGGCATCCCGGATCGTCGATCCACGCCGCGATGCGCACGTCCGCGAGCGCCTCGGCGCGCGGCGCCGGGAGTTCGAGCGACCACGCCGCGGCGTCCCAGTCGCCGGGGCCGGCCAGGACGTCAAGGGCCAGGGCGAGATCCGCCGGATCGCGTGCGAGCGGGCCGCCCACGCCGAGGTCGGGCACGGTCAGCGAGCCGGGCGGGCCGGGGATGTGCCCGCGCATCGGAACGACGCCCCAGCTCGCCTTGTGACCGAAGACGCCGCACCACGACGAGGGCGTGCGGATCGAGCCGCCGATGTCGCTGCCGAGCTCCAGCGGCGTCATCCCGGTCGCCACGGCGACCGCTGCGCCGCCGCTGGACCCACCGCTTGTGCGCTCGACATCCCAGGGGTTGTTCGTCGTGCCGTAGACCGCGTTGTAGGTCTGGACGTCGCCCGCCATCAGCGGTGCGTTCGTCTTGCCGAAGATCACGGCTCCCGCGCCGCGCAGCCGGGCCACCGCGTCGGCGTCCGTCGCCGGGATGTGGGAGGCGAGATCGGGCACACCACACGTGGTCACGAGCCCCTGCGTCTCGTAGGAGTCCTTGATCGTCATCGGGACGCCGTGCAGCGGCCCGACCTGCGCGCCCGCGGCGAGCGCCTCGTCGGCGGCGACGGCAGCTGCGCGCGCACCGTCCTCATCCAGGGCGACGACGGCGTTGAGCGGATCGTTGCACGCTGCGACACGCGCGAGCTGCGCGTCGAGGGCTTCGACGGCGCTGATACTGCGCCCGCGGATCGCGCCGGCCAGCGCCGACGCCGAGCTGAAGGGATCCATCGGGCGACCGTAACCCATAATCTCGGCCGCATGACCGGGTCCGCAGCGGCGATCGAGGTCCGCGGCCTGCGCGTCCGGCGCGGAGGCCGCGACGTCCTCCCGGGCATCGACGTCGACGTCCCGGCCGGGCGGATCACCGGCCTCGTGGGGCCCAGCGGCGGCGGCAAGTCGACCCTGATCCGCGCGATCGTCGGACGTTCAGGTCGTCGCGGGCGGGACGGTGACCGTGCTGGGCGAACCCGCGGGTGCGCCGTCGCTGCGCTCGCGTGTCGCCTACGTCACGCAGTCGGGCTCGGTCTACCGGGACCTCACCGTCCGCCAGAACGTCGACTACACCGCCCGCATCCTCGGTGCAGGGGAGGGCCAGGTGGCCGAGGTGATCGAGACCGTCGACCTCACGTCGGTCACCGGACGGCGCGTCGGGAACCTGTCCGGCGGCCAGCAGCACCGCGTCTCGCTCGCCTGCGCGCTCCTCGGCGCACCGGAGCTGCTCGTCCTCGACGAGCCGACGGTCGGGCTCGACCCGCTGCTGCGGCGCGACCTGTGGGAGCTCTTCACCCGCCTGCGCGACGAGGGGCGGACGCTGCTGATCTCCACACACGTGCTCGACGAGGCGGCCAACTGCGACGAGGTGCTGCTGCTCCGCGACGGCCGGCTGCTGGCCGCCGAGTCGCCGGCCGCGCTGCGTCGCGAGGCGGGAACCGACGATCTCGACGAGGCGTTCCTGCGGCTGATCGAGCGCCGCGGCGGGGGCGCCTCGTGAGCAGGCGGGCGACGTCTGCGACCGCGCGCCGGATCCTCGCGCAGCTGCGCGGCGACCCGCGCACGATCGCGCTGATCATGATCGTGCCGCTCGTCCTGCTGGGCCTCCTGAAGCTGCTCCTGGCGGACAACGAGGCGCAGTTCGAGCGCGTGGGCGCGCCGCTTCTCGGCATCTTCCCGCTCGTCGTGATGTTCCTCGTGACGTCGGTGACGATGCTGCGCGAGCGCACCAGCGGGACGCTCGAGCGGCTGATGACGCTCCCGCTGAGCCGCGCCGACATCGTCGCCGGCTACGCGCTCGCCTTCGCCGCCGTCGCCGCGGTGCAGGCGATCGTGGCCAGCGCGTTCGCGCTGCTGGTCCTCGGGCTCGAGGTGCAGGGATCGACCCCGGCGCTGATCGCCATCGCGATCCTCGACGCGGTGCTCGGGATGGCCTTCGCCTAGGCTCGCAGCGTTCGCCACGACCGAGTCCAGGCCGTGCAGTGCATGCCGCCTCATCCTGCCCCAGATCCTGCTCGGCGGCCTGTACATCCCCCGCGACGACATGAGCCGGCGCTCGATGCCCTCGCCGGATACCTGCCGATGACGTACGCCTAGCTGGCCGACGTGACCACCAGCGATGCCTACAGCGCCGGCGAGCGCCACGATCACCTTCGGCTTCTGCCTGCTCGCGCTCACGCTCAGGACGCTGACGCTGCGGCGGCGCCGCGCATAGGACGCTTCACCGGTGACGTCGAGGCCCTCGTACTTCGAGAGCGCCGTCGGCTTCGATCAGTCGCTCGTTCAGCCTGGCGATGAGCCGCGTCGAAGGGATCGGCGTGGTCGAGCGACTCACGAACTTCCACGCGTGCTCCAGCGCCAAGCCCGTGAACCGGAGCCCACGCTGGACGGTTTCGGACTCCGGAAGGTCGTTCAGGAACAGCACATCTTCGGCTGGCGAGACTGGTGGGCGATTTCGGCGAGGGCTAGGGCTCCGCTCCCACACATCCAGTCCCAGTTCCTCGTCGCGTTGATCGCCCGCCGACGGCCGATCAGCTCGTTCGCCCACCAGCACCACGTGCGTGCTCAAGGCCAGGTGCCCCAGGCCTCACCCATCTGCTCGAACTCCGGTGGGATGAGTACGTTAAAGTCCTCCACCATCCGGGTGCCGGGCGTGCAGGAACCGCTGTCCCTGATCTTCGGCGCTTGCTCATCGCCACAAGCCTGCGCGACGGCATCGGCCACGACGGATCACGACCTCCTCGCCGGCCTCGACCTGCCGTATCAGCTGGAGAACTGGTCTTCGCCTCAGTGGATCGAGTCGGTGGTCGGCGCCGACGTCTGCGGCCATGCCCACCACCGTAACAACTGGTCCGGCTCGTCCACTGCCCCTGCGCGACAGCTCGCGCAGGCGCGTACGAGCAGATTCCGCCGTGACAGAAGTCGTCGGCCTCCTTCGGCGTGTCGATCCGCGCCAGCACGCTGAACAACGCCGCGGCGTTGACCGTCACGTGGCGCAGCAGCCGCGTTCAGCGGCTGCTGCCAGACCATGATCGAAGCGCTCGAGGCCGCTCAGGCCCAAGCCCTTCGCGGACGGCCCTCGGTACTGGAGCGGCAGGATGCCCATGCCGACGAGGTTGGAGCGGTGGATGCGCTCGTAGCTCTCGGCGATCACGGCCCGGATGCCCAGGAGCTTCGGGCCCTTGGCGGCCCAGTCGCGCGACGAGCCGGAGCCATACTCCTTGCCGGCCAGGATGAGCAGGGGAGATGCCTTCCTTCGGTGCGCTCCGGACGCCTCGAAGATGCTCGTGACCTCGCCGTCGGGCAGGTGACGGGTCCAGCCCCCTCGGTCCCCGGCGCGAGCGGGTCCGCAGGCGGACGTTCGCGAACGTGCCGCGGACCATCACCTCGTGGTTGCCCCGCCGGGCGCCGTAGGAGTTGAACTCCGCGACCGGCACGCCGTGCGCGATCAGGTAGCGGCCCGCGGGGCTGTCCGCCTTGATCGATCCGGCGGGCGAGATGTGGTCGGTCGTGATGCTGTCGCCCAGCACGGCCAGGACGCGAGCCCCGGTGATGGCGTGCACCGGGAGCGGCTCGACGGGCATGCCGACGAAGTAGGGCGGATTCTTCACGTAAGTCGAGTCCTCGTCCCACCGGTAGAGGTCGCCCTGGGGACGGGCAGCGAACTCCACTGCCTGTCGCCCTGGAAGACCTCGCCGTATTCGGCGCGGAACATCTCCGTGCTCACGCGATTCATCGACCGCGTCCTGGATCTCCTGCTGGGTCGGCCAGATGTCCCTGAGGTAGACCGGCGCTGCCCTGGCGGTCGATACCGATCGGCTCGGTGGCAGAAGTCGATGTCCATGGTGCCGGCCAGCGCGTAGGCGACGACCAGCGGCGGTGAGGCGAGATAGTTGGCCCGGACGTCGGGATTGATCCGCCCCTCGAAGTTGCGGTTGCCCGCTCAGCACCGCCACCGCCACCAGGTCTTGTCCTGGATCGCCTCGGAGATCGCCGCTGGGGAGCGGCCCGGAGTTGCCGATGCAGGTCGTGCAGCCGTAGCCGACCAGGTTGAAGCGGAGGGCGTCGAGGTCGGCGTCGACGCCGGCGGCCTTGAGGTAGTCGGTCACCACCTTCGACCCGGGCGCGAGGCTCGCCTTCACCCAGGGCTTGGTCGGAGGCCCCTGGCCGCCGGCCTTCCTCGCCAGCAGGCCGGCGGCCAGCATCACCGAGGGGTTCGACGTGTTGGTGCAGCTCGTGATCGCGGCGATCACGACCGAGCCATCCGGTCAGCCGTTGCCCGATGCCGCGCCCGTGCGTGCCGCGCGCCGGCGCGCCCTCGGCGGCGAGCCCCGGCCCCCGATGCACGAGCGCCTCGGCGGCTCGCTGGAGCGGCTTCTTGGCCTTGCGGCGCGGCGTGGCCAGCATCTCCTGGAGCTCGCCTTGTGGACGGAGACCTTGGAATCACTCAGCGGCACCCGGTCCTGCGGCCGCCGGGCCCGGCGAGGCTGGGCTGCACGGTGGAAAGGTCGAGCTCCGGGTGTCGGTGCCGTGCGCTGGGCGTCCCCGGCTCGCGGAACATGCCCTGCGCCCGGTAATAGGCCTCCACCAGGCGGATCGCTGACGTCGGGCGGCCGGAGAGCTCCAGGTAACGCAAGCGTCTCGCGTCGATCGGGAAGATGCCGCAGGTCGCGCCGTACTCGGGAGCCATGTTGGCGATCGTGGCGCGGTCCGCCAGCGGCAGGGAGGCCAGCCCGTCGCCGTAGTACTCCACGAACTTGCCCACACTCCTTGCTTGCGCAGCATCTGGGTCACGGTCAGGACCAGGTCGGTGGCCGTCGCGCCTTCGGGCAGTTTGCCGTCGAGCTTGAAGCCGACGACCTGCGGCACGAGCATCGACACCGGCTGGCCGAGCATCGCCGCCTCGGCCTCGATCCCGCCGACGCCCCAGCCGAGCACGCCCAGGCCGTTGATCATCGTCGTGTGCGAGTCGGTGCCGACCAGCGTGTCGGGATAGGCCGCGCCCGTGCGCTCGTCGACGACACGACCACGCGCGAGGTACTCCAGGTTGACCTGGTGGACGATGCCCGTGTCGGGCGGCACGACCTTGAAGTTCTCGAACGCTTCTGGCCCCACCGGAGGAACGCGTAACGCTCGCGGTTGCGCTCGAACTCCAGGTCGGCGTTGAGCCCGAACGCGTCGGGCGTGCCGAACTCGTCGACCTGCACCGAGTGGTCGATGACCAGCTCGGCCGGGCTGAGCGGATTGATCTTCCGCGGGTCGCCCCCCATCTTCGTCATCGCGTCGCGCATCGCGGCCAGGTCGACCACGGCGGGAACGCCGGTGAAGTCCTGCAGCAGCACGCGGCTGGGCGAAGGCGATCTCGCGGTCGGGTCGGCCTTCGGGTCCCAGCGCGCGAGCCCGCGATGTCGTCGGCCGTCACCGGTCCGTCCTCGTTGCGGAGCAGGTTCTCGAGCAGGACCTTGAGCGAGAACGGCAGGCGCGCGACGTCGTACTTCGCCTGCAGGGCGTCGAGCCGGAAGATCTCGAGCTCGCGGCCTCCGACGCGCAGCGTGCCCTTGGCGTCGAAGCTGTTCGCGGACATGGTCGGAACTCCTCGGGTGGTCGTTAGCTGATGCTCACGGCCGCGTCGGCCGGGCAGCAGCACGAAGGGGCTGCCCGCGGACGCGTCGGTCAGCGCGCGGAAGTGCGCGATGGTCGGTGCGTCGCGATCCGGTCCGTGCCGAAGCCGGTGGGCGAGCGCGACGAGCGACGCGTCCGTCAGCCCGACGGCCGGGCCGCCGAGCGGGCGATCGACGATCGCTCTCGGCGAGGGCGTCGGCCCACCAGCGCACGGCGTACGGCCCGCCGGTCGAGGTCGGCCGCAGAGCGGTCTCGCGCGGCTGCTCGCCGAAGCGCCCGACGAGGTCGTCCAGCTCGGCGACGGCGCCAGCGGCGTCGTCACGAGCTCGTCGTCGAGGTCGGCGAGCCAGGCCGCCGACCGCCGCATGGTGCAGGTCGTCGTCGCGCGTCCGTCGAGCGCGACGCACGACGCTGACGTGTCCAGCGACGATCGTCACGCACCGAACCCCGGTGGCGGCCAGGTACTCCTCGTCACGCGCGGCGAGGTCGCCGAGGCCGCCGTAGATCACGCCGATGCTGGGCTTCGCGACGCGGCCGGCCGCGCCACGACGCCCTTCAGCGCGCGGCGGATGAACTCCGCCTTCGTGACGCCCTCCTCGGCGGCGCGCAGCGCCAGCGCCCGGTCGAGCTCGTCCTCCAGGTAGATGCTCGTCTTCTTCACGCAACGTAGGGTATCACCCTACGTTGGCTCGGCGCAAGCGTCTCAGGCCGGAGGCGGAACGCCGTCCTCATCGTCTTCCAACCCCACCGACATCGTCGGCGACGCGCAGCAGCCGCCACGCCGTGACGATCGCCAGCAGCGTCAGCAGGATCGCGCTCAGCACGCACCACTGGCAGATCGCCTCGATCGAGAACAGCTCGCGGTACGTCAGGTACGCGCTGTACAGGAAGCCGAACACGCTCAGCGCCGCGCTCGCGCCGCGGCCGGCGTCACCGCGGAGGAACAGCAGCGAGCCGAGGATCGAGCGCATACCCGATCAGCCCGACCAGGGCGACCGGCACGCCGCGCACCTCCGACCACTCGCTCGTCTGCACCTTGATGCAGCCGTGCGCGATGCTGCACACCGGGTCGATCCCCGCGTAGTGGATGTACGTCAGGTACCCGCCGACTCCGATCCCCAGGATCGCGAGGACGATCGCGGTGATCTTGAGCCGGCGGTCCAGCACGCAGGGACTACTTCTTGGACAGCGCGTCGATCGCGGCCGTGAAGCCGTCGAGACTCGCGATGTCGACCTCGATCTTCTGGTAGGGGCCGCCCGTCTTGCCCAGGACGAAGGACGGTGTGCTGACGACGCCGTACTTCTCTGGCGCCCGCCTGCGCGGACTCCAGCGGCGCCTTCGACTGCTCGCTGCGGCGGTAGAGGTTGGCCTTCGCCTTGTCGACGCCGGCCGCGTCGTAGATCTTGTCGATGAAGCCGTCGGTGGCGTAGCCGGAGTTCTCCTGGCCCTGGTTGAAGTACCAGAGGTTCGAGAAGTTCGCCTCCTTGTTCTGCACGCCGGCGGCGGCCGCGGCGCGGGCGGCCTTCTCGGAGTCCGGCCCGATGAAGGTCAGCGTGTCGAACTGGTAGAGGAGCTTGCCGGTCCGCACGTACTTGTTGACGATCTCGGGGTACACCGAGAGCGCGAACTGCTTGCAGAACGGGCACTGGAGGTCGGCGTACTCGATCATCGTCAGAGGCGCCTTGGGGTTCCCCAGCGTGTTGCCGCTCTGCGGGATGCCCTTGAGCAGCGCCGTCGTCTCAGAGGTGCCGGCCAGCGAGCCCGACGAGTCGGCCTTCGTGCTGCTGCTGCCGCCCGAGCCGGCGACGATCACGATCGCGGCGGCGACGACGGCCACGGCGACGACGCTGGCGATGATGATGTTGCGGCGCTTCTTCGCGGCCGCGGCGGCCTCGGCCTTGCTGACCTTGGCGGGCTTGTTCTTGGCGGATTTCGAGCTCATTGTGGGTTCATTCTGGCAGGGGGGGAGAGTCCTCGCGCCGTCCCTGCGGCGGGTGAGATCCACCAGCGACCGTCCGCGAACCGGGCTCGGCCGTACATCCGGTATGGAGAACGTCTGCAGTACCCGCGCCCGCCGCGGCTTGAGGCGTGCGCGCGCCGCGTGCGAATCGAGTTCGGCGGCGCCGTGATCGCTGACAGTACGAACGCGCTGCGCGTCCTGGAGACGAGCCACCCTCCGGCCATCTACGTGCCGGCGCAGGACATCGCGGACGGGGTGCTGCACCGATCCACGCGCCGCGCGACGTTCTGCGAGTGGAAGGGCTTCGCCCGGTATTTCGACGTCGTCGCCGGGGACATGGTCGCCGCCGGTGCGAGCTGGACCTACCCGGATCCGGACGCCCGCTACGCGGCACTGCGCGATCACGTGTCGTTCTATCCGGGACGCATGGACGCCTGCTTCCTCGACGATGAGCCGGTGCAGGCGCAGGAAGGTGACTTCTACGGCGGCTGGATCACACAGGACATCGCCGGGCCGTTCAAGGGCGCCTCAGGCACCGCGGGCTGGTAGGTCACCGGCCCGGCGGTCGAGCGCGCGCAGCGTCCCGTGGGCGATGCGCGCGCAACGCGCCACCGACGACCAGTCGACGTGCTCGGGAAGATCCGTCGGGTGGTGGTAATGGGGGTAGTAGCCGGGACCGATCGACAGCAGCGAGATCGCCGGATGCCGCGGTTCAGCGCGAGCAGCGGGTCGGTCCAAGCCCCGATCCGCCAGCGCTCTGCCGCCGGCTCGCCGGCGAGCGCCGCGCCCTCGTCGGCGAGCGCGAGATCCGCGTCGCGGTAGCGGTGCGTCGCGATCGCTCCCTCGCCCCACGCGATGATCGGCGTGCCGCACCCGAGCGTGTCGAGGCCGAGGACGAGGCTGCTCGTCCGCTTGAGCGATCCGTCATGCTCGCCCAGGAACGCGTGGAAGCCGCCCATCCCGGACTCCTCGCCGCCGACCAGGGCGAAGAGCACGTCGACGTGCTGAGCGGCGCGTGTGCGAGCGCACGGGCGAGGTCGAGCGTGGCGGCGACGCCCGTGGCGTTGTCGTTCGCCCCCGGCACTGTCGGCGAGCGTGCGATGTCGAGGTTCAGCAGGACGGCGAGCCCGTTGATGACGGCGGCAGTGGCTGTGAGCACCCGGCCTGCGAGCGAGCGCGGCGCGGCGAGCGCCGCTCCGGCGGCCGCCAGCAGCCCCGCGCGCTGCAGCGCCATGACGGGCTCGACGCGCCGCGTGCGCAGGTGCCGCGCCGCGCCGCTGTGCACGACGCGCGGATGCCAGGCCAGCCCCGTCCGGGCCGCATCCACGTGGGCGACGAGGACGGCCGTCGCGCGTCGCTCGCCGCGGCATGCGACGCGGCCCACCGCATTCGCGCCGCGACCGCCGCCGGCGATCCGCCGGCGCCACGGCGCGCGACCGCTCGCGTCGCGCTGGAGCGAGACGGCCGCCGCGAGGGCGAGCCCGGCGCCGCGCACGCCGCGCAACCGGAGCGCGACCAGGCCGCAGGCGCCATGCGCGGCGAAGCTCCAGCTGTTCGTGGCGCGCGCCCGGGTAGGGCTCGAGCGCGGCGTCCGTCGCCCCGGCCGCGATCAGCCGCTTGAGCACCCACTGGGACGCCGCGCGCTCCCCCGCTCCCGCCGAGTCGCGCGTCATCCCCGCGAGCGCCTCGACGTCGGCGCGGATCGCACGCGCATCAGGCTCGTAAGCTCATGCGAGCTGGGTGGCCACGGCACACGCGGCGCGTTCGCCGGAGCGCACGGCCCCGTCCATGTAGCCGTTCCAGACGTCGGCCGTCTCCGCGCCGGCGAAGTGGATGCGGCCGACCGGCCGCCGCAGGGCCGGCCCGTAGCGCGTCCAGGCGTTCGGCGTCAGCCGGCCGCCGTAGCAGCCGCGCGACCACTCGTCGGTCGCCCAGTCGTGCTCGGCGTACTCGCGCGGCTTCGCCGCGCGCGGGCCGAAGAAGGTCGCGACGTCGGCGAGCACCCGTGCCCGCCGCTCCGCCGGCGCGAGCAGCGTCGCGCGCCGGCCGGCGTTCGCCTCGAGGAAGCCGAGCAGCACGCCGCAGCGCAGGTCCTCCGGGCTGTTGTCGAAGACGACGCGCGTCGTGCTCGAGGCTCACGACCATGCCCGAGAGGCCGTCCTCGCGCCAGAACGGCTCGTCGACCGCGAGCTGCACCTTGACGACCCAGCCGGCCGGGCAGCTCTGCACGACGTGGTCGCGGTGGGCGGGGAGCGCCGGTGCGTAGCGGATCCGGCCCGCGAGCGTCGGCGGCGTCGCCACGATCACGCGCTCGCCGCGCACCTCGCCGCGGTCGTGGGCGACCCGCACGCCGGCGCCGTCGTCCGCGATCGCGGTCACGGCGCAGCCGAGGCGGACGTCGTGGAGCGTCGCCGCGAGCGCGCTCGCGACGACCTGCGAGCCGCCGCGGACGCGGCGGTCCTGCGCACCCCCGGCGGTCGAGACGAGCATCTCGATCAGCCCGCCCGACTTGACGTAGAAGAGCCAGTGCAGGAGCGAGGTCTCCCATGCCTCGGCGCTGATGATCGCCGTCACGAGCGTCCGCCAGAACTCGGCAGCCCCTGGGGCGTCGCGCACTGCTCGACGAGCCACGCGTCGGCCGTCTGCCGGTCGAGCGCCTCGGCGTCCGGCGTGGCCCACGGCGCGTCGAGCACGACGCGCGTCGCGAGCTCCTCCATGGCGGCCTGCACGCTGCCGACGTCCTCGAGCACGTCGCCGGTCAGGCCGACCGTCGCGTCCGCGAACCGTCGCTCGCGGCCGTCGAGCCAGAGGATGCCCTCACCGTCGTCGTACGACGGGAACAGCCCGACGCCGAGCTCGTCGGCGAGCGCGCGCACGCGGTGCTGGGTCGGCCCGATCCACTGGCCGCCGAGCTCGACGATCGTGCCGTCGGCGAACGCGTGGTTGAGAAGCCGCCCGCCGACGCGGTCGCGCGCCTCGAGCACCACGACCGAGCGGCCTGCCCGCTCGAGGTCGCGGGCGGCGGCGAGGCCCGCGAGGCCGGTCCCCACGACGACGACGTCACAGGAGTGCGCACTCATCGCCGGGAAGCTATCCGACACCCCTCAGCGGCGCGTCGCGCGCCAAACCTCGGAGCGCAACGCCCAGCGCTCGTGGTCGCGCCAGCGCCCGCCGACCTTGAGGTAGCGCTCGGAGAACCCCTCGAGCGTGAACCCGGCACGCCGGACGAGCGCCGCCGACGCGGTGTTCGCAGGCTGGATGTTGGCCTCGACGCGATGCAGCCGATGCGTGGTGAACGCCCGGCGCAGGAGCAGCTCCAAGCCCTCACTCAGGAGCCCCTGGCGCGCGTGCCCGGCGACCGCGCCGTAGCTGAGGAACGCACTCTGCAGGGGCCCGCGCACGATCTCGCTGAGGTTGAGGAAGCCCACCAGCGATCCGGACTCGCTCAGGCGCAGGAGGTACAGCTCGTTGACAGCATCGTCGTTGCGCCGGACGTAGGCCGCGTACGCAGCCGCGGACGAGGGCATCGAGATCCACGGGTGGTGCAGCGCCCGGCTCGCGCGCATCGCTTCCAGGAACTCCTCCTGGTCCGCCGCGCCGGGCCGGGTCAGCACCACCCGCGGCCTGCTCAATGCGCCTCGGTCCCGACGCGGGTCGCGACGATCCGCACGTCGCCGACCTTGGTGCCCTGCAGCGTCGACTCGCCGCACGAGAGCGTCGCGGTGCCGGTCGTCGCGAACGTGTGCGTGAGCAGCAGGCCGAGGTCGTCGCGGGACGTCGCGCCGGAGGCCGTCGCCCCGATTGATGCGCCCGCCTTGTCGCTGTCCGCCTCGGCGGCGAGCGTGCAATCGACGTCGACGTTGGCGACGGCTGTCGCCCCCACCGTGAGCTGGACCTTCGCGTTGATCACGTAGGCCCCGGCCGGGAGATCGCTCAGCGTGGCGACGACGGCCGGGGTCGACCCGTTCAGGTCCGGCGCGCTGGCAACCGCGACCGCGTACGCGTTCGACGGCCCGATCGCGCCCGGCGCACCGGGAGCACCAGGCGCGCCCGGCGCGCCGGCCGGGCCCGGCTTCCCGCTCGCGCCCGCCGGACCGACCGGGCCGGCGTGCCCGGGCAGCCCGGCGGGTCCGCGCTTGCCGCGCGGACCGCGCTTGACGGTCTGCTTCTTCTTCGCGCTCCCGGCGACCGGACCGACCTGCGTGGCGGCGTACCCGGTGCCCCCGAGTGCGACGAACAACGCGGTGACGGCGATGGCCGTGGCGGGGGACGGCAAAGACATTGCGAACCTCCGTGTCGCGGGTGGGCGAGAAACCTAACGCCCCTGGAAGCTGCGCGCGAGCCGTGGGAGGATCACGGCATGTCGTTCATCTCGCGTGGTTTTCACGGCCGCCCGCCCCGCGACGTCGACCCGGCGCGCGTGCCGCCCGGGCAGTACGTCACCGACGACTTCCCGGTGCTGTCGGCCGGACCGACGCCACACATGCCGCTCGACGACTGGACCTTCACGCATCGCAGGGTGCCGTCGACGCAGCCGGTGTCGTGGACCTGGGACGAGTTCCGGCGCTGCCGAGCGAGACCGTCACGGTCGACATCCACTGCGTGACGAAGTGGTCGAAGCTCGACACGACGTGGACGGCGGTGTCGTCGACACCCTGCTCGACGGCGTCGAGACCGAGGCCGAGTACGCTCTCGCCTTCGCGACGGCGGGTACACGACGAACCTCCCGCTCGACGACCTCACCGGCGGGCAAGGCGTGGGTCGCCTACGAGTACGACGGCGAGCCGCTCGAGCCGGAGCACGGCGGGCCGGCGCGACTGCTCGTGCCGCACCTGTACTTCTGGAAGAGCGCGAAATGGGTGCGCGGACTGACGTCTGACCGTCGACGACGAGCCCGGCTTCTGGGAGGGAGCACGGCTACCACAACCACGGAGACCCATGGAGAGAACAGCGCTACCAGGGCGACTGACGTGGCAGTCGGCCGGCGGCCGAGCTCGTCGACGGAGACGCCGCAGCCGGAGCATCGTCCTCGACGTGCCCGAGTGGCCCGGCCACCGTGCCGGCCAGCACGTCGACGTGCGCCTGACCGCCGAGGACGGCTACCAGGCCGCAGCGCAGCTACTCGATCGCCTCGGCGCCCGAGGACGACCAGCTCGTCCTGACGGTCGAGCGACTCGACGACGGCGAGGTCTCGCCGTACCTCGTCGACGACCTCCGCCCGGGCGACGAGCTGGAGCTGCGCGGGCCGATCGGCGGCTACTTCGTCTGGGAGGCGTCGCTCGGCGGCCGCTGCTGCTGATCGCCGGCGGCTCCGGGGTCGTGCCGTTGCGGGCGATGCTGCGTCACTGGGCTGCCGCGCGCGCACGCGACGCCTCGGCTGCTCGTACTCGGCCCGATCGGTGGACGACGTGATCTACCGCGACGAGCTGACGCGGCTCGCCGGCGCTGATGAGGTCCCCGTCGATTCACGCTGACGCGCGAGTGGCCGGAGGACTGGACCGGTCATCGCGGACGAATCGACGACGGCTGCTCGCGAGGTCGCGTGGCCACCGCTGGACGTCCGCTCATGTATGTGTGCGGACCGACCGCGTTCGTCGAGACCGTCGCGGCGGCGCTCGTCGCCCGGCCACGACCCTACCCGGTGCACGCCGAGCACTTCGGCCCGACGAGAAGGATAAATCGTCCGCGCGAGCCCTCTCGCTCAAGCAGGAACGCCCTCGGCGGCCTCCTGCAGGAGGTGCCTGCGGACCGAAGCCACCGCCGCACGCCGCTGCCGGTGGTGCCGAGCGCCACGAGACCGTCGGCGCGCATCGCCTGTTCCGTGGCGCCGACCTCGTCCTGCGCTGCCCGCGTTGCAGCGACGTCGCGCTTGGTGATCGCCACGCTGCCCGATCGTCACGTGTTCCGGTTTCTCCGGCACATCAGCCGCTCGACGTACCGCGTCGAGCGGCACCGCCGCGAACCGAGGCCTTCGGCACGCGGAATACTGGTCCTTGCGAGGGCGTACCTTCAGACATACGTTCCCCCAGCAGGACGAGCGGCGCAACATGACTTCCGAGAGCAGCACCAACTCGCCATGCCCGAAGCTCAGGTAGTACCCCTCCCGATCGCAGCTCCCTCGGGATCAATGTCCCCGCATCCTGACCGACCGCGCACGCTCAGCGGCTCCCGACGCGCGGCGCCGTCGGTCGCCGTGCTGGTCGTCGACGGCATCCTTGAGCGGCGCGCGGCGATCCGCGTGCTGCTGCGGCGGCTGCCCGCCTCGCCGTCGTCGAGGCGGAGTCCGGCGCGCGCCCTGCGCGCCATGGCACGGCGAAGTTCGCCGCGATCGTCATGGACGTGCGCATGCCGACGCTGGACGGCATCGCGACGCAAGCTCCGCGGGCGCCGCCGGTCGCGGCGCCACGCGATCGTCTCGTCGATCCGGCCCGAGGCGCTGCGGCGAAGATCTCGGCGTTCGTCGACCTTCTTCATGCAGGCCGACGAGCTGGGCGCTCACCGCCGCTCGAGTCGATCACGAACCTCGACGCCGAACTCGGCGAGAGCAGCGCCACCGGCGATCAGAACCTCGCCCAACGGATCGTGACCATCGGCGAGAGCTGATCGAGTCGTTCAACCGCCGTGCCCAGCGGATCTTCGGCTGCACCAGGAGATCATCGGCGCCCGCTGGAACTGCTCATCGCGACCACCACCCACCTCGACTTCGCCGGCGCGATGCTCGCCGCGCGGAGCTTCCGGCCCAGGCCACCGGATCACTGCCACCGGCCGTCACGGCCGGCGCCGCAGAACAGCTCGCTCTTCGCCATCGAGATGGACGTGAGCCGGATCCAGATCGGCGAGCGACATCCTCACCTGCTGTCCCCGGGACGTCTCGGCCGCGAGGAACGGCCGCGCAAGCGCGCCGCGGCCGAGCGCTGCGACGCGAAGTCCAGCGCCACCGGGCGGCGTTCGACGAGCGCCGATCGGCGGCATCCTCGCGTCCCGACGGCCAGATCCAGCGCGTCAACCAGGCGGTCTGCCGCATGACCGCTACTCGGCGGCCGCGCAGGTCGGCACGCCGTGGCTGAAGCTGGCCCATCCGACGATCGCGACACACGCCACCGTAGCGGCCGTCATGCTGGCGGCGACGCCGTCGCGCCGAGCATTTCGAGCGGCGATTCCTCATCGCCGCGGGCGTCTGCTCAAGGTCCAGGTCGCGATCACCGCGATCCGTGACGAGCGCATCACGCAGCTCGCCTACAGATCGACGACACCACCCACCCACGCGAGCGCCGCGAGCTGGAGGACGCGCGGTTCATGCTCGCGCGCCCGCCACCGCCGCCGAGCTGCGCGAGACGACACCCGGCGGCGCCCCGGCGCGTCGGCGAGCTGTCCGTCGCAGTCGCGGGGCCTCGGCCTCTCGGCGACCAGGTCGACCTGCTGCGCCTCGCGGCGCCGCTGCACGACATCGGCGATCGCGATCCCGATACCATGCTGTCCAAGCCCGGGAAGCTGCCCGAGCGGCGAGTTCGAGCGGTCAACCCCCACACGACCGCCCGGGGGGAAGATACGGACCGGCAGCGCCACGCGCTGCTCGTCATGGCGGAGCAGATCGCGCTGACCCACCACGAGCGCTGGGACGGCACCGGCTATCCGGCGGGGTGGCGGGGCGCGATCCCGCTCGCCGCGCGCATCATCGCGGTCGCCGACGTCTTCGACGCCCTCACCCACCAGCGCCCTACAAGGACCCGTGGCCCGAGGGCGACGCCCTCGTCGAGATGCGCCTCCAGGCGGACGCGCCTTCGACCCGCGCGTCCTCGACGCGTTCCTCGCCCCGGTGACCGTCCCTTTTGCGGGCCCGGGCTGCGTCATGCTCCACGCCCTGCAGAACGCGCAGCGCGTTGGCACTACAGACGCGCTGCGCACGCTCGGCGCCGTAGTGCTGCGTCAGCGCCGCCTGCGGATCACGCACATCGCCATCTGCTCGAACCGTCAGCGCCGACTTGATCTAGTCGTCCAGGTCGGATCCAATCGCAGCGTGATCGAACGTGCCCGTGACGTACAGGATGCGGTCGATGTGCTTCAGATCGAGCCCGACGGAATCCTCAAAGGACCGCCACCGCGCCGCGACGCGAGCCCGTCCGAGATGTAGTGCCGGCAGTGGATCACGCCGAACGCCCCGCGCTCGGCGACAGCGCGATCGTCTGGTCGGTGAGGTTGTACCTAGGCACCGAAGTAGCAGGCCATGTGGGTTGCGATCACCAGCCGCCGACGCTCCAGTCCTCGCGGTCGAGGAGCTCGAACGTGTCGCGAGCGACGGCTCGCTCATGTGGGTGATGTCGATCAACGAGCTGCGCACCATCGCCTCGGCGGCGGCCCGGCCGATCGCGCTGAGACCCTGTCCACGGACTGGGAAGATCAGCCGATAAAGCAGTCGGCATCGAAGGCAGCGCCGGCGCGTTGGTGGCGACGCCACGCCAGAACAGGTGCGCGAGCGTGATGTCGGCGACGCCGGGGCGGGCGAGCTCGGCGACGTTCTCGCGCACATCGCTGTCCGGCCCCAGTGGAACCCGCCCTCGACGGCATCGAAGAACGCGATCCGCTCGTCTCGCAGGCGGTCTCCAGCTCGGAGGCCGAGCGCACGACCGCGCGTGGTCGCTCTCCAGGCTCACGTCGTGCTCGACGACGTCCATCGCATCGAGCAGCCGAGAAGTACGCGGCGTCGGGTCGCGCGCCGTCGCGACGCTCGAGTACCATCTCGTCGAACGGCGAGAGCGCTCCGACGGCGCGACGCCGACGTCGCCCTGGCGCATCAGGTCGACGGTCACGCCCGGCTCGCCGGACGGCCTCGTCGGTGGCGATCCACGAATCACGTCGACGATCCGCGCCCGCAGGCGCTCGGCGCGCCAGCGGGTCAGTACGCGTGCGTGCCTTCCTCGGCGGGGTCGGTGCATCAGGTCATCGGCATCAAGATCGGCGAGCAACGCTCAGACGATCCTCGTCGCAGTCGGCCGGGCCGAGGCGACGTAAGGGTCGTCGCGGCGCGCGCGGGGCCGACGGGTCGTTGATCGAGTCGGACAAGGTTCGGTCCAGCGCGTCGGTACAGCCCGATCATCGCCGTCGTCGGCCAGCACGATGAAGCCGCCGATCTCGATCTTGTCGCCGGAGAAGTCGCGCAGCAGCGTGGCCGTAGAGCGACGGCCCAGGCGGTGAAGGCCACCGACGAAACCACCGTATCGAACACGGGCCGCAAAGGGCTCGCGGGTCCGGCGCACCTTGGCGATGTGCACGAGCCGAACGATCACCGCGTCAGCGCGAGGAACATCCCGAGCGTCACCCAGCGCCCGGTGAAGTCCGCGTCGGACACGCCCATCCGCACGGATCGAGACCGGGTCGAGCACGCCGAGGAAGGCGACGTAGAAGGTCAGGCTCTCGGTCGGATCCAGCGCACGAGCTGACCGACGCCTCGGCGGATCTTCAGCAGCAGCAGCGTCGAGGTGCGGGAACGTGCGGGCGCTCGACGAGGGTCTGCAGGCCGATCGCCTTCTCGAACAGTGGCCGAGCGCTGCGCCAACTGCTCGTTCATCAGCTTGGCATCGCACATAGCAGTGATGCTCATCTGCATTTCCTGACGGAACGACCCTCGAAGCAGCGTGACCCCTCTTCGACGGACGGATCGTCCAGAGGTCGTCGAGAGCGTCCCCTGGAGCAGGTACGGGTAGGGCATCGTGAAGTAGCCGTCCATCCCCCAGCTGTGGCCCCACGAGTTGCGCACGATGAAGCGCTGCTGCGTCTCGTCGTAGCCGACCGCGAGCACCGCATGGCCGCCGAGCTGCTTCTCGTCCGGCCGTGGGCATCGGCGCATGCCCGGTCTTGGCGACCTGCGGGCTCTCGAAGCTCTCGTAGACCGTGAAGCCGAACACGAACGGAAAGCCGGACGCGAGGCAGCCCTTCAGCTGGGTCAGCGTCTGCATCACCCGCTGATAGAGCACGACCTTGTGCTTCTTCGCCTCCGTGTAGCCGTCTTGGGCGGCTTGACGCGAACCTGGCGATGTCGTAGGGCCAGTCGTCTCCGGGCAGGCCCCTGTTTGGCGACGCTCTTGATGCCGTCGCGGATCTGGGCGCCGCTGTCGGACTTCGACCGTGCCCTCCATGACGCGCTCGTTGTAGTAGATGAACAGCCGCGACGGCATGAACGGCTCAGCCTGCTTCTGCTTCATCTGGTCGAACTCGATCGCCCCGCCGATGGCGTTGGCGGTGCAACTGCCGAGCTCGCCCTGGTCGTAGACCGGCGGGCACTCCGCGCAGGTCGACCTTTCGCGGGCAGCTTCGCGAGGAAGCGATCGGCGCCGCGTACAGGATGGTCGCGGTGATCGGGCAGGTCGGGAATCCAGCCATAACGCTTGATCTTCTGAGCCATGATGCACGCCTCCTCGCTGATGGGGGTCCGGGATGGGTGGTCCGCGTCGAGGCGTAACGCCCGTGGGTGGCGGTGGCAAGCCGCGCGGTAGATATCGCGCACATCAGGCGCCCCAGAGCGAACAAACCCTCCCGGCGCCGGCGACCGGAACTGCGGTCCGAGGTTCGATAGCGGCCCGACCACCACCCAGGTCTTCGACGCGCGCGCCCCTTCCGGCTACAGCACCGATCTGATCCGCCCGACGCCCCGAAGACCGCGCTGCGCGGCCGGGTGGTGACGATGGACGACGGCGGCACGATGCTCGCGGATGGCGTGGTGTACCTCGAGCGCGGCGAGATCACGGCAGTGGGCGACGCCGCGGCCGCCCCGCCGGCCGGCTTCGAGCAGGTCGCCGTGCTCGCCACCGACGGCACCATCTATCCCGGGCTGATCGAACTGCACAATCACCTCAGCTACAAGTGCTGCGGTTGTGGAAGGTGCCGAAACGCTACAGCAACCGCGATCAGTGGGGCTCGCACCCGGACTATCGCAAACTGATCAGCGGGCCGATGTCGGGTGCTGGGCTCGACATCGGGTTTCCCCGAGGCGATCACCCGCTTCGTCGAGTGCAAATGTCTGCTCGCCGGCGTGACAACCTCGCAGGGCATCACGCTGCAGAGCCTTCATCTCCAGCGCTACTACCGCGGCGTCGTGCGCAATGTGGAAGAAGCGCCGGCGCCGCTGCCCTCGGCGCATGCCAAGATCGGCGATGTCGCGGCGTCGAGCGCAACGGCGTTCCTCAAGCAGCTCATGAAGGTGAAATGCGCGATCCTGCACTTGAGCGAAGTACCGACGCCAAGGCGCGTTCGCATTTCACCGATCTGAAGATGACGGACGGGACCTGGGCGATCGCCCCATCGCTTTTCCGGCATTCACTGCGTCGCTTTGCAGAAGCCGGACTTCGAGGTCATGGTGAAATTCGGCGCCAGCATGGTGTGGTCGCCGCTGAGCAATCTGTTACTGTACGGCGCGACCGCCGACATCGAAGCCGCCAAGGCGGCCGGCATCGCCATGGCGCTGGGGCCGGACTGGGCGCCTTCGGGCAGCAAGAACCTGCTCGCGGAAATCAGGATTGCCAAGATCGTCAGCGCCCTGCACGGCGGTCTGTTTTCCGATCGCGACATCGTCGCGATGGCGACGCGTTCGCCGGCCAAAATGCTGCGCTGGGACAGTCTGCTCGGCTCGCTGGAAGCGGGCAAGCTTGCCGACCTCCTCGTGGTCGAGGGCGCCGCGGGCGATCCGTACGCAGCACCCGCCGCACCGCGACGAGCGCGCGATGCGACTCGTGATGGCTCAACGGTGTCGCGCGCTGCGGCGAGCCGGAGCTGATGCGCGCCCTGACGGACCAGGTGGAGCCCGTCGCCGTCGGAGCCGAGCGGCGCGACGTCGCTCTCACCGACGCCGCGGCCGACCCCGAGATCGAGGCGCTGACGCTCTCCGCGGCGACCAGCCGGCTGAAGGACGCGATGGCCAACCTTCCGCAGCTCGCGCTGGAGCTCGAACAGGCGCCCCCGAGGCTCGCCGCCAACCCGGGCGAGCCGTCGCAGTGGTACCTCGCGCTCGACGAGCTGTCCGACACCGGCGTCTCCCTGCGGCCGCATCTTCCGGGGCCCCAGAGCGGCGCACCGACGGGTCCCACGCCGGCACTCGCCGCCGCGAAGCCGCTGTCGCAGATCCTCGGCCTCCTCTCCGAGCCGGACGCGATCACCGTGGCCGGCGACAGCACGTTGTTCGACCGCCTGGACCGCCAGCCCAACCTTCCCGCCGGATTCGCCGGCGGCCTTCGCGAGCTCGACCGATGAGCACAGACGACGAACTGCTCGCGCGCTTCCGGCCGGTCCTGCAGTTCGATTCGCAGGAGAGCTTCCCGGCCGACGCCGCGGCGACCCTCAGCGACCGCCCCGGGAAACGCGCTGAAGCGCGCCGGCGGGGACTCGCCCTCGCCGGCAAGGGCAGCAGCGTCCCGCTCGACGTCGACACGCTCGACGGGACGACCTACCCGACCGGAGCGCCGGCACGCGCGGGCGACTACCTCGATGCGACCGGCAAGGACTACGTCGCCCAGGCCCGGGCGATGCACCGCGAGCCGTACGCCGACCGCATCCACGGGCACGCCGTCCGCGACGCCGCCGGCCGGCTGTGGCTGCAGTACTGGTTCTTCCACTACTACAACGACAAGGCGTTCCTCGGCGTCGGGCTGCACGAGGGCGACTGGGAGATGATCCAGGTGCGCCTCGGGGCGGACGAGCAGCTCGCCAGGCAGGCCACGCTACGCCCAGCATTCAGGGCGGGCAGCGCTGCACGTGGGACGCCCTCGAGCACGCTCGGCGACGCCCGACGGCCCGGCCCCGGTCGTCGACAGCGCGCGCGGCTCCCACGCCTCGGACTTCACGCGCGGCAGCTACCCCGAGGCACCGCACCGTTCCCGACCACCGCGACGGCAAGGGTCCCCGCCTCCGCCCCGGCCTGATCGTCATCTCCGACGCGGCGCCCGCCTGGGCTGCGTGGCGCGGACGCTGGGGCAGCACCCGGGCGCGGGCGGCGCGGGAATCCAACAGCCCGTCAGGCCCCCACGAGCACGCTCAGTGGCGCGACCCCTCCGCATTCCACGAGGCCGCCCACCCCCGGCCGCTGCGAGTCGCCCGCCCCGGAGGGCTGCGGCGCCCCGCCCGCGCCGGAGATCACGGCGCGCCGCGAGGGCGATCACGCGGTCATCGGCTACCGCGTGCGGCCCGACGCTGACGGCCATCTGCCCACGAGGATCGTGCTGAGCATCGACGGGCGCGGCGACGGCCTGCCCCCCGCGACCGAGACACATCCGATCGACGGGCCGCACGGCAGCGTCGAGCACAGCCTCGCGCTCGAATCGGGCCGGCCGTACGACGTCCGCGCGAGCGTCGTCTCGCAGGCGAACCTGACGAGCGAGACGACCGAGGCCTCGATCCCATGAGCGCCGCCGAATTCGACCGCGGGCCGTCCGTGCAGCTCGCCCGGCTGCTGGATCGCGTTCCGGCCCCACCCGTCGCGGACGACTTCTGGCTCGACTGGGGGCCGGTCTTCTACCGCGGCCGGCTCGACGGCTCTGCGCGCGTGCTGTGCATTGCATCGGAACCGGGCCCCACGGAGCGGATCGCCGGACGCTGCCTGGTCGGCAATGCCGGGCAGCGCGTGCAGGGCCTGCTCGCCAAGCTCGGGCTGACGCGGTCCTACCTGTGCGTCAACGCCTGGGCCTACGCGCTGCACCCCGCGCGGGCGCAGGCCGAGCGGGCGCGACTGGGCGACGCGGCCCAGCTGCAGTGGCGCAACGCGCTCTATGACGCGGTCAAGGGCACGGAGCTCCAGGCGATCATCGCCTTCGGCGTCATGGCCCAGGACGCCGCGGCGCTGTGGCCCGGCCGTCCGGCCGTCACGCTGAGCGCGATCCCGCACCCCTCCAGCCGCGACGAGCAGGTGCTGCTGGACCGGTGGCGGGAGGCCGTCGCGGAGCTGCGCGCGATCGTGACCCCGGACCCCGACGGCGACGCGACCGGAGCGACCTACGGCGCGACGTTCACCGAGGCCGACTACGCCGCGATCCCGCGCCGCGACCTGCCGTTCGGTGCGCCCTGGTTCCTCGGTGACGATGCCCTCGTGCGAGCGAGGCCCGGGGCACGCAACTCGGTCGAGCGGCCCTCGCCCGATGACGCTCACACGCTGATCTGGCACGCACCGCAGAGCCCCTGAGCGCGCCGCGGGCGGCTACGCGAGCCCCCGCTGCGGGTAGGGGAACGACCCCCGCGCGAGCGCGGTCGCCACCCAGCGGCGCACGGCGACGTCACAGGCCGCGTAACCCCAGTTGAGCAGCTGCTTCTGTGCAGCGTCGTCGAGCGCCTTCAGCCGCGTGGGGATCTCGGCGAGGCGCATGCTCTCCGCATGGGGCATCGCAAAGCGTCGGCAAGGTGGTAGTCGCGCGATGTCCGAGCGAATGCCCCAGTAGGTGCCCTTGCGGAGCTCGCCGACGGTAGCCGGCGATCGACCTGGCGCTTGCGCAGGTCGCGAACCTGGTTGTCGATGACCTTCAGCACGCGCAGCGTCTGGCGCGGCCAGTCGTGTGGGGGGTCGGCGTCATCCGGCATGTGGCCGCCCGCGTCGGAGACGAGCACCGTGTGGTCAGCGCTTCCAGACGGTCTCGAGTCCGAGGTTGTCGTAGACGCCGCCGTCGGCGAGGACGATCTTCGTAGCGGTAGGCGCCTGCACGCTCGTTGCCGGTCGGTCGTCCAGTCCGGCGTGCGAAGGTCGATCTCGAACGGTGACAGGAACGGCGGGAACGCGGAGGAGGCGGCGACCGCGTCGGCGAGCTCGATGTTCGGGTCGTCGATCTCGCCGACGCGCCAGTCCGCGGCGTACGCGCGCGAGAAGCGAAACAGAGCGCTCCGGATTGCAGATTCGTGGCGTTGATGACGAACCGCGGGCCTCCGGAAGGTCCTGCAGCGTTGCGTCGTCGAAGAGGTGCTCGCGATAGGCGGCCGCCAGGCGCTCGCCGATCGACCCGGGAGCGACGAGCCCGCCGACGATCGCCGCCTACGTCGATCGTGTGCCCGGCGAGCGTGCGCACCGGCTCGACGAGCATTCCTCGAAGCCGTGCCACGCCGTGCTCGTCGAAGTCGAGGTCCTCCCAGTGCAGCGCGAGCGTGGCGGCGATGATCGAACCGCCCGAGACGCTCGAGACGCGATCGAGCTCCGTGCAGCATCCCCGCGTCGTTGAGGCGCCACAGCGCTCCGACGTGGAACAGCATCGCGCGATAGCCGCCGCCGGACAGGCACAGTCCCAGGCCCTGGTCCGGAGTCTGCTCGCGGTCGTCGACCGGGAGCCAGCGCGCCGGCTCGGCGGCCATCGCGAGCCTCGCGTCGCCGGGCTGGGCCGCCATCAGCCGGGCCTCCGCCGCGCCCCGCCGCCTGCGAGCGAGAGCACGCCTCCGGCGAGGACCACGCAGGCGCCGGCCAGCGCCGCGTAGCGACCGGTGCTCCAGTCCACGTCGCGCAGTGCGACGGACCGGCCGGCCTTGAGGTCGTAGCCGGCGACGACGCGCCCGGCGAGGATGATCCCGAGCAGGACGAGCACCACGGCCGTGGCTCCCGACCCGCCGAGGCGGCGCCCTGCCGCGAGCCGGGTCGGGCCGACCAGGACGGCGACGCTCGCGAGCAGCGCCAGCGCGATGTCGGTCAGCGCGAACGACTTCCATCCGTTCGCACCCGACCAGCGCAGCCAGAGCGAGCCGACGACGACGAGCCCGCCGGCCGTCGCGAGCAGCTCCCCGTGCGGGGGCCGCGCGGGCCCGGCGCGCCCGGCGTCGGCGGCGAGCGCGAGCCAGCCGCCGTACGCGATCCCCGCGGCGGCCGCGATCGCCAGCGAGCGCCCGGTCGCGGCTCCCGGGCCGACGAGCACCACACGGTCCGCCACGACCAGCCCGGCGAGGGCGATCCCCAGGCCGGCCGCGGTCGCCCACCGCCGCGCGCCGCCGGTGGCGCGCCAGAGTGCGAGCGCCAGGACCAGCGCCGCCGCCGCGACGATCAGCCACGGGTACCGGGCGGCACTCCAGCCACTCCGGGCAGCGGCGCCGGGCGTCGCCGCGACCCAGGTCAGGGACGTCGAGACGAGCAGCACGAGCGCGCTGAGGCCCGCGACCAGCTGCGCCGGCGACCGGCCGAGCGCGGACGTCGGGCCGGGGGACCGGCGGGACGGGTGGCGGCGCAGGTGGCGGCACAGGCGGTGCAGGCGGCTCGCGGACTTCGACGTGCGCCGTCGTCTGGGCGGTGACCCGTTCACCGTGCGCGCTGTGCGCACCGGCGGTGACGACCTGATCGAGCGCCGCCCAGGGCCGCGTGTTCCACGTCAGCGCGCGCTCCGCGTGGCCCTCCAGATCGAACGGCGCCTCCAGCGGCCGGCCCTCGCCGTCGAGCACACCGACCTCGAGCAGCGGCGCGGCGCCCTCGTTTCGCGCCTTCAGGCACCAGGTCACAGACTCGCCGGCCACGACCTCCGGCGGGTCGGCGGACAGGGACAGCGCGAGCCGGGGAGCGGCGACCGGGACCTCCGTGGTCGTGACGTCGAAGATGCGCCCGTCGGACACGCGCATGAACAGCACCGGCGTGCCCCACTCGATGTCGTTGTTGCCGGCGAAGATCGCCTTGCGCGCCTCCGCGAGCGCCGCGTCCACGGGGAAGCCCGCCGCGACCGCCTCATAGAAGCCCTCCGCGAACACCACCGCGGCGTCATCGGTGATCTCGAACTGCATCGCGATCACCGCCGGGATGTCGCGCTGGACGAGGCTCGCGGCGACCCCGGCGAACGGGTCGTCGCGCGCGGTGCGCGCTCCCTCGCAGGCGTTCAGCACCGCAAGGCGCAGCGTCGTGCAGTCGTGCAGGATCGTCCCGAGCTTGGCTGCCGCTGACGGCGCGGCCGCGCTCCTCCTCGTCCTCGAGCAGCAGCAGGCCGTCGTCCGCCCCCGCATCGTATGCGCCATGGCCGATGTAGTGGAAGATGTGGAAGTCCTCGCGCCGGAGCTCGCGCAGCAGGGCGGTGAGCGTCGCCTGCTCGAGCCAGTGGAGCTCGATCGCCCCGGCCCGCACGAGCTGCTCCAGCGCCTGCTCGAGGTTCGCCTTCTCGCGCTCGACGTCGAGTGCGACCGCATCCGTGGGGCTGCTGACCATCGCCAGGACGCGCAGCGGGGACTCCACCTCCAGCGGGCGCCGCGGCCGCGGGAGGTCGAGGTAGCGCACGACGGGCGTCCAGGCCGAGATCGCGAGGAAGTTCGGGTCGTCATAGAGGTACTGCCACGGCAGGTGCATCAGCTCGGGGACGTCCGTGAGGTAGAGCGTGATCCGCAGCCCGCGCCCCTCACGGTCCGCCGCGGCGAAGGCCGAGTGGTAGAGGTCGCGGACGCGCTGCTGGAACAGCGGGACTCGAAGAGCGGGCCGCCGAAGCGCTTGGCCTCGTGCATCTCCGAGGACTCCATGCGCGGCACCGCGCGGCGCGCGGCTGACCCGCAGGATGAAGTTCTCCAGCTCGAGGTCGCTGAACGGGAGGGCGAAGCGGCCCGAGGTCTCTCCGCTGGAGGAGCTCGCTAGGACGCGGAAGTCACCGCCCTCCCCCGCTCGAGCCGGAGCTTCAGCTCGTCGTACTCATGCGCCTGGACAGGCATGCCCGCCCACCGTTCACCGGTCGGCCCACGTGAGCACGACGCGGAAGTTGGCCTCGCCGCCGGTGCGCGCGACGACGACGCCCGCGTCGGCGCTGACCTTGATCCCGAACTCGATCGTGATCTCGCTCGGATCGGCGGCGGCGCGGAGCCTGAGGACGATCGCCCGCGACGCGGGGCCGACCCCGCCCAGCGCCTCCTCGAGGGTGTCGGTCGCCATCGACGCCATCTCGCGCGGCTGCATGGAGCAGGGTCACCGGGCCGCCGTCGCGACCGCCGGGCGTGTCGTCCACCCTCGACCCTGACGGAACCGCCCTCCTGGAGCGGAAGCTCGACCAGGTGCGTCACGGTTACCTCCCCCTTGATGCCGCTGTTCCGGGCGTTGTACTCCGTTTCAGGGGTGGTGTCGAGAACCCGCCGCTGGGCGCGCGGAGCCTGCCGTTCAGGGCGCCAGCGAGATGACGGCGTTGACGAGGGCCGTTCCAGCGCCGATCGCCGCCGAGGATCCTCATTGACGCTGGATGCGGTACCCGCTTGCGGTACCCGCCCGGTTACTCGGATACCCGATGCGGCCACACAACGAGCGAAGGCCGCCGCGTCAGCAGGGCTTCTCTGGAGCGGGAGCGACGGGACTCGAACCCGCGACCTCCGGCGTGACAGGCCGGCGCTCTAACCAACTGAGCTACGCCCCCTCGCTTTCGCCCCCAGTATTGCAATGTGCGTTCGCGACTGCGGCGCGGCGCAACTCGCGCGGGTGACCGTGTTTCGGCGGCTGGAACTGTTCGCACAGCTACGCAGGGAGGCAGAGAGGTCACATGCGCATCACACGTTTCAGCATCTCGATCGTCGCGATCGTCGCGGCGTTCACGTTCAGCACGGCCGTCGCGCTCGCCGCGACCGTCACCGGCACGCCGGGCAACGATCGCCTGATCGGAACCCCGTCGGCCGACACGATCGACGCTCTTGCGGGCAACGACCGCATCCGCGCCCTCGCCGGCGACGACACGATCACCGCCGGTGACGGCTTCGACTTCGTCCGCGCCGGTCAGGGCAACGACACCGTCGACGGCGGCGCGAACGCCGACCTGATCGACGGCGGCCAGGGCGACGACTCGCTCGACGGCGCGGCCGGCAACGACCGCATCTGGGGCGGCGCCGGGAACGACACGATCCTCGGCCATGCCGGCGACGACCGCATCCACGGTGGGTCCGGCGACGACAAGCTCACCGGGGACACCCCGGGCGTCGGCGACCTGTTCTCCAACGACCGCATCTACGGCGGCTCGGGGAACGACGCGATCTCCGGCGGCGACGCCCGCGACCGCCTCTCCGGCGGCGACGGGAACGACACCATCAACGGCGACGACGGCAACGACCGCATGAGCGGCGGCCCCGGCGACGACACCCAGAACGGCGGCGCGGGCAACGACCGCATCTACGCCAACCTCGGGGTGGACGTCACCAACGGCGGCGACGGGAACGATGACCTGTGGGCGCTCGCCCGCGGCGACGTGACACCGGGCCCGGGCGGAGAGGTCGACCAGGTCGGCGACACGCTCGACGGCGGCGCCGGCGACGACCGGTTCCACACGCGCGATGGTGAGGTCGACAAGATCACCTGCGGTGAGGGCAACGACATCGCCCTGCTCGACACGGTCGACGTCATCACCGATGCGACCGCCGCGAACCCCAACGGCTCGTGCGAGCGCGTGCAGCGCAAGGCGCCCCGCACCCGCGATCACGGCAGCCGCAGCGAGGACCAGGCCCAGACCGAGGCCAAGCACGAGGACACGAACATCCCGCGCTGACAGCACTGACGCGCGCACCGCGCACGGCAGGACGTGAGGCCCCGCATGGATGCGGGGCCTCACGTGTTTCACCCGTCCAGACAAACCTGACTCCTGCGTCAGTTTCGTCTATTCTC
Organism: uncultured Solirubrobacteraceae bacterium; assembly: GCA_963817295.1. Taxonomy (GTDB): domain Bacteria; phylum Actinomycetota; class Thermoleophilia; order Solirubrobacterales; family Solirubrobacteraceae; genus F1-60-MAGs163. The sequence goes on along the minus strand of CAWFOF010000003.1, from coordinate 124,139 downwards.
GGCCGATGATCCAAGGTCCAGCGCCCGGAACGACCAATCCGATGCGTGTGATCTGGGACGACATCCAGGCGGATCGCGCAGCGAAGGTGCCCTTCCCTCCCGGCGACACGCGGCTGTCCCCCTCCCGCGCACGCGGCGCTTCGCCGAGGAACCGCTGCGAGATGCTGCTCGACGGCTACGAGCGCTACGGCCCCGTCTTCACGCTGCGGCTGTTCCACAGCAACGTCGTGTTCATGCTGGGGCCGGCGGCCAACCACTTCGTGCTCGTCTCGCACGCGTCGGACTTCGAATGGCGCGAAGGCCATTTCCGCGACCTGATCGGGCTGATGGGCGACGGCCTGCTGACGATCGACGGCGACTTCCACCGCCAGTCGCGGCGGATCATGCTGCCGGCCTTCCACCGCGAGCGGATCGGCGCCTCGGTCGCGACGATCTTCGAGGAGACCGAGCGCGCGCTGGCCGAGCTCGAGCCGGGCACGACGGTCGACCTCTACGACTGGACGCGGCATCTCGCGATGCGGGTCGCGATGCGCGCGCTGTTCGGGCTGGACCCGGACGGCCCGCAGGCGCGCGCGATCGACGCCGCCGGGCTGTTCGAGGAGGCGCTCGCCTTCTACGCGAGCGACTACCTGCTGCGCGTGTTCCGCGGGCGGCGCTCGCCCTGGGGCCGGATGCAGGTCGCGGCGCGCAGGCTCGACGAGCTGATCTACGCCGAGATCGGCGAGCGCCGAGTATCCGGGCGGCGCGGCACCGACATCCTCAGCCTGCTGCTCGACGCCGAGGACGAGGAGGGCAACCGCCTCGAGGACCGGCAGATCCGCGACGAGGTGATGACGCTTCGTCTCGCCGGGCACGACACGACGACCTCGACGATCTCGTTCATGTTCTACGAGCTCGCCCGCCAGCCGGAGATCGCCGAACGGCTGCGCGCCGAGCAGCGCGCGCTTGCGCCCGGCGGCCGGCCGAGCGCCTCGCAGCTGCTCGGCGGCGAGCTGCCCGAGCTCGAGATGACGATCGACGAGACGCTCCGCAAGTACCCGCCCGCCTGGGTGGGCCCGCGGCGCACCGTGCGCGACGTCGAGTTCGAAGGCTGCACGATCCCCGGGCGCGCGTTCGTCAACTACTGCTCGTGGGCGTCGCACCACCTGCCCGACGTCTGGCCGCAGCCGGAGGAGTTCCGCCCCGAGCGCTTCACCCCCGAGGCGCGCGCGGCGCTGCCGAAGGGCGCCTACGTGCCGTTCGGCGGCGGCTCGCGGACGTGCATCGGGATGCGCTTCGGGCTGGCGGAGGTCGCGATCATCGCCCGCACGATCCTCGCCCGCCACCGCCTGGAGCTGATCCCGGGCTACGAGATGGACGTCCGGCACATGCCGACGATCTCACCGCGGGGCGGGTTGCCCGTGACGGTCCGCCGCGCCGCGAGCGCGAGCCCCGTGCTGGAGCCCGCGCTCGACGTCGCGGCGTAGCGCTACTTCCGCCGACCTTCACCGTCAGCGGCGTGGTGCCGCGGCCGGCGCTCTGGAAGTTGCCCGACCACTGGGCGACGAACGTCGTCGTCCCCTTGGCCAGGCGCCAGCTCGTGGTGAACGAGCCGTTCGAGCTCACGGGCACGGTCTGCGAGCGCCAGGAGGTCGACCCGGGGGCCAGCGAGCTGACCGTCACCTGATCGGTGCGTCCCAGCGTCGGCTTCAGCGTGCCGGTCACCGTGATGCTGCCCTTCGGCGGCGACTTGTACTTCGTCTGCTTCGTCTTGATCGACAGCGTCGACGGCGTCCCGGCGAGCCCGCCGGTCGTCGTGAACAGCAGGCTGGACGTGCCGCCGAGCAGGTAGTCCGTGCCGCCGGTGCCGGCCGCCACGCCGGCGTTGGCGATCCGTGAGGCGACGACGAACTCCGGCGCCCACGTCTTGCCCGCGTCGCTCGTGCGCAGCAGGTACCCGCTTCCGGGCTGGCTGCCGAACCGGTCGATGACGACGTAGCCCTTGCTGGAGTCGCTGAACGCGATCGCGTAGCCGCGGTTGGAGGCCACGCCGCTCAGCGTCGACCACTTCGAGCCGCCGTCGGCGGTGCGGTACAGGAAGCCGTTGCGGTCCAGGAAGTACCCGGTCTTGCCGGTCACGAAGTCGATGTCCTGCACGGGCTTCGTGTTGACCTTCTTGCCGTTGCGGTTCTTCTTGTAGGTGCCGGGCTTGCGCACGACCGTCCAGGTCTTGCCCTTGTCGGTCGACCGGTACACGTCCTGGATGCCGTCGGCGAAGACGGCGCCCTTGGCCAAGTCGAGGTCGCTGATCTGCGAATTGTTGATCGCACCCTTCACGGCACTGAACGAATCCCCGCCGTCCGTCGAGCGGCGCAGGCCGCGCGGGCCGCCGACGATCACGATGCTCGCGCTGAGCGCCTCGACCGCCTGCGGGCGGGCGGTGCTGCCCGTGTCGAGCGCCGTCCACGTCGCGCCGCCGTCGGCGGTCTTGAAGAGGCCGCCCGACTGATCGAGGGCATAGCCGTCATTGACCGTCGGGAACGAGACGTCGATGACCGTCTCGGAGGTCGAGACGTTGCCGCGCGTCCACGTCTTGCCGCCGTCGACGGTCTTCGCCAGCGAGCCGTTCGAGCCGGGAGCGAACGCGACGCCCGAGGGCCCCGCGATCATCGCTCCGTACGTGCCGGACAGCCGTCCGCCGACCGGCGCGAACGTCGCGCCCGCGTCGTCGGAGATGGCCGTCGAGCCCGTCCCGCCGAGCGCCACGAGGCGCGTCGCCGAGGCGAACCCGACGCCGGAGACGGGATCCTGCGACGGTGCGACGAGCGTCGCCGTGTCACCACTGTCGGTCGTGCGAACGATCTGGTTGGACCCGGAGGCCATGACGCACGTCGTCTTGGAGGCGCACGTCACGTGGGCGAGGTTCTGCCCGGGGATGCCGGCGAGCGCCTTGGGCTTCCACGTCAGCCCGCCGTCGTCGGTGGCCAGGAACAGCGAGCCGTCGCCGACGGCGATGCCGTTGGCCGCGTCGAACATCAGGAAGCGCCGCACCTGGCGCTGGGTGTCGTTGACCGCGGTCCAGGAGTTCGCCCCGTCGGCGGTCCGGTAGATCTTGCCGTCGGAGGTCGCCGCGAAGCCGATGCTCGCGTCGACGAAGCGGATGTCGTTGACCTTGACCCCGCCACCGGTCGCGCCGCTGCCGGGGACCGCCGTCTTCTGGGCGAACGAGTCACCGTTGTTGTCGGTGCGCAGCACCGTGCCGTCGGCGACGACGATGTAGCCGGTCTGCGGTGTGACGAACCACGCGGCCGCCAGCGGCTGCGGGCAGCTCGTCTCCACGGGCGTGAACTTCACCCGCGTGAAGGTCTTGCCGCCGTCATCCGAGCGCCGGGCGACGCAGCCGCCTCCGGCGAACAGCGAGGTGGCGCTGATCGCCTGCACGTCGGAGAGGTCGGTGAACGTGCCGGACGAGAGGCCGGTCCAGGTCGTGCCGCCGTCGGCGGTGGACAGGATCGTCCCGAATGCGCCGACCGCATAACCCTGCGTCCCCGAGAACGCGATGTCACTGATCGTGTTGCCCTGCGGCAGCGGGTTCCCCCACTGCCATCCGGATGACCCGACGCGAACGTTCGCCGAAGCAGAACCCGCGACGAGCAGGACCATCGCCAGCACGGCGAGCATCCCTGAGACAACCTTGCGTTCCATCATGACCCTCCAGCGGTCGAGCGTTTATGCGCCTCTTACCATTGAAACGCACGCGGGCGCGGAAAGGTGTCGGTAACTCCTACTGAGCCGATGGTGGCGGGGTACTGGGAGGCGGAATGCTGCCGCCGGGTCGCGGGCCCGACGGGCCCGAGGGGGGCGACGGAGGGTCGAAACCGCCGGGCGCCTGCGGCGGCGCCTCGGGCGCGGCGACGGGGTTGCCGAACGCGTCGGTCGCGCCCTCGCCCTCCGCGGGCGGCACGGGAGCGAGCGGCTGTGCCTGCGGCGGCGCGTCGCCGGGCGTCGGCGCCACCGGCGGCTCCATCCCGCCGATCGTTGCCGGGCGTCCCTCCCCGTGCGAGGCGAGCAGCGCGAAGTAGATGATCGAGGCCGCCAGCGCGGAGACCGGGGCGATCAGCACGTTGAGCACGAGCTGGACGATGAACCGGAGCACCGCCGAATCGCCGATCGCGCCGATCGCGCCGATGATGATCGCCAGGACGATCGTGATCGCGAAGATCGCCACGATCACGCCGAAGACCTGCCAGCCGTTGCCGCGCACGAGCGCGCGGCTGCGTCCCAGCGACTCGAACACGCCGGTCCGCTCGAGCACGAGCGCGGGCGCCGCGACCGACCAGATCGTGATCAGGATCAGGCCCGGGACGATCAGCAGCACGAACCCGATGCCGATCCCGATGCCGGCGACGATGCCCAGCAGGATCAGCGGGAAGAGCACCGGCGTGACCGAGTTGAAGAGTTCGCCGAGCGAGGCGTCGAGGCGGCCGTCCTGGACGTCCTGGACCAGCTTGACGACGACGCCCGTGAACCAGAAGCTGGCGACGATCGAGACGATGCTGACGAGCAGGCTGCCCGCGCCGCTGTTCGAGAAGATCGCCGCGAGCACGGCCACGGGGAGAAAGACGATCAGCGCGGCCGAGACCAGGACGCCGAGGTACTTCTGGTAGGTCTCGACGACCTGCGAGAGCACGGCCCCGATGTCGATCGCGCGGCCGGTACCTGAGGATGAGGACATGCGCGCAGTGTGTCAGAGCGCCGGGACGCCGCCCGGCAGACGTTCGATCGCCGCGTCCATCTCCTGCTGGGAGAACTCCGGATCCTCGAGTGTCCCACCGAGGTAGGCGTCGTAGGCCGACAGGTCGAAGTGGCCGTGGCCGCAGAGCCCGAACAGGATCACGCGCTCCTCGCCGGCCTCCTTCGCCGCCTGTGCCTCGTCGATCACGGCGCGGATCGCGTGCGTCGGCTCCGGCGCGGGGATGATGCCCTCGCTGCGCGCGAAGCGCACGCCCGCCTCGAAGGTCTCGCTCTGGCGGTAGGCGACGGCCTCGATCAGCCCTTCGTGGACGAGTGCGCTGAGCAGCGGCGAGTCGCCGTGGTAGCGCAGGCCGCCGGCGTGCACGGGTGGCGGGACGAAGTCATGGCCGAGCGTGTACATCGGCATCAGCGGCGTGAGGCCGGCCGTGTCGCCGAAGTCGTAGGCGTAGATCCCCTTGGTCAGGGTCGGGCAGGCGGCCGGCTCGGCGGCGACGAAGCGCGTCGTCTCACCGTCGCGCAGATTGCGCCGCAGCCACGGGAACACGAGTCCGCCGAAGTTCGACCCGCCGCCGACGCAGGCGATCACGACGTCCGGCTTCTCGCCGGCCATCTCCATCTGGGCGATCGACTCCTGGCCGATGATCGTCTGGTGCAGCAGCACGTGGTTGAGCACCGACCCGAGCGCGTAGTTGGTGTCCTCGCTCTTGGCCGCGACCTCGGCCGCCTCGGAGATCGCGATGCCCAGCGACCCGGTGATGTGCCGGCCGTTCGCGATGCCGGAGTCGGTGAGCTGCGACGGAGAGCGATGCACGGTCGCGCCGAACGTCTCCATCATCGAGCGCCGATAGGGCTTCTGGTCGTACGAGGAGCCGACCATGAACACCTCGCACTCCAGGCCGAACAGGCTGCATGCGAAAGCCAGGGACGAGCCCCACTGGCCGGCGCCCGTCTCGGTCGAGAGCTTGCGGATGCCCGCCCGGGCGTTCTCGTAGGCTTGCGGGACGGCGGTGTTCGGCTTGTGCGAGCCCGACGGCGAGCCGCCCTCGTACTTGTAGTAGATGTGGGCCGGCGTATCGAGCGTCTTCTCGAGGCGGCGAGCGCGGTAGAGCGGTGTGGGGCGCCAGAGCTTGTAGGCCTCGCGGACCTCCTCCGGAATCTCGATGTCGGGCTCGGCGGACATCTCCTGCTCGAGCAGCGCCGGCGGGAAGATCGCCAGCAGGAGCTCCGGCCCGGCCGGCTCCTTGGTCTGCGGGTTCAGCGGCGGCAGCGGCTCGCCCGGCAGATCGGCCATGAGGTTCACCCAGTGCGTGGGGATGCGGTCCTCGGTCAGCAGGTACTTGGTCGGCTCGTTCGACATGGGCGCGATCCTATAGGTGGCGCGAAGCAGCTCCCTGGGTAGCCTGCGGGCATGCGAGCGGCGGTCATCGGAGCAGGGATCGCGGGGCTCGCATGTGCGCGCGACCTGCGCGCGGGCGGCGCGGAGGTCGTGGTGTTCGACAAGGCCCGCCGCCCCGGCGGCCGGCTGTCGACGCGTCGCGCCGACGAGCTGCGCTTCGATCACGGCTGCCCGGCGCTGGCGGGTGGTCCGTGGCTGGACGAGCTGCCCCGCGAGGCGGTCAGCTTCGGCGACTTCGCCGGGCGGGTCGTGCCGATCCCGGCGATGAGCGCGCTGTGCCGGGCGCTCGCCGCATCGCTCCCCGTGCGCTGCGGCGTGCGCGTCGAACGGGTCGAGCCCGGTGCCAGCGGCTTCGTGCTGAGCACCGGCGACGGCACCGACCTCGGCGTGTTCGACCGCGTCGCGATCACGGCACCGGCCCCGCAGGCGGCCGAGCTGCTGGCCGACGCGGCCCCCATGCTGGCCGAGGTCGCCGCCGGCGCGGAGTACTCCCCGTGCTGGGCCGTCATGGCGGCATGGGACGAGCCGCTGGACATCGGCCGGGACTGGCACCGGGACCCGAAGCCGGGCACGCCGGTCGCCTGGGCGGCCCGCGAGAGCGCCAAGCCCGGCCGCGGCGCCGGCGAGCGCTGGACGATCCAGGCGGGCCCGGCCTGGAGCGCCGAGCACCTGGAGGCGGCGCCCGCGCGCGTCGCGAGGGACCTGATCGCGGCGCTCGGCGTGACGATGCTCGCCGGCGCACTCCCGCCGCCGGCGTTCATGACGGCGCACCGCTGGCTCTACGCGCGGGTCAGCACCCCACTGCCGCATCCCTGCCTGATCGATGCGGCCGCCGGCATCGGCGCGGGCGGAGACTGGTGTGCGCCGATGCTGGAGCCTCGCGAGATGGAGGCGCGCCAGGAGGGCTCCGGCGTCCCGCAGGCGCTCGCCAGTGGGCGCGCGCTGGCCGCGGCGTTCGCTCAGCCGTTCAGCGCGTTCGCCAGTCGCACCACGACATAGACCAGCGCTCCGATCCCGACGACGTGCCGGAACCAGTTGACGCCGCGCAGCGCCTCCTCATAGGCCCAGACGGTGAGACCCATGTAGAAGACGGCGGATGCGTAGGCGTGCACCCGGCCGTGCGTGACCCAGCCCACCACGGACGCGACCAACGCGATCAGCAGCGGGGCGTTCGGGAACTGGGCGAGGGGGAAGCTGCGCGGCCAGCCATCCTGGCCGCGGCGCCAGGCGGCGCCGAGGGTCGAGCCGGTCATCGTTCGAAGATCCCTAGCGTTGGTGGCATGTCGAGGCGCACGTGAACCCGGTGGTCCTGCTCGCCCCGTCCGAGAGTAAGGCGCCGGGCGGCCGGCGCCGCGCCATCGACGAGAGCGCAGCCCAGGCCTGGGTCCGCGAGCGCCTGGTGGCGCTCGCACGCGATGATCGCCCCGAGGCCTGGGCGAAGGCGTTCGGAGTGTCGGGCGAGCACCTCGACCAGGCGCGCGACGAGGCGCTGGCGCTCGACGACGCAACGGTCCCGATGCTCCCCGCGCTGCGCCGCTATCGGGGCGTCGCCTTCGAGGCGCTCGACGCTGCGAGCCTCCCGCGCGCTGAGTGGAAGCGCGTGTTCGTGCTGTCGAACCTGCGCGGCCTGGTTCGCGGCGACGACGGCGTCCCCCCGTACAAGCTCAAGCCCTCCGGCCTGCCCGGGCTGAAGGCGCATTGGACGGCGGCGCTGCCGGATGAGCTGCGCCGCATCCGCGGGCGCGGGCCGGTGTGGCAGCTGCTGCCGCGCGAGCACGCGGACCTGATCCGCCGCTGGGAGCGCCCGCGGCACACGCTCGACGTCGTCGACGAGCGCGGCCGCGCGATCAGCCACTTCTCGAAGCTCTACCGCGGCCGCGCGGCGCGGCTGGTCCTGACCGGAAGCGGCGACCCGGAGGATCTGCTGGCGACGCCGATGGAGGGCGGCCACTGGGACGGCTCACGGGAGAACGAACTCGGCGGCCGGCTGGTGCGCTTCGTCGTGCGGTAGTCGCGGCTCCGCAGCCACCGACGAGAATGCGGGAGCATCAGCGTCTCGCTGCTTGTACGGGGTTCGTCGGCGAGCCCTCCCCACCGTTGCAGTCTCCGACATGGGCAACCAGGATGCTTGCGACGGATCTGGTCGCGCATCAGGTCACATGAAGACCGCAGGTGCTCTGGAACTTCCGGCGTTCAACTCACGCCGGCGGTCCGTCGGGGACCGCACCGAGCTGCTGCATCATCGCCAGCATGTCAACGACGCCCCAGTGCTCGTGCGCGAGACCGTCGTCGCCAAATCGGATGATGTCGATGAGTTGCACGTCGACACTCTTGCCGGTCGGGGGCATGCCCATGAACTCGCCCTGGTGAGTCCCGGTGGCCCTCACCCGCGCGACGACCTTGTCAGCACTGCCCAAGACGTCTTCGGGGTCCATCCTGAGGTCGGGGAACGCCGCGCGGTACATCCGGAAGAAGTCCAGGACTCCGTCCTTCGTCGGCGAGAGGCCCGGCGTCTCCTCGTGTTCAACGAAATCCTCGGCCAGGAACGTGCCGAACCCTTCGACGTCTCCAGCACTGAGCAAGTCGTACAAGCGCCGCATCGTGGCCGCGTGATCCATGCTCTTCTCCTTCATGGGGTCGCTGCCCCGACTCTCTCTCAGAACGGAGGTGGGCGCAAACCGGCGAGGCCATGCCCGCCTGGGCCGGCGTCCATGAATGTGCCCCGGCGCTGGGCTCGGGCCGCTGTCGGCCCGCGCGGCGGTTAGTGTCGCCTCGTGGATGTTCCGGAGACGCGTTATGCGCCCAGCGGCGATCTGCAGATCGCCTACCAGGTGGTCGGCGAGGGGCCGCTCGACATCGTGTTGGTTCCAGCCTGGATGTCGAACATCGAGCTTGGCTGGGATCTGCCGCCGGTCACGCGGTTCCTCGAACGGCTCTCGTCGTTCTCTCGGGTGATCCAGTTCGACCGGCGGGGGAACGGCATGTCGGACGGGATCGCCGGGGTGCCGCTGGACGAGCAGGTCGATGACGTGCGCGCGGTGATCGACGCGGTCGGTGCTGATCAGCCCGTGCTGCTCTCCATCTTCGAGGGCTGCGGCCTGAGCGTGCTGTTCGCGGCCTCGCGCCCGGACCTCGTGCGTGCACTGGTGATGGTGTCGCCGGTTCCGCGCCCGGTTGCGGGACCGGGGTATGAGTGGGCTCAGACCGTCGAGCAGCGCGCTCTGCTGGTCGAGTCGATCATCGAGCATTGGGGCTCGGCCTCGCCCGCGAACCCGTCACTCGGGCCCGCAAGCGAGCACAGCGCCGCGTTGGCGCGCTGGCAGCGCCTGGCGATGGGCCCTGCGGCCGTTGCCGCGTCAATGGCGACGCATGGCGAGACGGATGTGCGCCCCGTGCTCCCCAGCGTGCAGTGCCCCGCGCTCGTGCTGCGCGCCCAGGACGACATGGTGATCGACGAGCGCCACTCGCGCTACACCGCCGAGCACACCCCGAACGCGCGGTACGTCGAGTTACCGGGCGAGGGCCCGCTGTGGTTCGGCCAAGAGGACGCCTTCGCCGATGAGATCCAGCACTTCCTCACGGGTGCTCGGCGACCGGCCGTCAGCGACCGCATCCTCGCGACGGTGCTGTTCACCGACATCGTCGGATCGACCCAGCGTGCCGCAGCGATGGGCGACAGCGCCTGGCGGTCGCTGCTCGAACGGCATGACACGCTCGTGCGCGAAGAGGTTGAGCGCCAGCGAGGGCGGTTCGTGAAATCACTCGGCGACGGCGCGCTCGCCCTGTTCGACGGCCCCAGCCGGGCCATCAGCAGCGCGACTGCGATCCGCGACCGCGTCCGTGACATCGACCTCGAGATCCGCGCCGGCCTGCACACCGGCGAATGCGAACTGTTCCCCGACGACGACGTCGGCGGCCTGGCGGTCCACATCGGGGCCCGCATCAGCAGCCTCGCCGGACCCGGCGAGGTGCTCGTCAGCAGCACCGTCCGCGACCTCAGCGTCGGCTCAGGCCAGACACTCACGGACCGTGGAGAACACGACCTCAAGGGCGTGCCCGGACCCTGGCGGATCTTCGCCGTCGAGACCTAGCCAGTCAGCGGGCGATCCGTGATTCTCGCTTCGGCGGCCTAGCGCTCCACGCGGTATCGCACATGCGTCGCGTGCGGTGAGTGCAGAGTCTCCACGGGCGTGAGCCGGAGCTCGGCGATCCCGTCGAACAGCCGCTCGCCGTCCCCGAGAAGCACCGGGGCGATGTCGAGCGTCAGCTCGTCCACGACCCCGGCCGCGAGCGCCTGACGCACCGTCGACGCACCGCCCGCGACGTCGACGCCACGGTCGCCGGCTGCCGCCGTGGCCTGCTCGAATGCCGCTTCGAAGCCGCCGGTGACAAAGTGGAACGTCGTGCCGCCCTGCATCTCGATCGGATCGTGGGCGTGGTGGGTGAGGACGAAGACGGGGGCGTGATACGGCGGCTCGTCGCCCCACCAGCCGCGCCAGTCCTCGTCCCAGGGGCCGCGGATCGGGCCGTACATGTTGCGGCCCATGACGTAGGCACCGCGAGGACGCATGAGCCAGCTCTGGGCAGTCAGGTCGGCCTCGTCGGTCACCTCGCCGAGATGCCAGCCGTGGACCTGAATGCCGCCGACGCCGAGCGGGTTCTCGCGGCTCTGGCTCGGCCCGGCGACGAAGCCGTCGAGCGACATGGACATGTGGCAGGTAGTCCCGGTCATGGCATCTCAGACTGACACAAGCCCGGTGGCCGTGGCTCCCGCTCGCCATCCCCAACGCGTGGCGACACGCTCGTGGTCCCAACCGCAGGACGGGAAGCCGCAACCCGGAGTACGCGCCAGGATGATCGAGGAGGTCATCGCCAACGCCGGTCCGCGGGGCCGGGAATCGTTCTCGATGATGTGCGAAGTGGCGCAGCGGTTCGCGGGTGCTCGGCCTGGGCCCCGACATCCAGGTGGCGCTCGAGTACGTCTTCGCGCGGTGGGACGGGCGCGGGTTCCCGAACGTGGCGGGAGACGCGATCCCCCTGCCGATGCGCCTCCTGCACGTGGCGAGGGACATCTCGCTGTTCCTCTAACGCCGCGGGCGCGGACGAGGCACGAGCGGTCCTCGAGCGTCGGTCGGGTGCCGTCTACGATCCGCGGCTCGCCGAGCTCGCCACCCGAAACTTCGATGACCTCCTGCCGCGCTGGACGACGCGCGGATGTGGGAGCAGGCGATGGAGAGCGAGCCGACGCCGCTGCTGTGGATCGACGGCGACCGTGTCGACGCCGCGTTCGCCGCGTTCGCCGCGATCACAGGGCTCAAGTCGCCGTGGCTGCGCGAGCACTCGACGAGTGTGGCCGACCTCGCCGAGGCCGCGGCGTGGCGCAAGGGCCTCCACGCCGACTCCGTCGCCCTGCTGCGACGCGCCGCGCTCGCGCACGACCTCGGGCGCGTCGGCGTGTCGAATGCGATCTGGGAGAAGCCCGGACCGCTCGGGTTCGGGGAATGGGAGCGCGTCCGGCTGCACCCGCACTTCACCGAGCGCGCCTTCGCGCAGTCGCCGGCGCTGGCACCCATCGGACTCCTCGCAGGCGCGAACCACGAACGGCTCGACGGCTCCGGCTACCACCGCGGCACGCGCGGGGCCGCCCTCGATCAGGCCGGCCCGCGTCCTCGCCGCGGCCGACTGCTACAGCGCCATGCGCGAGGCACGGCCGTATCGCCCGGCGCTCGACGCCCCGGCGGCAGAGCAGGAGCTGCTGCGCGAGGCCGAGGAGGGGCGGCTCGACACGGACGCCGTCGACGCCGTGCTCAGCGCCGGCGGCCACCGCGTGCCGGAGCGACCGCGCGAGCTGCCGGCCGACCTGACCGAGCGCGAGCTCGAGGTCCTCCTCGTGCTCGTGCGTGGCGGATCCAACAAGGCGATCGCCGAAGATCTCGGCATCTCGGCGAAGACCGTCGGACACCACGTGCAGCACGTCTACGAGAAGGCCGGCGTCCGCAGCCGCGCGGCGGCGACGCTCTGGGCCTTCGAGCACGACCTCGTTCACATCGCATAGGGCGTTCGCCCGATGCCGTCATGGCCGCGACGCACACTCGCCACTATCGGCGTCGAAGTAGCGGCGCCGAGCCACCGAGGAGCCATATGCATCCTGGCAACGACGCAGATCGAGGAGTTCGACCGCTTCGTCGAGCATCTTCTCGACGCAAGGGCGCCGAGAAGCGAAGAGCAGCACGGTTCCAAGGGCGCGACTCGTCTTCCGCGATCCGAACCGAGGCCGACCGCGTCTGGGTGATCTTCGACTGGGACGAGCGACGGCTGGCAGTAGCTTCGCTCCGACCCGGAGCGTCCCGCCGATCATGCAGGAGGCTGGGCACAAGGGCCGGCCCGCAGGTCGCTCAGTCTGGCCAGTCGACGCCTCATAATAAACCTCAATCAATTGTTACACTACTTCTCATATCCAACCAACTGTTTAACACATCAACCGTTCACTCTTCTCAACACCAACCATCCCATCTCCACCCTCCATTATTATCAAATACACAATTCCGCGCGTTTCCCTGTCGTGGCGGCGGATCGCCGGCCGCCCGAAGACGTTGCACGACGCGGTTGGCAGCCCCCAGTGAGCGCGGCTTGATCCCGGGGCCCCGGCCGTCCTTTGCCGATGTAGGGTCCGAGCAGTGAGTCGTTTGTGAGGGAGCGCTGGGACCTGACATGACGGCGTTCGACCGGAGCTTCTGGGAGGAGCGCTGGTCGCAGGTGCTGCGCGAGCACGCCGATCAGGTCGCGCATCGCCCCCCGAACGCGCACCTGTGCACCGAGGTCGCGGACCTGCGCCCCGGGGTCGCGCTCGACGCGGGGTGCGGTCACGGGTCCGACACGCTCTGGCTGGCCGCACGCGGATGGCAGGTCACCGCGGTCGACTTCTCTCGGGCCGCCCTCGCCCACGCCCGGTCGACCGCCGAGGCCGTGGGCGCGGCCGTCGCCGAGCGCATCGACTGGGTCGAGGGCGATCTGGCGACCTGGACGCCGCAGCCGGGCCACTACGACCTCGTGGTCTGCCTCTACGTCCACGTGGCGGGGTCGGTGGAGGAGATGGTGCGGCGGATGGCGACAGGGGTCGCGCCCGGCGGGACCCTGTTCCTGGTCGGCCACCGCCCCGTCGACCCGGCCACAGGAGCCGCAACGGCCGCTGCCGGTCAGGTGCAGGTGTCCGTCGACACCGCAGTCGCCGCGCTCGATCCCGGCCGCTGGAACGTCATCGTCGCCGAGGACCGTCCGCGGGCCATCGCCGGCACAGGCGTCGACGCCGTGATCCGCGCGCGACGCCGCGCCTGCCTTCCGCGAGCCTACGGAGTGGCAGGCGCTTCCACGACCACGACGTGATTGCCGTCCGGGTCGCGCAGCATGAACATCAGCGGGGCTCCGGGCGGGCGCATCGGCTCGGCGTCGAGGTCGATGCCGCCGAGAGCGCTCAGGCGTGCGTGCTCGCCGAGGACGTCTGTCGTCTCGACGCCGATCGAGCCGCCGCCGGGCTCGCCGCCCATCGGCGGGTTCAGCGCAAGGCGGGCGCGGGAGCCCGGCGGGGCCACCTCCAGCCAGCGCATCTGGCCGTCCTCGCCAAAGGGTGTGTCGCTGCGCAGCTCGAAGCCGAGCTTCTCGGTGTAGAAGGCGAGTGCCGCATCCTGGTCGGCGACCGTGAACATCACGACGCCGATGTTCGAGATGCTCGTCGGGGTCTGCGTGCTGTCACTCATCAGACCGCGCACTCCCCTTCGCCACGGATGACCTCGAACGGGCCGGAGCGGTTCCAGTCGATGAACATGTTCATCGTGTCGAGGCCGAAGTCGACCGGCATCGCGAGGTCGCGCGCCAGGTCCTCGAAGGCGATGGCCCCGACGCGGTCGGCGTAGTCGTTGAACGGCTCGTCGCCCTCGCGGTTCTCCAGGTAGGCGCCGATCCAGCGCTCGACCGCGTCGGGAACGCGCTTGGCGGGCAGGCGGATCTTCAGCCGCGTCCCCATCGCGATCTCGCCGCCCTCGTAGCGGCCGCCGATGTGCGCGACGTAGGCGGGGATCGTGTGTTCGCCGACCTTGATCGACGCGCCGTAGAACCCGATGTTCGCGATGTGGTGCTGGCTGCAGCCGTTGGGGCAGCCGCTCATCTTGATGTGGATCCGGCGCGCGACGGGATCGTCGATCGCCAGCGACTCGACCCGCTCCTGGACGGCCTTGTTGAGCCCCATCGAGCTCGTGATGCCGAGCTTGCAGCTGTCCGTGCCGGGGCAGCTGACGACGTCGACCAGCTCGTCCGCCCCGGCGCTGCCGAGGTCCAGCGCGAGCAGCCGCTGCCAGAGGTCGTAGAGCGCCTCGTCGCGCACCCAGCGCAGCACGAGGTTCTGCTGCACGGTCGTGCGTGCGTAGCCGCCGGTGAAGTCGCGCATGATCTGGCCCAGGCCGCGGTACTGCTCCGGCGTGAGGTCGCCGCGCACGATGCGCACGGTGACGGCCGAGAAGCCGGGCTGCTTCTGGGGGACGACGTTCGCTTCGACGAAGCGGTCGAACGCGCTGGTGTCCCCGTTCGGGCTGGCGCTGCCCGCGTAGGGCCCCGGCGCGCCGGCCTCCTCGTCGTGCAGGAAGAGGTCGGGCGTGTAGTCGGTGGTGCTCGCCCAGTCGCCCTTGAGCTCCTCCTCGACCATCGCGCGGACCTCGTCGATGCCGACCTTGTCGACCAGCACCTTGATGCGCGCGCGGGCGCGGTTCACGCGCAGCCAGTCCTGCGCGTCGAAGATCCGGAAGCAGGCCTCGGCGACCTTCAGGTACTCGCCGTCGTCGGCCGTGACGAACTCGTAGAGCGTCGGCGCGACGCGCGGCATGATCGACGTCCCGCCGCCGAGGCGGACCTCGAAGCCGCGGACGCCGTCGCGCTCGCGCGCGAGGAAGGCGATGTCATGGATCCCGGTGATCGCGCGGTCCTCGCCGGTCCCGTCGAACGCGGTCTTGACCTTGCGCGGCATCAGCTGCGTCGTGGGGTGGCGCACGAAGTAGCGCACGTACGCGCCGACGTACGGCGTCGGGTCGAAGACCTCGCCCTCGCAGACGCCGGCCAGCGGGTCGGCGGTCACGTTGCGGACGGTGTTGCCGCAGCCCTCGCGGGAGGACAGCCCGACGGCCGAGATCTCACGGATCAGCTGCGTCATCTGATCGAGCGGGACGTGGTGGATCTGGATGTTCTGCCGCGTCGTGATGTGCGACTTGTTCAGCGGCGCGTAGCGCTCGGTCACGTCCGCGAAGGCGTCCATCTGCTCGGGGTTGATCCCGCCGAACGGCAGCTTCACGCGGACCATCTGGACGTTCGCCTGGCGCTGGCCGTAGACGCCCTGCTTCAGGCGGAATCCGATGAACTGGTCCTCCGGCGTGTCGCCCGCGAGATACTTCGCGGCCTCGCTGTCGAAGTCGTCGAACTCGCGCGTGAGGATCGGGATGATGTGCCCGGGGACGTCCTCGACGACTTCAGGGTTGCTCAGCGAGCCCTTGCGTGAGGTCGGCGGATCGGTGCGTGGCCCGGCGGCGGAAGGTTCCATGGTGACTGCGAAATATACAAAACCCGGTCGGAAATCAGGCATAGCCGCCGGATGACCCTGCTCGAGGCGCTCGCCGTCCTGCTGGCCGGGGTCGGGGCGGGCGCGATCAACGCGGTCGTCGGCAGCGGCACGCTGATCACCTTCCCGCTCCTGCTGGCGATCGGCTACCCGCCGGTCGTCGCCAACGTCTCGAACAACATCGGCCTGGTCCCCGGCGCGATCTCCGGTGCTGTCGGGTACCGCCGGCGGCTCGCGGGCCAGCGCCAGCGCGCGCGGCGCCTGGGGCCCGCGTCGGTGCTCGGCGGCGGCGCTGGGCGCCGCGCTGCTGCTGACCCTGCCGGCGGCCTGGTTCAGGACGATCGTGCCGGCCTTCATCGCGCTCGCGCTCGTGCTGATCCTCGCCCAGCCGCGGCTCACGAAGCTGATCGCGGCGCGGCGCGGCGCCCATCCCGAGCACGGCGGGGCGTGGGCGGCCGCCGGCGTCTTCGCCACAGGGATCTACGGCGGCTACTTCGGCGCCGCGCAGGGCATCCTGCTGCTGGCGATCCTGGGTCTGACGATCCCGGACGACCTGCATCGCACGAACGCGCTGAAGATCGTGCTGGCGACGCTCGTGAACCTCACCGCCGGGATCATCTTCGTCTTCGCAGCCGACGTCGCGTGGGGCCCGGCGGCGCTGATCGCGGCGGGGTCGGTGGTCGGCGGCCAGCTCGGCGCGCACTACGGGCAGCGGCTGCACCCGGACGCGCTGCGGGCGCTGATCGTCGTGGTCGGACTCGTCGCGATCGCACGCCTCGTGACCGGCTGACGTAGGATCGCCCGCGTCAGCCGGTCACGACCAAGCAACGGAGAAGAGCATGAGTGAGCGCATCGGGATTCGATTCGGTGAGGCGATGGGCGAGGGCAGCGAAGAGCCGATGTGGACGGAGCCCGAGATCGCCATCGGCGAGCTCGACGGTCCCGTCGGTCAGGCGATGGCGAGCATGATGGGCCAGAGCGCGGGCTTCTCGCGCTTCTTCTGCCTCGTCGACGGCGACAAGATGGTCAAGCCGGCGACGCTGATGGTGCCCAAGGTGCAGCTGAAGAAGATGGTCGACGTGGAGATCTTCGGCGGGCCGGTGCAGGCCGGGATCGCCGACGGCGTGCTCGACGCCGTCGAGTCCGGCCTGATCGACCGCGCGCAGGCGGAGAACATCGGGATCATCGCGCTCGTCTGGATCGACCCGACGCTCTCGAAGGACACCGACAACACCGACTTCAACGAGATCTACCGCAACAACCGCTCGGCGATGACGGCGGCGATCGACAAGGCGCTGAACGGCAGACCCTCGATCGACGACCTGCTCGCCGAGGACCGCAGCAAGCCGCGCCACATGTCCTACGACGCCGAGAACGACAAGTGGCTGTTCATGTAGCCACGCCCTGACTCAGGCGAGCCTGATCCGGCCGGCGCCATCGACCCGCACGTGGTCGAGCGCCGTGCCGCTCGCCTCGCGCAGGCGCAGGCACTCCACGACGGGGGCGTGGCGCCCGCCCGCCAGCCCGTCGGCGAGCAGCGCCCCGCCGCGCGCGGCGGTCGCCGTCCCGGGAGCGGCGAGCACCGGGGCGACGCCTCGCAGCCGGTCGCCGAGTGCTTCGACGAGGCCGGGCGCCTCGGCGAGCCGTCCGCTCACGAGCACCTCGTCCGGGTTCCCGGCCGACGCGGTCAATGCCAGGACGGCCTTCACCGCGCCCTCCTCCAGCGCCGTCCAGCCGTCGGCGGCGGCCGGGTCGGCGCGCAGCGCCTCGAGTGCGCCGGGAGCCGCCAGGTCGAGCTCGCCGCGTGGGTCCAGCGCACCACCGCTGAACACCGTGCGCTTGGAGAGCTCAGGCCCCAGGAGCTGCGCCAGCTCGCCGTCCAGCGCACCGGGGGCGCGCACGCCGATCGGCCCCGACGACCCGCCCAGACCGTCGACGATCTGACCGCCCCGCACGGCGACGGCCGCGCTGAACGCCCCGCCGAGCTCGAGCATCACCAGCGACGTGCGCTCGCACGGCACCTCACGGCGCACCATCTGGTCGGCGATGCACGCAGCGGCGCTCGCGACCTTGTCGGCGGTGCCCAGATCGATCCGATTCCATTTGCGGTACGCGGGCACCGTCGGCAGGTGGACGACGCCCGGCCCGAACAGCACCGGCAGGCGCGCGTCGATCAGCGCACGAACCAGCCTGCGCATCCCGCCGATCCCTCCGCCCGGCGCCGCGCCTGAGCGCACGAGCAGCATCAGCGACAGCTCGCGGGGGCCGACGTCGCGGGCGCGCGCGAGCGGGAGCCCGTAGCCGGCCGGCCCGAGGATCAGCTCGAACGGGCCGTGGCGCTGCAGCGCTCCGACCAGCGTGGCGGGGTCGCGGGCGACGTCGGCACTGCGCAGCGACTCCTGCGCCACCGCCTCGCCGTCCTCCATGACGCAGACGTCGAAGGAGACCGTTCCCGGATCGATGCCGGCGACGCGCATCCGCGAGCCGGCTCAGGCGAGCCCGGTCGCCACGGCGTAAACGCCCTCGGCATCGAGCACGAGGTCGCCCTGCTCGAAGAGGCGCCGCACGCAGGCGCGGTGGACCTTCATCTTCGCCCCGCCGATCGCGAGCGCCCCCAGGACCCGGCGGCCCTCGCGCTCGGCCAGGTCGTCCGTCGCCTCGACGCCCTCGACCCCGAGCGGCTCGGCGGCGCTGAAGTCCGCGACGACCTCGATCGAATCGACAGCGGTCCACACGTCCTGGGGAAGGATCTGCATGCCCGCCGGCCCGGCGGCCAGGACGCACGCGGCCCCGTCGAGCGCCTCGCGCAGCGCATCGCGGTCCACGGGCTCCGCGATCTGAAGCTCGAGGCGCTCAGCGACGGTGAGCCCGCGGGCACGGCGATACTCGCGGCCCTCGAACAGGTCCGCCGGCAGCCCGCAGACGAGGACGTCGCAGCCCGCCTCGCGCAGCAGCGTCGCCGCGCGCAGACCGACTGGGCCGACGCCGACGATCGCGACGCGGCGCCCCGCCAGGTCGGCGGCGCCGAGCAGGCGCGCCACCGCGGCCGCCGCCGTCGTGTTGCAGCCGTCGCAGTCGAGCATCGCCGACACGCGGAACGGACCGAAGAACGTCGCCGTCACCTCGGCGAGCAACTGCTCGCCGAGCGTCACGTCTGAGCCACCGACCCAGATCGCCGTGTTCGCCAGGTCGCCCGGACCACGCGTGAACATCGCGCCGTGGACCAGGTCGCGGACGGACTCGACCGTCACGGCGCCGAAGCTCAGGACCGCGTCGACGCCCGCGTCATAGGCGACGATCGTGTCGAACGGGCTGGGATGCGGATCGGTGTCGAGCTGGATCAGCAGCTTCCTCATGGGGTCGTCTCCGGGGGTCTGGTCCTCTGCCGGACGTGCGGGCGCCGCGGCTCGTCGAACGTCAGGTAGCCCCAGTCCAGCGGAGACTCCTGGCGGTAGTTCTTGCGCAGCTCTCGGGCGATCATCGCCTTCATCAGCTCCTTGCCGAGGTAGAACGCGTGCGTGGCCTCGTCGACGCCGAGCTGGGCGAAGATCTCACTGATGTCGGTGCCCTGGACGAAGCGCTCGGCGTTGAAGACGGTGATCGTCTCGGCGTCGGCGAAGATGCGGAAGTTCGGGTCCGTCACGCGGGCCTGGAGGTCGCGCAGCTCGACCTCGCCGTACGCGCGCAGCTCCTCGTCCTTCGTCGTCACGAGCCGTCCGTCGACGTGTTTGGGCGGCGTCCCCTGCGACTGGGCGAAGTGCATGAGCTGCGCGGCGAGCACGGCCTCGCGCACGGCGCCGCGCGCCCAGCCGATGACCTCCGTCGTCAGCACGTTGCGGATCCCGACCTCCTGGCAGAACCCGATCAGCAGCGCGGTGACGCCCGTCGTGTCGGCCTCCGTCAGCTCGGTGAGGTTCCCGATCCCCATCAGCATCTCCGCCTCGCGGGTGACGGCGGCGGACCTCGAGGTAGCGCCCGAGGCTCGCGGCGAAGCCGGACCCGATCGGCTCGATGATCGGGTCGGCGATGTAGTCCTTGCCGAGGGCCTCGAGGTGCGCGATCGTGGCGTCGAGGCTGTCGAGGTCGTCCGGCGTGTCCGGGATCAGGACCGGCGTGGCCCGCAGCTGCGCGGCGAGATGCCGGTTGGACGAGTTGAGGCTCAGGACGTAGTCCACGCCGGCCGCATCCGCCATCAGGATCGCCTCCGGGTCGAGCGTGTCGATGCTGAGGCGCAGCCCGCGCTCGTGCAGGGCGGCGATCACCGCGGGGCCTGTCGGCGAGCCAGTCGGCGTCGAGCGAGAGGCCGAGGTCGATGACGTCCGCGCCGGCCTCGCGGAAGGCGCACGGCCTGCGCGACGATCTGCTCGCGCGAGCAGCCGCGGGACGTCGTTGATCTCGGCGAAGACGCGCACGTCGCGCGGGCCGTAGGCCGCCCGCACGTCCTCGCGCCCGAAGAACAGCGGCAGCTCCTTGAGGTCCTTCGGCCCCTTCTCGGCCGGCACGCCGAAGCGCTCGCTCAGCAGCGCGGGATCGCCCTCGCACATGCCGGGGATCATGATTCGCGTCGTCGCGGCCGGCACCTCGAGGAACTTCGCGATCCAGCTCGTCGTCATCAGCGCGGCGACGGTGATCTTCAGCACCGCGACGTCGTACTCGAACGGCAGCTCGGTACGCCGCAGCGTCTCGCGCAGCGCAGGCGCGGCGAGCTTGCCGGTGACGAACAGCAGGCGGTCCGTCATGCGTCCGCGGCTACTGGCCCTTGCTGAAGACGAAGCGGTTCGGCGTGCCCTCCAGCGCCGAGCCCTCCGCGGGGCGCCACAGGATGGCGTCCTCGATCTGGCGGGCGAGCTCGAAGTCCTTGTCGGTGATGCCGCCGCTGGAGTGCGTGCAGAGCTTCACCCAGAGCTTGCCCCATGTGACGCTGAGGTCGGCATGGTGCCAGGCCGCCTCGCACAGGTAGCCGACCGCGTTGACGGCCATCAGCGTGCTCGGCCAGCCGTCCGTGTTGAACTTGCGCCGGATCCAGCCGTCCTCCAGGTACCACGCGTCCAGGCCCGCCTCGGCGAGCTTCGCGTGGACCTCCTCGTCGGTGTACGGGCGTGGCTTGCTGTCGCTGCCGGTCATCTCGGATCTCCGTTCATGTCGTGACGACGCCGCCGTTGACGCTCAGCGCCTGGCCGGTGACGAACGCCGCCACCGGCGAGGCGAGGTAGAGCGCGGCTGCGGCGACATCCTGTGGGGTGCCCCAGCGCTCGAGCGGCGTCGACGCGGCGACCCGCTCGTGGAAGTCGCGGTCGACCTGCTCGCCGAAGCGCGTCTCGATCCAGCCCGGGCACAGCACGTTGACGCGGACTTTCGGCGCGAGGCTGTGCGCGAGGCTGCGGCTGTAGGCCAGCACCGCGCCCTTGACCGCGCTGAACAGCTCGGGGTTCTCGCCGGCCATCCCCGTCAGCGCGTGATCCCAGCTCATGTTGATGATCGTCCCACCACCGGGGCGGCCGCCCATCAGCGCGCCCGCCGCCTTCGAGCAGGCGATCGTGCCCTTGAGATCGACGGCGAGCAGCAGATCGAGCTTGCGCTCCCAGTCCCAGCCCGCCGCCTCGCCGGTCAGCACGTCGGCGCCCGCGTTGTTGACCCAGACGTCGAAGCCGCCGAGCACGCGATCGGCCTCCCGGACGAGCCGCTCGGCGCCGGCCCGCGCTGCCGACGTCGGCCTGCAGGACGTGCGCGGCGGCGCCGCGCTCGCGGATGCCGGCGGCGACCTCGTCCGCGGCGGGCGCGGAGTCGCGGTGGGTGAGCACAACGGCCGCGCCCGCCGCCGCGTACGCCTCGGCGATCGCGCGACCGATGCCGCTCGCGGACCCGGTGACGACTGCACGCAGGCCCGTGAGCGGCTCGGCGCCCCCCTGTTGTGTCGTGCCCGTGACCGTCAGCCCTCGACGCCGGAGGCGAACGGGTGCCGCGCGTCGGCCTCTTCCTCGAGCACCGTGTCGATCGTCGGCTCTCCGCTGAACGCGCGCTCGATCGACTCCTTCGTGGCCGCGTAGTTCCAGTCGAAGATCTTCTGGTCGTCCTCGGCGTCCCAGTGGATGAAGACGCTGACGATGATCACGAGGTCGTCGACCTCGTCGCGCGGGATCGTGCCCTCGCGGACCGCGTCGGTGACCGCGCGCGCGACTGCCGCCTGCGCCGGGCCGAACATCTGCACGACCTGCTTGGCGCCCTTCAGCGTGACCTTGTTCGAGATGATCGTCTCGGGCTTCACGCGCAGATTCGGCGTGACGACGGCGAGCAGGTTCGTGTGCCCTTCGCGCTCGTTCACGAGCGATGCCGCAAAGGCCTGCCCGACCGGGCCGTCCTTCGATCCGACCAGCAGATCGATGTGCGCGACCTCGTTGCCCTCTCCGACCAGCGATTCACCGACCAACAGCGTGCGGGACATGAAAGCTGTCTCCTGTATCGACGTTGACGCCTACAGCGGAGAACCTATCGCCCCCGGATAGGGTGTCGAGCGAATCGTGGGCCGAACATCGATGACCGCTTCGCGTGACCGGCCGGCCTGGAGTGCCGACGCCGTCGCGGCCGCCGTGGAGTCGGCCTGCCTGCTCGAGGTCGGGGCACGCAAGCCGGGCAACATCACGCCGCAACACGACTTCGCGGACACGACGTACGAGGACATGCGCCGCAGCGCGGTCGCGATCGCGCCGGTGATGACGCAGGCGCTGACGCGCGGGGTCGGCGGGACCGTGCTGGCCGCCGTGCGGGCGACGCGGTCCGTCGCCGCCTCCAACACGAATCTGGGGATCGTGCTGCTGCTGGCGCCGCTGGCGCGTGCGGCGCTGCTGGGGCCGCCGGCGGGCGGCGATCTGCGGGCCGGGCTGCGCCGCGTGCTCGCACAGCTCAACACGGCCGACGCGCGCGAGGCCTACGCCGCGATCCGATTGGCGCAGGCCGGCGGCCTGGGCCACGAGGACGGTCAGGACGTGCAGGACGAGCCGACGGTCACGCTGCTGGAGGCGATGGTCGCCGCCCGGGCGCGCGACCGCATCGCCGCCGAGTATGCGAGCGACTTCGCGGTCACGTTCGAGACGGCGCTGCCCGCGCTGCGGCGCGCGCTGGCGCGCGGGCTCGCCCCGCCCGAAGCGATCGTCCGCCTGCACCTGGAGCTGCTCGCGGCGCTGCCCGACACCCTGATCGCGCGCAAGCTCGGCTCGGGCGTCGCGCAGGCCGTGTCCGCGGATGCCGCGGCGACGCTCGCCGCGGGCGAGCCCGGGACGCCGGAGGGCGAGCGGGCGATCGCCGGCTTCGACGCGCGCCTGCGCCGGCCGGACAACGCGCTGAACCCGGGGACCACCGCGGACCTCGTCGCCGGCACGCTGTTCGTCGCGCTGCTCGAGGGCGCTCTGTGAGCCGCGGTCCGATCCTCGTGGTCTCCGTCAGCGCGCGGATGCTCGCCGAGCTGGCCATCGGCGCCGGGCACGAGGTGATCGCGGTCTGACGGCTTCGGCGACCTGGACCTGCGCCGCCTGTGCGCGGTGCGCACTCCCGCGCCCGGCGCGGGTGAGCCGGGCGCCCTCGCGCCGCTGGCGCGGTCGCGTGCGAGGTCGACGCCGCGAGCCTCGTCTACGGCGCCGGCTTCGAGAACCGTCCCGACCTCGTCGCGGCGATGGCCCAGGGTCGCGAGCTGCTCGGGCAACGCGCCGGACACGCTGCGCGCGGTCCGCGATCCGGCCCGGCTCGGTGCCTGCCTGCGCGACGCGGGCCTGAGCCGGCCGCGGACCGATCGCCGCCGACGACGTCGGCCCGCGCGGGCCCGGCGACGGTCGCTGGCTGCGCAAGCCGCTGCGCGGCGGCGGCGGGCCACGGCGTGCG
This sequence comes from uncultured Solirubrobacteraceae bacterium, assembly GCA_963817295.1. Taxonomy (GTDB): domain Bacteria; phylum Actinomycetota; class Thermoleophilia; order Solirubrobacterales; family Solirubrobacteraceae; genus F1-60-MAGs163. The sequence goes on along the minus strand of CAWFOF010000003.1, from coordinate 100,539 downwards.
CGACTGGCGCGGCGGGCGCCTGCGCGGCGACGTGCTGCTGCAACGCCGCGTGCGCGGCCTCGACTGCTCGATCTCGGCGGTCGGCGACGGCCGCGCGGCGACAGTGCTGGGAGTGACCGAGCAGCTGATCGGGCGCCGCGCCTTCGGCGTGCGCGGCTACCGCTGGTGCGGCAACGTCAGCCCGCCGGGCCTGCCGGCGGACGAGCGCGGCGCGCCTGGTCGAGCAGGCGCGGGCGATCTGCACCTGCCTGGCCGAGGGGTTCGGGCTGCGCGGGCTGTTCGGCGTCGACGTGATCTGGGACGGGCGCCGCGCCTGGGTGCTCGAGGTCAATCCGCGGCCCGGGGCATCGCTCGAGGTGCTCGAGCGGCAGGCCGGCGATCCGCGTGTTCGACGCCCACCTGGAGGCGTTCTCCGGTCGCCTGCCGCACGTCGACCTCGAACGCGGGTGGAGCGGCGAGGCGGCCGGGGAAAGGCGATCGTCTTCGCCACGCACGATGGGGTGGCGCGAGCGACAGAGGGCTGGCCCGCGCGCGGGATCCGCGACGTCCCGAACCCCGGCGACGAGATCCACGCCGGGCATCCGGTCTGCACGCTGCTCGCCACCGCCCCACTCCGCAGCAGGTGATCGCGGCGCTGGAGCAGCGCACCACCGAGCTGCGCGCGGAGATCAGCGGCTGGGCGGTGACCCATGCCTGAGGCGACGTGCGCCGGATGCGGCTGCGCGTGCGACGACCTGACCGTGCGCGTCGACGGCGAGCGCCTCGAGCTGCTCGCCGGCGCCTGCCCGCGCGCCGAGGCCTGGTTTGCGGCGCGCGCCCCCGCACCGGCGCCGCTCGCGCGCATCGACGGCGCCGAGGCGCCGCTCGAGGCCGCCCTCGACGCGGCCGCCGCGATCCTGGAGGGCGCGCGGATGCCGCTCGATCTTCGGCCTCGGCGGGACGAGCTGCGAAGCCCAGCGCGAGGCCGTCGCGCTCGCCGACGCGCTCGGCGCCGCCGTCGACACGTCCGGCCCCCTGCTCGACGGGGCCTCGGGCACGACGTTCCCGCTGCTGGGCGCGAGCACGGCGACGCTCGGTGACGTGCGCGACCGTGCGCAGGTCGTCGTCATCTGGCGCGCGGACCCCGCGAGCACCCACCCGCGGCTGCTGGAGCGCCTGCGGGTCGACGCGCCCGGGCGCACGCTGATCGTGGTCGATGCGCACGCGACCCCCACCGCCCAGCTCGCCGACGTGTTCGTCGAGGTCCCCGCGGCCGCTGACTTCGACGCGCTCTGGGCGCTTCGCGCGCTGACGCAGGACCTGCCGCTCGACGAGCGGCTCGCCGCCGACCTGCCGCTCGACGCGCTCCGCGACGTCGCCGGGCGGCTGCTCGCCTGCGAGAACGGCGCGATCCTGCACGGCGGCGGCCTGAGCGGCGGCGGCGCGGGCGAGCGCACCGCCTTCGCGCTCAGCGCACTCGTCCGCGACCTCAGCCGGCGGACGCACATCGTGACGATGGTGCTGCGTTCCGAGGGCAACGCGGCCGGTGCGCAGGACGTGCTCGCCTGGCAGACGGGCTACCCGTCCGCCGTCGGCCTGCAGGCGGGCCATCCGCGCAGCGAGCCCGGAGCGGCTGAGCGCGTCCACGCTGCTCGCCCGCGGCGACGTCGACGCGGCGCTGGTGGTCGCCTGCGATGCGCTCGAGGTGCTGCCCCCGCCGGCCGCCGCCCACCTGAGCCGCATCCCGCTGATCACGATCGACGCGGCGGACACGTCGGCGGCGCGTGCGGCGCGGGTCGCGTTCACGCCCTCGTGCGCCGGCATCCACCGCGCCGGCACGCTTCACCGGATGGACGGCGTCCCGCTGCCGCTGCGCGCGCTCGTGCCGTCGGATCGCCCCGGCGACGACGAGCTGCTCGCCGCGCTGCGGACGCGCGTCGCGGCAGGGCGTGCGCGCATGATCCGCATCACCGGCGGCCGCGTCCACGACCCGGCGAACGTCGCGGGCGGCGAGGTCCGCGACCTGTGCCTCGACGGCGGGCGCGTCGTCGCCGACGTGCCCGCCCACGCCCGGCAGATCGACGCGCGCGGGATGGTCGTCATGCCCGGCGGCGTGGACATCCACGCGCACATCGCGGGGCCGGCGGTGAACGCCGCGCGGCGGCTGTCACCCGGCGAGCACCGCGACGATGTCGTCGACCGCACCGCGATCATGCGCTCGGGCACCGGCGGCACCGTCCCGTCGACGTCGGTCACCGGCTACCGCTACTCGCTGCTCGGCTACACGACCGTCGTCGAGGCGGCGACGCCGCCGCTGGCCGCCCGGCACACGCTCGCGGAGCTGCGCGACACCCCGCTGATCGACGCCGCCTTCCTCGTGCTGCTCGGCAACAACCGGGTCCTGTTCGACCTGATGCGCCGCGAGCCGCGCGTCGACACCCCGCGCGTGCGCGACGCCGTCGCCTGGTGGCTCGAGGCGACCGGCGGCTACGGCGTGAAGATCGTCAACCCCGGCGGCGTCGAGCGCTGGAAGCGCGCGAACGGCAACGTCGCGACGCTCGACGACGAGGTCGACGGGCCGGACGTCACGCCGCGCCGGATCCTCGAGACGCTCGCGACCGCGGTCCACGACCTCGGCCTGCCGCACCCCGTCCACGTCCACTGCAACGACCTCGGCGTCGCCGGCAACTGGCGCACCACGCTCGACACCCTCCAGCACCCTCGAGGGCCGCCGTGCGCACATCGCCCACCTCCAGTTCCACGCCTACGGCGGCCGTCGCGGCGGCCGGCCGCGCTCGAAGGCGCCGGAGCTGGCCGAGTATCTCGGCGCGCATCCGGAGTTCAGCGCGGACGTCGGCCAGGTGATGTTCGGCCCCGCGATGACGATGACCGCCGACGCGCCGGTCTCCGCGCTGCTGCGCGACGTGACCGGCGGCGCGTGGGTCAACGCGGACACCGAGGTGGAGACCGGCTGCGGCATCGTGCCGTTCGCCTACCGCGAGAAGAACTACGTCCACGCGCTGCAGTGGGGCATCGGACTCGAGCTGTTCCTGCTCAGCCGCGACCCCTGGCGGATGGTGCTGTCGACCGACCATCCCAACGGCGGCTCGTTCCTGAGCTATCCGAAGCTGATCCGCCTGCTGATGGACCGCGACTTCCGCAACGAGCAGCTCGCGCAGGCCAACCAGCGGGCGATCCGCAGCACCGTGCTGCTCGACGACCTCGACCGCGAGTACACCCTCGACGAGATCGCGATCATCACGCGCGCCGGACCGGCGAGACTGCTCGGCATGCGCGCACAAGGGTCACCTCGGCGTCGGCGCCGACGCCGACGTGACGATCTACGACGACCTGGCCGACCGCGAGCAGATGTTCGCCATGCCGCGCTACGTGATCAAGGGCGGTCGCGTCGTCGTCGAACAGGGTGAGCTGCGCGACGTGCTGCCGGGCGCCCTGATGCGCTCCTGCGCGGCGTTCGACCCGGACATCGAGCCGGTGCTGCGCGAGCGCTTCGACGATCGCTACAGCGTGCGGTTCGACAGCTACCCGGTGCAGGAGCCGTGGCTGCTCGAGCCGGCGCGCCGCGTCGCGGGGACCGCATCATGAGCGACGTGCTGCGGCTGCACGACGCCGAGATCGTCGACACCTTCGCCGAGGCGTTCCCGATGTGGGGGGCGCGAATCGTGATCACGGCGGCGACAGCGGGCTGGGCACTGGAGTCGGCGCGCTCGCTGACGGGCTTCGCGACGTCGGTGATCGGCTGCAAGTGCGAAGCCGGGATCGAGTGCGAGATCACGCCGGACGAGAGCCCCGACGGACGTCCCGCCGTCAGCGTGCTGCTGTTCGCGACCGACCGCGAGGGCCTCGGCAAGCGGCTCGTCGAGCGCATCGGGCAGAGCGTCCTGACCTGTCCGACGACCGCGTGCTTCAACGGGCTGCAGAGCGAGCACACGGTCGACGTCGGCGGGCAGCTGCGGTTCTTCGGCGACGGCTACCAGGCCAGCAAGGTCGTCGGCGAGCAGCGCTTCTGGCGGATCCCCGTGATGGAGGGTGAGTTCCTGATCGAGGAGCGCTTCGGGATCCTCAAGGGCGTCGGCGGCGGCAACCTGATCGTGCTCGGGCCCGACGAGCAGGCGACGCTGGCGGCGACGCAGGCGGCGGCCGACGCGATGCGCGAGGTGCGCGACGTGATCCTCCCGTTCCCGGGCGGCATCGTGCGCAGCGGCAGCAAGGTCGGCTCGCGCTATGCGGGACTCGTCGCCTCGACGAACGACGCGCTGTGCCCCACGCTGCGGGTGCAGGCACCGGACAGCCAGGTTCCGGGCGGCGTCGGCAGCGTCCTGGAGATCGTGATCGACGGGCTGTCGCTCGACGCGGTGCGCGCGGCGATGGCCGCCGGGCTGCAGGCCGCCGCGAAGGCGGGAGCCGGCCGGGTCACGGCCGGGAACTACGGCGGCAGCCTGGGGCCGCATCACATCCACCTGCGCGAGCTGCTGCCGTGAGCCTGACGCTGACGCTGCGCGAGCCGCCGGCCGCCCCACTGGAGGCGCCCGGCCTGCGCCCCGACCGGCTCGCCGCGCTGACGCGGGCGCAGATCGAGGCGCTCGAGCGTGCTGCACGGCAAGCGGCGCGAGCGGGTCGGGGACCACTTCGCCGTCTCCGGCGCGGGATCGGACGACGTGCGCGTCGAGGGCGACCTGCGGCGTGTCCACCACCTGGGCGCCGGCATGCAGGCAGGCCGCCTGACCGTCCTGGGCAGCGCCGGGGACGCGGTGGGAGCGGCGATGCGCGGCGGAGAGCTGGTCGTCGAGGGCGACGTCGGGCGATCGCGCCGGCGTCGCGCTGCGCGGCGGCCGGCTCGACGTGCGCGGCAGCGCGGGCGACCACCTCGGTGGCCCGCTGTGGGGCGACCGCGCCGGGAATGAGCGGCGGCGAGATCCTCGTGCACGGCGACGCCGGCGCATACGCCGGGGAGGCGCTGCGCCGCGGCCTGATCGCCGTCGGCGGCGACGCCGGCGCCGGCGCCGGCCTGCGGATGCTCGCCGGGACGATCGTCAGCCTCGGGACGCTCGGCGAGCATGCGGGCGCGGCGATGCGCCGTGGCACCATCGTCGCCATGCGGCCGCCCCGGCTGCTGCCGACCTTCGCGCTCGCCTGCGTGCTGCACCCCGCGTTCCTGGGCCTCGTGCTGCGCCGGCTGCGCGAGCTGGGGCTCGCCGTCGGCGACGACCAACTCGCGGGCCGCTACGCCCGCTGGAGCGGCGACGCGCTCGAGCTGCGCCGCGGCGAGATCCTGATCCTGGAGGCCGGGCCATGACGCTGTCCCTGAACGACCGCGCGATGGTGCTCGTCGAGCAGCTGGTCGCCGACGCCCAGGCGGCGCGCGTGGCGGTCACGACGCTCCCCGGCGGGACGCGCGTGGTCGACTGCGGCATCGAGGTCCCGGGCGGGCTGGAGGCGGGCCGGCTCTTCGCCGAGATCTGCATGGGCGGGCTGGGCAGCGTGACCGTGGCACCGCTGGTGCTCGGCGAGCGCTGGATGCCGGGCCTGACGGTGCGCACCGACCACCCGGCCGCCGCCTGCCTGGCCGCGCAGTACGCGGGCTGGAAGCTCGATCGCGACGGGTACTTCGCGATGGCCAGCGGCCCGGCGCGCGCGCTGATCCGCGCGGAGGACCTCTACGACGACCTCGCCTGGGAGGAGCGCTCGGAGGTCGCCGTCCTGTGCCTGGAGACGCGCGTCCCGCCCCCGCCGGCGCTGGTCGCGATGATCGCCGAGCGTGCCGGCGTCGCCCCGTCGGCGCTGACGCTGCTGCTCGCTCCGACGGCCAGCCTTGCCGGTGGGGCGCAGGTGGCCGCGCGCGTCGTCGAGACGGCGCTGCACAAGCTGCACGAGCTCGGCTTCGACGTCGAGCGCGTCGTCAGCGCCGTCGGGACCTGCCCGCTCCCGCCCGTCGCGCGGACCGACGTCGAGGCGATCGGCCGCACGAACGACGCGGTGCTCTACGGCGGGCGCGTTGCGCTCGTGGTCGATGCCGTCGACGACGAGCTGGCCGAGCTCGTCCCGCGGCTGCCGTCCAGCGCCTCACCCGATCACGGCGAGCCGTTCGGTGCGACGCTCGAGGCCGCGGGGTTCGACTTCTACGCGATCGACCCGCTGCTGTTCAGCCCCGCCGAAGTGCACGTGACGAACACCGCGAGCGGGCGCAGCTTCCACGCCGGCGCGCCGGCGCCCGCGGTGCTCGAACGCTCGTTCGGCGGATGAGCGACGCGGGCCTGCGCGTCGCCGTCCTGGGCGGCAGCGGCGGTTGGCATTCGGGGCGCCTGGAGCGCGCGCTGGCGGCCCGCGGGCATCGCTGTGAGGCGGCGCCCGTCACGCGGATCGTCGCGCGCATCGGCGACGGCGTGTCGATCCGCTCCGGCGACGTCGCGCTGCACTCGTGCGACGTCGTGATCGTGCGCGGCATCCCGCGCGGGTCACTCGACCAGATCGTGTTCCGCGTCGACGTCCTGCAGGCGCTGAAGGCCGGCGGCGTGCGCGTCGTCAACGACGCCGCGTGCATCGAGCGCACGATCGACAAGTTCCTGACGTCGGCGCTGCTCGTGCAGGCCGGGCTCCGGAGTCCGAGGACGATCGTCTGCGAGCGGTCGGGCGACGCGCTCGCCGCCTTCGACGAGCTGGGCGGCGACGTGATCGTCAAGCCGCTGTTCGGCGCGATGGGCGTCGGCCTCGCGCGCGTCGAGGACCGCGACGTCGCCGCAGCGCGTCTTCCGCGCCCTCGAGCTGGAGCGTGCCGTCTACTACCTCCAGGAGGTCGTCGCTCACGAGGGCAGCGACGTGCGCGGCCTCGTCGTCGGCGGTCGCGTCGTGGCGGCGATGCGGCGCGACGGTCGACGGCTGGCGCACGAACCTCGCGCGCGGCGGGCGCGCGCAGGCGCTCGAGCTGGACGACGAGCGCGCGCAGCTCTGCGTCGGCCGCGGCCACAGCCGTCGGCGCCGACTACGCCGGTGTCGACCTCGTCCGCGACCGCGAGGGACGCGATCACGTCCTGGAGGTCAACGGAATCCCCGGCTGGCAGGGCCTCGAAGCGCGCGACCGGCATCGACGTCGCCGCGGCGCTCGTCGCCCACCTCGAGACGCCCGCCGGGTGATTCAGAAGCTGTCCACGCGCGCGCCGCGGTTGTCGAACGCGACGACCTCGACGCTCCCGGCGCCGTCCAGCTCGCGTTCCATGCGGGCTGCGAGGACGTGCGCGGTGCGTCGTCGCCGGCGATGCCGTAGACCGTCGGCCCCCACGAGCTCTGCCCGGCTCCCGCCGCTCCGTGGGCCAGCAGCGCCGCGACGAGCGGCGACGCCTGCGGATGGTAGGGACCGCCCTGCGCTGCGGCGAACGCCTCCCCGACCAGCAGCTGGACGCGCGTCAGCGCCGCACCGAACTCGATGACGTCCTGCTCGACGAGCGCCGGGAGCAGCGAGGTCAGCACGAGCTGGGAGATCAGCGCCGAGTGGCCCGTCGCGGGACGCAGCGCCTGGAACGCCGCCACCTCGGCGGCGCCCGACAGCCCGGGGTCCGCGGCGGGGACGACCAGCACGCAGCGCCAGGCATCCGGCATCGGGTGCCGCGCGAGCAGCGGGCTCGGCGCCCCGCCGTCGTCGCGCACGCCGCCCTCGACCACGAGGCCGCCGAGCGCGAACGTCCACAGGCCGACCGCCGAGCGTGCGCCGCGCCCGGCGACCTGAGCGCAGCGTCACGGGGTCCAGCGTGCGCCCGTGCAGCACCGCCAGCGCCTGCCCGACCGCCAGCGCGAGCTTCGTCCCCGATCCCAGCCCGACGTGCCCGGGGATCGCCTGCTCGATCTGCAGATGCGCTCCGCCGGCGAGCCCCAGGTGCTCGTGGCAGCGCCGCGCGAACTCCAGCGCGCGTTCGGCGTCCGGTCCCGCGGCCGAGAGCTCGTCCGCCGGCGAGGCTTCGAGCACCACGGCCGGCCGCTGCACCGCGACGCCGACGCCGCCGAAGCGACGCGGGCCGTCGCCGGCGACGTCGAGCATCCCGAGGTGCAGTCGCGCGGGCGCCTGCACGCGGACGCGCGTCACGGGCCGGTCACCACGCGCGCGATGTGCGCCCGCACGAGCTCCATCGCCTCGTGCTCGCGCGGGCCCGCGGTGCGGTCGACGACGTCCCGGAGCGGCCGCAGCGCCGCGACAGGTCGGCCGGATCGGCGAAGTGGGCGCGCGACGCGAGAATCGATGGCCTCGAGCACCGCGTGGCTCGCGCGGTTCCACCCGGCGAAGTCACGCCCGCGCCCGCATGAGGCGACCGTCGCCGTCACGGAGGCTCGCTGCCCCCGCTCGTCGATCTCCGGCGACCTCCACCTCCCACCACCAGCACGCGTCCTCGATGATCGCGCCGTCGACGTGCTTCGCGGGACGAACCGGCGGGCTCGGATCCTCCAGGGCGGCCTGCGCGAACAGCAGGATGTCGTCGGTGACGTGGACGACGGCCGCCGGGCGTCGCATGCAGATTGATGCAGCGTGCGCGTCCCGGCGAACGGCCGGATCAGCACCGTGTCGCCATCGAACACGACACCCATGGCCGCGCAGTTGACCGTACCGTCGGGATTGCGGGTCGTCACGACGGTCTCGATCACCGCAGCGTTGGCGCTCACAGCGGCAGGAGTCTGTGGGTTGTTCCACGGTCGGGTGGATGCGTCGTGTGTGAGTCGTGGATGACGGGCGACGCACGACGACCCGCCGCGGGGTCGTGGAACAACCCATCCAGGCCGTACGATTCGAGGTGGTGCAGAGCCTCCGACCAAGCGACGCCTCACCGCTGCGCGTGCGTCTCGCGGGTGGCCCGCCGATCTGGGACGCCGCCCGCCTCGTGGCCGGCGACGACGCCCCGGTCGTTCTGACCGGCGCATGGGCCGGGGCGCGTGCGATCGTCGCCTCGCAGCCGCTGCGCACGGCCTCGGTCGACGAGGACCCGTTCGCGCTGCTCGACGAGCAGCCGCTTATCGACGGCTCCGGCGACCTGATCGTCGGCGGTGGCTGGCTCGGCTATCTGGGCTTCCAGCTCAGCCGGCGCCTCGAGCGGATCGGCGCCCCGCCCCCGGACGCCGAGGCGCTTCCGGACGCCGTGCTCGCGTTCTACGACCACGTGCTCGTGCTCGACGGCGACGGGCCTGGTGGTTCGAGGCGCTGCGGACCCCCGCGCGCGCCGCGGCGCTGAGCGCCGGCTCGAGGTCCTGCGCGAGCGCGTCGCCGCGGCCACGGGGCCGCGGACGGCACGCGGGCCGGCGATCCGAGCCTCTGGACGGCGCGGCCGTCGACCGCCGGTCACGGCGCGGTCGTCGATGCGTGCCGCGAGCGCATCGCCGCGGGCGACCTCTTCCAGGCGAACCTCGCGATGCGCCTCTCCACCGAGCAGCCCGGATCACCGACCGAGACCTTCAGCGCCGGCGTCCGCGCGCTCGACCCCGACCGTGCCGCGTTCCTGAGCGGCCCGTGGGGCGCGGTCGCGAGCCTCTCACCCGAGCTGTTCCTGGAGCGCCGCGGGCGCGGCGTGCGCAGCGCCCCGATCAAGGGCACCCGGCCGCGGCCCGGCGGATCCGGTCCAGGCGCGCCGTCTGCGCGAGGAGCTGGAGCGCTCGGCGAAGGACCGCGCCGAGAACGTCATGATCGTCGACCTCGTGCGCAACGACCTCGGGCGCGTCTGCCGGCCCGGCTCGATCGAGGTCCCGGAACTGGCCCGGGCCGCAGGCGCACACCGGCGTCTGGCATCTCGTCTCGCACGTCACCGGCGACGCTGCGCGACGGCGTCGGCGACGCCGACCTCGTCCGCGCCGCGTTTCCGCCGGGCTCGGTCACCGGTGCGCCGAAGATCGCCGCCGATCGAGGTGATCCACGAGCTCGAGAGCGTCGCCCGTCAGGTCTACACCGGCGCGATCGGCTTCGCGTCGCCCGTCGCGGGGCTCGAGCTGAGCGTCGCGATCAGGACGTTCGAGTTCGCCGGCGGGAACGCCGCGCTGCAGGTCGGCGGCGGGATCGTGATGGACTCGATCCGCCGCGGACGAGGCGCGCGAATGCCTGGCCAAGGCCGAGCCCCTGCTTCGGGCGATCGGCGGGCATGTGCGCGAGCTGCCCACCGCCGCGGCCCACGCGCCGGCGCGCCGTGCGCCGCGCCCGGACCCGCGACCCGACCCACGCGCCGGGCTGCTCGAGACGATTGCGATCCAGCGAGGCGCGCCGCTGCACCTGGAGGCCCACCTCGGCCGGCTGGCCGCGGCGCCGGCGAGCTGTACCGGCATCGCACCGCCGGACGAGCTCGCGACCCGGCGCGCGAGCCGAGGCCGGCCGCTCAGAGCGCGGCCCGCCTGCGGATCGTCCTCCTGCCCGGAGGCGAGGTGACGCTCGAGGTCGCGGCGCCTCCGCGGGCCGGTGACCTCACGCTCGCCTCGGTCGTCGTTCCCGGCGGGCTCGGCGCCCACAAATGGGCCGACCGGCGCCTGCTCGACGCGCTCGCGGCGGCCGTCGCGCCGGCCATCCCGCTGCTGACCGACGTCGACGGGTTCGTGCTCGAGGCCGCGATGGCGAACGTGTTCGCGCTGCTCGGCGAGACGCTCGTGACGCCGCCGTGCGACGGGCGCATCCTGCCCGGCACGATGCGCGCGCAGGTCCTCGGCGCGGCCGAGTCGCTGGCGCCTTGCGACGTCGAGCGGCCCCTATCGCAGGCGGAGCTCGCGCGGCGCGAGCGCCGTCCTCCTCACCAGCGCCCTGCGCGGCGTCGCGATGGTCCGCGCACTCGACGACGCACCGCTTCCCCCGCCGCCCGAGAGCCTGCAGCGTCTCGCCGCCGGCGTCGCGCCCGGGCCCCGGCGCGCTGCTCGCGCCGGCCTGAGCCTCCGCTCAGCCCCCGAGTCCGCCGAGGACCGCGAAGCGGTGGGTGGCCTTCCAGGCCTCGGCGGCGGTCCCCTCGACCGTGACCTTCGCGTCGCCGGGGAGCCTGCCGCGCAGGCGCTCGGCCAGCGCCTGGGCCTCGTCGTCGGTCGCGGCGGAGACGAACACGTGCGTCCAGCGGCGCAGAGGCTCGAGCCCGTCGACCTTCAGGTGCTGGGCGACCTCGATCGCCTCACCGCGTGAGGCAAGGTCGATGCGGACCTCCCACTGCGGGCCCTCCGCGCCACTGCTCTCCTGTGCCTCGCGTGCCTCCATGCGGGCGTGCTCGGCCGCACGCTCCTCCGGCGTCTGGGGAAGCGGGATGTCCTCCGGCTGCCACTCCTCGGCATCGGGATGCCAGCGCGCGATCGACACGTCACCCAGCAGCCCGGACTTCTCGATGACCTCGCGCACGGTGTCCGCGGCACGCACGGCCTGGCCGTGGTCGGCGGCGTAGACGAACACGCTGGCCCCGTTCGAGCTGACCGGAAGGCGCTCGGGCAGGCCGGACTCGATGTCGTCGTCCAGGCCCCAGTCCTTCATGCCGCGCAGCACCGTCGGCGCTCCGTCGGGGTCGTGGAGATCGGCGCGCACGCGCCAGTCGTCGCTCATGATGCAAGCGTATCCGCCCGGCCCCGCGACCGGCGAATCGCGGGCCGGGGGCACCCGGCCGCGGCGTCGGTGACAATCGCCGGATGAGCGACGATCCGCAGGCCGAGGAGCAGCTCGAATCGCGCATCGAGGCGACGTTCGCCGTCGGGCTCGTGATCGCGCTCCAGGTGACGCTCGCGGTGACCAGCCTCGGCGAACGGCTGGACCCTGGCCGGCCTCCCCGGCTGGGTCTGGCTGATCCCGGTCGTGCCCGAGGCGCTGCTGGTCGTCTCGCTCGCGTGGTCGGCACCGCGCGAGCGGCTCGAACAGCTCGGGCATCGCCGCACGGCGGCGCTGCGCTGGTCGGCGTGATCACGGTGGCCAACGCGCTCGCGCTCGTCGTGCTGATCGTCTCGCTCCTGCAGGCCCAGGAGAAGAGCGGCGGCGAACTGCTGCTGAAGGGCGCCACGATCTGGGGAACGAACGTCCTGACGTTCGGGCTGCTGTTCTGGGAGGTCGATCGCGGCGGGCCGGCGCGCCGGCGCGAGCCCGAGCCGCCGCCGCGCGACTTCCAGTTTCCCCAGGACGAGAACCCGACGCTCGCCGAGCCGGGCTGGCACCCGCGGCTGCTCGACTACGTCTACCTGTCGTTCACGAACGCGATCGCGTTCAGCCCGACGGACGTGATGCCGCTGAGGCGCAGGGTGAAGTGGATGATGCTCGCCGAGTCCGGCGTCTCGGCCGTCACCGTGCTGCTCGTCGCCGCCCGAGCCGTGAACATCCTGCGCTGATGCGATCACCGATCCAGGACTACCTCGAGGGCCTGCTCGCGCGCTGCGCGACCGACCGGTCCGGCGACGTCGCCGACTACATCCCGCAGCTCGCCGTCGCCGACCCCGCGTGGCTGGGGATCTGCCTCTCCACGATCGACGGCCACGTCTACGAGGCGGGCGACACGCGCCAGGCGTTCACCATCCAGTCGATGTCCAAGCCGTTCGTCTACGGCATGGCGCTCGAGGACGCCGGGGCCGACGCGGTGGCCGCGAAGATCGGCGTCGAGCCCTCCGGCGACGCGTTCAACGAGATCAGCCTCGACCCGGTCACCGGGCGGCCGCTGAACCCGATGATCAACGCCGGCGCGATCACCGCGACCTCGCTCGTCGCCGGCGACGGGCCGGGCGGCCGGTTCGAACGGATCCGCGCCGGGCTCTCGCGCTTCGCCGGCCGCGAGCTCGTGATCGACGAGGCCGTCTACGCCTCCGAGCGCGACACCGGCTTCCGCAACCGCGCGATCGGCAACATGCTGCGCTCGTTCGACGTGCTGGACGGCGATCCGGACGACGCCCTGGACGTCTACTTCCGCCAGTGCTCGGTCAGCCTCGACTGCCACGACCTGGCGCTGATGGCGGCGACGCTGGCGAACGGCGGCGTCCACCCGCTGACCGGGCGAGCGGGCGCTGCAGCCGGGTCTCGCGCAGCAGGTGCTCAGCGTCATGACGACCTGCGGGATGTACGACGAGGCCGGCAACTGGATGGTCACCGTCGGGCTGCCGGCCAAGAGCGGCGTCACGGGCGGCATCCTCGCGCTGCTTCCCGGGCAGATCGGCATGGCCGTGTTCTCGCCGCCGCTCGACGCGCGCGGGAACAGCGTGCGCGGCGTACAGGCCTGCCGCGAGCTCTCACGCGACCTCGAGCTGCACTTCCTGCGCGCCGCGCGGCCGGCACACGTCGCGATCGGCGCGCGGCACCCGATCGACCGTGCGCCGTCGCATCGCCGCCGTCCGGCCGCCGAGCGCGCGCTGCTGGCGGATGTCGGCGCGCGAGCGGTCGTCTTCGACCTGCAGGGCGACCTCCTGTTCGCGGGCGCCGAGCGCGTGGTCCGCGAGGTCATGGCCGAAGGCGTCGACGTCGCCGTGATCGACCTGCGCGACGCGGAGTACGTCGACCTGCCGTCGGTTCGCCTGCTGCGCGCCGCGTCAGTGCGTATGCGCGAGGCCGGGCGCGAGCTCGCGTTCATCGAGCGCCCGGGACGCCCCCACCTCGACGCCGGCGACCCCGACGGCGTCGGCCCCGTGCGCGTGTTCGACGACCGCGACCACGCGAGCGAGTGGTGCGAACAGGAGCTGCTCGCACGTCATGCGGGCCGCGAGCTCGCGCCCGTCTCGGTCACGCTGGCCGAGCATCGGTTCACGCGCGGCCTCGACGAGGCGGCCCTCGAGCATCTCGCCGGGCTGCTCGAGACGCGCTCGTTCACCGCCGGCGATCAGCTCGGCAGCGCCGGAGACGCCGGCGACGAGATCTTCCTGGTGATGAACGGCGAGCTGAGCACATCGATCCCGCTCGACGACGGAAGGCGCCGGCGCGTCGCGACGCTGACGCCCGGCTGGGCCGTGGGAGATCTGGCGGCGCTCGGCGAGCTCCCGCGCCCGGTCGACGTCCGGGCCGACACCGACGGCACGATGCTGGTGCTGGGGGCGCTCGCGTTCCGCGAGCTCGCTGAGACGCGCCCCACGCTCTTCGCGGCACTCCTGCGCAACATGCTGCGCAGCGCGTCGGAACTCGCCTCGCAGCTGGCGCGCGAGCTGGGGTCCTCTGACGTGCTCGGGTAGCGGCGGCGAGCGCGCCGGTACGCTGCACCCATGGAGTCGACAACCGCAGGGGATCTCGTGAAGGTGGCCGGCGGCGGCCCGGAGCTCGACGGCATCGTGTTCGACGTGCCGAGCAGGTCGAAGGTCGTCGTCGCCGTCGTCGACCCCACCCGCGGCCCGGCGTTTCGCACCGTGCATCCCCGGACGCTCAAGGAGCGTGCGGACGAGGGGCCGGATGATCAGGCGCTGCGCCTGCTCATGCGCCGGACGCCGCTTCCGGTGCGCGGCGCGGCGCGCGGCGGGACGGGCTCAGGCCGCGAGCAGGCCGGTCACACGCGCGCGGCGATGCACCGCACGACCGGCAAGTAGCCGCCCTCCACTACTCGCAGACCGGGACCGCGGGGATCCCGAGCAGCGTGACGACCGACCCCGTGCTGAAGCCTCCGATCACCTGGCGCCCGTGGCGCCTGACGTTGACGAACGTCGCCTGGAAGACGTTGTCGAACCCCGCCGAGACGCCGAATCCGGCGCGCCGGTAGCGGGCCGCCATGCGCGCCGCGGTCGTCCGCCCGACCCGCACGCCGGTGGTCGTCCGCACGCCGCGCGTGAAGGACATGACGCCCAGCTTGCCGCGGTCGAACTCGACCACCCCGCGGATTCCGGCGGGCGCCCGCCGGCCCGTCAGGCGGTAGGTCACCGGGCGGTGCGGCCCGGCCAGCTCGCATCCGAGTGCGCGATCGGCGAGCCATCCGGTCCGGCGCCCGGCCGTCGCCGACATGCCGAGCTTCAGCGGACCGACGCCGTCGAGACGCAGGATGTTGGTCGCGCCCGCCTCGCCGGGGCCGGCGGCGGCGGACAGCGCGACGGCCGCGATGCCGGCCACGGCTGCTGATCGGCGACGGGTCATGACGCTCCCTTCATCGCAGGACGAGTCTGTAGGTCCGCTGGCCGACCGAGGTCTGGCCGCCGCCGAGGCCGATCCGCACGCCGACCTCGACCCGCGCCCCGCGGCGTCCGCCGCGGCGGACCGTCCGCAGCGCCGAACGGCCAAGGTGCACCCGCACGCTCGTGCGCCCGGCGCGCGTGAAGCGCCCCTTCGCCTTGCCGGCACGGGGGATGGTGAGTTTCGGCCGACCGGCGATGCGCGCGCGCTTCCCGGACAGCGGCAGCCCGGCGACGATGTCGAACGGCGCGGCGACGCTCGTCGCGACGCTCACGGTCAGCGTCCCGTCCGGGCTGAGCCTGGCGCTCCCGAGGTCGACCGTCGGCGCCGCCGCGGGCTGAGCCGGAGGGGCCGGCTGCGACGCGCCCGCCGTCGCATAGGTGAACGTCGCCGCGTCGGTCGGCGGCGAGGTGGCTCCGCGCGCGCTGACGCGGAGCGGCGCGGCGCCCGCCCCGGCCGGGATCGTGACGTCGAGGCCGCGGGCGGTGGCCTTGAAGGCGGCCTTCAGGCCGCCGACGGTCACGGCGCTCGCGCCACCCAGGCCGGTTCCCGTGACGGCCACCGTCGCGCCCGCGGCCGCGAAGGCGGGGATCAGCGACGTGACCGACGGGCCGCTTGCGGGAGCGACGCCGTCGAGCCGGCCGATGCGGCTGCCGGCGAGGTCGCCGAACCAGATGGCGCCGTCCGCGCCCGTGGTGATCGAGCTGACCTGGGAGCTGAACAACAGCGGCGTGACGGTCCACGCGCCGCTCGTCGTCATCCGCATGATCCCCTGGTCCTTGCCCAGCCCGATCCAGAGCGCACCGTCGGGGCCGGTGGTGATCGACGCGGGAGCGGCACCCGAAGGCAGGTCGAACAGCGTCACCGCGCCGGTCGTGGTGATCCGCCCGACGCGGTCCGTGCCGTACATCGTGAACCAGACCGCTCCGTCGGGGCCGACCGCGATCGCCTCGGGATCGTTGCCGGGCACCGGATACGAGGTGACGATGCCCGCGGTGGTGATCGCGGCGATCGACCTGGGCCGGGCGACCCAGAGCCGGCCGTCAGGCCCGGAGCAGATCGCGAGCGAGCTCACGAACGTGCCCGCCGGCTTGGGCGGAAGCGGGATGTGGGTGAAGGCTCCGCCGAGGGCCAGTCGCCCGACCGAGTCGGTCTTCGCCTCCGCGGTCCAGAGTGCGCCGTCCGGCCCCAGCGCCGCGTCGCGCGGCTGCGTGTCGGCGGGACCGCCGTCGGAGTAGCTGAAGACCGGGGGACCCGTGGCGCTTCCTCGCCAGAGGCCGCTGAGCCCGAATTGGGGGAACCAGAATGCGCCGTCGGGGCCGAGGGCCAGCCCGCCGAGCAGCCCGCCGCCGCCCGCCGGGGTGAGCACCGGCACGTCGTACTGGCTGACCCCTCCCGCGGTGGTCACGCGGCCGAGGTTCGCGCGCGCGGTCGTGAACCAGACGGCGCCGTCCGGGCCCGGCAGGACGGACTGCGGGAACGCACCCTTGGCGCAGAGCGCATAGTCGCCGCCCGGGGGCGAGGAACAGGTCGGCCAGAGCGTCAGGCTCGCCCCGGCGGGCGCCGTGCCGAGCGCAGCCCCGGCGGCCGCGGCCACCGTGAGCGCAACGAGGACCGACGGTGCACGGCGCATGCCTCGATACTGGCCCCTCCGCCCGCGCGGCGCAACCGCCACGAAGCGAGGCCCGCAGGCAGGCTCGTCAGCGACAGCCCGGCGAGCACGACCAGGCACCCGGCCAGCTCACCGCCGGTCGGGCGCTCGGCGAGCAGCGCCCACGCGCTCGCGATGCCCACGACGGGCACCAGCAGCGTGAACGGCGCGACACGCGAGGCCGGGTGGCGGCGCAGGAGCCACGCCCACGTGCCGAAACCGAACGCCGTCGACGCGACGACGACGTAGAGCAGTGCCGCGACGCCCCCCGGCGCGACGGAGCCGAACGCGGCTCCGATGCGCGACGGGCCCTCGAGCGCAAACGACAGCGCGAGCAGCGGCAGCGGGGGGACGAGGCTCGTCCACACGAGCAGCGACACCGCATCCGGGGCCTGCGCACGGCGCACGAGAACGTTGCCCGTCCCCCAGGATGCGGCCGCCCCGACGCACAGCGCGAGCGCCGCGAGCGGGACGCCGTGCGCACGCCCGCCGGCGATGACGCCGATCCCGGCGAGCGCGACCGCGGCGCCGATCAGCCGCCGCGTGCCCGGGCGCTCGCCGAGGAAGGCCATCGCCAGGCCGATCGTGAAGACGGCCTGCAACTGGAGCACGAGCGACGCCAGCCCCGCCGGGAGGCCGCGGTTCATCGCGATGAACAGCAGCGCGAACTGTCCCGCGCTGAGCGTGAGCCCGATCGCCACGACCGTCCGCGCACCGATGCGCGGAGGCCGGACGAACAGCACCGCGGGGAAGGCCACGAGCGTGAACCGCAGTGCCGCGAACAGCAGCGGAGGCCAGGAGTCCAGCCCGACGTGGATGACGACGAAGTTCACGCCCCAGACGACCGCGACGGCGACGGCGAGCAGGACGTGGCGGATCGGCATGAGCGGGAGGATGGCGGTCGCAATCCATCAGATCGACTCGCGTGTCTGGCCGGTACCCGTAAGCTTTGCTGCATGATCCATCTCGGTCGCCTGCGCACGCTGCGCGAGGTCGCCGTCCGCGGGACGATCGCCGCGGCCGCCGACGCGCTGCACCTGACGCCCTCCGCCGTCTCACAGCAGCTCGCCGCGCTCGAGCGCGAGGTGGGCGAGCCGCTGCTCGAGCCCGACGGCCGGTCCGTCCGGCTCACCGCCGTCGGTCGATTGCTCGTCCGGCGCGCCGACGCGATCCTCGCGGAGGTCGAGCGCCTGAGGGCCGACGTCGACGCTCACGCCCGCGGCGCCGCCGGCGAGGTTCGCATCGGGAGCTTCGGCACGGCCATGGCCGCGCTCGTCGCCCCGGTCGCCGGGCGCCTGCATGCCGAGGGGGGCGAGGTCGTCGTGCGCGCAGACGAGGTCGAGGCCGACGAGGGGTTCCAGCGGCTCGCGAGCCACGAGCTCGACCTCGTCATCTCGATGGAGGCGCCGGGCGCCCCGGGCCACGACGACCCGCAGATCCACCGCGTCGACCTGCTCGCCGACCGCCTCGACGCGCTGCTCCCCGCCGCCCACCCGCTCGCCGGCCGCCGCCAGATCGCACTCACCGACCTCGCGAGCGAGGAGTGGATCCTGCACCCCACCGGGTTCACCTGCGAGGCGGTCGTCGTCGGCGGGTGCCGCGCCGCGGGCTTCAGCCCGCGCGTCGCGCACCGCAGCGCGAACTTCGACGCGATGATCGCCCTCTGCGGAGCAGGGCTCGGCGTCGCGCTCGTGCCGAGGCTCGCCCATGCGGCCCCGAGGCCGCAGGACGGCGCCGTGCTGATCCCGCTCGCGGGCGCCGCTCCGGCGCGGCACCTGTTCGCGGCGTGCCGGCGCGGAGCGCAGGGCGCGCCCGTCGTCGAGCGCGTGCTGGGCGAGCTGCAGGCCCAGGCCCGGCACGAGGAGCTGCGCAGCGTGCCCGCCGTGCAGGCCGCCTGAGCCTCAGACGGGCGGCGGCAGCGTGGCCGGCGCCTCCGCCGGCATCCCGCCCACGGGAACCTCGAGCATCAGCGGCTGGCCGCACTTCCAGCAGTACGTCGCGCCGCGACTGTGCGGCGAGCCGCACGACCGGCATGCACCACCGACGCCCTCCGCCGCCGCCGCCACGAGCCGCTCGACCTCGCCCAGCTCGGCGTCCGCCTCCTGGAGCTCGGCCGCGCGGCGGACCAGGACGTCGAGCCGGAAGTGGTCGCGGATCGCCATCTCGTAGGTCAGGCCGCCGAGGTCCCAGGTCAGCTCGGCGACCCGCTCGGCGAGGTCGTCGCGACGCGCGCGAAGCTCGGCGTGCGGGTCGGGCTGGTCGGGCGCTGCGGGGGTGGTGACGCCGGGAAGCCGGCGCATGCGGTCGAGCATCGTGGTCATCCGATCGTCTGGAAGTCGCCGCCGCCGGCGGCCGGCTTGTTGTCCTTCGGGGGCGGCGCGCCACCCGTCCCGACGACCTTCGGGAGCTTGCGCGACTGCTTCTGGTACTGCTGCGGGGTGAGGTTGTCCAGCGACTTCAGCTTCGTGTTCGTCGCCTTCGTCCCGCTCGCCGAGCCGCCGGACTTCGTGGAGCCCGGCGTCTTCGCGGCGCTCTTCGAGGTCTTGGCCGCAGCGCCCCCCGCGGCCGCCCCCGCGGCGGCGCCCGCGGTGTCGGCGGGGGTCGTCGTCGCTCCCCCGACGTTGATCACCTGCGGAGTCGTGTCCGCCGGTGCGCCGCCCTGACCGGCGTGGCCGATCAGCACGCCCATCCCCAGCGCCAGCAGGACGACGCCGAGGCCGGCGAGTGCCGCCAGCGTCCCCCCGCGCGATGGATCCGCGCGCGGCTTCGCGGAGGCCGGACCCTCGGCCGTGACCGCGCTCTGCGGCTCGGCGAGGATGTCGCGGAAGGGCAGCCGCGTGCCGGCCCGCCGCATGCCGCAGCTCAGGCAGTAGCGCTGGTCGGCTGCGAGCGGAGCGCCGCACGACGCGCAGGGCTCCCCGTGCAGCCCCAGTACCGGCTGCGGATCGACCGGGGCGAGCGGCTCGGTCGGCTGGTGCGTGCTCATGACGAACTCCCTGCTGTGAGGACGGTCGGCGGGGCGACGCAGCTCACCGTGCCGCCCTTCGGATCGCCGATGAAGTAGACGCGGAACGTCACCGGCTTGGGTGTCGGGGCCGGCTGGAGGCGGTCGACGATCGCGCGGCCGGCGGCGACGATCCTCGAGCCACGGCGGCTCACGCAGGACACCACGAGGCGTACCTGCGGGAGCTTGGAGCGGTTGGTGACGACGCCACGGGCGAACACGCCGGAGACGTCGCTGCCGTAGCGGAGCTTGGAGATCTCGAGCTTCGGGATCGTCCTCGGCACCGGCGCGTCGGTGACGCCGACGCGCGCGGCGACCGCATGCGGCGCCACCGCCGTCGGGATCTGGTTGTTCACCCAGAAGGTGCGCTCGCCACGCTCGATCACGGGCAGCGAGGTCAGCGACGGATCGAGCCCCGGGATCGAGTTCGAGTAGAGCGAGCGGCCCTTGGCGTCCTTGACGGCGATCAGGACTGGGACCCTGGCCTGGGCCGGGCCCGCGTTGCGCACCCAGACGACGGCGGCGACGCCGTTGGCGTCGCGCAGCACCGTCTCGGACAGCACCTTCACGCCCGCGTTCTCGCGCGTGATCCTCACGCCCTTGACGTGCAGCAGCGTGCCCGCGTCCTTCGACAGCCGCGTGCTCGTCTGCTGCGTCGTCTCGCACGCCGACAGGCCGCCCGCGATGCCGGCGACGCTGAGCACGAGGACGGCCCGCCGGCGCATCACCCGAACGCGCCCCGCACGTACTCGCGCGTGCGCTCGGCGCGCGGCGCACCGAACACCTGCTCGGCCTCCCCGTACTCCACGAGGTCTCCGAGGTACATGAAAGCGACCTGATCGCCGACGCGGTGGGCCTGCTGGAGGTTGTGGGTCACGATGACGATCGCGAGGCTCTCACGCAGCTCGAGGATCAGCTCCTCGATGACCGCGGTCGACTTCGGATCCAGCGCCGAGCACGGCTCGTCCATCAGCAGCACCTCGGGGCCGGCCGCGAGCGCCCGCGCGATGCACAGACGCTGCTGCTGGCCGCCGGACAGACGCAGCGCCGGATGGTCCAGGTCGTGGGAGACCTCGTCGTACAGGCCCGCGCGATGAAGGGCTTCGGTGACGTAGGGCTCGAGCACCTTCCTGCTCGGCCGCCGGGCTCCCTGCTCGCGCAGGGCGTAGGCGACGTTGTCGAAGATCGACATCGGGAAGGGGTTCGGCTGCTGGAAGACCATCGACACCCGGCGGCGCAGCGCCGTGACCTCGATCTCGTCGATGTCGGTCCCGTCGAGCGCGATGCGGCCCTCGCGCCGGGCGCTCGGCGTCAGCTCGGTCAGGCGGTTCAGCGTCCGCAGGAGCGTCGTCTTGCCGCAGCCGGACGGGCCGATGAGCGCCAGCACCTCCCCCTGGCGGATCGGGACGGAGACGTGCTTGACCGCCTGCTTGTCCGCGTAGAAGACACTGAGGCCGTCGACCGTCATGCGCTCGGGTCCGGCGGGCCGGCGCGACGGCCGGGCCGCCGCGCTCGATGTGAGCGCGCCGTCGTCCGGCTCGCCGTGGGCGACGCGCGGAGCCCGGTCGACGCGGATCCGCCGGATCGGGGGTGGCGGAGTCTGCGCCGGGCGCGGCGGGTCTCCGTCGACGGTCAGCTCGTGGTCGTCGGTGATCATCGGCGGGCTCCCAGCCTCGAGGTCTCAAGACCCGTGCGCGCGCCGCGCTTGGCGATCAGGTCGACGGCGAAGTTCAGTGCGATCACGATCAGGAGCAGCACGAATGCCGCCGCGTAGGCCTTCTGCGCGGCGTTGCCCTCACCGGCCGGCGAGTTGTTGTAGACGTAGCTCGTCAGCGTCCCCCCGGTCCCGGTCAGCGTTCGCAGGCCCGGGATCGAGCCCTCGGGATCGAGCTGCAGGCTGGCCCCCAGGAGCACGACGACGATCGCCGTGTCGCCGGCGATCCGTCCCATGCCGAGCGCCGCGCCGGTCGAGATGTTCGGCCGCACCGAGGGAAGCAGGACGCGCCGGATGGTCGCCGCCCGCGTCTTGCCCAGCGCGTAGGAGGCCTCGCGAACGTGCTGCGGGATCGCCTGGAGCCCCTCGCGGGTCGCGGTGAACACCATCGGCAGCGCGAGCAGCGCCATCATGGCGCCGGCCGTCAGGAAGGAGCGCCCGAACACGGCGCCGTCCTGCGCGGTGAACGACATCCAGCCGAAGATGCCCTGCTGGAAGAGCACGAGGCCGAAGAGCGCGATCACGATGTCGGGTGTGCCGGCGATGATCTCGATGCCGGAGTCGACCACCCGGGCGAGCCACGTCGGCCGCCCGTATTCGACGATCCACGTGGCCGCGGCGACGGCCAGCGGCGTCGCGATCGTGATTCCGATGAGCGTGAGGATCACGGTCCCCAGCAACGGATCCAGGAAGCCACCGGACTTCGACTGGTCGAGGTCCGCCTGCGGGTGGCTGAAGATCAGCGACGGGCGCACGTACTGCAGGCCGCGGAAGGCCATGTAGCCGACGATCCCCACGCCGATCGCCACGACGAGCAGGCCGGCGATCCACATCAGGACGTAGCCGACGCGATCGCTCCAGCGCCAGGTCGCGATCGACTCGCTCCTGGGGCGCTTGTTCCTCGCCGGCCCCCCGGAGCCGGACGGTGGGCGCAGTGGCGGCAGCGGCGGGCGGGCGGTCGTCGCCATCTACATCCGCGTCCCGTACTTCTTCAGCGGCTGCTTGGCGATCCAGCTGCCGATCGACAGGAAGAAGCGCACCGGCGAGCAGCAGCAGCGCCATCGCGTAGAGGCTCGACTGCATCGCGGGGGCGTTGATCGACTCGGAGTCCTCGACGATCGTCGCGGCGAGTGTGCGCAGCGGCTCGAAGATGAACGTGAGGCCGTCCGCCGGGTTCGGGGCGAAGCCCTTCGAGCCCGAGACCATCGAGATCATGATCGCCTCGCCGATGGCACGCGTGGTGGCGAGCACCGCGCCCGCGATGATCGCGGGGCGCGCGGCACGAACCGTCACGGTCCACATCGCACGCCAGCGATTCACGCCGAGGGCGACGGCGCCCTCCTTCCACGCCCGCGGGATCGCGTAGAGGCCGTCGACCGTGATCGCGACCATGATCGGCGTGATCATCACGGTCAGGATCGCCGACCGCGACGAGCAGGCTCGTCCCCGAGAGCTGGATCACGAACTGCACGGACTCCTTGCGCCCCGGGGAGATGAGGTGGTTGCCCACGAACGGCGCGAGCACGAGGATCCCGATCAGCCCGTAGACGACGGACGGGACCGCCGCGAGCAGCCGCACGATCGGGACGATCAGGCGGCGGATCCACTCGGGCGCGAACTCGACGATGAAGATCGCCGAGAGGACGCGCGAACACGAGCCCGAGCGCCGTCGCGATCGCGGTCGTCAGCAGCGTCGCGTAGATCAGCGGCCATGCCCCGAGCTGGTAGTCGGCCGGCGACGGGTTCGCCCCCGAGTTCACCATCGCGTTGAGCTGCCGGTCGACGTTCCCCTTGGCGGAGAACCACGACAGCCCGTTGGCGTGGAACGACGGCCACGCACGGATCGCCACGAAGACGACCATGAATACGATGACGGCCAGCACGGTGCAGGCCAGCGCGCCGAGGGTGACCTCGGCGCGCCGGTCCGACCACGGCCTGCGGATGCGTTCGAGCATCCGTTACTTCAGCGGAACCCAGTGCTGCCCGACGATCGCCTGCGCGCGGGTCGAGTTCTGCACCCAGGTGATGAACTTCTGGATCGGGTTGCCGACGACCGGCCGCCCGCGCGTGACCATCCAGAAGTTGCGCACGCCGCCGTACTCGCCGGACTTCGCGTTGCGCAGGTTGCAGGCGGTGCCGTTGTAGGGGATCGGCGTTACCCCGTTCACGAAGTCGAGCGAGACGTAGCCGATCGCCCTCGGGTCCGTCGTGAACGGCCTGCTGCACGAGGCCGTTCGAGGCCTTCGCACCGGCTGCGCCGAGCACCGACGCGGAGCCCATGAAGATCTTCTGGAAGGCGTCCTGCGTGCCCGAGGCCGCGGTGCGCGTGACCACGTCGATCGTGCCGGTGGCGGACGCGCCCGCGACCTGGCCCCAGTCACGCACCTTGCCCGAGAAGATCGCCTGGATCTGTGCCTGCGTCAGGTTCGCGATCGGATTGCCGGGGGCGGTCACGATGCAGATCGCGTCCCGGGCGATCTTGTTGAAGAAGAGGCCCCCCGGATCACTCGCCTTCGGATCGCGCGAGGAGTTGCCGATCGAGACGCGACCGGCGGCCACGTCGGCGACCCCGACATCCGACCCGCCCTGGGCCAGCTTGAACTTCACCCGGCCCGGGTACTGCTTGAGGTAGGCGCGGGCCAGCGGCGACGCGAGCGGGGCGACGGACGTCGAACCGCTCATCGTGATCACCGGCGTCGCGGATGCGATCGCCGGCACGGCGGTGACGGCCACCGCGGCCAGCCCGGCGCTCACCCCGAGAAGGCGGGTGCGAGACATAGAGAGAACTCCTTTCGTGGTCATGGGCGCCAGTCTGCGTCGTTCCCCGGGCCCAGATGTGAAGGCCCCGTGCCTGCGTTGTGAAGATCCGGAGAAGGTCGCCCGCGCGCGCGGGGCCCGTCACGAGGCCTTCACATCGCGCGCGCCCGCATGGACGACGATCGCCCCCGATGACGACTTCGGATGACCGCACGGGCCCGCTGCTGCGCCCGTCCGGCACGCCGTGCGCGACGTGCGCCGCGCCGCTCGCGAGCGATCAGCGCTACTGCCTGGAGTGCGGGACGTGCCAACGCCCCAGGCGGCTCGAGCCGGTTCCTCTCGCGCGAGGCGGAGCCGTCGACTGCGCCGCCTCACCGCCATCGCCGGCGGACACGCCCGCCTGGGCCGCGCTGCCACCCGCCGCGCTGGCGCTCGGCCGCCCGCGGGTCGCCGCGGTGGCGGCGGCCGGCGTCCTCGCGTTCGGCGCGCTGCTCGGGGGGTCCCTGGCGGGGGCGCCGCAGAGCGCCTCGGCGGGGCGCCTGTACATCGCCCGTGCGGCGCCGGCGCCCGCGCCGGCGGTTCCGGCGACCACCCCGTCGAAGCAGGCCCCGGCTCCGGACGCCGCGACGAGCGCCGCGGCGAGCGCCGACACGCCCGCCCCCGACCCCGCCGCGAGCGACGTCCCGGCGCAGGCTCCGGTGACGACCACCCCGGCCCCGAAGCAGAAGGCCGGCTCCGGCGACACGGCCAAGCCCCCGGACAAGACTCCGGCGACGCCGGCCGCCCCCGCGCCGGTCAAGCACGTGTGGGTCATCACCCTGGACGGCGTCGACGTCGCCGCGGCCGCGGCGACGGCAGCGGCGGCGAACCCGACGGCCGCTGCCGCGCAGGCACAGGCGCCCGCGGGCGAGACGTTCCCGCAGCTCGTGAGCGCCGGCACGCTGCTCACGTCCTACTCATCGGTCACGAAGGGGCGCACTGGCGAACTCCGTCGTGCTCGTCAGCGGCCTCGAGCCCACCGCGGCCCAGCAGGCGGGGTGCCCCGTGTACAGCGCCGTCTCACCCGGCAAGGTCTCGGCGAAGACCGGCCTCGTGACGGGCGACGGATGCGTGGAGCCGGCGCAGGCGGTGACGCTCGCCGACCGCCTGACCGGCGCCGGGCTCGTCTGGCGTGCGTACGCCGAGGACATCGGCGCCGGCGCGCCGGATCAGTCGAGCTGCCGCCACCCGGACCTCGACACCGCAGATCCCTTCACCCTGCCGCGCACCGGCGACGCCTACCTGACCTCGCACAACCCGTTCGTCTACTTCCGGTCGATCACCGAGAGCGCGGACTGCGGGACGGCCGTCGTCGGGCTCGACCGCCTGACCGCGGACCTCGCGAGTGCATCGAGCGCCCCGGCACTCGCGTACGTCATTCCCAACGCGTGTCACGACGGTGAGACGACTCCATGCGCCGCGGGGGCGCCGGCCGGCCCCGACGCCGCGCTCGCGTGGCTCGGGTCCGTCGTCCCGCAGATCCAGGCGTCGCCCGCGTACGCCGACGGCGGGCTGATCGTCGTGACGTCGGCGGACGGCCCGAGGCCCGACCCTGCGGCGACCGGCGGCGTCTCCGTGGGCGCCCTGCTGCTCTCGCCGTACGTCGCGGCGGGGGCGACCGTCTCCACGCCCTACGACCATCTGAGCCTGCTGCGGACCCTGTCGGCGATCTTCGGCGTGCCGGCTCCGGCGCGCGCCGGGGATGCAGCGGTGAAGAGTTTCGGCGCGAAGGTCTTCGCGAACGCCCCCGCCGCGGGGAGCGATTGAGCGCAAGGTCACAGGACGTTCACGGCCCGACAACGCGACGGTAACCGGTGGGCGGACTGTGAACAGGAGACTGCTGGCGTCTCGGTCGCGCATCGGCGTGACTGCTTTCCACCGATGGAGGACCCCTTGAACATTCCCGCCACGTCTCGGCGAACCGCTGTGCTGCTCGCGACGGCCGCCGCGCTGCTGCTCGCCGCCGTCGCCTTCACGCTCGCCGGCGGCCGCCCCGGCGTCGCCAGCGCGGACCTGAACCTGAATCAGAACTCCTGCAGGGGCAGCATCGCCGCCGGAGACAAGACCGCGAACGATCCGACACTGACCGGGGTGAAGTACCGGATCGCCTGTGCGATGCCGATCACCGGCTACTCACTGTTCTTCGACGGACATCCGGTCCAGTCGATCGAGACCGAGGTGTTCGGCGTCGACCCGGCGACAAAGGCCGTCGTGCCCACCGACGCATTCTCGTGTAACGGCGAGCTCCCCGGCTACGGAGAGAACTGCGTCGGCACGTACGGCGGGAAGTGGAGCGTCCTGGAAGGACAGTTCACGATCGAGACACCGCTCTGCCAGGAGCCTCGCCTGAACCCGATCCTGACGGTCATGACGGCGACGGTCGCCTCGGGCAAGCCGGTCCAGGCGATCGCCGGGCCGTTCGACCTCGGCCGCCCGCACGGGTGCAAGGCCACAAGCCTCAGCGGGAAGACCAAGATCCCCAAGCAGACCGAAGACGTGCCGGTCACGCAGTAGGCGACGCGCTCGGGGGCCCCGTCGACGGCGGCGGCCCCCGGCGCATCGCGGCGTTAGTGTCCACTCATGTTCACGCGAGATGTCCTTCAGCGGCTCGCCACAACCGATCCGGCCCGGCCCGTCGTCAGCGTCTACGCGCGGACCGATCCGCGGGATCCGGCGAACACGAGCAGCACGCCCGCTTGGCAGGTCGCTCTGCGAAACGGCCTCGGAGCGATCGCTGCACGGCTCGAGGCCGGCGACGACCGCGACGACCGGCTCGCGTTTCGCGACTTGCGTGAGCGCATCGAGTCCGAACTGACGGGGCTGGACCCCGCCGAGCGTGGCCGCAGCGTTGCGTGGTTCGTCGACGTCGACGGAGGCGGTTCGGAGCGCTTCACACTGCAGCTTCCGGTGCGCGACGATCTGGTCGTCTGGGATGCCAAGCCGTTCGTCTCGCCGCTGGTCGACATCGCCGACCGCGGCGCACCGACCGGAATCGTGCTGGTCAGCGGCGATGTCGTGCGGCTGCTGCAGATCGAACAGGCCGAACCGACAGAGCCCGAAGACTCGACGTTCGAGCTGGAGCTCGGTGACTGGCGTCCGTTCGGCGGGACCGCTGCCGGCAGCGCTGGACGCAGCGTGCAGAGCACCTCTCACCAGGAGAGCTACGAAGCGCGCGTGAATGCCCAGCGCGACCAGCTGTTCGACACCGCGGCGGCAGAGACCGGCAAGCGCCTGGAGCAGCTGGGCTGGGAGCGCATCGTCATCGTCTCCGAGACGCAGGTCGCCGCGCGGTTCCGCGCCGCCCTTCCGCCGATCCTCAGCGAGCGCGTGATCGCCGAGAGCCATCTGAACCTCGTCGGTGAGGACCCGCATGTGATCGCCGAGGCGCTCGAGCCACTGATCGAGGACGCCTGGCTTGCCCGCGCAGCCCAGCTCGCGGACCGCGCCCGCGAGCGCGCGCAGGCCGGGGGTGCGGGCGCCGTCGGAGCGCTCGAGTCGCTCACCTCGCTCGCCGAGGGCCGCGTCGAGCACCTCATCCTCGACCCGGCCGGCGACTTCTCCGCTGCCGCCGGCATGCTTCCCGGGAGCATCACCGGGCCGGCGGAGCTGCTCGCCGAGCGCGCGGTCGAAGCCGCGATCGCGACCGGCGCACAGGTCACGGCCCTCGCGGCCGACAACTCTCCGGCACTCGTCGAAGCCGGCGGCATCGCAGCGCTTCTGCGCTACTGACGGCGGCAGATGACCGATGGGTGTCCCGGGCTCGAACCGGGGAGCTCCGGGCGCGCCTTAGCTTGTGCATGGCCTGGCCTGGTGGGATTGTGGACCGATGCGACGCTCGGTCACGCAATCACGTTCGCGTTCGGCCGGCGGCTGGTTGCACAGCCCGCGCCCAGGGGCCCTCACCGGCCTCGGACTGAGCGCGGGTGTGGTCGCCGTCGCCGTCGCACTCCTCTCCTCTGTCGCCTCGGCGCGTGCGGCCGACCGGATCTACTGGGCGAACTACACGGGCAACACGATCTCGTACGCCAAGCTCGACGGGACCGGTTCCGGCGGCGACGTCAACACATCGGGCGGGGACGTGAGTTTTCCGACAGGCGTCACGATCGACGCGGCCGCGGGGCGCATCTACTGGGACAACTTTGGTGGGACGGCCCAACTCGCGTTCGCACGCTTGGACGGCTTCGGGGGAGGGAACCTGTTCAGCACGTCCGTCGCGACGAACGGCGTTGCGCTCGACAAGGCCGCGGGACACTTCTACGTGGTCAACCCGAATGGCGGCGGGCAGATCCTGCGCTTCAACCTGGACGGGAGCGGCCCGCTCGGGCTCAGCAATGCCGGCGCGACGATGAACGGCCCGGAGGGATTGACGATCGACGTCGCATCCGGGCGCGTGTTCTGGGCCAACCGAGCCGGCAACAAGATCTCGTACACCCGACTTGACGGGACCGGGGGCGGCGGCGACCTGAACACCACCGGGGCGACCGTCAGCGGCCCGTCCGGGGTCGCGCTCGACCCCGCGTCCGGACGGATCTACTGGGCGAACTACACCGGCAACAAGATCTCCTCTGCCAAGCTCGACGGGACCGGGGGCGGCGGCGACCTGAACACCACCGGGGCGACCGTCAGCGGCCCGTCCGGGGTCGCGCTCGACCCCGCGTCCGGACGGATCTACTGGGCGAACTACACCGGCAACAAGATCTCCTTTGCCAAGCTCGACGGGACCGGTGGCGGCGGCGACCTGAACACCGCCGGGGCGACCGTGAACACTCCGCGGTCCCCCGCCCTGCTGAGCGCCCCCACGGCCAACGGCGCCGCAGCGGTCACCGGGACCTCCACACCGGGCTCCGTGCTCTCCTGCTCCGACGGCGGCTGGGCGCCCGACCTCGTCGGAACCTTCCTCTCGCGCGCCCCGCAGACGGTGACCCATGCCTGGAGCCTCGGCGGCACAGACATCGCTGGAGCGACCTCCGACACCTACACCGCGTTCGCTCCTGGCGACTACCGCTGCACGATCACCGCCTCGAACGCAGCCGGAGCAGCGGCGCAGCAGAGCGCTCCGCATGCCATCGCGGCGCCCGTCCCGCCGCCCGACACGGTCGCCCCGACGATCGCGCCGAGCACCGTCCGTCCCGCGCGCTGGAGGCTCGGCTCGCGGCTCCCACGCATCGCGCGGCGGACGTCCGCCGCGCCAGTGGGAACCACCATCACGGTCGGACTGGACGAGCCGGCCAAGGTCACGCTCACATTCGACGTCGTGACAGTCGGACGACGCGCGGGCAACCGCTGCGCCGCACGAACACGCGCCAACCGCCGGCGAGCACTCTGCATCCGCTACGCGCCCGGCGGCTCGCTGACGAGGCACCTCGGGGTTGGCATTCACCACATCGCGTTCCAGGGACGGATCAACGCCCGCACCCGCCTACGGCTGGGCCGCTATCGCCTGCGACTCGACGCGATCGACGCGACCGGCAACCGCGCGCGCACCCGAACCGCGGCATTCACGATCGTCAGCCGCTGACCGATGCGGGCAGGCTCGCCGTCCAGCTGGGAACGGGGCTTGACCAATGGGCGGTCCCGGGCTCGAACCGGGGACCTCCTGCTTGTAAGGCAGGCGCTCTGACCAGCTGAGCTAACCGCCCGCCCACGGATCGTAGGGATCGCCACCATCGCAGGGGGTGGCCCGTCTCGGCTACCGCATGCGTCGTCGAGACGGGCCACCCCCCACGCGGGCTACGCTCTGCGGCACATGCTGCGCTCCATCGACACGCACGTCGCGCTGAAGGCGGCGATCGTCCAGGCACTCGCCGTCGCGGTCCTCGCGGTCATCCTCGGCGTCACGCTCTCGCACAGCTTCTTCGAGGACTACGGGTTCATCGCGGGCCCGGCCGCGTGGTTCGTCTGCGCCGCGATCACCGCCGCGGTCCTGCGCCTGCCGATGGTGCTGACGCTCGCGGGCGCCGCCGTCGCGGGCATTCCCAGCGGCATCGCGACCGTGCTCGGCGTTCACTGGGCGGGCGCGGCGCTCGCCGTCATCGTGTTCGCACTCTGGTGCGGTGGCCTCTCCGAGCGCCGCCGTGGGCCGCTCAAGGCGGGGGTCGCCTGATGGATCTCGGAATCGAAGGACGCGTGGCACTCGTCACAGGCGCCTCGAAGGGCCTGGGCTACGGCATCGCCTCGGCGCTGGCGGCCGAAGGTGCCGTCGTGGCGATCGCCTCTCGCGATCGTTCGCGGATCGATGCGGCGGCCACGGCGCTCGGCGGCCACGGCTACGTCCACGACAATGCCGACCACGCCGCGGTCCCCGCGCTGGTGGCCGACATCGAGGAGCAGCTCGGGCCGATCGCGATCCTCGTCACGAACACCGGCGGCCCGCCGTCGAACGCCAACGCGCTCGAGTTCACGGACGAGCAGTGGCGCAAGGCGTACGACGACCTGGTGCTGTCGCCACTGGCCTTCGTGCGTGCCGTGCTGCCCGGGATGCGCTCGCGCTACTGGGGGCGGATCGTCAACGTCGTCTCCACGGCGGTGCGCGAGCCGATTCCGAACCTGATGCTCAGCAACGCGAACCGCGCCGCGACGCTCGCCGCCTTCAAGACGATCTCCACCCAGGTCGCCAAGGACGGGGTGACGCTGAACAGCGTGCTCCCCGGCCGGATCGCGACCGACAGGCTGTACGAGCTGTACGGATCGCGCGAGGCGGCCGACGAGGTCGCTCAGCGCGAGATCCCTGCGCGCCGGCTCGGGAGCATCGACGAGTTCGGCGCGACGGCCGCGTTCCTCTGCTCGACGCGGGCGAGCTACATCACGGGCACCACCGTCGTCGTCGACGGCGGCATGATGCGCGCGGTCTAGCTAGATCTCCGCCGAGAACCGGTACTTCTTGTAACAGCGCTTCTCGTCGATCTTGCGCGCAGTCTTCTTCAGGCACGAGAGCTTCGCGCGCCGGCCGTCGAAACGCGCCGAGATCGTCCCGTCGTCGTTCAGCACCTGCCGCACGCTGCCGTTGTACGTGTAGCGCTTGCCGTCGGTCCAGCGGGTCGTGCAGAAGATGACGCGGGAACTTCAAGCCGGGGCTGGACTTCTACAACGGGTCCGCCGGCCAGGGCCAGGCGCTCGCGCTGCAGAACTACGCCGCCGGCCACAACGTGAAGATGGTCGACGTCTCGATCGGAGGCAACAACTTCGGTTTCGCCTCGATCATCCAGAGCTGCCTGACCGACTGGCTGACCTCACCGACGTGGTGGAAGAACTACTGCAACGACGACTCGTCGGTGACGGCGAACTTCACCAGCGCGAACGTCGCGGCGCAGACGACGAACATCAAGAACGCGATCCTCAACGTCCGCACGGCGATGGTGAACGCCGGCTACTCGGCGTCGCAGTACACGATCGTCGTCCAGGACTACGAGTCGCCGCTGCCGACGAGCTCGGGCTTCCGCTACGGCGAGGGCGGCTACACGCGCCAGAACACCGGCGGCGTGCGGCATCTGGAACGCCGACGCCAACTGGGCGAACAACACCGCCCTGCCGACGATCAACAACGCGGTCAAGAACGCCGCGGCGCAGACAGGTCTGACGAACGTGAAGATCCTGGAGCTGCAGGGCACGTTCAACGGCCGCCGCCTGTGCGAGAACACCGTCGGGCTGCTCGAGGAGAAGGGCATCTCCACCTGGCAGAGCGCCGGGGCCGTCGACAACACCGAATGGGTCGAGCAGATCCGCACCGTGTCGACGATCTTCGGTGACTACTTCGTCCAGGAGTCGCTGCACCCCAACTACTGGGGCCAGCTCGCGCTGCGCAACTGCGTTCGCCAGGCCTACAACGGGGGCGCGCCGCGCGGCGGCACGTGCACCCGGACGGCCAACGGGCTGAGCGGCTCGGGCGAGCCGAACATGACGCTGCAGTAGCGGCGCGGGGCGTGCCGGGTCGTCGCTGGTCACTCGACGGCCCGGCGCCGCGCCTCCGCTGCGAGGCGCTCGGCGACGCCCGGGATGATCCGCCCGATGAACGCCGACATCCCCGGCACTCCGGACTCGAACTCCGAGCGCCAGTGGATCTCGGTCTCGGCGCCCTGCGGGGTGAGGCGGACCTCGGCGCTGTAGTCGCGCACGGGAAGGCCGGAGAGCAGCCGATAGCCGAGGGGCGACGGCGGCTCGAAGGCCACCACCTCTTCACGCGAGGTGATCGGCCGGCGCGTGAAGACGCGGATCGCTCCGACACCGTCGGGGACGGGATCGCCCCTCGCGCTCCAGTTCCGCGCGGTCCCAGGGGCCCCACGTGTTCCATGTCCGCGCATCGGCGAGGATGGCCCAGACCGTGTCGCGGGGGGCCGGGGTGATGACTCGTGCTTCGACGACGTGCTGCTTCATGGAGTACCCCCAGGGGGAATCGAACCCCCGCTACCAGCGTGAAAGGCTGGCGTGCTAACCGCTACACCATGAGGGCTGGCGCTGTCTTGATTCTAGAGACGGCCCGGAGCGTGGTGTGCGGTGGCCGGGGTGGCGCCCGCAACGCGACCGGACGGCTCCGCCATGCGAAACTCCAGGCGGGCGCCTCTAACTCAACAGGTTAGAGTTCCGGTCTTTTAAACCGGCGGTCTGGGTTCGAGTCCCAGGGGGCGCATTGTCCGGGTCGCGTGCGAACATACGTTCGTGCCGACCTCGCCCCCGATCCTCCTGTTCCGCACACCGCGAGTTCCGGCCGACCGCCCGTCCCCGGATCGCCGGAACGTCGTCCAGAGAGTGCCGCCACCACGGACTCGTGGAACACGGGTACTACGGCGGTCGGTATCGCTGCAAGCGCTGCGTCGCGGAGGCCGTGACGCGACGACACCAGAAGGTCCGAGCGATCCTGATCGCAGAGGCCGGAGGCCGCTGCGCGCTCGTGCGGGTACGACCGGTGCGTCGTCAGCCTCCATTTCCACCACGTCGATCCGGCGACGAAGTCCTTCGAGATGCACATGGGTCGAGGCAAGGCCCTCGACACCTACCGCCTCGAAGCGGCGAAATGCGTGCTCGTATGCGCCAACTGCCACGGCGAGATCGAGGCCGGCCTGCTGGCCTCGCCGCCGGCCGGATCGACCTACGACGGTCTGAGGGAAGGTCCGCCGGTCGTGCGCCAAGGCGAGCCTCCGATCGAAATGGCCGGAACCTGATCGGGTTTTGATACTTTTCCAGGGTGGCCGACGCATCCGTCATCGCGCTGGACCCGGCCAGCCCGCCGGATCTCGAGGACGCGGACGCGGCGGAGGTCATCGCGTGGGCCCTCGACCGCTTCCATCCGCAGATCGCGCTGGCCTGCTCGTTCCAGCAGGAGGAGACGCGTCCTGCTGGACCTTCTCTTCGGCGTCCGGCGCGACGCGCGCGTCTTCGCGCTGGACACCGGCGTGCTGTTCTCGGAGACCTACGAGCTGTGGAAGCAGGTCGAACAGCGCTACGGCACGACCGTCGAGCGCGCGACCGGCCCGACGCTCGAGGAGCAGGCGGCCAGCCACGGCGACGAGCTGTGGAAGCGCGACCCCGGCGCCTGCTGCGGGCTGCGCAAGGTCGACCCGCTGCGCGCGAAGCTCGCCGGCCTCGACGCCTGGATCACCGGGCATCCGCCGCGAGCAGTCGCCGACCCGCGCGGGTGCGCGCAAGGTCGAGTGGGACGAGCGCCACGGGCTGTGGAAGATCAACCCGCTGGCCGACTGGTCCGACAAGGACGTCTGGAAGCGGATCCACGAGCGCGACCTGCCCTACCACCCGCTGCACGACCGGGGCTACGCGTCGATCGGGTGCGTCCCGTGCACGAACCCGGGGACCGGCCGCGAGGGCCGCTGGGCCGGCAGCGACAAGACCGAATGCGGGCTCCACGGATGACCCTGGCCCCCGCACTGCCCACGCGCGACCACCCCGCTGAGCGATCTCGACGCGCTCGAGGCCGAGGCGATCCACATCATGCGCGAGCTCGCCGCCGAGCGCGAGCGGCCCGTGCTGCTGTTCTCCGGCGGCAAGGACTCGATCGTCCTGCTGCGGCTCGCCGAGAAGGCGTTCCGGCCCGGCGCGTTCCCGTTCCCGGTGATGCACGTCGACACCGGGCACAACTTCCCGGAGGTCGTCGCGTACCGCGACCGCCGCAGTCGCCGAGCTCGGTGAGCGCCTGATCGTCGCGTCGGTCCAGGCGTCGATCGACGCGGGACGGATCGCCGACGTCAGCGGCCCGCGCTCCTCGCGCAACCAGCTTCAGACGGTGACGCTGCTCGACGCGATCGCCGAGCACCGCTTCGACGCCTGCTTCGGCGGAGCCCGCCGTGACGAGGAGCGCTCGCGGGCCAAGGAGCGCATCTTCAGTCTGCGCGACGCGTTCGGCGGCTGGGACCCGCGCGCGCAGCGCCCGGAGATCTGGGATCTGTACAACGCGCGCGTGCGTCCCGGGGAGAACCTGCGCGTCTTCCCGATCTCCAACTGGACCGAGCTCGACGTCTGGCGCTACGTCCAGCGCGAAGGGCTCGAGCTCCCGTCGATCTACTTCGCCCACACGCGATCGGTCTTCGCCCGCGACGGCATGCTCTACGCCGACGACCCGGTCATCCAGCGGCTCCCCGGCGAGGAGCCCTTCGAGGCGAGCGTGCGCTACCGCACCGTCGGCGACATGACGTGCACCGGCGCCGTGCGCAGCGACGCCGCGACGATCGACGAGGTGGTCGGCGAGATCGCCGCCACGCGCGTCACCGAGCGCGGCGAGACGCGAGCGGACGACCGCGCGAGCGAAGCGGCCATGGAAGACCGCAAGCGCGATGGCTACTTCTAGCCGGGACGCGGTCACAGCCGCCGCGCCGACGCAGGTCCACGGCCTGCTGCGAGTCGCGACCTGCGGCTCGGTCGACGACGGCAAGAGCACGCTGCTCGGGCGCCTCCTGCACGACACGCGCCAGATCGCGGACGATCAGCTCGATCACGTCCGCGACGTCTCCGAGCGCCGCGGTACGCCGCTCGACCTCGCCCTCCTGACGGACGGCCTTCGCGCCGAGCGTGAGCAGGGCATCACGATCGACGTCGCCTACCGGTCCTTCGAGACGCCGCGCCGGCGCTTCATCCTCGCCGACTGTCCCGGGGCACGAGCAGTACACGCGCAACATGGTCACCGGCGCCTCCACGGCCGACGCCGCCGTGCTGCTCGTCGACGCCCGCCACGGTGTCGTCGCGCAGACGCGCCGGCACCTGGCGATCGCCGCGCTGCTGCGCGTCCCGCACGTCCTCGTCGCGGTGAACAAGATGGACCTCGTCGGCTGGGACGAGGCACGCTTCGACGAGATCTCCACCGACATCCGGGCGCTCGCCTCGACGCTGGGCGTCGACGACGTCGCGTGCGTCCCGGTGAGCGCGCTGGAAGGCGACAACGTCGTCGAGCCGTCCGCAAGCGCGCCGTGGTACGACGGGCCGACCGCTCGTGACCAGGCTCGAGGACCTCCCGCTCGAGAGCGCGGAGCCCGATGCGCCGCTGCGCTTCCCGGTCCAGCTCGTGCTGCGCCCGGTCGGCGAGGCCGGGGGCGGGCGGCGCTACGCCGGGCGCGTCGAGCGCGGGACCGTTCGCCCCGGCGACGCGATCGTCGCGCTGCCCTCCGGCGCCGAGGCCACCGTCACCGCGGTCGAACTGCTCGACGAGGAGCTGCCCGCCGCATCGGCGCCGCGCTCCGTCTCGATCGTGCTGGATCGCGAGATCGACATCTCGCGCGGCGACGTCATCGTCCGCTCCGGCGAAGCGCCTGCCCCTGCCCGCGAGCTCGACGCCACGCTCTGCTGGATGAGCGACCGCACGCTGAACCCGGGTGCGCGGCTCCTGCTCAAGCACGGCTCACGCACGACGCGCGCGATCGTCGAATCGATCACAGAGCGCCTCGACCTCGAGACGCTGCTCGGCGCGCCCGCACCCGACGGGCTCGCGCTGAACGACCTCGGCCGCGTGCAGATCCGCGTCGCCGAGCCACTGCCGGCCGACGCCTACGCCGACAGCCGCGCCACCGGCGCATTCGTCCTGATCGACGACGCGACGAACGACACCGTCGCCGCGGGCATGATCAGCAGCACCAGCGCCTGATCGCGATCAGCGGCGCGTCAAGGCCCGCAGCAACAGCTCGCACGAACGGTCGAGCTGGTCGAGCGTCGCATCGTTGACGCGGCTCACGCCCGTCTCGCGGTTCAGCCAGCCGTTGATCTCCGCGTGGCTCTGACGGTCGCGCCGAGCGAGCTCGGAGACCAGGCGATGGCGCTTGTCGCGCAAGATCGCGCGACGCTCGAACGCCGGCATGCTGCCCGCATCCGGCGCCTGCGGCACCGCTGAGGGGAACGTCGCGGCCGCCTGCGCCGGCGGGCGCCTCACCCGGCGCCGGACCGAAGAGCGCCATCTGCGGCGCCACGTCAGCGGACACCGGGACGAAGTCGAGCACCTCGCCGCGCTCGGTCGCGCGGCGCACGTCGAGCGCGTCGAAGGCCTCGGGGTCGTCCTCCCCGGGCGGACGCAGGACGTGCCGCAGCTCGCGTCTCGACCTCTGCCGCATGGGCTCGCAGCAGCGGGTCCCCGGGCAGGTACACCCAGCTGGGCTCCGCGGGGCGACCGGCGATCGTGCGCACGAAGCGTCCGACGATCTGGCGGAAGATGAGCGGCGTCTTGGCCGCCGTCGCGTAGACGCCGACGCGCAGCCGCGGGATGTCCACGCCCTCGCTGACCATGTTGACCGCGACGATCCAGCGCTCGCGTGAGGTCGTGAAGTCGCTGAGCTTCTGCGATGCGCGGGCGTCGGTGTGAACGACGACGACAGGAGCCTTGCCGGTCACCTCGTGGAGGATCTTCGCGATCGCGCGGGCGTGCTCGCCGTCGGCCGCGACGACCAGGCCGCCGGCGTCCTTGTGGACGCCGTCGCGCAGACCCTCGAGGCGCTCGTGCGCCTGCGCCAGGATGCGCGGCAGGCCGTCGGGAAGCTCGACGGAGATCGCCGTCCGGTAGCGCCGGCTCGCCTCGCGGCCGACGAGCGCATCCCCGAAGGAGGCCTCCACGACGTCGTCGCCGCTGCGCCACTGCAGCAGGCCGTCGTAGGGGATGAACGTGACCGGGCGGCAGATGCCTTCGCGCACCGCGTCCTCGTACGTGAACGAGACGTCCGGGACCGCGACGCCGTCGTCGTCGTAGCGCACGCCGGGGATCGCCGCCTGGTCGGAGCGAAACGGCGTTCCGGAGAGCAGCAGCCAGCGGTCGCGGACACTGCCGAACGCCGCGGCGAACCCGTCGCCCCAGGCGAGCTCGTCACCCAGGTGGTGGGCCTCGTCGGCGATGACGAGCGTGTCGCCGCGCACGTGCGGCGCCCAGCGCAGGCCGGCCTGCGAGACGCGTGCGTACGTCACGGCGATCCCGTGGAAGTCCTGCGGCGGCCGCGGATCCTCGGCATCCGGCTGCAGGTGGACGCCGAGCTTCGCGGCGGCCTGCGCCCACTGCGCGTGAGCGGACCTGTCGGACAGACGACGACGACGCGGCCGACACGGCCTGCGGCGAGCTGCTCGCGGGCGTATTCGAGTGCCGGACGAGTCTTCCCGGCCCCAGGCGCAGCCGCCATCAGGAACGGGCCCGAGACCCCGTCGCCCCACGTGCGCATCGCCACGAGCGCCTCGCTCTGCCACCGCCTGAGGGTCGGGGTGGGCTGGCGGGACGGCTGTCGGCACGAACGCGGCATCCTGCCCGCCGGACCGGACGGACCGTCGCGGCCCGCGCGCGTGCTCAGTCCGGCGCCGGGAGTACGCCTTCGGCCTCGAGCTCGACGAGCATGCGCGGGTCGATCAGCGCCGCCACCTGCACCATCGTCGTGACCGGCGGAGCGGCACCGAACGCCTCGCCGTGGGCGCGGGCGACGTCCTCCCAGCGAGTGATGTCCGTCACGAACATCCGCGTGCGAACGACGTCGGCGAGGCTCGCGCCGACCCGCCCGAGCGCCGCTCTCGACGTTCGCGATCGCCTGCCGCATCTGCGCGCCGGGGTCCCCGATTCCGGCGATCTCCCCGTCGGGCAGGGTCGCCGTCGTGCCCGCCACCAGCACGCGGTCGCCCGCCACGACGACTCGCGAATACCCGGCGACCGACTCCCACGGTGCTCCGGAGCCGTGCCGCTCGATCGGCCCCATCAGTGGCGGAAGTGGCGGCGACCGGTGAACACCATGGCAGCGCCGCGCTCGTCGACCGCGGCGATCACCTCGTCGTCGCGGATCGAGCCCCCGGGCTGGATGATCGCCTGGATGCCGCCGTCCATCGCCGCCTGCGGCCCGTCGGCGAACGGGAAGAACGCGTCCGAGGCGAGCACGAGCCCGCTGCGGTCGGTGATCCACTCGCGCCCGAGAGCGATCTTCACCGAGTCGACGCGGCTCATCTGCCCGGCGCCGATCCCCAGCGTCGCCTCGCCGCGCGCGACGACGATCGCGTTGGACTTCACGTGGCGGCAGATCCTCCAGCTGAAGAGCAGGTCGCGCCACTCCTGCTCGGTCGGCTGGCGCGCCGACGCGACCTCCATGTGCCCGCGGTCGGAGACGACGACGTCGCGATCCTGCACGAGCAGCCCGCCGTCGACCTGGCGCACGTCCGGCTCGGTGCTCGGCTCGCGCCGGCGCTCCTCGTCCTCGAGCACGCGGATGTTCGGCTTGCGCGTGAGGATCTCGAAGGCGTCCTGCGCGTAGTCCGGGGCGAACAGCACCTCGATGAACTGCTCGCGACAGCGCCTCGGCGGTCGCGCGGTCGATCCGGCGGTTCAGGACGATGATGCCGCCGAACGCGCTGATCGGGTCGCCGGCGAACGCGGCCCGGTAGGCGCTGAGCAGATCGTCGGCGACGGCCACGCCGCACGGGTTGTTGTGCTTGACGATGACGCACGACGGGCGCTCATCGCCGAGCTCCGCCGACACCGCCCGCGCCCCGTCCAGGTCGAGGATGTTGTTGAACGAGAGCTGCTTGCCGTGCAGCTGGCGCACGCGGCTGAGTACGCCGCGGCGTGCTCCGACCTGCGTGTAGAACGAGGCGCGCTGATGCGGATTCTCGCCGTACGGCAGGTCCATCGCCTTCTCGTAGGCGCGGACGAACAGATCGGGGAAGTCGTCGCGGCGCTCGGCGAACCAGCGCGCGATCGCGGTGTCGTAGCGGGCCGTGTAGGAGAACGCCTCGGCGGCCAGCGACTCGCGCGTCGGGAGCGACAGCGTCCCGCCCGCCGTCCCCAGCTCGTCGAGAATCGCGTCGTACGACGCCGGGCTGGTGACGACCGCGGCGAAGGCGAAGTTCTTCGCGGCCGCGCGGATCATCGTCGGCCCGCCGATGTCGATGTTCTCGATCACCTCGTCGTCCGCCACGCCGACGCGCGCGACGGTGCTCCTCGAACGGGTAGAGGTTCACGCACACGAGATCGACGAACTCGATGTCGTGCTCGGCGGCCTGGGCCATGTGCTCCGGACTGTCGCGCAGCGCGAGCAGACCGGCGTACAGCCGCGGGTTCAGCGTCTTGACGCGGCCGTCCATGATCTCCGGGAAGCCCGTCAGATCGTCGATCGAGCGGACCTCGAGCCCCGCCTCGCGCAGCGCGCCGGCCGTGCCGCCGGTCGAGACGAGCTCGACGCCCAGGTCGGCGAGCCCGCGCGCGAAGTCGACCACGCCGGTCTTGTCGGACACCGACAGCAGCGCGCGGCGGACGCGAACGGCGCCGGGCTCGGTCAGCGGCTGTTGGGATGCGGGCGCGTTCTCGGAGATGGCGCGAGGCTACACAAGCGACCCGAGGGATCCGCTGACGCACGACGGCCGGGCCCCCGGTCTACCCGACGAGCAGCCGTGCCGGTTGGCGGGATCGCGCTGAACCTCGCCGCGGGCGAACCGGCGGACGGCTTCGGGCAGCAGCACATGCTCGATGTCCTGCAGGTGCTGGTGCACCTCGGTGGGGTCGCTCGCGGGCCCGAGCTCGATGCCGCGCTGCAGCACGATCGCGCCGGTGTCGATGCCCTCGTCGACGAGGTGGACGGTGACGCCGAACACCTGGACCCCGTACTCGACCGCCTGCTCGACGGCGCGAACGCCGGGGAAGGCCGGCAGCAGCGAGGGATGGACGTTCACGATCCGGTCCGGGAACCGCGAGACGAACACGCGGTCCAGCAGCGCCATGTAGCCGGCGAGGACCACGAGCTCCACCCCGCGCGAGCGTGAACCAGTCCGCCATCGCGAGGTCACGGGCCGTGCGGTCCGCGAACTCGTCGACCCCGAAGATGCGGACGGGGACGCCCGCCGCACGGGCGCGGCGCAGGGCCGGCGCCTGCGGCTTGTCGCTGCCGACCGCGACGACGGTCACCTCCTGGCCGTGAACGGTGTCCAGCAGCGCCTGGAGGTTCGTGCCGCGGCCCGAGACGAGGACGCCGACGTTCATGCCGAGCCCAGCGGTTGCGTGGTCATCACGGTGAGCTTCGGGAACCGCCCGCCGGTCGAGGCCAGCCGGCCCTCGTCGATCAGCTCGTCGACGCGGCCGAGGACCTCG
The DNA here is from genome assembly GCA_963817295.1 of uncultured Solirubrobacteraceae bacterium. Classification (GTDB taxonomy): domain Bacteria; phylum Actinomycetota; class Thermoleophilia; order Solirubrobacterales; family Solirubrobacteraceae; genus F1-60-MAGs163. The sequence goes on along the minus strand of CAWFOF010000003.1, from coordinate 59,812 downwards.
TCCGCGCGAAGGGCGCCGAACGTCCCGTAGCCGGGCAGCTCGTCGTAGCCGTGCTGGGCGATCACCTTCGAGCGCCCGCCGCGGAGGATCTCGACCGTCCGCGTACGCCCCACCTGCGGCTGCGCCTCGGCGACGACGTGCAGGATCGCTCCGTCCAGGTCGGCGTCCGGGGGCAGCGGCGTGGAGGGCCGGCGGGCTGCCCGCGCAGCGCGCGAGGCGCCGCCCGCGTGCACCTGCACTGCGGTGACGTCGGCGATGCACTCGGGCGCGCAGACGTCGCAGCAGGCGACGGTGGCGCGCGGAGCCTCGGCGTCGCCGAAATGGCGCAACACCGCTTCGCGGCGGCAGGTGGCGTCCTCGACGAACGCCCACACCGAGCGGTACTGCTTCCAGCGTGCGCGCGTGGCGTCGGCCGCGGAGGAGCGACAGGTCGCGCGCGCACGCCCGTCGAACGGCGCCTTCGATGCGGCCCTTGACGCGGTCGATCGGCGACGGCGACGGGCCGCAGCACGCCGGCGCGCACGAGATGGCCGACGATCGAGCGCACGCGCTCGGGCTCGTCGTCCAGCGCGCCGACCGCGACGTCCACGCGGCCCTCCACCGCGGAGCCGACAAGCCGCGCGGCGATCCGCTCGACGTCCTCGTCCTTGACCTCGGAGCGCTCGATGAAGAACACGTGCAGGCCCTTGTCCTTGGCCTGCGCCAGCAGCAGCGCGCGCGCGGGGAGCCCGTCGCGGCCGGCGCGACCGGCCTCCTGATACCAGGCCTCGACCGACGGCGGGACGCTGACGTGGGCGACGGTCCGCACGTCCGCCTTGTCGACGCCCATGCCGAACGCGTTCGTCGCGACGACGACCTGTGCGTCACCGTCCATGAAGCGGCGCTGGATCGAAGCGCGCGTCTCGCGGGCGAGGCCCGCGTGGTAGGCGACGACCTCGATCCCGAGGTCCCGCGCGAGGTCGGTGGCGACCTGCTCGGTCTGCGCGCGCGTGCCCGCGTAGACGATCGCCGGCCGCGCGCCCGGATCGCCCAGGGCCGCGGCGAGCTTTGCCCGCGAATCGGCCGCCGAGCGTGCGCGAGCGACGGCGAAGGTCAGGTTCGGCCGGTCGAACCCGGTCGCCACCCGGACCGGATCCTTCAGCGCGAGTCGCCGCTCGATGTCCGCCGCGACCTGCGGCGTCGCCGTGGCCGTCGAGGCGACGATCGAGGCGGCGCCGAGCCAGCGCGCGGCGTCACCCAGGCGGAAGTAGTCCGGCCGGAAGTCGTGGCCCCACTGCGAGACGCAATGGGCCTCGTCGACGACGAACAGGCCGATCGGCACCTCGCGCAGCGCCTCAAGGAAGCCGGGCGACGAGAAGCGCTCAGGAGCGACATACAGAAGCCGCAGCGACCCGTCGCGGGCGCGGTCGAGCACCGCGCGGTTGTCGGCCGCGTCCTGCTGGGCGTTGATCAGCGCGACGCTGCCGGGCACCCGCCGCTGCAGGCCCTCGACCTGATCCTGCATCAGCGAGACGAGCGGGGAGACGACGATCGACAGGTCCTCGCGCAGCAGCGCCGGAAGCTGGTAGCAGAGCGACTTGCCCGCGCCCGTCGGCATCACCACGAGCACGTCGTGCCCGGCGAGCGCGCCATCGACCGCCTCCGCCTGGCCAGGGCGGAAGTCGTCGAATCCGAAGACGTCGCGGAGGGCCGCGCGGGGGTCGGGCATCAGGGCGATCTACGGTAGCGACGCGTTCGGCGGTCAGCCCGCGGATCCGGGCCTTTGGACGCATCCACGGCACGAAGCCGTGCGCATGACCTCAGACAGGCGTCTTGACCAGCGGGAGGGCGTCCTCGAACGCGAACTTCCCGAGCGACTCCTCGGTTCCCGCCAGCGGGTAGTCGCCGGAGAAGCACGCGTCGCAGTGGTCGCCGCGCTCGCCGCGAACCGCCTCGTACACGCCGGGGAGCGAGAGGTAGGCGAGCGAGTCCGCGCCGAGATGGGTCGCGACCTCCTCGACCGTGCGCCCGTGCGCGACCATCTCCTCGCGCGTGTGCATGTCGACGCCGTAGTGGCACGGGTTGCGGATCGGCGGCGCCGAGATCCGCAGGTGCACCTCGAGCGCGCCCGCGTCGCGCAGCATCTGGATGATCTGGCGCGTCGTGTTGCCGCGCACGATCGAGTCGTCGACGACCACGAGCTTCTTGCCGCCGACGATCTCCGGCAGCGGGTTGAACTTCAGCCGCAGGCCGTGCTTGCGCAGCTCCTGACCGGGCTGGATGAACGTGCGCGCGACGTAGCGGTTCTTCACGAACCCGTCGTCCTGGGGCAGCCCGCTTTCGCGCGCGAACCCGCGCGCCGCCGCGTTGCCGGAGTCCGGCACGGCGATCACGAGGTCGGCGCCGGGTGCCGGCGACTCGCGCGCGAGGACCTCGCCCATCCGCCCGCGCGAGACCTGCAGGACAGTGCCGCCCATCTTCGAGTCGGGGCGCGCGAAGTAGATGTGCTCGAAGACGCAGAACGCCTTGCGCGCACCCTCGACGACCTGTCGCGAGCGGATCCCGTCCTCGCCCAGCGAGAGCAGCTCACCCGGCTGCACGTCGCGCAGGTACGTGGCGCCGATGATGTCGAGCGCGCAGGACTCGCTGGCGACGCAGTAGCGGTCGCCGATCTGGCCCAGGACCATCGGCCGCACGCCCGCCGGGTCGCGGAACGCGAGCACGCGGTCCTTCGTCATCACGACGGTCGAGAACGCGCCGTGCAGGCGCGGCAGGACGTCGGCGATCGCATCCTCGATCGTCGCCGCGGGATGCGTCGAGAGCATCGCGGCGATGATCTCCGAATCCGACGTCGAGGAGAACGAGACGCCGCGCTCGCGCAGCTCGGCGTGGAGCTCGACCGCGTTGATGAGGTTGCCGTTGTGGGCCAGGGCGAGCTCGCGCTGATTGCCGCCCGAGCCGGCCGAGCGGTGCACCGGCTGCGAGTTCTCCCACTCGTTCGAGCCGGTCGTCGAGTAGCGCGTGTGGCCGATCGCCAGCTCGCCGTCGAGGGCGCGCAGGTCGTGCTCCTTGAAGACCTGGCTGACGAGACCCAGCGCGCGCTGGGTGATGATGTACCCGCCGCGGTCGGCGCTGGCGATGCCGGCCGATTCCTGGCCGCGATGCTGCAGCGCATAGAGGGCGAAGTACGCGAGCCTGGCGACCTCGTGGCCGGGTGCGTAGATCCCAAAAACGCCGCACTCGTCGCGCGGGCCGTCGCGGTCGTCAGACAGTGGAGATCCCGTCATGAGAGGCCCGGAGTCCGGGCCGGAGGCCGAAGATGCCGGACGGCTTCAGCGTAGCAGCGGCCACGGTCACGGGCTGGGAGAAGGTCAGGCGAAGAAGAGCGCGAGCGCGCCATGAGCCTCGCGCAGCTCCGCCAGACTGACGTCGACGGCCTCACCGGCGACCACGATCTGCAGTCGCTCTCCGCCGACCGTGCCGAAGACGTCGAGCGGCACGCGCTCGGCGAGCTGCGCCAGCGCCGTCGGATGGCCGGAGACGACGAACCCGCCCGGGCCCTCGCCGAACAGGTGGTTCCACGGGTCGCCACTGTCCCCGAGGTCCACGGTCGCACCCACCCCGCCGGCCAGGCAGCACTCGGCCAGCGCGATCGCGAAGCCTCCCTCGGCGATGTCGTGGGCCGACGCGATCAGCCCTTCGCGGACCGCGTCGCGGATCGCCTCCTGCGCAGCCCGCACGCCGGCGATGTCGACGGGCGGCAGCTCGTCGGGAAGCGCCTCGCCCCAGAGCTTGTGCAGCTCACTCGCCGCCAGCGACGGCGCGAACCGGCCGGCGAGCGCGATCGCGTCGCCCTCCTGGACGAAGCCGAGGCGCCCGGCGCGCCCGGCGTCGGGCAGGCGCCCGACCATGCCGATGACGGGCGTCGGATAGATCGGGCCCGCGCTCGCCCCCTCGTTGTAGAGCGAGACGTTGCCGCCGACGATCGGCGCCTCCAGCGCACGGCAGGCGTCGCCGATGGCTCGAACGGCCTCGGTCAGCTGCCAGGCGATGTGCGGCTTCTCCGGGTTGCCGAAGTTCAGGTTGTTCGTCGTGCCGAGCGGCTCGGCACCGACGCACGCGAGGTTCGAGGCGCACTCGAGCACGACGCCGACCGTTCCCCAGTAGGGGTCCGCGGCCACGCGCCTCCCGTTGCCGTCGATGCTGACGCCGAGCGCGCCACCGTCGGGCAGCAGCAGGACCGCGGCGTCGGCCTCCTCCGGGCGCCGGACGGTGCGCGACTGGACGATCGAGTCGTACTGCTCGAACAGCGGCCGGCGCGAGGCGATGTTCGGCGAGGCGATCAGCGCGAGCAGCGCGTCGCGCAGCGACCCGCCCGGCGCGAGCGTTCCCGCGGGCGCCGGGTAGACGGGCTCCGCGGGCCTCGCGGGTGCCAGGTCGTAGAGCGGGCAGTCGTCGACGAGCGCGACGACGGGCATGTCCCCGACCAGCTCGCCGTCGTCGAAGACGCGCATGTGCCGCGTGGCGGTCACCTCGCCGATCGCCGTGCCGTTGACCTCCCACTTCTCGCACAGCGCCAGCACCTCGGCGACCTTCTCCGGCTCGACCACGCAGAGCATCCGCTCCTGGGACTCGGAGACCATCACCTCGAAGGGCTCCATCCCCTGCTCGCGCAGCGGCACCCGAGCGACGTCCAGGTCGATCCCGACCTCGCCCTTGGACGCCATCTCCGAGGCCGACGACGTCAGCCCGGCGGCGCCGAGATCCTGGAGCGAGACGATCAGCCCCCGGTCGAGCAGCTCCAGCGAGCACTCGAGCAGCTTCTTCTCCTCGAACGGGTCGCCGACCTGCACGGTCGGGCGCTTGTCCTCGTCGGCCTCGCCGAGCTCGGCCGAGGCGAGCACGGACGCACCGCCGATGCCGTCACGCCCGGTCGAGGCGCCGTACAGCACGAGCACGTTTCCGACCCCGGCGGCCGCGCTGCGCACGAGCTTCTCGCTCTCGCCGAGCCCGAGCGCCATCGCGTTGACGAGGCAGTTCTGCTCGTAGGGCCCTTCGAAGTAGACCTCGCCGCCGATCGTCGGAACGCCGATCGAGTTGCCGTAGTGGCCGATCCCGCCGACGGCGTGCTCGAGCAGGTAGCGCGAGCGCTCGCTCGTCTCGACCTCGCCGAAGCGCAGCGAGTCGAGCACGGCGATCGGCCGCGCGCCGATCGCGAAGATGTCGCGCAGGATGCCGCCGACACCCGTGGCCGCGCCCTGGAACGGCTCGACCGCGCTCGGGTGGTTGTGCGACTCGACCTTGAACGCGCAGGCCAGGCCGCCGCCGACGTCGACCGCGCCGGCGTTCTCGCCGGGCCCCATGACGACGTAGCGGCCCTCGGTGGGCAGCGTGACGAGCAGCTTCTTCGAGTGCTTGTAGGCGCAGTGCTCGCTCCACAGCAGCGAGTACATCGCCAGCTCGACCTGGTTCGGCGCGCCGCCCTGCTTCTCGCAGACGAGCGCGTACTCGTCGCGGGTCAGGCCGAGGGCGACCGCGTCGTCGACGGTCGGGAGCGCGGCCACATCAGACACGCGCACCCTCCACGGTCAGCCGCATCGACTCGAAGATCCGCAGCCCGTCGGTGGAGCCGGTCAGCGCGTCGACCGCGTGCTCGGGGTGGGGCATCAGGCCGAAGACGTTGCCGGCCTCGTTGCGCACGCCGGCGATGTCGCGCAGCGAGCCGTTGAAGTTCTGCCCCGGCGCCGTAGCGCAGCACGACCTGGCCCGCGGCCTCGAGCGCGTCGAGCGTCGGCTCGTCGGCGTAGTAGCGGCCCGACTGGTGCTTGGCGGGGATGCTCAGCCGCTCGCCCGGCTCGCACGAGCGCGTGAACGCGTGTCCCGGTGTCGACGACGTCCAGATCGACCTGGCGGAAGGTGAAGCGCCGGTTCGCGTTCGGCAGCAGCGCGCCCGGGAGCAGGTGCGCCTCGCACAGGACCTGGAAGCCGTTGCAGATGCCGAGCACCAGGCCGCCGTCGCGCGCGAACGCGATCACGGACTCCATCACCGGCGAGAAGCGCGCGATCGCGCCGGCGCGCAGGTAGTCGCCGTAGGAGAAGCCGCCGGGGACGACGACGGCGTCCACGCCCTGCAGGTCGCGGTCGCCGTGCCACAGCAGGACGGCGTCGCCGACCTTCGCGGCGGCCTGCTGCGCGTCGACCTCGTCGCAGGAACCGGGAAACCGCAGGACGCCGAACAGCACGTCAGGCAGCGCTCGCGGAGTCGAGGATCTCGATCTCGAAGTCCTCGATCAGGGGGTTGGCGAGCAGCCGCCGGGACATCTCCTCGAGCTGGGCCGGATCCTCGACGTCGAGCTCGATCAGCCGCCCGACGTGCACGTTTCGGACGCCCTCGAAGCCGAGCGCCGGGAGCGCCCGCTCGACCGCGACGCCCTGGGGATCGAGGATCCCCGCCTTCGGGCGGACCAGCACGCGAGCCCTCATGAGGCGCGTCCTCCGGTCCGGTCCAGCCAGGCCTGGAAGGGCTCGCCGGTGATGCGCTCGTAGGCCTCGATGTAGCGCGCGCGCGTCCCGGCGACGACGTCGTCGGGGATCGCCGGCGCGGGCGGCGTCTTGTCCCACCCGCTCTGCGACGCCCAGTCGCGCACGTACTGCTTGTCGAAGCTCGGCTGGCCCTGCCCGACGTCGTACGCGTCGGCGGGCCAGTAGCGCGAGGAGTCGGGCGTCAGCACCTCGTCGCCGACGACCAGGGCGCCGTCGGGGTCGAGGCCGAACTCGAACTTCGTGTCCGCGAGGATCACGCCGTTCTCACGCGCGTGGGCGGACGCGTAGGAGTACAGGTCGAGCGACGCCTCGCGCACGCGCTCCATCAGCGCGCGGTCGCCGACGAGCTCGGCGGCGCGGTCGAAGTCGATCGCCTCGTCGTGGCCGTCGTCGGCCTTCGTGCTGGGCGTGAAGATCGGCTCGCGGAAGCTGCTCGGACTCGTGCAGCCCCGCCGGCAGCGCGATCCCCGAGACCGCGCCGGTGGCCTGGTAGTCCTTCCAGCCCGAGCCCGTGATGTAGCCGCGCACGACGCACTCGACGGGCAGCATCTCCAGGCGGCGCACGAGCAGCGCGCGGCCGAGCACCTCCTCGGGCACGCCGTCGATGGCCGAGATCAGGTGGTTGGGGACGATGTGCGCGGTCTTCGCGAACCAGAAGACCGACAGGCCCGTCAGCACCTTGCCCTTGTCGGGGATCGGCGTCGGGTGGACGACGTCGTAGGTCGAGATCCGGTCCGAGGCGACCATCAGCAGGCCGGTCGCCTGCATCGTACATCTCACGAACCTTCCCGCTGGCGATGAGGGGCAGGTCGGCGAGGTGCGCTCACCGGATCGATGCTACCAACGGCGTCACCCGGCACCGGTCCAGGCGTACGGGGACGGAGCCGCCCCTCTTGATCGAGGACGGCGGGTCGGTCGCGTACAGCGCCTTGAGGCCCGCGATCAGCAGCTTCTTGTCGTTGCTCGACAGCCGCGCGCTGGCGTGGTTGGGCATGATCGTGTACTTGAGCGGAGGCATCTCGCCGCTCTGGATCTGGCGGACCACGCGATCGACGGCCGGCTGGGGCTTGTCCCACTCGGAGACGTTCATGTGCTCGCGCCCGCCGTTGACGTCGGACATGACGAGCCACGACGCCGGCGCGACGTTCGTGTACCAGGGCCACTTCGTCTTGTTGCTGTGGCAGTCGCCGCAGGAGTCGGCGAAGATCTGCTCGATCTTGGCGCTGGGGAACTTGGCGGCCTGCGTCACGGGCGGGTTCTTGTGATCGCGGCCGTAGGGGACGAGCTGCGCGAGGACGCAGCAGCGCACCGCCCCCCAGCACCCCCCAGAGCACGATCGTCTTCAGCGGCGGTCGCCGGCGCGGCGGTGAACTCATCGGCAGGGACGTTACGCTGCGATCTGCAAAGAAACAGGAAGGCGGCGGGCGTTGCGATCCTGACGATTCTCAGGCGATCGCGTCGAGGCGCGCGACGATCTCGGCGGCGTGCTCGTGTAGTGCTCGAGGTCGAAGACGCGTGTCGAGGTCGAGGCCGAGGTCGCGGGCGCGCGAGCAGCTCGCGCAGCGGCGTGCCCGTGTCCCAGGCGCGCTGGGCGAGCTCCTGGACGATGCGGTAGGCGTCGTCGCGCGTCATGCCCGACGCGACCAGCGCGAGCAGCACGCGCTGCGAGAACAGCGCGCCGTGGGTCAGCTCGAGGTTCGCCCGCATCCGGTCCTCGTGGACGACCAGCCCGGACACGACGCGCATCGCGAGGTGCTGCAGGTAGTCGAGCAGGATCGTCGAGTCGGGCAGGATCACGCGCTCGACGCCGGAGTGGGAGATGTCGCGCTCGTGCCAGAGCGCGACGTTCTCGACGGCCGCCTGCGCGTTGCCGCGCAGCACGCGCGCGAGGCCGGTGATCCGCTCGGTCGTGATCGGGTTGCGCTTGTGCGGCATCGCGCTGGAGCCCTTCTGGGCGCCGGTGCGGAACGGCTCCTCGACCTCGCGGACCTCGGTGCGCTGCAGGTGGCGGATCTCGGTCGCCAGGCGCTCGAGCCCGGCGCCGGCGAGCGCGATCGCCTGCAGCAGCTCGGCGTGGCGGTCGCGCGGGACGACCTGCGTCGAGACGTCCTCGGCCGCAGGCCGAGCCGGGCGAGCACGCGGCCTCGAACTCGGGCGACGTCGAGGCGTAGGTGCCGACCGCGCCGGAGAGCGCGCCGACGCTCGCCTGGTCGAACGCGCGCCGCAGGCGCTCGCGGTTGCGGTGCGCCTCGAACGCGAACCCGGCGAGCTTGACCCCGAACGTCGTCGGCTCGGCGTGGACGCCGTGGGTGCGCCCGACGCAGAGCGTGCCGACGTGCTCGCGCGCCCGCGCGGCGAGCGTCGCGACGAGCTCGTCGGCGCCGCGCACGACGACCTCGCCGGCGGCGCGGATCTGCACGGCGAGCGCCGTGTCGAGCACGTCGGAGGACGTCAGGCCGTAGTGGATCCAGCGCCCGGCCTGCGACCCCCGCGCTCTCGGCCAGCACGTCGACGAACGCGGCGACGTCGTGGTCGGGGACCTTCTCGCGCTCGTTGACCGCCTCGACCGTGAACGTCGCGGCGCGGATCGCCTCGAGGTCCTGCGCCGTGGGCCCGTCCAGCTCCTCGCAGGCGGCGACCTCGACGCGGCGCCAGGCCTCCATGCGCGCCTCGTCGGTCCAGATCGCGCCGAGCTCGGGCCGGGTGTAGCGCTCGATCACGAGTTCAGGATCCGCAGCGCGAGGTGCGCCGCGTTCTTGGCGTTGTCGAGGCCGACGCAGGCGACCGGCACGCCCGGCGGCATCTGCACGATCGAGAGGATCGCGTCGAGGCCGCCGGCGGCGGTCAGGCGGCTCGACAGCGGGACGCCGATCACCGGCAGGTCGGTGTGCGCGGCGGCGACGCCGGGCAGCGCGGCGGAGAGGCCGGCGCCCGCGATGATCACGCGCAGGCCGCGCATGCGCGCGTTGCGGCAGTAGTCGGCGACCGTCTCCGGATCGCGGTGGGCGGACATGACGCGAACCTCGAAGACGACGCCCTGCTCGCTCAGCACGTCGCCGGCCTTCTCCATCTCCGGCATGTCGCTCTTGGAGCCCATGACGATGCCGACGCGCGGGGCCGCGACCTCGAGCCCCTCGAAGCCGTCTCGGGCTGGACCTCGGTGATCTCGCTCGGTCTGGTCGGTCATGCGGTGCGCTCCACGGCCCGCAGCGCGATGTCGCGTCGCAGCTGCCGGCCCTCGAAGTGGATCAGGTCAGCGGCAGCATAGGCAGCCGCGCGCGCCGTGCGCGGCGTGTCGCCCGAGGGCGGTCACGTTCAGCACGCGTCCGCCGGCGGTGACGAGGTCCTCCCCTTCCAGCCGCGTGCCCGCGTGCGTGACCTCGATCCCGTCCGGCACGCTGTCGAGCCCGCTGATCACGTCGCCGCTGCGCGGCGACTCGGGGTACCCGCCGCTGGCGAGCACGAGCGTGACCGCCCAGCGCTCGTCCCACTCGAGCGTCGCGCCGTTCAGCCCGCCCGGCTGGGCGGCGCGCCAGAGCGAGCTCGACCAGGTCGGAGCGCAGCCGCGGCAGCACCGCCTGCGTCTCCGGATCGCCGAAGCGCGCGTTGAACTCGATCACCTTCGGGCCGGCGGCCGTCATCATCAGCCCCGCGTAGAGGACCCCGTGGAACGGCGCGCCGCGGCGGCGAGCTCGTCGACGACCGGCTGGTGGACGGCGGCGGCGATGTCACGGGCGCGCTCTGGATCGACGCCGACGACCGGCGAGTACGAGCCCATCCCGCCGGTGTTCGGGCCCTCGTCGCCGTCGAAGATCCGCTTGTAGTCCTGCGCGGGCGTCATCGGTATCGCGCGGACGCCGTCGCAGAACGCGAACAGCGACACCTCCTCGCCATCGAGGAACTCCTCGATCACGACGTCGCCGGCGCCGTGGCGGCGCTCGACGAGGAAGGCCTCGAGTGCCGCGCGTGCCTGCGGCTCGTCCTCGGCGATGACGACGCCCTTGCCCGCGGCGAGCCCGTCGAACTTGATCGCGACCGGGTAGCGACGTGATCGCCTCGAGGCCCGCCGCGACGCTCGAGACCGTGGTCCAGGCGGCAGTCGGAACGCCCGCCGCCTCCATGATCTCCTTCGCGAAGGCCTTCGAGCCCTCGAGCCGCGCCGCCGCCCGCGGTGGGGCCGAACGTGACGATCGCCCTCGTTCGTGAGCGCGTCGACGACCCCGGCCATCAGGGCGACCTCGGGCCCGACGACGACGAGGTCGACCCGCTCGGCGCGCGCCGCCGCGACCAGAGCCCCGGCACGTCGTCGGCGCGGACGTCGACCAGGCGGGCGTCGCGGCGATGCCCGGGTTGCCGGGCGCGCAGAGCACCTCCGGGTCTGTGGGCGAGCGGCGCAGCGCTCGCACGATCGCGTGCTCGCGCCCGCCCCCGCCGATGACGAGGACCTTCACCGGACCGTGTCCCCCACGTTCAGAGTGCCGCGATGAAGTCGTCGATCGGGATCGCCGCCAGCGTCTCGAACTTCGCCGTCCCGCGCGACCCGAGCTCCAGCGAGACCCGTGCCATCGTCAGCTCGTCGGGCGCCTCGACGATGTTGACGAAGTCGTACTGGCCGAGCGTCGACCACTGTGCCTTGACGCTGGCGCCGAGCTGCTCGAGCTCCTTGTTGACCTCACGAATGCGCTGTGGGTTGTTCTTGACCGTCGCCACACCTTCGGGCGTCAGCTTCGAGAGCATGATGTACGTCGGCATCTCGCCTCCATGATCGGTTACTCCGGTTGTACCCGATCCGGCGACGCCGTGTCTGTCGCACGGCCGCACGCGATCCGTCATCCTGCCCTGCGATGCGCACCGCAACGGCACGGATCGCCATGGCGACGACGACGCTGGCGCTGGCCCTGGCGGCCCCGGCGGGCGCCGGCGCGGCGACGATCAGCGTCGACCGCGCCTGCTACCCGGCGAACGGCAACCAGCTCGTGACCGTCACCGGCGAGGGCTTCACGGCCGGTAGGGCAGTACACGGTGCTCGTGCAGGGCGGCGTGGTCGCGGTCGCCGCCGCGGCCGACGACGGTGACGAAGGCGACCTTCGCGGTGCCGATCCCGCCGGAGTCCGGTCGCGGCGCACACGAGGCCGGATACACCGTCGACGATCGCCGGGCGCCCGGTCGGCGAGCACGACATTCCGCTCCGCCCAGACGTTCGGCGACTTCAACCCGGGCGACGGCGACCCGCGCCGCTGCGGGTGCGCTTCACCGCCTACGGCTTCGGCGTCGCGACCGCGGCCGGCCAGCCGATGCCCGAGGTGTTCGTGCACTACGTCGATCCGCGGCGCAAGGTGAGGCGCACGATCTCGCTCGGGCGCGGCAGCGCGCCGTGCGGGACGATCAGGCGCACGGCCCTGCGCCGGCTGTTCCCGTTCACGCCGCGTTCAGGCACCTGGGCCCTGCAGTTCGACACCCAGCGCACCTACCACCGCGGCACCGACAACAGCCGCTTCCTGTTCGACCGCCCGACGCTGACGGTCAGCGCGGCGGGCTGATCTTCGGGGGTTCCGGCGGCTCCGGCGGCCGCGGGAAGACCGCATCGCGCCGGCGGCCCCTGGCGATCATCGACGCCGAGGCCCTTCGCCAGTGCGGCGATGCCGACGCCCAGGAACACCCAGATCGGCCAGAACGGGGAGTGTGCCCCGGTCGCCAGCCAGATCAGGGTGCAGACCAGCGGCGGGAACATCAACGGGCCGAGCCACCGGGCGGGCGGCCGGGCCGGGCGCGGGGCGCTGTCATCCCTGATCCCCGTGGCCGGCAGGTCGCGCGTCAGCTCCGCGAGCTCACCGGCGGTGCGCGCCGCGTAGGCGCGGGTCAGGCGCTCGTCGAGCTCCTCGGGATCCAGCCGGCCTTCGCCGGCGTGACGGCGCAGCAGGTCCGCGGTGCGCTCGCGGTCGGCGTCGGAGACGCGCAGATCCGGGCTCTCGGCCATCCACCGCGAGCTTACCCCGCGACGGTGATCGTCACCTCGGGTGAGCGTCCGCTGAGCGCGGTGGCATTGCCCTGCAGGAACGGCAGCACGGCGGTGTAGACGCCGGACTGCGTGAGCGCCGCGGTCGCGGTGTAGGCCCCGCCGCCCGGGCACCGTCGTCGCCGTCGTGATCGTCTCCCACTCGTCCATGCAGAACTGCTGCCCGCTGGTCGAGGTCTGGCACGTGTGCTTCGTGCGGCGCTGGATCTTGACGTCGCTGCGGCCCGGCTGTGGCGGGCGAGATCGTCCCGGCGAATGCGACCTGGCCGCCGCTCGGGACCGTCGTCGCGGACGGCGTGATCGTCAGCGTCGCCTGCGCGTCGACCAGGACCTGCGACGAGTACGTCGGCGGGTCGCTGCCGCGCGTGACGGCGCCGTACGTGATCGACGCGGGCTGCGGCGGCGGGATCGTCAGCACCGCGGTTCCGTCGGCCCCGGTCGTCCCGCTGAGGCCGGTGCTCGAGTACGGGCCGTCCGGTCCCTCCACAGCCGCCTTGAGGAGCTCCACCGGCTCGCCGGCGACCGGCTCGGTCTTCACGATCGAGCTGCCGGCGACGACGGTGCGCGTGAGGTCGGCGGTCAGTGCGAACGGGGACGCGGCCGACACGTAGCCCGGGTTCGATGGGCTCAGCGTGAGCGCGGGCGGCAGCGACCGCTGTGCCTGGCCGAACGGGCTCGTCGGCGAGCGCACGACCCGGCACTGCGCCGTCGGCGAGCACGAGGACCCGCCGAAGCCGCCCATCACCTGGACGTACGAGATCGTCTGCCCGTCGATGGCGATGGTCCCGGCCAGCGCCAGGTGCGCCGGGACCTCCTGCTTGGCCAGCCCGGAGCGCTTGATGCGCACGAACGACTGCGTCGGGTGGACGCCGTAGCGCGCGGCATAGACGTACGTGGCGTCGAGCGCCGGGCCGCCGAGGTAGTTGGACTCCTCGCCGTAGCTGCTCGAGGTCGCGACGCGCTGCGGGCCACCGTTCGTCGACAGCAGGCGCACCTGCGACTCGTTGCGCGCGATCGTCGTCTGGCCCACGACGGTTCCGCGGATCGCGAGCCCGTTCATCGCGGCGCAGTGCCCGCGGTCCATACGGCTGCTCGCCGACCCGGTGACGGCGCGGCGGTAGGGCACGTCGCAGCGCAGAGCCGACGTGCCCGAGCCCGACAGGACCTTGCGGCCGAAGACGAACTGGCCGCGCCATTGGGCCGGCCATTCCTCGTCGTAGCTCGGTGACGAGAATCCGAGCTTGGCCTGCGACCCGCTGGAGGTCTGGTAGCGGTAGGCGTCGCAGCCGTTGGCGACGTCGTTGTCGTTCTTCGGAGAGCTCGTGCAGCGCACGTAGAGCGCGACGACGCGGCCATTGGAATCCGGCCCGAGCGACACCTCCAGCGGCGCCGGCGAGGTGGCCGCACGGATCACCTTCGGGGTTGCGCCGCCCGACTGCACGACGAGCGTGTAGTGCTTGGCGGACGGGTCGTATTGCGCCCAGGCGAGGAAGCCGCCGTAGGAGGCGACGTTCGTCTCGCCCGGCGTCACGGCGACGGGCGTGTCCGCGTGGGCCGCGACCGGCGTGAGCGCGAGCAGCGGGAGCAGGGTCAGGGGCAGAAGGAGACGGCGCATGCGTTCCATATACCCGTGAACCGGCCCGGGCTACCGAAGGTTACGCGCAGCCCGCTCAGCCGCCCACGGCCTGGCGCTCGGCGACGGTGAGCGCCAGCTCGCCGTCCTGCGCCTCGACGACGATGCGATCGCCCTCGCCGAAGCGCCCGTCGAGGATCCCGATCGCCAGCGGATCGACGAGCCGCTTCTGGATCACGCGCTTCAGCGGGCGGGCGCCGTAGGTCGGGTCGTAGCCGAGGTTGCCGATCAGCGTGCGTGCGTCGTCCGTGAGCTCGACCTGGATGCCGCGATCGTTGACGCGGGCGATCAGCCGCGCTACCTGCAGGTCGACGATCTCGCCGATCTGCTCGCGGTCGAGGCGGTCGAACGTGACGATGTCATCGAGCCGGTTGATGAACTCCGGCTTGAAGACCTCGCGGATCGCCTGCTCGTAGTCGCCGGTCTGCGAGCCGACGTTCGAGGTCATGATCAGGACGCAGTTCTTGAAGTCGACGGTGCGGCCCTGGCCGTCCGTGAGGCGCCCGTCGTCGAGCACCTGGAGGAGGATGTTGAAGACGTCCTGGTGGGCCTTCTCGAGCTCGTCGAGCAGGATCACCGAATAGGGCCTGCGGCGCACGGCCTCGGTCAGCTGCCCGCCCTCCTCGTAGCCGACGTACCCGGGGGGCGCGCCGACGAGGCGGCTGACGGAATGCTTCTCGCCGTACTCGCTCATGTCGATCCGGACCATCGCGTCCTGGCTGTCGAACATGAACTCGGCGAGGGCACGGGCCAGCTCGGTCTTTCCGACGCCGGTCGGGCCGGCGAACAGGAACGAGCCGATCGGGCGGTCCGGGTCCTGGAGGCCGGCACGCGAGCGGCGCAGTGCGTTGGCCACTGCCTCGACGGCCTCGACCTGCCCGATGACGCGGCGGTGCAGGCGCTCCTCCATGTGGACGAGCTTGGCGGTCTCCGACTCCTCGATGCGGCTGACGGGAATTCCGGTCCAGCGCGCGACGATCTCGGCGATGTCGTCGGCGTCGACGACCTCCTTGAAGAACCGGCCGCCGCCGTTCACGCTGCCCAGCTCCTCGACGGCCTTGGCGCTCTCGAGGCGCCCCTCGAGCTCGGGGATCTCGCCGTGGCGCAGCTCGGCGGCGCGTCCGAGGTCGCCATCGCGTGAGGCGCGCTCGAGCTCGCGCTCGGCTTCGGCGAGACGCTCGCGCAGCTCGCCGACGCCCTTGATCTTGTCCATCTCGGCCTGCCACTCGGCGCGCATCCCGGCGGCGCGCTCCTGCAGTTCGGCGAGCTCGCGGTCGAGCGCCTCCAGGCGCGTGGCTGTCGCCTTGTCGTCCTTCTCGCGCTCGAGCGACGTCTTCTCGATCTCGAGCTGGAGGATGCGGCGTTCGACCTCGTCGATCTCCTCGGGGACCGAGTCCATCTCGATCTTCACGCGCGAGGCGGACTCGTCGATCAGGTCGATCGCCTTGTCCGGGAGGAAGCGGTCGGCGATGTAGCGGTCGCTGAGCGTCGCCGCGGCGATCAGCGCGGAGTCCTGGATCGTGACGTTGTGATGCTCCTCGTACTTCTTGCGCAGGCCGCGCAGGATGGCGATCGTGTCCTCCACGGTGGGCTCGTTGACCTGCACGGGCTGGAAGCGGCGCTCGAGGGCGGCGTCCTTCTCGATGTGCTTGCGGTACTCGTCGAGCGTCGTCGCGCCGACGGCGCGCAGCTCGCCGCGCGCGAGCATCGGCTTGAGCAGGTTCGCGGCGTCGACGGCGCCCTCGGCGGCACCCGCACCGACGATCGTGTGCAGCTCGTCGATGAACAGGATGATCTCGCCGTTCGCCTCTGAGATCTCCTTCAGGACGGCCTTCAGGCGATCCTCGAACTCGCCGCGGTACTTCGCGCCGGCGATCATCGAGCCGATGTCCAGCGACATCACGCGGCGGTCGCGGAGCGACTCGGGAACGTCCCCGGAGACGATCCGCTGGGCGAGGCCTTCGACGATCGCCGTCTTGCCGACGCCGGGCTCCCCGATCAGGACCGGGTTGTTCTTCGTGCGGCGGCTCAGCACCTGGATCACGCGGCGGATCTCGTCGTCGCGGCCGATGACCGGGTCGAGCTTGCCCTCGTCGGCGCGCTGGGTCAGGTCGATGCCGTACTTCTGCAGCGCCTCGAAACGCTCCTCGGCGTTCTGGTCGGTCACGCCGTGCGGGCCGACGGCCTCGGCGACGGCCTGCCTCAGCGCGTCGGGGGTGGCGCCGGCGTCGCGCAGTGCGTCCGACGCGGCGGTCCCCTTCTGCTCGGCGAGCGCGAGCAGCACGTGGTGGACGGAGACGTACTGGTGACCCAGGTCCCGCATCACGCCCTCGGCGCGCTGGAGCGCCTGGACCAGCTCGCTGGAGGCGCCCGAGGCCTCGCCGCCCTCGCCCATCGTGGGCTGCGCGGCGACGGCGCGCGCCGCGGCGGTCCGGATCGCATCGGGATCGGCGCCGACCTTGCGCAGCACGGGGAGCACCGCGCCGTTCTCCTGATCCAGCAGCGCGAGCAGCAGATGCTCTGCGGTGGCCTGTGGATTGCGGTGGCGCGCGGCGAGCGCCACGGCGGCCTGGACGGCCTCCTGGGTCTTGATGGTGAAGCGATCGACGTTCATGTAGATCTAAGTCTACTCGACTTAGATATTTGGCACAAGGGCGAGCGCCGCAGCGAGGCGTGCGACAGCAGCCTTCGTCACACGATGCGGGGAGGATCGATCGGCACGCCGGACACCCTCCCCCTTGGTGCTGCGGTTCGGGCGAAACGCGCGACCGCGGAAACCGACCCGCCTCAGACCCGGCGCACATCCGACGCGCGGACGACAGCCGTCGACGTCCGGCGCACCGGCACGAGGTCCGCGCGCAGCGAGCGCCGCACGGCCTCCATCTCCGCCTGCATCTCGGCGCGCATCTGCGCGCTGCGCTGCTCGAGCAGCTCCAGCCGGCGCTGCGCCCGCTCGAGCTGCAGCTCGAGCTCCAGCACGCGCTCGACGCCGGCGAGGTTGAGGCCCAGCTCGGTCGTCATCTCCTGGATGCGGCGCAGCCGTTCGACGTCCGCCTGCGAGTACAGGCGCGTGCCCTTCGGCGAGCGCTGCGGCTCGATCAGCCCGCGCTGCTCGTACATGCGCAGCGTCTGCGGGATGCATCTCAGCCAGCTCGGCCGCGACCGAGATCATGAAGACGCCGCGCTCGGCGTCCACCGTGATGCGCGTCGTCGTGCGGCGCTGCATCGTCACGCCGCCGCGTCCGTGGTCGCACCGGCACCCGCGCCCGAGGGCGACGGGGCGAACAGCGACGCACGTGGGTCCGTGCCGTTCATCGTGGCCGACAGCTTGTCGATCAGCTCGGACTGCTCCTCGCTGAGCTGCGCGGGGATGTCGATCAGGAAGCGGTAGTGGATGTCGCCGTGGCTCGGCTTGGCGTTCTTGCCCAGGCGCGGCGGACCCTCGCCGCGCAGGCGCTGGACCGTGCCGTGCTTCGTCCCGGCGGGAACGCGCAGCGTCTTGCGCCCGCGCAGCGTCGGGACGTCGACCTCGGCGCCCTGCAGCGCCTCGGGGATCGTCAGCGGGACCTCGATCTCGACGTGGTCGCCCTTGCGATGGAAGACCGGCGACGGACGCGACGCGGGTGATCACGTACAGGTCCCCGTTCGGGCCGCCGTTGCGTCCCGGCTCGCCCTTGCCCGGCGATCCGCACGCGCGAGCCCTCCTTGACGCCGGCGGGCACGTTGACGCGCAGCTTCTTCGCCCGGCGGACCTGTCCCGGCGCCGCCGCAGGTGGCGCACGGATCCTCGATCACCGTGCCGGTCCCGTGGCAGCGCGAGCACGGCTGCGAGATCGAGAACAGGCCCTGTCCCTGGGACTCGACGCCGCGACCCTGGCAGCGCGGGCAGACCTTCGGCGTCGTGCCCGGCTTGGCCCCGGTGCCGTGACAGGTCTCGCATGGACCGGCCATCGTCAGCGTCAGCGGCACCTGGATGCCGGTCAGCGACTGGTCGAAGCTCAGGCGGACCTCGGCCTCCAGGTCGCCGCCGCGCTCGGGCCGCGGGCGGCCGCGGGCGCCCGTGCGGGTCCCGCCCTCGCCGCCGAAGAGGTTGCTGAAGATGTCGCCGAACGACGACGGATCGAAGCCCTGGCCGCCGCCGCCCGCTCCGCCGCCACCGCCGCCGAACGCCCCGAGCAGGCCGTTGCGGTCGTACTGCTTGCGCTTCTCGGGATCGCTGAGGATGTCGTACGCCGCGGAGATCTGCTTGAAGCGCTCCTCCGCCTTCTCGTCCCCCGCGTTCGTGTCCGGATGGAACTCGCGCGCGAGCTTGCGGTAGGCCTTCTTGATCTCCTCCGGCGTCGCCTTCTTGTCGACTCCGAGGACCTTGTAGAGATCAGGCTGCGCCATGAGGACTCGCTCCGCTCACTACGCGGCGACGACGACCTTCGCCGCCCGCAGGACGTCATCGCCCAGGCGATATCCGGGCGAGTAGACCTCGACGATCGTGCCCGCATCGGCCCCGTCCACCGGCGCCTGCGCGACGGCCTCGTGCACGTGCGGATCGAAGACCTCGCCCAGCGGCGAGTCCTGCACGATCCCCGCACGGCCGAGCGCCGCGAGCATGTCCTGCTGCACGAGGCGGATGCCGTCGGTCAGGTGATGGTCGGCGTTCTCCGGCTGGGCCTCGGCCGCCGCGAGTGCGCGCTCGAGGTTGTCGAGCGACGGGAGCAGCTCACGCGCCAGGCGACCGGCGCCGCGGCTCTCGGCGAAGGCGACGTCACGGCGCGCGCGCTTGCGCACGTTGTCGAGCTCGGCGGCCGTGCGCAGGAACTGGTCCTTGTAGTCGGGCTCCGCCGCGACGACGACCTCGGCGTCGACGGCGGGGTCGACCGTCGGCTGCGCCTCGTCGTCGGGAGCGGGATCGAGGCCGTCCTCGCGGATGACCTCATCCCGCACCTCGTCGGCGCTCTCCTGGGTCTCGCGCGCGTCCGTCATGTCACTTGCCCTCGTCCACGACCTCGGCGTCGACGACCTCGTCCTCGGCCTCCGCGGAGCCCTCGGCGGCATGCCCGTTGGCGGACGCCGCCTGCTCCTGCTGGGCGCGCTCGTACATCGCCTCGGAGACCTTGTGGAAGGCCACCTGCAGCGCCTCGGCCTTCGCGTTGATCGCGTTCGAGTCCTCGCTCTCGAGCGACTCGCGGATGTCCTTGATGGCCGCCTCGATCTCCGTCTTGGAGGCCTCGTCGACCTGCTCGCCCAGCTCCTTGAGCTGGCGCTCGGCCTGGTAGGCCGCGTTCTCGGCGTTGTTGCGCGCCTCGGCCAGCTCGCGGGCGGCCTTGTCGTCCTCGGCGTGCGCCTCGGCGTCCTGGACCATCCGCTTGATCTCGTCGTCGGCCAGGCCGGAGCCCGCCTTGATCTCGATCTTCTGCTCCTTGCCGGTGCCCAGGTCCTTGGCGGACACGGCGAGGATGCCGTTCGCGTCGATGTCGAAGGTCACCTCGACCTGCGGGATGCCGCGCGGCGCCGGCGGGATGCCGGTCAGCTGGAACTTGCCGAGCGACTTGTTGTTCTGCGCCATGTCGCGCTCACCCTGGAGCACGTGGATCTCGACCGAGGGCTGGTTGTCCTCGGCGGTCGAGAAGACCTCGGACTTGCGCGTCGGGATCGTCGTGTTGCGCTCGATCAGCCGCGTCATGACGCCGCCCTTGGTCTCGATCCCGAGCGTCAGCGGGGTCACGTCGAGCAGCAGCACGTCCTTGACGTCGCCGGCGAGCACGCCGGCCTGGATCGCGGCGCCGACGGCCACGACCTCGTCCGGGTTGACGCCGCGGTGGGGCTCCTTGCCCGGTCAGCTCCTTGACCTTCTCCTGGACGGCGGGCATGCGCGTCATGCCGCCGACGAGGACGACGTGGTCGATCGCCGCGGCGCCCTTGTCCTTGGCGTCGTCGAGCGCCTGGCGGACCGGGGCGACCACGCGGTCGATCAGGTCGGCCGTCAGCTCGCTGAGCTTCGAGCGCGTCAGGCGCGTGTCGAGGTGCTTGGGCCCGGCGGCGTCGGCGGTGATGAACGGCAGGTTGATCTGCGTCTCCTGCGCGCTCGACAGCTCGATCTTCGCCTTCTCGGCGGCCTCGTAGAGGCGCTGGAGCGCCATCGGGTCGGCGGTCAGGTCGATCGCCTGGTCCTTGCGGAACTCGCCGGCCAGCCAGTCGACGATCGCCTTGTCGAAGTTGTCGCCGCCGAGGTGGTTGTCGCCGGCGGTCGCCTTGACCTCGAACACGCCGTCGCCGATCTCGAGCACGGACACGTCGAACGTGCCGCCGCCGAGGTCGAAGACGAGGATCGTCTGGTCCTCGTCCTTGTCGAGGCCGTAGGCCAGCGACGCCGCGGTCGGCTCGTTGATGATGCGCTTGACGTCGAGCCCGGCGACCTTGCCGGCGTCCGTGGTCGCCTGGCGCTGGTCGTCGTTGAAGTAGGCGGGCACCGTGATGACCGCGCCGTCGACCGGCTCGCCGAGGTAGGCCTCGGCGTCGGCCTTGAGCTTGCCGAGGATCATCGCGCTGATCTCCGGCGGGCTGTACTCCTTGCCGCCGGCCTCGACGCGCGCGTCGCCGTTGGAGCCCGAGACGACCTTGTACGGGACGATCGACTCCTCCTCGCGCACCTCGGCCTCCTTGCGGCCCATGAAGCGCTTGATGGAGAAGACCGTGTTCGTCGGGTTCGTCACGGCCTGGCGCTTGGCGACGGTGCCGACCAGGCGCTCACCCGACTGGGTGAAGGCGACGACGGACGGCGTCGTGCGGCCGCCCTCGGAGTTCTCGATGACGGTGGGCTCGCCGCCCTCCAGCACTGCCATGCAGGAGTTCGTGGTGCCCAGGTCGATGCCGATGATCTTGCCCATGTGGGGTGGTGCTCCTTCTCGGTGTACAGCGGGTCGGTACGAAAAATCTTAGTGTGAGTGTAGTAGATCTTCGATGGTCCCGCTAACAGAGGCCGGCGATCGCCGCCGCGAAGCGATCCGGCGCTCCGGGCGCGGTCGCCAGGAACAGCGAGGGCTCCGCCAGCTCGCATTCGAGCACGACCGGGGCGCCGCCGGGACCCGGCACGACGTCGACCCGCGCGTACGGGAGTTGTCCGAAGCGCTCGCCGAGCCAGGCGATCACGCGATCGCCGGTATCGCGCTCGCGCGGCCGAGGGCTCGCGCGCGGCGATGCTCTCCGGCTGGAACAGCCCGTACGGGCGCACGATGCCCGACGCCGGCAGCATCGGCCCCTTGTGGATCGCGTGCGAGAACACGCCGGCGAGGAAGATCAGTGCCGTCTCGCCGCGCTCCTCGATCGACGACAGGAACGGCTGCACGAGCGCGTCGCGGCCGTCCGCCGTGGAGCTGCGCGACGTGCGTCGGCCGCGGAGTCCTCGTCGCCATGACGGCCCGCATCGACCGATCCGACGCCGACCGCCGGCTTCACCACCACCGCGGCGCCGTCCCATTCGAGCGCCTGACCCGGCCGCAGGACGTGGTCGCGACGACCGGCAGCCCGGCGCCCTGGAGCTCCGCCAGGTAGTGCTTGTCGGTCGTCCAGGCGAGCACGTCGGGGGCGTTGACGATCCGCCCCGCCCGGCCGGCCCAGCGAGGAACTCGCCCAGGCGCGCCGGGTAGTCCCAGGTGTTGCGCACGACGGTCAGGTCGCAGGACGCCCAATCGGCATGCGGGTCGTCCCAGGCGAGCACGACGCAGTCGATCCCGAGCGCGGCGAGGGCCGGCAGCAGCAGGCGATCGTCGGGGTCGAGGTCGGGGAGGCCGGCGCAGGTCGCCAGCGCGACGGTCGTCACTCCAGTCGCCCCGGGCACATCCGCCGCAACGCGCACGCCCGGCACGCGGGGCGCTGGGCGTGGCACGTGCGGCGGCCGTGGCGCAGCAGGTTGACGTGCAGCTCGAGCTCGGCGCCCGGCGGCGTCATCCGCAGCAGCTCGTCGTGCAGCTCCTCGAACGGGGCGCCCGGCCGCAGCAGCCCCAGGCGCGTCCCGACGCGCGAGACGTGCGTGTCGACCGGGATGTCGCGCAGGCCGTAGGCGAACAGCAGGACGCAGGCCGCGGTCTTGCGCCCGACGCCCGGCAGCGCACAGAGGTAGTCGCGCGACTGCGCGACCGGCGCATCGCGCATCCACGACAGATCGAGGTCGTCGCCGATCGCCTCGAGGATCGCCTTGATGCGGGCGGACTTCACCTTGGAGATGCCGCCCGGGCGGATCGCCTCCTCGATCTCGGAGACCGGCGCGTCGCGGACCGCCTCCCACGTCTCCAGGCGCTCGCGCAGACGCAGATAGGCGACGTCGCGGTTGCGATCGTTCGTCGACTGGGAGAGCACCGTCAGCACGAGCTCGGCGAGCGGGTCGCCGTGGGGCTCCATCACGGGCACGCCGTAGATCGCCTGCAGGCGCTCGCGAATCGCGCGCAGCCGCCGCGCGGACGGGCGCTTCCACTGCTCTCGCGGCACGGTGGGAACGCGGGCGCTCACGCGGCCGGACGGTATCGTGCGGCCGCCCATGGCGCTGATCACCGAGCACACCGAAGAGGCCGACGGGCAGCCGGTCTTCTGGCGCTCGGCCCCAGCCGACGGCGCGCCCGTGCTCTACGTCCACGGCGTTCCCACCAGCAGCGACATCTGGGTCCCGTTCCTCGAGCGGACCGGCGGCCTCGCGCCCGACCTGCCCGGCTTCGGGCGCAGCGGCAAAGCGCGGCGACCTGGACTTCACGATGGCGGGCTACGACCGCTTTCTCGAGCGCTTCCTCGACCGCGAGGAGGTCGACCGGGTCCGCCTCGTCGTCCAGGACTGGGGGGCCGTCGGGCTGCTCTGGGCGATGCGCCACCCCGAGCGGGTCGCAGCGGCTCGTCATCATCGACGCCGTGCCCTTCCTGCCGGGCTACCGCTGGCACCGCATCGCCCGCGCCTGGCGGCGGCGGGGCGTCGGCGAGCTGCTGATGGGGTCGGTCAACCGCTTCACCCTGCGGCACCTCACCAAGAATGCGACCGCCGCGCCCGGAGGCCTTCCCGCGCCGTTCATCGAGAGCATCGTCGAGCACTTCGACCAGGGCACGCAGCGGGCGATCCTGAGCCTCTACCGCTCCAGCCCGGAGCACAAGCTCGCCGGCGCGGGCATCGGCCTGGGCGCGCTGACCTGCCCGGCGCTCGTCGTCTGGGGTGACCGGGACCCGTACATCCCGTCGCACTTCGCCGACGACTACGCCGCCGCGCTGGGCGAGCGACGCGCAGGTGCTCCACCTGCCCGATGCCGGGCACTGGCCGTGGATCGACCGGCCCGACCTGATCGGCGTGATCGCGGACTTCCTCGGCGGCCCGCCGACGTGAGACGGCCGCGGGCCTTCCCCACCTGGGTCCTGACCGCCGTCGCCGCGGCCGCCTGGGTGATCGTCAACCCGCCGACGCCCGACCTGGCGGCGCACGAGTACCGCGCCGAGCTCGTCCGTCACGTCGGCCTCGGGCATCTGGGAACAGGGCTGGTACGGCGGGCATCACGTCCCCGCCTACAGCGTGCTGATGCCGCCGCTCGCGGCGCTGCTGTCGCCCCAGATCGTGGCGGCGATCGCCGCAGTGATCTCGGCCGCCTGCTTCGAGCGCCTCGCCCGCGCGCACTGGAGCCCGGCGGCCGCGACCGCCGCGTCGGTGTGGTTCGCGCTCGGCGTCGTGTCGACGCTGCTGGGCGGCCAGCTCGCGTTCGTCGCCGGCCTCGCGCCGGCGCTTGGGGCACTGCTCGCCGCGCGGCGCGACCACCGCTGGCTCGCGGCGTGGCTGGGCGCCGCGACGACGCTGACGAGCCCCGTCGCGGCCGCGTTCCTCGTGCTCGCCGCCGCCGCATGGTGGCTCGACTCGCGCACGCGCATGGCGCTGTGGGTGACGGGGGGCGCCGTCGTCCCCGGGCTGATGATCGCGCTCGCGTTCCCCCAGGGCGGGATGCAGCCGTTCAGCTTCTCGTCGTTCGGGTGGTCGTTCGTGGCGGCGGCCACGCTGATCATCGTGCTGCCGCGCGACGAGCGCGCGCTGCGCTGGGGAGCGATCCTCTACGGGGCCGCGCTGCTGGCGGCCGTGGCGGTCGACACGCCGCTCGGCGGCAACCTCGTGCGCATGGCGGCGCTGTTCGGCGGACCGCTCGCCGCCGGCGCGCTGTGGGACCGGCGGATGCTGACGCTCGCCGTGATCGCGCTCCCGCTGTTCTACTGGCAGTGGCTCGCCCCCGTGCGGTCGGTGATCCGCGGCGCCGGCGACCGCTCGAGCCACTTCGCCTACCACGAGCCGCTGATCAAGGAGCTCGACCGCCGTCAGGCGATCGAGGGGCCCGAGCGCATCGAGATCCCGTTCACGGCGAACCACTGGGAGACGCGCTTCGTCCCGCCGCGCCACGAGCTCGCCCGCGGCTGGGAGCGCCAGCTCGACGTGAAGCTCAACCCGCTGTTCTACGACCACACCGTGTTCTCGCCGGCGCGCTACCGCCGCTGGCTGGACGACATGGCGGTCGGCTACGTCGCCCTCCCCGACGTCGAGCTCGACCCGGCCGGGGCCCGCGAAGGGCACCTGGTCCGCGCGGGACTGGTGCCGGGCCTGCGCGAGGTCTGGCACTCGAGGCACTGGCGGCTCTACCGCGTGGAAGGGTCGCGCCCGCTCGCGTCGCCGCCGGTCCGCGTCCGGTCGATCGGCAGCGCGAGCGTGACGCTGACCACGCCGCGACCGGCGACCACGACGGTGCGCGTGCGCTTCACGCCGTACTGGGCGCTGAAGCAGGGCGCCGGATGCGTCGGTCCCGCCCCCGGCGGCTGGACGCGCGTACAGCTCGACCAGGCCGGCGTCGCAAAGCTGGGAATCCGCTTCTCCCTGCGCAGGATCCGCGCCACGAGCCCTCGCTGCACCCGCTGAAATCCGCCATCGGAGCGAGGTTGTGGTGGTCGCCCCCGTTTACGCCGGGTCCGCGCCCGAGTAGGATCAGCAGCTTCGATGGTGTCGTCGGTGCGTTCACTCTACGCCCGCGTCGACCGCTTCTTCCCGCGCGGCTTCCCCGACGTCGTGCTGCAGGTCGCGTTGTTCGAACTCGGGTACATGCTCTACCGCGCGGTGCGCGGGTGGATCGATGGACCCCAGGGCGCGGCGATCGCATTCGAGCACGGCCGCAACATCATCGACCTCGAGCGCTCGCTCGGCCTGTTCATCGAACCCAAGGTCCAGGACCTGTTCGGTGCCACCGGCCTGATCGGCGATGCGTCCTCGTGGCTGTACCTCAATGCGCAGGTCACGATCACGCTGGGCGCGCTGATCTACATCTACATGCGGCACAACGGCAGCTTCTACTTCGTGCGCAACATGTTCATGGTGTCCTGGACGATCGCGCTGATCGGCTACATCGTGTACCCGACCGCACCGCCGCGCTTCTTCCCCGAGTGGGGCTTCATCGACAGCGTCTCGGACTTCACCGGCGTCGATCCGACGAGCGCCACCGCGAACGCGCTCTTCAACCCGTACGCCGCCGTGCCATCGATGCACGTGGCGTTCGCGCTGATGATCGGCGTCTCGCTGTCGCTGCTCGTCAGGCGCCGCGCCGTGCGCTGGTTCTGGACCGTATACCCGGCGCTCGTGACGTTCGTGATCGTGATGACCGGCAACCACTTCCTCACCGACGCGGTGCTCGGCGCCGCGACCGCCGGGACGGCGTGCCTCGTCGCCCTCCAGATGGCCCGGGCGCGGCCGCTCTGGGCCTTCGGGGGCGCTCCGAACCTGGCCGCCGACGGCGAGCCGATCCGCGTCACCGCCTGATGGCTCTGCAGCAGGGTCAATCGGGCGGGCCCGCGGGCCCGCGGCAACCCGGCGAGCGCCGCGAAGCGGTGCGCAATGCGCTGATCGAGTCGCGGCTGACGCCGAACGCGATCTCGATGACCGGGTTCGCACTGTGCATCGTCTCCGCCGCGCTCGTCTGGAACGAGCTCTGGATCCTGGGCGGCGTCGCGTACATCGTCGGCTCGGTCTGCGACACCCTCGATGGGCGCTACTCGCGGATGTCGGGCAAGGGCTCGCCGTTCGGGGCGTTCCTGGACTCGACGCTCGACCGCATGGAGGAGGGCATCGTCCTCACCGCGGTCGCCTACACCTTCGCCAAGGACGGCAAGGACGTGGAGGCGGCGATCACCGCGATCGCCATCCTCGCGTCCGTGATGGTCAGCTACACCCGGGCGCGCGCGGAGGCGCTCGGCGTCGAGTGCAAGGTCGGCATCGGCAGCCGTGCGACCCGCGTCGTCGTGCTGTCGATCGGCCTGCTGTTCGCCCGCGGCATGGGCCTGGGCGACTTCTCGCTGCTCGCGCCCGCCGTCTACGTGCTGGCCGCGATGGGCATCATCACCACCATCCAGCGAATCGTCCACGTCCGTCGGCAGCTGCTCGCCGCCACAGACCTGTAACCGCATACTGCGACCGGGGTCTTTCCCCGTGAACTCTTGAGAAGGGAAACCCTGTGAGCACGAACGGCAAGGCTGCGGCGCGCACCAACGGCGCCGCCGCGACGAACGGCAAGGCCCGCTACCAGAAGGACAAGGTCCGGGTGGCGATCATCGGCGTCGGCAACTGCGCAAGCGCATTTGTGCAGGGCGTCGAGTACTACAAGAACGCCGACGCCAGCCAGGCCGTCCCCGGCCTGATGCACGTCGATCTCGGCGGCTACCACGTGAACGACATCGAGTTCACGTGCGCCTTCGACGTCAACCGCACGAAGGTCGGCAAGGATCTCGGCAAGGCCATCTGGGCCGACCCGAACAACACGATGAAGTTCGCCAAGGTCCCCGGGACCATCGGCGCGCCCGTCTACCGCGGCATGACGCTGGACGGCATCGGCAAGTACGCCAAGGAGAAGATCACCAAGGCTCCCGGCGAGACGGCCGACATCACCACGATTCTTCGCGAGACGAACACCGACGTCGTCGTCTCCTACCTGCCGGTCGGCTCCGAGGACGCGACCCGCTGGTACGTCGAGCAGGTCATCGAGGCCGGCTGCGGCTTCGTCAACTGCATCCCCGTGTTCATCGCCAGCTCGGACTACTGGGACAAGAAGTTCAAGAAGGCCGGGCTGCCGATCGTCGGCGACGACATCAAGTCGCAGGTCGGCGCGACGATCGTGCACCGCACGCTCGCCCGCCTGTTCCACGACCGCGGCGTGAAGATGCTGCGCACATCGCAGCTGAACGTCGGCGGCAACATGGACTTCTACAACATGCTCGAGCGCGAGCGCCTGGAGTCCAAGAAGATCTCCAAGACGCAGGCCGTGACGTCGATCATGGGTCACACGCTGCCCAAGGACGACGTCTACATCGGCCCGTCGGACTACGTGCCGTGGCTCACCGACCGCAAGTGGGCGCACATCCGCCTCGAGGGCCAGGCCTTCGGCGACGTCCCGCTGAACGTCGAGATGAAGCTCGAGGTCTGGGACTCCCCGAACTCGGCCGGCATCGTCATCGACGCCGTGCGCCTGTGCAAGCTCGCGCTGAACCACGGCATCGGCGGGCAGCTCGACGGCCCGAGCTCGTACCTCATGAAGTCGCCGCACAACCAGCGGCCCGACGACGAGGCACGCGAGTGGACCGACGCCTTCATCGCCAAGTACGGCGGCAAGGGCGGCCCGTCCACGCGCCCGGCCGGCCGCAAGGCACCGGCGAAGGCGAAGGCCAGGGCGCCCCGCAAGGCACCTGCCGCGAAGGCTGCCGCCAAGGCGTAGCCCACCTGCCGCACCAGCTCTGCCGACGGCCCGCGCTCGCGCGGGCCGTCGTCGTTCCGCGGCTATCCTCGCCACAGTGTCCGGCCGCTTCTCGATCGCGCAGTTCACGCCCTACTCGTGGGAGGAGCCGCACGAGGTGAACGAGGTGGTCCGCCACATCAGCGGTGAGCTGTCCTCCCGCGGCCACCGGGTGCTGATCGTCGCCCCCTCCTCGTCGGTCGCGCGGGTGCGCGACGGCCGCCGCCTGATCCGCAGCAACGGTGAGTCGCTGCTGGAGCACGCCTCGGGTGAGCCGCTCGTGCTCGCCGTCGGCGAGGCGCTTCCGGCGCTGCCGGGACGCAGCCGCGCCGCGCTCCCGATGGATGTGACGCGCACGCTCGGCGATCTCCTCGACCGCGTCCCACTCGACATCTGCCACGTGCACGAGCCGTTCGCGCCGAGTGTCGCCAGCGCCGCGCTGCGCGCCTCGCGCGCCCTGAACGTCGGGTCGTTCCACGCGCCGGCCGAGCCGCTCGTGGCGACCCAGGTCGCGCGCAAGGTCGTGGAGCTCGTGTTCGGCCGGCTCGACGCCCGCACGGCGAGCTACGAGGCGACGGCCGCGGTCATGAACCGGCACTTCCCCGCAACGTACAGGCTGCTGCGCGACGGGAGCCCGGCGAGCGGTCCCGCGACGCGCTCACAGGACGGGCCGCTGCGGATCGCCTTCGTCGACCACGGCGAGCGCCCGGCGCTGCGCCTGCTGCTGCGCGCGCTGCGGCACGTCACCTGCGACGCGCCGTGGGAGGTCGTGGTGCTGAGCGCGAGCGGGCCGGCGTCCACGCCGCTGCGCGCGGACCTGCGCGAGCGCGTGCGGTACGTCGAGCCCGGCCCCGGCGCCGAGGACGAGCTGCTGCGCAGCGCGGACGTCTTCGTCGCCGCGTCCGCGGGGACCGAGCCACGGCCCGGCCTTGTCGCGCGGGCGAGCTGCGCCGGAGCCGTGCCGCTCGCCTCCGGGCTGCCGATCTACGAGGAGGTCGTCGGCGAGGGCGAGCGCGGCCTGCTGTTCGAGCCGCGCAACGCATCGGCGCTCGCCGCACAGCTGACGCGGCTGCTGGGCGACGAGCACCTGCGCGAGCGGCTGCGCCGCGCCGCCGTCCCGCGCGAGTGGGCGACCGTCGCCGACGAGGTCGAGGCGCTCTACTCCGAGGTCGCGGCGAGGCGCAAGGACCCACGCGGGAATCCCGCGATCCGCAAGCGCATCGTGCGCCGGCCGATCATCGACGTCGACCTGCACATGCACACCGACCACAGCCACGACTGCGCCACGCCGGTCGAGGTGCTGATGGCCACCGCGCGCGAGCGCGGGCTCGGCGCGATCGCCGTCACCGAGCACAACGAGATCTCCGGGGCGGTCGCGGCCGCCGCGCTGTCCGCCGAGTACGGGGTGAAGGTGATCCTCGCCGAGGAGGTCAAGACGGCCAGCCAGGGCGAGGTGATCGGCCTCTTCATCGAGGAGAAGATCCCGCGCGGCCTGACGCTCGAGGAGACCGTCGCGGAGATCAAGCGCCAGGGCGGCCTCGTCTACGTGCCCCACCCGTTCGACCGGATGCACGCCGTCCCGGACTACGAGCACCTGCTGAAGATCATCGAGGACATCGACGTGATCGAGGTGTTCAACCCGCGCGTCGCGATCGGCTCGTTCAACGAGGAGGCCGAGCGCTTTGCGCGCAAGTACCGCATCCCGGCCGGGGCGGGGTCCGACGCGCACGTCGCGCAGGGCCTCGGCACGGCGCGTGTGCGGATGCACGACTTCGACGGACCGCAGGAGTTCCTCGAGTCGATCCGCCACGCTGAGATCCTCACCACTCCGACGAACTACGTGTACGTCCAGGCGCTGAAGTTCCTGCAGACGAAGGCGACCCCTTCGGGGGCCCGCAAGGGCGTCAAGGAACGCCGCGTGCGCCGGGCGGCACGCAAGGCGTGATGCAGGGCGAGGGAGACGCGGTCCCGCCGTCGAATCCCGTTGGACCCGTGCCCGCCACTGATGACGAGATCCGCGAGAAGTACCTCGAGCGCGCCATTCGCGAGATGAATGCGCTGACGCACGACGTGCAGGGGTGCCGGCACTGTCCGCGCGGCAACCTCATGCCCGTGCTGGGCTCCGGCCACCCGCAGGCGGACGTCTTCCTCCTGAAGTACGCGCCGGTCGTCTCCGAGATCGAGGAGGGCGTCGCCTTCTACGGTCGCGCCGGAACCGCGCTGCGCAAGTCGCTGCGGCGCCTGGACATCGATCCGCTGGCGGTCTACGGCACGCTCTGCGTGAAGTGCCCGGTCGGCGACCCCGCGCTCGCCGACCCCGCATGCATGGCGCGCGTCGCGGAGGAGATCGCGATCGTCCAGCCGCGCATCATCGTGGTGATGGGCGAGGACGCCGTCGGAGCGCTGAACGAGCTCGAGCTGCCACTGGCCAAGCCGGTCGAGTGGGAGCCCGGCGTGATCCGCCCGCTGACCCCGTCGATCGAGGTGCTCGTCACCCACAACATCGACGAGTCCCTCGACGAGGACGCCGCCAAGCGCGCGTTCTGGTCGGACTTCCGTGCGCTCGGGACCTGGTGGTCCGAGCTGCCGCCGTACTAGGCGATCGCTCAGACGAGGTCGAGGACGCTGGTGCTGTCGCGCGGCAGCCAGATCTCGCGCAGCATCTCGATGCGACCCTCGCGCAGGTCGTAGAACCCAGCGCACTCGAACTTCGCGTTCGGCCGCGCGACGCTCGCCAGCACGGCGATCTGCAGCCCGCGGCCGGTCACCGTGCGGTGCACCTTGGTGGTGGCGTCGTGGTGCATCAGCCGCAGGAACGTGAGGAACTCCTCACGGCTCATCTCGGCCTCCCCGTGCACCATCTGGATCGTCACTCCCGGCCGCAGCTGCGCGGCGAGCAGATCCCAGTCGCCGGACTGGCGCGCCTGCCAGAAGCGATTGACGGCGTTGCCGGCCATCAGCTCACGCCCATCTCCAGGACGATCTTGCCGAGCTTGCCGCCGGAGGCGAACCGCTCGTACGCGTCCGCGACCCGGCTCGAGCGGATAGGTCGCGGCGACCGGCACGCGCACGGCCCCGCGGTCGATCAGCCCGAGGACGTGACGCTCCATCGCCCGCGCCGTCGCAGCCTTCTCCTCGAGCGGCCGCGCGCGCAGCGTCGATGCGCGGATGCTCGCGCGCTTGCCCATCAGCGCCAGCAGGTTCAGCTCCGACTTGAACCCGCCGCCTCCCACGCCGATCACCGCGACGCGTCCGCCGGTCGCGAGCGCCGGGAAGTTGGCGTCGAGGTTCGACGCCCCCACGAGCTCGAGCAGCACGTCGTAGGGCCCGGCCTGCGGGGTGTCCTGCGGGTCCAGGACCACGTGTGCGCCGAGCCCCGCGACGCCGTCGCGCAGCTCCTCGCCACGCACGGACGCGGTCACGTGGGCACCCGCCGCGGCCGCGAGCTGGACGGCGGCCGTGCCGACGCCGCCCGCCGCCCCGCTGATCAGGACGCGTTCGCCGATCCCCAGGCGCGCCTGGGTGAACAGCGCGTCGTGCGCGGTCGTGAAGACCTCGGGCATGCCGCCGGCCTGCGCCCAGTCGAGTGCCTCTGGGACGGGCATCAGCTGGCGCTCTTGGACGACGCACAGCTCGCCCTGGCCGCCGCCGCCGACGATCGCCATGACGCGGTCGCCCTGCGCGAAGCGCGTCGCGCCGGGCCCGAGGGCGGCCACCTCGCCGGCGAGCTCCAGACCGGGAATGTCTGCGGGCGACCCGGCCGGCGCCGGGTAGGCGCCGCGGCGCTGCAGCATGTCGGCGCCGTTGAGACCGGCCGCGCGGACGCGCACGAGCACCTCGCCTGCACCGGCCACGGGATCGGGATGCTCGTCGACGATGACCTCGCCGTCGCGGATGGTCGCGGCACGCATCGCGCAGAAGCTACCCGTCGGGGACCGGACGCGCCGCCTCGATCTCCGCCTGCGGCCCGTCACGCTCGACGATGCCGGCGACGGCCGCCGCGCGCGCCTGGGTCCCCACGTCAGCCGCGTCACGGATCTCGCCGCGGGCCTCGTCGACGCTCATGCCGGTCGCGCGCAGAAAGTCGTGAGCGGTCATGCGCGCCTGGCCGACCACGATGCTGACCGAAAGGTTGCGCGTGCGGTCCAGGCCGGCGGTCGTCGCGATCGCCGCGTGGAGCGCCGCCTCGCGCACCTCGTCGCGCTCGTCGGGGTCGGCGAACGCCCCGGAGAGATGGCGCGCCGCCTGCGCGAGGTCGCGCAGACCGGCGATCACGTCGGGCGGCATCACGTCGCCCACCCGGAGCGCACGGTCGGCACCGCGCGCCAGCCCCGCGACGTCCCGCTGCGCGCGGGCGACCTGATCGAGGGCTCGCGTGTAGCGATCCACCGTCTCCCGCTGCCCGCGGCGGATCAGGGCGAGGCGCGCCGTCTCGCCGCTCGTCGCGATCGCCGCGCGCATCGACTCGATGTGGTCCTCCAGGTCGCGCGCGCGGGCCAGCGCCGCGGAGGCGGCGGCGGGGTCCCGCTCCTCGAGCGCATCGGCGACGGCGTCGAGAACGCCGGCCAGGCGCTCGACGGCCGGGTCCAGCGCGCTCGCCGCGAGCTTCACCGGGTTGACCGGGAACAGCACGAGGTTGAACAGCAGCGCCGTCGCCGCGCCGATCATCGAGTCGGTGAACCGCTGCATCCCGAACGCGTCGCCCGGGTTGGCGAGCACGGCGATCAGGACGCCCGCGTTGGCGGCCTGGATGACGCCCATCTGATCGCCGCCGGCGAACACCGCGAGACTCATGCCGGCGAACACGATCACGCCGAGCTGCCATGTGCCGTTGCCGATCAGCTTCACGACGAGGTCGGCCACGAGGATGCCCAGCGCGACGCCGAACGCGAGCTGCAGGGCGCGCCGGTTGCCCTGCCCGAGCGTGATGCCGAGGACGACGACGGTCGCGATCGGAGCGAAGAACGGCCGCGGGATGGCCGAGCGATGTCGTGGGCGATGAAGTACGCGACCATCGCCGCCACGGAGACCATCGCGATGCGCGGCAACGTCCGGCGCACTCGCAGGACCCGTTCGTGGATCGAGATCCGCTCGACCGCGGTGTCGATCAGATCGCTGCCCAGACGGGCGACTGGCCCGCGATCATGGTCTGAGGATTCGGGCATCGGCGCACCAGAGAGCTTAGGCTGCCTGTCCCGTGGACCTCACGACACCGGAACAGCGCGTCCTCGGGCTGCCTGCTGGAGAAGCAGCGCACGACACCCGACGCGTACCCGCTGACGCTCAACGCCCTGCGGCTGGCCTGCAACCAGTCGACGAACCGCGACCCCGTCGTCGACTACGACGACGCGATCATCCGCGACGCGCTCGAGCGCCTCGGCCGCAGGCGCTGGACGCGCTACGCGAGCAGCAGCGGCAGCCGCGCCTCGAAGTACCGCCACCTGATGAACGAGGCGCTCGAGATCACGCCGGACGAGCAGGCCGTGCATCGCCGTGCTGCTGCTGCGCGGGCCGCAGACGCCGGGCGAGCTCAAGTCGCGCGGCGAGCGTCTGCACCACTTCGAGGATCTCGTCGTGCTTCAGGAGACGCTCAACCGGCTCGAGGCGCGCGGTCTCGTGCGCTCGATCGGCCGCCGCCCCGGCCAGAAGGAGGAGCGCTGGCAGCACATGCTCGGCGAGAGCGAGCCGATCGACCTGCCGGCCGCGGCGCCCTACCAGGAGGACAGCCCGCCGGCATCGCGTGCGGCGCTCGCGGCGGCGGCGGACGACGAGGTCGGGCGTGCGGGCACCGGCGCGGCACGGATCGCCGCGCTGGAGGCCGAGGTGCGCGTGCTGCGCGACGAGGTCGACGCGCTGCGCCGTGACCTCGGGCTCGCGCGGGACTAGGCTGGAGCCGCGCTCTTGTCCATCCGGGTCCAGCATGTTCTCCTCGTCGCGCTCGCCATGCTCCTGGCCGGCGTCAGCGAAGGCACCGCACAGGCGCAGGTCAACCCCTGTGTTCAGGAACACTTCCGCGCGCTGCTGTGCCCGGACCTCGTGATGAGTCACCCGACGAGCGTCCAGGTGGACCGCAGCTACGACGGTCGCGTGCGCCTGCGCAGCACATCGTCGATCAACAGCGTGGGCGCCGGGCCGATCGAGATCACCGGGCGCCGCTACGAGGCCCGGCGGATGCACGTGCGCCAGCGGATCCACCGTCGCGGTGGCGGCTCGATCCTGGTCGACACCCCGGCGCAACTCGCCTTCAAGCTGATCCCGGGCCAGGGCGGCTACTGGAAGCTGCACGACGCCGCGCGCCTCGAGGTCTGGAGCGTGAACGCGGCGGGTGTGCAGCTGAAGCGCGTGAGGGTCAGTCCCAAGTTCGACTACTGCCTGCGCGACCTCAGCCGCACGCGTCCCACCCTCTCCGGGTCGCCGTCACAGGCGGTCTTCCCCTCGTGCAACCAGGACCCGTCGATCACCCGTGTCCGTCTGGGCACGTCGGTCGGCTGGTCGGACATCTACCCGGCCGACTACTACGAGCAGTTCGTCGACGTCACGGGCCTGCGCGGACGGTTCGCCCTCGTCCACATCGCCGACCCGGACAACCTGCTGTTCGAGAGCGACGAGACCGACAACGCCTCCCGGGTCCTCGTCCGGCTGCCCTCGGGCACGGTGCTGGCGAAGGGCCGCTGACCGTCGTTCAAGAGGCCCGTTCCAGCAGCGCCACGCACTCGATGTGCAGGCCGAACCGTTGCACCCTCGCGGACTGGATGGGGGAGCGCAGGCGCGTGCCCCTCTGTCCAGTGGATCGCTCGCCCGATCGGGTTAGCGCTCCGCCGGCGGTTGCCGGGACCGGTGGTGGGGAGTACTTTCGGTGGCGTACCCGACCTTGGAGGCTGGATCGTGGGCGTGTACGGCGAGCAGGTTCTGCCGCGGATCATTGACGTGGCGTGCAACCTGAAGGAGACCAAACCGCAGCGGCGCAGGGTCTGCGACGGACTCGCGGGCGATGTAGTCGAGATCGGCTTTGGCTCGGGCTTGAACGTCCCGTTCTACCCGGCACCCGTCACGACCGTCGCCGCTGTCGAGCCGGCTGATCGTCGGCTGGAAGCTCGCCGCCAAGCGCCTCAGCCGATCGTCCGTACAAGTCGAGCGCTCTGGCCTGGACGGCGAGGCATTGCCATTCCCGGACGACCGCTTCGACGCCGCGCTTTCCACCTGGACGATGTGCACGATCCCCGACATCAACACGGCGTTGCGGGAGTTGCGGCGCGTCCTGAAGCCCGGCGGCACACTGCATTTCGTCGAGCATGGGCTCGCGCCGGACGAGGGCGTGCGCCGCTGGCAGCACAACTTTGAGCCGGTACAGAAGCGACTGTTCGGCGGGTGCCACCTGACCCGGCCGATCGTCAACCTGCTGACCGGCGCGGGGTTCACGATCACCGAACTCGACGTCTACTACGAGAAGGGCGCGCCAAAGATGTTCGGCGCTAACTCGCTCGGCGTCGCCCAATCCTCGTAACCGTGCTCTTTCGAGTCCCCGCGGTCTGGTCTGCGTCCAGAGCCGCCGCTCGAGCTTGACCTCGCACATGGAACGCAGCAGCGCCGACCTTCAGCGGAGTTCCGCGCTTCTAGGTGCAGGCTCCGGCACGATAGTGCTCGTCGCTTACAGTCCCAGAGAACCAAACCGACCAGGAGAGGTGGGCGCAGCATGTATGTACGCATCGCGCGGTTCGACGGCGGCGACCGCAACTGGGACGACTTCGCCGCAAGCGTTCGCGAGACGATTCGCAGCGGCGGGCATGGCACGCCGTTCGAGAGCGCGGGCGACGCGGCCAAGAGGATCATGCTGCTCGTCGATCGCGAGAACAACCGGGGCGCCAACCTGGTCCTCTGTGAGACAGAAGACGACCTGCGGCGAGTCGACGCTGCACTGAATGAGGTGACGCCTGCGGCCGGACGCGGCGCCCGAACCTCGGTGGAGATGTACGAGGTACTGCTGGATGAGGAGCCCGGCAAGTAGCCGGGCCCACGCTGTGAACGTCAGGCCTTCTTGCTGGTACCCGTTGGTCCCGAGCCCGTCGGAACCGTGCTTCTTCAGCCGCGCTCGAGCAACGCCACGCACTCGATGTGCGGCGTCTGCGGGAACATGTCGACCGGGCGCACCTTGACGAGGCGGTAGCCGGCCTCGACGAGCTGCGCGGCGTTCGGCGCGAGCGTCGTCGGGTTGCAGGAGACGTAGACGATGCGCTTCGGGCGACGCCTCGGCGATCCGCTCGACGACCTTCTTCGAGAGGCCCGCGCGCGGCGGGTCGACGACGATCACGTCCGGGCGCGGACCGCTGTCCTCGGCGAGGTCCTTCAGCACGACGCGCACGTCGCCGGCGATGAAGCGGGCGTTGCTGATCTCGTTGGCGCGCGCGTTGGCGTGCGCGTCGGTGACGGCCTGCTCGACGATCTCGACGCCGATCACCTCGGAGGCGCGCGGCGCGAGCGTCAGCCCGATCGTCCCGATGCCGCAGCACAGGTCGTAGACGCGCTCCCAGCCCTTCAGCGCGGCGAACTCGGAGACGACGCCGTAGAGCCGCTCGGCCATCTCGGTGTTGGTCTGGAAGAACGCCTCGGCGCTGAGCGCGAAGCGCATGCCCGCTGAGCTCCTCCTCGATGCGCTCGCTGCCCGGCGAGCAGCGTGTCGAGCCCGCCCTCGGTCGTCTCGGCGACGCCGGCGGCCTGCGTCCAGATCAGGCTGTCGATCCCGAGCGGCTCGAGCGCGGCGGCGAAGGCGTCGTCCTCCTCCCAGTCGGCGGCGGAGGTGACGAGCCGCACCTGGACCTCCCCGGTGCGCCGGCCCTCGCGCACGACGAGGTTGCGCAGAAAGCCCTGGTGCGTGCGCCGGTCGTAGGCGCCCAGGCCCATCTCGCGAACGACGTCCAGCACCGCTCGCGCGGATCTCGTTGCCGCGCTCGGAGGCGAGCAGGCAGTCCTCGACGTGCAGGATCCGCGACCACGAGCCCGGGGCGTGGAAGCCGCAGACGAGCATGCCGGCCTCGTCGAGCCCGAACGAGTACTCGAGCTTGTTGCGATAGCGCCACTGCTGCTCGGCGGTGACGATCGGCTCGAGCTCGAATCCGTCGAGCTTTCCGAGGCGCCGCAGCGCGTCGTCGACCTGCGTCTGCTTGATCGCGACCTGCGTGTCGTAGGCGAGCACCTGCCACGGCGCGCCGGGGTGGTCGGCGACGGGGTCGATCCGGTCCGGGCCCGGCTCGAGCACCTCGATCGTGCGCGCCTCGGCGTAGTCGCGCTTGCGCTTGGTCACCACGGCGCGGACGAGGTCGCCCGGGACGGCGCCGCGGACGAAGACGACGTAGCGGCGATCGTCGAGCTGCAGGCGGGCGACGCCGTTGCCGCCGAAGGCGAGCGACTCGATGCGCAGCTCGAGCTCGTCGCGGACGTTGGGGCGACGCGCCCCCGTCTCGACGGTGGTGGGGGCGATGGACGGGTCGGTGCTCACACCCTGCAGGATCGCAGGGTCGCGATCAGAGGCGGCTGCGCAGCCGCCGGTCGGCCTCACTGAGCAGATCCTCGACCTGCTTGCGGCCCGCGATCGAGAGGCGCAGTGCGATGTCCGCGGCGTCGTCGGGAAGCATGCGGCCGCGTCGCACCGCGTCGTCGAGCGTCTCCTGCAGCCGGTCCTTGGTGAGCACGAGGTGCTCGGCCAGCAGGTCGCCCAGCCCGGCGAGGTTGTCGAACAGCGCGACGTCGCGGGCGGCCTCGGACGACGACCGGGCCGCCGAGGTGCGCTTGCTGCGCCGCTGCGCGGGCTTCGGCGTCACCCGCGGCTTGGCCTTGGCGGCCGCCGGCTTCTTGCGCGGCCGGCTTCTTCGCGGCGGCCGGCTTCTTCGCGGCGGCCGGCTTCTTCGCGGCGGCGGGCTTCTTCGGAGGGCTCTTGCGCTCGGCCATGGCGGTCGATTGTGTCAGCGATCCGCGGCGAGCAGCCACTCGAGCAGCGCCTTCTGGGCATGCCGGCGGTTCTCCGCCTGATCCCAGATCCGCTGGCGCTCGCCGTAGAGGACCTCGGCGGTGATCTCCTCGCCCGGGTGTGCGGGCAGGCAGTGCAGCGCGATCGCGCCGGGTGCCGCCTGCGCCGAGCAGCGCGTCGTCGATCCGGTAGGGCGCGAGGTCGCGGCGCCGCAGGTCGGCTGTCTCCTCGTCGCCCATCGACACCCAGACGTCGGTGTAGACGGCGTTCGCGCCGGCGACGGCCTCCGCGGGATCGTTCGTGCGCGTGCCGCCGGCCTCGGCCTCCAGCTCGTAGCCCGGAGGCGAGGCGACCGCGACCTCGACGCCGGCGACCCCGCCCATCACGCGCGAGCGACCGAGCGACGTTGTTGCCGTCGCCGACGTACGCGAGCTTCAGCCCCTCGAGCTCGCCGAAGGTCTCGCGCAGTGTCAGCAGGTCGGCGAGCGCCTGCGAGGGATGGTGCCCGACCGTGAGCATGTTGAAGACGGGGATCGAGCCTTCGGCGGCAAGCTCCTCGAGCAGCTCGTCCGGGCCGGTGCGGACGCCGACCGCCTGCACGTTGCGCGACAGGATGCGTGCGGTGTCCTTGATCGACTCGCCGCGCGCGAGCTGCATCTCCTCGCCGTGCAGGATCAGCGGATGGCCCCCGAGCTCGACCACCCCGGCCTCGTAGGAGAGCCGCGTGCGCGTGCTCGGCCGCTGGAACAGCAGGGCGACGATGGCGCCCTCGAGGGCGCGCGAGCTGCGCGGCGCCGCCTTCAGCTCGATCGCGCGCGTGAGCAGTGCGTCGAGCTGCGCGGCGCTGAGCTCGGTGCCGGTGAGGAAGTGCGCGGGCAAGCGCGAGAAGATACCGCTGTGGTCCGCATCCTCACCTGGAACCTCTTTCACGGACGGGCGGTCCCGGCGGCCGGGCGACCGCTGCTGGACGAGTTCGCCGCAGATGCTCGCCGGCTGGGACTGGGACGCCGCCCTGCTGCAGGAGGTGCCGCCGTGGTTCCCCGACGAGCTCGCGCGTCGCGCGGACGCCCAGGCGTTCACTGCGCTGACGTCGCGCAACCAGCTTCTGCCGCTGCGACGCGCGGTCGGGCGGCGCTGGCCCGATCTGGCGAAGTCCTCCGGCGGCGCCAACGCGATCCTCGTCCGCGGCCATGGCGTCACCGCGCACCACCGCCGCCGCGTGCGACTGCGGCCCGAGCGGCGCGTCTTCCACGCCGTGCGCCGCGACGACGGACTCTGGCTGGGCAACCTCCACGCGACGGCATGGAACGTCGAGCGCGGCGCAGAGCGACCTGAACGAGGCGGCCGACGCGATGCTGCGCTGGGCCGGCGACGAGCCGGCGGTGATCGGCGCGGACTGCAACACGAAGACGCCGAGCTTCCCCGGGTTCGCCCACTGCGGTGGGCACGTGCTCGACCACGTCTTCGCCCGCGGCCTGCAGGTCGCCGAGCCGGCGCGGACGCTGCCGCGTCACTGCGAGGCGATCGGGGCGAACCTGTCCGACCACAAGCCGGTGCTCGTGGGGCTGGACGCGCTCACTCCCCGCGCTTGAAGCCGAACCCCCGGACGAGCATCAGCGCCCGCGCCCCGAGCGTCCCGCGCCTGGGCATCACGCCGACCTGGACCGCCGCGTCGTAGCTGTCGAAGAACGCGCGGACCCTCCAGAGCTGCTCGCCGGGCGGGTCGAGCTCGCAGTACAGGACCGCGTGCACGACGACGTACCTCCCGGTCGGCGGGAATCCCCTCGATCGCGCCCAGGTGCGTCCCGCTGATGCGCACCGGCGCGGCGATGAAGCGACCGTCCGTGAGCCGCTCACCGGCCGGCTCGACCTTCGCGTCCGGGAACGCCTCCCACAGCCGGGCGGCGTGATCGGCGAGTGCCTCCGGGCCGTAGAGCGGCTCGTCGCAGAACGGGTCCTCCCAGTGCAGGTCCGGCGCGCACATGTCGCGAAAGGCGCCGCGTCGCCGGCCGACCCACGCCTGCTGGAACGCGTCGAGGACCTCGTTCACAGCTCCGCAATCCCCTCGAACGAGGACGACGCCTCCGCGTAGAGGCGCCGCGGGATGCGACCCGCCAGGCGGGCCAGGCGACCGCCCTCGACGCCCGCACGGATCGCCCGCGCCATCGCGACCGGATCCTGCGCACGCGAGATCGCCGACGCGCACAGCACCGCGTCGCAGCCGAGCTCCATCGCGAGCGCCGCGTCCGACGCGGTGCCGACGCCGGCGTCGAGGATGACGGGTACGCCGGCCTGCTCGACGATCAGCTGGATGTTGTAGGTGTTGCGGATGCCCATCCCCGAGCCGATCGGCGAGCCGAGCGGCATCACGACGGCGCAGCCGACGCTCTCCAGCCGGCGGGCGAGCACCGGATCGTCGGTCGTGTAGGGCAGGACGACGAAGCCGTCGGCGACGAGACGCTCGGCGGCCGCGAGCAGCTCGGGCGCGTCGGGCAGCAGCGTGCGCTCGTCGCCGATCACCTCGAGCTTGACCCAGTCGGTCCCGAATGCCTCACGCGCGAGCTGCGCGGTCAGGACGGCGTCGCGCGCGGTGAAGCAGCCGGCCGTATTCGGCAGCACCTGCACGCCGCAGTCGTCCAGCACGTCGACGAGCGAGTGGCGCGCGTCGGGGTCGATGCGCCGCATCGCGACCGTCACCAACTCGGTGCCGCTCGCACGGATCGCGTCGGCGAGCGTCTCCATGCGCGGGAACCCGCCGGTGCCGAGGATCAGGCGCGAGGTCAGCTCGCGGCCGGCGATGGTGAGCGGATCGGCGATCGCGCTCATCCGCCCTGCATCGCGGTCAGCGCCTCGACGCGCGCACCGGCCGGGATCGGGCGCGTCGGCCACTCGGCGCGCGGGACGACCTCGCCGTCGACCGCGACCGCCACGCCGCGCGCCTCGGGGTCGACGCCGAGCGCCGCTCAGCAGGTCGGCGACGGTGGCGCCGTCGTCGGCGTCGACCTCACGGCCGTTGAGCCAGATCACGCCGCCACCTGCGCGAAGCGATCGGGAGCGAAGGCCGG
The DNA here is from genome assembly GCA_963817295.1 of uncultured Solirubrobacteraceae bacterium. Taxonomy (GTDB): domain Bacteria; phylum Actinomycetota; class Thermoleophilia; order Solirubrobacterales; family Solirubrobacteraceae; genus F1-60-MAGs163. Next base: position 18,849 of record CAWFOF010000003.1, on the reverse strand, counting down.
GTCGGCCGCCGCCTCGCCGGCGAGCTCGGCGGCGATCACGTCACCGGTGACGGCGCGAGCAGGATGCCGTTGCGGTGATGGCCGGTCGCCCAGAGGAGCCCGTCGACGACGGTGCTGCGGCCGAGCGCCGGCGCATTGTCGGGCGTCCCCGGACGCAGTCCGGCGAGCGTCTCCTCGACCTCCAGCTCGAGCACCCCCGGCACGAGCTCCTGTGCGTCGCGCAGCAGCTCCCACAGTCCGAGCGCGGTGACGGAGGTCGTCGAAGCCGCGCTCCTCCACCGTCGCGCCGAGCACGTAGCGTCCGTCGCCGCGCGGGACGAGATAGCCGCCCTCGAAGCGGATCACGCGCTGCAGCAGCGGCGCGTCCGCGACGTGACCGGGGTCGCGCAGCCGCATGATCTGCCCCTTGACCGGCCGGACCGGGCACCCGCGCCTGCGGCGGGATGCCGTCGATCTGCGCGCTCCACGGCCCGGCGGCGATGACGACCTGCTCGGCATCGACGCGCCCGGCGTCGCCCAGCGACAGTCCGCCGACACGGCCACCTTCGATCAGTACGCGCTCGACCGTCGTGCCCGGCCGCAGCACCGCGCCGGCCTGGTCGGCCGCGGCGGCGAGCGCCGCGCACAACGCACGCGGATCGGCCGCATGATCCTGTGGAACGTCGAGCGCGAGTCGCAGCGCGGGCGCCAGCGCGGGCTCCAGGGCACGCGCCTCCGAGCCGAGCAGGCGCGAGACGGGCAGGCCGAGCCGCTCGCGCAGCGCGAGCTCGCGCTCCAGCCCCTCGGCCTCGTCACGGTCGCGGGCGACGACGAGCGTGCCGCACGCCCGGTAGCCGACGGGTTGCCCGGTGACGTCCTCAAGCTCGGCGGCGAAGGCAGGCCAGCGTCGCGCCGCCTCCAGGCCGAGGGTCGTCAGCGCGCGCTCCCCGGCGTCGGCCTCGCTCACAGGAGCCAGCATCCCGGCGGCCACGCGCGAGGTGCCGCCGCCGAGCGGGCCGCTGTCGAGCACGCAGACGGTCAGCCCGCGCGCACGCGCGCGCCACGCGACGGCCAGGCCGCAGGCGCCGCCGCCGACGATGGCGACGTCGTAGCTCGTGTGCTGCGTATGTGACAGAACCGCGCTCCTCGCTTCGCCGGCATGACCCGGATCAGCTGCTGACGGTCGGCGCCGGCCGGCGCCCTCTCAGCCCCGGTGCCCGGGACTCCCGCTCTACACCGTTCATGCTACGCCCCGACTGATGGGCGGGGCACGTCAGCGCGGCGGGCACCATCACCAGCGGTTTCGACACCGAGGGCACGACGCCGGCACGACGGACCGGGTACTGCGCGGAAGCCGCGCCGCTGGACGTGTTGCAGCCGGACGCCGTGAAGAGGGAGTGGTAGGTGAAGTTGATCGGCGCCGCAGCCTGCGCGACGTAGATCTTCGACCCCGCCGTCGGCGTGCTCTCGACCGTGATCGCGGCCTGGAAGGGATATGCCGGGCTCGGCGTCGCATACGCCTGCCCGGTGCAGCCGTCGCCCTGGTAGAGGAGCGTCATGTTCGTGTTGATCATCGTCGGGTAGTTGCTGAAGCTGCTCTGGTCGAACGTGAGGATCGCGCCTTCGGGGGTGTAGAACGTCTCGTAGCCCCCGCTGAGGAACCCGAGGTGCTGGCCGACCACCTTGCCGTCGGCGTCGGCGACGTCGAAAGCCGACGCGATGCCGGTGGCGCCGCCCGCACCTGGCGCACCCACGGCCCCGGTCGCCCCCGTCGCACCGGTGGCGCCCGTCGCACCGCTCGCGCCCTTGGGCCCGGCGCCCGCCTTCAGCGACTTGCGCAGGCTCGCGGACAGCTTCGCCGACGTCACCGCCCCATCGGCCAGCGCCTTGGAACTGACCGCCCCCGGAGCGATCTGGTTCTTCGTGATCAGCTTCCCGGCCAGCGCCGGACCACCGGCCGCCATGAAGCACACGACACCCACACCCACCAACGCTGCGAGGACTCTGGTTCGGGACATCACGTCAGCCCGCCGGCACCACGGAGAGCGGCTTCGTGATCGATGGCACGACCCCGGCCTGCTTGACCGTGTAGGCGCCCGAGACCCCCTGCGGCCCTGCATTGCAGCCGGTGGAGTTCTTGTAGCTCAAGGCGGAGAAACTCTCCGGCGTCCCGGGCAGGGCGACGTAGATCTTCGACCCCGGACTCGGCGGCCCCTCGAGCACGAACGCCGTCTGGAACGGATAGCTCGAATTGGGCTGGGCGTACGCCTGGCCGGCGCAGGCGGCCGCCTTGTAGAAGAGCGTCGATCCGTTGGTGACCGATGGGTACCCGGTGCTGATGTTCGTGTCGTAGCCGAGGATCGCGCCCTCCGGCGTGTACACCCCCTCGTAGCTCCCGTTGAGGAAGCCGGCGTGCTGACCGATGACCTTCCCGGTCGCGTCCACCACGTTGAACGTGCCCGCCGGGCCGCGCGCGCCGGGCGCACCCGTGGCCCCGGTCCCGCCCGTCGCCCCGGTGGCGCCCGCCGCACCTGTCGCGCCCTTGGCCCCGCCGACCGCCTTCAGCGACTTGCGCAGGCTTGCGGACAGCTTCGCCGACGTCACCGCCCCATCGGCCAGCGCCTTGGAACTGACCGCCCCCGGAGCGATCTGGTTCTTGGTGATCAGCTTCCCGGCGAGCGCGGGACCACCGGCCGCCATGAAACAGACGACACCCACACCCACCAACGCTGCAACCAATCTGCGCCCCGACATCACCGTCTCCTCGATCAACCTCAAGCCGGACCGTCGGGATCGTCCCAGGGGGACCGGCGGCAAAGAGACTGATCAGGAATGCCCTGCGGGCATTCCTGTCCTGCCGGGGGGCGTTACCACGGACTGAATAGGACTGCCCTGCGGGCAGCCTCTCGAGCCGCCGGGTACTGCGAGCCGGCCGCTGGAGGGACGACCCAGGCCGGCCAAGCATGTCCTCGGGGCGCCCCGAAGGGGTGCACCGAGTCACTCTGTAACGCCCCCTGGCAGGACAGAACGCGCCGCAGGCGCGTTCTGATCAGTCTCAGCGCCCACCACAGGACGTCCCGCCCAGCAGTGTCACACTCCCCCCATGCACACCGCGGCCGAGCGTCGTGCGCGCCTTGGGCGTGCACGCCTCTACCTCATCTCCGGCGCCGCCCCGGGCGGTCGGCCGCTGGCGGACGTCCTCGGCCCGGCGCTGGCCGGTGGCGTCGACGTCTTTCAGCTGCGTGACAAGCATGCGGATGATGACGCGGTGCTCGCCGCAGCCGCTGTCGCGCGTGAGCTGTGTGACTCCGCGGGGGCGCTGTTCGTGCTGAATGACCGGCCGGACCTGGCGGGACGCGCCGGCGCGGATGGTGTGCATGTCGGCCAGGACGACGTTCCGGTTGCGCATGCTCGCGAGCTCGCCGGCGCGGAGGTCCTCGTCGGACTGTCGACCCACAGCCCGCAACAGGTCGACGCCGCGCATGCCGCACGGGCCGACTACATCGGCGTCGGCCCGGTTCACGCGACCCCGACGAAGCCGGGGCGCCCGCCCGTGGGCCTGGACCTCGTGCACTACGCGGCCGCCAACGCGACCCTCCCGTGGTTCGCGATCGGCGGCGTCGACGAGCACACGATCCACTCGGTGCTCGCCGCGGGCGCGACGCGCGTCGCCGTCGTGCGCTGCGTCGCCGAAGCCGCCGACCCGCATGCCGCTGCGCGGACGCTGGCGCAGACCCTCGACCCGCAGGCGGTGGCCCATGGGGCGTCGTAGCCGCAAGCGCCCCGCGCGGGCTCCGCCGGGCGCCCGGCCACGGCCCCCGCCGCGCCGGAGCGGAGGCTCCGCGGCGAGGAGCGCAACGAGATGATCCGCGCCGGCCTCGAGCCGCTCGGGCCCGGCGAGCGCCCGCGCCCGCTGGTCGTGGCGGCCATCGTCGCCGCCGTGCTCGCGGCGCTGAACGTCATCTTCTACATCGCCGGCGTCGACGTCCGCGGGAAGGAGCCGAACCTCACGGGCGTGCTGCTGTTCGCCGGCGTGATGCTCGTCGCCGCCGGCGGCATGTGGGCCAAGCGCTACTGGGCGGTGCTCGGCTTCCAGGCGCTGCTCGCCATCTCGCTCGTCGTCGCCGGGCTGTCGCTGATGGTCGCCGGGAACCTGTCGGCCGTCGCACTGTGCCTGTTCATCCTCATCTTCGGCGGCTGGCTCTTCTGGAGCCTGGTTCGCGTCCTGGCACGTTTGAAAGTTCCCAAACCCGGCGACTGACGGTCAGAGGCCTTCCACACGCAGTTGCATAGACTCGCGGGCATGGCTACCGCGTCCTTTGACTGCATCATCATCGGCTCCGGCCCCGGCGGGTATGTGGCGGCGATTCGCGCCGCGCAGCTCGGGCTGTCGACCGCCTGCATCGAGAAGGGCGACGTCGGCGGGCGCTGTCTGAACGTCGCGTGCATCCCGGCGAAGGCGGTGCTGCGCAGCGCGGACATCGTGCAGGAGGTCCGCGACGCGGGCGAGTTCGGCATCACGGTCGCGGAGCCGGTCGTGGACTTCGCGAAGGTGATGGAGCGTCGCGGCGAGGTGGTCTCGACGCTCACCGGCGGCGTGGCGATGCTGCTGAAGAAGCACAAGGTCGAGTACATCGAGGGCTCGGCGTCGCTGACCAAGGCCGGCACGGTCGCGGTCGGCGATCAGGAGCTCGAGGCGACCAAGGCGATCGTGCTGGCGACCGGGTCGGTCGCGCGTTCGATCCCGGGCACCGACTTCGGCGGCCGCGTGATCGGGACCGAGGAGGCGTGGGCGCTGAGCGAGCTTCCCGGGAGCCTGGCGGTCGTCGGCGCGGGCGCGTCGGGCAGCGAGATCGCCTCCGCCTACGTGCGCCTGGGCTCCAAGGTGCAGCTCTTCGAAGGCCTCGATCGCGTGCTGCCGGCTGAGGACGTGGACATCAGCAAGGTCGCCGCGCGCGGCTTCAAGAAGCAGGGCATCGACGTGCACACCAAGACGTTCGTCTCGGACGTGAAGTCCGAGAAGGACAAGGTGACCTTCAAGTACGGCGACGAGCAGGGCGAGGCGGACTGGCTCGTGATCGCGACGGGCCGCGGCCCCGACGTGGAGGGCCTGGGCCTGGAGGCCGCGGGCGTGAAGCTGACCGAGAACGGGCTGATCGAGGTCGACGGGATGCTCCGCACGAGCGCCCCGAAGGTCTACGCGATCGGCGACCTCGTGCACGGCCCGGCGCTCGCGCACAAGGCATCCGAGGAGGGCGTGATCGCCGTTGAGCACGCCGCCGGCCACGACCCGCACCCGCTCGACTACCCCGACATCCCGCGCGCGACGTTCTGCCTGCCGAACGTCGGGTCGTTCGGGCTGACCGAGGCACAGGCCAAGGAGGCCGGCCACGACGTCGTCGTCGGCAAGGTCCCCTACGGCGTCGCGGGTGCGACGACCGTCTACGGCGACCGCACCGGCATGGTGAAGATCATCGGCGACAAGACCTACGGCGAGATCCTCGGCGCACACATCGTCGGCTCCAAGGCGACCGACATGATTCAGGAGCTCGTCAACGCCAAGCTGCTCGAAGGCGGCTACCCCGAGCTCGCCACGATGATCCACGGCCACCCGACGTTCTCCGAAGCGATCCTCGAGGCGGCCCGCGCGACGGACGGCTGGCTGATCCACGGGTGAAGGTCACGCAGCACGCCGCCGAGCAGCAAGGCGAGCCGCCGCAGAGCCTCCCCGCGTTCTACTTCGACCTCGCCAGCCCGGAGGCATACCTCGTCGCCGAGCGCATCCTGCAGGTGATGCCCGTCGCGACGGAGTGGATCCCCGTCCTGGCGCGCGACCTCCCGGATCCCGGTCGCGTCGACGATCCGCGGCGGATCGCCCAGTGGGAGGCGACGGGCGCGGAACGCGGAATGCAGGCTTTCCGCTGGCCGTCGCCGCTGCCGTTCGACAGCGAGCTGGGCATGCTCGCCGCGACGTACGCGAAGCAGATCGGCCGGATCGTCGCGTTCGCCCTCGCCGCCTTCCGGCAGGCCTACGCGGCGGCGCGACCGATGTCCGAGGCTGACAACGTCGTCATCGCCGGGTCGGCGTGCGAGATGCATCCGACGGCGCTGCTGAAGGCCACCGCGCTGAAGAGCACGCACACGGCGCTGACCGAGGCGACCGCCCTTGCGGCCGCCCGCGGCGTGCGTGACGTCCCGGCGATCTGGGTGCCCGGCGCAGCCGGCGACCCGGACACCGCGTTCCACGGCGACGGCGATCTGGCGCGCGCCGCCGTCGCCGCGGCGGGGACGACGAGGGTCTGATGCGCGCGCGCTCGGCCTACCGGCTGATCGTCACGCGCACGGGCCGCACGCCCTCGCGCCTGGCGGCACCCGACCGCGTCGACCACCTCGAGGTGGTCAGCATCGACGACATGGAGGTCGCCCTCTTCTGGGACGTCCCCGCACGCGCCACCGCGCGGCTGGAGGGACTGCTGCGCGCCGACCTCGACGCGCTCGAGCCCGACGAGTTCTACGCGCGCTGGGCCGCGTTCGACGCCGAGACGGACCTGTAGGTCGCGCCCCCGTTCAGGGCGTGACGATCGCGAAGCGCGGGTCGGGCGCGTCGAGCAGGCCGAGCAGCTCGCCGAGCTTGGCCTGGTCGCCCGCGACGCTCAACCGGCCCGCGGCGATCACGTCCGGCACCGAGGACGACCCGCCGAGCACCTCGTTCAGCGCCGAGCGCTCGAGGCTCACGGTCGCATCGGCGTCGCCGTCGAGCGAGCCGCTGCGATGCGTCAGGACGCCGTGTTCGAGCGTCATCTGCCGCTCCTCCCCGGTGTCCGTGAAGCGCCACTGCAGCGTGATCCGCCGGTCCCCCGCGCGCGGCCCGTCGATCCGTATCGCCAGGACGTCGAAGAGCTGCGCGCTGGAGAGGTTGCGCACGACGTCCGGCGGCGCGGTCACCGCCGCCGTTCCGCCGACACCGTGGCGCAGCTCGAGCGCGCCCATCAGGAAGAAGTTGCGCCACGTGCCGTTCTCGGCCCCGAAGGCGAGCTGCTCGAGCGCCTGCGCCTGGAGCTCACGGGCCTCCGCGTTCTCGGGATCCGCGAAGACGAGGTGGTTGACGACCTCCGCCACCCAGCGGTAGTCGCCCTGGGCGAACGCCTCGCGCGCGTTGGCGAGCAGCGGCTGCGCCCCGCCGGCCAGCGCGACGTAGCGCTCCGCGGCGGCCTCGGGCGGGTGGGGCCACAGGTGCGCCGGGTTGCCGTCGAACCAGCCCATGTAGCGCTGGTAGACCGCCTTGACGTTGTGGCTCAGCGACCCGTAGTAGCCGCGGCAGTGCCACTCGCGCTCCAGGCTGGGCGGCAGCTCGAAGTTCTCGGCGATCTCGCTGGCCACGTGGCCCTTGTTCAGCAGCCGCAGCGTCTGATCGTGGATGTAGCCGTAGAGGTCGCGCTGCTTGGCGAGGAAGTCGACGATCCGATCGGTGCCCCAGCGCGGCCAGTGATGCTGGGCGAACAGCACCTCGCGCCTGGGCGCCGAACAGCCCGATCGCCTCGTCCAGGTAGGAGGCCCAGACGTGCGGATCGCGCACGAGCGCGCCGCGCAGCGTGAGCACGTTGTGCAGGTTGTGCGTCGCGTTCTCCGCCATGCAGAGCGCCCGGTGCCGGGGGAAGAAGAAGTTCATCTCCGCCGGCGCCTCGGTGCCCGGCGTCATCTGGAACACCATGTGGATGCCGTCGACGGTCTCCTCCTGCCCCGTGCGCACGATGTCGACGGTCGGCGGGATCAGCGTGACGGTTCCCAGCGACGTCGTCTGCCCCAGCCCCGCGCCCACCTGGCCGCACGGTCCCTTCGGCAGCAGCGCGCCGTACATGTATGTCGCGCGGCGCGACATCGCACCGCCGGCGTAGACGTTCTCGCTGACCGCGTGCTCGAGGAAGCCCTCAGGCGCGAAGACCGGGATGCGGCCCGACGCGACGTCCTCCTCGGACACGACGCCGCGCGCGCCGCCGAAGTGGTCGATGTGGCTGTGGGTGTACAGCAGTCCGGTCACCGGCCGCTCGCCGCGATGCTCGCGATACAGCGCCAGCGCGGCGGCCGCCGTCTCCGCGGAGATCAGCGGGTCGATCACCAGGACGCCCGTGTCGCCCTCGACGATCGTCATGTTCGACAGGTCGAGGCCGCGCACCTGGTAGATGCCCTCGGTGACCTCGAACAGGCCGTGAATCGCGTTCAGCTGCCCCTGCCGCCAGAGGCTCGGATTCACCGTCTCCGGACAGTCGGCGTCGAGGAAGCCGTAGGCGTCCGCATCCCAGACGACGCGCCCGTCCGTCGCGCGGATGACGCCGTCGCGACAGCGAGCCGATCAGGCCGCGCCGCGCGTCGTCGAAGTCCTCCGTGTCCGCGAACGGGAGCCGCATGTGCACACCCGCGTTCGCCTCCGCGATGTGATGCGTCGCGTGCGGCACGTGTCCGTCAGCCATCGGCTCCTCCATCGCCGGCGATCCGCGCCAGCCGCTCGACGAGCCGGCCGAGAACCGGTCCGTACGTGCGCGCCACCGCCGCCTCGAGGGGACCCGGCGCACTGATCGTCACGGTCACCCGGCTGCCGCCGTCGACCGGCTCGACGATGTGATCCATGGCGACGAGGCCGACGCGCCACTCCCACGAGTGGCCCGGATCGACCTTCGTGATCTTCGCCGGAACCGGCACCGCGACGAACAGGCGGATCGCTCCGATCGAGCCCTCCTTGACCTCCGGCGAGCCGAGGTGCCAGCCGCCGCGAACGTGCGGCGCCCACTCCGGCCAGCGCTCGGGGCTGGCCACCAGCGCCCAGGTGGCCTGAGGGTCCGCAGCGCTCACGGCGGAGTAGCTCAGCATGGACGCAACGCTACGCCGAAAGCGCGTGAAGCGCGTTCGCGACGGCGGAGCTGATCTCCGGCTGATGCGGGCGAGGCCTGCGCTAGTGTGCGGCCCCGATGGCCGAACACCCACTTCCTGCGCCTGAGATCGCACGTGAGTGGTTCGCCGCGATGTTGCGCATCAGGCGGTTCGAGGAGCGTGCGGGCGAGCAGTACGCGAGGGCCAAGGTCGGAGGGTTCCTGCACCTGGCGATCGGGGAGGAGGCGTCGATGGTCGGGACGGTCCGCGCGATGCGCGACACGGACTACCTGATCTCGACCTATCGCTCGCACGGGCAGACGCTCGCCCGCGGCAGCGAGCCGGGCCGCGTGATGGCCGAGCTGTTCGGCCGCGTCGACGGGCTCTGTCACGGGCGCGGCGGATCGATGCACATGTTCGACCTGCCGCGGCGCTTCATGGGCGGCTACGGCATCGTCGGCGGCAACCTGCCGATCGCCGCGGGCTTCGCGCTGGCGGCCGACCTGACCGGATCCGACGACGCGACGGTCTGCCAGTTCGGCGACGGCGCGTCGAACCAGGGGACGTTCGGCGAGACGATGAACCTCGCGGCGCTGTGGAGTCTCCCGGTCGTCTTCATGGTCACGAACAACCGCTTCGGGATGGGCACGGCGCTCGAGCGTCACTCGGCGGTGACGGACCTGCAGGTCAAGGGCGAGGGCTACGGCGTCCCGGGCATGGAGTGCGACGGCATGGACGTCGTCGACACGTACCACGTCACCACGGAGGCGCTGCGGATCGCGCGCGAGGAGCGCCGGCCGGTGCTCGTCGAGGCGCTCACCTATCGCTTCCGCGGCCACTCGATGGCGGACCCCGAGGAGTACCGCACGAAGGAGGAGGTCGACGAGTGGAAGAAGCAGGACCCGATCCTCACCTTCGGCGACCGCCTCGTGGCCGAGGACGTGATCACCGCGGACGAGCGCGAGCAGATGGACGCCGAGGCCCAGCAGACGGCCGACGACGCGGTGGCCTTCGCCGACGCCTCGCCGGTTCCCGACCCGTCCTCGCTCTACGACGACGTGTACGTGCTCGGCGGCGAGGTGCAGGGCTGGTACTCGGTGGACGAGCGCGGAGCCGGCGTGCGCAAGGGCGAGGACATCTGACGTGGCGACCCAGCGCTACCGCGAAGCGCTCAACGACGCGCTCCGCGAGGAGATGACGCGCGACGAGCGCGTGTTCCTGATGGGCGAGGACATCGGGGTCTTCAACGGCGCCTACAAGGTCACCCAGGGGCTGCTGGAGGAGTTCGGTGAGAAGCGGGTGCGCGACACGCCGATCTCCGAGAACACGATCGTCGGCATCGGCGTCGGTGCCGCGATGCTCGGCATGCGCCCCGTCGTCGAGCTGATGACGATCAACTTCTCGCTGCTCGCCCTCGACCAGATCGTCAACCACGCCTCGCACATCCGCTACATGTTCGGCGGCCAGGTCAGCGTCCCGATGGTGATCCGCATGCCGCAGGGAGCGGGCCACCAGCTCGGGCCGACGCACTCGCACTCCTGGGAGGCGCTGTACCTGCACGTGCCCGGCCTGCTGGTCGCGGTGCCGAGCACGGCGGCGGATGCCAAGGGCCTGCTGAAGGCCGCGATCCGCGACGAGAACCCCGTCGTCTTCATCGAGCACGAGTTTCTGTACGGCCAGCGCGGCGAGGTCCCCGACGACCCCGACCACGTGGTGCCGTTCGGCAAGGCGGCGATCCGCCGCGAGGGCGACGACGTGACGATCATCGGGATCTCGCGCATGGCGGTGACCGCCGAGAAGGCCGCCGCGGTGCTCGCCGAGCATCACGAGATCGAGGCCGAGGTCATCGACCCGCGCACGCTGCGGCCACTCGACCTCGACACGATCCTCGCGAGCGTGCGCAAGACGAACCGCTGCGTGATCGTCGAGGAGGGGTGGCCGCACGGCGGCGTCGGGGCGAACCTGGCGGCGCTGATCCAGGAGCAGGCGTTCGACGACCTCGACGCGCCGATCGCGCGCGTGACCGGCGCCGACGTGCCGATGCCGTACGCGAAGAACCTCGAGCAGATCGCCTTCCCGCACGAGCCGGCGATCGTCGACGCCGTGCTCGCGACCTTCCGCGATCTGTAGGAGCACCTGATGACCGAAATCGTCATGCCCCGGTTGTCCGACTCGATGGAGGAGGGCACGATCATCCGCTGGCTCAAGGCCAACGGTGACGCGGTCGCGCGCGGCGACGAACTGGTCGAGATCGAGACGGACAAGGCGACGATGACCTACGAGTCCGACGCCGCGGGCACGCTGGAGATCCTCGCGCAGGACGGAGACACGCTGCCCGTCGGCTCGCCGATCGCGCGACTCGGCGACGGCACGGCGTCGACGCCGCGCCCGCCGGAGGCCGCCCGTCGCCGTCGCCCCCGAGACGCAGTCGGCCGCGCCCGAGGTCACCGTCGCCGGCCGGTCTCCGACGCGCCCGCCGGTCGTCGCCGTGCCCGAACCGGTTGCCGCCGACGCCGGCGGCGAGCGCGTGAAGGCCTCGCCGGTGGCACGGCGCGTCGCGCGCGAGCGCGGCGTCGACCTGTCGTCGCTGACGGGCACCGGCCCGGGCGGACGGATCCTCAAGAGCGACGTCGAGTCCGCGGCGTGCCGGCGTAGGCACCCGCCACCGCTGCCGCTGCCGCTGCGCCCCCTCCCGCGCCCGCCCGACACCCGCGGTGTCGTCGGCGCCGCCGCCGTCGCCACCGCGTCCGGCAAGGGCGACGTCACGACGACCGAGCTGACGCGGACGCAGTCGCTGATCGCGCGCCGCATGGCGGAGTCGCGCGCGACCGTCCCGACGTTCACGCTGCGCGCCACCCTCGACATGACCTCGTGCGTGCAGCTGCGCCAGGAGCTGAAGGCGGCGCTGGACGCGAGCGAGCAGGGCCCGCTGCCCTCCTTCAACGACCTCGTCGTCAAGGCGTGCGCGATCGCCCTGGCCGAGCACCCCCGCGCGAACGGGGCCTACAAGGACGCCACCTTCGAGCACTACAGCCGCGTGAACGTCGGTGTCGCGGTCGCCGCCGAGGACACGCTCGTCGTCCCGACGATCTTCGACGCCGACCTCAAGGGCCTGTCGCAGATCGCCCGGGAGACGCGCGCCCTCGCCCAGCGCGTGCGCGAGGGCACCATCACGCCGCCCGAGCTGAGCGGCGCGACGTTCACCGTCAGCAACCTCGGCATGTTCGGGGTGCGCTCCTTCGAGGCGATCATCAACAGCCCGCAGGCCGCGATCCTGTCCGTCGGCGCGCTCGAGCCGCGCCCCGCGCGTGCACCAGGGCGAGATCGCGATCCGCCAGCTGATGGACGTCGAGCTGGCCTGCGACCATCGCATCCTCTACGGTGCGCAGGCGGCCGAGTTCCTCGCCCGGATCCGCAATGTCCTGCAGACCCCGCTGAGCCTCGCCCTCTGATGCCGCGCTCCGGAGATCGCCTCACCGCCCGCCAGCGCGCCGAGCGCCGCGCTGCGCGCGCGATGTCGAACCTGTCGCCGCGCGCCCAGGTGCGGCTGTCGGGCAAGCCGCAGATCCGCGTCGACGACCAGGCGCTGGACCCGGAGATGCAGCTCACGCTCGCGCTGCTCGAGCGCCGCGGCGACCCGCCGATCGAGACGCTCCCGCCGGCGCAGGCCCGGCGCGTGATGCGCGCCCAGGCGACGCTCGGCGGCGGCAAGGGCGTGAAGGTCCGCAGCGTCCGCGACCTGACGATCGACGGCGCGGCCGGGCCGCTGCGCGCCCGCCACTACGCCCCCGACGAGCCGGGTGGGCCGCATCCGCTGCTCGTGTTCTTCCACGGCGGCGGCTTCGTCATCGGCGACCTCGAGAGCCATGACAGCGTCTGCCGGATGCTCTGCCGGCACGCCGGGGTGCACGTGCTCGCCGTCGACTACCGCCTCGCGCCCGAGCATCCGTTCCCCGCGGCCGATCGACGACGGGCGCGCCGCCCTGCGCTGGGCGTACGCGAACGCCGCTGCGCTCGGCGCCGACGCCGGGCGGGTCGCCGTCGGCGGCGACAGTGCCGGCGGCGAACATCTCGGCCGTCGTCGCCCAGCTCGGCATCGCGCGACGAGGGCCCCGCGCCGGTCTTCCAGCTCCTGATCTACCCGGGCACGGGCGGCGCCGAGCCGACCCGCTCGCACGAGCTGTTCGCCGAGGCGGCTTCCTGCTGACGCGTTCCCAGATCGCCTGGTTCGTCGAGCAGTACCTCGGCGACGCGGACCGGACGACCCGCTGATGGCGCCGCTGCTGACCGAGGACCTCTCAGGGCTGCCGCCCGCGTTGGTGGTGACCGCCGGCTTCGACCCGCTGCGCGACGAGGGCGAGGCCTACGCGCAGGCGCTGCGCACCGCCGGGAGCCTGTCGGTCCTGCGCCGCTTCCCCGGCCTGATCCACGGCTTCGTCAACGCCTGCGGCGTCAGCCGCGTGTCGCGCGATGCCCTGATCGAGATCGCCGGTGCGTCCCGCGCGATGCTCGCGCTCGCGCCGGTGCGCGAAGAAGTGCCCGTCAGCTCCCACTGAGAGCGCACGCGGCGTCGACGTGCTCGCCGGCGAACTGCAATGGTCCCGCCTCCATCTCGCGCCATGGCTGATTCGGCGCGTGAGGGGGCGGTCCTCCGGGGACGCGTGGTGGCCAAGCGGCCGCTGCCCCAGCCGCTCGGCCCGCAGCCAACGACGAACGATCAGGGAGCATGACCGCCATGGAGCGATCGCTGAAGGGCAAGACGCTGTTCATCTCGGGTGCCAGCCGCGGCATCGGGCTCTCCATCGCGCTGCGCGCCGCGCGGGATGGGGCGAACGTCGCACTGATCGCCAAGACCGCAGAGCCGCACCCCAAGCTCGAGGGCACCGTCTACACCGCCGCGCAGGAGATCGAGGCCGCGGGCGGACAGGCGCTGCCGATCGTCGGCGACATCCGCAACGAGGACCAGGTGATCGCCGCCGTGGCCGCCGCCGTCGAGCGCTTCGGCGGCATTGACGTCTGTGTGAACAACGCCAGCGCGATCAACCTCTCCCCGACCGAGGCGCTCGACATGAAGCGCTACGACCTGATGCAGGACATCAACGTGCGCGGGACGTTCGTCGTCTCCAAGGCCTGCATCCCGCATCTGCGCCAGGCGGAGAACCCGCACATCCTCACGCTCTCGCCGCCGATCAGCCTTGAGCCGAAATGGCTCGGCCCGCACATCGGCTACACGATCGCGAAGTACGGGATGAGCCTGTGCGCGCTGGGCTTCGCCGCCGAGCTGCGCGACGCCGGGGTCGCCTCGAACGCGCTCTGGCCCAAGACCCTGGTCGCGACGGCCGCGGTGCAGAACCTGCTCGGCGGCGACGAGGCGATGGCCCGCGCGCAAGCCCGAGATCTACTCGGACTCGGCCTACGCGATCATCACGCGCCCGAGCCGCGAGTGCACCGGCAACACCTATCTCTGCGAGGACGTGCTGACCGAGGAGGGCGTCACGGACTTCAGCGCCTACTCGTACGGCGGCGCCGACGCGGACCTCGCGCCGGACCTGTACGTCGACTAGCTGTAGTTCCTGAGCACGTTGTTCATCCGGGCCTCCTTGGAGGCTGGTGGGTGTCGAAGGCCACCAGTCCAAAGGAGACCCGGATGAAGTTGCACGTGTAACGCTAGCTCTCAGTCTGAAGGGTCGCGCGCGCTGGTCGGCCAGGCGTCGAGGGTGCGGGTCGGTCGCTGATGGAGGCTGCCGAGGCGGCCGGAATCAGCGAGCGCACCGCACGCAAGTGGCTTGCCCGCTACCGAGCCGAGGGGGCGGCCGGCCTGGTGGACCGCTCCCAGCGCCGCGCGTCGTGGCCACAACCGCACCGACGAGCACATCGTCGCGGCTGATCGCCGCGCTGCGCAGGGTTGCGATTGACCGGTCCGGAGTTCGCCGAGGTGCTTCTAGACGGCCGATGTCGACGATCTCGGCGTCCTGACGCGGATCGGGATGGGCCGGTTGGGTCGCCTGGGTCTGGAACCCGCCTGCCGCTACGAGCGTGAGCGTCCCGGCGAGATGATCCACATCGACGTCAAGAAGCTCGGACGGATCGCCACGGCGGCGCCGGCAAACGCGTCCGCGGCGCCAGCAGGCCCGCGCGACACGGCGCCCAGAAGCAAAGACGCCAACACCGTTCGGCGCGACAGCCGAGGCTGGGACGTGGTGCACGTCGCGATCGACGACGCGACCCGCCTGGCCTACGTCGAAGTCTTGGACGACGAGAAGGCCATCACCGCCGATCGACTTCCTACGCCGCGTGATCGAGCACTACACGCCTACGGCGTCACCGTCGAGCAAGTCATGACCGACAACGGATCGCCCTACCGCTCGACCTCCACCCCTCGCCTGCCGGGCCTTCGGCATCCGCCACCTGCGAATCCGGCCCTACCGGCCCCAGACCAACGGCAAAGCCGAACGGTTCATCCGCACGATGCTCGGCGGCTGGGCCTACGAGCGACGATCTACCGCAACGAGCACCGAACGCACCGCAGCCCTTGACGGCTGGCTCTTCCACTACAACCACCACCGACGACACCCGGCCATCGGCCGACAACCGCCACTCGCCCGCCTCAACCAGCGGAACAACCTCCTCAGGACTTACAACTAGCCGGTCTCAGTGCCGACGGGCGGCCTGGGCCGCCTCCGCCACCGCGGCGCCTGCGCGCCGTCGCCGGGAGATCAGGAACTGCCGCTCGCCGATCTCGAGCACGCCCTCGTGGCCTTCGGGGCCGGGCTGCATCGGAAGCCAGGCGACGAACGACTGGCCGAGCGGCTCCTGGGACCACGCACCGGAGCGGTCGTCGACCCGGTCGTGATGACGCTTCTTGGCGGTGAAGATGTAGAGCTCCGTCGCGGTGGCCGCGATGAGGTACGTCCCCTTCACGTCGCCGACGCCGATCAGCCGGTGCTCGCGAATCCCCTCCAGGATCCCCTGCTTCTGCTCCTGCGGGTCATGTGCCATCGACCGCGGTCCTATGCGCGATCAGCGATGGGTGCGCGCGATCACCGCATCCGGGCCGGCAAGGGCGACGTTGAACTCCTGGCTCGGGTCGCGCGTCACGCCCGGCGGCGACTGGCCGGTCGTCACGTAGACGCACAGCTGCCGGTCCGGATCGGGACCCGGGATGCATGTCCGGTAGAGCCCCTCGCCGGCCTTCCAGGTCGTCATCCGCCCGACGTTGCGCCGGTAGGGCTGCGGCGCCTGCGCAAGGAAGTAGCGCTGCGCGGCGAGCGCCTGCGCGCGCAGGTCGTCCTGTTCGCCCTGGACGGCCTGGTGGTGCAGCGCGCCGCCGATCACGAGCACGGCGCAGAGCCCCGCGAGCGCCGGCGACGCCGGAGCGGTCGCGCGCCGCGAACGGTGGCAGGGCCGGGTGCTGCCCGCGAAGCCAGAGCGCCGCAAGCGGGCCGACGACCGCGACCATCAGGAGGTTCATGAAACCGGCGAGGATCACCGTCGCGACCGCGCCCGGACCGCGGTCGCCGGCAAACGGCAGCAGCTGCAGGATCGCCGCGTCGATCAGGGTGAACACGAAGAACGCGGGAGCCAGCCACGCTCCGTGCAGGCGCCAGCGCAGACGACGCAGCCAGACGAGCCGATCCTCATGCACCTCCACGCTTTGAGGGTACGCTCGCGGCGGTACCCTGGATGTCATGGCCGACTCGGCTGAGCTGTGGGTGGTCCACCTGGGCCGTGTGCCCTATCGCGAGGGACTCGCGCTGCAGGAGCGCGTCCGCGACGCGCGCGAGCGTGACCGGGTCCCCGACACGCTGCTGATGCTCGAGCATGACCCCGTCTACACGCGCGGGCGCCGCGCCGCCGAGGGTGAGCTGTCGTTCCCGGCCGCGTGGTACGCCGAGCGGGGCATCGAGATCGTCGACGTCAACCGCGGCGGCCGCGTCACCTACCACGCCCCCGGTCAGCTCGTCGGCTACCCGATCGTCCGCACGGACGACGTCGTCGCCCACGTGCGCGCCATGGAGCGGGCGATGATCGATGCGCTCGCCCAGGAGGGCGTCGCCGCACGCTCGCGCGCCGACGAGGGCAGCGACTTCACCGGGGTGTGGGTGGAGGACCGCAAGATCGGCTCGATCGGGGTCCACGTGCGGCGCGGCATCACCACGCACGGCTTCGCCCTGAACGTCGACATGGACCTCGACCCGTGGACGTGGATCGTCCCGTGCGGCCTCTCGGCGACGATGACGTCGCTCGAAGCCGAGACCGGGCGCGACGGCCTGCTCCCGTGCACGCGCCGGCGGGTCGCGTACGCCTGCGCGCGTGAACGCGGGCAGCGCCAGCGGCTCGTCAGCGCCGCGCGCCTCGAACGCGCGATGGCCCAGGAACCGGTCCCTGTAGCCTGAATGTCGGTGAGCACGGAACCCGCAGAGCGCGAGCACAAGACCCGCTCGCGCGCGAACCCCGGTGGGATGGACGTCCTACGGTCCTCGGGCGCGACGTCCTGCCGATCCGCGAGCGCAAGCCGCCGTGGTTCAAGGTGCCCGCGCCCGGCGGCGCGAAGTACCGCGAGCTCACGGCCAGATCGCCGACGACAACCTCCACACCGTCTGCCAGGAGGCCGCCTGCCCGAACGTCGGCGAGTGCTGGGAGCGCGGCACCGCGACGTTCATGATCCTCGGCGACACCTGCACGCGCCGCTGCGGCTTCTGCGACGTCACGACCGGCAAGCCGACCTGGAACGACCCGCTGGAGCCCGCGCGGGTCGCGCGCCAGATCGCGCGGATGGGCCTGCGCCACGCGGTCATCACGAGCGTCGACCGCGACGACATGCCCGACAACGGCGCCGCACGCCTGCGTCGGCGTCATCCGCCAGATCCGCCGCCAGGCGCCCGACTGCAGAGTCGAGGTCCTGACCCCGGACTTCCAGGGCCTGGACATGCCGCTGGCCAAGGTCATCGCCGAGCGCCCCGACGTGTTCAACCACAACGTCGAGGTCGCGCCGCGCCTGTACCCGATCGCCCGCCGCGGCTCGACGTGGGAGCGCTCGCTGCGCGTCCTGCAGACCGCCAAGGAGATGGGCGGCGACGAGGTCGTCACGAAGTCGGGCCTGATGGTCGGCCTCGGCGAGTCCTTCGAGGAGATGGTCGACGCGCTCGGCCAGCTGCGCGAGAAGGACGTCCAGGTCATCACGATCGGCCAGTACCTGCGCCCGACCGAGCGCCACCTGCCGCTCGTGCGCTACTGGCACCCCGACGAGTTCGACGCGCTCGGCCGCGGCCGGCATGGCGATGGGCTTCGACCACGTGGCCGCCGGGCCGCTGGTGCGCAGCTACCACGCCGACGAGCACGTCCCGCAGGAGCGGCCCGGAACCGGCCCGCTGCACGAGCGCGCCGTCGCGACGGCCTAGTGGCCCTCTAGAAGCGAATACGGGAGCCGAGCGTCACGACGCGCTCGGCGGGCAGGTTGAAGTACTCGGTCGGGCTGGTCGCGTTGCGCGCCATCGCCACGAAGAGCTTCTTGCGCCACCACACCATCCCGTGCCCGCGCTCGGGCACGATCGTGATCTGGGAGAGGAAGTACGTGACGTGGTGGGGGTTGAAGTCCACGCCGCCGTGGGGCCTGTTGCGGGACTGGGCGAGCGTGGAGGTGACAACGGGCTCATCGAGGTAGCCGAAGCGCAGCGTGATGTGGCTGTAGCCGTCGTGGTCGTACCCCAGGTGGTCGAGGATCGTCCGCTCGGCGGGCTGCACGTGCGGGACGTTCGCCGTCTCGATGGTGATGATCACGACCTCTTCCGGGATGGCGTGGATGCGGTCCACGCCGACCCGCAGTGCCAGCGGGGTGGTGTCCGGGCTGGGGTTCAGGTAGATCGCGGCGCCCGGGATGCGGCGCATCGGAGGCACCCGCGCGTGCATGTGCTCGACGAAGTCCCCGAGCGGCCCCTCGGCCTTCACGCGGGCGGCGGTCACGTCGGCCCGGCCCTGGTCCCAGGTGGTCATGACCACGAGGAC
>CAWFOF010000002.1:0-74926 GCA_963817295.1 uncultured Solirubrobacteraceae bacterium | reverse complement strand
TCAGGGGCACGGGGGTGTTACGTTCGGTGGTCCTCCAACTCCATCAGCACGTGCTGGTAGGTCGCCATCGACAGCGCGAGGCCGTGCCCCAGCGCTGCGCGATGTACGGGCCCGAGCGGCGCTCGTACGCGAGCAGCGACGCGAACGAGTGCCGCAGCGACTACAGGCTCGCGTGTTCGACCCCGGCGGCGTTGACCGCCTGCCAGGAAACGATCAGTCGGCGTCCACGACTTGCGCCTCGTCCGTCCACCCGGGTTCCGTCCGCGGCCGGGAACACCAGCGCGGCGGGACCCGGCCTGCCCGACGCGAGCGGCCACTGCCGCAGATCTTGCGCCAGCGGGGCGAGCAGCCGCACGACGCGCCGCTGGCCGGTCTTCTCCGCGTCCACGACGATCGTCGCGTCGCCCACGTCGCGCCAGCGCATCGCCAGCGCCTCGCTGGGCCTCAGACCCGCGTACGCGAGCACAGCTTGCTGTGTCGGCCTGCTGTACTTGCCTCTATGACTGGCACATCGCACGCCCAGCGCTCGACCGACGAGGGCTACGACTGCGTAGTCGTCGGGGGCGGTGTCGCCGGCCTGAGCGCGGCGATGGTCTTAGGCCGAGCTCGACGCCGGACACTGCTGCTGGACGGTGGAGGGCAAAGCAACCGGCCGGCATCGCACGTCGGCGGGCTACTCGGCCATGACGGGACGCCGCCGAGTGAGCTGTACGAGCTCGCGAGGCGACAGCTCAGCGCGTATCCGGCGATCGAAACGAAGGATGGAGTGGCCGCCGCGGCCGGCATCGAGTTCGACCAATTCGTTATCACCCTGTCCGGAGGCGGTGAGGTCCGGACGCGCGCGCTAGTCCTCGCTACCGGCATGGACTACGAGGTCCCGGACGTTCCCGGCTTTGCGGAGCTCTGGGGAGGGGCCGTCTTCCACTGTCCCTTCTGTCACGGCTGGGACGTCCGCGATCGGAGGGTCGCCGTCTACGGCCCCTCCGAAATTGCGACCAGACTTGCAACCCTGCTCACGGCGTGGACCGACGACGTGTTCACGGTCGACCCGGGAGATATCGGTCGCGCTCGGCTTGACGACGGGGCACTACAGGCCTTAGTTCGCCATGACGGCGACGAGGTCGCGTGCGATGCCGTTCTGGTCCATGCGCCGCTCCGCGCGCGCGGCGAGCTGTCCCAAGATCTTGGGCTGGCGTTGACTGAGGACGGCTTGATCGCGGTCGACGAGGAGATGCACACGAGCGTCCCCGGCGTCTACGCGGCTGGTGACGTCGCCGTGGCACCGCAGCAGGTCGCGGTCGCTATGGGAAGCGGTCATACGGCGGGACTCGTCGCGGTGCGCGAACTGATGCTGGGGCGGCCACTCTGACCGTGGGGCGGGAGGCAGCGGGATCACGCGGCCGCGCTACGCCTCCGGCTTCGCGCGCTCTGCCGGCTGGCGGGTCAGAGTTCGGCGGTTGTGTGTTCGAGGATGGCCGCGCAGATCTGAGGCCAGAGCTGCGGCGGTCGATCGTGACCCATGTCAGGGAGAAGCAGCAGGCGCGCGTTCGGGACGAGGTGAGCCGTTCGTTCCCCACCGCTTGGCGTCACCAGCGTGTCATCGAGCCCGTGAATCACCAGCGTGGGCACTCCGAGAATCCCGCAGTCCGCCAGCGCGAGATCCGCTTGCGATCAACGCCGCAAGCTGACGGGCGACGCCCTCGGGGTAGTAGGAGCGGTCATAGCTCTGGGCAGCCAGCTCCCGCGCCGCGGCTGGATCCCAGTACTTCTTCGAGCCCCAGACCATCGCGTTGTTCGTCGCTGTGAGCACGTATCCATCGCGGTCGCTCGGCGGCGGTGTGAGCAACGCCTCCAGGGCCTGGGGCGTGGACTGCCCGAACTCCCGCTCCCCCGTCGCCGACATCATCGACGTGAGACTCAGCACCCGTTCGGGATGCTCGATCGCCATCGTCTGTGCGATTGCGCCGCCCATCGACGAACCAACGACGTGCGCCTCATCGATGCCCAGGCTCGTCAGGAGTGCGAACCCATCATCGGCCATGTCGCTCAACGTGTAGGGCGACATGGCCTGTGCACGATCGAAATCGCCGGCCGCGGCTGCTGCGGCGATCGCACTCACGTCTGCGGCTTGACCGTCGAGCTTGGATGACAGCCCACAGTCACGGTTGTCGAAGCGGATCACGAACCGATCGCCCGCCGCCAGTCGCTCGCAGAACGCACGCGGCCACGCGATCAGTTGCGCGCCGAACCCCATGACCAGGAGCAACGCCGGCGCAGTCGGAGAGCCAAACGTTTCGCATTTCGAGCTTCATTCGCCTGGCACCGGAATCGGACGCATCATAGCCCGCGCATAGGCCCCGGCCCCGGCCCGGCGCGTGGAAGAAGACAGGGACTCTCGCTTCGGACGAAAGCAGGAGCGGCAACGCGAGCGTTCCGGGATGGGGTCGCGTCTCTACACCCCAAGGACCGCGCTGCAGGGCGAGCATCAGTCCCCCGCCGACGCCGGCCCCCACGCTCGCTGACCGCCAACTTGTCCGCGTGAAGGCGTTCGGTACAAGGTCGTAGGCGACGAGTGCGAGCATCGCGCCGGCGGCGAACGCGAACGACGCGGGCAGCAGCGCGGTCACGTAGTCGACGAGCGCGAACGCGCCGACGGCCGCGAACGGCTGTGGGACGCTCGTCAGGACAGCTGCCCAGAACTGCCGGCTGTGCGAATAGCCGGCTGCCTCCATCGGCAGCGCGGTCGCGGTCCCCTCGGGGACGTTCTGAAGCGCGACGGCAAGAATCACGAACAGGCCGAGGCCCTCCACGGTGGACGCGTATGCGGTTCCGATCGCCAGGCCCTCGGGGATGCTGTGGACGAACAACACGAGCACGACCAGCAGCGAGCGGCGCGCTGCCGTGCCGAGTGCCCGCTCCGCCACCACGTGCTCATCGCGTCGACGAACGAGGTCGCTCGTGCCGAGCAGAAACCCGACGCCGAGCAAGAAGCTGACCACGACCACTGCGGTCGAGCCGTCCTGGAACGCCGGGATGAGCAGCCCGACGATCGCCGCCACGCCCATGAGGCCGGCAGCGAACCCGGTGAGAGCGGCTGCGTAGGCCGCGACGCGCTCGCCGAGGAAGAACACCGGGATCGCACCCAGACCCGTCGCAAACGCCGTCGCCCAACCGATCAGAAACAGCGTGGCGATGTCCGTCACGGGACCGGCGACCTGCCGCGCATCCGGGCAACGTACATGGCGCTCGCTCTAGGCGGCGGGCTCTGGGACCACGAGCACCGGTGGGTGTGCGTGGTGAAGGAGCCCGTCGGTGACGCTGCCGAGCACGAACCGTCGTAGCGCGCCGGTTCCGCGTGATCCGACTACGATCGCCGCGGCGTCGTGCTCGTCGGCCACCGCGGAGAGGCGATGCCAGGCGGCGCCTTCTGGCCGCACGACATCCTGCGGCGCCTGGTGCACCTGCAGCGCCTCCGCGTTCAGGCCCGCCGCGAGCGCTGCCTGCTCGCCCTCGCCTGCGATCTCAAGGTAGCCCGCGTGGACGACGATGGCCCGGCGCCCAGGGAACAGTGTCCCCGCCGTCGAGATCGCGTGCTGCGCGGCCACGGAACCGTCGTAGCCGATCACGAGCGGGGCATCCGGCGCGGCGTCCGGGGCGTCCTCGCGCACGACGAGCACCGGACGGTCGGTGATCCGAACCACCGCGTGTGCACGCGGCCGAGCGGGCCTGCGCCCTCGTCGGCTCCTAGGACAACGACGTCGGCCGCCGTCTCACCCGCGAGCGCTGCGAGCTCGAACCACACGCCCTGCTGGCTCTGGCGGGCAGACCCGTGTGCGTCCCAGCCAGCGTCGCGTGCACGTTCAGCGCCGCGGGCAGCCGTCGCAAGGGCCGCGTCCTCACCGATCTCGCGTAGTCGAAGAGCGAGGTCGTCAATCGTGACGTTCTCGTGCTCGTTGAAGATCTGGTGCAGCAGCTCGCGGCTCGGCCACTGTCCATGCCACACCGTGACCACCGCCGCGTGGGTCCCGGGAAGCAGCCTCGAAGCCACCGCGATCGCCCGATCGGCCTGCGGAGAGCCGTCGTAGCCGACAAGGACCGTGCGCGAACTCATGTGCGAGGACCGTACCCGACGGCTGGCTGCTGCTCTCCATGCAGAGAAGCGGGGGTCACGCCGCTGTCTCCCGCCTAGTCCCGAACGTTGGCGGGGAACTGCGGTTGCTGAGGCGCAGCGTGGGCTGCAGTGTGGACGTATGCCGCGAGACCGACAGGCCGGGCCGCTGGACCTGCATGCGCTGCGCGTGCATGAGGCGCTGGCGCTCCTTGAGGCCGATGTCGAGCGCGGGCTGACCACGGAGGAGGCACGGGAGCGCCTTCTCCGACACGGCGCCAACGAGTTGCCGCCGGGGGAGCGCCGAGGCTTGGTGCGCCGGGCGGTCGACCAGTTCCGTAACCCGCTGATCTACGTGCTGCTCGCCGCCGCCGCGGTCACTGCGGCGATCGGCGACTGGACGGAGTCCGCGGTGATCCTCGCGGTCGTGCTCCTGAACGCCGTCGTGGGGTTCGTCCAGGAGGGCCGGGCAGAGCGCGCGCTCGACGCGCTCACGGAGATGGTCGTGTCCGAGGCGTCGATCCTGCGGGACGGGCGACGCGTGTCGATCAGCTCACGCGAGATCGTGCCGGGCGACATCCTGCTGCTCGGGGCCGGTGACGCGATCGCGGCAGACGCTCGGCTTGCCCGGGTCCATGAGCTGCACGTGGACGAGTCGGCGCTGACAGGCGAGTCCGAACCCGTCCTCAAGGACGTCGCAGCACTGCCGGGCGCGACAGAGGTCTCCGATCGTCGCAACATGGTCTACGCGGGGACCCACGCGACCCGCGGGGACGGCGCCGCGGTCGTGGTCGCCACCGGCGCCGGCACCGAACTCGGCCTCATCCACCGCCTCATCGGTGGGGTCGGGGAGATCGCGACGCCGCTGACGCTGCGCATCGCGCGGCTCAGCAGGCAGCTGACGTTTTGGATCCTCGCCCTCGCGGCACTCGCCATGGCGATCGGGCTGCTCCGCGGCGAGAGTGCTGACGACGTCTTCATCGCCGCGGTCGCCCTCGCGGTGGGGGCGATCCCTGAGGGACTTCCGGCGGCCATGACGATCACCCTCGCGATCGGCGTCGCCCGCATGGCACGCCGTCAGGCGATCATCCGGCGCATCCCCGCCGTTGAGGTCTTGGGGAGCACGACGGTCATCTGCACGGACAAGACCGGGACGCTGACGCGCAACGAGATGACGATCCGTTCGCTCGTCCTGCCGGACGGTGCCGTCGAGGTCACGGGGGTCGGCTATGGACCCGACGGCGAACTCCGAACGCCGTTCCCGGAACGGGCCGAGGGCGCGAGACGGGCGCTGGCGGCGGCGGTCCGCTGCAGCGATGCCGACGTGCGCGAGGAGTCTGGCGCCTGGACCGTCGCCGGCGACCCGACGGAGGCGGCGCTGGTCGTGGCCGCCCGCAAAGCCGGACTCGATCCCGACGCGCTGCGCCGCGACCATCGGCGTCTCGATGTGGTGCCGTTCGACTCCGAGCGTCAGTGGATGGCCACGCTGCACGCCGGGCCGGCCGGGAGGACCGTCGAGCTGAAGGGCGCCGTCGAGCGCGTCGCCGCGCTCTGCGCCGGCGCGGAGTGGGCGCCCGACGCGGCGCATGCGCTGGCCCGCGACGGGCTGCGCCTGCTCGCCATCGCCGTGGGATCGGTCGGCGACGACGTGGACGCCATCGACCCGACGGTGCTGTCCGGCCTCGAACTCGAAGCGGTCGTGGCGATGCAGGATCCGCCTCGCCCGGAGGCGATCGAAGCGATTCAGGCCTGCCATGCCGCGGGCATCGACGTCAAGATGGTCACCGGCGATCATGTCGCGACCGCGGCGGCGATCGCCGGCCAGATGGGTCTCATGCCGGGTGGCCAGGCGCCGCGGGCGCTCACCGGAACGGAGTTCGCCCGGATGTCGGATGAGGAGCGCCGACGCGCGGCCCGGAGCTGTGAGGTGTTCGCGCGCGTCTCACCCCAGCAGAAGCTGCAGCTCATCGCGGCGCTGCGCGACGACGGCGAGGTCGTCGCGATGACCGGCGACGGCGTGAACGACGCCCCGGCGCTCAAGCAGGCGGACATCGGAATCGCCATGGGGCGAGGTGGCACGGACGTCGCGAAGGAGGCCGGCGACCTGGTGCTCACCGATGACAACTTCGCCACGATCCGCGCCGCCATCGAGGAGGGTCGCCGCATCTACGACAACCTCACGAAATTCATCGTGTGGACGCTCCCGACGAACGCCGGCGAGGGCGGGCTCGTCCTGGCGGCACTGATCGCCGGTGCCGAGCTGCCGATCCTCCCCGTGCAGATCCTGTGGATCAATATGACCACCGCAGGCTTCCTTGGGCTGACGCTCGCCTTCGAGGTGGCCGAGCGTGATGTCATGCGCCGACCGCCGCGCGATCAGCGGGCTCCCATCCTCTCGCCGGTCCTCGTCTGGCGGATCGTGCTGGTCAGCGTCGTCCTGATGGTCGGCGCCTTCGCGCTCTTCGAATGGGAGCAGGACCGCGGCGCGAGCGTGGCGGAGGCCAGGACAGCGGCGGTGAATGTCTTCGTGATGGTCGAGCTGCTCTACCTCCTCAGCTGCCGATCATTGGACCGGTCGGCGTTCACCCTCGGCTTCTTCTCGAACCCCTGGGTGCTCGCGGGAATCGTCACCATGGTCGCGGCTCAACTGCTCTTCACCTACGCGCCGTTCATGCAGGACGTCTTCGAGTCCGCCTCGATCGGCCCGGACGTCTGGGCGCGCGTCCTCGTGATCGCCCTGGCCGGCTGGGCAATCGTCGGGATTGACAAGGCCGCCGCCGCGCACTGGTCCGCGCGCCGCGTTCGCGCGACGACGGCCTAGGCGCGGAGAGCGGTCGTCCGCGAGGCGCTCGCGGGCTTGGCCTGGGGTGTCGCTGCCCCGCCGTCGGGCAGGGCCGGTCCGCTACGAGGCCGCCGGACCGGTCAGCATGAGCAGCGTGTAGTCGACCACCTCGTCCAGCGTCCAGCTTCCCTCGGTGATGCGGCTGGAGAGGAACAGGATCGGCGCGCCCCAGGCGGCGAGGATCTGGCGGAGCGTGAGATCCGGCCGGAGCACGCCGCGTTGCTCGGCGGCCTGGAAGAGCGCGATGTTCGCCGCGGTCATCTCCTTGCGGCGGGCCTGCGCCTCCACGGAATACGCCGGCGCCCACGCGAACGCCCGCCAGGTGAGGTTGACCTCGTAGAGCCGCCGCGTCAGGTCCGCGATCTCCCCGAGCAGGTCGTCGGCCTGCGGGTCCGTGTCCCGGATGACGCGCTCGGCGTCGTCGAGATAGGACTCGTAGAGGCGAGCGATCAGATCCTCGCGGGTGCGAAAGTGGCGGTAGAGCGTCACCCGGTGCACGCCGGCCCGTGCGGCGATGGTGCTGAGCTCGGCCCTGGGACTGTCGGCCAGCACGTCGCGGGCGGCGAGCAGGATGGCCTCGACGTTCCTGCGCGCGTCGCTCCTGCTGACGTCCATTCGGCGACCCTACTCCGCAGGCCGCGGATCACCCCCGACGGGCGTTAAGGTCGCATGGTGGGCACTGAGGGGGAGGCTCTGCGGTCAGATGCGCGCCGCAACATCGACGCGATCCTGGTCGCCGCCCGCGACGTGTTCGCCGAGGACTCGAGCGCGCAGCTCGGCGTCGTCGCCGCTCACGCGGGTGTGCACCGCGTCACGCTCTACCGCCACTTCCGCAGCCGTGAGGCGCTCATCGCGGCCCTGCACGACGCCTCCATCAAGGACGTCCACGCCGCGGTCCTCGAGGCCGACCTCGGCGCTGACGATCCGCTGTCGGAGGTCGAGGCGCTCGTGCGCCGGGTCTACGAGATCAACCTCACGTGGCGCACGTACGGCTGGGCGCCCGCCTACTCGCCGGGAACGCCCGAGCGCCGGCGCCGCGAAGAGATCGGAGCGATCGCCGGCCCGGTTGTTCGCGGTCGCCCAGGAGCAGGGACTCCTGCGGCAGGATCTCGACCAGCGCGAGCTCCTCGCCACCTGGGGCGGGCCGGTCATCTACCTGACCGGCAACATCGCCGACGGCCGCTGGACGCTCGACGAGGTCGTCGACTACACGATGCGGCTGCTGCGTCCGGCGGGCACCGGAGGCTCCGCTGTCTAGGCCGCCGGCAGACGGACCGCACGCGCCCGGACGCTGGCGCCCGCGGGTCGTCCGCACGACCGGGAGCGTCACCGAGGGCATCTACGGCCTGATCCTGGCGACCTCGGTGATCGCGGTCTCGCGCGAGTACGACTCGACGGACGCCGGGATCATCGGGTTCACGGTGCTCGTCACCGGGATCGTGTTCTGGCTCGCGCACGTGTACTCCCGCGTGCTCTCGCGCTCGATCGCCCGGCGCCGGATGCTGACCGGGCCGGAGATGCGGCGAGGCGCTGCGCCACGACTGGCCGCTGGTGGAGGTCACGGCGCCGCTCGTGGTCGTCCTCGCGCTGGGCGGCGCCGGGGTCCTGGCGGACAGGACGGCGATCCTGATCGCGACGCTCATCGCCCTCGCCGAGCTCGGCTGGGCGGGCGCCTACGCGGCACGCATGTCGGGAGCGGGCACCGCGGATCACGATCCTCTCGACCGTGATCGCCGTCGCGCTCGGCGGCGCCGTCGTCCTGCTCAAGGCCCTGGTGCACTGAGCGGTCAGAGCTCGCGCAGCACCCGGCACGGATTCCCGGCCGCGACGACGCCGGCGGGACGTCGCGGGTGACGACGCTGCCGGCGCCGACGATGCTGCCGCGCCCGACGGTCACGCCCGGGCAGGACGATCGCGCCGGCGCCGACCCACGCCTCGTCCTCGACCGTCACCGGGCGCCGCCGACTCGAGGCCCGGCGGCGCGACCCTCGGCGGTCCGCGGATGGTCCGCGGCGATCAGCTGGACCCGCGGGCCGAGGAGCGCGGCGCTCGCCGATCCGCACCGGCGCGCAGTCGAGGATCACCACGTCGTAGTTCAGGAACGCGCGGTCGCCCAGCGTCACGTTCCAGCCGTAGTCGCAGCGCAGCGGCCCGATGACCATCGCGTCCGTCGCCGACGCGCGCGAGCAGCCCGCGCAGGACCTCCATGCCCGTCCGCCTCGCTCGCGGCGCGCTCGAACCGCTGCAGGACGGCGCGGCAGCGGGCGCGCTCGGCGACGAGCTCGGGATCGCCCGGGTCGTACGGCAGCCCGGCGACCATGCGCTCGCGCTGCTCGCCCATCGCGGCGTCGGCTACTGCTCGTAGCCCTCGACGACGTCCGCCGGCCGCTCGGACGTCTCGTCCGGGTCGAGCCCGAACTCCTCGTGTGCGCGGCGCTGGCGCAGCAGGTCCCAGCAGCGGTCGAGCTGGACCTTCACGTCGGCGAGGCGCGCATGGCCGTCGGCGTCGAGACCGTGCTCGGAGGCACCCTGGTCCAGCAGCCGGTGCTCCTCGGCGACGAGCTCGTCGATGTGGTTCAGGACGTCGGCGTCGTTCATGGCTCTGGACGGTACACCCGCGGCAGCTCTAGGTTCCCGGGCCATGATCCGCACCGCGCGACACCGCCCGGCAGCGCTGCTGCTCGCGCTCGCCGCGCTCGCCCTCGCGGCGTGCGGCTCGAGCGACGACGCGACCGCGACGAGCACCGCGACGCGACGGCCGCCGACGACGACCGCGAAGGCGCGCTACACGGCCGCGCAGGTGGCCGAAGATCGCGGGCTTCACGGAGAACGCCGACGGGACCTGGACGAACCCCACGGGGTGCAGGGTCACGATGATCCTGCTGACGCACGACGGAGGTCCTGAAGCAGCGGACCTCCCAGGACGCGCTGGTCGTCACGAACAGCTCGGACGACGTCGGCGTGAAGTTCGACCGAAGGCGGGATGCCGCGAGGCGCTGCTCGCGAACCTCTCGCAGGTGAAGTAGGCGCTACCAGCTCTGCGCGGCCCCGCAGGCGGGGCAGGTGACGTCCATCAGCACGGCTGCGTCGAACGCGGTGCCGCAGCCGCACGTGTAGAGCGCGCGATCCTCGGGGCCGCCGGCGCGGCGGGCGCGCTCCTCCGGCGTCGGGGCGGGCTTGGCGGGTGCTGCGGCGACGACCGGCGCGGGGTGTCCGGCACGGCGCGCGCGGCGGCGCGACGGGCGGGTGGGTGAGGCGAGCGGTCTCATGAGGGGCACATCGACAAGAACGTCAAGATGCTCAAGAGGTTTCGCACACATGGTGGATCTCCTCCCGTCGGCGCCCCGGAAACCGCACGCATCTACCCTTCGCCGTCCGTGAAACGTCCGCCGTTCGCCACCGGAGCCGTCGTGCTGCTCGCCGTCATGCTCACCGGGCTGATCATCTACGGCGTCCTCAACACGGGCGACGACACGTCGCTCGACAGCGCCGTCAAGCAGGGCAAGCGGCCCGTCGCGCCGGCCGCGACCGTGTCGCTCCCCGCGCTGGACGGCAGGCACGAAGACGTCGCTGGCCGACCTGCGGGGCAAGGTCGTCGTGCTGAACTTCTGGGCCTCGTGGTGCGACCCGTGCCGCGCCGAGGCCCCGATCCTCGAGCGCGCGCAGCAGCGCCTGCAGCGCAGCGGCAAGGGCACGGTGCTCGGCGTCACGTACAAGGACTTCGCCGACGAGTCGCGCAAGTTCGAGCGCGAGCTGAAGGTCACCTACCCCTCGCTGCGCGACGACAAGCTGCAGGTCGCCCCGAAGTTCGGGACCTCGAAGCTGCCCGAGACGTTCGTGCTCGACCGCCGCGGCCGCGTCGTCGCGATCTCGCGCGGGGAGATCCGGGAGCCCTTCCTGAACGGCGCGATCGACCGCGCGCTGAAGGACCAGGCGGCGGCGTGACCCGCGCCCGCCTGCTCGCGCTGCTGCTCTGCCTGCTCGCGCTGGCGCCCGCGGGGACCGCGCTCGCCGCGACGCCGCGCGCGTCGTTCCCCGACGTCGAGGACGAGGTGATGTGCGACACGTGCAACGTGCCGCTCTACATCGCCGAGTCGCCGCGCGCCGACCAGCTGCGCCGCGAGATCCGCGTGCTGATCGCCCGCGGCGAGACGAAGGCGCAGGTCAAGGCGACCCTGAAGGCGCGGTACGGGCCGGCGATCCTCGCGCTGCCGGAGAAGAAGGGCTTCAGCCTCGCCGCCTACCTCGTGCCGATCCTGGTGGCGGCCGGGCTCCTGCTCGCCTGATGCTCGTGCTGCTCCCGCGCTGGCGACGGCGCTCCCGTGAGCCCGCCGCCGGACAGCCCGCTCGTGACGATCGACGACGGCGACCGGCGGCGGCTCGACGACGAGCTCGCGCGCTTCGACACGCGGTGATCATCGCGACGGCCGACACGACGATCCTCGCCGCGTTCGCGGTCGGGTTCATCTCGTTCCTCTCCCCGTGCGTGCTGCCGCTCGTGCCCGGGTACCTGTCGGCGATCTCGGGGATCAGCATCGCCGAGATGCGCGCCGGCGAGCACCGGCTCTCGCACGTGCTCGCCCCCGCGATCGTCTTCTGCCTCTCGTTCACGCTGATGTTCGTCGCGCTCGGGATGAGCGCGACCGGCCTCGGCTCGACGCTGCGCGATCACAAGCAGACGCTCGACACGATCGCCGGCCTGCTGATCATCGGCATGGGGATCTTCTTCGTGCTGACGCCGTTCGTCCCGCGGCTCAACAAGGACTGGCGGCCGGACGCGCTGATGCTGCGCGCGGGCACCGGCGGGCCGATCATCGCCGGCCTGGCGTTCGCGATCGCCTGGACGCCGTGCGTCGGCCCGACGCTCGCCTCGATCCTCGCCGCCGCCTCGACCGCGGACTCCGTCGCGCACGGCGGCGTCCTGCTCGCGTTCTACTCGCTCGGCCTGGCCGTCCCGTTCCTGCTGACCGCGGTCGCGTTCGACAAGGCGACGGGCGCCTTCTCGTGGCTGCGCGACCACTACCTCACGGTGACCTTCATCTCCGGCGCGATCCTGATCGTGATGGGCGCGCTGATCCTGTCGGGCGAGCTCACGCGGCTCAACATCGAGGCCCAGCAGTTCCTCCAGAGCATCGGGCTCGACGGCATCTACAACCTGTAGTCGCGCCCGGCCCGCTGCAATTGAGCGCCCAGGCAAGGGGCGCACCGCGGCTGGCGCGAATCCCGCGCTGATGGCCACGTTCCGCGGCGAGCTTCCCCGTTCGCCGGACCGCGCCGCAGCGACCGCTGCGACGCGAGCCGGCCGCGGTCTCGTGCGCGCCCCCTCGCGGCGCGTCGTCATCGCCGCGCTCATCGCCATCGTCGCGCTCGGCGGCGCGCTGCGCGGCGGCGCAGGCCGCCGACCCGGGCCGCTACCTCTCGTCCGACGAGCGCTCCTATGCGCGGATCGCGCTGAACCTCGCCGCCGGCGACGGGTACAGCGCGCCGGGCTCGTCCGACCCGTGGCACTGGGCGCCCGGAACGCCCGCCGTCTTCGCCGCCGCGCACCTGCTCGCCCCGGGCGCCGACGGCGACGGCTGGCGCGGCGCAGCTGCACAGCGCGTTCTGGGCGCAGGCGCTGATCGGCACCGCGCTCATCCTCGTCGTCTTCCTGCTCGCCGCGGGCCTCGCGGGACCGCTTCGCGGGACTGCTCGCCGCCGGCGCCGTCGCGACCTACCCGCCGCTGATCCGCGCGACCGGCGACCTCGTCAGCGAACCGCTCGGAGCGCTGACGCTCACGCTCGCGGCGCTGGCGCTGCTCACGGCGTGGCGCAGACCGCAGCCGTGGCGCATCGCGCTCGCGGGCGCGGCGCTCGGCGTGGCGCTGCTCGTGCGCGCCGACCTGCTCGTCCTCCCCGCCGTCCTGGGCGCCGTCTGGTTCCTCCTCGCGCGCGGCCGCGCGGGAACGCGCACGGCGCTGAGCCAGGCCGTGCTCCTCGTCGCCGTCCCGCTGCTCGTCGCCGCCCCCTGGAGCACCTACGCGTCGCTGCAGGCCGGTCGCTTCATCCCCGTCGCAGGCAGCGGCCCCTCCACCCTCTTCGTCGGCACCTACCTCCCGGGTGACGGCAAGCTCGGCGGCGTGCGCCAGCAGCTGCAGCTGTACGTGCGGCGCAACATGCCGAACCTCACGAACGTGCGCACGAGCAACCTGCGCGGCGAGTACGTCCTGCGCGCGTACATCCGTGAGCGCCACCCGGAGCTCGTGCCCGGGCCGTACCGCGCGATTCCCGAGGACAAGCTGCGCTGGGCGCTCGGCTTCGAGGCCCGCCGCAACCTCAAGACGTACGCGGTGCACCGGCCGGTCGCGTTCGCGGCGATGGAGGCGCGCAAGGTCACGCGCATGTGGGGCGGCTACTACCGCGGCGGCACGCGCAACCCGCGCGGCTGGCTGACCGCCTGGCACCTGCTGCTCGTCGGGCTCGCGCTCGCCGGATCGGTCGCGGGTCTCGCGCTCGCCCGCGGTCGCCGCGCCGGCCTCATCCTCGTCCTCACCCCCGTCGTCACGAGCACCGCCGTCAACGCCGTCTTCGTCGCCCAGGCACGGCACAACCTGCGCGTGCTGCCGCTGCTCGTCGCGGCCGGCGCGGCGGGCGCGGTGCTCGCGGTCGCAGGCGCTGCAGCGACCGGCGCCGGACCCCGTGGCTTCCGCTCGAGGCCGACCCGCCGGGCGATCAGATCACGGTCGAGCGCGGCGCGATCACCGTGCCCGGCGACGCTACATCTCCTGCGGAGCCTCGATACCGAGCAGGTCGAGTGCGCGCGCGAGCACGTTCAGCGTCGCGACGCTGAGCCGCAGGCGCAGGGTCTCCTCGTCGGCCGGCACGCCGACGACCTGGCAGTCGCGGTAGAACGCGCTGAAGAGCTGCGCGGCTTCGAGCGCGTAGGCGGCGATCCGGTGCGGCGCGCGGCGGTCGGCGGCCTCGCGCGCCTCCTCCGGGAAGTCGAGCAGCCGCCGCACGAGCGCGCGCTCGCTCGGGTGCAGCCCGGTGCGCCGGCACCTGCGCCGGCGCCGCCAGCGCCTCGGCGACGCGCGCCTCGCCGGCCTTGCGCAGCACCGACGCGATCCGGGCGTGCGCGTACTGCACGTAGTACACGGGGTTGTCGCTCGACTGGCTGCGCGCGAGCTCGAGATCGAGGTCGATCGACGTGTCGTGCGAGCGCGCGAGCAGGAACCAGCGCGCCGCGTCGACGCCGATGTCGTCGACGAGGTCGTCGAGCGTGACGAACTCGCCGGCGCGCTTGCTCATCTTGCCGCGCTCGCCGCCCTCGACGAGATGCACGAACTGCATGATCAGCAGCTCGAGCTGCTCGGGCGCGCCGCCGAGCGCCTGGAACGCCGCCTGCATCCGCTGGACGTAGCCGTGATGGTCGGCGCCCCACACGTCGATCAGCAGGTTGAAGCCGCGCTCGCGCTTCTCCTGGTGGTAGGCGATGTCGCTGGCGAAGTAGGTGTGCTCGCCGTTGGAGCGCTCGAGCACGCGGTCCTTGTCGTCGCCGAAGTCGGTCGTGCGCAGCCACAGCGCGCCGTCCTCGCGGAACGTGCGGCCCTGCCCGTCGAGCACCTCGAAGGCGTGCGCGACCGGGGTCGGATCGCCCTCGTGCAGCGAGCGCTCGCTGAACCAGTGGTCGAACGTGATCCGGAACCGCGCGAGCGACGTCTCGGCCTGCGCCACCATCAGCTCGACGCCGCGCCGCGCGACGTCGTCCACGGGCAGGTCCGCCGCGCCGTCGATCGCCGCGCGCGAGGTCGCTGACGTACTCGCCCTTGTACCCGTCGGGCGGCGGCTCCTCCCCGCGTGCGCGGGCCTGGATCGACTCGCCGAGCCGGCGCGTCTGGCTGCCGAAGTCGTTGACGTAGAACTCGCGGTGGACGCGATGGCCCTGGAAGGCGAGCAGCCGCGCCAGCGCGTCGCCGTAGGCGGCGTTGCGCGTGCCGCCGACGTGCACCGGGCCGGTCGGGTTCGCGCTGACGAACTCGACGTTGACGGCCAGCGGCGCGTCGGCGCCGCCGCCGCCCCACGCGTCACCGGCGGCGAGGACGTCGGCGACCGCGGCGGCGTACCACGCGTCGTCGAGGACGAGGTTGAGGAAGCCCGGGCCCGGCGACGTCGGCGCTCGTCAGCGACGGCGCCGAGCTGCTCGCCGAGCGCCGCGGCGATCCGCTGCGCGATCTCGCGCGGCGGCCGCCCGAGCCGCTTGGTCAGCAGCATCGCGGCGTTCGTGGCGTAGTCGCCGTGCTCGGCCTGGCGGGGCCGGTCGAGCGCCGGCGGCGGTCGGCGGGGCGCCGCCGTCACCGGCGACGTCGGCGACCGCCGCGTCGAGCGCGGCGCGGAGGTCTGCGAGCGGCTCGGTCACGACGCCGCCGCGCTGCCGTGCGGCCCGAGTGCGCGCTCCAGCCGGGTCAGCGTCTGGACGTGCCCGAGCGCGAGCAGGACGTCACCGGCATGCAGGCCGGTGCTGCTCGGGGGCTGCGGAAGGAACGATCCGTCGCGGTGGCGCACACCGACGATGATCGCATCGCCGCGCACGTCGACGATGGCGCGCCCGTCCGCGGGCGAGCCCGCCTCGACCTCGATCTCCTCGAGCCGGTATTCGGGCGCGACCTCGAGCGCCCCCGACACCTGCGGGGTCAATGCCGCGCGGGCCATCTCGGTGCCGCTGGTGCGGTAGGGCGAGATCACGCGCGTCGCGCCGGCGCGCAGCAGCTTGGGCTCGGCGTCCGGGTTCGACGCGCGGGCGATGATCGGCACGTCGGCGTTCAGCTGCCGTGCGGAGAGCGCGACGAAGACGTTCTCCGCGTCGGAGTCGATGCAGGCGATCACCGCGCTTGCGCGCTCGATGCCCGCGAGCATGAGCGACTCGTCCTCGGAGGCATTGCCCTCGATGAAGCGGACGCCGACGTGCCGTGCCTCCTCGGCCTGCTGCGGCCGCGGGTCGATCACGACGTAGCGCTCCCCGGATGCGCGCAGGTCACGGGCGACCTGCCGGCCGACGCGGCCGAAGCCGCAGATGATCACGTGGTCGGTCAGGGCGTCGATGGCTCGCTGCTCCCGGCGCTCGTCGAGGAGGGTGCGCAGGTGCCCGGAGACGAGGAGCTCGACCAGCGTCACCAGCGCGTAGAGCAATGTACCGACGCCCAGCACGATCAGGACGACCCACGTGATCTCGCCGCGACGCTGTCGGGCTTGTTGCGCGCGCCCTCGGTCGCGATCGTGTCGAGCGACCAGAGGAACCCGTCCCAGACGTTCACGTTCTCGAACAGCGTGTAGGCCGAGCGTGCCCGCGGCGAGCAGCGCCGACGAGCGCCGAGCACGACGACGCGCGAAGCGCCCGCAGGAACGGGCCGGAGGTCTCCGCGGCCGGGCATCAGTGTCTTCGCGCGACGTCGGTCGACGCATTCCGAGAAGGGCCACTAGTGGTGGTAGGGCTCGCGGGCGAGGATCTTGTGCGCGCGGTAGAGCTGCTCGAGCAGGACGACGCGCGCGAGCTGGTGCGGCAGCGTCATCGGGCCGAGCGAGATCTTGTGCGTCGCGCCGGGGAGCGCGAGCCCGTACGGGCCGCCGACGACGAAGCACAGGTCGAGCCCGCTCATCCGCCGCTCCTCGAGGAAGCCGCTGAAGCCCTCGCTGTCGTACGTGCGCGCCGCCGACGTCCAGCAGGCAGGTGAACGCGCGCTCGGGGATCCGCTTCTCGACCTGGTCGTCCTCGCGCACCTCGATCAGCTCGACGCGCGCGTGCCGGGCGATCAGCCGCTGGTAGTGCTGCACGTCGTCGACGTAGGGCGGGCGGAGGCGGCCGACGGCGACGACGAGGATCCTCACGAGGCGGGATACTAGGCGCACCATGGCCGACACCCCCCAAGAGCCCGAGCGACAGATCAACATCCACATCGAGCCGGAGAAGATGGCGGGCCTCTACGCGAACTTCGCGAACGTGAGCCACTCCGACTACGAGTTCACGCTGACGTTCGCGCGGGTGGACCACGAGGTCGAGGACGACGTCATCCCCGGCGTCGTCGTCTCGCGGATCAACCTCTCGTCCCGCTTCATGCGCGAGCTGATCGACGCGATGGAGGACAACTACGGGCGCTGGCGTGCCGCGCGAGAGCATCAAGAACCTGCCCGAGATCGAGCAGGAGCGCGAAGACTTCTAGGTCGCTGCCGCTACCGTCGGCGGTCGGTCCAGCCCTATGCAGGTCGCGGTCCTCTCCGACATCCACGCCAACCGGCACGCCCTCGAGGCCGTCCTCGCGGACGTGGCGGCGACGGCCGCCGCGCGAGATCTGGTGCCTCGGCGACGTCGTCGGCTACGGCGCCGATCCGAACGACTGCGTCGAGCTGGTGCGCGGCAGCGCCGCCGTGTGCCTCGCCGGCAACCACGACCTCGGCGTCACGGGCGAGATCCCGCTCGACGAGTTCTCGCCCGGCGCCGCGATGGCCGCCCGCTGGACGCAGGAGGTGATCGACCCGGACGCAGCTCGACTGGCTGGCCGGGCTCGAGCCGCGCGGCAGCGCGCGAGGACACCGGGCTCTTCCACGGCAGCCCGCGCGACCCGGTCTGGGAGTACGTGCTGAGCGCGCTGCTCGCCGACCTCTGCTTCGACGCGCTTCGACGAGCGGATCGGCCTGCTCGGGCACAGCCACGTCGCGTGCTCGTTCACGCGCCCCGAGGGCGAGCCGGCCACCGGCAGCTCGCGCCGGGGCGACGACGAGCGCCGACGTCGCGGCCGGCCGCTGGCTGCTGAACCCCGGCAGCGTCGGACAGCCGCGCGACGGCGACCCGCGCGCGGCGTGGCTGCTGCTCGACCTCGTCCGCGGCGTCCGCCTCTGGCGGCGCACCACCTACGACGTCGACGGCGCGGCCGCCGCGATCCGGGCGGCCCGGCTACCCGACTCGCTCGCCGAGCGGCTCCAGTACGGTCAGTGACGATGTCGGCTGCAGCGCACATTTCCGCTGCTCACCGTCGTCATCGCGGCCGCGCGCGGTCGGCGGCGCGACCGGCTGCGGGAACAGCGACAAGCTGCTGCCGGCCGACCAGGCCAGCACGGCTCGACACCGCGCTCCAGCAGGTCGCCGACGCGACGGGCGCCGGTGACTGCCAGCAGGCGCAGGACGCGCTGCAGACGCGCAGCAGGCCTACGCGAAGCTGCCCGCGAGCGTCGACCCGCGTCTCACCGCGCGGCTGAAGCAGGGTCTCCAGCAGCTGGCGGTCACCGTCGGCCCGCAGTGCAAGGCGATCGCCGAGCAGGCCAAGCCGACGACACGACCACGACGGCCACGACGCCGAGCACGACGACCGAGCCGACCACGACCACGACGACGAGCTCGACGACGACCACCACGACGCACGCCCACCACGACGACCACGACGCCGACGACCACGACCACGCCGCCGCGACCACGCTCGACGGGCCCCAACGGCGGC
This sequence comes from uncultured Solirubrobacteraceae bacterium, assembly GCA_963817295.1. Taxonomy (GTDB): domain Bacteria; phylum Actinomycetota; class Thermoleophilia; order Solirubrobacterales; family Solirubrobacteraceae; genus F1-60-MAGs163. The sequence goes on along the minus strand of CAWFOF010000002.1, from coordinate 56,511 downwards.
GTCAGCCCCGGGCAGACGACGACGTGGGGCGACCCCGTGAGCGCGCCAGCTCCTCGCGGGTCGCTACGAGCTCGGCGAGCGCCTGGGCAGCGGCGGCATGTCGACGGTCGTGCTCGCGCTCGACCGCCGGCTCGAGCGGCACGTCGCCGTGAAGCTGCTCGCCGAGCACCTCGCCGACGACCACGCAGTTCGTCTCGCGCTTTCGCCGTGAGGCGCTGTCGGCCGCGCGCCTCGTGCATCCCAACATCGTGCAGGTGTTCGACTTCGGGCTCGACGAGGCGACGGGCCGGCACTACATCGTCATGGAGCACGTCGAGGGCCAGTCGGGCGCGGAGATCCTGCGCGAGCGGGGCATGCTCCCCGTCGCCGAGGCGCTCGGCATCGTCGCCCAGGCCTGCCGCGGGCTCGACTACGCGCACCGCAACGGGGTCGTGCACCGCGACGTGAAGCCCGGCAACCTCCTGCGCTCGACCGACGGCGTCGTCAAGCTCGCCGACTTCGGCATCGCGAAGGCGCTCAGCGAGGAGTCGTCGATCACGCAGGTCGGCTCGGTGCTCGGCACCGCCGCGTACCTCGCGCCCGAGCAGGCGACCGGGGTCGAGGCGACGGCGCGCTCGGACATCTACTCGCTCGGCGTCGTCAGCTACCAGTTCCTCTCGGGCCGTCTCCCGTACGAGGCGACGACGCTGACGGAGCTCGCGCTGAAGCAGCAGCGCGAGGCCCCGCCGCTGCTCGACCACGTGAACCCCGAGGTGACGCCGGAGCTTGCGGCCGCCGTCGATCGCGCGCTCGCGCTCGAGCCGGCCGACCGCTTCGCGACCGCCGAGGATCTGCGCGAGGCGCTCGTCGCCGGCGCCCGCGGCGTCGGCACCGCGACGCGGGCGACCCGTGTCGCCGAGCCCGCCACCAGCGTGACCCGCGCGGTCGCCGTTCCCGCCGGGCGCGGGCGACGCCCGTGCAGCAGCGCCAGCCGCTGCCGCCGAGCCGGCCGGTCGCCCCGCTCGCCGCGCCCGGCGCCCGCGCCGACTGCCCGCGCAGGCGCGCCGCAAGCGCCGGCTCGCCCCCGTGGTCGTGCTGCTCGTCGTGCTGATCGCCGGCGGCGCCGTGATCGCCGGGATCGTGACGCGCGAGAGCAACACCCTGCGCCTGCAGAAGGTCGTCCAGGACCAGGTGGATCAGACCGTGAGCAAGATGCAGGACATGATCCGCCAGAACACCCAGTGAGGCGCGCTAGGGCGCCTCGCCGCCGAGCAGCGCGGCGGCGGTGTCGGCCAGGGTCCCGTCGAGGATCGCCGCCCGCAGCCGCGCGACGACGCGCTGCACGAACGCGAGGTTGTGCAGCGTCAGCGCGCGCGCGATCGTGAGCTCGCGGTTCGAAGCCATGTAGCGGACGTAGCCGCGGGTCCAGCCGATCGCGCAGGTCGGGCACGGGCAGCCCTCCATGATCGGCTCGTCGGAGTCGCGGTGCACCGCCTTGGCGAGGTCCACGCGCCAGCGCCCGGCGGGATCCGGCACCAGCGCCATCCCGTGCCGCGCCAGCCGCGTCGGCATCGCGCAGTCGAACGTGTCGATGCCGCGCACGACCCCGGCGACGAGGTCGTCGATCTCGCCGATGCCCAGGAGATGCCGCGGCCGCACGTCCCCGGCCGCGTCGAGCGCGCCGGTCGCCCAGCCCACGACCTCGTACATCTGCTCCTTGCCGGCGCCGAGCGAGCCGCCGATCGCGATGCCGTCGCAGGCGCGCGCCGCGACGGCCTGCGTGCTCTCGACGCGCAGGTCCTCGTAGACCCCGCCCTGGACGATCCCGTAGACGAGCTGGTCCCGCGGACCGTGCTCGTCGTGCCAGGCGAGGCAGCGGTCGAGCCAGCGGTGCGTGCGCTCGGTGGAGCGCAGCGTGTACTCGCGCTCGACGTGGAACGGGGTGCACTCGTCGAAGACGAGCGCGATGTCGGAGTGCAGGTTCGCCTGGATCTCCATCGCCTTCTCGGGGCCGATGAAGCGCTCGCCGCCGTCGAGGTAGGAGCGGAAGCGCACCCCGTCCTCCTCGATCGCGAGGATCCGCGCCCGAGCGGTCGCCCTCCGCGGGGCGCGCGACCCTTCACCTCGTCGGCGACCGTGCCGTGACCCATCGAAAAGACCTGGAAACCGCCGGAATCGGTGATGATCGGCGCGTCCCAGGCCATGAAGCGGTGCAGCCCGCCCTGGCGCGCGACCAGCTCGTCCCCCGGCTCCAGGTGCAGGTGGAACGTGTTGCCGAGCACCATGTCGTAGCCGAGCGCGGCGACCTCGGAGGGCAGCAGCCCGCGGACGGTCGCCTTCGTGGCGAGCGGGCACGAACGCGGGCGTGCGGACGTCGCCGTGCGCGGTGGTGAGGACGCCCGCGCGCGCCTGCGACTGCGCGTCGCGGCCGACGATCTCGAGGGTCAGTTGCGGCCGCCGAGGAACGTCATGGCGAAGAAGACCAGCTGCGACAGCGCGGCGAGTGCGCCCGCCACGTAGGTGAGCGCCGCGGAGGTCAGCACCTTGCGCACACCGACCGACTCGTCGGGGTTCGCGATGCCGAGCGTCTTCAGCTGGATCGCCGCGCGGCGTGAGGCGTCGAACTCGACCGGCAGCGTGACGATCTGGAACAGCACGACGGCGGCGTACAGCACGATCGCCGCGACGCACGAGGTTGAGGGCGCCCATCACCGCGCCGATCAGGAGCAGGATCGTCCAGGTGCTCGAGGCGAACGCCGTCACCGGCCACAGCGCCGAGCGGACGGTCATCGGCACGTACGCCTTCGCGTGCTGGATCGCGTGCCCGACCTCGTGCGCGGCGACCGCGGTCGAGCTGATCGTCGCCGCCGCGTAGACGGGCTCCGACAGGTTCACGCTGCGCGTGCGCGGGTCGTAGTGATCGGTGAGCGCGCCGGCGACGCCCTGCACCGGGACGTTCTGCAGGCCGTTCGCGTCGAGGATGCGGCGCGCGACCTCGGCGCCGGTCATGCCGGTGTCCTCGGGCACCTCGGACCACTGCTGGAACGTGCTCTTGACGCGATGCTGCGTCCACAGCCCGATGACGAGCGGGATGCCGAGGCAGACGACGTAGAGGCCGAGGTTGTTCACGATTCGGCGGAGCCGCAGGCGGGCCCGGGATCGGTGCCGGGCGGGATCACCCGGTCCCAGCAGTCCCCGAGCACGTCGAGCTCGTCGGCGGTGAGCCGGTCGAGGAAGCGCTCGCGGACACCGGAGAGGTGCGTGCGGCGGGCGGCGTCGAGCTGTCGCCCGGCCGGCCTCGGTGAGCCGCGCGAAGGAGCCGCGTGCGTCGCTCGGACAGGACTCGCGCGCCAGCAGGCCCTCGCGCTCCATCCGGTCCACGAGCCGGGTCAGCCCGCTGCGGCTGAGGATCACCGTGTGCGCGAGGTCGCTCATCCGCATGCGCTCGCCGTCGGCGTTGTCCAGGTGCAGCAGCACCTCGTAGGAGCTGAGCGGCAGCCCGTGCTCGGCCTCGAGGTCGGCGTCGAGCGCCTTCGTCAGCGAGGCGTGTGCCCGCAGCATCCCGCGCCAGGCGCGCAGCTCACGGTCGGTGAAGCTGTCGGCTGCGGTGACGGTCGGTGGTTCGTGCTGGAGCTGTGGCCATGAGCGGTGGGTGCCGGGACGGGTCCGGAAGGGCGACGGTACCAGTGGAGGCGGCGCCTGCGGAAGAATGGTTGCACATGCAAATATAGCACTGATAGCGTGCTCCGCGCATGGCACTCGAGGGTCTTCACCACATCACCGCGATCACCGCCGACGCACCCGGGAACGTCGATTTCTACGCGCGGCTGCTGGGGCTCCGGCTCGTCAAGAAGACGGTCAACTTCGACGAGCCGACCGTCTACCACCTGTACTACGGCGACGAGATCGGGGCGCCCGGGTCGATCCTCACCTTCTTCGAGTTCCCCGGCGCGGCGCCCGGACGTGCCGGCGACGGCATGATCCACGCGATCCGCTGGCGCGTCGGCTCCGCCGCCGCCATCGAGTTCTGGGAGCGGCGGCTCGCGGGCGAGGGCGTCGCGGCCGAGCGGGACGGCGACGTCCTCCTGTTCCGCGACCCGGAGGGCCTCGCGCACGAACTGCTCGTCGCCCACGGCGACGACCCGCCGCTCGCCGCGCACGCCGCCGACATCCCCGACGAGCACGCGCTCCAGGGCTTCCACGGCATCCGCGTCTACGCGGCGCTGCCGGACCGCAGCTCCGACCTGCTCGCGGCGCTGGGGTTCGCCTCCCAGGACGAGGCGGGCGAGCACTGGCGGCTCGAGGGCGCCCGGCGGCACGCGCTCCTCTGCTACGACCGGCCGCCGCCGGACCGCGGGATCCAGGGCGCCGGGACCGTGCACCACGTCGCCTGGTCGGTGGCCGACGACGCCGAACTGCGGGAGTTCGGCACGAAGGCGGCGGGCGCCGGCGCCCACACGACGCCGATCATCGACCGCCAGTACTTCCACTCGGTCTACTTCCGCGAGCCGAGCGGCGTCCTCTTCGAGCTGGCCTCCCGCGACATCGGCTTCACCGTCGACGAGCCCGCGGTGACGCTCGGCCAGGAGCTGAAGCTGCCGGAGCAGCACGAGCATCTGCGCGCGCGGCTCGAGCAGGTGCTCACCCCGATCGCGAACCCGCGCGGCGCCCCGGCGTGAGCGACGGGCTGCCCGACACCCTCCCCCACGTCGTCCGCCCGGCCGCGGGCGACCCGCAGGGGGCGATCGTGCTGCTGCACGGGCGCGGCGCCGACGAGCACGACCTGCTGCCCTTCCTCGACCTGCTCGACCCCGGGCGCAGGCTCGTCGGCATCACGCCGGGCGGGCCGCTCCACCTGCCGCCCGGCGGCCGGCACTGGTACGCGGTGCCGCGCGTCGGCTACCCCGACCACGACACGTTCCACGCCACCTATGACGTGCTCTGCGCGTTCCTCGACGCCGTGCCGGACGCGTTCGGCGTGCCGTGGGAGCGCATCGTCCTCGGCGGGTTCTCGCAGGGCGGCGTGATGTCCTACGCGACCGGCCTGGGCAGCGGGCGCCCGCGCCCCGCCGGCATCGTCGCGCTGAGCTGCTTCGTGCCGACGGTCGAGGGCTGGAGCGCCGACCTTGCCGGCGCGCGCCGGCCTGCCGGTCTGGATCGCCCACGGCCGCATGGACCCGGTGATCAGCGTCGAGTTCGGCCGCGCGGCGCGCGACCTGCTGACGGAGGGCGGCCTCGACGTGCAGTACGACGAGAGCGACGCGGCCCACCACGTGGACCCGCGGTCGCTGGCGAGCTGCCGGCCTGGGTCAAGGACGTGCTCAGCTGATCAGCGAGCGGCCCGTCATCCCCGCGGGCTGCTCGTAGCCGAGCAGCTGCAGCAGCGTCGGCGCGACGTCGGCGAGGACGCCGCCGTCGCGGAGCTCGAGCCCCTCGACGGTGACGATGCACGGCACCGGGTTCAGCGAGTGCGCGGTGTTCGGGCTGCCGTCGTCGTTGAGCATGTGATCGGCGTTGCCGTGGTCGGCGGTGACGAGCAGCACGCCGCCGGACTCCTGCACCGCGCGCACGACGTCGCCGAGGCACGCGTCGACGGTCTCGATCGCCGTGACCGCGGCGGGGATCACGCCCGTGTGCCCGACCATGTCGGCGTTGGCGAAGTTGATGATCCCGAACGCCGGCGCGTCCTCGCGCCAGGCGCCGACGAACGCGTCGGCCGCCTCGCGCGCGCTCATCTGCGGCTTGAAGTCGTAGGTCGGGACGTCGCGCGGGGACGGCACGAGCTCGCGCCGCTCGCCGTCCTCGGGCGTCTCCTCGCCGCCGCCGAAGAAGTACGTCACGTGCGGGTACTTCTCGGTCTCGGCGACGTGCAGCTGGCGCCCGCCGTGCGCGGCGATCGACGTGCGGCAGCGTGATGCTCGGGCGCTCGGGCGGGAAGGCGACCGGGTAGGGCCAGCCCTCCTCGTACTCGGTCAGGCGTGCGTAGCGCTCGACGACCGGCGCGCCGCCGCGGTCGACGTCGCGTGAAGCCCGGCTCCGCGAGCGCGCGGCTGATCTCGCGCATCCGGTCGGGGCGGAAGTTGAAGGCGATCACGGAGTCCCCCGGGCGGATCCGCGCCTCGTCGCCGACCGTCGTCGCGGTGATGAACTCGTCGGTCTCCTCGCGGTCGTAGGCGTCGCGCGCGGCCGCGGGCGCGTTCGGCGCGTGGTGCTCCGCGCGGCCGTGGACGAGCAGGTCGTAGGCCTGCTGCAGACGGTCCCAGCGCTTGTCGCGGTCCATCGCGAAGTAGCGGCCGATGACGGTGCCGATGCGCGCGTTGCCCGCGACGGTGCACCAGTCCTCGACCGTGGCGAGGAAGTCCTCGCCGCCGGTCGGCGACGTGTCGCGCCCGTCGGTGAACGCGTGGATCACGAGGTCCGGCACGGCGAGGTCCGCCGGCGAGACGGATCAGCGCGCCGAGGTGCTCGAGGCTCGAGTGCACGCCGCCGTCGGAGACGAGCCCGATCAGGTGCACGCGCGGCGCGCCGGTCATCGCCTCGCGCAGGACCGCGCTCTCGTCGAGGACGCCGTCGCGCGACGGCGTCGTCGATGCGCGTGAGGTCCTGCGCGCACGACCGAGCCGGCGCCGAGGTTGAGGTGCCCGACCTCGCTGTTGCCCATCTGGCCGTCGGGCAGGCCGACGGCGCGCCCGCAGGCGGTGAGCTGCGTGTGCGGGTAGCGCGCCCAGAGGTCGTCGAAGACGGGCGTGCTCGCCAGCTCGACGGCGTTGCCCGGCCCGGGCGGCGCGAGGCCCCAGCCGTCGAGGACGACGAGGACGGCGCTCGGAGCGGGAATGCCGGGCCGCCGGTCATCCGCGTGCGGCCTCGACGATCGCGGCGAACGACGCGGGCTGGAGCGACGGCGCCGCCGACCAGCGCCGCCGTCGACGTCGGGCAGCGCGAGCAGCTCGGCGGCGTTGTCGGGCTTCACGCTGCCGCCGTACAGGACGCGCAGCGCCTGCGCCGCGTCGCCGTCGATGCCGGCGACGAGCGCGCGGACGAAGGCGCACGCCTCCTGCGCCTGGTCGGGCGTCGCGACCTTGCCCGTGCCGATCGCCCAGATCGGCTCGTAGGCGATCACGACCTCGCGCGAGCCGCTCGCGCGGCACCTGCTCGAGGCCCTCCTGGACCTGGTGGCGCAGCTTGCGCTCGGTGTCGCCGGCCTCGCGCTCGTCCTCGGTCTCGCCGACGCAGAGGATCGGCAGCAGGCCGGCCTCGAGCGCCGCCGGCACCTTCAGCGCGAGCTCGCGGTCGGTCTCGCCGAAGTACTGGCGCCGCTCGGAGTGCCCGAGGACGACGCCGTGGACGTCGAGCTCGGTCAGCATCGGCGCGCTGACCTCGCCCGTGAACGCGCCCTCGGCCTCGTGGTGCATGTTCTGCGCGAACACCTGCACGCGCGAGCCGCGCGTCGAGTCGACCATCGCCTGCGAGGTCGGTGAACGGCACGCAGATCGCGACGTCGACGCCGTCGACGACGAGACGAGCGGCAGCAGCCCGGCGATGAACATCTCCGCCTCCGCCTGCGTCTTGTACATCTTCCAGTTGCCGGCGATGAACGGTGTGCGACTCATGCGGAAAGGGCCTCCACGCCCGGCAGCGTCTTGCCCTCGATCAGCTCGAGCGACGCGCCGCCGCCGGTCGAGAGATGGGTGACCTGGTCCTCCAGCCCGAACTGGGTGAGCGCCGCGGCGCTGTCGCCGCCGCCGACGACGGTCGACGCCGGCGCGGCCGCGACGGCCTCGGCGACCGCGCGCGTGCCGCCGGCGAACGGCGGCAGCTCGAACGCGCCCATCGGGCCGTTCCAGAAGACGGTGCCCGGCCGCCTTGATCTCGGCGGCGTAGGCGGCCGCGGTCCGCGGGCCGACGTCGAGGCCCATCCAGCCGTCGGGGACGTCGACGCCGTCGAGCGCCTGCGGCGGTCGCGTCGGCGGCGAAGCGCTCGCCGAGCACGAGGTCGATCGGCAGGCGCAGCTTGGCGCGCGCCTCCGGGTCCTCGAGCACGCGGCGCGCGGGCTCGACGTCCTCGTCCGCGCACAGCGAGCCGCCGACCGCGTGGCCCTGCGCCTTCAGGAACGGGAAGCACATCGCGCCGCCGATCAGGACCGCGTCGGCGCGCTGCAGGAACGCGTCGAGCACACCGATCTTGTCGGTGACCTTCGCCCCGCCGACGATCGCGACGAGCGGGCGCGGCGGGTCGGCGAGGATCCCGCCGATCGTCTCCACCTCGCGCTGCAGCAGCAGGCCGGCGGCGCTCGGGGTCAGGTGCCCGACGATGCCGACGTTCGAGGCGTGCGCGCGGTGCGCGACGCCGAACGCGTCGTCGACGTAGGCCTCGGCGAGCCGCGCGTAGCCCTCGGCCAGCACCGGGTCGTTCTTCGTCTCGCCCGGCTCGAAGCGGACGTTCTCGAGCATCAGCACGTCGCCGGGTTCAGCCCGCGGGCGAGCCCTTCGACGGCCTCGCCGACGACCGCGGGCGCCAGCGTCACGTCCCAGCCGGTGAGCTCCGCGAGCCGGTCGGCGGCGGGCCGCAGCGAGAACGCCGGGTCCACCGCCTTCGGGCGGCCCGAGGTGGGCGGCGAGGACGAGCGAGCAGCCCGCGTCGTGCAGCCGCCGGAGGGTCGGCAGCGCGGCGCGGATGCGCGTGTCGTCGGTGATCTGCCGGGCGTCGTCGAGCGGGACGTTGAAGTCCACGCGGACGAAGACGCGCTTGCCGCCCAGGTCGACGTCGTCGAGGGTGCGCATCGTTGGGTGCGTCGTCCTTAGAGGAGCTTCTGGACGAGGTCCACGAGGCGGCTGGAGTAGCCCCACTCGTTGTCGTACCAGCTCACGACCTTCACGAGCGTGTCGTCGAGCACGGCGGTCAGGCCGCCGTCGACGATCGAGCTGTGCGAGTTGCTGATGATGTCGGTCGAGACGAGCGGCTCCTCGCTGTACTTGAGGATGCCCTTCATCGGGCCCGTCGGCCGCGGCCTTGAACGCGGCGTTGAGCTCGTCGGTCGTCGTCGCGCGCCCGGCCTCGAACGTCAGGTCGACGAGCGAGCCGGTGATGACGGGGGCGCGCACCGCGAAGCCGTGCAGCTTGCCCGCGAGCTCCGGGAGCACGAGGCCGACGGCCTTCGCGGCGCCGGTCGACGTCGGGACGAGGTTGACGGCGGCGGCGCGGGCGCGGCGCGGGTCCGAGTGCGGTCCGTCCTGCAGGTTCTGGTCGCCGGTGTAGGCGTGGATCGTCGTCATCAGGCCGTGCTTGATGCCGACCGTGTCGTTGGCGATCTTCGCGAACGGCGCGAGGCAGTTCGTCGTGCACGACGCCATTCGAGATGACGTGGTGCTCGTCCTTGTCGTAGGCGTCGAAGTTCACGCCGAGCACGACCATGATGTCCTGGTCCTTGCTGGGCGCGGAGATGACGACCTTCGTGACGCCGTCGCCGAGGTGCTTGGCGGCGTCCTCGCGCGCGGTGAAGAAGCCGGTGGACTCGATCACGATCTCGGCTCCGACGGAGCCCCAGTCCAGTGCGCCCGGGTCGCGCTCGGCGAAGACCTTCATCTCGTCACCGTCGATGACGATGCCCTGCTCGGTCGCGACGACCTCGCCCTGGTAGGGCCCGAGGATCGAGTCGTACTTGAACAGGTGGGCGAGCGACTTCGGGTCGGTGAGGTCGTTGACGGCGACGATGTCGATGTCGGCGCCCGAGGCCTTCGCGGCGCGGACGACGTTGCGGCCGATGCGGCCGAAGCCGTTGATGCCGACGCGTACGGACATTGGTGGCAGGTCCTTCCTGAGGGGCTTGTCTGGGGCAGCCGGCGGCGAAGCGAGGAACCCGGCGGCAGGGCCAAGGCTATCCCAGCGCTCTGCGCTGCGGCGCCCGGGCGTTCCCGCGCGCCGCGTCCGTAGTACTCCGCAGGCTCGTCAGACCGGCGTGACGTCCGCGTCGCGGTGCACGACGTCGACGACGAGGTCCGGGCTGTCCGCGAAGCGCCTCGCGAGGAACTCGCTGATGGCGACCGAGCGGTGCCGGCCGCCGGTGCAGCCGATCGCGATCGTCAGATGCGCCTTGCCCTCCGCCACGTACTCGGGCAGGAGGAAGTCGAGCAGCGGCAGCAGCCGCTCGTAGAACGCCTCGAGGTGGCCGTCCTGGGCCACGTAGTCGACGATGCGCTGGTCGCGACCGGTCAGGGGGCGCAGCTCCGGCACGTAGTGCGGGTTCGGCAGGAAGCGCACGTCGAGCACGATGTCCGCGTCGCGCGCCGGCCCGTGCTTGAAGCCGAAGCTCTCGAACGTCACCGCCATGCGCGTCGCGCCGCCGCGCGGGAGCAGGTCGTCGGCGAGCTTGCGGCGCAGCTCGTGCGGCCTTCAGGCCGGTGGAGTCGATGACGAGGTCCGCGCGGGCGCGCAGCGGCTCGATCAGCTCGCGCTCGGTGGCGATGCCCTGGGCCACGCTGCCCTCGGGGCTGAGCGGATGACGGCGGCGCGTCTCCTTGTAGCGCGTCATCAGCGCCTCGCGGCTCGCGTCGAGGAAGACGACGCGGTGGTCCACCCCGGCGGCGTCGAGCTCGTCGAGCACCGCCGACATCTGCTCGAAGTACGCGCCGCCGCGGGCATCCGACACGATCGCCGCCCGCCGCACCTTCGAGCCCTCGTGGAGGAACAGCTCGACGAGACCGCGGATCATCTCCGGCGGCAGGTTGTCCACGCAGAAGTACCCCGCGTCCTCGAACACCTGCATCGCCGTGGACTTGCCCGCGCCGGAGACGCCGGTGATGACGACGAGGTCCTCGAGCGGAGGCTCCGGCACGCTGGTCACACGCGGGAGTCAAGCACGGCGCGCCGCGCGGCGCGGACTACGCCGTCGGGCTGCGCAGATGGGTGTGCAGATCCCCGGCCACCTTCGACGGGAGCCCGGGCACGCCCTCGAGCTCCTCGCGGCTCGCCTTCAGCACGGCGTCCGGCGAGCCGAAGTGCGCGAGCAGCGCGCGCTTGCGCGACGGCCCGATCCCGGGCAGCCCGTCGAGCACGGAGGCGGTCATCGCCTTGTCGCGCCGGCTGCGGTGGTGGGCGATCGCGAAGCGGTGCGCCTCGTCGCGGACGCGCTGCACGAGCTGGAGCGCCGGCGTGTCGTGCGCGAGCACGATCGGGTCCGGGGTCTCGGGGAGGAACAGCTCCTCGATCCGCTTGGCGAGCGAGACGACCGCGACCCCGCGCTCGCGGGCGTCGTCGAGCGCCTCGAGGCCCGCGGCGAGCTGCCCCTTGCCGCCGTCGATGACGATCAGGTTGGGCAGCGTGGCGAACGACTCGTCGTAGGCGGGGTCGTGCGGGCTCAGGTCGCGCTGGCTGTCCCACGAGCGCATCCGGCGCGTCAGGACCTCGCGCATCGCGGCGAAGTCGTCGCTGACCCCCTCCCCCAGCGAGCGGATCGTGAAGCGCCGGTAGTCGCTCTTCTTCGGCGCCCCGCCCTCGAACACCACCATCGAGGCGACGGTGTTCGTCCCCATCAGCGTCGAGATGTCGTAGCACTCGATCCGCAGCGGCAGCACGTCCATGTGCAGCGCCGCCTGCAGCTCGTCGAGCGCCTCGACGCGCTGCTGGCGGCTGCGCTCGGCCTTCAGGCGCTCGGTGTCGAGCGCCAGCAGCGCGTTGCGCTCGGCGAGCTCGAGGATCCGCCGCTTGTCGCCGCGCTCGGCCGCGCGCACCTCGACCGGGCCGCCGCGCCGCACCGCGAGCGCCTGCGCCAGGGTCTCCCGGTCCTCCTCCTCGATCGCCGTCTGGACGATCACCTGCGCCGGCACCGACGGGCGGTCGGCGTAGTACTGCGAGACGAACTCGAGCGCGGCCTGCCCGAGCCCGAGCCCGCCGGCGTTCTCGAGGTAGAACGACTGGCGGTCGGCGAGCACGCCGTCGCGCAGCTGGAAGACCTGGGCGTTGGCGTCCGTCCCGTCCACGGCGAGCGCGATCGCGTCGAGCGTGCCGACCGCGTCGTTGACGATCCGCTGGCGCTCGAGCAGTGAGCGCATCGCGCGCAGGCGGTTGCGCTCGCGCGCGGCCTGCTCGTACTCCTGCGCCGCGGCGGCGGCCGCCATGCGCTCCTCGATCGTCGCCTCGACCTCCTTGTAGCGCCCGGACAGGAAGGCGATCACGCCGTCGACCGCCTCGCGGTACTCCTCCTTGGTCACGTACCCGACGCACGGCGCCCCGCAGCGGTCGATGTGGAAGTCCAGGCACGGCGAGCCGGTCCGCCGGCCGGGCTCCGCGCCCTGGCACGAGCGGACCTGGAAGACCTTGCCGAGGACGTCGAGCGTCGCGCGCGTGCGCTTCGCGTTGGAGTACGGGCCGAAGTAGAGGCGGTTGCGGCGATGGCGCTCGCGCGTGAAGTAGACGCGCGGGAAGTCCTCGTCCATCGAGATCGCGACGTACGGGTAGCTCTTGTCGTCGCGCAGGCGGATGTTGAAGCGCGGCTGGTGGCGCTTGATCAGCCGGTTCTCGGCGAGCAGCGCCTCCGCGTCGCTCGCGAGCACGAGGACCTCGATGTCCTGTGCGAGGGCGACCATCTCGACGTCGCCGCGCGTCACCGGGTTCGAGAAGTGCGAGGCGACCCGCTTGCGGATCGACCGGGCCTTGCCGACGTAGAGCACCTCGTCGCCCGAGCCCTTGAAGAAGTAGACGCCGGGCGCGTCGGGCAGGCCGCGGCGCAGCGCCTTCAGGCGCTCCTCACGACCGGTCAGCTGTTCACCGGAGGCCACGTTGCCAGGATAGGTTGGACCCGCGCCGCGCCGGGGCGTAGGTTTCGGCGATGCCCTCCGCCACGCGCACCGCCATCCGCACCTGCCCGCTCTGCGAGGCCACCTGCGGCCTGGAACTGACGATCGAGGACGACCGCATCACGCGGGTCCGCGGCGACAAGGACGACGTCTTCAGCCACGGGTTCATCTGCCCCAAGGGTGCGTCGCTCGGCGAGCTGCACCACGATCCCGACCGCCTCAGCGCGCCGCAGCTGCGGCGCCCGGACGGCGGCTTCGACGAGGTCTCGTGGGAGGAGGCGTTCACCTTCATCGACGAGCGCCTGCGCGCGATCGACGCGGAGCACGGCCGCGAGGCGATGGCCATGTACCTCGGCAACCCGGCGGCCCACCACCTCGGCCTCGTGCTCTACGGCCGCGTGCTCGCGAAGGCGCTCGGCACGCGCAACATCTTCAGCGCGAGCACGGTCGACCAGTACCCCAAGCAGCTCGCGTCCGGCCTCATGTTCGGCACGGGCCTCAGCGTGCCGATCCCCGATCTGGACCGCACGGGTCACCTGCTGATCCTCGGCGCGGACCCGATGGTCTCCAACGGCTCGCTCATGACCTCTCCCGATGCGCGCGGCCGGCTGCGCGCGATCCGCGCGCGCGGCGGCAAGATCGTCGTCGTCGACCCGCGTCGCTCGCGGACCGCCGGCGAGGCGGACGAGCACCACTTCATCCGCCCCGGCACCGACGCCCTGCTGCTGTTCGCGCTCGCGCAGGTGCTGTTCGACGAGGACCTCGCCGATCCGGGCGCGCACCTGTCGCCGCATCTGACCGGCCTCGAGACCGTGCGCGAGCTGGCGGCGCCGTTCACCCCCGACGCGGTCGCGGCTGCGACGGGCATCGCCGCCGAGGAGATCCGCCGCATGGCCCGCGAGCTGGCCGCCGCGCCGTCGGCCGCCGTCTACGGCCGCATCGGCACGACGACCCAGGAGTTCGGCTCGCTCGCGAGCTGGCTGATCGACGTGCTGAACGTCCTCACCGGCAACCTGGACCGTGAGGGCGGCGCGATGTTCACGAAGCCCGCCGCCGGGTCCGGGAACACCTCCGGTACCCCCGGCCGGGGCCGCGGCGTGCTGGCGCACCGCTGGACCTCGCGCGTCAGCGGGCGCGGCGAGGTGTTCGGCGAGTTCCCCGCGGCGTGTCTCGCCGAGGAGATCGAGACCCCGGGCGACGGGCAGATCCGCGCGCTCTTCACGATCGCCGGCAACCCGGTGCTCTCCACGCCGCGCGGTGACCGGCTCGCCGAGGCGCTCGACACGCTCGACCTGATGGTCAGCATCGACGTGTACCGCAACGAGACGACGCGGCACGCGCACGTGATCCTGCCGGGCCCGTCGCCGCTCATGAACGGGCACTTCGACATCGCGCTCTACGCGTTCGCGGTCCGCAACGTCGCGAACTACTCGCCGCCGACCTACCCGCTGCCCGAGGGCGTGCTCGACGAGTGGCAGATCATGCTGCGGCTGGCCGGCATCGCCTCCGGCGCGGGACCCGACGCCGACATCGCCGCGATCGACGACTTCGTCGCGGCCGAGCTGGCGCGGCGCGCGACCCGCCAGCCCGAGCTCGAGGGCCGCGACCCGCAGGAGTTCCTCGACGCCGTCGCCCCGCGCGTCGGCCCCGAGCGCCTGCTCGACCTGTCGCTGCGCAGCGGGCCGTACGGCGACCTCTTCGGCGCGCGCGAGGACGGGCTGACGCTCGCGAAGCTCGAGGCCGCGCCGCACGGGATCGACCTCGGCGCGCTGCAGCCGCGGATCCCTGAGGTCCTGCGCACCGAGAGCGGCATGATCGAACTGGCCCCGGAGCTGCTCGTCTCGGACGTGCCGCGCCTGCGCGACGCGCTCGCCGCCGCCGACCCGGACCGGCTGCTGCTGATCGGCCGCCGTCAGCTGCGCTCGAACAACTCCTGGATGCACAACCTGCCGAAGCTCGTGAGCGGGCCCGAGCGCTGCACCGTGCTCGTGCATCCGGGCGACGCGGAGCGGGTCGGGCGTCGCGGACGGCGAGACCGCCGTCGTCTCGAGCGCCAACGGGCGGATCGAGCTGCAGGCGCTCGTGACCGACGACATGATGCCCGGCGTCATCTCGATTCCCGCACGGCTGGGGCCACGACCTCGAGGGCGTCGACATGGACGTCGCGCGCGAGCACGCCGGCGTGAACGTGAACGTGCTCGGGGACTCCGGCACGCTCGAGGCGCTGACCGGCAACGCCGTCCTGAACGGGATTCCGGTGACGCTCGCGCCGGCGCGCCAGCCGGCCGCGGTCTAGCGCCCGCGCTGCCGGGCAGTAGCCCCAGCCGGCCGCGCGGCACGCGCGGGCCGGCGGGCACGCGATCGACGAAGCGCGCGTCCGGGTGCATGAAGTTCGAGCGCAGCGTGCGCGCGGCCGGCGTCTGTGCCGGGAGATCGTGCGGGTCCTTGCCGGCGGTCGGCGGCACGTCGGCCGTCGGCGCGATCGGCGTCCCGGAGGCGCCGCCGTCGCGCACCGGCCCGCCGTCCCACATCGTGAGCACGGAGCCGAGCTCGAGCTGGCTCGTCTCGGTCAGCGAGTAGCCGGGGATCAGGTCGGGCGAGCGGCCCGCGTCGAACTCGGGGGCCCGCACGACGGCCTCGACGGAGCGGGCCTCGGCCTCGGTCGCCACCGTCGGCACCTGATGGTCGCCGACCGCGGCCTGGAACAGGAGCGTGTGCAGCGGCGTGTTGGGAAGCGGGTCCTGCGTGAGGCTCTGCGCGTAGCCGCTCGGTCTCGGCGCGGTCCCACTGGCCCTGGAGCATCGACAGGATCAGCATGCGGTCCAGGCGGCTCGGGTACGCCTTCGCGAAGCCGGCCTCGAACGGCTGGAAGTTCACGCTGCGCGGGAGCATGAGGCTGTAGTTCATGCCGCCGGTGCCGAGCGACGCGCGCACGGCGTCCGGTGAGAGCGCGGCGACCATGCCGCCGAACGCGCCGCCGGAGGTCGTGTCGTAGTAGAGCTCGAAGGTGTCCACCGCGGGCCCGCCCGTCGGCGTGCGGAACGCCGGCTGGGAGACGAGGCCCTTCGGGTGGATCATCAGCCGCCCGAGCATGAGGTTGTTGACGGCGCCCTGCTGCAGCCGGTCGGCGACCTGGGCGAAGCGGCTCGCGTCCGCGAAGCTCGAGCGCAGCAGCGCCGCGTCCTCGCTGGCGTATCCGGCCTCGCCGCGCGGCGCAGAGCGTGATGTCGCCCTCCTGCGCGAGCGCCTGGACGTCGGGGCGCAGCACGTCGTCCTGGCCGCTGAACTGCGCATGCCCGTAGAGCGCGAGGCGCGAGGGCTTGCTGAGCGCCGCGCGCGGGACGATGCACGTGAACGGCACCTGCATCGTGTTGTTCTTGATGCGGTCCGGCACGTAGACGAAGCGGTTCGCCTGGAAGTTGGCGATCTTCTTGAGGTGCTCGTAGCGGAACCGCGAGCCGACCGGGCAGCCCTGCTTGTCGAGGTAGCACGGCACGGTCATCGTGCCGGTGACCTTGCGCGCGAGCTGGTCGCTCTCCCCCGCCTGGCAGCCGTCGGAGCCGCAGGGCGCGAACTCCTGCGGCGCGTCGAGCGCGAAGCGCGGGGCGCCGCCCTTCACCTGACGGTCCACGAGGTTGACGTCGCCGAGGACCGCGAAGGCGTTGTCGCGGATCGCGAGCGAGCGCTCGGTGATGTTGCGCGTGCTGGCGACCGTGAAGTCCCACGCGAGGTAGAGGTTCTTGCGCTTGACGCCCGCCTTGGCGAGCGCGGCGAAGTTCTTCTCGAAGGTCAGGCGCCGGCGCTCCTGCACCCGGCTCTTGGTCTGCAGCTGGTCACGGAAGACGCGGAACGACGCGGGCGCCTTGATCAGCCGGCCCTTCGTGTCCTTCAGGTTGCTGAGCGCGACGATGTAGCGCTGCCCGCGCGAGAGGTTCTTCGCCGGGTGGATGATCAGCAGGCGCTCGCCGGGCTTGCTCGTGCTGTCCATCTCCGCCCAGATCAGCGTCCGCGCGCCGGTGCGGGCGTTGACGACGGCGATCGGCTGGGTGCGGTCGAGCGCCTTGCGCAGGTTCGTCACCGGAACGGCGCCGGTCTTCTTGAGACTGAGGTTCGGGACGTACGTGAGGATCGACGAGCCGGGGCTGAAGCCGTCCGCGCGGTTGAAGTCGGTCGGGTCGATCCGCTTGCCCTTCGCGTTCTTCGGCATCTGCGACGGCAGCAGCTTCACGCGGCGGCCGGTGTCCGTGCGCACGTCCGACACGGTGAACGCGTTGTTCGGCCACGGAAGCAGGCAGCGCTTGGCGTCGAGCGGGTCGCAACCGCGCGCACCGCTGCCCGTCGCCGCAGGAGCGGCGGCCGGAATGAGGGCGAGCGCCACCATGGTGGCGCCCGTGAGAGCGACGAGGGTCCTGCGCACGTTCGAAGTCCTCCGAAGGGGTCGAGGGGCGCGCATTCCCTGCGTGCCGCTGACTGAAACCGACCGTAGCAAGGGAAGTTGCGCTGGCGCGCCGGGCCTTATGCCGTTTTCAGGTTCGACGCGCCGGCCATCGGACCACGGCGCGAGCGCGGCGCGGACGGCGTCCGGGATCGGGGTCTTCGTCCATGTGGTCGCATCGACGAACACGTGGCGCAGCTCGCCTTCGACGAGCGACGGTCGCCCGTCGCGGGCGACGGTGAGCGCCGTCGTCATCCCGGTGGTGCCGAGCCGGGTCACCGTGGCGCTCAGCTCGAGGTCCTCGTCGAAGCGGGCGGACCCGTGGAAGCGCGCGGTCGCCTCGGCGACCACGATGTCGACGCCGAGCCCGCTCGACCATCTCGCCGTAGCCGCCTTCCGGGAAGGCGGCCCGCAGCAGCTCGGTGATCGTCATGTCGAAGAACGTGAAGTAGTGCGCGTTGAAGACGATCCCCTGCGGATCGCACTCGTGGTAGCGCACGCGGATGGTCCAGGTGAACGCGGGCATCGCGCGGCAGTCTGGCGAACACGGGCGCCGTGCGGGCCTCGACGTAACTTTCGGCCGCCCGGGGCGTTGGACTCTGTATGCGCCTCCTCGCTCCCCGCCCTCCTGATCTCCGTGCTCGTCGCCGCCGCGTTCGCGGCGCCCGCGGGCGCCGCGTCGACGGGCTCGGGCTGGCACAGCTACGCCCTCTACAACGGCAAGGCCACCGTCGAGGGCGCGGCCGGCACGCACAGCGCCCGGCTCACGCGGATGCTGCTCCCGGACCGCTGGAGCCCGAAGTACAACAAGGCGAAGACCCGGATCAGCTTCGGCCCGGTCGGCACCTGCCACTCGACCGGCACGATCGCGCCGGCGCTCGTCGCGTCGACGGCGACGACCTCGGCCGCCGTCCTCGCGGAGCAGGTCAAGGGCGGCACCACGTACGGGTCCGGCACGAACGGCGGCGCCTCCTGGCGCATCGCGAAGTTCAGCGGCGGCGCGCTGAAGGCCGCCTACGTCGGCCCGACACGGCTCGCCGGCATCTGGGTCGTCATCCGCGGCACGACGACCCCGCACGGCACCTGCCACATCGGCGGCGTGCGCGAATCGCTCGGCTTCCCGCTCGCCGACGCGTTCGCGACGATCCACGCGAACGGGTACTAGGACCGGTCAGCCGACGAGGCGGACCGGCGGGCCGGCCACACCGGTCGTTCCCCCGGCGCCGCGCGCGAGCGCGACGATGCGCTGCACGTAGGCCTGGGTCTCCGCCATCGGCGGCACGCAGCCGCAGGCGGCGACGCGGCCGGCGCCCGCGTTGTACGCCGCGAGCGCGAGCGGCACCGAGCCGAACCGGCGCAGCAGGTCGTGCATGAGATGCGCCTGCGCGTCGATCGCGGCCTCCGGGTCGAACGGGTCGGCGAGGCCGTACAGCCGGGCCGTGCCCGGCATGAACTGCGCGATCCCCAGCGCACCCGCCGAGGAGCGCGAGCGCGGGTCGAACCCGGACTCCTGCTGGAGCTGCGCCGCCAGCAGCGCGGCGCCGACGCTCCAGCGGATCGCGGCCGCGCGCAGCGGCGGCGCGAACCGTGCCGGGACGAACCCCGGGACGGCTCCGGCCACCGAGCCGCCGGGAAGACCGAACCCGACGGACGCGCTGCCCGGCGACGCGCCCAGGCCGAAATGCCACGGCTCCCACGCGTAGCGCCGGATGAAGCCGAACCGCCCCGCCTTCGCCGCGAGCCAGCCGTAGGCCGCCCGCGGGCCGAGGTCGAGCTCCGTCCCCAGGCGATGCAGCGACGTTCCCGGCCGCGCCACCCACTTGGGGTCGGGATGTGCCGCGAACAGTCGCGCCTGCTCCGCATCCGTGCGAAATGCGCTCGCGATCGTGAGCGACAGGCCCGCGGTGCGAGCCGCCGCGGCGAGCCGGTCGAACGCCAGCGCCGTGTCGGGCCGCATCGGCTTGCCCTGCCGCAGCGCGAACGGACCGGGGTACTCGCCGTCGCCGATCGCCGCGCCCTCCGCGGCGACCGCGGCGACGGCACGCGCCCGCCCGCCGATGCGCGCGCCGCCCGGAAGCTCGATCGCGGCGCTGACGGTCACCGTCGCGCGGTCGGGCAGCGGGCCGTCCGACACGTCCACCTCGATGCCGGCGCCGCCGTTGCGCAGCGCGGTGCGGCGACCGACGTCGCGTGCGGCCGCGATGTAGGCGGCCGGCGTCAGGTACCGCGGCGAGCGCCGCGGCTCGAGGGCGCGCGGACGCAGGTCGACGAGCGCCCGCGCCGTCGCGAGCGCGCCGAGGTCGGCGGCGCGCTGGCGGGCTCCATGCGCGGTCACGCCCGACGCGATCAGCGCCAGCGCCGTACCGCCGGCCACGATGACGAAGAGGCCGCCGATCAGCAGCAGCGTCGCCTGGCCACGGTCCCGGCGATCGGTCATGCGCGCTCGCTCAGCGCGCCCGGAAGTGCACCCTGCCACGTCCCGGTGCTTCCGAGACCGATCCGCGCGAGCACGGCGCCGAGGCCCTCGGGGGCGGCGACGCTCGCGGCGGCGAGGCCGCGCGCCTGCAGCCCCGACACGGCGAGCGCGGTGAGCGGGTCACCCGCGTCGCCGGCCACGAGCACGAGCGCCGCGTCGTCGATCAGCGGCTCGACCCACGCGGCGCGCGGCCCGCAGACGGCGAGGACGACCGGGCCCGCCGACCGCAGCGGCGCGACACGCGGCCGCGGACGGGGTCGCGCTCGCCGGCGTCGACCGCGCACCACACGATCCGGCCCCGCGCACGTGCGTCGAGGTCGCGCGCCGCGACGCGCTCGCGCAGCCGGCGCGCCGGAGCCGTCGCGGGGCCTGCGGCCCCCTGCCGTGCGCTCGCCCGCGCCGACGACGAGCGCCGCACGCGACGCCGAGCGCGCCGCCAGGATGCTCGCCGCAGCGGCCGCGACCGCCGTGACGTCGGCGGCCCGCCCGACGACCGCGACGTCGAAGCGGTCACCCGCGCTCACGGGGTCGGCCCCGCGTCCGCGCGGGCGCGGGCCTGCAGCAGGCCGGCCAGCCCGGGCACCAGCCCTGGCGGCCGCAGCACCACCGCGACGACGCGGCCGCGCACCGCGACGTCGAGGCGACCGCGTGACCATCCCGGAAGTGCGCGGCGGGCCGCCCGGGCCGGATCCTCGTCCTGGAGCAGGGCCGCCGCGCCGGCGCCCGCGGCCTGCCCGACCAGCTCACGGCACCGCCCTGCGGCGAGCAGCTGCGCCACGACGAGGACGACGAGCAGCAGCAGGGGCAGGAACGCCGCGAGCTCCACGCTCGCCTGCCCGCGCTCGCTCACGAGCCGGTCTCCGCCGCGCGCACGCGGGCGGTCGCCGTGCCCAGTCGCCCGAGCCCGGCGATCGCCGGGATTCCGAGACGCACGACGAGCTCGCCGCCGCCCCGGCGCACGGTGAGCCGGCGGCGCAGGCCGGCCGGAAGCTCGCGCCGCGCGGCCGCGAGCGGGTCGCCCCCGACGAGGTCCGCGCGAGCACCGGCGCGCGCCGCACCGGCGGCGAGCCACCAGGCCTGCCCGGCCACCGCGCCCTGCCACGAGGCGAGGAGGACCGCGAAGAGAATCGGCAGCAGCGCGACGAGCTCGACGCTCGCCTGCCCCGCCTCGGATCCGTGATCGCGCATGGCCCGAGCCTGCCCGGGCGCAGGTGACGGCGCTACGGCGCGATCGTCACGAAAGCGTCACGTCACTGGGCGTTCGCGCCCTGAGGCACGAACGCCCAGCTCGGTGGATGTGACGTCAGGGAACCGGCGTGTAGAGCACCCGCTGCCACGAGAACACGCCCGGTGCCGAAGCATCGACGTGCAGCTTCAGGTAGTCCTGCACCGCGACGCCCCCGGGGGTCGCCGGCGGAACCGTCGTGGTGCTGCCGTCGACGACCACGCGCCGCAGGTTCGGCACGGCGTAGCCGACGCCGTAGATCGTGCTGTTCAGCGCCGACGGGTTCGCCAGCGGCTGGTCGCCGGCATCGCCGTTGTACACGTGCGAATCACCGTTCATCAGCAGCACGGGCTTCCGGAACCGCACCGACTGGCGCGCGAGCTCGTTCACGAACTGCGTGTAGCCGGAGTACTGCGTCGGGTCGCCGGTGATCGCGGGGTCCCACATGTCGGCCTGGATGCCGATCGCCACGCCCTTCGCGTGCTCGTCACGTGCCTCGTCGAAGATGCGGTCGAGCCACTTCAGGTTGGCCGCGTTGCGGCCCGCGTACTCGTCGGCCTGGATGCCCGGGAGCAGCGAGGCCGAAGGCAGACACGTCGCGAGTGTCGTGGTCGGGCAGAACCACGGCAGCAGGTCGTTGTTGGAGCCCGGGACGTTGAGGACGCCGAACTGCACGCGCGCCTCGTTCCAGGTCACGTTCTCCACGTAGGGCCAGCGCTGCGCCTGCACCCTGCGGCCGCGCTGCCCGAGTGTGCGACCCGGCTGCGGGAAGAAGATCCGCCGGATCTCGCTCAGGCGCGACGGAGCCGGAGCGCCGGCGACGGTCGGCGCGGTGCCGTTGTGGATCGGGCCCGCGAGCGCGAGATCCGCGTCGTCCTGTGCTCCGGCGGGCTGGTAGCCGCCGTTGTTCGCCCGGTGGCAGTCGGTCCACTCGTTGTCGCCCGGCGTGTAGACCAGCGGGTCCTGGAACGCGTCGAAGTTCGCGCGGATCGTGTCGAAGTACGACGTGTCGCAGCGCGTCGAGCCGCTCTTGATGTCGCCCAGGTGGACGACGAGGCTCACCGACGGATCGCCGTTGATCTGCGCGATGTGGCTCGGGAAGGCCGAGAGCCCGGTCTGGCCGGTGAGGCCGTACGGCGTGTCGCCGATGATCGCGTAGTCCACCGGACCGCGACCGCGATCGCCGTGGTCGTCGTCGTGCGCGGACGCAGCCGCGACCGGGACCAGCAGCGCCGCCAGGGTGGCGACGCTCAGAACGAGACGTCTCATCACTTGTGCACCTCTCAGTCGGGAACGAGCGCGACGCTATGCGCCGTCCCCAGCTGGGATGTGGTGCTCCTGTCGCCGGCCCGTGAACATTCCGTGACGCCGCGAGCGGCAGCTCGAGGAGGGGACCTGTGAACAGTCTGTGATCGCGTCCTGGCGACGGATGGTCGTTCGTCGATACTCGCCGCTTCTTCGATCCTCATGGAGGCGCAGTGATTCACACCATCGCGGTCGGAACCGACGGCTCGGCGACCGCAGACAGCGCGGTGGACGCCGCCTTCGACCTCGCTGACAAGTACGGCGCCAGCGTGGTCGTGATCAGCGCCTACTCCGCCAAGGAGCACCTCGCGCACAGCGGCGCGCCGCCGGAGGAACAGTGGCTGACCAACCCCGCCGACACCGTCGACATCACGCTGCAGAAGGCCGAGGAACGAGCGATCAGCCGCGGGCTCAGGGTTCGCACCGATGCCGCCGAAGGCGATGCCGCCCAGGTCCTGCTGCGCCTGGCCGAGAAGCACGATGCCGACGTGATCGTCATCGGGAACAAGGGCATGGAGCGCCGCGTGCTCGGAAGCGTCCCGAATTCGATCACGCACAAGGCACCCTGCTCGGTGTTCGTCGTCAAGACCACCTGACGGTGGCAGGGGCCCGGCACGAGCGTCCGCCGCGTGCTGCCACGAGGCGGACGCCCCGATGTGTGCCGAGCGCTGTTCAGCGCGGCCGCGGTCTGAGGAGGAAAAGCTCACCGCGAGCATCTGGGGACCGCTGAACTGCGCACATCGTTGCGCGCATCCGTCGCACCGATGTAGCGAGTCTGTGAACGCGGTCAGCCCAGTTCGCGGTGCGCGCGCCACACGGCGACGAGCGCGACCGCGGCACCCGCGAGCATCACGATGAAGACGAGGCTCCCCGACGTCGTGGCCGTGAGCTTGGCCGAGCCCGCCACGGCCAGGACGATGACCCCGAGTGCCGCGTAGAGCAGCGCCCGAAAGCCGTGCGGGAGCACGTCGAGATCCATCGCGAAGCGCCGGTAGGCCCACCAGCCGGCCCACAGGATCACGCCGGAGAACGCCAGGGCGAGCGTGCGCGACACGACGGCCGCGACGTCGCCGCCGCCAGGCAGGAAGGCGATGGCCGCCGCGATGACGGCCACGATCGCGACGTTGCGCGCAGTGGTCACGCAGGAAGCGTACGCGCCGCCGGCAGCTCGTCCGCCGGCTGGGCCGCGGGAACGAGGTCGGCGGGCGGGGCGTCCGGCACCATCGCGGCGCCGTCGACGGGCTCCGGGGCGAAGCGGTACCCGACGCCGAAGTGCGTGTGGATGTAGCGCCAGTCGCGGCGAGGCCTTCTCGAGCTTCTGGCGCAGCTTGCGCACGAACACGTCGACCGAGCGGTCGCCGCGGGCCATCGCGTAGCCCCAGACGCGCTGGTAGACCTCTTCGCGCTCGAGCACGCGGCCGCCGGCCTCGGCGAGCAGCTCGATCAGCTCGAACTCGCGCCGCGTCAGGTCGATCGAGCGGCCGGCGACGAACGCCTGGAAGCGATCCGAGCGGATCTCGAGCTCGCCGGCCTGCACGGGCTCCGCGTCCTGGCGCGACTCGGTGCGCCGGCGGCGGCGCACGACGGCCTCGACGCGCGCGATCAGCTCCTCCGGGTGGCACGGCTTGGTGAGCCAGTCGTCGGCGCCCATCCGCAGGCCGCGGACGCGCTGGGCGACGGTCGAGCGGCCGGTGCAGACGATGATCCCGAGGCCGGGCAGCTCGTCACAGAGACGCTCGAGCTCCTCCCAGGCGCGCGGGCCGAAGACGGTGAGGTCGACGATCAGCGCGCTCAGCCGCATCGCGACGATCTGCTCGATCGGCACGGGGCCCGCGAGCGTGCGGTGCTCCCAGCCGAGGCGGTCGAGGCGCTTGCCGAGCACCTGCAGGAACCCGGAGTCGGTGTCGATCACGGCGACCCTGAGGGATGGGCCTGTTGCTGCTGAGCCCGGACGTTCCGTGTCGGGGCGAGCGCTGGTCCAGGAGCTCATTACGACGGCAGTCTAGGGGGACCGGCGGGCGATTGGAGGCTCACACCCGCGCGTTTCACGACTTGTTCACAGGCGGCGCGGGTGAGCCCGCGCCGTTTCAGCCGGGCTCGTCCCCGTCCTCGTCCGTCGGATACTCGCGAAACAGCCCGGTCTCGACGAAGATGACCTGCTCGCCGACACCGACCGCGTTGTCGCCGACGCGCTCGATCGCGCGCGCGACCAGCGTCATCATCATCGCCCACTCGCGCTTGTCCTCGTTGTCGCCGACGGTGACGGCGAGGCGGAAGACCTCCTTGTTCAGGCGATTGACCTCGCGATCCTGGCGCGAGAGGTCCGCGGCGAGGTCGGTGTCGCGGCTGTGGAAGGCGAGCTTCGCCTCGACGACCTCGGCGCGCGCCGCCGCGCCCATCCGCAGCACCTTCTCGAGCAGCTCCGGCACCACCGGCGGCTCGTTGCCGACGAGCGGGATCAGCTTCGCGATGTTCACGCACTGGTCGCCCATGCGCTCGGCGTGCTTGATCACGTGCAGGAGCGCGGCGACGAGCCGCAGATCGGTCGCGACCGGCGCCTGCAGCGCGAGCAGCGAGAGGATCCCCTGGTGCACCTCGAGATAGCGGCCGTCGACGCGGTCGTCGTCGGCGATCACGAAGGTCGCGAGCTCGGAGTCCTTGTGCTCGAGCGCCTCGAGCGCGCGGTCGAGCTGCTCGACGACGATGTCGAGCGCGCCGAGGGCCTGGCCCTCGAGCGCGACGAGCTGATCTCGAAAGTGCTGACGAGTGGGCATGCGGCTCGCGTCCTCCACGATCGTCAACCGAACTTCCCGGTGACGTACTCCTCGGTGCGGGAGTCGTCGGGGTTGCTGAAGATCTTGCCGGTCGGGTTGTGCTCGACGAGGTCGCCGAGCAGCATGAACGCGGTCGTGTCGGCCACGCGCGCGGCCTGCTGCATGTTGTGCGTGACGATGATGATCGTGTACTGCTGCTTGAGCTCGTTGATGAGCTCCTCGATGCGCAGCGTGGCGATCGGGTCGAGGGCCGAGCACGGCTCGTCCATCAGGATCACCTCGGGCTCGTTGGCGATCGCGCGCGCGATGCAGAGCCGCTGCTGCTGACCGCCGGAGAGGCTGATCCCCGGGGCGTTCAGGCGGTCGGACACCTCATTCCACAGCCCGGCGCCGCGCAGCGACTGCTCCACGATGTCGTCGAGCTTGCCACGGGCCTTCGTGCCGGACAGGCGCAGGCCCGCGGCGACGTTCTCGTAGACCGACATCGTCGGGAACGGGTTCGGCTTCTGGAAGACCATGCCGATGACGCGGCGCACCGCGGTGACGTCGACGTCCGGGCGCGTAGATGTCGGCGCCGTCGAGCAGGATCTCGCCCTCGACGCGAGCTCCGGGCGTCTCGTCGTGCATGCGGTTGATCGCCCGCAGCACCGTCGACTTCCCGCAGCCGGACGGGCCGATCAGCGCGGTGACCTCGTTGCCCGCGAACTCCATCGAGACGTCCTTGACGGCGTGGTTCTTGCCGTAGTGGACGTTGAGGTCGCGCATCGAGATCGAGTGGCCCGGTCGCCTCCGCCACGGCCGACGGCCGGCTCCTCGGCCGGCGCGCTCACGCGCGACCGGGCGTGCCACCTCTGCGCGCTCCGGGACGGGCGGCGGCTCGGCGCGCTGGCGTGTCCGGCGGATCGGGCTGGGACTCGGGCTGTTCTGTCGACATGCGTTCGGTCACGATCGTGTCACACCTTGCTTCGGCTCTGGATGAAGCGGGCGATGAGGGTCAGGGCCAGGACGCCGACCACGAGCAGGAGCGCGGCGCCCCATGCTCGCTCCACGAGCGCGTCGTTCGGCTGGCCGATGTCGTTGAAGATCTGCAGCGGGAGCGCGTTCATCGGCTGCGACGGGTCGGTGGTGGAGCCGCGCTGGCCGAAGGCGGTGAACAGCAGCGGCGCCGTCTCACCTGCACCGCGCGCGATCGCCGAGCAGCGCCCCGGTGAGGATCGCGCCCGACGCGGTGGGCAACACCACCCTGAAGATCACGCGCCACTTCGGCGCGCCGAGCGCCAGTGCCGATTCGCGCAGGAGGTTCGGAACGAGCATCAGCGCGACCTCGGCGGACTTGGCGACGACCGGGAGCATCAGCAGGCCGATCGCGAGCGACCCCTTCCAGCCTGCGAACCCGCCGCCGCCGACGACGAGGACGCCGTAGATGAAGAGGCCGAACACGATCGACGGCACACCGGTCATGACGTCGACGAGGTAGCGGATGAGCCGAGCGAACCAGCTGGTCGTTCCGTACTGGGTCAGCCAGATCGCGATGGCGATGCCGAGCGGCACCGCGAGGATCGTCGCGATCGCGACGATCACGACCGACCCGACGATCGCGCTCTTGATCCCACCAGGGTCGCCGAGGAAGCTGCCGGTCGGATCCGTGGTGAAGAAGTCGACGTTCCAGGCCGGCAGGCCCTTCGAGACCAGGTAGTAGATGACGAAGAGCAGCGGAACGAGCGCGACGCACGAGGCGAGCATCGTGATGCCGCGCATCGCCTTGTCGACGACGCGCCGCCGCGTGCTCGGGCGGCGGGCGAGGAGCGTCGCGTGGGTCGTCGCCATGATTCAGGCCGCTCCGGTCTGCGTGGGGGTGAACGACGGCTGAGCCTCGACGGGCTCGGCCGGCGGTGCGCCCGCGTGGCGGCGCCTCTCGGCGCCCTCGACGATCCAGCGGGCGATGAAGTTCACGATCAGCGTGAGGATGAACAGCACGAGGCCGCACGAGATCAGCGCCGCCTTGTGCAGGTTGTTGTCAGCGGCCTCGCCGAACTCGTTGGCGACCACGGCGGCGAGCGTGTACCCCTGCGAGAAGATCGATTCGCCGATCCGCGGGGCATTCCCGATCACGAGCACCACGGCGATCGTCTCACCGAGCGCTCGGCCCAGGCCGAGCATCCCGGCGCCGGCGATCCCACCCCACGAATAGGGCAGGACGCCCATCCTGATCATCTCCCACCGGGTGGCCCCCAGCGCGAGCGCGCCCTCCTTCAGCTCGACCGGAACGGTCAGGATGACCTCGCGGGAGATCGCGCTGACGATCGGCAGGATCATGATCGCGAGGATCAGTCCGGCGATGAAGTAGTTCGGTCCCGCGACCGGCCCACCGACGAACGGCAGGAACGCGAACGTGTCGGAGAACCACTGCTCGGCCGGCTTGAGACGCGGGATCAGGACGAACACGCCCCACAGGCCGTAGACGACCGACGGCACAGCCGCGAGAAGCTCGATCAGGACCGTCAGCGGGCGCTTGACCCGCAGCGGCGCGAGCTCGACCGAGAAGATCGCGACGGCGACGGCGACGGGCACGCCCATGAGCAGCGCCAGTGCCGAGGTGATCAGCGTGCCGACGACCAGCGCCCAGGCTCCGTACTGGTTCTTCGCCGGGTTCCAGTCGTTCGTGGTGACGAAGTCGAGGATCCCGACCTGACTCAGCAGCGGCCGGGACTCGTCGTAGAGCGTGTAGAAGAAGTAGACGAGCAGGACGAGGATGCCGACGGCGACCGCCCCGAGCGTCCAGCGCAGCGCCCGGTCGGGAAGCCGGGCCGCCAGCGAGCGATGCAACGGGGACGGCGGGGTCCCGTTGCTGCTGCTGCTGACGGCTCCGGCTTCCATGCGACCAGGTTCCCTTCGTCAGCCCGCTAGAGGGCGCTGCCGTCGCACTGCAGGCCGTCAACCGACTTCTGGGCCTGGGTCTTGATGTTCGACGGCAGCGGCGCGTAGTAGAGCTGCTTGGCGATGCTCTGCCCCTCGCCGAGCGCGAAGCTCGCGAACGTCTGCCCGCCCGTCGCGGTCTCCTTGCTCTGCCCCGCCTTGCAGGCGTCCTGCCACAGGAGCATGTAGGTCGTCGAGGTGATCGGGTACGCCGCAGGGTTCGGCGAGTCGAGCGGGCTGAACGTGTTGTCCGCCGCGACCTCGACGCCGTCGCCGGCCGCACTCGTCGAGTCCAGCGTCGGAGCGATGTAGGCGCCCGACTTGTTCTTCACCGCGGCGGTGTCGAAGTTGTTCTGCAGCGCGTACGCCTCCTCGACATACCCGACCGCGCCGTCGTTCTGCTTCACGCACGCGGCGACGCCGTCGTTGCCCTTGGCCCCCGTGCCGCCGGGCCACTTGACCGTCTTGTCGACGCCGATCTTCTTCTCCCACGTCGAGTCGTAGATCGCGACGTAGGTGGTGAAGCCCTTCGTCGTACCCGACGAGTCCGACCGGTGGCACGTCGTGATGTCCGTGCTGGGCAGGCTCGTGCCCGAGTTCTGCGAGGCGATCTTCGGGTCGTTCCACTTCGTGATCTTCCCGGAGAAGATGTCGGCGATCGTCGGGCCGTCGAGCTTCAGGCCCTTCTCGACGCCGGAGACGTTGTAGGAGATCGTGATCGCGCCGAGGACGGTCGGGAATCTGCACCGGAGCGCTGCCGCCGGCCGTCTTGGCCGCGGTGATCTCCTCGGGCTTCAGGGTCGAATCGTTCCCGCCGAAATCGACGGTCTTCTGCGTGAACTGCGCCACACCCGCGCCGGAACCGACGGCGTTGTAGTTGACCGTGAGGCCGTCCTTGCTCTTGATCTGCGAGGCGAGCTCGTTGTAGAACGGAGCGACGAACGTCGAGCCGGCTCCGGTGAGTGACCCGCCGGACTTGCTGCTGGAACTGCTGGAGTTGCTCGCTGCCGCACGCGGTGACGCCGAGCGCGAGGACGGCGGCCGCACCGGCGGCCAGCCAGGAATACCTCATGTGATCTCCTCTGTCGTGTCATGCCTGCTCGCAGGCTCACAGCGTGGTCGCGACAGTCTGTTATCGAGTTGTCGCGTCCGTGTGAAAGTCGTGTGAACGCTCGGGCGCAAACCGGTAGCCGAAGCCGACGTGGGTGTGGATGAAGCGCCACTCGCGGCAGCGACTGCTCGAGCTTCACGCGCAGCTTGCGGACGTAGACGTCGATCGTCCGGTCGCCGGCGCGCAGCGGCGTGCCCCACACGTGCTCGTACAGGTCCTCGCGGCGCACGATCCGGCCCTCGTGACGGGCGAGCTCGGCGAGCAGGCCGAACTCGCGCACCGACAGGCGCAGGGCACGCCCGCCGGCGAGGGCGAGGCCCTCGCCGAGGCGAATCTCGAGCGCACCGACGTGCAGGACGTCCACGCCTCCGTGAGGCCGGAATTCCCGCCGAGTTCCACGTCCGCAGCTGGCCGGCGCCACGGGTTACGCACCCGTGAAGACGCGTGTGAACGACTCGTGAACGTCCTGGCGATCGCCGCGCGATGCGTCGTACCGTTGGGCCGGACGATGCGCTCCTTCGCCGCAGCTACGACCTCGAGCTCCTGGACCTGTTCGAGGAGTCCGGCCGCACCGTGCAGCGCGCGACGATGCTGCTGCGCGACGTCCTGAGCGACTACCCCGAGCGCGCCGACCTCGCGAACGACCTCGTCATCTGCGAGAACGAGGGCGACCGGATCACGCACGACATCATCCACCGGCTCGGCGCCGGCAAGGTCCGCGCGCCGTTCGACTTCGCCGACGGCTACGCCCTCGCGACCGCGCTCGACGACGTCGTCGACTACGCCGAGCAGACCGCCGACACGCTCGGCGTCTACCACGTCGAGGCGCCGATGGAACAGGCCGACCGCATGTGCGACGTCCTCGTCGGCGCGGGCGAGCAGGTCGCCGAGGCGCTGCGCGGGCTGCGCACCGGGCAACGACGTCGGCCCGGCGCTCGTCGAGATCCACCGCCTGGAGAACGAGGGCGACCGGCTGAGCCGCGAGGCGATGGCCTCGCTCTTCGCCAACGGCATCGACCCGATGGTCGTGATCCGCTGGAAGGACATCTTCGCCTCGCTCGAGGCGAGCATCGACGCCTGCGAGCACGTCGCGCACCTGCTCGAGGGCATCGCGCTGAAGCGCCGGCGCTAGGCGAAGACGCTCTCGAGCGGGACGCCGATGATCTTCAGGCGGCGGGTGAGCCCGTCGAGCGCGAACGTCCGCAGGTCGTCCTCGCTCACGCCCGAGCACGCCCGGCCCCGTCGGCCGGTGGCCGCAGCGACTCCGCCACCGAGGGCAGCAGCTCGCGCAGGGTGGCGCGCACGACCTCGGCCGTCTCCGGGTGCTCGCGGACCGTCTCGCGCAGGTACCAGACGCCGTAGCCGATGTGCCGGGTCTCGTCGTGGTGGATCTTCGAGTAGCCCTCGACGAAGCCCGGGAGCAGCCCCTCGCGGCTGAGGTAGTCCGTGGAGAACTTGAACGTCGTCAGGCCGAGCGTGCCTTCGAGGATCAGGTGGTAGATCGTGACGAAGCGGACCTTGGCGGCGAGGTCGGCGGGCGCGGCGACGAGCTGCTCGTGGGCCTCGACGAGCGCGACGTCGAAGATCTGCCGGAAGGCGTCCGAGACGCTCGCCCGGGCGCGGTCGACATGGGCGGCGATCGTGGCCGGGTCGGCGACGACCTCGTCCTGGAAGCGCGCGTAGAACTGCATGTGGCGCGCCTCGTCGACCTGCTGGGTGGCGAGGAACGTCGCCTCCTCCTCCGACCCGTGTGCGCCGACGAGCCCGGAGAACTTCGTCGTGATGCGCTCCTCGGCGACCATGAGCGAGGAGAGGACGAAGTGCAGCAGCCCGCGCTGGCCGTCGTCCGCGCTCTCCCACTGCGCGATGTCGGCGCCGAGGTCGATCTCGAACGGGTTCCACTGGGAGTCCTCCCAGCGGCGGTAGAGCGTCTGCGGGTCGTTGAGCTGGATGTCCTCGTCGCTCATGCGGGCTTCCGCGCGCGGATGATCGCCGAGGCGGCGTGCTCGTGGACGCGGTGCGTCTCGCGGATCTCGACGTCGACGAGGCCGGCGGCGGTCAGCGCCGCCGTCGAACTCCTGCCGCGGTCAGCGCGCCGGCGATGCAGCCGGTCCACTGCGCCATGTCGGCGCGGGTGGCCTCGTCCATGTCGGGGTCGGCGATGACGTCCGAGACGGCGAAGCGCCCGCCGGGGCGCAGGACGCGCGCGGCCTCGCGCAGCACCTGCTGCTTGTCGCCGGACAGGTTGATCACGCAGTTGGAGATGACGACGTCGACCGAGGCGTCGGGGAGCGGCAGGTCCTCGATGTAGCCCTTGACGAACTCGACGTTCTCGACGCCGGCCTGCTCCGCGTTGGCGCGCGCGAGCGCGAGCATCTCGTCGGTCATGTCCAGGCCGATGGCCTTGCCGGTCGGGCCGACCCGGCCGGCGGAGATGAGGACGTCGGCGCCCGCGCCGGCACCCGAGGTCGAGGACCGTCTCGCCCTCGTGCAGATCGGCGACGGCGGTCGGGCACGCCGCACCCGAGCGAGGCCTGGACGGCGTCCGCGGGAACGCCTTCGACCTCGCCGCGGTCGTACATCGCCTCGCCGAAGACCTGCTCGCCGCTGAGCGTCGGTGGTCAGCGTGTCGGTGCCGCAGCAGCTCGAGTTCTCGGCCGCGGGGCCGCAGCCGCAGCCCTGGTTCTTCCGCGACGGCCTGGGCCGCGGCGGCGTAGCGCTCGCGGACGGTCTCGCGGATCTCGGTGTCGGTCAGCTCAGCCATGTGGTCAGCTCCTTCAGAGCTTCGGGACGGACGTAGTAGTAGGCCCAGAGGCCCTGGCGCTCGGAGTCGACGATCCCGGCCTCGCGGAGCTTCTTGAGGTGGTGGGAGAGCGTCGGCTGCGCGACGTCGAAGAGCGGCACCAGCTCGCACACGCAGACCTTCCCCGCGTGCTTGCGCAGGACGTCGACGAGCTGCAGGCGGATCGGGTCGCCGAGCGCCTTGGCGACCTCCGCCATCCGCAGCGCCTGCTCCGCGCTCGACGTCGGGGTAGACGACGGGCTCGCAGCACGGCTCGCCGGCCGGTCGCTTGCGCTTGGGGGTCAGTTCCATATCGACGGGCATCGATAAACAAATATCGATTGAAATGACGATTGTCAATGGATAGTCTCGGACTCAGTGGCGACGACAGCCCCCGAAGAGCAGGCCGTCCTTCGCCGGCTGTCGACGCTCGACCGCTTCCTGCCGCTCTGGATCGCGCTGGCGATGGCCGCCGGGCTGGCGCTCGGATCGGTGATCCCCGGGCTCAACGACGGCCTCGACAAGCTCAAGGTCGGAACGGTCAGCCTGCCCATCGCGCTCGGGCTGCTGCTCATGATGTACCCGGTCCTGACGAAGGTCCGCTACGAGGACATGGGCAAGATGCGCAGCGCAGGGCGACCGCCGCATCTTCGGCGTCGTCGCTCTTCCTCTCCTGGGTCGTCGGCCCGGCGCTGATGTTCGCGCTGGCCTGGATCTTCCTCGCCGACGAGCCCGCGTACCGGACCGGCGTGATCGTCGTCGGCCTCGCGCGCTGCATCGCGATGGTCCTCGTCTGGAACGACCTCGCCGGCAGGCGACAACGACCGCGCCGCCGTCCTCGTCGTCTTCAACGCGATCTTCCAGGTCGTCGCCTACGCGCGTGCTCGGCTGGTTCTACCTCAACGCGCTGCCCGACCTGCTCGGCCTCGACACCGCAGGGCTTCCAGGTCGGGATCTGGGAGGTCGCGCGCACCGTCCTGATCTTCCTCGGCATCCCGCTCACCGCCGGCTACCTGACCCGCCGCTGGGGCCTGCGCACGCACGGGCGCGAGTGGTTCGAGACGCGGTTCATCCCGCGGATCGCGCCGATCACGCTGTACGGGCTGCTGTTCACGATCGTCCTGCTGTTCGCCATCCAGGGCGACGCGATCACCGCCGACCCGCTCACCGTCGCGCGGATCGCGCTGCCGCTGCTCGCGTACTTCCTGATCATGTGGATCCTCGGGTTCGGCGTCGGCCGCGCGATGCAGCCTCGGCTACCCGAAGACCGCGACGATGGCCTTCACCGTCGCCTCCAACGACTTCGAGCTGGCGATCGCCGTCGCCGTCGGCGTCTGGGGCGCCACCTCGGGTCAGGCGCTCGCCGGCGTCGTCGGCCCGCTGATCGAGGTGCCGGTCCTCGTCGGCCTCGTCTACGTCGCGCTGTGGCTGCGGCGCCGCTGGTGGCCTGAGCCGCACGGACGGACGCGCCCACCGGCGCCGCGCCCGTGACACCCGCCCCAGCAGCCTGAGCCGATCGATCACGACAGGGGGCCACGTGACCCGCATCGCCATCAACGGTTTCGGACGCATGGGCCGGCTCGCCCTGCGCGCCGCCTGGGACCGCGACGACCTCGACCGTCGTCCACGTCAACGAGCTGCACGGCGATGCCGCGACCGCCGCGCACCTCCTGACCTTCGACTCCGTCCACGGCCGCTGGGACCGCGGCGTGCACGGCGACGGCGACCAGCTGACGATCGGGGACGCGACGCTCGCGTACACGGGTCACGCCGCGCCCGGGGACGTGCCGTGGGACGACCTCGGCGTCGATCTCGTCCTCGAGTGCACCGGGGCGTTCCGCACGCCGGAGACGCTCGCGCCCTACTTCGACCGCGGCGTGCGGAAGGTCATCGTCGCCGCACCGGTCAAGGACGACCGCGCGCTGAACGTCGTCGTCGGCGTGAACGACGACCGGTACGACCCGGCCGCCCACGACATCGTCACCGCCGCCTCCTGCACGACGAACTGCCTGGCGCCCGTCGTGAAGGTCATCCACGAGGGACTCGGGATCGACCGCGGCTCGATCACCACGCTGCACGACCTCACGAACACGCAGACGATCGTCGACGCGCCGCACAAGGACCTGCGCCGGGCGCGCGCCGCCGGCATGTCGCTGATCCCGACGACGACGGGGTCGGCGACCGCGATCGGCCTCATCTTCCCCGAGCTGCAGGGCAGGCTCGACGGCCTCGCCATCCGCGTGCCGCTGCTCAACGCCTCGCTGACCGACTGCGTGTTCGAGGTGGCCCGCGCCACCACCGTCGAGGAGGTGAACGGCCTGCTGCGCAGGCCGCCGCGGCCGACCGGGCCGCTCGCCGGCATCCTCGGCTACGAGACGCGCCCGCTGGTCTCGATCGACTTCAAGGACGACCCGCGGTCGGGCATCGTCGACGCGCTCTCCACCAAGGTCACCGACCACACGCAGGTGAAGATCCTCGCCTGGTACGACAACGAGTGGGGCTACGCGAACCGGCTCGTCGACCTCGCCGCGATCGTCGCCCGCAGCCTCAGCTGAGCCCATGAGCACCGGCAGCCGCCAAGCGCCAGGACGGGGACCTGCGCAACTACGCGCTCGTCACGGCCGCCTACTGGGCCGACACGATCGCCGACGGCGCGATCCGGCTGCTCGTCCTCTTCTACTTCTACGGGCTCGGGTACACCCCGTTCCAGCTCGCGACGGTCTTCGCGTTCTACGAGATCTTCGGGATCGTCACGAACCTCGTCGGCGGCTTCCTCGCGGCGCGGTTCGGCCTCACCACGACGCTCGTCATGGGGCTGCTGATCCAGACGCTCGCGCTGCTGATGCTCGGCCTGGCGCCCGACGGCTGGCTCGTCGTCGGGTACGTCATGGCGGCGCAGGCGCTCTCGGGCATCGCGAAGGACCTCACGAAGATGAGCTCCAAGAGCGCCGTGAAGCTCGTGGTCGCGGACGACGCGCCGGGCGCGCTCTACCGCTGGGTGGCGATCCTCACCGGATCGAAGAACGCGCTGAAGGGCGTCGGCTTCTTCCTCGGCGGCCTGCTGCTCACGGTCACGAGCTTCCAGACCGCGATGCTGCTGCTCGCCGCGATGGTCTTCGGCGCGCTCGTGCTCACCGTGCCGTTCATGACCGGCAGCCTCGGCCGCGCGCGACGCCAAGGCGAAGTTCCGCCACATGTTCTCCAACAACCGCGCGGTGAACATCCTCGCGGCGGCGCGCATCTTCCTCTTCGCCTCGCGCGACGTCTGGTTCGTCGTCGGCCTGCCGGTCTACCTGCGCACCGTCCTGGGCTGGACGCTTCTGGCAGGTCGGCACCTTCATGGCGGTCTGGGTGATCGGCTACGGCATCGTGCAGGCGTCGGCGCCGCGCCTCGTGCGCGAGCGCAGCGCCGAGCACGGCGCACCCGA
Source organism: uncultured Solirubrobacteraceae bacterium (assembly GCA_963817295.1). Taxonomy (GTDB): domain Bacteria; phylum Actinomycetota; class Thermoleophilia; order Solirubrobacterales; family Solirubrobacteraceae; genus F1-60-MAGs163. The sequence goes on along the minus strand of CAWFOF010000002.1, from coordinate 21,288 downwards.
CGGGCGCACCGCGGCGCGCCTGGCGTTCGTGCTCGCGGCCTTCCCCGCCGTCATCGCCATCGCGCTCGGCGCCGGCATCGACCCGACGACGGTCCTCGTCGCCGGGCTGATCCTGTTCGGGATCGTGTTCGCCCTGAACTCGGCCGTGCACTCGTACCTGATCCTCGCGTACGCGGACGGCGACCAGGTGGCGATGAGCGTCGGCTTCTACTACATGGCCAACGCGTGCGGGCGGCTCGCCGGGACGCTCCTCTCCGGTCTCCTCTACCAGTGGCAGGGGCTCGAGGCGTGCCTGTGGGCGTCGGTCGGCCTTCGTGCTCGCGGCCGGCGCGCTCTCGCTGCTGCTGCCGAGCGAGCAGTCACGCCGCAGTCCCAGCCGCGACCCGCTCGCCGGCACCTGACGTCCAAAACGCCATCGACGACAAGGAGCACTGATGCACGCCACCGGCCCCAGCACCCACGAAGCCCAACTTCGCGCAATCTGCGAGCGGCTTGCAGAGGCGTATCGCGGCATTCTCTCGCCGCAGACCGTGGAGCGGCTCGTGCGCGAGACCTACCGCGAGCTGCGCCTCAGCGCGCGGATCGACATCTATCTGCCGCTGCTCACCGAGCGCTTCGCGCGGGACCGGCTGCGCGCGCTCGGCCAGGCGGAGGGGCTGATCGCCAAGACGCAGCCGGAGGTGCTGTTCGTCTGCGTGCACAATGCCGGCCGAAGTCAGATGGCCGCCGCGCTGCTGCGGCATCTCTCCGACGAGCGGATCGAGGCACGCTCCGCCGGGTCCCATCCCTCAGCCGAGGTCGACCCCGTGGTCGCCGAGGCGATGCGCGAGATCGGGCTCGACCTGGACGTGGCGTTCCCCAAGCCGCTCACGGACGAGGTCGCGCGCGCAGCCGACGTGATCATCACGATGGGGTGCGGGGACTCGTGTCCCGTCTATCCGGGGAAGCGCTACCAGGACTGGGATCTCCCCGACCCCGCGGGACAGAGCCTCGAGGTGGTCCGCACCATCCGTGGCGCGATCGAGCACCGCGTACGTGCGCTGCTGCGCGACCTCGACGACGCGCGCCTGTAGCCGTGCTAATCTATCGATAGTTGTCAATAGATTGAGGGGGCAGGATGGCCACCCGCGCAACGCTCGACGTCGGACTGCGGCCCACCCGTCCGCGAATGGCGCGACGGCATCCGCTCGTGACCCTCGGGGTGCTCGGCGTGCTGTGGCTTGCGGCCATCAAGGCGCTGGCACCGCTGTGGGACTGGCTGCTCGGTGGCGTCGCCGGGCTTGACCTGACTGCTCCCGTCGGCAGCCGGTGCGGTTCTTCTTCTACGACACGACCAAGATCCTGCTGCTGCTGGCGGGCATCGTGTTCGCGGTCGCGTGCTTCGCTCGTACATGTCGGTCGAGCGCACCCGGGCGCTTCTGGGCGGCAGGCGCGAGGGTGTCGGCAACGTGCTCGCAGCCACGCTCGGCGTCGCGACCCCGTTCTGCTCATGTTCGGCGGTCCCGGCGTTCATCGGGTTTGTCTCAGCCGGCGTGCCGCTCGGTGTGACGCTGTCGTTCCTGATCGCCTCCCCGCTCGTCAACGAGGTCGCGATCGTGCTGCTGTTCGGCATGTTCGGCGTCAGGTCGCCGCGCTGTACATCGTCTCCGGGCTGAGCATCGCGATCCTCGCCGGCGTCGTGCTCGGACGGATGAGCCTCGAGCGCTACGTCGAGCCGTTCGTGTTCGAGACGAACATGCCGCCTGGGCATCGACCCCGCCGTCGGGCTGCAGCTGGCTGACCGCTTCGCGTACGCGCGCGACGAGGTGCGCAACATCCTCGGACGGGTCTGGCCCTATCTGCTGGTCGGGATCGCGCTCGGTGCCGTCATCCACGGGTGGGTGCCGGCCGACGCGCTCGCCTCGATCGCCGGCACGGACAACCCGCTCGCTGTGCCCGCCGCCGTCCTGATGGGCGTGCCGCTCTACTCGAACGCCGCCGGCGTCCTTCCGCTGATCGCAGGTGCTGCACGCCAAGGGCGTCGCGATGGGCACGGTGCTCGCGTTCATGATGGCCGTCATCGCGCTGTCGCTGCCGGAGATGATGCTTGCTGCGGCGCGTGCTGATGGTGAAGCTGATCGCCATCTGGGCCGCCACCGTCGCCGTGTCGATCATCGCGATCGGCCTGCTCTTCAACCTCATCCTCTGACCGACCAGGAAAGCCACCCATGAACACCCGAAGTCCTCGGCCCCGGCTGCAAGCGCTGCGAGGCGCTCGCGCTCGTCACCCAGCAAGGCCATCGCACGAGCTCGGCCTGGACGCCGAGCGTCGAGAAGGTCACCGACTACGCGCAGATGGCCGCAGCGCGGCGTCATGAGCACCCCGGCGCTCGCCATCGACGGCACCCGTCATGCTCCGGCAACGTCCCCGACGTCGACGCGCGTCAAGCGCCTGCTCGCCGCCGGCGGCGTGAACGCCGATGCCAGCCGCAGCTCGAGATCACCCCCAAGACGCAAGCGGGCCGCCGGCGAGCAGCTGCGACTGCGCGCCGCCCGCGCCCGACGTCAGCTCGGCACAGGCCGCGCGAGCATCGCCGCGCTGGCCAAGGCCTTGGCCGACCCGGTGCGCATCCAGCTGGTCGACGTGCTGCGCGCGCACCCCGGCAAGCTCTGCCCGTGCGAGCTGCTCCCGCTGTTCGACATCTGCCAGCCGACGCTCGCCCACCACCTCAAGGTGCTGCGCAACGCCGGCGTCCTCGACAGCGAGAAGCACGGCCTGTTCGTCTACTACTACGTGCGCCCCGGCGCGCTCGACGACGTCGCCCACTTCCTTGGGAGCTCGCGCTGACTTCGGGGATCCGCTCAGCCCTCCCCCCCGCGTGGCGGACCCTGCCGCTTGTTGTAGGCGCAGCGGAAGTCCTCGGGCTGTGAGACGGGCTTGCTCCCGGAAAAGCCGCCCTTGTCCTTGTTGTCGTAGACCGTCACGTACTGCAGCGTCTCCGGGGCCGGGACCGCCGGGAGCGTCGCGGGGTCGGGCTCGCCGGTCTTCGGATTGCCCTTCGAGCCGTCGGAGACACCGAGCGCCCGGCCGCGCTGGACCCGGCCTGCGTCGTGACGAGCGTCGCGCTCATCTCACGGCGGTCCTTGAGCCCGTCGGTCGGATCGAGGTCGATCGACGCCGTCAGCTGGCTGTCGTCGATCGTCGAGGCGAGCTTGACGCTCGCGGCGGCGCCGACCAGCTGGGCCGCCGTCGGGAGGTACCCGCCGTCGTTTGCGCAGGCCTGCGTCGCGTAGAACCAGTTGTTCTTCCCCTGGTCGGCGGGCGGGACCGCGAACGTGCTCGTCATCAGGCACCACGTGCCCATGTCGACCGTGATGGCGTCACAGCTCGTGGCTGCACGTCGGCCGGCTTGAGCGTGCCGAGCCGCTTGGCCGACCCGACGGTCGGGATCGCGGAGGCCGGGAACTTCGCGTTCTTGCCGAGCCGCAGCAGCCCGAACGGCTTGGGCTTCGTGCTGCCACCGAGACGGCCTTCCGCGCAGCGTCGGCGGCTCCGGTGAAGGACGCCACGAGCGCGAGGCAGGAGATGAGGAGCGCCGCGCCGGAGGCGTGGCTGCGCAGTGCAGCAGCGGAGCGGGAGAAGCATCATGGGCGTCTCCTCCTGAGACGGTGATCTCGGGGTTGGTCATAGCGAACGCGCGACACCGCGTAGGCGGGTGCGCGGCGACGGGGCAGACGGAGCCCGATGCCGGCGAGCGCCGCGATCAGCACGATCCCGAAGACGAACGGCTGAAGCGGGAGCCGGTCGTCCGAGCGGTAGGTGGCGAACGCCGCCGACGACTCGGGCGCGATCTCCTCCTCGCGCTTCTCCTCCTGGACGCGGACGGTCGCGCCCCCGGGCGGAATCGGGTTGGCGAAGAAGGTCGGCGGTGGCGGCGGCGGCGAGACGGCAGCGGAGGACGACAGCTGGGGTGCGGCCGCGAGAGGCCCGAACAGCGCCAGCGGGACCTCCGGCTTCACCACGGGCTTCGCCGGAGCCTTCGCCGCCGGCGGAGCAGGCGGCGGGGGTGGGACCACGGAGGGCAGGACGTCGGCGGGCGGCGCGCTCGCAGGCGGAGGCGGCGTCGCCGGCGCGCCGGCCGCGGCCGCCTGACGGCGGATCTTGTCGGGACTCAGCGGCCGCGTGCCGCATGGCCGCTGAACCGTCCCCGGGAGCACGTCACCTGGCTCGTGAAGGCTCGGCCGCCCGCGCTGACGGTGACGGTCGTCGGGCCTGCGTTGAACGGACACACGAGCCCGGAGGAGGCGTCGGTGACGACCTTGTCCCCTGGGCCGATGAGTGGCTTGCGCAGGTTGGCCGATGCCGTGGTCCTGCTGCACGAAGTCGAGGATGTCCGGGTCCTTCGAGCTGAACGAGTACTCCGGCGAGATCCGTGTCGAGCAGCCGGGGACGTCGCAGCGATCCTGTGGGAACTCCGTATAGGGACTGGACCCGGCCGGATCCGGAACGTCGCTCGTCGACGGGCCCCAGCGGTCGCCGGCCACGGGCTTGCGGCCCAGCCCCTGGAACAACGCCGGCCGGCTGCGGCGCAGCAGCGTTCCGTCGAGCGCGTTGAGGGAGAGGCTGTCGATCACCGGGATCAGCCGTACGGAGACCGGCGCGCGATTCGTGGCGGCGTCCCGGGCGGCGGCGTTGACCTCGGCGAGCAGGAACCCGGTGTCACCGAACAGCGCATCGGGCCGGCCGATGCTCTCGGCGTTCTCGATCGAGGAGCGGTACCCGATGGTGCCCGTCCCGAACTCCGGGATCGTCGTGGTGCCTCCCGCCGGGATGACGCCGGTGCGATTCTCCTCCGGCCGGTCGAAGAAGTACGCCGAGGCGCCATGGTCCAGCAGTACCTGGGCGACCTGGTCGCCGTCGAGGCGACGTTCAGCGCAGGGCGCGCGCCGGGGTTCAGGTCGCGGCTGCCGACGACGATCGCCGCCACCCCGTCGGCCCTGGCGTCGTCGAGGACCGACCTGAGCCAGGGGAGCTGCGGCTCGGACGGATTCTGGAAGGGATCGATGCCGCCAGTGACCCCTTCGAGTTGTCGATGACGACGACCCGGACGGTTCCGCCCTGCCCGGTCGAGTCGAAGGCGTAGTGCGTTCGCGCGCCGCCGCCGGGCGTCGTCGGAAGTCCCGGGACGCCGCTCGTGTCCACCCCGGGTGTCGCGGTCGCCCCGAACGGGGCTGATGCGCGGGCGAACGCCTGGCGGAACGCCGCGGTTCCCCCGGCCGCCACGTCGCCCTCGGCGACGGTGCCGAACACGGGCAGGTTCGGGCGCGCGCCGAGCAGCTGGCCGTAGCGCGCCTCCTCGGTCGGGTCCCCAAGCGCACCCGCGGCGGGGTTCACCCGCCCGCCCGTGTACAGGAACGCGCGCGGACCGCCGTCTCGCGCGGCGAGGCCGGCGGCGAGGTCGAGTGTGCTTCCGAGGATCCGGTCCGGCGCGATCTGCTGATTTGCGAGATCGGCGCACGGGGCCTCACACATCGCGTGGCCGCCGACCGCGAAGCGCACCGGCCCGGGCGGGAGCGGAACCGGAGCGGCGGTCTCGGTCGAGGGCCCGGCCGGCGAGCCGGCAGGGCTGTAGCGGTAGACGCCGCTCGTCTGGACGCGCTCGCGAGCCGCGTTCGCGTTCGCGCCACGCGCAGAGGTGCCGCGGCCCGCGGAATCCGCGTCACCGCTCCAGCCCCCGATCGCCCAGCCGTCACCCGACGGCGAGACCACGAAGGAGAGGATCGGATCGGCCTTCAGCGGCCGGTCGTCACCCGAGCCGGCGAACGCGGTCCGCTGCTCGTCGCGCCAGCCGGCGGCGGTCTCGCGCAGCACGTACCCGTCCCCGGGAACCCTGAACGGAGGCAGCAATGGGGTCGGGGTGTTCGGATCGACCTCGATCGACGGGTCGGGCGTGGGGTAGATCGCGCTCGGGGCCGAGGCCACGAGCGCACGGACGCTGTCACCGTCCCGCAGCGCAGCCGCAGCGACGACGGTCTGCCCCAGCAGCGGCTGGCGAGCGAACCGCCACGTCCCCCCCGCCGAGTCGCGCTCGATCACGATGCCCCTGCCGGCGATCACCGCGCCGCCGTCCGGGAGGCCCGCCGCGACCACGAGCAGCGGCGGCTGCTCGGGCGGGAGCGCCGCGAGCAGCGCATCGACGCCCGGATCGCGTTTCCACGTGCCCGCCTCGTTGACGATGACGCCCTGGTCGCTGACGGCGATCGCCTGACGGCCGGCGAAGGCCACCGACGTGAAGTTCGCGGTCTCAAAGCCGTCCGGCAGTGCGTCGGGAGTCCAGGTCTTGTCGTAGTGCATGACGGCGCCCTGCTTGCCGACGGTGAACCCGCGCTGCGGGTCGGCGGGGTCGAACGCGATCGACATGAGGTTGCCCTCGAAGCCGACCGGCGCGGCCGGATCGCGCTCCCACAGTCCCGTGTCGCCGCGCCACATCCACATCGCGCCGAGATCGCCGACCGCATGTGCGCGCGCGGCCTCCGGCCACGCGACGCCGCGCAGATTCGCCTTGGCCACGTTCCCGTTCGCGCTCAGCAGGAACTCCGGCGTCCAGCCGGTGGCGGGCGCGTAGCGTGCGACGGCCCCGTCCACGCCGACCGCGAGCGCCCCCGACTGCGCGTCGCCCGGGCCGGCCCCTGGAGCACCGACCGCGGCCGTCAGCGCGGCGCGCAGGGCCACCGGCCAGCGGGCGAGCAGTTGTGGCGCCGTCACCTGGCCCACCTGGACCGGCCCCTCCAGCCACCCGCGGTCCGGGGCGGAGAAGGCGCCGCTCGGCGCCAGCACGACACCGCCCCCGGGCATCCGCTGGAAGACGTCGCCGCCGAGGCTGAGGTACGTCCCGCGGCCGCTGGTCGGGTCGTGGGACGGGCTGAGCGCGTTCGTGATCACCCGCGTGCCGGCACCGGCGCCGGGCCACGCGAAGCTGCGGTAGCCGTCGGTGGTCGAGAACGCCGCCCCGAACGGGTGATCGCAGGTGGCGAGGTCGCACCAGGACTCGACCCGATCGGCGAGCGCGGCACCAGGTCGTACGAAGATCGTCGCATCGACGCTCCCGGCGGCGGTCGTGAGGCGCAGGTCGAGCCAGACCCCGTCGTTCGTGACGGTGATGGTCTGGGCCTGGCCGCCGAGCGGCTCGACCTTCGTGATCCCCGCAGCCGTCGCGGCGGTCGGATCGGTGAAGATCGACGCGGGCAGATTCAGTTCGTCCCACGTCGGGGAGTCGCCCGGCACGCGGTGGATCAGCCGTACGGGCGCACCGGGGGATCCGGCGACGAGCCAGGCGTTCTCCGGGCTCGTCGCGGCGATGCCGAAGACCGAGAACGACGTCTCCGCACCGAGCGTGATCGGCTCGCGTCGCCAGGCGGCGGCGTCGTCTCCGCCGTCGTTCGCGATCACGGCTCCCTCGACGTCGCGGCCGACCGGGACGAAGAACAGCATCGTCTTGTCCGCCCGGTCGACGGCCGCGACGTTGACCTTGCCCCCGCCGCGCTCACCGGCGAGCTGCTCGGCCGGCGCACCCTGGGCGGGCGAGTCGGCAGGCAGCAGGACATCGGGCGGCGGCGCGCCGAGCGCGCGGAAGACCCCGCCGGGCTGGCGCCGCAGTACCACGAGCTGCGAGGACGCGGGCCGAGCGCCGTCCTGCCCGACGAGCACGCCTCCGCCTGACGCCGTGAGCCGCGCCGAGCGCGGATTGGGATTGGGGCCGCGGTACGGCTCGCCGTGCTCGTCGAGCGGCGTCTGCGCGATCTGCCAGCCCTCGTCGCCCGACTGGCGCAGGAAGGCGAGCTGCGGCGGGGTGGAGCCCGACCCGTGAGCCCCGTATGCCAGGGTCGCCGAGCCAAAGACGGCGGTGGGCGTGTCGAGCGGGAGGCGGCGGAAGGCCCAGGTCTCACCGGTAGCAGGCCCGCTCGTGACCGCGCCCATCATCGTGGTGCCGCGATCGGCCACCCCGAGGAGCGGGAGCGCCGTCGGCGCGACCGCGTCGTCGCCCACGCCGGGTGCGGAGCCGAACACCAGGACGGTGGGGACGAGCACGAGGGCCAGCAGGAGGACACCGAGCGCGACGACACGTCGGCGCTTCGGCATCATGTCGTCACCGAGTCGCCGGTGTCGGCCCCGCCGCCGGGTGTCTGACCCGGGATCCGCACGACGAACGACAGCTTCGTCGGCCAGTGCCTGCGATTCAGCTTCAGCTTCAGCGTCGCATGCCCCTTCGGCAGCAACCGCAGCTTCGTCCGCGCGACGACCTGCCCCCTGCGCCGCGCGACGATCGAGACGCGGGCGCGGCGCGTGAGGCGGAAGCGGAAGACCAGGGTCGTCCCGCGCAGCTTCGGCTTGCGAACATCACGGATGACCGCCGGAACCTTCTTGACCTTCGTCGCCGGCGGCACGACCGCGGGCTGGATCTCGACCGGCGGCGGGGCGAGCAGCAGCGAGTCGTCGACCGGCGGCGTGTCCGGTACGAACTGCGCCGCCGCCTCGTTCGGACGGAACGTGATCAGGCTTCCGAACGCCGGATCGTCTTCGACCGGCTCCGGCGTCCCGTCGCTGTAGTGGAACAGCCAGCCGCCGTACGTCGCGAGCCAGCAGTCGTTCGCCGCGGGGCAGGCGATGCGCGCCGCCGATCCGCGGCCGCCGCCGGAGAGGGGCAGCCGCTGCTGCGTCACCTGACCGGTCGCTGCGTCGATCAGGGCGACACGGGCCTTGGCGTTCACGCTCTTGCGGTCCGCGAAGGGCTGCACCGTGACCCACGCGGTGCTCGTGCCCGGAACGGCGGCGACGTCGGAGAACCGGTCGCCGGGCGAGAACGTCCCCCCCGGCGCGATCAGCGGGACCTCGTGCACCGCGGCATCCCCCGGGCCGCGCGTCGCGGCCAGCGGCGGCCGGTCGACCACGCCGCCGTCCGGGACGTCGGGCCCCGAGGCCGCGCCGCCTCCGACAGCCCACATGCGGTCCTCGCGCGCGTCAAGCCCGAGCAGCTCCGTCCCGCCGGGCGCCTCGCTCGGCTGGAAGGGATCGCCGGCGAACACGCTGCCATCGAGCCGGTGCAGCAGCCGCGGCGCGCTCTCCGGCTCCCGGTTCTGCGGGACGTCACGGACTTCCGGCGCGGGCCCGACGAGGACGGACTCGAAGATCGTCCCCGCGAACGCTGCAAGGTCGGTGATCCCGCGACCCTGCGGGCCGTAGCTCGTCGTCAGGGACTGGCCATCCCAATGCAGACGGAACGCCCCGGACCGGCCGCCGGTCGGATCGGCGGCCGAAGGGCCGCCGAACCAGCAGTCGCTCGCCGAGGCGCACGTCGCCGCATTCATCACCTGATACGGGTCGGCGGCATTCGGCAGGGTTCCGTACGACGCGACGACCTGTCCGTCCTTGAAGTGACACAGGGCGATGCCGTCGCCGATGCGCGGCCGGCTCGGGGCGCTGATCACCCAGAACTCGGCCGGGCCGGCCCAGGCGATGCGCGTCGTGTCGCCGGAACCCCCGCAGACGACCGCAAGCTGGCGCCAGGCGGACCCGTTCCAGGAGAACAGCCCGCGCGGGATCACCGCATTCCCGGACACGGCCAGCAGCCCCCTGCTGCGGGACCAGAACTGGAGGTCACCGGGCGCCCCGAGCGCGACCTTGAACGGGGCGCCGGCCGGCGGCGCCGGCTGCTCGAGCCTCCACAGCGAATCGGCGGCGCTCGCCGCTGCCGGGGTGACCAGCAGCGCCAGGGCCGTCACGGGCCCCGCGAGCGCCGCGACAGCGCGGCGCGGCCTAAGCGCCGGGACCTGAAGGCGCATCCGTGGCGCGGGAGTCCGGGGTCGAAGGGAGCGCGTCACCGGCGACCGGCATCGCATGAACCGTGGAGAGCAGCGCGTCCAGCGCCACCCCGGAGAGCGTCTCGTGCTCGAGCAGCGCCTCGGCGACCTCGACGACCGCCTGCCAGTTGCTCTTCAGCACGGCGGCGGCATGCGACATCGACTCGCCGACGAGGCGCTCGACCTCCCGGTCGATCGTGTTCAGCGTGTCGGGACTGATCTGACCGAGGTCCTGGAGCGAATTGCCGAGAAAGACCTCCCCCTGCTTCTCGCCGATCGTCACCGGCCCGAGTTCGTCGGACATGCCGTACGCGGTCACCATCGCCCGCGCCAGCGCCGTCGCCGCGTGCAGGTCGTCGTGGACGCCGGTGGAGAAAAGCCGAACTCGAGCTTCTCACCCGCGGCGCCGGCCATCACCGATGTCAGCTCGCGGAGCAGGTCGGGTTCCTGGCGGACCGTCTGGTCCTTGTCGGTCAGCATGTGCGCGGCGGTCCCCAGCGTGCGCCCGCGCGCGACGATCGAGAGCTTCTGCGCGCTGATGGTCTGCCCGACGCTGCGCGTGACGACGGCGTGGCAGGCCTCGTGGATCGCGATGACCCAGCGCTCGTCGGGAGTCAGGATGTGCGTCTTCTTCGCCGGGCCCGCGACCACGCGGTCGATGGCCTCCTCGAGCGTGGCCTGATCGATGTGGGTACGCCCCTCGCGAACGGTCAACAGCGCCGCCTCATTGATGACGTTCGCGAGCTCTGCACCCGAGAAGCCCGGGCAGAGCTTCGCGATCTCGCGCAGGTCGACGTCCTGATCGAACGGCTTGCCCTTCCCGTGGAGACCGAGGATCTCGTAGCGGCCGTGCACGTCCGGAACGTCGACGGTGACCTGACGGTCGAAGCGGCCCGGGCGCAGAAGCGCGTCGTCGAGGATGTCGGGGCGGTTCGTCGCGCCCATGACGACGAGACCGGCGTCCCCGCCGAACCCGTCCATCTCGACGAGGATCTGGTTGAGCGTCTGCTCGCGCTCATCGTTGCCCTGGCCGATGCCCGCGCCGCGCTTGCGGCCGGCGGCGTCGAGCTCGTCGATGAAGATGATGGTCGGCGCGACCTTGCGTGCCTGGGCGAAGAGGTCACGGACGCGCGCCGCCCCCACACCCACGAGCGACTCGACGAAGTCCGATCCGGACATCGAGAAGAAGTTCGCGTTGGCCTCGCCCGCCACCGCGCGGGCGATCAGCGTCTTGCCGGTGCCGGGCGGGCCCACCAGCAGCACGCCCTTGGGCGCGCTCGCACCCATGCTCGAGTACTTCGTCGGGTCGGCGAGGTAGTCGCGGATCTCCTTCAGCTCGGCGAGCGCCTCCGGATTGCCGGCGACGTCCGCGAACGTGATCCCGCTGCCTTCGCCGCTCTTGCGGCGACGGCCTGTGAACTTCGAGAACGACGCGATCCCGCCCGCGCCCTCGTCGTCGCTGAGGCGCATGAAGAACGCGAACAGGGTGACGAGCAGCAGGATCGGCAGGAGGAACTGGACGAGGATCTTCTTCGTCGGGATGTCGGCCTGCTGGTCGACCGCGACCGTCGCGCCCGCCTGCTGGAAGCGCGAGAGAAGCTGGCCGGTGTTGGCGCCGGCCGACGGATAGGCCGCCCAGATGGTCTCGCCCGTGCGCGTGCGGACGATGACGCGGTTGTCCTGGTCCAGCAGGAGCACCGTCCTGATCTGCTTGTCCTGCGCGAGCTTGGTGACCTCGGACAGCGTGGCCGCGCGACCGGGCGAGCTCGGCTTGATCTGCCCCAGCAGCGTGAAGAAGGTGATGATCAGGGCGACGGCCGCGATCAGCAGGAACCAGGCCAGCGGATCCTTCAGCAGGATCTTGAGGATGCCGTTCCCAATGGTGCTGAGGCGCTCGCGAACCTTGTAGCTGGTCGACTGGCGCTCCTCGATGACCGACTTCTTCTTCTGGGGCTGGTTCATGGCTCTCGTCTCGGGTCGTGACGACCGACGGGGCTCCCGGCGGAAGGTCCGCCGGAAGCCCCGGGGGCGTCAGGTGTGTGCCTGCGGGGTCGTGGCCCCTACTTCTTCGCCTTCGGCGTCGTCACCGTCAGCGATGCCGCCGTCGTCTTCGCGGTGCCGCCGGTCGGCGCGAACGTGATCGAGAGCGAGACCTTCAGGCGCTTGCTCTTCTTCAGCGCCTTCTTGGCGGCAGCGGTCGGCTTCAGCGTGAGCTTCGCCGTGCCACCCGCCGAGCGGGTCGCCCTGCCGGTCGCGAACGTGATCGTCTTCTTGCCGACCTTGGTCGTCGCCTTCACGGTGATGGTTCCGGCGCCCGGCACCTGCAGCGTGAGCAGCAGGTTCCCGCTCGAGGCACGCGGCTTCGAGAAGGTGAACGCGTTGCTCGGTGCGACCACGGCCGGGGCCGGGGTCGTGGTCGTGGTCACCGGCGTGGTGGTCGTTCCACCGCCGCCACCGCCGGTGTCACCGCCGCCACCACCGCCGCCGGTCGGGGCCTTGCCCCAATCGATCGAGGCGACGGCCGCCTTCGCGATGTCACGCAGGCCGCCCGGCGTGGTCGGGAGCGGCGAGTAGTCGAACTTCGAGAGGTCCGTCTGGCCCTGGTTGAACGGGCTGCCGCCGACGGCGACTCCACCGATGATCGACGTCAGGTAGTCCTTGACCGTCCGGGCCTTCTGCTCCTCGAGGGCCTCGTTGTAGCCGGCCGCGGAGGAGTAGACGCCCTTGTAGTCGTCGAACGCGAGCGCGTACGTGAGACCGCAGATCGCGTAGGCGCCCGTGTTGGCGGTGCCCGCAGCGCTCCAGCTCTTCAGCGTCGGGTCATCACCCGTGGGCACGCCGCTGACGACCGCGCTGGCGCAGTTCGAGCCCTTCTTCGTCGGGTCGGCACCGGCCGCCGGGGTGAAACCGTCCACCTGGTCGGTTGCAGGGTCGACATAGGACGACGGGTCGCCCGGCTTGCCGACCTCGACCCAGTAGGTGTCGTCGGCTCCGGCCGCACGTACGAATGCGCCGGACGCTCCGCTGCGCGCCGTTGCGAGATCGGAGTAGCCGATGCTGCCGTCGGTCGTGCTCGCGGCCTGGACGAGGCCGCCGTTGCCGGCGGTGAAGCCGCGACGCAGCTGCGGCTGATTCGCCTCACCGCCGTCAGCGGTGTCGCCGTCGCTGTTGAAGTCGAACGTGTAGAGCTGACCCACGAGCGGCCACGCCGTGTTGAGCGACTCGACGGTGGACTTCAGCGGTTTCCACGTGGCCGGGGCCAGCGTGCTCAGGAAGTCCTTCTGCACGAACGTGGTGCCGCTCGAGTCGAGCCGCACGACGCGCGTGATCGGGTAGTTCGAGCAGTAGTTCGCGTTCAGCGTCGCGAGGACGTCGCCGGCGGGGTTGGCGATGCCCGAGACGAGCGCGCCCCACGTGGTGATCGTGCCGGCGAAGATGCCCTCGACCTGGGCCTGGGTGAGCCGCAGCCGAGTGCGGTTGACGTCGCCCGAGTCCGTCTGGAGACCGCTCGGGACCACACAGGCCGGACCGGCGCCCACCGTGCCGGCGGCGCTGACGACGTTGGGGACGTTCACGATGATCGCGTCTTCGCGGCCGATCGCGACCGGAATCGTCCGATCTTGCCCTCGTCGCCGGCCGCGGTCTTGCCGTTGTTGATCGTCGTGATGTCGTCGGTGCTGATCGGGTCGTCGGTGCCTGCGAACCGCTGCGCGGCGTCGCGGTTCTTCATCGCGGAGATGCCGGCGCCGCTAGCCGCCGCCCGTGTAGGTCACGGCGGGGGCGCTCACGCCGACCGCGGTGCAGTAGGCGGCGAAGCTCCCGGTCGGCGCGGACCACAGGGAGTTCTGCGCCGTGTTCTGGAACGAGGCGCCGTTGCCGGTGATCGCCCCGCCCAGGCACGGCGACGTCGTGAACGCGGCCTGCGCGGCGGGCGCTCCGAGCGCCAGTGCGAGCGCACCGGTCAGTGCAGCGCGAAGACGCCGGCAGTCCGTGCCGATCGGGCGCTGCGAGATGTGAGAGTCATGAAGAGCCTCGGTCCTTTCCGAGAGAGCCGACAGGGAACGGCGGCAGCGTAGGCGCGGCATAGAGCGATCAGGGTGCGATTCACCGGATAGAAACAGTAGCGCTGGTCACCGTTCGGTTCTAGGGCGTTCACCAAATGTTCTCCGGACGCCCACATCGAGTTCACTTTGTGTTCACGGCAGGAACTTCACGGTCACGCGGCGAGCTGCCGGCGGACCGGTCTTTGCGACGAATCGCACGTCGGCCTGAGCGACGAGCTTCCCGGCGATGCGCAGGCGGGAGCGCGTAGTCGCCGGGAAAGCCTCAGCTTCACCGTGACCTGTGCGCGACGTGTCGCCCGCGTCTCGCCCCGGACGAGCGTCCGCGCGCTGCCGGAGACCTTCCCGCTCGAGTCGAGCCCGGCGGCCGCGGACCACGGTCGCGACGCGCCCGGCGCGCGGCGCGCGAACGAGCAGGACCACCTGACCGGCCTGGGATCGGCGGACCGTCACGGTCAGCCGGTCCTCGCGCGCCGGCGCGTCGGGCGCGTCCGGCGTCTCGATGGTGTCCTGCGCGGCGTCCGGTGGCGCGGGTTCGGCGGGCGCGGCGTCCTGACGACGGATCAGGAATGCATCCGCGCGGTCGTTCGCGTCACCGAAGAAGAGATTCGACGCGTCGGACGTGAACGCCACCTCCGTCCCGTCGTCGCTGATCGCGGGGACGCTGCCGACCGAGCCGTTGGCATCGCCGCCGCCGGACGCCCGCACCGCCCGCTCGATCGTGTGAGCTGAGAGGTCGAGCAGATACAGGTCGCGCTGGTCCGCCGTGGTCCGCGCGGTCCCCGCCAAGGGGTACGCCGCGAGTACGAACTGCGTCCTGAACGTCTCGTGAATGCCACCCAGCGGGCGTCGGCCGACATCGCATAGCCGTCGATGTTGAACCCGGCCTGCGGCGGCGACACGCCGTCCCGCGTGAGTTCGATCGTGCCCTCCTCGCGGCCGACGCCCGGCGACATGTCGGTCAGGAACAGGTCGACGCCATCGCCGAGGAGAACACCGCGGCGGGCGGCCCCCGTCGCGAAGAGCACGCGCCGGCCGTCGGGGCTCATGTCCGGTATCCGCTGCGCGATGCCACCGAACTGCGCTTCGGGAACGGCCAGCGGCCCGTAACACGGGCCGGTTCGTTTTCCGCCAATTTCCCCAATAATCCCGCGATTTCACTTGACTTTTGTTAGGTCTTTGTTCTATCATTCCAAAGTCGTGCCGCATACCCACATTCCGTGGGGGAAGGGCTTTGTGCGCACGCACAACACGAAGGAGTCCGCCATGTCTGATCACCGTAGCGATTCGTCATCTTCCGCCAGTTTCGTACCATCCGATGTCCCCAGCCCTGAATGCGAGCCGCCGCTGCCGGTCAAGGAGCGGCAAGGCCGCATCGTTCAGGACGTGGGACAATCCCTCACAAGTGCTGCCAGCGTGCTCCGTCACGCCGTCGGCAGACCTGTGGGATTCACCAATCGCAGGCAGACCACACTCGCCCTGGGCCTCATCCTCAGCAGTTGCAGACCCTGCTTCCAATGCTCGAAGCCTATCCAACCTCCCCCGATCCCCACGCGCGCTACATCCCCGCCTGCCCGCTCTGCCAGGCACGGCCGGGGCTCCACTGGGCCCATGATTGCCCATCCATCCCGGCAGCCGCCCGCGACAAATGCGTCTTTGATTACCGGCAAACAAGCTGGTCTACTACAAGGATTTGGAGGCCAGAGCCCGACCCGCGGGACTATGCGCCGCACATGATCCCCCCGCTGCGGGGTCTGCGGAAAGGCCCGGGGCGCACTGGCCGGATCGATGCCCCGACAATCCCATCGCGGACAAAATGTGGGGCGACCGCGTCGTCCCGCCGTCCGAGCAGCGCAGTGCGCTCGACGACGAATGGGAACTAATGACCCCCCCCCAACCCGTTTCACCCCATCCCTTCATCAGGAGGCTCGTATGGTAGCAATTCCCCCCAGTCCGATTCATCCCGCCTCTCCCCCCGCAGCTTCGCGCCAATCGCCGAAATGCCCGCAAATCCACCGGGCCAAAAACGCCCGAAGGCAAGGCGAGATCGTCGAGAAATGCCACCACCCACGGCATCTTCGCCCAGGAGATCTGCATCGAAGGCGAGGACCGCAACGCCTACCGCGAATACCGCATCTCGATCCTGCGGCGGGCCGATCCACGCGATGCTTTGGAACTCCAGTTCGCCGACCAGATCGTCCGGGCCGGCTGGAAACGACGCGCCTTCAACTGGCCGAGCTGGAAGTCTACCGCGACCGCCTGGCAGGAACTGCGGCGAATGGATCCGACCGCAGAGATCGACATCGGCTATGTCATGGGCAACCTGATCTGGGACAGCTCCGGACTTCGAGCGGCTCCAGAAATACGAGCAGCGTCTGGCCAACATGATGCATCGCGCCATGGAGCAGCTCCGCAAGCTGAAGAAAGATGAGCAGCGCGGGCTGCTCAGCGACTTCGCCGGGGCGGTGATCGAAGCGGAGCGGGCGGCGATGGAAAATGTGCAAAACGAACCCGTTTCGGACGAACAGGATGTAAGTGAAGCGACAGGGAGTTCAGCCACCGATCGACCACCGATGCGCGCAGATGGCGACGAGCAAATCGGGCTGGAGGTGACGCATGAGCCGTCGAAGGACTATCTCCTCGGACGATTCCGGCGGTTAGCGGCGATGCGAAGCATCGCGGGTTGGGGAATTTGGACGTGAATCTGTTCGATCGGAGGATCGAAGCCGGGGATGTTTTGTCCATGCACGCCCGGTCCGTACAATCGCCCGGCATGCCAGAAACACTGAAGAAGCTGATCCGGGACATTCCCGATTTCCCGAAGCGAGGCGTGCTTTTCCGCGACATCACCCCCCTGCTGGCTGACCCCTCGGGGCTGGCGCTGTCGATCGAGCTGCTGGCCAATCCGTTTCGCGGGAAACATGTGGACCTGGTGGTGGGGGCGGAGAGTCGGGGGTTCATTTTCGGGACGGCGGTGGCGTGCTGCCTGTCGGCCGGTTTCGCGCTTGTGCGCAAGCCTGGGAAGCTGCCGGCCAAGTGCGTTTCGACGACGTACAGCCTGGAGTATGGGACGGACACGTTGCAGATGCACGCCGACGCGATCAGCAAGGGACAGCGCGTGCTGGTGTGCGATGACGTGCTGGCGACCGGGGGCACGATGCAGGCATCCTGCGACCTGGTGCGGCAACTCGGCGGGAAGATCTGCGGGGTGGCGGTGCTGATCGAGCTGACCGGCTTGAACGGCCGCAGCAAGCTTGGCGGCGCGCCGGTGTATTTCGGTGTTCGGAGTATTAGGGCATGACAAGGTGAAGGGGTGACAAGGTGACAAGGTGACAACGAAAACGGAACAAATCTCTCTTGTCACCTTGTCGCCCCCTCACCTTGTCATCTCGGGGAAGAAAGTGGGCCCCGAATTGCCCGGGGCCCGCGTGGAGTTGTTCTTTGACAAGTTATTCTGTAGCGGCCGCTGTCTCGGCGGCTGCTTCGGATTGGCGGTACCTCACGAACCCGCCGGGACGGCTGCGGCTACAGTGCGATGCAGTCCTAATCGAGCATCGCCCATGCGGCCCAGATGAAGGCGGCCTGGCCGTGCTTGTCACCGAGGGGGCGGTTTCGGCTGAGATAGAAGTCGAGACTGTTCGATGGATTCGTGCCGACGCTACAGTCGGCACGTTTCCTGTCCCTGGTTCAGAAAGCCCGCGAGCCCGACCCACGCCTTCCTGACCCGTTCCTTGTACGTCGCGGCATCGAGCACCCCTTTTTACGCCTGGCCATGCTGACTTACAACATGCCCGTCCCCGACGTCTCCGGCCATGCCTCTTTTTCGTCGATCACCGCCGCCACGTTCCATTGGGGCCTGGAACTACCAAGCCCGCCATCATCTTCTTATACCCCTCCATGTATTCGGGCATGCCCGGGATCGATCGGTGGGAAGATCCGAAAGCATTCCGCCATCCCGGCGGCCACCCAACCGTCACCGCGGCCCCAGATGAACTTGGCGTCCGCGCGATGATAGAAGGCCCATTGGCAACTGCATTCGGTCCAGGTACGCCGCCATCTCCAGCGGCCCGGTCGAGATAGACCTTGTCCTTCGTCGCCCGATACGCCTGCGCCTGCACGGCGGTGATCATGAACATGTCGTCGATCCAAGAAGCGGGACTGATGGTCAGGCCGTCCGCGGTCGGTTTGGCCACTGGTGATCGGCGTTTCTTGCCGATCGGCGAGGTAACGATCGTCCTTGGTCAGCAGATCAGTTCGAACGCGAGCGTGCCGAAGACGCTGCGATCGACGTGATTGGCCGCGGGAATGATCGTCCCCGCGTTCCATCTCCGGCTTGATCCACCAGGCGTTGCCCGCCACTCGTGGAAGCTCGGCAGGCTCTCCCGCAACGGAGCATCCCGTCATCCCGCTCGACCGCTTGGCCACCAGTTCCTTGTCGCCGATCGCGTTGGCGAACCGCATCGACCCATAGCCGACGCACGACCTCGGGATAGATCGTCCCGTAGTTCCGCCCTTCCAACTCCGGACGGTCGAGCAGGTTCTGCCACGACCTTCTTCCCGGCGGCGCGCGGGTTCGCGTTCGTGGGAACTCGCCCCAGTACGCCCCCGTCCATCATCATGCCGGTTCGTGAAGTACCTGTGCCCGTGCTTGCGGCCAGCCCGATCAGGCCGACCATCCAGTCCCCGCGACACAATCCCCATCGCTCGCCCCATCGCTTGTGTCCTCACCGGGAAACCTCCGCACCAATTCCTGTTCCGAATACCCAATAACCGGCCCCACCATTACGGCTGCTGAACACTCAACGCGCACGTTCGATCGGGAGGAGGTGGGTGCAGGAGCGCGGATCCAGATTCGGCGTACGCCCTGGTCGCCGCTCGCAAACGGGTCAAGTACACCCGCAGTCCGTGGCACGTTCGGATGACCGGTTCAGGTTGCGGATCGACGAGCTCACCTCGGCTGCAGGGTCACTTCGGGCCGATGCATAGGTCGCGACGACATTTCGCCACGTGGTCTCCAGCTCGCCCACGAGCCTTCTCGAAGGCCTCGCTCTCGGTGGCCCGCGGGTCTCGTCGATCGCGACCTCGTTCTGCCAGGTTGGTGAAGCGGTTCTGCTGCGCCGTCGCCTTGGCCAGGCCGTAGACATAGCCGTTCCGGTATCCAGCAGGATGCCGATGCCGTCGTAGTCACCCGCACCTGCTTGTCGGGCGAAGGCCCCAGCGAGATCACGCTCAAGGGGATCGCCTTGTTCTCCGTGTCGAGGCGGTATCGAGCGTGTAGATCAGCAGCATGTCCGCCGAAGCTGCGCGCGGCCTGACGCAAGGGCAGGTCCGAATTCAACTGGCCATGGATCGAGCATGCGCCGAGCGGCGCCGTGCAACTGCGAGGCTTGGAAAGGCTCGAACTGCTCGGGCTTTTCGATGTCGCGAGTGGTGACGACGGAGAATCGGCCCGTGCCGATCGACTTGCTGCTGTACGACTGAGTTCGGAGCCTGCGATCGCGCCACGGCGACCGAGGCGGGAAGCGGCCATCGGCCGCTTGTCGAAGGCCTGACGGATGGTCGCTGTCCGTCCGGGCCAAACCCTGCGCTTGGCGGCCCGACGGCGGTCAGATCCGCCCGCGGCCGGGTGCGTGTACGCACGCACCCTGACTAGTCCAGACGACAGCAACGCCACGCAATATGAGTGCACGGGCAGTCATGGAAAACCCTTCAGAAGCTGGATTCATCTTGTAGCGCACCGCTACAGTGTCTCACGGCCGGACCTCCGGTCGCGGCTGGACGATCGGTCGGTTGGTCTCCGGCACGGTCGTCTCGTACTTCACGCCTTCGGGCTACCGGCACCGGTACACCGACCGTGATGCCTGTTCCTCCATCCGTACGGTGCTGGTATCGACGGCGACGAAGGACGTCGAACTGCGACATCAGCCCATAGTCGATCGCCACTTGCTTCCCAACGGCGTTGGTGAAATCCTGCGACTGGTCCCAGGCCGACTGATCGGCCAGGGCCGCGATCTCCATCCTGCGCCCAACTTCAACGTGATGCCGAATGCTGGTCGGCGGTATCGTCGAGGTTGACGGACGTCGAACGGAACGCATGGTCCCGCCAAGCGGCCCTTCCAGCGCATCGTCGTCTGCCCGCCGCCCGGTGAAACGGCCCGTCAGGGTCACCGGCCAGCCCACGACAGATCCGGCACTTTCGCGGATCAGACATCGCTCACCTGCATTCCGCCGATCCACCTTGATGCTGCCTCAGCGCCGGATGGCTGATTCGATCGAAGTAAGCTGCATCGATCTCCTTCGGATCGTCGTTCAACCCCAGGTACGCGACCGCACTCGCGCCGATCTTGGCCATGCGATCGAGCAAATACCGGTTAGGAGAACTGCCACGCCGAAGCTGAAGATCCGGCTGTCGGGCAGGAGCTCATGCACCTCGCGAAGAATCTACCTCGTTGCCGATCGAACCCATCCGTCCAGGAACGCGATATACCGCGTGCGCTCTTCCTCGGGGGAGCCTGAGCGATCGTCGCATTCCTTCGAGCATATTGGTCCCGCCGCCGCGGCCATCTGCTGGACGTAGGCCAGCGCCATGCGGATGTTCTCCGGTTGGCGGAACCGCCGTCTCGGTCATCCGCTCCGTCTGATCGGCAAAGCGGATCACCCTGGAACGTATCCTGCGGGTTCATGTGCGACCGGGCATACTCGATCGCGCCGCGGGACTGCTCGAATCGGCTCGCCGCTCATGCTGCCGGAGACATCCATGGTGAAGACCATCTCCAGCGGCTGCCGCGGGAGATTGCTCATCGTCTCGGGCGGAACCAGCATGAGCGTGAAATACCCGCCCTGCCCACGCGGATCGCGCTGCACCATCACCGTGCTCTTGAGCGTCCGACCGGCGACCTTGTACCGAAGCACGAAATCCTTGTTCGGGATCGAATCGCTCGAAGTGAGCTCGACCGTGGCGCCTGATGATTCGTTGCCCGGGCACGTTGGTGGAAACACGATGATTCGCGTCTTCCCGTCTGCTCGATCGGCACGCCCGCATTCACCTGCACGGCGCAGGGAGATATCATGCCCATTCCGCTGCGTTGGATGGAGATACGAAACATCCGTCGGCTGGCCCGAGGTTCCTGCCGCCCACCGGCACCGCGCCACGTCCCTCCGTCCAGCCGGACGGGTTGTAGCGCGGGCCGACGACCATGGGGAAATGCCATTCGTACCAGCCGTCGGCATAGGCCAGGGTGTGGTAGTACTTGATGTTGATGTCGATCTGCTTGCCCGGTTCGATGTTGGCGACGCTTCTGCGTGAAGATGTTGGGGCGTTCCTGGGTCAGCAGCGAGGCCACGTAGCCCTGGGCCTGGGCCTCCTGGATAAATCTGCTCGGCCTCGGCG
>CAWFOF010000001.1:0-88406 GCA_963817295.1 uncultured Solirubrobacteraceae bacterium | reverse complement strand
GAAGTCGCGGGTGAGAACGCTGCGGGCGGCCATCAGCCGCTGAGCAGCCCCCGCGCGAGGTCGAGCTGCTCGCGCACGCGTGCGAGCGAGGTGCCGCCCTCGCTGACCTTCGATTCCAGCCAGGACGAGCGCCGGAGCACATCGGCGACGCCGCCGTCCAGATGCTCGGAATGGGCGGCGAGCTCCTGCGGCGAGAAGTCCGAGAGCGGACGACCGCTCTCCACCGCGTCGCGGACGAGGCCGGCGACGATTCCGTGGCACTCCCGGAAGGGCACGCCCCGCTTGACGAGCAGGTCGGCGAGATCGGTCGCGGCGATCAGCTCGTCCGACGCGGCACCCGCCATCCGCTCGGCGTTGAAGCGGGCCCCGCGAACCATTCCGGCGGCGGCGGCGAGGCTCAGGCGCAGCGTGTCGACCGCGTCGAACAGATGCTCCTTGTCCTCCTGCATGTCCTTGTTGTAGGTCAGCGGAAGGGCGTGCATCACCCCATGCAGCGCGGTGAGGTGACCGACGACGCGCGGGGCCTTCGCACGCAGCAGCTCGGCGGCATCCGGGTTCTTCTTCTGCGGCATGATCGACGACCCGCTCGTCCAGGCGTCCGAGAGGACGACGAAGCCGAACTCCTCACTGGACCACAGCACGAGCTCGGCGCCCAGCCGGGAGAGGTGCGTCGCGCACGTCGAGGCGGCGCTCAGGTAGTCCAGGACGAAGTCGCGGTTGCTGACGGCGTCCAGCGAGTTCGGCGCGACCCCGGCGAAGCCGAGTTCCTGGGCGACCATGCGCCGGTCGGTGTCGAAGTTCACGCCGGCCAGCGCACCCGCGCCGAGCGGGAGGTTCTCGACCTGCGACCCCGTGAAGCGAAAGCGCTCACGGTCGCGCGCGAGCATCCAGACGTAGGCGAGCAGGTGGTGGCCGAGATACACCGGCTGCGCCCGCTGGAGATGCGTGTACCCGGGCAGCGGCCAGTCGATGTGCGCCTCCGCGGCGTCGAGCAGGGCGCGCATCAGCAGCTCGATCCGCTCGATCGTCTCCAGCGCCGCCTCGCGGGTGAACAGCGCGACGTCGGTGGCGACCTGGTCGTTGCGTGAGCGCGCGGTGTGGAGCTTCCCGCCGACGGGCCCGGCGAGCTCCGTCAGCCGGCGCTCGACCGCCATGTGGATGTCCTCGTCGTCCTCGCGGAACGGGAAGCTCCCGGTCCGCAGCTCGTCCTCGACGCCGTCCAGCCCGGCCAGCAGCGCGTCGCGATCATCGCCGGAGATGATCCCCTGGGCGGCCAGCATCCGCGCGTGGGCGCGCGACTGGGCGACGTCGTAGGGCCACAGGCGCCGGTCGACGTCCAGCGACCGGTTGATCGAGGCGAAGTCAGGATCCTGCGGCTCGGCGAAGCGGGACATGAGGCCGCGAGTCTAGGGCTCGAGGACCGCCCGCAACGTCGTCGCCACCCGGTCGACCTGGCCTTCGGTCATCTCGGGGAAGAACGGCAGCGCGATCGATCGCGCTGCCACGTCCTCGCACACCGGGAACTCGCCCTCGCGGTGACCGAAGCGCTCGCGATAGAAGCTCATCAGGTGGATGGCGGGCAGATACGGCTTGCTCTGGACGCCGCGCTCACGCAGCGAGCGGATCACGTCGTCGCGGTCGTGGGCTGCCGGGACCTGGACGACGAACACGAACCATCCGCGGCGAGCCCCGCCCACGTCCTCGCACGGGAGGCCCAGCCCCTCGACGCCCTGCAGCGCGTCTCGGTAGGCGGCGGCGACCCGGGCGCGCCCCTCGAGCATGCCGTCGAGCCGGCCGAGCTGCGCCAGTCCGATCGCGCACGCGATGTCGCTGAGGCGGTAGTTGAACCCGAGGCGATCGTGGTCGAGCCAGCCCATGTCGGGTGCGCGGCCCTGGTTGCGCTCGGAGTCGATCCGCTCCTTCATGGCGCCGTCGCCGAGCGTGATCATGCCGCCCTCGCCGGTGGTCAGCTGCTTGTTCGCATAGAAGCCGAAGACGGCCGGGTGGCCGCGTCCGCCGACCGGCACACCATCCGCGTGGAACGCTCCCAGGGCCTCGCAGGCGTCCTCGACGATCGGCAGCCCGAGCCGCTCGAAGGCCGGGATGTCGGCGGGGTAGCCGAAGATGTGCACGGGGAGCAGCGCGGCCGTGCGATCGGTCACGGAAGCGGCCGCGGCGGCCGGGTCGAGGTTCAAGGTCAGCGGGTCGATGTCCGCGAACACCGGCCGGGCCCGCTCGTAGAGGCAGACGTTGGCGCTGGCGACGAACGAGAACGGCGACGTGACCACCTCGTCGCCGTCGCTGACGCCGACGGCGCGCAGGCACAGGTGCAGGCCCGTCGTCCCGCTGGAGACCGCGCTCGCGTGCGGCGCACCCACGTGCGCGGCGAACGCGCGCTCGAACTGCGGCACGCGCGGCCCGAGCGAGAGCTGGCCGGAGCGCAGCACCTCGATCACGGCGTCCTCCTCGGCCCGCCCCAGGACCGGCCGCGCGAGCGGGATCTCCTCCCGGCTCACGCGGACTCCGCCGCCGCGCTGCGCGCCGCGGCGCCGCGGTCGCGCCGCAGACCCTGCTCGGGATACTCGAGCGAGTCCACGAGCGCCTGCCACGAGGCTGCGATGACGTTCTCGCCGACGCCGATCGTCCCCCAGACGTCGTTCCCGTCCGAAGCGTCGATCAGCACGCGCGTGATGGCTCCGGTGCCGTGGCTCTCGTCGAGGATGCGCACCTTGTAGTTCACGAGCTCGATCTCGCTGAGGTGCGGGTGGATCACCGTGATGGCGCTGCGCAGCGCGGCGTCGAGGGCGTTGACGGGGCCGTTGCCCTCCGCGGTGCGCACGTAGCGCTCCCCGTCGATCCAGATCTTGATCGTGGCCTCGGTCTCGACCTTCCCCTCCGCGCGCTGCTCGACGATCACGCGCCAGCTCTCGAGCTGGAACAGCGGCTCGTACCCGCCGCTCTCCTTGCGCATCAGCAGCTCGAACGACCCGTCCGCCGCCTCGAACTGGTAGCCGAGGTGCTCGAGCTGTTTGACGCGGTCGACGATCCGGGCGCTGCCCTCGTCGTCCAGCTCGAGCCCGGCCGCCTGCGCCTTCTCCACGACGGTCCCGCGGCCGGAGAGCTCGGAGACGAGCACGTCGCGCCGGTTGCCGATCAGCGCCGGGTCGACGTGCTCGAACGTGCTCGAGTCCGCACGGATGCCGGCGGCGTGCAGGCCCGCCTTGTGCGCGAACGCATGCTTGCCGACGTACGGCTGCGCCGGATCCGGCGCGCGGTTCAGCAACTCGTCGATGTAGTGCGCGGTCGGCGCCAGCAGCACGAGCTGCTCGGGCGTCAGCACGTCATGCCCCATCTTCAGCTGCAGGTCGGCGATGATCGTGACGAGGTTCGCGTTCCCCGTCCGCTCGCCGATGCCGTTCATCGTCCCCTGCACCTGGGTCGCGCCGGCTTCGACGGCGACGAGCGTGTTGGCGACGGCGCAGCCCGCGTCGTCATGGGTGTGGATGCCCAGCGCGACGCCGGGGAGTGCCGCTGCGGCGGCGCTCACGCCCGCGACGATGCGCGACGGGAGGCTGCCGCCGTTGGTGTCGCACAGGACGAGGCGCTCGGCGCCCGCGCCGGCCGCTGCGCGCAGGCAGGCGATCGCGTAGTCCGCGTCGGCCGCCCACCCGTCGAAGAAGTGCTCGGCGTCGAGGATCGCCCGCTTGCCCTGCGCGACGAGGAACGCGATCGACTCGGCGATCATCGCCAGGTTCTCCTCGCGCGAGACGCGCAGCACCTTCTCGACGTGGAGCAAGGAGCTCTTGCCGACGAGCGTGATCACGGGCGCGAAGCACTCGGCGAGCACCCGCAGCCCGTCGTCGCCGTCGGCCGCGACGCCGCGCCGACGCGTCATGCCGAAGCCGACGACCTGGGCGTGGTCCAGCCGCTCCCCGGCGAGCAGGTCGAACAGCTCCTGCTCCTTGGGGTTCGAGGACGGGAATCCGGCCTCGATGAGGTCTATGCCGAGCGTGTCGAGGCGATGCACGACGCGCACCTTCTCCTGGGCGGTGAGGCTCATGCCGCCGCCGCCCATGCCGTCGCGGAGCGTGGCGTCGTAGAGCTGGATCGAGGGTGTCACGGGAAGGTCCTTTCGGGAGGCGGAGGGGACGATGGGCAGCGGCTCGCGCTCAGCGCGCGCGCCGCCCCCGAATTCGCCGCCCGGTGCCGCTCACGCCGCACCGCTCCCGTCGGCCGGAGCCGCCGCCGCGCCCTCGGCGGCGGGCACCGGGTCGAGCCACTCGCGGTAGCGGTCGGCCCGCCCGTACAACGCGTCCTCGAAGGTCGCCTGAACCGCCAGCGTGACCTCACCGGGACGGCCGGTGCCGATCGCGTGGTCGTCGATCTCGCGCACCGGGACCAGCTCGGCCGCCGTGCCGCACATGAAGACCTCGTCGGCCAGGTACAGCTCGGCGCGCGCGATGTCGCGCTCGACGACGGTGAAGCCCAGGTCGGCGGCGATCTGCATGACCGAGCGCCGGCTGATGCCGTCGAGGATCGAGGCCGTCGGCGGCGGGGTCGCGATCACGCCGTCCTGCACGATGTAGATGTTCTCGCCGGAGCCCTCGCAGACGCGCCCGTGGTCGTCGAGCAGGATCGCCTCGTCGTACCCGGCCTTCTGGGACTCGATCTTCGCCAGGATGCTGTTCAGGTACTGGCCGCCGGCCTTCGCGGCCGGGATCAGCGACTCCGGGCTGATGCGCCGCCACGAGCTGACCTTCGCCCGGATGCCCTTCTGCTTGCCCTCCTCGCCGAGGTAGGCGCCCCACTCCCAGACGGCGATCGCGACGTCCACGGTCGCCTCGAGCGGGAACAGGCCCATCGTCCCGTAGCCCCGGAAGACCAGCGGGCGGATGTAGCAGGAGCGCAGGCCGTTGCGGGCGACCGTCTCGAGCGTCGCCTGACGGATCTGCTCGCGCTCGAACGGGATCGGCATGTAGTACAGCCCGGCGGAGCGGAACAGACGGTCGACGTGGTCCTGATGGCGGAAGATCGCCGGGCCGATCTCGGTGTCGTAGCAGCGGACCCCTTCGAAGACCGAGGTGCCGTAGTGCAGCGCGTGTGTGAGCACGTGGACCTGGGCGTCCTCCCACGCGACGAACTCGCCGTTCATCCAGATGAGATCGCTGGGCTCCACGTCGTCTCTTCGTCCTTTAGCTCACAAGTGCCAGTACGGCCTCGGTGGCCTGCGCCGTCGTGGCCCGGCCGCCGAGGTCCCGGGTGCGGAGACCCTCCTCCAGCGCCCGGTCGACAGCCGATTCTAGGGACGCGGCCTCGGTTTCCCAACCAAAGGCGTGCCGCAGCATCAGGGCCGACGACAGGAACATCGCAAGTGGGTTGGCGATCCCCTGGCCCGCAATGTCCGGCGCGGAGCCGTGGACCGGCTCGAACAGGCCGGGCCCGTCCGGGTTTCCGATGCTCGCGCTGGGCAGCATCCCGATCGAGCCCGTGATCATCGCCGCCTCATCGCTGAGGATGTCGCCGAAGAGGTTCTCCGTCAGGATCACGTCGAACTCGGAGGGGTTCGACACGAGCTGCATCGCCGCGTTGTCGACGAGCAGGTGCTCGAGCGGGACGTCCGGGAACTCCTGCGCGTGGACCCGGATGACGACCTCGCGCCAGAGCCGGCTCGTCTCCAGGACGTTGGCCTTGTCGACGCTCGTGACCTTGCGTCGCGCGGCGCGAAACGCCGTGCGAGCGATCCGCTCGACCTCCTCCACGGAGTACGCGCAGAGGTCGCTGGCCATCTCGGCGGTGCGCCGCTTCTCCCCGAAGTAGATGCCGCCCGTCAGCTCGCGCACGACGAGCAGATCCGTCCCGGCGATCCGCTCCTCGCGCAGCGGGCTGGCGTCGAGCAGCGCCTCGATCGCCCGCACCGGCCGCAGGTTGGCGAACAGCCCCAGGCCCTTGCGCAGGCCCAGCAGGCCCTGTTCGGGGCGCGGCCTGTCGGGATCGGTCGTGTCCCACTTCGGGCCGCCGACCGCGGCCAGCAGCACCGCATCGGCCGCGCGGCAGGCCGCCAGCGTCGCATCGGTCATCGCGGTGCCGTGCTCGTCGATCGAGACTCCGCCGAACAGGTGCTCGGTGTACGCCAGGCGCCCGGGCACGACGGCGTCGAGGACCTGGACCGCGGCCGCGGCCACCTCGGGCCCGATGCCGTCACCCGGGAGCAGGGCGATCTGCTTCGTATCGCTCATCAGGGCCTCAGAGGCTCGTCGTGACGGGGCCGGGGCGCTCGCGCTCGTGCTCGAACAGGTCGATCGCCTCGCCCATCTTCAGCGTCATGCCGATGTCGTCGAGGCCGTGCAGCAGACGATGCTTCGTCTCGGGGTCGACGTCGAAACGCGCGACCTGGCCGTCGCCGTAGCGGACCTCCTGGGCCTCGAGGTCGACGGCCGCGCTCCCGGCCTGCGCGATCGCGTGGCACTCGTCCTCGCTGAGCGCCACCGGCAGCAGCCCGATCTTCGTCGAGTTCGACTGGAAGATGTCCGCGAACGACGGTGCGATCACGGTCTTGAACCCGTAGTCCTCGAGCGCCCACGGAGCGTGCTCGCGCGAGGACCCGCAGCCGAAGTTGCGACCCGTCACGAGGATCGGGTTCTTCGGCAGGTCCCAGCCGGGCTCCTTGGCCCAGTCGTAGAAGAGGTATTCGCCGAAGCCGGTGCGCTCGACCCTTTTGAGGAATTGCTTGGGGATGATCTGATCGGTGTCGACGTCGTCGCGCGCCAGCACGGACACCGGGCCTTCGATCGTGTGTACGGGCTCCATCATGCCTCCGGGTTCCACTGGCGGATGTCGACGAAACGGCCCTCGATGGCGGCGGCGGCCGCCATCTGCGGGCTGACGAGGTGGGTCCGGCCGCCGCGGCCCTGACGCCCCTCGAAGTTGCGGTTCGAGGTCGAGGCGCAGCGCTCGCCGGGCTTCAGGGTGTCGGGGTTCATTCCCAGGCACATCGAGCAGCCGGCGCCGCGCCAGTCGAACCCGGCCGCGCGGAAGACCTCATCGAGGCCCTCCCCCTCGGCCTGGCGCTTGATCGCCACCGACCCCGGGGACGACCATCGCGTAGACGCCGCCCGCGACCTTGCGGCCCTTGATGACCTCTGCGGCGGCGCGCAGATCGCCGATCCGCGAGTTCGTGCACGAGCCGATGAACACGCGGTCGAGCGCGATCTCCTCGATCGGCGTGCCGGCCTCCAGTCCCATGTACTCCAGCGCGCGCTCGTCGCCGTCGCTCTGGGGCTCCGGGCACGGCTCCGCCGACGCCGGTCACCATCTCGGGGTTCGTGCCCCAGGTGACCTGCGGGCTGATCGCCGCAGCGTCGACGACGATCTCCTTGTCGAACGTCGCGCCGTCGTCCGTCCTCAGCCCACGCCAGCGCTCGGCCAGGACATCCCAGTCCGCGCCGGCGGGCGCCGCCGGGCGGCCCTTCACCCAGGCGATCGTCGTCTCGTCCGGCGCGATCATGCCGGCCCGGCCGCCGGCCTCGATGGTCATGTTGCAGACGGTCATGCGCCCTTCCATCGAGAGCGACTCGATCGCCGGGCCGGCGAACTCGACGACGTGGCCGACGGCGCCCTCGACGCCGATCTGGCCGATCGTCGCGAGGATCAGGTCCTTCGCCGTGACGCCGTAGCCCAGTTCGCCCTCGTAGCGGATGCGCATCGACTTCGGCTTGCGCTGGACGAGCGTCTGGGTCGCGAGCACGTGCTCGACCTCGCTCGTCCCGATGCCGAAGGCCAGCGCGCCGAACGCGCCGTGCGTCGCCGTGTGGCTGTCGCCGCAGACGATCGTCATGCCGGGCTGCGTGACGCCGAGCTCCGGGCCGATGACGTGCACGATCCCCTGGCGGTCGGACCCCAGCGAGTACACCGGGATGCCGAACTCGGCGCAGTTGGACTCGAGCCGCTCCACCTGGACGCGGCTGAGCTCGTCCTTGATGCGCGCGGCGACCGGCGTGCCGTCGGTCGGCACGTTGTGGTCGGCCGTCGCGATCGTGCGGTCCGGGCGGCGAACCGGTGCGCCCGGCGAGCCGCAGGCCGTCGAACGCCTGCGGGCTCGTGACCTCGTGGACGAGGTGCAGGTCGATGTAGATGAGGCCGCCTGCGACCTCGTGATCGGCCCAGATCTTGTCGAACAGCGTTGTTGGTTCGGTGACATCCTCTAGCTCCGTCGGAGGCCCGCGCTGACGACGGCCAGGATGGCCGCCTCACCGGGCCCGGGTTCTCGAAGTGGTGGGAAAGGTCGGCGTCGAACGTCACGGTGTCGCCGGTGGCGAGCGCGTGGCGCTCGCCGTCGATGTGCAGCACCACCGGGCCCTGTTCGACGAGCGCGATCTCGCGCGCGCCCGGCTCATGCATCGGCGGGTCGCCAGGCCCGCCGGTCTTCGCTCCCGCCGCCAGCAGGTGGCGCGAGAGCTCGGCCCGCTGACCCGGCAGCGGCGGCGTGAGCACCTGGAAGCGATGCCCGCTGCGGGCGGAGCCGCCGCCGCGGCGCTCGGACTCGCGCACGACGGTGACGCTTCCGGACTCATCCAGTCGCAGGAGCTGCGAGAGGCGCAGGTCGAGCCCGGACGCGATCCGGCTGGCCACCGAGAGGGTCGGGCTCGTCTCCCCCCGCTCGACCTGGCTCAGCATCGGCGCGCTGACGCCCGATCGCTCGGCGAGGTCACGCAGCGACAGGCCGCCGGCCTCGCGCAGCGCCTTCACGCGCGGTCCGATGCTGAGGACCTCGGGGTTGTTCTCGGTGGCCGACATCGGACGACTGTACGTTATCACGTACAGTCGTCCGGACGCTGACAGGTCCTCTACGAGGCGGCGAGGCTCGCTGCGCGCTCGGCCGCGGAGGCCTTGGCGACGGCCATGGACAGCGCGCGCACGTAGGCGCGCCCGGCGGCCTCGATGATGTCGGTCGCGACGGCCTGGCCCGAACCGGTGATGGCCTCCTCGGCCAGGCCACCTGGCACCTCGGGCTTCAGCCGCGAACCGTGCTGGGCGAGCTCGATCACGACCGAGACCTCGCCGAGGGCGTCCTGGCCGCCGGTGACGGCCTCGACCCGGAACTCGCGCAGGCGGGCGTCGACCCCGACGGCGGTGTTGATCGCCCGGAAGACCGCATCGACCGGCCCGTCGCCGAAGAAGGACCCCTCGGCGATCGTCCCGTCCGGCAGCCGCACCGTCACGCGCGCATGCGGCGGTCGCGTCGACGAGGCCTCGACCTCGAAGCTCTCGAACTGGTAGCCGCTGACCTCCTCGCGCAGCTCGTCGGTGACGAGCGCCTCGAGATCCAGTGCGGTGACCTGCTTCTTCTTGTCCGCGATGTCCTTGAAGCGCTTGAACGCCGTGTTCAGCGCCTGCCCCTCGACGACGTAGCCGAGCTCCTCCAGCGCCGCGCGCAGCGCGTGGCGGCCGGAGTGCTTGCCCAGCACGAGCTGGTTGGCCTCGAGCCCGACGGTCGTCGCGTCCATGATCTCGAACGTCGTGCGCTCCTTCAGGACGCCGTCCTGATGGATGCCCGACTCGTGCGCGAACGCGTTGCGGCCCACGATCGCCTTGTTCGGCTGCACCGCGTAGCCGGTCAGCCGTGAGACGAGCCGGCTGGAACGGGCCAGCTCGGTCGTGACGACGCCCGTGTGGAGCCCATCGAGATCCTTGCCGCGCGTGTGCAGCAGCATCACGATCTCCTCGAGCGACGCGTTGCCGGCGCGCTCGCCGATCCCGTTGATCGCGCACTCGACCTGCCGCGCGCCCGCCTGGACGCCGGCGAACGAGTTCGCGACCGCGAGGCCCAGGTCGTCGTGGCAGTGGGTCGAGACGACGACGCCGCGTAGGTCCGGGCACGAGCTCGTAGAGCGTGCGCAGGAAGCGCGCGTACTCGTCGGGCATCGCGTAGCCGACGGTGTCGGGGATGTTGATCGTGGTCGCGCCCTCGTCGATCGCGATCTGCAGCACCTCGGCGGTGAACTGCGGGTCCGAGCGGGTCGCGTCCATCGGCGAGAACTCGACGTCGTCGCAGAGCGCCTTCGCCTGCGCGACCGCGGCGCGGGCGAGGCCGATCACGTCCTCGCGCGTGTTCTGCATCTGGAACTCGATGTGGATGTCCGACGTCGAGACGAACGTGTGGATGCGCGGGCGCTCGGAGTCCTTGACCGCGTTCCACGCGGCGTCGATGTCGGCGCTGTTGGCGCGCGCCAGCCCGGCGATCACCGGGCCCTGCACCTCTCGGGCGATCGCCTCGACCGCCTCGAAGTCTCCCGGCGAGGCGATCGGGAAGCCGGCCTCGATGACGTCGACCTGCAGGCGCGCGAGCTGCTGGGCGATCTCGAGCTTCTCGGTCGTGTTCAGCGAGATGCCGGGCGACTGCTCGCCGTCGCGCAGCGTCGTGTCGAAGATCAGTACTCGGTTGGGGTCCACGTCGTTCACGTTCCTTCTCTGTCGGCTCATTCCTACGGACTTCTTCAGGTGTGTTCGCGGCTACGCGGCCGCCAGCGCGTTATTCCCCCCGAGGGGGGAGGAGAAGAAGTCGGTGGGCGAGCAGGAACGACATGCTCGTAGGAGCCTACCAACGGGTGGCGGGCGCGCAAGCCCTGGAACAGGTTCTCTACTTTGAGAGCTTGCGCGAAGCGACGCTGGTGCCCGGGGCGAGGCTGGTGCGCGTCGCCACGCCCCAGCGATCGCGCGAGACGACCGTCAGCGCCGGGCGCGTTCCGGCCGCGACGAGCGCACTTCCGCGCGGCCCGAGCCGCAGGCGGGCGATCACGGACTTGCCTCCGTCGGCGTCGAAGGACGCCGACGCCAGGCGTACGCCGTCAGTCGTCCGCGCACGAATGATGCCGTCGCACAGGCCGGCGGCCTTCGGGCAGACGATCGTGACGAGCGCCCACCGCGGCTGCATCCGGACGCGGGCGATGCGGACCTTGTGACCGAGGCTCGTGGACGAGGCCGTGGTCACCGACTTGCCGTTGGCACCCGGCTTCCCCGGGGTGCCGGGCAGGCCTGCGCTGCCGGCCGGTCCCGCCGGTCCGGGCGCCCCGGCCGTGCCGGGCGTGCCGGCGGCGCCGGCCTGACCCGTCGGACCAGCCGGTCCGGCGGGGCCCTGGCCGCCACCGCCACCGGAGGCGCCGCCGTCGGACAGCAGGCTGACGTTGTCGACGAGGAACCCCGCGCCGAGCGTCGACGGGACGTTGGGGTTGCTGTCGAGACGGAACACGAGCGAGTCGACCATCGGGACGCGGTTCGATGCCGAGATCGCATCGGAGTCGCGCCGCCAGTAGTTCTCCCACGACTCGGCGGTGGCGATCTTCGCCCCGTCGACCCAGATCTCGACCGTGTCGTTGTCGTAGCCCTCGGCGAAGTTCATGACGAGCCGGACGTTGTGCGGCGCGCTGCGGTCCAGCGCGGAGGCGACCGGCTGGATCTGGTAGGGCACGTGGCCGGCGAGGTCGCGCGAAGTCAGCGGATAGTCGCCCCATTCGAGCAGCAGGCCGGACGGCTTGTCGCTGATGCGCAGGAGGCCCATCCGCGACCCGTCGCCGCGATCGGGCGACACCGACATCGACAGGCCCTGCTGCTCGGTCGACGGATCGGCCGAGGCGATGTCGAACGACGCCTCCATGCGCGGCTGACGCGTGCCGCCGGAGTTCACGCCGAAGGCCGAGGTGCTCTCACCCGCAGCGTTCGAGAGCGACGGGCTGTAGGTCTGGTCCCATGCCGAGGTGTCCGTCACGGCGTTTGAGATCCGCATGCTCTTGACGCCGAAGCTGCGGGTCGGCGCGACGATGGGCGAGGGCGGCAGGATCGGCGACGGCGCCGTCATGTCCAGGACCTCGACGTCATAGGATCCGGTCATGACCCAGCCCTGCTGACCGTCGATCGTCCCGGGGTGCATCGACTCGAAGTCCCACGAGGACGAGTCCGCCCGGGCCGCGGGCACGGCGGCGGCGCCGATGGCTGCCGTCAGGAGCAATGCGCGAAGAACACGGGACGCAAGCATGCTCCGGCCCACATCGGCGGCATGACCCGGGTTCTTGAGCATGCGCGCCGAGCCTCGACGCCGCGTGCGACGAGCGGCGTGCGACGCGCGCCGAACGGCGGTTCAGGGGACGAGGACGACCTTGCCGATGTTGCGGCGCTCCCCGAGGATCCGGTGTGCCTCCGGCGCCTGCGCGAACGGCACGACGTCGGACACGACCGGCTTCAGGGTGCCGTCGTCGATCATCGCCTGCAGCGGGGCGATCCACGGCTCGAGTGACCCGCGGTCCTCCCACAGCCGCAGCATGTTGAGCCCGATGACCGCCTTGGACTCTCCCATCTGCTTGACGAGGTCGAATCCGCGCATCATCCGCAGCGCCTGCGGGAGCGCCTTGCGCAGATTCCGGGTCTCCCCCTGCATCACGCTCGACGCTCCGAACGCGACCAGCCGCCCGCCCGGTCGCAGCAGGCCGTAGCTGCGTTTGAACGACGCGCCGCCGATCGCGTCCATGATCAGGTCGAACGGCGGCAGCCCCGCCGACCAGTCGGCCTTCGTGTAGTCCAGCGGATGTTCGATCCCCTGTGCGCGGATCGCGTCGTGCTTGCCGGGCGAGGCGGTGCCCCACAGCTCGGCCCCGGCGACCTTGGCGATCTGCGTCGCGGCGATTCCGACGCCGCCGGCCGCGGCCTGGATCAGCACGCGCTCGCCCGGCCGCAGGCTCCCGTAGCCGAGCAGCCCGGCCCAGGCGGTCGCGTAGTTGACCGGAATCGCTGCTCCCTGCTCGAAGCTCATCCCGTCGGGCAGCGCGATCGCGTCGGCCGCCGGGACGACGACCTCCTCGGCGTACCCGCCGAACTTCGTGCCCGCCATCACGCGCGAGCCGACCGCCGGCCCGTCGACCCCTTCGCCGAGCTCGGCGACCGTGCCGGCGACCTCGTAGCCGACGATGCTCGGCAGCGGCGGCGCGTCCTCGTAGAGGCCGACGCGCGCCATCGTGTCGGCGAAGTTCACGCCCGCCGCGGCGACGCTGATCCTGATCTGCCCGGTCCCGCACGCCGGCGCCGGGCGTTCCTGGACCTGGAGGACCTCGGGCGGCCCGTGCTTCGTGATGACGACGGCGCGCATCGGCGCAGCCTACCCCGGCGGCCTGGTCAGTCGTCCTCGGGGATCCGCACGATGATGATCGGCCGCTCGGCGAGGTGGATCAGCTTGTTCGGCGTCGAACCGACGAGTGCGCCCTTCAGCGGACGCTCGCCGTACGAGCCGACGACGATGAAGCGCGCGTCGACCTCGTCGGCGACCTCGACGAGAGCGCTCGCGACGTTCTGCTCGTAGTACTGCTTGCGCAGTGCGATCCCCACACTCTGAGCCTGCGCCTCCGCCTCGGCGAGCATCTCGTCGCCGCGCTTGTGCACCTGCGCGTCGAGGTCGTGCGACTCCCCGCCGACGATCACCCGGTCGTACGCGAACACGGCGACGACATCGCCACCGATCTCCCCGGCGACCTTCAGCGCCTCGGACAGCGCCGCCTTGGCGCCGTCCGTGCCGTCGTAGCCGACGACGATCGTCTTGCTGCTCATCTCATGCACCTCCGGCCGGGGACGCGGCGACAAGTGCCGGGTCGGCGACCTCGCGCTTGCGCTTGAAGAACTCGGGATGGCCCTGCGCGCGCCAGATCAGCATCAGGAT
Source organism: uncultured Solirubrobacteraceae bacterium (assembly GCA_963817295.1). Lineage (GTDB taxonomy): Bacteria > Actinomycetota > Thermoleophilia > Solirubrobacterales > Solirubrobacteraceae > F1-60-MAGs163. The sequence goes on along the minus strand of CAWFOF010000001.1, from coordinate 74,710 downwards.
GCCGCCGAGGACCATGAAGCTCAGCCCGATCACGAAGGGCGGGCCCAGGCCCAGCCAGGAGTCGCCCGACTCCGAGTTGGAGGGCTTGGAGAGGTCGATGCACGACTTCACGAAGATCGCCGTGAGCATCAGTCCGCCGAGCACCGGAGCGACGCCCAGGAACACGAAGTTCTTCCAGCTCGTGAGCACCTGCTTGCGGTAGTAGATCGTGCACGCGAACGCCGTCAGGCCGTAGTAGAAGGCGATCCACAGGCCGAGCGCCGCGATCGCGTCGAACAGGATGTTCTGCGAGACGAGCGTCAGCCCGACGTACCAGACGATCGACAGGATGCCCATGATCCACGTCGCGAAGGCCGGCGTGAGGTAGCGCGTGTCGACCTCACCGAGTTTGGCCGGGATCGCCTTCGCGCGGGCCATCGACAGCGCGGTGCGCGCGGTCGGCAGGATCGTCGTCTGGCAGGACGCCGCCGCGGAGGAGAGCACCGCGATGATCACGATCTTGCCGAGCGTCGAGCTGCCGAAGACGTCGTTGGCCAGGAGGCCCAGCACGTCACCCGAACTGTCGTTGGCCAGCCGCTCCGGCGCCCCCGAACGAGATCGCGGCGACGGTGACGATGACGTAGGTGAACACGAGGATGACCGTCGCCCAGATCGCAGCGCGGCCCGGCGCCTCGCCCGGGTCCTCCGTCTCCTCGTTGACCGTCACGGTCGTGTCCCAGCCCCAGTAGATGAAGATCGCGAGCAGCAGGCCGGAGGTGAACGCGCTGACCGATCCGATCCCCGTCGGGTTGAACCACTCCAGCGACGGATCGACCGAGCCGGGGGGCGCGTCGTTGGCGAAAACGCGGACCAGGGCGACGACGGCGAACAGCCCAAGCGCGATCAGCTCGGCCGCGAGCAGGCCGATCTGCGTCTTGGCGTTCAGCTCGATGCCGATCACGCAGATGTACGTCATGGCCGCGATGAAGATGACTCCCAGCACCGTGACCGCGAGCGTCGAGGGATTGTCGATGCCGAACAACAGGAAGGTGTAGAGACCGGCGATCTGTGCCAGGTTCGCCATGACGATCACGTCGGCGACGATGATCGCCCAGCCGCCGATCCAGCCCCACGACGGGCCCATGGCGCGCGTGACCCACGAGAACGTCGTCCCGCAGTCCGGATCGGCGCGGTTCATCCAGTAGTAGGCCGACGCGACGAGCAGCATCGGGATGAACGCCGCGATCATGATCACCGGCGCGTGGACGCCGATCCCGACGACGCCGACGACGAGACCCAGGGCCCCGGCGAGCGAGTAGCCCGGCGCCGTCGAGGCGACGCCGATCACGACGCCGGAGATGAATCCGATCGCCCCGGTCTTCAGGCCCTTCTCCCCTGCGCCCGATCCTTCGGGCAGCACGCTCTTCGCGGGTACCCCCACCGATGCACTCTCCATGGCGACGACCCTATGCCCTGGAGCGGGACATTCACAAGTCCGCACGCGGCGGTTCATCGCCAATGGCGCGCCGCCGCGAGCGGCGTTGGCCGGGACGTCAGGAGAGGTTGACGGCGCGGCCACTGATGAAACCGCCCGAGGCGATGATCTCGTCGATCAGCGCGGCGGGCACGGGCTCGTGTGTCGTGATGACCATGACCGCCTGCGAGCCGAGGTCCTCCGCCTCGCCGTCATCGGGGTCGTAGCCGACGGCGGCGGCGTCGATGTTGACGCCGTGCGCCCCGAAGATCGTGCCGACGCGGCCGATCATCCCGGGGACGTCCTCGTAGCGGAACAGCGCGAGGTGGTCGTCGAGCTGCAGGTTGAAACGCTGCCCCCACGCCTCGAGCAGGTGCGGGCGGTTGCGGCGGCCGAGCGTGGTGCCGACCACGCGCGAACCGTGGCCGCCTGCGACGACCGTCACGCGGACGAGCTCGGTGAAGTCGCGCGCGCTCGTGCGGGTCGTCTCCGCTGTGACGATGCCGCGCTGGGCGGCGATCGACGGTGCGTTGACCTCGTTGACCTCCTCCTCGGTGTGCCCGGTGAGCACGCCCAGGAGCACGGCGGTGGTCAGCGGCCGGCAGTCGCGATCGGCGATGCGCCCGAGGTACTCGACGTCGATCCGGTCGATCGACCCCACCGGGGCGATCGCCGCCGCAAGGCGCCCCAGGCGCCGGCACAGCGGCAGGAACGGGCCGAGGACCTCGAGGTCCTCGGCGGGCACGGACGGCACATTGACGGCGGTCGTCACCGAGCCGCCGTTGAGCGCCGCCACGACCTGCTCGGCGGCCTGGAAGCCGGCGCGATCGGTCGCCTCGGCCGTCGAGGCGCCCAGGTGCGGCGTCACGATGACGTTCGGGTAGGAGAACAGCGGGTGCTCGGTCATCGGCTCGCTGCGAAAGACGTCGAGCGCGGCGCCCGCGACCTTCCCCGAGTCGAGCGCGGCCTGCAGGTCCGCGTCGACGATCAGCGGGCCGCGTGCGACGTTCAGCACGCGCACGCCGTCCTTCATCTTCGCGAAGGCCTCGGCATTCAGCCAGCCCTCGGTCTCCGGCGTCTTGGGCAGGTGGACCGTGATGAAGTCGGCGACGGCATAGACCTCGTCGGACGTCTCGGCCTTCTGCACACCCAGCTCGCGGTAGCGCTCGGCGCCCACGTAGGGGTCGTACGCGACGACCTTCATGCCGAAGCCCTGTGCCCGCTCGGCGACGAGCTGCCCGATGCGGCCGAACCCGAGGATCCCGAGCGTCTTGTCGAGCAGCTCGACGCCGGAGTACTTCGAGCGATCCCAGCGCCCCGCGACCAGCGAGGCGTGCGCCTGGGGCACGTTGCGCGCGAGCGCGAGCAGCAGCGCCATCGTGTGCTCCGCCGCCGTCACGACGTTCGACTGCGGCGCGTTGGCGACGATGATGCCGCGCTTGGTGGCCTCCGGGACGTCGACGTTGTCGACGCCGACGCCGGCGCGGCCGATCGCCCGCAGGTTCGTCGCATGCGAGAGCAGCTCGGCGTCGAGCTGTGTCGCCGATCGGATCAGGATCCCGTCGAACTCGCCGATGCGCTCGATCAGCTCGGCGCGGTCCCAGCCGGCGCCGACCTCGACGTCGAAGCCCGACTCGCGCAGGAGATCGATGCCGCTATCGCCGATCTTCTCGGCGACGAGGACCTTCGCGGGAGCGCTCATGCCGATACCCCCGCGCTCGCCGTCTGGCGCTCGACGACCCAGTCGATGCAGGCGGTCAGCGCCTCGACGTCGGAGGGCTCGATCGCCGGGAACATCGCGATCCGCAGCTGGTTGCGACCGAGCTTGCGGTAGGGCTCGGTGTCGACTATCCCGTTCGCGCGCAGCGTCGTGGCGACCGCGGCCGCGTCGACCGACGCGTCGATGTCGATCGTCCCGACGACGAGCGAGCGGGCGGCCGGCTGCTCCACGAACGGCGTCGCGAACGACGACGCCTCCGCCCAGCCGTAGAGGTGGTCGCTGGACGTCCGGGTGCGCTGCACGCACCAGTCCAGGCCGCCGTTGTCGTTCATCCAGTCGAGCTGCTCGGCGAGCAGGAACAGCGTGCCGACCGCGGGCGTGTTGTACGTCTGGTCCTTGCGGCTGTTGTCGAGCGCCGTGAGCAGGTTCAGCGAGTCGGGGATCCACCGGCCGGACCCGGCGATCTCCTCGATGCGCTCCTGCGCCGCGGGGCTCAGCAGCGCAAGCCAGAGCCCGCCGTCGGAGGCGAAGCACTTCTGCGGGGCGAAGTAGTAGACGTCGGCCTGCGTGGCATCCAGCGGCAGCCCGCCCGCGCCGGAGGTGGCGTCGATCGCGACGAGCGCATCGCCCGCTCCGCCGGGCCGGTGCACGGGCACCATGACGCCGGTCGACGTCTCGTTGTGGGCCCAGGCGATCACGTCGGCCTGCGGGTCGGCGACCGGTGACGGGGCGCTTCCGGGCTCGGCGCTGACGACGATCGGGTCCTTCAGGAACGGAGCCGCCTGCGTGCAGGCCGCGAACTTCGCGGAGAACTCGCCGAACGCCAGGTGCAGCGAGCGCTCGCGCACGAGCCCGATGGTGGCGGCGTCCCAGAACGCCGTCGCGCCGCCGTTGCCGAGCGCGACCTCGTACCCGTCGGGAAGCGAGAAGAGGTCACCGAGGCCCGCGCGCACGCGGCCCACGAGGTCCTTGACCGGCGTCTGGCGATGGGACGTGCCCATCAGCGCGGCGCCCTCGGTCGCGAGCGCGTCGAGCTGCAGCGTGCGCACCTTCGACGGGCCGCAGCCGAAGCGCCCGTCGGCGGGCTTCATCTGGTCGGGGATCTGCAGGTGTGCGGCGGTGTCGGTCATCTGGGCGTCTCTCGCTTCGTGCCTGCAATGAGGCGGGGATCCAAGCGTCGGTGCCCAGGCGCGCGGCGGTGATGGTGCCCGTCACTTCCCGGTGGTGTCGCTCCACCCGATAGCGCCAGTTGTGACGGCGCGAGGAAGTGTAGCTCAGCGTCCCGCGGTCAGCCCTGCTCGAAACCCGTGTCGTCGATCCAGTCCATCATGGCGCGCAGCTCCTTGCCCGTCGACTCGACCTGCGTCGCGGCCTGCTCGGCGCGCATGCGCTTGAAGTTCTCCTGGCCGGCGCGGTTCTCGGCGATCCATTCGCGCGCGAACGTGCCGTCCTGGATCTCGCCGAGGATGCGCTTCATCTCCGCCCGTGTCTCGTCGTTCACGACGCGCGGACCGCGCGTGTAGTCGCCGTACTCGGCCGTGTTCGAGATCGAGTAGCGCATGCCCGCCAGGCCCTTCTCGTACATCAGGTCGACGATCAGCTTCAGCTCGTGCAGGCACTCGAAGTACGCCATCTGCGGGTCGTAGCCCGCGTCGACGAGCGTGTCGAAGCCCGCCTGCACGAGCGCGCTGGCGCCGCCGCAGAGCACCGCCTGCTCGCCGAACAGGTCGGTCTCGGTCTCCTCCTTGAACGTCGTCTCGAAGACCCCGCCACGCGTGCAGCCGATCCCCTTGGCATACGCGAGCGCAAGCGGCTGCGCATTGCCCGTCGGGTCCTGCTGGATCGCGATCAGGCCCGGGACACCCGAACCTTCGAGGTACTGGCGGCGGACCAGGTGCCCGGGGCCCTTCGGGGCGACGAGCGCCACGTCGACGTCCGGCGGGCGGGACGACCTCGCCGTAGAGGATCGAGAAGCCGTGGCCGAACAGCAGCAGGTTGCCCGCGTCGAGACCGGCGGCCACCTCGGCCTCGTAGACGTCGTGGTGCAGCTCGTCCGGCACAAGCAGCATGACGAGGTCCCCGCGCGCGGCGGCCTCGGCGACCGGCAGGACCTCGAGACCCGCCTCGGTGGCCTGGGCGACCTTCTCCGAGCCGGCGCGCAGCCCCACGACGACGGTCGCCCCGGAGTCCTTGAGGTTCAGCGCGTGCGCGTGCCCCTGCGAGCCGAAGCCGATGATCGCGACGGTCTTGCCGTCGAGGAGCGTGAGGTCTGCGTCGTCGTCGTAGAACATGGCGCGGGATGGTAGGGAACCGGCCGCGTGCGGTGCGGTCAGGCGGTCGCCGAGGCGACGAGCGCCCGGGCCGGGACGGTGACGGAGCCGTCGTCCTCCACGAACGGCGACGAACGCGGCGTCGAACGCGTCGCGCAGCTCGTAGTGCTCCTTGGGACTCAGCGTCCCGACGACCTCCGACAGCGACACCGACTGCGCGACGTGATGGTCCCACCACGCGTCGAGATCCGTCGCGCGAAACGCGAAGTCGACGGCGTCGACCTCGACCTCCGCGAACCCCGCGCTGCCGAGCAGATCCTCGATCATGCCCTCGAATGCGAACGCGAACGGCCCGGGCGCGCCGGGCTCGGGCTCGCTGCCGAGCCCGCGGGCGCTGAGCACCTCCTGGAGCACCGAGAACTGCGGGTTGCGCGAGCGGTCGTCCCACGCGGCGAGCGCGAGGCGGCCGTCGGGCTTCAGGACCCTGCGGGTCTCGCGCAGCGCCGTCTCGGGGTCGGCGAGCAGCATGTAGCCCCAGCGGCACAGGACGCCGTCGACCGAGGCGGTCGACAGGTCGATCCACTCCGCCTCCATCGCCTTGGTCTCGACGTTCGTGCGCACCGACGCGATCGGCGTTCGCCTGTCGCCGCTGCGACCATCGCCTCGGCGCCGTCGCTGAGGATCACCTTCCCGGTCGGACCGACGAGCTCCGCGGCCATCAGCCCGGTGTCGCCCAGGCCGGCGGCCAGCTCCAGGATCGGTCTGGCCGGGCTGGGGGTCGATCGCGTCGATCATCCACATCGTGACCGGGGCCGTGGCCTGCTGGAACGCCTCGCGCTGCGCGCTCCAGCCACCGGCGGCGCGCTCCCAGCGCTGGCGGCTCTCGACGCGGAATGTCTCAGGATCCATGAGCGACTGAGCCTAGTACGCGTGGCCGGAAGTTCTGAGGTCTACTGGAGCTCACGGCGCAGCAGCTTTCCCGGATGCGGTGCGCGGCAGCGCGTTGGCGAAGGCGATCTGCTTGGGCACCTTGTAGGACGCGAGCCGCTCACCGCACCAGGCGCGCAGGTCGGCGTCGCCGAGGTCCTCGCCGGCGCGCAGCACGACGGTCGCGACGACCACCTCGCCCCAGATCTCGTCGCGGCGACCGTGGACGCCCGGCCTCGGCGACGGCCGGGTGCGCGAGCAGCACCTCCTCGACCTCCTGCGGCGCGACGTTCTCCCCTCCGGTGATGATCGTGTCGGCCTTGCGACCGAGGATCGTCAGGTCGCCGTGCGCGTCGAGCGCGCCGAGGTCACCCGTCGCCAGCACCGGCCCGCCGCGGCCGGCGCCACCGTCGGCCCGCTGACGAGCACCTCGTCGTCCGGCGCGATCTGCACGCGCGTGCAGAACAGCGGGTGCCCGAGCGTCGCGACCTGCGAGCACGCCTCGCTCATCCCGTAGGTCGGTGCGACCGGAACGCCGGCGCCGTGGCACGGCGCAGCAGCGCCGTCGGGGATCGCGGCGCCGCCGAGCAGCACCCAGCGCAGCGCCGGAGGCTCGCGCAGGCCCGCGTCGAGCAGCCGCTGGAGCGTCGTCGGCACGAGCGAGACGAGCGTCGGGCCATCCGGATCGCGCAGCGCGGCGAGCACGCGCTGGGTGTCGAAGCGCTCGTGCACGATCGCCGTCGTCGCGTAGATGGCGGAGCGCAGCAGGATCGACAGCCCGCCGACGTGCGCGAGCGGCAGGCAGCACAGCCAGCGCTCGGCGGGATCGACCCCGAGGGCCGCCGCCGAGCCGAGCGCGCTCCACAGCCAGTTCCCGTAGGTCAGCGCGACGGGCTTGGGCTCGCCGCTCGTTCCCGAGGTGTGGATCACGACGGCGGCGGCGTCGAGATCGTGGCCCGATCGAGCGCTCCCGGGCGTGCGTCGTCCGGCGGGCGCGCAGCGGCGCGTCGAGCACCGCCGCCGCCCCCGCGCTCTGGCGTGCCGCCTCGCGCGGCGCGAGGCGCGGGTCGATCGGCACGGCGACCGCGCCGAGCAGCAGCGTCGCGTGGAGCGCGACCGCGAACGATCCGGCCCGGGCCCCAGCGCGATCGCGACGCGATCGCCCGCCGCACCCCGAGCGCCGCGAGCCTGACCGAGCCGCCCCGCGGCCGCCTCCAGCAGTTGCGCGTACGTCAGGTCGCCGACCGCGACTCGCGCGGGGTGCGTGCGCGCGCACGCGGCAACCAGGCATCGACGACCACGCGGGAAAGCTAGCCTCCCTCGCACGATGAGCACCGAGACCACGATCCGACCGGCCCTGGACTGGCGGCCCGCCGGCGAGTTCACCGACATCCGCTACGAGCTGAGCGGTGACGGCATCGCGAAGATCACCATCGCCCGTCCCGAGGTCCGCAACGCCTTCCGGCCCCAGACGATCATCGAGATCGGCCGCGCGATGGACCTCGCGCGCGAGGACACCTCGGTCGGCGTCATCGTCCTCACCGGCGAGGGCGATCTCGCCTTCTGCTCCGGCGGTGATCAGCGCGTGCGCGGCGACAGCGGCTACCTGAGCGATCCCGGAGGCGGCGAGCCCCGGCGTCGGGCGCTTCCACGTGACCGACCTGCAGATCCAGATGCGTCGCCTGCCCAAGCCGGTCGTCGCGATGATCGCCGGGTACGCGATCGGCGGCGGCCACGTGCTGCACCTCCTGTGCGACCTGTCGATCGCGGCCGACAACGCGCGGTTCGGGCAGACCGGGCCCAAGGTGGGCAGCTTCGACGGCGGCTACGGCGCCGGGCTGCTGGCGAACCTCGTCGGGCCCGAAGAAGGCCAAGGAGATCTGGTTCCTCTGCCGCCAGTACGACGCCCGCGCAGGCGCTTGAGATGGGCCTCGTCAACACCGTCGTGCCGCTTGCCGAGCTGGAGGTCGAGACCGTCGCCTGGTGCCGCGAGATGCTCGAGCTCTCGCCGTTCTCGCTGCGCCTGCTGAAGGCGAGCTTCAACGCCGCCGAGGACGGCCTCGCCGGCATCCAGCAGCTCGCCCACGACACGAACCTCCTCTTCTACGCCAGCGAGGAGGCACGCGAAGGTCGCGAGGCCTACAAGGCCAAGCGCAAGCCCGACTTCTCGCAGTTCCCCAAGCGGCCGTAGCGGTGACCTCGCCCGAGCCTGCGCATCTGGCTGATGGCCGCGCGCCCGCGGACGCTTCCGGCGGCGGTCGCGCCGGTGCTCGTCGGCACCGCGCTCGCGGGGACGCGCGGCTCGATCGACTGGATCGCGTTCGTCGCGGCGATGCTCGGGGCGCTCTTCATCCAGGTCGGCACGAACCTCTCCAACGACTACTCCGACGCGCGCCGCGGAGCCGACACCGAGGATCGCCTCGGGCCGGTCCGCGTGACGGCCGGCGGCCTGGTGCCGCCGCGGCAGGTGCTGTTCGCCACGTACCTGAGCTTCGGTGCCGCCGTCCTGTGCGGCGATCTACCTGATCGCCGTCGCCGGGCCGGTGCTGCTGCTGATCGGGGCGGCGTCGATCCTGGCCGGCATCCTCTACACGGGCGGCCCGCGCCCGTACGGCTATGAGGGCCTCGGCGAGGTGTTCGTGTTCCTGTTCTTCGGCGTCGTCGCCGTCACCGGCTCGTACTACGTCCAGCGCCAGGACCTCCCGTGGGAGGCGTTCGTGCTGGCCGTTCCCGTCGGCCTGCTCGCCGCCGCGATCCTCGTCGTCAACAACGTCCGCGACATGGACACCGACAGGCGCGCCGGCAAGCGCACGCTCGCGGTGCGCCTCGGCCGCGCGCGCACCACGCAGGATGTACGCGGCGATGCTCGCCCTGGCGTACGTGACCGCACCGCTCCCGTGGCTCCTGGGGCCGCTCACCGCCTGGCTGCTGCTGCCGCTGCTGACCCTCCCGCTGGCCGTCGGCCTGGTGCGCACCGTCGAGACGCACACCGACGGGCCGACCCTCAACGAGGCCCTCGCCGGCACCGGCAAGCTCGAGTTCCTGTTCTGCGTCCTGCTCGCCGTCGGCCTGATGCTGAGCTGACGGCGATGGCCGGCGCACGCATCGAGCCTCGGACGCTGGCGCTGCGCACCCCGCTGCGAACCGCGTTCGGTCAGGTGCACGAGCGCGTGCTGCTGTACCTGCGGGTCGAGGACTCGGGCGGCAACGTGGGCTGGGGCGAGGCGGCGCCGTTGCAGCCCTACGACGGCGTCTCGCTCGAGCGCTGCCGCCGGGCGCTGGAGGCGTACCTGCCTGTGCTGGATGAGCTGGCGGGCAAGGGCGGAGCGGCGATCCTCGACGCCTGCCGGGCGACCGATCCGCTTCCGCAGGCGCTGGCGGCGGTCGACCTGGCCCTCTGGGACCTCGCGGGCCTGCGCGAGGGCCGCCCGGTCTGCGAGCTGCTGGCGGGCGACCTGCTCGACGCGATCCCGGTCAACGCGACGATCGGCGCAGAGGATCGGGCGGGAGCCGCGGCGCAGGCGGGCCGCGCCGCGGCGCAGGGGTTCCTGTGCGTGAAGCTCAAGGTCGGCCTGGGCGACGATGCGGGGCGCGTCGCCGCCGTGCGTGCGGCCGCGGGGCCGGAAGTCGCGCTGCGGCTCGACGCGAACGGCGCCTGGGACGTGGAGGGCGCGGTGCGCGCGATCGACGTGCTCGCCCCCGCCGGCCTGGAGCTCGTCGAGGAGCCCGTTCACGGGATCGACGCCCTGCGCGAGGTGCGCCGGCGCGTCGCGACGCGGATCTCGATGGACGAGACGGCGGCCGGCCCGGGCGCGCTCGCCTCGGGCGCCGCCGACGCCGTCTGCCTGAAGCTCTCACGCGCGGGCGGGATCGCGGGCCTGCTGGCCCAGGCGGCGCTCGTGCGCACGACCGGCGCCGAGGCGTACCTCGCGTCGACGCTCGACGGACCCGTCGGCATCGCCGCCGCGCTGCACTGTGCGGCGGCGTTGCGGGTCGAGCTGCCGTGCGGGCTGGCCACGCTCGGGCTGTTCGAAGACCTCGACGAGGGTCCGTTCGCGCCGGTGGGCGGCACGATCGCCGTCCCGGGGGCCCCGGGACTGGGCGCGGGCGGCCCGCCCGGTAGCCATCCAGGCCACTAGGGTCGGGGCCGTGATCGTCGACGCGTGGATCCAGCACCCGACGCCAGGCTTCATCGGGCACGAGATGTTCGCGTCGCTGCGCCGCTGGGCCGGCGAGTCGCCGATCCCCTCGGAGATCTCCGTCGACGTGACGCTGGCCGCAATGGACGACGCCGGCGTCGACGTGGCGATCGTCTCCGCCTGGCACGGGCCCGACGGAGCGATGATCACGAACGACGAGGTCGCCGCCGTCGTGCGCCACGCCCCGGATCGGTTCGCCGGCGCGGCCGCGGTCGACCTCGCCGACCCGGTGGGTGCTGTCCGGGAGCTGCGGCGCTGCGTCGAGGAGCTGGGCTTTGTCGCGCTCCGCGCGATCCCGTGGCTCTGGGGCCTGCCGCCGAACGATCGCCGCTACTACCCGCTGTACGTGGCCTGCGTCGGAGCTCGGGATCCCGTTCTGCACGCAGGTCGGGCACACCGGGCCGCTGCGCTCGTCGGAGCCGGGGCGTCCGATCCCGTACATCGACGACGTCGCGCTCGACTTCCCGGAGCTCGTGATCGTCGGCGGTCACATCGGCTACCCGTGGACGGACGAGATGCTGGCGCTCACGCACAAGTACGAGAACGTCTGGATCGACACCTCCGCCTACACGGTCCGCCGCTATCCCCCGGCGCTCGTCAATGAGCTGCAGCGCAGCCGCCACAAGGTGCTGTTCGGCTCCAACTTCCCGATGATCACGCCACAGCGCTGCCTGGAGGATCTCGGGGCACTGGACCTGCCGCCCGAGCAGCGCGAGCGCTTCCTGGGCGGGAACGCCGCCGGCGTCTTCGGGCTCGGGGCCCTAGGAAGCCTTCAAAACTGGATCTCGGCGGCGACAGCGCCCGGTGCCTCGCGCGGGAGCGCGTGCCCGGCCCCCGCAACCACCACGAGCCGCCCCTGCGGCAGTCCCGCGGCGAGCCGCTCGCCGAGCGCGCGGAACTTCGCGTCGCGCTCACCGGCGAGCACCGTGGCCGGCATCGCCAATTCCCCCAGGCGTCCCCAGAGCGGCGCCATCGCGCCGGTACCGACCGCGCGGAGCGCCGCCGCCAGCGCTGCGGGATCGTTGCGCGCGATGTCCTCGCGCGCGAGCCGCTGGGCCTCCGGGGGGTCGGAGGCGAACAGCGGCCGGCCGAGCCAGCGATCGGCGAACGCGTCGATCCCGCCGGACTCGATGTCCGCCGCCAGCGTCGCATCGGCTCGCTCTGCGCCGCTCGCGGTCGCCCTCGTCGTCGATGCCCGCGGTGCTCGCCACGAGCACGAGCCGCCGGACGCGCGCCGGGGCCTCGAGCGCGACGTGCAGGGCGATCCGCCCGCCCATCGAGTAGCCGCACAGGTCGAAGCGGGGCGGCGCCGCGGCCAGGACATCGGCCACGCAGGCCTCGAACGAGATCGGCCGCAGGTCACGCGCCGCGCCGTGGCCGCGCAGGTCGGGGGCCAGCGCCCGATAGCGTTGCGCGTCCAGCCGCTCGACGACCGCGTCCCAGCCGCGCCCGGTGCCGGCGAACCCGTGGAGGAGGACGACGGTCTCGGGCACGGCCACTCATGATGAACCAGGCGACCGACACCTACATGCTCCTGCGTGCGTTCTGCGACGAGCTCGCACGCGCCGGCGTCGCCGGCGCCGTGACGTCGCCCGGGTCGCGCTCCGCCCCGCTCGTGCTCTCGCTCGTGCGCCGCGGCGGGTTCCCGTGCTTCTCGCAGATCGACGAGCGCAGTGCCGGGTTCTTCGCGCTCGGGCTGGCCAAGCAGAGCGGCCGGCCCGCGGTTCTGGCCTGCACGTCCGGAACGGCAGCCGCGAACTACCTCCCGGCGGTGATCGAGGCGCGCGAGGCGCGGATCCCGCTGGTCGTGCTCACTGCGGACCGTCCGCCCGAGCTGCGTGACAGCGGCGCGGGCCAGACGATCGATCAGGTCAAGCTCTACGGCGACGCGGTCAAGGCGTTCACCGAGGTCGGCGTCGAGCGGGCGACGCCGGCGACCCTGCGGTGGATGCGCGCCACGGCCTGCCGTGCGCTGTGGACCGCCCAGGAGGGCCGGCCGGGACCGGTCCACCTGAACTTCCCGCTGCGCGAGCCGCTCGTGCTCGACGACCCGCTGGACGGGCATGAGCCGGGCGGCGGCGGGCGCGACGACGGCCGGCCGTGGGTTCTGCGCGTCGCGCCCGCGGGCGATGCGGTCGCGGCCGCGCGGCGCCTCGCACCGGTCATCCGTGCCGCCCCGCGCGGCGTGATCGTGGCCGGCCGGGACGAGCGCGGTGGGCAGGTCGCCGATGCGGCCCTCGAGCTCAGCGAGGCGACCGGCTGGCCGCTCCTCGCCGACCCGCTCTCCGGCGCGCGGCGCGGACCCGCAGCGATCGCACACTACGACGCACTGCTGCGCATCGACGCCTTCCGCGCGGTCGCCCGCCCCAGCGCCGTCCTGCGCATCGGCGACCTGCCGACCTCCAAACCGCTGCGGGAGTGGCTCGCCGGCCTCGATGCCATCCAGGTGCTCGTCGACCCCGAGGGTGCGTGGCAGGATCCGGCGCAGGTCGCCGACCTGGTGGTCGCCGAGCAGCCGGCGCCGCTGCTGCGGGCGCTGCGTGCGGAGAACCTCGGCGAGCCCGACGCAGGCTGGTCGGCCGCATGGCGCGACGCTGACGCGCGCGCATCTCGCGCGATCGGCGCGACGCTCGGGGACGAGCTCAGCGAGCCGCGGATCGCCGCCGAGCTCGGTGGCCTCCCACCCGAGACGACGCTCGTGGTCGCGTCGTCGATGCCGGTCCGCGACGTGGAGACCTTCTTCGCTGCCCGCGACGAGGGCCCGCGGGTGCTCTCCAATCGCGGCGCGAACGGCATCGACGGGACGATCGCCACCGCGTACGGCGTGGCCGCCACCTCACCGGACCCGGTCGTCCTCCTGATCGGCGACGTCGCGCTCGCCCACGACGCAGGGTCGCTTCTGGCGGCGCGCCGGCTGCGCATCCCGCTGACGATCGTCCTGATCGACAACGACGGCGGCGGGATCTTCGACTTCCTCCCCGTCGCCACGCAGACCGACGCGTTCGAGGGTCACGTCCTGACGCCGACCGGGCTCGACGTCGCCGGCCTCGCCCAGGCCTACGGACTCCACCTGCTCCAGGCCGGCGACATGGCCGAGCTGCGCGCCGCGCTCGACTACGGGCTGTCCTCCGAGGGAACACAGCTGATCCACGTGCGCACCGTGCGCAGCGAGAACGTCGCGCTCCACCGGCGCGTCTGGGAGGCCGTCGGGCGATCGCTGGGCGAGCCGGCGTGAGCGAGCGCCGGGCGTCTCCTGCGCCGTCCGCACCGGACCGCGTGCAGACCGGCCGGCTCACGCTGTCGCGGCCGGTGCGCAGCGATCGTGACGACCTGGCCGCGTTCGCCGCCGACCCGCGCGTCGGAGCGTGGTTGGGCGGCACGCAGACGGCGGAGCAGGCGGCGAGCCTGCTCGCGGGCCACATCGCGCACTGGGACGCGCACGGCTTTGGGCTGTGGATCGCACGCGACCGGGTCAGCGGCGCGTTCGCGGGCCGCGGCGGGCTGCACCTGACGATCGCCGGCGGCACCGGGGTGGTCGAGGCGGGCTGGGCGATCGTCCCCGAGCTCTGGGGGGCGGGCCTGGCCACCGAGATCGGGGCGGCGGCCGTCGCCGTCGCGCGGTCGGACCTCGGCCTCGGCGAGCTGGTGAGCTACACGCTGCGCGACAACATCGCGTCGTTGCGCGTCATGGAGAAGCTCGGGTTCGGCCGGCCGCGCGAGATCGAGCACCGCGGCCTCCCGCACGTGCTGCTGACGCTCAGGACGGGTGCTACGGCCTGATCCGAACGTGCAGGTGGTCGTCGTGCGAGGCGAGAGGGACCACGATGCGGCGCGGCCCGTGGATCAGCCCGCGGCGGTACAGCACGGGCGAGACGAAGACGTAGCGCGCACCCCCGCGCACGAACGCGCTCACGAGCTCCTGGGCGAGGACCGGGTCGACGTCCTGCGCGTCCAGCGGAGCGCATTCGCACCCGTCCAGCCGCGGGTAGGGAACGTCGGCATCGAGGCCGTTCTGATGTGACGCGTGGCCCTCGCCGCCGTAGCCCGAGCCGAAGGGCCCGCCGCGGCGCAGTGACAGGTCGGCGACACCCACGCGAGCGGCGTCCGGGTGGCGCAGGTGGTAGCCGTAGAGCACGCATTCGAGCGTCAGGACGAGCTTCTGCGTCCCGTAGCGCCGCCAGCGCGGGCTCGGGGTCGACCAGTTCGCGTACTCCCAGGTGAACGCGTAGGCCGTCTCCTGCGGGAAGGGCACACCGCGCACGAGGTGCCCGTGGTTCGGCCGTCCGAGCGCCAGCGAGCCGGCGTCGAGCTCGGTCTGCGGGACGCGACAGTCCGTCGGCGTCGGCGGGATGGCCCAGTAGTCGGAGGACGGCGTCTGCGGCTGTGCGGAGACCGGCAGGAGCGCACAGACGGCGAGGACCGCGAGCAGGAGCCGGGCACGCCGCACTACGACGCCAGGACCGGCAGCAGCGCCTGGAGCTTCATCTCCGTCTCGGCGAGCTCGGCGGCCGGATCCGAGTCGCGCACCACGCCGACGCCCGCGTAGCAGCGCGCGACGTTGCCGGTCAGCAGGGCGCAGCGCAGCGCCACGCAGAATTCGCCGTCCTCGTTCTCGTCGGTCCAGCCGACCGGGCCCGCATACCAGCCGCGGTCGAGCCCCTCCAGCGCGGGAATCAGCGGCGCGGCCGCCCGCAGCGGCTCCCCGCCGACCGCCGGCGTCGGGTGCAGCAGGCCCGCCAGCTCGACGACGCTGACGGGCTCGCGCAGCTGGGCGCGGATCGGCGTCGCCAGATGCTGGATGTTCGCGATGCGCGCGACCACCGGCTCCTCGGCGGCGGTGACCCAGACGCTCTGAGCCCGCAGTGCGCGCACGATGCGGCGCGTGACGATCTCCTGCTCCTCGCGGTCCTTCGCGGAGCGCAGCAGCTGCTCGCCGAGGTGGTCGTCGACGGCCGGATCGGCGCTGCGGCGCGTGGAGCCCGCGAGCGCGAGCGTCCCGGCGCGCAGGCCCTCGCGGCGCACGAGCAGTTCGGGGCTCGCTGCCAGGAACGTGTCCGGGCCACGCCCGACGGCGAACACATGACACTCGCGAAAGGCGTCACGCAGGACGCCGAAGACCGCACCTGCGTCATGCGCGCTCGGCGCGTGCACCTGCACCTCGCGAGCCAGGACGATCTTGTCCAGATCGCCGGCGCGGATGCGCTCGACCGCACGTGCGACGGCGCCCTCGTAGTGCTCCGGAGGCATCGCACTGACCACTCGACCGTGCTCCGCCGGGTCGGGATCGAGCAGCGGGAGCGGCCGCTGGCACAGCCGCCCGGCGCGATCCACGAGACGTGCGAGCAGGTCGTCCGCATCGTCGTCCGGGTGGGCCAGCGCGGCGAGCGTCAGCCGGACCTCGTCTCCACGACGCGCCAGAGCCACCTCCGGGACCAGCAGTGACGCGGGCGCGAACGCCCTCCACGGGGGAGCGGAACCGCCTTCGGGAGCGAACGCGAAGCCCCCCACGGCGACGGGCCCCGAGCCCCGCGGGCCGTCGCCCGGGTCGCTGAGGGCGCTCGAGGAGAGCTCGCGCCAGCCTCGCGCGACGTCCTGGAAGCGCCCCGGCCCGTGGGATTCGAGCGAGCACACGGCGCCGAGCGTCGCCAGTGCCGCGCGATCACGCTCCGGCTGCTCGAGGGCGAACCACGGCTCGCCCGCCTCGCGCGAGGTGACGACCACCGCCGTCGGATCCGTCGAGCGGTCGACGGCGACCGTGATCGCCGCGAGCACGCGCCCGTCGCGCACCCGCCGCGAGCGGCGGACCGCCTCGGCCAGGCGCGAGGCCAGGCGCTCGTGATCGGCGTCCGTGAGCGCGAACGCGCCGGCGGCGACTGGCCTGGTCGCGGGCATCAGCACTCAGGATACGAGCGGCCCGGCCGGACGGCCTCAGGTCTCCGCGCGACCCCGGTTGATCGCGATCTCCCCGGTGCGGATCATCTCGATCAGGCCGAACGGCCGGACCATCCGCTCGAAGGCCTCGATCTTCTCCGTCGTCCCGGTGATCTCGATGATGATCGCCCGCCGCGTGACGTCGACGACCTTGCCGCGGAAGATCTCGGAGATCTGCATCACCTCGGCGCGCTGGACGCCGTCCACGGCGAGCTTGAACAGCGCAAGCTCCCGCGCGACCGTCTCTTCGGGCTCGAGGTCGCGGATCTTCAGGACGTTGACGAGCTTGTGCAGCTGCTTGGTGACCTGGTCGATCGGGTGCAGCGCACCGTCGAGCGTCAGCGTCACGCGCGAGAAGTCCTCGTCGTCCGTCGGACCGACCGTCAGCGTGTCGATGTTGAACCCTCGCCGCGCGAACAGCCCGGAGATCCGAGTCAGGACACCCGGCTTGTTCTCCACGAGGATCGAGAGGATGTGCTTGCGCCCGGTACGCGCTCCGGCCGTCGCCTCGAGCTCCTCGAGGCTCAGGAGCTCCTTGGTTCCCGGTTCACCCATGGCCATGCTCACCCCACCATGTCGCGCGCGGCCTGGCCGGGCGAGATCATCGGGTACACGTTCTCCTCGGCGGTGACGCGCACGTCCACGACGACCGGGCCCTCGGTCTCGAGCGCCTCGCGCATGTCCTCGACGAGCGTGGTCTTGTCCGTGCAGCGCATCCCGGTGGCGCCGTAGGCGTCCGCGAGCTTCACGAAGTCCGGGAACCGGCCCATGTCGACCGACGAGTAGCGGCGGTCCCAGAACAGCTCCTGCCACTGGCGGACCATGCCCAGGTAGCCGTTGTTCATGATGAACACCTTCACCGCGATGCCCTCCTGGGCACACGTGGCGAGCTCCTGCATGTTCATCTGGATCGAGCCGTCGCCGGTGATGCAGACGACCTGCTCGTCCGGGCACCCGACCTTCGCGCCCATCGCGGCCGGCAGCCCGAAGCCCATGGTCCCCAGGCCACCCGAGTTGATCCAGCGGCGCGGCTTGTTGAAGTGGTAGTACTGCGCGGTCCACATCTGGTGCTGGCCGACGTCCGAGGCGACGATCGCCTCACCGCCGGTCGCCTCGTGCATCGCCTGGATCATGAACTGCGGGCGGATCTCGGAGTCGGTGGTGTCCGTGTAGGCCAGCGGATGGCGCTCACGCCAGTTGGCGATGCGGTCCCACCACTCGTCGAGCCGCGTCGCGTCGGCCTGCAGCGCGCGGTACTCCGTCACGAGCTTGGCGAGCACGTGCTTGGCGTCGCCGACGATCGGGATGTGCGCAGGGACGTTCTTGGAGATCTCCGCCGGATCGACGTCGATGTGGATGAACTTCGCCCGCGGGGCGAACTCGCTGAGCTTGCCGGTGATGCGGTCGTCGAAGCGGGCCCCGATCGCACAGATCAGGTCCGCCTCGTCCATCGCGTAGTTCGCGGCGCGCGTCCCGTGCATGCCGAGCATGCCGAGCGACTGCGGGTGGTCCCCCGGGAACGCTCCCAGACCCATCAGCGTGCACGTCACGGGGAACCGGTCGGAGGTCGCGAGCTCGACGAGCTCGCTCGCGGCGTTCGCGTTGATGACGCCGCCGCCGACGTAGAGCACGGGGCGGCGCGCGGCGGCGAGCGCCTTGGCGGCCTGCCTGACCTGCTTCGCGTTGCCCTCGAGCGTCGGCTGGTAGCCGGGCAGGTGCACGTCGGTGACCGGCTCGTACGGGATCTCGGCGCGCGAGAGGTCGGTCGGGATGTCGACGACGACCGGGCCGGGACGGCCGCTGCGCGCGAGATAGAACGCCTCGTGGATCGCCCGCGGGATCTCCAGCGGATGCTGGATCATCATCGAGTGCTTGACGGCCGGCATCGTGATGCCGATCGTGTCCGCCTCCTGGAAGCCGTCGGTGCCCAGCAGGTCGGTGCGGACCTGCCCGGTGATGAACACCACCGGCACGGAGTCCATCATCGCGTCGACGATCGGCGTGACGAGGTTCGTCGCGCCGGGGCCGGACGTGCCGAGCGAGACGCCCACCTTGCCGGTCGCCTTCGCGTAGCCCTCGGCCGCGTGGCCGCCGCCGGCCTCGTGACGCACCAGGACGTGGCGGATGCCGCCGTCGACGAAGGCGTCGTACGTCGGGAGGTTCGCGCCGCCGGGATAGCCGAATACGACGTCGACACCCTCGGCCTTCAGGCACTCCATGATGGCATCGACTGCGCGCATCGTTTCCGTCCTCCCTTCGTTCTCGATCGTGGCCTGCGGAGATGAAAAGAGCCGCCACGGGCGGCCCGATATCCGATTCTACCAGTAGGAATCGCGCCTTCACGCACGGCGCGAGGGCATCTGCGCCGGATAGATCTCCTCATCGCTCTCGGGGTAGGAGAGCTCGGTGCCGCAGCGGGTGCACAGCGCCTCGTGGATGTAGACGACCTTGCCGCAGCCGGGGCACGCACGGCGCTCGACCGTGTGCTCGTTGCGATAGAAGACCGCGGCGAGCAGGCCGAAGAACGGCACGAGCCCGGCGATCAGGAACCACAGGAAGAACGAGCTGCCCTTCAAGCGCCCGATGATCCCCCCGGCGAGGCCGAAGCAGAGCGCGATGAAGACATAGGCCCCGCCCTGCATGCCCGGGCTAGGACGAGGACGACAGGGTGCGCCACGCCCAGACGATGGCGACCAGCGCGAGGATCAGCGCCGCGAGCCAGATGAAGCCCGAGAGGAAGCCGATGACGAGGCGCAGGGCGATCAGCCCCGCGATGATCAGGACGACCACGGCGCCCATGCGCGCCAGCAATGAGGGACCCTTCTGCTCCTGCTCCATCCCTCAAGTGTAGGCGCTGACTACTCGTACGAACGCTGCAGATGCGCGAAGCGGTCGTTGGCCGGGGCGCGCCCGTTCACCTGGATGCGGGCGAGGCGATAGCGGCGGACCTTGGGTGCGTTCGGATCGCGGTCCTGAGGCGTCGGCGCGGCGAGGAGCAGGTAGCGGGAGAGCGACGGAGAGGGCCTGGGCATGACCAGCATGTTCCAGCGCCGGGCCGCCGTGCGCCATCGCCCGCCGGTCGGAGATCTCGCCGGCCCGCTAGGACACCCGGTCCATCAGAGGCCCAGCTCAGCACGGACGATCGAGGTGACCTCCTTGCCGTCGGCACGCCCGCGCGTCTCCTTCATCACCTGCCCGATGATCACGCCGATCGCCTTCATGTCGCCGCCGCGCAGCTTCTCGGCGACGTCCGGGTTGGCCTCCAGCGCCGCCCGCACGATCGGCGCCAGCTCATCCGCGCCGCCGACGGCGCCGAGGCCCTCGGATTCGACGATGCTCGCCGGATCCCCGCCGCCCTCGACCAGGCGGTCGAGCACCTGCCGGGCGGCGCCCTGCGTGATCGTCTTCGCGCTGACGAGGCTGACCAGCGACGCGAGCGCGGCCGGCGTGACCTTCGAGTCGGCCGGATCGTCGAGATCGACGCGCGCGGCCAGCTCGCTCACCCAGTTGGCCAGCGGCTGGGCCGCGGCGGGCGGGTGGTTGTCGGCTCCCTCGTTCAGCGCGGCCTCGAAGTAGTCGCCGAGCTCCGCGCGCCAGGACAGCATCCGCGCGCTCTCGACGTTCAGGCCCAGGACGGAGGCGAAGCGCCTCTCGCGCGCCGCCGGCAGCTCCGGCATGGCGGCGCGGGCGCGCTCGAGCATCGCGCTCGTGATCGTCACCGGCGGCAGGTCGGGCTCGGCGAAGTAGCGGTAGTCGTGCGCCTCCTCCTTGGAGCGCAGCGACGTGATCGCCTCCGTGCGCGGATCGAAGTGCAACGTCTCCTGGACCACGCTCTCGCCCGCGCGCAGGAGGCTCTCCTGCCGGGCCACCTCGGCGCGAATGCCGCGCTCGATGTAGCGGAACGAGTTCATGTTCTTCAGCTCGGTCTTCGTGCCGAGGCCCGCGGCGCCGACCGGCCGGATCGAGATGTTGGCGTCGCAGCGCAGCGACCCCTCCTCCATGTTCACGTCGCTCACGCCGAGCTGGCGCAGCGTCGTGCGCAGCAGCCGCAGCCACTCGCTGGCCTCCTCGGCCGAGCGGACGTCGGGCTCGGTCACGATCTCGGCGAGCGGCGTGCCGCCCCGGTTGAAGTCGACGATCGAGGCGTCGGAGCCGTGGATGCGCCCGCTCGCGCCGACGTGCGTGAGCTTCGCGGCGTCCTCCTCGAGATGCACGCGATGGATGCGCACGTCGCCCAGGCGCCCGCCGCTGCACAGAGGCTCGTCGAACTGGCTGATCTGGTAGCCCTTGGGCAGGTCGGGATAGAAGTAGTTCTTGCGGTGGAAGATCGAGCGCGGTGCCAGCGTCGACCCGAGCGCCAAACCGATCATCAGGCCGTAGTGGATCGCCTCGGCGTTCGCGACCGGGAGGGTGCCGGGCAGCCCCAGGCAGACCGGGCACGTCCGCGTGTTGGGGGGCTCGCCGAAACTCAGCGGGCAGGAGCAGAACATCTTCGTGCGCGTGCGCAGCTGGACGTGGATCTCGAGGCCGATGACGGGCTCGTACTGGCGCTCGCTCATGCCGGCGCCCCTATGCGGGCGGGCGATCCGTCGAAGCCGATCGCCAGCTCCAGCGCGTGCGCCGCGTCGAGGATGCGGTTCTCGCTGAAGGCCGGGCCGGCGAGCTGCAGGCCGACCGGGAGCGCCTCCGAGAGGCCGCACGGGATCGATATCGCCGGGATCCCGGCGAGCGACATCGGCACGGTGAAGTAGTCGTTGAGATACATGGCGAGCGGGTCGGCCGTCTTGGAGCCGAGCGCGAACGCGACGCCGGGACTGGTCGGCGTGACGACGAAGTCGACGTCCTCGAACACGTCGGCGAACTCCTGGGCGATCAGGGTGCGGACCTTCTGGGCGCGTCCGTAGTAGGCGTCGTAGTAGCCGCTGGACAGTGCGTACGTCCCGATCAGTATGCGGCGCTTGACCTCGGCCCCGAATCCGTCGTGACGGGTCGCGGTGTACATCGAGACGAGGTCGTCGGCCGGCGCCCGCAGGCCGTAGCGCACGCCGTCGAAGCGCGCGAGGTTCGACGACGCCTCGGCCGGGGCGAGCACGTAGTACGCGCTGAGCGCGTGCGGCGCGCTGCGCAGGCTGCAGGTCTCGACCGTCGCGCCGAGCGAGCGCGCCGTGTCGAGGGCCGCCTCGAAGGCGACCATGACTCCGGGCTCGAGGCCGTCCCCCCCGCGCAACTCCTCCGGGACGCCGAGGCGGATCCCGTCGAGGCGCTCAGCGGTCGGCAGCGCGATCTGCTCCGGGTGCCCGACGGAGGTCGCGTCGAGCGGATCCCTTCCGACCATGTGGCCGTACAGCAGCGCGGCATCCGTGACGTCCCGGGTGAACGGCCCGGCCTGGTCCAGCGAGCTGGCGAACGCGATCATCCCGTACCGCGAGACCGAGCCGTACGTCGGCTTGAGGCCGACGATCCCGCAGAGCGCAGCGGGCTGGCGGATCGAGCCGCCGGTGTCCGTCCCCAGCGCCCACGGCGCCAGGCCGGCGGCCACGGCGGCGGCGCTGCCGCCCGACGAGCCGCCCGGGACGCGCGTGCGGTCCCACGGGTTCAGGACGGGCCCGTAGGCCGAGTTCTCGTTCGAGGAGCCCATCGCGAACTCGTCCTGGTTCGTCTTGCCCAGGATGCTCACGCCGGCCGACTCGAGCTTGGCCACGGCCGTCGCCGTGTACGGCGGCCGGTACCCCTCGAGGATCCTCGAGCCCGCCTGGCTCGGGATCCCCTCGGTGCAGAAGAGGTCCTTGACGGCCAGCGGGACGCCGCCGAGCGCGCCGCGTGCGTGCAGATCCTCCGGAAGGTGCTCGGCGACCCAGGTGAAGGCGTTGAGGTCGTCGTCCTCCGCGCGCTGACGGTAGGCGGCGAAGAGCTCCGCGGGGTCCAGGTCACCGCTCTTGATGGCGGCGATCGCCTGCGCGGCGCTGAGGCCGATCATCTCCGGGACGTCCATCCCTCAGCCCGCCTGCGGACTGGGTACCAGGAAGCCGCCGTCCTGCGTCGCGGGGGCCTGCTCGAGCGCGACCTCACGCGGCAGGCAGGGTCCCGGGGACGTCCGCCCGCAGCGCGTCCTCGACGGCGACGACGTGCGACGTCGGCGCCACGTCCTTCAGGTCCAGCTCGGAGATCGCGGCGATGTGGTCGAGGATCGACGAGAGCTCGCCGGCCATGCGGTCGGCCTCCTCGTCGTCGAGCTTCAGGCGCGCAAGGCGCGCGACGTGGAGGACCTCGGAGCGGGAGATCATGCGGCGGCCGATGATATTGCGCTACCGGCCGGCGGGCGGCGCGGGCCGCGGCGCCGGCGGCTCGACACGGCGGCCGAAGCCGGTGGTGCGCTCGTCTCGCAGTGATGCGAGGGCTCCGGCGACGAGCAGCACCGCGAAGGCCATGCCGATCCAGCCGGCGGGCTCGATGCTCACGACGTCGTTCGGCGCCCCGATGCCCAGGTCCGGGCGCGCGAGCGCGACCACGAACACGACGACCAGCATCGGGATCCCGACCGTGACCAGCGCGACGCCCGGTGGCAGGTT
Source organism: uncultured Solirubrobacteraceae bacterium (assembly GCA_963817295.1). Lineage (GTDB taxonomy): Bacteria > Actinomycetota > Thermoleophilia > Solirubrobacterales > Solirubrobacteraceae > F1-60-MAGs163. The sequence continues at coordinate 51,641 of CAWFOF010000001.1, read as the reverse complement.
CACGACGTCGTTCTCGCTGACGACGAGCGCCGTGACGAGCGCGAACGCCGCGACCAGCGTCAGGACGATCAGCAGGTCGGTGAACCAGCCGAGCGTCGCCCACCCGTCGTGCTGTGCGCGGCGCGGGCGTAGACGCTCCACCCCACGCCGCCGGCATTTCCGAGCCCGAACCAGTCGGCGAACAGGGAGACGAGCAGGCCCACGGCGCCCAGCAGGACCACCCACTCCGCGAGCTTCAGCCGCCGCAGCGTCACGACGCGCCCTCGGCCGCCATCCGGGCCGCCTTCAGCGTGTTGCGCAGCAGGCACGCGATCGTCATCGGCCCGACGCCTCCGGGGACCGGCGTGATCGCCGCGGCGATCTGCGCCACGGCATCGAAGTCGACGTCCCCGCAGAGCACGCCGTCGACGCGGTTCATCCCCACGTCGATCACGACGGCGCCCGGCTTCGTCCAATCCGCGTCCGACCATCCGAGGCTGGCCGATGGCGGCGATCAGGACGTCGGCGCGGCGGCAGACCGCCGGCAGGTCGCGTGTGCGGGAGTGGCAGGTCGTCACCGTGGCGTTGGCGCCGAGCAGGAGTTGCGCCATCGGCTTGCCGAACAGGTTCGAGCGCCCGATCACGACGGCCTCCGCCCCTTCGAGCTCCACGCCCGCGTCGGCGAGCAGCAGCATCACGCCCTCCGGCGTGCAGGACGCAGCCCCTCGCGACCCAGCGCCAGCAACCCGGCGCTGACGGGCGTCAGGCCGTCGACGTCCTTTCCGGCGTCCACGAGGCCGGTCAGCTCCACGCCGTCGAGGTGCGCGGGAACCGGGAGCTGACAGAGGATGCCGCTGACGGCCTCGTCGCGGTTGAGGCGCTCGATGAGCTCGACGACCTCCGCGCGAGACGCGTCCTGCGCCAGGCGGTGATCGAAGCCGGTGATGCCGACCTCGTGGCAGGCCTTCTGCTTGGCGCCGACGTAGACGGCGCTCGCCGGGTCACCCCCGACGAGGATCGTCGCGAGCCCCGGCGCGCGGCCGTGCTCGGCGACGAACGCCGCGACATCGCGGGCGACCTCCTCGCGAACGCGGGCGGCGACCGCCTTCCCGTCGATGATCGTTGCGCTCATCGGGCGGAAACCTAGCGCTTGGTGATCGGTGCGTACTCGGCCATCAGCTTGCGCTCCGAGCCGTCGCTCGCGAAGCGCACGACGACGATCCCGCCCGGCTCGACGCCCGTCACGACGCCATCGCCGAAAGCGACGTGGACCACGTCGTCCCCCATCCGGAAGGACTGCGATCCGCACTCGTCGCCCACTGTCGATGCCCAGGACGTGGCCCGCGGCCGGCCGCCGACGGCGGAGGCGGTGGCCTCGCGTGCGGCCGCCCAGCCGGTCAGCGCGCCCTCACGCTCGATGAGCTCCGGCGGCAGCTCGTTCAGGAAGCGGCTCGGCAGTCCATAGGTCCGCTGACCGAAGACGGCGCGCTGGCGCGCGTGCGTCATGTAGAGGTTGCGCATCGCGCGAGTGATGCCGACGTAGCACAGGCGCCGCTCCTCCTCGAGCGTCCCCTCGTCGAGCGAGCGTGAGTGCGGGAAGATGCCCTCCTCGCAGCCGATCATGAAGACCACGGGGTATTCGAGGCCCTTTGCGTTGTGGAGGGTCATCAGCGTCACGAGCCCCTCGTCGTCGCGGCGCGTGTCGGCGTCAGCGACCAGCGACACCTCCTGCAGGAACAGGTCCAGCCGATCGTCCTCGGCGGCGTTCGCCGCGTCGAACTCGCGACCGGCCTCGACCAGCGCCTCGAGGTTCTCCAGGCGCCCCTGGGCCTCGATCGTGCGTTCGGCCTCGAGCCAGTCGTGGTAGCCGCTCTCGTGGATCACGGCCTCGAGCAGGTCGCCGACGGGAACCTGCTGCTGCGCCTTGTCGCGCAGCGACGTCATCGTGGCCATGAAACGTCCGAGCGCCTTGACGGCGGCGGCGCCCAGGCCCGGAACGGCGCCCGGGCTCGGCCGCGGCGTCCCAGATGCTGATGCCCATCGTCTGGGCATGTGTCAGCACGCGCGAGAGCGACGTCTGCCCGATCCCGCGCCGCGGCGTGTTCGCGACCCGCTGGAAGCTGACCGCGTCCTGGGGATTGGCGAGCAGCGTCAGGTAGGCGATCACGTCCTTGATCTCCGCGCGCTCGTAGAACTTCGTCCCGCCGACGACCTGATAGGCGATCTCGCGGCGCACGAGCGTGTCCTCGAGCACTCGCGACTGGGCGTTCATGCGGTAGAAGACGGCGACCTCCGAGCGCGACAGCCCCTCGTCGACGAGCCGCTCGATCTCGCCCGCGACGAACCGCGCCTCGGCATGCTCGTCGTCGACCTCGCGCACGACGATCGGATCGCCCTCGCCCAAGATCCGTCCAGAGGTGCTTCGGCATCTGTTCGCGGTTGTGCGAGATCACCGCGTTGGCCGCGCTGAGGATCGTCTGCGTCGAGCGGTAGTTCTGCTCGAGCTTGACCGTCACGGCGCTCGGGAAGTCGTCCTGGAAGTCGAGGATGTTGCGGATGTCCGCGCCCCGGAAGCCGTAGACCGACTGGGCATCGTCGCCGACGACCATCAGCTCGGGGGCATCGCCCGGGGAGAGCAGCTGCAGCAGCCGGTACTGCGCGTGGTTCGTGTCCTGGTACTCGTCGACCAGCACGTGGCGGAACGTCGCCGCGTAGCGTGCCCGCACCTCCGGGAACAGCTCGAAGACGTTGACGGTCCGGCCGAGCAGGTCGTCGAAGTCCATCGCGTTCATGCGATGCAGCTGCTGCTCGTAGAGCTCGTAGACGTCCGCCGACCGTCTGCTCGAAGTACCCGCCGGTGAGCTGGCGGTAGGCGGCCGCGTCGCGCAGCTTGTTCTTCGCATCGGAGATCTGGTGCTGGATCGCGCCCGGGCGTGAAGCGCTTCGTGTCGATGCCCGAGCTCGTCCAGGCACTGCTTGACGAGCCGCCGGCTGTCGGCCGCGTCGTAGATCGTGAACTGCCGCGTGTATCCCAGGCGCTCGGCCTCCGAGCGCAGGATCCGCGCGCACGCGCTGTGGAAGGTCAGGACCCACATCCCGCGCGTCGAGTGGCCGAGCAGGATCTCGACGCGGTCGCGCATCTCCTGCGCGGCCTTGTTCGTGAACGTGATCGCCAGGATCTCGCTCGCCCGGGCGCGGCCGGTCTGCACGAGCCAGGCGACGCGATGCGTCAGGACCCGCGTCTTTCCCGAGCCGGCGCCCGGCCAGCACGAGCAGTGGCCCGCTCTCGTGTGTGACGGCGGCGCGCTGGGGCTCGTTGAGGCCCGCAAGCAGATGGGCGATGCGGTCCTCGGCGGCGACCTCGGTGTTCTCGGGCGGACGGACCACGCATTCGAGGATAGGCCGACAGGCGGATACGCTCGCCTCCATGGCGACCCTCCCAGAGGAGGTCCGGGCCCACTGCGCACAGGTCGCGCAGGTCGGCGCGCAGCGTGGCGATCGACGCCGCGGCGCTCGAGGCGCTGGACCCCGGCGAGCCTCCGCGCCTGGACGAGGTCCACCACCACGTCGACGCGCCGGCGGCCGAGGTCGCCGCGTACTTCCTGACGCTCGACACGATCAACTTCGGCTCGGGCTGGTTCCCGACGCTGCACAAGCGCACGAGCCACGACGGGACGGCGGTCTCCGGATACACGACGGTCGCCTGGTCGCTCGCAGACCGCTTCCGTGCGGCGGGACCGTGGACGAACGCCGAGCTTCGGTGCATGAGCACCCGCGAGATCGCCGCACGCACTCGGCCAGCGCGAGCGACCACGAGCTGATGGCGCTCTACGCCCAGGCGCTGCGGGAGCTCGGCCGGTTCCTCGGGCAGCGCACCGCGCTCGACGTCGTCGTCGAGGCGCGCGGCTCGGCCGCCCGTCTGGCCCGCGACCTTGCGGGCGGCATGGCGATGTACGACGACCGCGGCTTCTGGAAGCGCGCGCAGATCCTGCCGTCGAACCTCGCGCTGGCGGGTGCCGCCGAGTTCACCGACGTCGACGACCTGACGATCTTCGCCGACAACCTCGTCCCGCACGTGCTGCGCTGCGAGGGCGTCCTGACCTACGCCCCGGGGCTCGCCGCGCTGATCGACGAGGGCCGGCTGCTGCGCTTCGGGGCACAGGAGCACGAGATCCGCGCGTGCGCGGTCCACGCGTGCACGCAGATCGCGGAGCGGCTCGGCATCACCGAGCGCGACCTCGACAACCGCCTGTGGACCCGCGGACAGCGACCGGACTACAAGGCCCGGCCGCGGCACCGCTGTCGCTGCGTCTACTACTAGGCGCAGACGCGCCTCAGAACATGTGCTTCTCGGATTCCATGTGCATCGGCGCGGGCGGCGGTTCCGGCACCGCAGCCCCGGCCGCCAGCTCGTCGCGCGTCTTGCGACCCATGATGTAGAACAGCACCCCGACCGCCAAGGTGACGATCAGCGGGATGAACACGACGAGCTGGAACGTCCCGCGACTGAAGCCGTCCGGGAGCGCGTCATCGTTCAGCAGCGATCCGTCGCCGAGGCCCGGGAACAGGCCCACCGCGGAGGCCAGCACCGCCCAGAACGTCGTCAGGACACCGCAGATCCAGACCCCCTTCATGCCGAACGGCACACGGTACGGGCGGTGGACGTTCGGGTGGCTGTAGCGCAGCTTGATCAGGGCCGGGAAGATCACGATGTACGAGATCGTCGTGAACAGCAGGACGACGTTCAGCACGGCGTTGAAGTACTTGTCCGCGCTGCCGCCGGAGAGCGTGAAGGCCAGGACCATGACGATCGTCGACACCAGGCCGCTGACGAAGTTCACGACGATCGGCGTGCCGAACTTGGCCGAGAAGGTGCCCATGATCCGCGGTCCGGCGCCGTCATACCCGGCGACGGCCTGCGAGCGGTCGGAGCCCATGATCCACGTCGTGCCGCTGGAGAGGAGCACGAGGATGAACCCGAGGGCCGCGGCATCGCCGAGCACCTTGCCGGCACCGGTCAGCGTCGCGGCGCCGTCCGCGCTGACGCTGCCGCCGTAGACGGTGAAGACGGTCTGCATCGTGTCGATGAAGCCGCTCAGGCCCGTGATCTGATCGGCCGGCAGCACGAAGATGATCGCCAGGATCGGAACGCCGTAGAGCAGCACCGAGGCGATCGCGGAGCGCAGCACGGCGAACGGGACGTCCTTCTGGGGATCCTTCATCTCGTCGCCGGCCGCGCTCGGCAGCTCGAAGCCGACGAAGTTGAAGAAGAGCACCGGGACCAGCGCGATGAACAGCGTGTAGCTCGGCTGGAACTTGCTGACCTTCGGCGCGTTGAGGCCGTTCTTGATCGCGTAGATGCCGACGCTGAGCGTGAAGAAACCGAGCAGCAGGATCCGCATCCAGGCGCCGAGCGTCGGGATCCACTTGCCGATGCCGAAGGAGAGGATCGCGGCCCAGACGGCGGTCCAGATGAAGAGGAGCGAGAAGATGTACTTGCCGACCTCGCCGAGGTCCCCGAAGAAGACGTTCCAGGTCTCGACCGCGGTGATGCACAGCAGGCCGCCCATCCAGACCGGGTTGGAGAGCCAGTAGAGCACGGCGTTGACGCATGCGACGAAGCGGCCGAACGCGAGCTTCGTCCAGATGTAGCTGCCGCCTTCGTCCGTGAACGTGGAGCCGAGCTCCGACGTCAGGAGCGCGTACGGGATGAAGAAGAAGATCGCGAGCACGATCATCCACGTGAACCCCTGCGGCCCTGCGTTCGCGACGACGCCGAGAGTGTCGAGCCCGACCAGCGTGCAGATCAGGAAGAACAGCATGTCGAAGCGCCCGAAGTGCTTCTTGAGCTTTGCCTTCTCCTCCCCCGCGGCGACGGTCTCGTGGGCCTCGAGGATGATGTCCTCAGCGACATTGGGTTCGATCGACATGTGGGCATCAGACACCACACGGCGGCGGAATGCCAGCGCCGAGAGGTCGAATGCAGGCGCGCCCTGCGCGCCAGATGGTCCAGCGGCGTCAGCCGCCGGCGGGATTGCGAGCCGAGACGGGCCGCAAAGTGGCCACCGGCGCGGGCGCGTCCTCGCCGGCCAGTTCGGCCAGCCGCGCCTCGATCTCGGCGAGCCGCGCCGACAGCTCGCGGATGGCGTCGGCCACCGGATCCGGGAGGTGGATCCAGTCGGCGTCCGGGCCTTCGGGCACGCGGCCGTCGACGCGCACGACATGGCCGGGGTTGCCGACCACCGTCGCATTCGGCGGCACATCGGTGATCACGACGCTGTTCGCGCCGATCTTCGCGCCGTGCCCGACGCGGATCGGGCCGAGCAGCTTGGCGCCGGAGCCGACCGTGACGTTGTCCTCAAGCGTCGGATGGCGCTTGCCGGTGGCGAAGCCGGTACCGCCGAGCGTGACCCCCTGGTAGAGCGTCACGTCGGCGCCGATCTCCGCGGTCTCGCCGATCACGACACCGGTCCCGTGGTCGATGAACAGCCCCTCGCCGACGGTCGCCGCGGGATGGATCTCGATGCCGGTCAGGGCCCGGCTGACGTAGGCGATCGCCCGTGGGACGACCGGCACGCCGGCATCGTTGACGGCGCTGGCCACGCGATGGGCGAGCAGCGCGTGGACGCCGGGCCATGAGGTGAGGATCTCCAGCGAGGAGACGCCGCGAGCGGCCGGATCACGCTGGTGCGCTGCGGTGACGTCCCGCCGGAGTTCGCCGGCGACGCGCGCAAGAGTGCCGAGCCCGAGCATCGCCAAAGCGTACATACCGGCCGAGCCCGGCCCGGCCGGTCGCCTCAGCCCTGCGGCGCGAAGAACGGCGCCGAGATGTAGCGCTCGCCCGAATCCGGCAGCACGACGACGATGCGCTTGCCCTTGGACTCCGGGCGTGCGGCCACCTGCATCGCACCCCACAGCGCAGCCCCGCACGAGAGCCCCGCCAGCACACCCTCGCGAGCCGCGGCCATCCGTGCCGTCTCGATCGCCGCCTCATCGGGGACGGCGATCACCTCGTCCAGCAGCTCGCGATTGAGCACCGCCGGGACGAAGCCGGCGCCGATGCCCTGGATGCGGTGCGGGCCTGGGGCCTTCCCCGACAGCACCGCCGAGGACTGCGGCTCGACCGCGATGATCAGTGCCTTGGGATTGCGCGCCTTGATGACCTCGCCTGCGCCGGTGATCGTTCCGCCGGTGCCGACGCCCGCGACGAGCACGTCGACCTTGTCGTCGAGCGCTCTGAGGATCTCGGGGCCGGTGCCGGTGCGATGGGCCTCCGGGTTGGCGGGGTTGGAGAACTGGTCGGGCAGGAATGTGTCGGGCTCGAGCGCGATCGCGCGCGCCGCGTCGATCGCCTCGTTCATGCCGCCCATCGACTCGACGACCTCGACGTGCGCTCCGTAGAGGCGCAACAGCCCCTCGCGCTCACGGCTCATGCCGAGAGGCAGGAAGATCCGCAGGTCGTAGCCCTTCGCGGCACAGACGAACGCAAGCGCGATCCCGGTGTTGCCCGACGTGGCCTCGACGATGGTCGTGCGGCCGGGCTCGATCAGTCCGTCGCGCTCGGCGGCTTCGATCATCGCCACTCCGATCCGGTCCTTCACCGAACCGCCCGGATTCAGAGCCTCGATCTTCCCGAACAGCTGCACTCCTTCGGCGTGCTCGTCCCCGAGCATCCGGGTGAGCTGCACGATCGGCGTGTCGCCGACCAGGTCGGCAATGTTGATCGGGATTCGGCCCATTCCCGACCAGGGTAGTGCACTCGCGTGACGGCTATGTGCCGCCCGCCGCAGCTGCGCGCAGGTCGTCCAGATCCGCGTCGAGCTCGCTGCGGACGGTGCGCGTGGCGTGCCCGAGCGTCCCCTCGACGACGTCGAGCTGCGCGGCGGTGCCGATCACGATGATCGCGCTGTGGCCCTCCTCGACCGCCTCGCCCATCGTCTTCAGGTCGTCGCGCGAGAAACCGCGCCAGAGGTGGCCGACGACCGCCCCGAGGCCACCGCCGGCCGCGACGCCGACGAGCAGGCCGACGAGCACCGGCGGGAACAGGATGCCCAGCAGCGCACCGACGATCACGCCCCCCTCCGCCCCATGGACCGCCGAGCGCTCGTCGCGTCGCACGATCCGCACGCGGCCCTCGACGTGCTCGACGATCGCGACGTCGTGCACGTGCACGTCATGGCTCGTCGCCAGCTCCTCGATCGCCTCGTAGTCGAGCTGCGCCGACGGGTCGTCCGCGTAGACGGCGATGACGGCGAAGGCGGTGTCCTTGGAGCTCATCGCCGTAGCGTCGCGCGTCGCCGGCCGAACATCAACCGGCGTCGGACGGGAGCGTGGCAGGCCAGTCCTCGGCCGACACGATGTGCGCCGGGTTGACGAGCACCAGCTTGCCCATGCGCTGGGCGGGGACGAGCCGCCCGGCCTCCATGCGCTCCGCGACCTGGTCGAGCTCGAGGTCGCTGGTGATCCATTCGCCATCGACGAACACGAGTCGCGATCCCATCAGCTGGCGCTCCGGGTGCTGGGCATCACGTGACCGTACAGGCTGACACGCGTTCGCCCATCCGATAGTTTCGCGCGGTGAGCGAGGGGTCCGCAGACCTGGTCCGGCGTTGGATCGATGCCTACCGCGCGTGCAGGGACGACGATCTGATCGAGCTCGCGCACCCCGAGATCGTGTTGCGGCCCCGCAGAGGGCAGGGGGAGCACGACTACCGGGGCGTTGACGGGGTGCGCCGCTGGCTCGCCGATGTCGGCACGTCGCGGCCCGAGACCGACACTATGGGATTCGAGACGCTTGAGGACGGCAGGGTGCTCGCGGAGACGCAGATCGACGACGCCCCGGTGATCGCCCTGTTCGAGATCCGCGACGACAAGGTCCGCTCCGTGTCGGTGTACCTGTCCGACAGGGAACTGCTGCAGCACGTCGGCGTCATCAGGGACCCGCCGCAGGGACGCCAAGCCGCGTCAGACCACGCGTAGGCCGAGGCGACGTACGACCAGCCGGCTCAGGATCCGGCGTTCGATTCGGCGTGGCTCGGGCTGGGGACGATGCGCACCCCTTCACCCGGGAACACCATCGACTCGTGGTCTGCGTTCCACCGGACCTGGAAATGCTCATGTCCCGGCCCGCCGAGGCGTTCGACGATCTGCCCGCGGCGGAGGACCTCACCGTCGATCCCCCGCACCTCGACCCAGTCCCCCCGACGCCCCTCGGGAGCAGTGTGTTCAGCAGCCATGAGAGGCATTGAACCGGCCCGCCACGCCGGCGGCATCGGGGAACGCGCTGACGGGCGACGCGGTGATCTACCACCGCAGATGACACGGAGCCGGGACGCACCCACCCACGGGCGCGCCGTCCTGGAACCAGCTCTGGCATCGACGTAGGCTGGGTCCGGTGATCGTCGACCGTGCCATCTACCGCGACGGCGAGCGGATCGCTGCCCCTGAGTCGCTCGCCGAACTCAACGCGACGTGTCGCAACGGCGACGGGATCGCGTGGATCGGGCTCTACCGCCCTGACGCGACGGAGTTCGCCGCCGTCGCCGAGCAGTTCGACCTGCACGAGCTCGCGGTCGAGGACGCGGTCAAGGCCCACCAGCGACCCAAGCTGGAGCGCTACGGCGACATGCTCTTCCTCGTGTTGCGCCCGGCCCGGTACATCGAGGAGACGGAGACCGTCGAGTTCGGTGAGGTCCATGTGTTCGCCGGCCCGCACTTCGTGATCACCGTCCGCCACAGCGAAGCGCCCGACCTCGCGGTCGTTCGCCACAGCCTCGAGGAGCGTCCGGATCTCCTGCGACGCGGACCGGCGGCGATCGTGCACGCGATCATCGATCGGGTCGTCGACGACTACGGGCCTGTCGTCGCAGGCCTGCAGAACGACATCGACGAGATCGAGAACGACGTCTTCGACGGCAGCCCCACCGTCTCGCGGCGCATCTACGAACTCGCCCGCGAGGTCATCGAGTTCCATCGCGCCACGAAGCCGCTCGATCCGATGCTCAAGGGACTCATGGACGCGCCCGGGGTCGCCGACGAGGAGCGTGCCCACATTCGCGATGTCGAGGACCACGCGTTGCGGATCGAGGAGCAGGTCTCCGGCTTCCGCGAGTTGCTGCAGAACATCCTCAGCGTGAACCTCACGCTGGAGACCAAGGCTCTCAGCGAGGCGGCGAATACGACCAACGAGGAGGTCAAGAAGATCTCCGCCTGGGCGGCCATCTTCTTCGCGCCAACGCTCGTGGGGACGATCTACGGCATGAACTTCGACCACATGCCGGAACTCGGGTGGGGGCTCGGGTATCCGTTCGCGCTGGGGTTGATGGCGCTCATCTGCGGCGGGCTCTACGTGATGTTCAAGCGCCGCGGCTGGATCTGAGCGGGCGCGGCATCTGCCACCGCCTCGACGGGCCCTGCGGCCTGTGCAGGATCTGTACAGCGGTGTCGTGAATCCGGGCACGGCCGTGACGAGGCCGGGGCAGACTCCCTGAGGTGGATCTTCTTGCCATCGGCCGTCGATCTCGACGTCGCCAACGTGTTGGGAGTGTGAATGCCATGCCTTCGTCTGTCGCGTTGCCCCGCTACATCAGGCGCGCACATCAGGAGCGGCTGCGCGTCCGGCTCATCAGCCGCCTGCGGGCCGGGACCTTCGATGCTCGGATCCGAGCGGGTGAGCCGCTCGACGCCGGCGAGGCGCTCGCCTGCCGCGCGCATCGGCTGACCTCGCGTCGTACCCGGAACATGGTCGCCGAGGGGCTGCAGCGCGCGGCGCGGCGCGCGGCACTGCCGGCCGACGCCAGTCTCAGCACGCGCATCCCCGTGCAGCGCGAGGCTGCCTACGACGCGCTTCGCCCGCTGACCGATCTTGTCCACCGACTGCAGGACGAGGAACCGCCGGCCCGCGCCCAGGGCGTCGCGCTCGCGCTGAGGCTGCTCACCGACGGGACGGCTCCGCTGCACGCGCCGTCGGAGCCCGGGACGCTGCGGGAAGCCGTGCGGGTCGCGCTCGAGGCATGCGACAGGCGGGTCGAGGTCCTGACCTGAGATGCCTCGGCAGCCAGGGGGCTCGTTCCAGATGTCGTACATCTCACCGCGAGCCCGCAGGACATAGGCTCAATGGGTGATTGGGACAGCGATGCGGACATCCGTATCGGCGGCCCTCGCCAGATAGGCGTCCAGCAAGTCGCCCGCCTGCTCTTCTGCGCCGGGCATCAGGTGCCCGTAGAGGTCCAGCGTGATCGCGATGTTCGCGTGCCCCATGAACGTGCTGAGCGCCAAACACAACTGAGCCCGCACTACCGGCAATCCGCGCCTGTTCGGTCCCGGGACTGCCTGCAGAACATGACCGGGGAGGCCCCAAGATGCGCCGTGGGCGGGCGCCCGTCGATCGCTGAACGACGAACCGCCCGCCCCGACCTCAGCCCGCAGGCTTGGCGTACCCGGTCAGCCCGCCGAAATCCACGAGCACACACGCCTCGTCACCCTCGGTCCAAGCGTCATGGCCAGGCGGCATGTTGAACGCCTCACCCGGCCCGTATGAGTGCTCGGACCCATCGTCCATGCGCACGGTCATCCGGCCCGAGACGACATAGCCGACATGAGCCACCTGGCAACTCTCGGTCCCGGCCAGCGGCTTCACGTCGTTCGACCAGCGCCACCCCGGCTCGAACGTCCCGCGCCCAACCGGTCCCGTCTCCAGGTGAACGAGCTCCACCCGGCCGTTCGCCTGGAACTCGCGCACCTCATCGGGCGCGTCGAAGCTCTTGCCCTCGAGTCCAGCCATCCGGTCCTCCTTCCCCCACCTTCGCGTGCCAGAACCCCGAGCATCCCACCGACGCGCAACCATGGTCAAACCGCGCCCCGTTGCCCCCGCCGCTTCCCAGGCAACTCGGGGGCGCCGCGCCAGCGCACTCCGACCGCGTCTTGAGGCACACAGGTCCGGAGCCCTGGCCGGCGGAGCTCCTACTAGAAGTGCTCCGATGCCTGCCGCGACGGCGTAACGCGGGGCACCGTGGGTGCCAGCGACCGGCGCGTCGTAGGACTTGACCCAGTTCTTGGCGATCAGGTGCTGCGCTTGACGCACGTTGGCTGCTGAGCCGCCGCGTTCGGCGAGGTTGAGGTAGACGGTTCCGGTGGCCCAGGGGCCCATTGTGTCGAAGAGGTGCTGGACGCGGGGGTGGATGGCCTCGCCGTCGGGTGCTGTCATTGGGACGCCGACGGCGAACAGGAGGAACTGTCCCTCGAGGGTTGAGCGTGCGCCCGCGTTTTCGGGGGAGCGTTCGATGGGACCGCCGAGGTGGCGCAGCTCGGCCATGAGCAGTGGACCAATGACCACGGGAAATAGCCCGCGTTCATTGGCCCGTTCAGATGTAGTACATCGACTGCCCGGCGTCGGCGCGCTCGCGCTCGACGACGTCCGCGATGCTCGTCTTCTCGAGAACGGCGCGGGCCGCCGCGGACGCCTCGCCGAACACGCCCTCGCTGTCGCGGCCGAGCGGCCCGTCGAGCAGTTCGACGATCTCGAGCACGGTGATCGTGGCCGGATCCCGGGCGAACGAGTAACCGCCCTTGACGCCGCGCTGGGAGTTGAGGACTCCGGAGCGCCGCAGCGTCGCGAACAGCTGCTCGAGGAACTGCACCGGGATGCCGCGGCGCTTGGCGAGCTCGCCGATCGCCACGGGACCATCGCCGGCGCGCCCGAGCTCGGCGAGCGCCTGGACGGCGTACGGGGACTTCGTGGTGATCGAGATCATGGACGCGCTCTACCCTCTGCGATCAATCCTATGGCACCCTCCGGCAACCTCACGGGCCCGCTCTCACGCTTCGCTCCGCCGATCGCGCTGATGGGCGTGATCTTCGCCCTCAGCGCGCAGCCCGACCTGAACTCGGGCCTTGGCACCGTCGACCTGGTCGGTCGCAAGATCGTGCACATGACCGAATACGGGCTGCTGTGGCTGCTCTGGCACCGCGCATTCGGATGGCGCCGGCCCGGAGCGGCCGCCGCGATCGCGATCGGCTACGCCGCGACGGACGAGTTCCATCAGACCTTCACCCATGGCCGGCATGGAACGCCGGTTGATGTGCTGATCGACTCCCTGGGAGTCGCGATCGCCTATGGCTTGTGGCGGCGCGCGGGATACAGGGTTTCGTGAGTTTGAGTTTGCTCTGCGGCCCACGGGATTGAGAGTTTCGTCACCCGCTAGAGCCAGCCGCGCTCGGTGGCCATCAGCACGGCCTGGGCGCGGTCGACGGCGCCGAGCTTGCCGTAGATGTTGTGCAGATGGGTGCGGACGGTGCTGGTCGAGAGCTCGAGCTCGTGCGCGATCTGCTTGTAGACCTTGCCCTCGGCCAGGCGCTTGAGCACCTCGACCTCGCGCCCGGAGAGCGGGCACGGATCGACCTGGCGCACGCGGCCGGTCGACGGGAACGGGAGGTCGTACATCACCGAGCGCAGCTCCTCGGCCCCGAGGCCGATGGCGCGGGCGCAGCGCAGCAGTTCGGTCGGTGAGACGGCGCCGCCCTGCGCGTAGTGGGCGAGCATGTCCGCGAGGCGGACGAATGCGGTCTCGCCGGTCGCCTCCTCGGAGTGGTGGCGCTCGATCACCGAGGCGATGCTCTTCGGCAGGCCCCAGCGCCGGGCGAGCACGCCCCCGACGAGTGCGTGGTCGACGCCCAGCTCACGGCGCTCCTTGTGGATGCGCTCCTCGGGAGTCCTGGCGCCCTGGTGCACCTGCTGCGGGTATCCCGGATAGGCGTGCATCAGGACGAGCTTGCCGATGTCGTGAAGCAGCGCGGTGACCATCAGCCGGTCGCGCTCCTCGTAGCCGGCCTCGATCGCGAGGCGCTCGGCGGCGCGCTGGGTGGCGACGCCGTGCAGGCGGAAGCGCTCCGGTGCCGCGTCCCAGACGGACGAGCGCTCGAAGAAGTCGAATGTGCGCGCGCGGGCGGCGATCGACTGGACCGCCTCGGGCGACAGGATCTCCGTCGCCCCGACGATCGACTCGACACGCCCGCGGTTCTTGCCCTCGACCTGGTTGGCGAGGCGCAGGACGGCGATCACCAGGGCGACGTCGCCCTCGACCGCGGCGATGATCTCACCGGTGTTCGAACGCTCGTCGCTGACCAGGCGCAGCACGCGATCGCGAGACTCGGCGAGCGCCGGGAAGCCTTCGAGTGCCTCGAACGCGGCCGTCAGACGACGTCCGTGCCCTTCGTTGTGGCGCCGCGACGCGCCGGCGTCAGCTGATTCGTCGGCGACACGCAGTGCGGTGGCGGGTTCAGGGGGCGTCATGCGGGTTCGATCCGTTTGGGGAAGGGATGCGGGCGGCGCCTGAGGGCGACCATTCCCCCTATCGGCAGGCATGGACGATGATTTGAGCCCTCCGCGCGGCCGGCGGCTCGAAGTGGGCTCTGCGGGCGCGAGAAACCCGCGGAAATGCCTGCTTCCGCGGGGCGCAAGGACGGCTGCAGTGCCGGTCAGGCACCGGCCGCTGCAAGCCGCCGCAGCGACTCCTCGCGGCCCAGCACGGTCAGCGTCTCGAAGATCCCCGGTGACACCGTTGTGCCGGCAAGGGCGACGCGGATCGGCTGGAAGACGTCGCGTGGCTTGACTCCCCGGCTCTCGACGACGGCCCGCAGCGCCTCGTCGATCGGCTCGACCGCCCAGTCCTGAAGCTCCTCCAGCGCCGCGCGCGCTGCGCTCAGCGCCGCGCGACCGTCCTCGTCCAGCCACGTCTCGCGTGCCTTCGGATCATCGCCCGGCCCGTCGAAGATGAAGCCGGCGAGCGGCCAGAAGTCGCTCAGCGTCTGGATCTTCTCCTCGCTGATCGCGACGGCCTCGCGCAGCCCCTGACGGCCGGTGAACGCCTCCAGGCGCCGTGTCAGCTCGTCCGTTCCGAGCTCGCGCAGGTAGCGGCCGTTCATCCAGCGCAGCTTCTGCTCGTCGAACCGGGCCGGATGCTTCGACACGCGGTCGAGCCCGAAGCGCTTGACGAGCTCGTCGGTCGCGATCAGCGTCTCGTCGTCGGCGTCGCCCCAGCCCAGCAGCGCGAGATAGTTGCGGATCGCCTCCGGGAGGTAGCCCGCGTCGCGCAGATCCTGCACGGAGGCGGCGCCGTGGCGCTTGGACAGCTTCCTGCCGTCCGGGCCGTGGAGCAGCGGGAGGTGGGCATACAGCGGCGTCGGCTCGCCGAGCGCCTCGAGCACCAGCAGCTGCTTGGGCGTGTTGGAGATGTGGTCCTCGCCCCGGACGACGTGCGTGATCCGCGCGTCGAGGTCGTCGATGGCGACGGCGAGGTTGTAGAGCGGGCTGCCGTCTGCGCGCGCGATCACGGGGTCGTCGAGGTGGACATGACGGAAGACCGTGTCCCCGCGGATCACGTCGCGCACGACGGTCTCGCCGTCGTCCGGGACGCGCAGCCGCACCGCCCCCTCGCTCTCCGCGACGCCGCGGAAGCCGCGATCGTCGCCGTGCTCGGCCTTGAACGCCTTGACGTCGTCGCCGGTCGCGGTCGAGCGGTACGCCTTGTCCTCCGCCAGCAGCCGTGCGACCACCTCGCGGTGGCGCGCCTCGTTCGCGGTCTGGAAGATCGGTCCCTCGTCGAAGTCGAGCTCGAGCCAGCGCAGCGCCTCGAGGATGTGCTCGACGTTCTCCGGGGTCGAGCGCTCGCGGTCGGTGTCCTCGATGCGCAGGACGAAGGTCCCGCCGCTCCCGCGGGCCAGGAGCCAGTTGTAGAGCGCGGTCCGCGCCCCCCCGATGTGGAGCTGGCCGGTCGGGCTGGGAGCGAAGCGAACGCGCATGTCGGTAGGAATGTACGAGATGACTTCCGCCAGCCTTCCCATCCACCCATGCTGATCGGCGCCCACGTCTCTCCTGCCGGCGGCCCGGCGAAGGCCGTGGAGCGCGGCGAGGCACTCGGTGCCACGGCGATCCAGATCTTCAACCAGAACCCGCGCGCCTGGAAGCCGACGATCTACTCCGACGAGCAGGTCGCCGCGTTCGGGGAGGCGATGGCGGCAAGCCCGGTCGACTCGCTGCTGATCCACGCCGTGTACCTGCTGAACGCCGCCAGCGACGACCCCGAGATCCGCGAGAAGACGCTCACCTCACTGATCGCGTCGCTGCGCGCCGGCGCGGCCCTGGGCGCCGACGGAGTCGTGCTCCACCCCGGATCGGCGAAGGCCGGTGACGTCGGCGAGGCGGTCGCCCGAGCGGGCGCGGTGATTCGCGAGGCGCTCGAGGAATCCGAGGTGTGTCCGCTGCACCTGGAGAACACCGCCGGCGCGGGGGGCACGCTCGGCCGCTCGTTCGACGAGCTGGGCGCGTTGATCGATGCCGCCGGAGGCGACGCGCGCCTGGGCATCTGCCTCGACTCCTGTCACATGCTCGCCTCGGGCATCGAGATCCGTACGCCGCACGCCCTCACCGAAGCGCTGGACGCCTGTGAGCGAGCCGTCGGGCCGGGCCGCATCGGCTCGCTGCACCTGAACGACAGCCAGACGCCGCTCGGCTCCAACCGCGACCGCCACGCCAACATCGGGGACGGGGAGCTCGGCCTGGATGGCGCGCGGACGTTCCTCAGCGAGCCGCGCTTCGAGGCCCTCCCGTGCGTCCTCGAGACCCCGGGGCCCGATCGCAGCGGCCCCACCGCGGATGAACTCGCCCTGTGCCGCCGCCTGCGCGACGAGGGGCTGGAGCACCGCGGCGACGCCTGAAGAGGAGTGGTCCCCCGCCCCCGGTCCAGCGGTAGAGCGGGGGACCGCTGCTCAAGGTAGCAAGGTCTTTGGCTCGGCGGCGCGCTATCGAACTGACTGATTGACCAGTCAGCGCGGCAATGTGCCAGCTTCTCAGGCGGGGGCGGTCGTGCGCAGCGCCGCCGGGCCGAGGACGTGCTCGAGCTCGGCACGCAGACTCGGCGTGGGACTCACCTTGAATCCATCGCCGAAGCGCAGCCGGCGCTCGCCCTCCGACGTGGTGATGTCGAGGACGACCTCGCTCTCCCCGACGTGATTCCCCAGCACGTGCTTGAGCTCGTCGATGATCGTGGCGGGAACGGCCGTCGCCGCCGCGTCGAGGCGCAGGCACAGCGGCTGCGGCCCCTCGGGGATCAGCGCGGCGGCGGTGCGCGCGGCGTCGACCTCCTCAGGCGTCGGATCGAAGCGCTCGACGCTCTGGACCACGAGCGAGGTCTTGTCCTTGTCCTTGTGGTCGATGCGGCCGCGCACGAGCACGATCTCGTCGACGCCGAGCACACCGGCGTACTCGGTGAGCGCCTTCTCGAACAGCAGGATCTCGATCTCACCCTCGAGGTCGGCGATCGTCGCGAACATCATCGAGCCGCCGGCGCGCGTCTTGATCTTCTTCGCCTGCGTGATGATGCCGCCCGCCGTCACCCACTCCCCGTCGCGCCGCTCGGAGAGCTCGAGCAGTGATCCGTCGACCTTCGCACGCAGCGCGTCGCGGACCTCCTTCAGGGGATGCGTCGAGATGAACAGGCCGATGGCCTCCTTCTCGACGGCCAGCAGCTCGCGCTGGTCGAACTCGACGGCCGGGATCGGCGGATGGCTCGGCTGGAACGCCGCTGCCGCGGCGCTGCCGCCGCCGACGTCACCCATGTCGAAGATCGACCCCTGGCCGATCTGGGCGTCGAGCTGTGCCTTCTGCCCGGCGCCCTGGGCCTGCTCGAGCACTTCGAGCATCCCCTTGCGCGTCGCGCCGGTCGACCCGAAGGCGCCGCACTTGATCAGCGCCTCGATGGCGCGCTTGTTCACCAGGCGTGAGTCGACGCGCTCGCAGAAGTCCCAGATCGACGCGAACGGGCCATCGGTCTCACGTGCGCCCTTGATCGCTTCGACGGCCTGGTAGCCGACGCCCTTGACCGCGTCGAGGCCGAAGCGGATGTTGCCCGCGTCGACGACGAACTCGTGGTCGGAGAGGTTGACGTCGGGCGGGAGGATGTCGATCCCCATGTCCTCGCAGCGTGCGGCGAAGAACGGCACCTTGTCCTTCGTGTCCATGACCGAGGAGATCAGCGCGGCCATGTACTCGGCCGGATGGTTGGCCTTCAGCCAGGCGGTCCGGTAGGCGATCAGCGCGTAGCACGCGGCGTGTGAGCGGTTGAACGAGTAGTCGGCGGACTTCTCGTTCGTCGTCCAGAGCCAGTTGATCAGCGTTCGGTCGGTTCCGGATGCCGCGCAGCCCGTGCGGAACTCCGGCTCGAGCTCGGCCATCGCGGCGCGATTCTTCTTGCCGATCGCCTTGCGCAGGTCGTCCGCCTTGGCCCCGCTGAAGCCCGCCAGCCCCGTGGCGATCTGCATCGACTGCTCCTGGTACAGGATCACCCCGTACGTCGGGCCGATGATCGGCTCCAGGCGCGGATCCATGATCGAGACCGAGTCGGGATCGCGCTTGCCCCGGGCGTAGGCGGGGATCTGGTCCATCGCGCCCGGCCGGTAGAGCGCCACGAGCGCGACGAGGTCGTCGAACTCCGTCGGGCGGACCTTGC
Source organism: uncultured Solirubrobacteraceae bacterium (assembly GCA_963817295.1). GTDB lineage: Bacteria > Actinomycetota > Thermoleophilia > Solirubrobacterales > Solirubrobacteraceae > F1-60-MAGs163. The sequence continues at coordinate 33,159 of CAWFOF010000001.1, read as the reverse complement.
GCAGCGCCTCCTGCATGCCCTCGGACTCGAACTGGAAGACGCCGATCGAGTCTCCGCGCTGGAGCATCTCGTACGTCGGCGGATCGTCGAGGGGCAGCGTCGCCATGTCCGGGCGCGCGCCGCTGGAGCGCTCGATGATGTCGAGCGCGTCCTCGATCACGTCGAGGTTGCGCAGCCCGAGGAAGTCCATCTTCAGGAGCCCGAGCTCCTCGACGGGCTTCATCGAGTACTGCGTCACGACCTTGTAGACGCGATCGCCGTTCTCATCCGTCGTGTTCGCGTCCGCCAGCTGGACCGGGACGATGTCCGTCAGCGGCCGGTCGGCGATCACGACCGCGGCGGCGTGGATCGACGAGTTGCGGACGATCCCCTCGAGCCCCTGCGCGACGTCGACGATCTGCTTCGCCGTCGGATCGGCGTCGTAGGCGAGCCGCAGCGGCTGCCCCTCCTGCAGGCAGTCCGCGAACGACGGCGAGCGGCCCATGATCGGATCCGGGATGAGCTTGGCCAGGCGATCGCCGGCGCCGTAGTCGAGGCCCAGCACCCGGGCGGCGTCGCGCGTCGCCGCGCGCGGGAACATCTTTCCGAACGTCACGATCTGCGCGACCGACTCACGCCCGTACTTCTCGGTCACGTAGCGCATCACGCGCTCGCGGCCGCGCACCGAGAAGTCGATGTCGATGTCCGGCATCGAGACGCGCTCGGGGTTCAGGAAACGCTCGAACAGCAGGTCGTAGCGCAGCGGATCGACATCGGTGATCCGCAGGTTGTAGGCGACGATCGACCCGGCGGCCGACCCACGCCCCGGGCCGACGGCGATCCCGTTCGCCTTGGCGTAGGCGATGAAGTCCCACACGATCAGGAAGTACGCGTTGAAGCCCATCCGGTCGATGACCTCGAGCTCCATGTTCATCCGCTCGATCGCCTCGGCCGGCGGCGGATCGCCGTAGCGCTCGCGCAGGCCCTCCTCGACGCGGGCGCGCAGATACGCCCGCTCGTCCTCCCCCTTTGGCAGGAAGCGCGGGATCAGCTGCTTGCCGAGCTCGATCTCCACGTCGCAGCGCTCCGCGATCTCGAGCGTCGTTGGAAGCGCCTCGGGGTACTCGGCGAACGCATCGGCCATCTCCTGGCTCGAGCGCAGGAAGAACTCGTTCGTCTCGAACGTCATCTTCGGCTGGGCCAGCGTCGACTTCGTCTGCACGCACAGCAGCGCCGTGTGGTGGTGGTAGTCCTCGCGTCGCAGGTAGTGCACGTCGCCGGTGCCCACGATCGGGCGCCCGACCTCGCGGGCGATCCGCGCGATGCCGGGATTCGCCCGCTCCTGCCCGGCGATCCCGTTCTTCTGGACCTCGAAGTAGACGTTGTCCGGGCCGACGGCCTGCATCAGCTCGTCGACGTGCGCACGCGCCTCGTCGTCGCGCCCCTCGGCCAGGCGGCTCGTGAAACGCGAGGCCAGGCAGCCCGTCAGCACGATCAGGCCCTCGCGGTGGGCCTCGAGCTGCGCCATGTCGACGGTCGGCTTGCCGCGGCTGAGGCCGTCCAGGAAGCCCGCGGAACACAGGCGGACGAGGTTGCGGTACCCCTCGTTCGTCGACGCCATCAGCGTCAGGTGGTTGCGCTCGGCCTTCTTGGGCCCGCGCGCCGTGTGATCGTCGACGTAGTAGATCTCGCAGCCGACGATCGGCTTGATCCCGTGCTTCTTGGCCGCCTTGAACAGCTCGACCGCGCCGTTCATCACGCCGTGGTCGGTCAGCGCGAGCGCCGGCTGGCCGAACGCCGCGGCACGCTCGGCGAGCGCGTCGATCTTGCAGGCGCCATCGAGCAGCGAGTACTCGGAGTGGACGTGGAGATGGGCGCAGCAGGGACTCGTCACGGGAGCCGGAGGATAGGCGCCGGGCCGGACGTGGCGCGAGTCCCGCGGGGGCGGCGAACCCGCACTTAGCGAAGGTTGCGCAGGCGGCGCTCGAGCGCCGCGAGCAGGCCGCCGCGAGCCGCGCCGCGCGGCGATGCGGGGCCCGCGGGGACGGTCTCGGCGACCGGAGCGGCCTCGGCGGCAGGCGCCTCGCGGGGAGCCTGGGCGCGCAGGCGCTCGGCGGCGAGCGCAAGGCCGGCGATCAGGTCATCCGTGTCGCCTGGGCGGACGGGCGGCTCCGGGGCGACGGCCGCGACGGGCGCCCGGAATGGCATGGGCGACGCCGACGGCTGCGTCGCGCCCTGACGCGCGCGCTCGGCGGTCAGCGCGTTCGTGGCGGCGTCGCGGGCGGCGCGCTCGGCCACCACCGCCTGCTCCGCCGCATCGCGGGCGGCGCGCTCGGCGTGCAGCGCCGCCTCGGCGGAGTGGCGCGCGGCAAGCTCGCGGTCGAGCGCCTCGCGGGCCGCCCGGGTCGCCGCCGCCGCCTGCGCGATCACGCCGGCGAGGGTCGCGTCCCTGGCCCCTCGCTGCGCGAGCCGGGCCCGCAGCGCGACCGCCTCGTGTTCGGCATGCTCGAGCTCCGCGACGCGCCGCTCCGCACCGGCGAGGCGACGGCGCAGCTCCTCCTCGGCCAGCTCGGCCCGTCGTGCACGCCGCTCGGCCAGGATGGCGGGTCGCCGGGCACCGCGGGATCGGGGTCGTCCCGGACACGCAACCAGCCTAAGCGTCAGACGGTCGGAAAGCGCGAGCGCCGGCGCTGGGCGGTCGCGGCGGCGGCGCCGACGACCACGACACCCGCGGTGACGGCCGCGCCGGCGATCAGCGGCCCGCGCAGCTCCCGCAGGCGCTTGCGCAGGTACCAGCGACCGACCCAGAGCGTCACGAAGCCGACGATCCGGTGGTGCAGGGTGTCGAGCTCGTTCATATCTGTCCCTCCTGCGATGCCCTCAGGCGGTAGGCCAGCCGCGACTGCAGCGACCACAACTCGATGAAGCCGGGCGACGCCTGCTGGCTGAACAGCCCCCCGGAGGTCTCGAACGTCGCGAGCGTCGCGTCGTAGACCGCATTGGCCGAGGAGCGCGTGACGACACGCGCGGACCCCTTGTAGAGCTTCATCCCGATCGTCCCGCTGACGCGCGCGTTCACCGAGTCCATGTAGGCGTCGATGTTCTCACGCAGCGGCTCCCACCACAGCCCGGCGTAGACGAGGTAGGCCCACTGGCGGTCGAGGTTCGTCTTGAACTGGTTCTGGTGGATCGTCCCGGTGAGGCGCTCGAGCTCGGCGTGGGCCGGCAGCAGGATCGCGGCGGCCGGAACCTCGTAGATGTCGCGGACCTTCAGGCCGACGATCCGGTCCTCGATGTGATCGACGATCCCGACGCCGTGGCGACAGCCGATCTCGGCGACCTGCTCGAGCAGCGCGACGAGCCCCATCGGGATCCCGTCGAGCGCCACGGGGACGCCCTGCTCGAACGTGATCTGGACGGTCTGCGGCTCATCGGGAGCGAGCTCGGGGCGCGTGACGAGCTGGAAGACGTCGTCCTCCGGCGCGTGGTCGAGATGCTCGATCCACTTGCCCTCCGACGAGCGGCCCCAGAGGTTGTCATCGATCGAGTAGGGCGTCTGCTCGGCGCCGCCCTTGATCGGGATGCCGTTGTCACGGGCGTAGGCGATCTCCTCCTCGCGGCCCATCTGCCAGCCGCGCACCGGCGCGATCACCTTCAGCTCGGGCGCCAGCGTCGCGATCGTCGCCTCGATCCGGACCTGGTCGTTGCCCTTGCCGGTGCAGCCGTGCGCGATCGTGTCGCAGCCGTGCTTGCGGGCGTAGTCGACGGCGAGCTTGGCGATCAGCGGGCGGCCGAGCGCGGTGAACAGCGGGTAGGCCAGGCCGTAGATCGCGTTCGCCTTGATCGCGGGCGCGATGAAGTCGCGGGCGAACTCGTCGCGCGCGTCGACGACCTCGGCCTCGACGGCGCCGAGCTGGATCGCCTTGCCCTTGACGACGTCGTAGTCCTCGCCCGGCTGGCCGAGGTTGATCGTCAGCGCGACGACCTCCGCGTCGTACTCGTCCTGGATCCACTTGAGCATGACGCTCGTGTCCAGGCCGCCCGAGTACAGCAGCAGGACGCGCTGGACCTCGTCCGGGCTCGGCGAGGTAGCTGGCGGCGCGGGTGTGGCGGGGCTCGGCTGGGAGTCATTGGTCCTGAGTCTAGAAACGGCGGGCGCGCGGCGCGCTCAGGCCACGCGCTCGCGGCCGGCGTAGACGTTCACGTCGCCGTGACGGGCGAACCCGCAGAGGGTCATCCCGCGGTCGCGGGCCAGTTCGATCGCCAGCGACGTCGGCGCCCCCACCCCCACGAGGATCGGCGCGCCCGCGAGCGCGGCCTTCTGGACCAGCTCGAACGACAGCCGCCCGCTGACGCACAGGACGTGCCCGTGCAGCGGGAGCAGGCCGTCGAGCAGCGCGCGGCCGACGACCTTGTCCATCGCGTTGTGGCGCCCGACGTCCTCGCGGGCGAGCAGCAGGTCGGCGGCCACCGTGAAGAGGCCTGTGGCGTGCAGGCCGCCCGTGCTCGCGAAGCCCGGGCTGGGACACCGGTCAGGATGTCGGGCAGGCCCGGCCAGGCGCTCGCGCGACAGCACCGGCCCCGGTGCCGCCTCGGGCGCCATGACGGCGACCTCCTCCAGCGCACCCTTGCCGCAGACGCCGCACGACGACGTCGCATAGAACCGGCGCGTCGCCGGCTCGTGAAGCAGATCGGTGTCGACGTCGACGATGTTCGCGGCCAGATCCGGGGCCAGCCCGACGTGCGCCGGCGCCGTGATCAGGCCCTTCGCCGTAGAGGAACCCGAGTGCGAGCTCGTCATCCTCGCCGGGAGTGCGCATCGTGACGGCGAGCGCGGACCGCGCACGCGGATCTCGAGCGGCTCCTCGACGGCGACCTCGTCGAGCACGCCGGCGTCGCGCTCGACCGTTGCCCGCATCTGTCCCGGGGTGGCGTCCATGTGACCTTGAGCGTACGCCCGCGCGGCTCACAGCAACCGCGCGAGGCGCGCCAGCGCGTCGTCGACGATCGCCTCGTCGATGACCAGCGGCGGCAGCAGCCGGACGGTCTGCGGGCCGGTGGCGTTGACGATCAGCCGCTCCTCGGCGAGCGCGCGCAGGACGAACTCCGGCGCCCCGCCGTGCTCCAGGTCGAAGCCGACCATCAGTCCGCGCCCGCGGACCGCTTCGATGCCGGGCAGCTCGCGCAGCCCCGCCCGCAGCCGCTCGCCGAGATCGCGGACGCGCGCCAGCAGCGCGGCGTCGTCGGTCACGTCGAGCGCCGCGAGCGCGGCGGCGGCGGCCACCGGGCCGCCGGCGAAGGTCGAGCCGTGGTCGCCGGCCTGGAGGACGTTGGCGAGCCGCTCGCCCGTGATCAGCGCGCCGATCGGCAGCCCGCCCCCGAGTGCCTTGGCGACGGTGATCGCGTCGGGCCGCACGCCCGTCTGCTCGTAGGACCACAGCGACCCGGTACGGCCCATCCCGGTCTGCACCTCGTCGAAGATCAGCGCCGCGTCGTGGCGGTCGCAGGCCTCGCGTGCGGCGCGGATCGCCTCTGGCGCCATCGCATGCACGCCGCCCTCGCCCTGGATCGTCTCGATCAGGACGGCGCACGTCTGCGGGCCGACGACGGCCTCGATCGCCTCGGCGCTGGGCGCCACCGCCCGGAATCCGGGGACGAGCGGCGCGAACGGCGCCTGCTTGCTCTCCTGGGCCGTCGCCGAGAGGGCGCCCATCGTGCGCCCGTGGAAGCCGCCGGTCGCGCTGACGATCTCCCCGCCGGTCTTCGCGCGCCTGGCGAGCTTGATCGCTGCCTCGTTGGCCTCCGCGCCCGAGTTGCAGAAGAACACCTTGCCCCCGAGCGACGACGTCGCCAGGCGCTCGGCCAGCCGCATCGCCGGCTCTGTGTAGAACAGGTTCGAGGCGTGCATCAGCGTGCCCGCCTGCTCGCGAACCGCCGCGACGACCGCCGGGTGGCAGTGCCCGAGGCTCGTGACCGAGATCCCGCACAGGAAGTCGAGGTACTTGCGGTCCTGGTCGTCCCAGACGTACGGGCCCCCGCCGCGGACGATCTCGACGGGCAGCCGTGCGTAGGTCCCGATCACGTGCGCGGCCTCGAGCCGCTGAAGCTCGCCGAGGCTCATCGCGCCGGGGTGATCTTCGTGCCGTAGCCGGCGTCGGTGAACAGCTCGAGCAGCAGCGAGTGCGGGACGCGCCCGTCGACGATGTGCGCCGACGGGACGCCGCCGTGGATCGCGTCGACGCAGGCCTGCAGCTTGGGCCGCATCCCTCCGGCGACGCCGCCGAGGCTCGCCTGCACCTCGTCGGCGGTCACCTCGCTGACGACGCTCGCCGCGTCGCTCGGGTCGCGCAGCCAGCCCTCGACGTCGGTCAGGAACATGATCTTGTGAGCCCCGAGCGCACGAGCCACGGCGCCGGCGGCCTCGTCGGCGTTGATGTTGTAGCTCTGGCCCTCGCGGTCGGCGCCGATCGACGCGATCACCGGGATGTAGTCCTGGGCGACGTGCGTGATGACGTCGACGTCGACGCGGTCGATCTTGCCGACGAACCCGACGTCGGTGCCGTCGGGAGCGCTCTGGCGCGACACGACGAACAGGTTGCCGTCGTCGCCGCTGAGCCCGATGGCCGACTGGCCGTGGCGGCCAAGGCGCAGCACGATGTCGCTGTTGACCTTGCCGATCAGCACCATCCGCGCGACCTCGACGGTCTCGGCGTCACTGACCCGGAGCCCACCGCGGAACTCCACCGGGAGGCCGAGCCGCTCCATGTAGTGGGTGATCTCCGGACCCCCGCCGTGCACGACGACGGGGTTCATCCCGACGTACTTCAGCAGCACGACGTCGCGCGCGAACTCCTCGCGCAGTGCGGGATCCTCCATCGCCGCGCCGCCGTACTTCACGACGACCGTGCGGCCGTGGAACTCGCGGATGTACGGCAGCGCCTCGAGCAGGGTGGCGATGTCGCCGTGTGGAGTCATGGGAGTCATGTCAGGTCGTGTATTCGGCGTTGATGCGGATGTACTCGTGCCCCAGGTCCGAGAAGAAGACCTCGGTCTCACAGCCATCGCCGGGCAGCCCGACGACGTACTCGATCTCGGGGCCGGACATGCGCTCGGCCAGCGCCTGCGCGTCGTATCCGACGGCATTGCCGGCGACACAGACCTGCATTCCCTCGATCGCGATGTCGACGGCCAGCGGTGCGGTCTCGGGCAGCGCCATTCCGACGGCCTGCGCGACCCGTCCCCAGTTCGCGTCGGCGCCGTGCAGCGCCGTCTTGACGAGCGGCGAGTTGGCGACGGCGCGCGCGGCACGCTCGACGCCGGGCTGGTGCCCGCCGCGGACGACGACCCGCCCGACGCGCGCCGACCCCTCGCCGTCGCGGACGATCAGCAGGGCAAGGCGGCGCAGGAGCATGTCGAGCGCCTCGCCGAAACGCACCTCGGCCTCGCTCTCCGGCTCGACCACGACGCCGCTCTCCCCGCCCGCGATCAGGATCACGGTGTCGTTCGTGGAGAGCTGCCCGTCGACGGAGATCCGGTCGAAGGAGCGCTTGACGGTCACCCCGAGCAGCAGGTCGGCGGTCTCGGCCGACAGCACGGCGTCGGTCTCGACGAAGCAGAGCATCGTCGCGAAGCTCGGCTGGATCATCCCGGCGCCCTTGCACTGGGCGCTGAGGCGCACCGTGCCGCCCGGCAGGTCGACCTCCAGCGACGCCCGCTTCTCGATCACGTCGGTGGTCTCGATCGCGGCCTGCAGGTCGGCGGCGCCGTCGGCGCGCAGCTCGCCGCGCGCCGTCGACAGGCCCTTCACGATCGCGCGGCCGTCGAGCGGCACGCCGATCACGCCGGTCGAGCAGACCGCGACCTGATCCTCCTTGACGCCGGCGCACATCGCCGCGGCGCCCTGCATCTTCGCGGCCTCCTGATAGCCCAGCGAGCCGGTCGCCGCGTTGGCGTTCCCGGAGTTGACCGCGACCGCACGGATCGCGTCGAGGCGACAGCGCTCGCGCGTGACGAGGACCGGCGCCGCCAGCACCCCGGAGCGCGTGAAGCGTGCCGCGCTCGTCGCCGCCGGGTTGTCGCAGACGAGCAGCCCGACGTCCTTGCCGCCGGAGGGCTTGATCCCGGCCGCGACGCCGGCGGCGCGAAAGCCCGCGGGCAGCGCGTCGCCCCCCACGTCGCGCACGTGGCCGGGCAGCTTTACCCAGCGCGAGGTGAACCCGCTCACGCGTCGAGGCCCTCGGTCTCAGGGAACCCGAGCATCAGATTCAGATTCTGGATCGCCTGTGACGAGGTGCCCTTCCAGAGGTTGTCGAGCGCCGCGAACACGAACACCTTGCCGGTGCGGTCGTCGGGATGCACGTGGATGCGGCAGATGTTCGTGTCGCGGACGTCACGCACGCCGGGCGGGCGATCGGTCAGCTCGACGAACGGCTCGTCGTCATAGGCCTCGGCGAAGAGCGCTGCGACGTCCAGGTCCGCGTCCGGGTCGCGCAGCGTCGCATAGCACGACACGAGCTCGCCCTGGTCGATCGGGAGCAGGTGGGGCGTGAACGTCGCGAGCAGCCCGGACGCGCCCGCGGCGGCCAGCTCCTGGTCGATCTCCGGTGCGTGGCGATGGCGCCCCACGCCGTAGGGCACGACGTTCTCGTCGACCGCGACGAAGTGCGTCTTGTCCGTCGGCTCGCGGCCGGCGCCGGAGACGCCCGTCTTCGCGTCGATGACGACGTCGGCGAGGTGAGGCGCGAGCGGAGCCAGCGCGAGGATCGCGGCCGTCGGGAAGCAGCCGGGGTTGCCGACCAGGTCGGCGCCGCGAAGCTGGTCGCGATAGCGCTCGGGAAGGCCGTAGACGGCGCCCTCGAGCAGCCCGGGAGCCGGATGCTCGACGTACCACTCCTCGTACGTGCCGAGGTCGCGCAGGCGGAAGTCGGCGCTCAGGTCGACGACCTTCACGCCACGCTCGCGCAGCGCGGCGACGGTCGTGGCCGCGGCCCCGTGCGGGTAGGCGACGATCGCCGCGTCGACGTCGGCGTGGCGGTCGAGGTCGAGCTCCTCGAGCGTGCGTGTCACGCGGTGGTGCGGGTACAGCTCGTCCAGGCCGATGCCGACGTACGAGCGGCTCGTGATCGCCGACAGCTCCATCCGCGGATGACGCTGCACGAGGCGCGCCGCGAGCGCGCCGGCGTACCCGGAGGCACCGGCGACGAGGATCCGGGCGTCAGCCACGAAGCTCACCCCCCAATTCGTCTCGAAGGATCGCGACGATGCGCTCGCGCACGGGCGCGACGTCCTCGTCGGTGAGGGTGCGGTCGGGTGCGCGGAACGCGAGGTGCACGGCCAGCGAGACGCGGCCCTCCCCCACCTGGTCGCCGTGATAGACGTCGAACACCTCGGCGGCGCTGATCAGCGGCGCCCCGGCGGCGAGGACGACCTCGCGCACGCGGCCGGCCGGCACGTCGCCGCCCACGACGACGGCAAGGTCCTGCCGCAGCTCCGGGAATGTCGTCACATCCGAGTAGGTCATCACCTCGTCGCCTCCACCTGATCGCGCGATCGCCTTGCCGGCGTCGATCGCCAGCACGGCAACCGGCTCCGTGAAGCCCCAGGTCTGTGCGACCGTCGGGTGCAGCTCACCGAAGATGCCGAGCACCGCCCCCGAGCTGCGGATCTCGCCGGCCCGCCCGGGATGCAGGAACGGACGCCGCGTCTGCACGGCGTCCCACTCGACGCGCAGCGCGCCCAGGACGGCCTCGACGAGCGCCTTCGCTCGCATCACGTCGGCGCGCGGCGGCTCGGGCTCGGCCCAGGTCGCGGGCCGGGCGGCCCCGGTCAGCAGCGCGCCGAGCGCATGGTGCTCGTCGGCGAGCCTGCGGCTCGTGTCGGCGTGGCGGCGGTAGACGTTCCCCGACTCGAAGATGGCGATGTCGCCCTCGCCGCGCGCGGCGTTGTGCGCGGCGATGTCGAGCAGCGAGCCGAAGATCGTCGGGCGCATGACCGACTGCGCCTCGCTCATCGGGTTCTCGAGCACGACGACGCGGCGCATCGGGTCGTCGGCCTCCAGGAGCAGGCGGTCGCAGAGCCCCGGATCGGTGAACGACCAGCCGACGACCTCGTGCAGGCCGTGGCCGACGAGCACGTCCTCGGCGCGGCGGCGCAGGCGCTGGGCGTGGGTCAAGCGCCCGGGCAGGCCCGTGCGGTTGCGCTGGATCGTCGCCGGCAGCCGGTCGACGCCGTCGATCCGCGCGACCTCCTCGATCAGGTCTGCTTCGCGCGTGACGTCGTTGCGCCGCCAGTGCGGCACCGTGACGTCGAGGCCGTCGGCGCGCTCGGCCACTCCGAAGCCGAGCGCCGTCAGGATCTCGGCACTGCGCTCGCGCGCGATCGGCGCACCGAGCAGGCCGCTGACGCGCGCGTCGCGCAGCGCGATCACCCGTGCAGCCGGGCCCGGCCCGCCGACGTCGATCGTGCCCGGCATGAGGGTCGCGCCGGTCAGCTCGAGCATCAGCCGGGTCGCCACCGCCTGAGCCTCGAGCGTGCCGTCGGGCGACAGGCTCTTCTCGAACCGCGCGGAGGCCTCGCTGCGCAGGTTCAGCAGGTTGGCGGTCCGGTTGATGCTGGGGCCGCTCCAGGTCGCGACCTCCATCAGGACGCGTGTGGTGTCCGGCTCGACCTCGGAGCGCCGGCCGCCCATCACCCCGGCGATCGACGTCGGCCCGTCGGCGTCGGCGATCAGGCACATCTGCTCGTCGAGAACGCGCTCCTGGCCGTCGAGCGTCGTCATCGTCTCGCCGAAGCGCGCGCGACGCACGGTCAGCGTGCCGCCCGCGATCCGGTCCAGGTCGAAGGCGTGCAGCGGGTGCCCGGCGAGCAGCATCGCGTAGTTCGTGATGTCGACGACGTTGTTGATCGGCCGCTGGCCGGCGGCCGACAGGCGCGCCTTCAGCCAGAGCGGCGAAGGCCCGACCGTGACGTTCTCGAAGACGCGCGCCGTGAAGCGAGGGCACAGCTCCGCATCCTCGACGACGACCTCGATGCCCGCGGGCTCGGGCCCGCCGGTCGTGCCCGGATCCTGGGCCCACGGCGGCGGCGCGAGCGGCGCCCCGGTCGCTGCGTGGACCTCGCGCGCGACGCCGTACACGCCCAGACAGTCCGGGCGGTTCGGCGTGATCTCCAGCTCGAGCACGTCGGTCGCCAGCGGGAACACGTCGACCAGCGCAGTCCCGGCTTCCAGCTCGTCCGCCAGGACCATGATGCCCGCGTGATCCGCGCCGATCGCGAGCTCGTCCTCGGCGAGGATCATCCCGTTCGAGACGATCCCGCGCAGTTTCGCCTTCTTGAGCTTCGTGCCGTCGGGCATGATCGCCCCGGGCCGCGCGACCGCGACGGTCTGGCCCGCCGCGACGTTCGGGGCGCCGCAGACGATCTCCTGCGGCCCGTCGGCACCGACGTCGACGCTGCAGACGCGCAGGCGGTCGGCGTCAGGGTGCTGCTCGCAGGTCAGGACCTTGCCGACGACGAAGTGCTCGAGCCCGCCGGCGACGCCGTGGGTGGCGACGCGATCGACCTCGGTCCCGGTCATCGCCAGGCGCGTCGCGAGGTCGCGGACGTCGAGGTCCGGCGCGATGAAGTCGTGGAGCCAGGAGAGCGGAAGCTGCATGTCAGCCGAACTGCCGCAGGAAGCGGACGTCGTTGTCGTAGAAGAGGCGCAGGTCGGGCACGCCGTGCTTGAGCATCGCGATCCGCTCGACGCCCATGCCGAACGCGAAGCCCTGATGGCGCTCGGGGTCGTAGCCGTGGTCGCGGACCCAGGCGAAGACGTTCGGATCGACCATCCCGGAGCCGAGGATCTCGAGCCAGCCGGTGCCCTTGCAGAGGTTGCAGCGCTCACCGCCGCGCAGCGTGCCGCTCCCCGCGCACTGGAAGCAGGAGACGTCGACCTCGACGCTCGGCTCGGTGAACGGGAAGAAGTGCGGGCGCAGCCGGACCTCGCGCTCGTCGCCGAAGATCGCGCGTGCGAACGCCAGCAACGTGCCCTTGAGGTCGGCGAGCGTGATGTCCTCGTCGACGGCGAGGCCCTCGATCTGGTGGAACTGGGGCGTATGCGTCGCGTCGCTGTCGCGCCGGTAGACGCGGCCCGGGACGATGATCGCGATCGGCGGCGGCTGGGTCTCCATCACGCGGGTCTGCATCGGCGAGGTGTGCGTGCGCAGCAGGACCTCGTCGTCGATGTAGAACGTGTCGCTGCGCGCACGCGCGGGATGCGCCGCGTCGTGGTTCAGCGCGTCGAAGTTGTAGGTGACGAACTCGACCTCCGGACCCTCGACGACCTCGAAGCCGAGCCCGCAGAAGACGTCCTCGATCTCGCGGCGCGTCGCGCTCAGCAGGTGCAGGTGGCCCACCGGGGCGGGCGGCGTGCCCGGGAGTGTCACGTCGACGCGATCGCCCTCCAGGTGCGCGCGCAGCTCCTCGAGCTCCAGCTCGGCGGCGCGGCCGGCGATCTGCGCCTCGAGCGCCTGGCGCGTGACGTTCGCGGCCTTCCCGACCGCCCCGCGCTGGTCCTGCGGCAGCTCGGCGACCCCGCGCAGGAGGTTGGGCAGCTCGGCCTTGCGGCCGAGGTAGCGAACCCGCAGCTCCTCGAGCGCCGCCGTGCTCTGCGATGCGGCGATCGCGCTCTGTGCCTCGGACTGGATCTGCTCGATGCGCTCGATCATGCGGCTGGGACCCTATTCAGTTCATACAGCGCGACGGTGGCGGCCATCGCGGCGTTCAGCGACTCGCTTTCGATCGGGATGCTCGCGACCTCGTCGGCCTGTGCGAGCAGATCGTCCGGCAGGCCGGTCCGCTCCGCGCCGACCAGGATCGTGGCCTCGCCCGCGAGCGGCCCGCGCAACGGGCTCCCGCCGCGCGCGGCGAGCGCGATCGTCCGCCCGGGCAGGGCGCCCAGGTCGTCGGTGCGGGCGACGCGAACGCCGAAGATCGCCCCCATGCTGGCCCGCACGGCCTTCGGGCCGAACGGGTCCGCGCAGCCGGGGCCGAGCACCACCGACGCCGCGCCGAACGCCTGCGCCGAACGCAGGATCGTGCCGACGTTCCCCGGGTCGCCGACGCCGTGCAGGTAGACGCGCGAGCGGGCCGGCCGGCGTACCCCAGCGCGCCTCGTACACCGCGAGCGTGCGCGTCCCGGAGCCCAGGCCGGAGGCGCGGGCGAGCAGCTCGCCCTCGACCTCGGTGCCCGGCAGGCCCGATCCGCTCGCCGCGAAGCGTTCGACCGGGACCCAGCCCGCGGCGTCCGCGGCGGCCAGCAGGTCCTCGCCCTCGGCGACGAAGCGGCTCGACTGCTCACGCCCGCGGCGGCGCTGGAGCCGGCGGATCTCCTTGAGCTTTGCGTTGTGGGGGCTGTCGATGGTCACGTGACGGGCGAATCCGGAAAACAAAAAGGGCGCCGTCCTTGCGGAAGCGGCGCCCGGGAAGTGCTATCGGCTTGTGCGGCTCAGACGGCAGCGGCCGACGCCTCGCGGGCGGCGTCCGCAAATCGGGAGAAGCTCTCGGGGTCGCGCACGGCGATGTCGGCGAGGACCTTGCGATCCAGCTCGATGCCGGCCAGCTTGAGGCCGTGCATGAAGGTGCCGTACGTCATGCCGTTCAGGCGCGACGCGGCGTTGATCCGCGTGATCCACAGGCGACGGAAGTCGCGCTTGCGGTTGCGACGGTCGCGGTAGGCGTAGGAGTCCGCCTTGAGCAGCGCCTCCTTGGCGGCCTTGTAGTGCGAGTTCGCGTCACCGCGAAAGCCCTTCGTCCGCTCGAGCGTGGCACGACGCTTCTTCTTGGCCGCAACCGACCGCTTGACGCGCGTCACTTGCCCACCCCCAGCATCTTCTTGATGCGCGGAGCGTCGTGATCCGACACCTCCATCGGCTTGCGGAAGCCGCGCTTGCGCTTCGGCGTCTTCTTCTCGAGGATGTGGCTCGAGAAGGCGTGGCGACCACGGACCTTCCCGTTGGCCGTCACCTTGAAGCGCTTCTTCGCGCCGGAATGTGTCTTCATCTTGGGCATGGCGGACGGAGAAGTATAGAAAGTCCGCAGAGCGTCGGGACTCACGCCGCGATCGGGGAGGTTCCGGCGACCTCCTGCAGGGCCTCCGCGAGCCGCCGGACGCCCTCCGCGATCGCCGGCTCGCTGAGGCACGCATAGCCCAGAACCAGGGCGTCGGCGCTGCCGTCGCGGCGCGGCAGCGGGTAGACGCCGACCCCGCGGGCCCGTGCGGCGCCGGCGAGCGCCGCGGCCGGGATCGGCCGGGGCAGCCGGGCGATCGCGTGGAGGCCGGCCGCGAGGCCCTCGAGACGCGCCCCCGGGACCGCGTCCCCAAGTGCTGCGGCCAGCGCGTCGCGGCGCTTGCGGTTGCGCCTCCGCGCGGCGCGCAGCAGGCGGTCGTACCGGGCGGTGTCGAGCAGCCGCGCGAGCGTGAGCTGGTCGAGCGTCTGGCATCCGCCGTCGTCGAGCTCCTTCTGGCGGCGCAGCGGGGCCGCCAGAGCCGCCGGAAGCGCCAGCCAGCCGAGCCGCAGCCCTGGCGCCAGTGTCTTGCTCGCCGATCCGAGGTAGGCGACGCGCTCGGGAGCCTGCGCCTGCAGCGCGCCGAGCGGCCGCCGGTCGTAGCGGAACTCGGCGTCGTAGTCGTCCTCGACGATCAGCCGGTCGCCCGCCTCGGCCCACGCCAGCAGCGCCGCGCGGCGCGCGGGCGACAGGGCCATGCCGAGCGGGGCCTGGTGCGCCGGCGTGACGACGACTGCGCCCGCGGGCCCTGCTGCCAGCCGCGCGACGTCCAGGCCCTCGGAGTCGACCGGCACGCGCACCACGGCCAGCCCGCCGGCCTCGAGCACCTCGACGTGGACCGGCAGGGTCGGCCACTCGACCGCGATATCGCGCACGCCCCGCTCGGCCAGCGCGCGGGCGACGAGCGTCAGCCCCTGGCGCGCCCCGCTCGTGACGAGGACGCGCTCAGGTGTCGTGATCACGCCGCGCACACGCGAGAGGTGGGCGGCGAGCGCGTTCCGCAGCTCGGGAGCGCCGCGCGCGTCGGGGTAGTGCAGCGCCGTGTCCGGCGCGGAGCGCAACACCTCGCGCAGCGTTCGCAGCCACAGTTCGCGTGGAAACGACGCCAGATCCGGCGCCCCCGGGAAGAAGTCGTACGGAAGGCGGCCCGGAAGGTCCGGCGCCGGCGGCGGGGCGCCGGCATCGGCCGGCTCGGCGGCCGGCGCGGCGACGGTGGTCCCCGATCCCTGCCGGGCGTCGAGCCAGCCCTCCGCCGACAACTGCGCGTAGGCGTCCACGACGAGCCGCCGCGAGACGCCCAGGTCGCGCGCCAGCGTGCGGGAGGACGGCAGCCGCGCCCCGGCTCCCAGGCGGCCGGTCCGCACCGCCTCGCGCAGCGCGGTCTCGAGCCTGGTGCCGAGCGGCCCGTCGCCGGCGTCGAGGTCGATCAGGACCTCCGGACCCGGCGAACTGGTACCCGATTCTGGACGTGAAATGGAACTCCTCATGACACCACCGCCAGCATACGCTGACGCCATGTCATCCACCACCCATCTCGCATCACGCGACGGGGCGATCCGGCTCGGCCTGGCGGCGCTCGGCGTCAGCTCGCTGGCGATCGCCGTGTTCCAGACCGTCGATCCGGCCGGCTTCGTCGACACGATCGGCCCCTTCGGCGACGCCAGCGGGCATTACCTGCGCGACCTGGCGACCTGGGCGGCCGCGTACGGCGCCTGCCTGCTGGTGGCCGTCAACCACCCCGCCTGGCGAGCGCCGGTGCTGGCCGTCGGCATCGTCCAGGGTGCTCTGCACCTGGTGAACCACGTCATCGACGTCAGTGAGGCCGACCCGGTCTCCACCGGCGTCATCGACGTCGTCCTGCTCGCAGGTGTGCTGGGCGTGACGATCTGGCTGTTCGTCGCGGTCCGCGACGCCGAGGCCCCGCGATGAGGGTCTTCCTCGCCGGCGCGACCGGAGCGATCGGCGCGCCGCTGCTCGCGCGCCTGACGGACGCCGGCCACGAGGTGATCGCGCTGACGCGCTCCGCGCAGCGCGCCGAGGCGCTCAGGCGCCCCGGGGTCGAGAGCGTCGTGGCGGACGCCCTCGATGCTGCGGCGCTGCATGCCGCCGTCGTGCGGGCACAGCCCGAGGTCGTGATCAACCAGCTGACGGCGCTCCCGAAGGCCATGAACATCCGCCGCTACCGCGAGGAACTCGAGCCGACGAACCGCCTGCGCCGCGAGGCCGGGCCCGTGCTCGCCCGAGCGGCCGCGGACGCAGGCGCGCGGCGCCTGATCGCGCAGAGCGTCGCGTTCATGCTCGAGCCGGCCGGTCCCGCGGTGCTGACCGAGGACGCGCCGCTGATGAGCGACCCTCCGAAGGCGACGAGCGACGCGGTGGCCTCGATGCGCGTGCTCGAGCGGGCGACGCTCGAGACGCCGGGCGTCGAGGGCATCGTGCTGCGCTACGGCTTCTTCTACGGGCCGGGGACGACCTACGCACCGGGGAGCCCAGGTGTCAGGGACATCGCGCGCCGGCGGTTCCCGGTGCTGGGCGACGGCGCGGGAATGTTCTCGTTCGTCCACGTCGACGACGCCGCCGACGCGACGGTCCGCGCCCTCGACCACGGCGCGCCGGGGATCTACAACATCACCGACGACGAGCCGGTGCGCCAGGGCGACTGGGTGCCCGCGATGGCGGCGGCGATGGCAGCGCCCCCGCCGCGCCGCGTCCCCGTCTGGGTGGGGCGCCTCGCCGCCGGGCCGATGGCCAGCGCGATGTCGGAGCTGCGCGGCGCGTCGAACGCGAAGGCACGCACGGAGCTGGGCTGGGCGCCGAGCTATCCGAGCTATCGCGAGGGCTTCCCCGCGGTGTTCGCCGCGTAGCCGGGACCTAGGTCGCGGCGGGCGCGTCGGCCTCGGCCGGCGCGTCGACGGGCTCTGCGGGGGCTGCGTCGTCGGCCTGGGCGTCCGGCGCGGGCGCTGCCTCCGGTTCGAGCGCTGCGGTTGCCTCGGCCTCGGCCTCGCCTGGTTCGGCGGTCTCGGGTGCCTCCGTGGCCTCGGCCGCGGGCGCCCCGGCCGCGGGCGCCTCCGTGGCTTCGGCCGCGGGCGTCTCGGCCGCTGCGGCCTCGGGTTCCTGGCTCGTGTCGTCCTGCGCCGCGGACTTCTCCGCGGCTGCGGCGGTGTTCACGCCGTCCTTGTCGAACTCGCCGGCGAGAACCGCCTTCGACGGTGCGAGCAGCATGGTCATGTTGCGCCCGTCGAGGTTGGGCCGCTGGTCGATCTGCGCGAGCTCGGCGAGATCCTGCGCCAGGCGTTCGAGCAGCATCTGCCCGCGCTCCGGGTGGGTGACCTCGCGGCCGCGGAACATGATCGTGATCTTGACCTTGTCCTTGTGCAGCAGGAAGCGGGTGACGTGCCCCTTCTTCGTCGCGTAGTCGTGCTCGGCGATCTTCGGCCGGAACTTGATCTCTCGGACGTTGATGGTCTGCTGATGCTTGCGAGCGGCCTTCTGCTTCTGGGCCTGCTCGTACTTGAACTTGGAGTAGTCCAGGATCCGGCAGACGGGCGGGCGCGCCTCGGGGGCGACTTCGACGAGGTCGAGGTCGCGCTCCTGCGCCATGCGCAGAGCGTCCTCGATCTTCAGGATGCCGACCTGATTGCCGTCGTCGGCGATCACACGGACCTCGGGAACGCGGATGCGTTCATTGATCCGGGTGGTATCCCGCTCAGGCGGACGCCGGTCGAATCTGCGAGGGACCGGCACTAGCTGTGAGGGGTGCGCGTCAAGAAGCGCGCAGATGAGCGATCGAAGTCAACACGGCCAGTATAGCCAGACTCGAGCACCAACTCGGCATTTCCGGCGCCGATCTCCACGACGGAGTGCGCGCGCACGCACGTCCGCTGCCTCCTCGGAGCTACCGCGCGGTCGATGCGAACGACCCCGGCATCGCGGTCCAGCCACACCAGATCGAGGTTGAACCGCATCCCGAAAGTGTGGACCGAGCGGCATGGACGCAGGTGCAGCGCGCGCCCGGAGGGCAGCTCTGGCATGCCCGCGAGGCCGCGACGCCGGTGCCGCGGGACAAGCGCCTGGTGGACGATCAGGCCGCTGCGCAAGCGAACGGCGGGCAGAGCGCTCAGCCGGCTCTGTTGCGCGCTCATGCGTGCAGCGGTTTGTCGGTGCGCAGCGTGCGGATCAGGGCTATGTGATCTGCGAACGCCTCGACGGAGACCGATCCGATGTCGCCCTCCCCGTGATGGCGCACCGCGACCGTCGACTCCTGCGCCTCGCGATCGCCGACGACGAGCATGTAGGGGATCTTCTGCAACTCGTTCTCGCGGATCCGCTTGGCGATCGACTCGCCGCTGGCGTCGATGTCGGCGCGCACGCCGCGCTCGCGCAGCCGGGCGACGATCGCCTGCGCCGCCTCTGCGTGCCGATCGGAGATCGGCAGCACGACCGCCTGGATCGGCGCCAGCCAGATGGGGAACTCGCCGGCATAGTGCTCGATCAGGATCCCGATGAACCGCTCGAAGGACCCCATGCGCGCCGTGTGGATCATCACCGGGCGGTGTTCGGCGTTGTCGGCGCCGATGTACGACAGCTCGAACCGGGCGGGCATCGAGTAGTCGAGCTGCACCGTCCCGAGCTGCCACGAGCGCCCGAGCGAGTCTGTCGTGTGGAGGTCGATCTTCGGGCCGTAGAACGCACCGTCGCCGGGGTTGAGCTTGTACTCCAGACCGTCCTCGCGCAGCACGCCCTCGAGCGCCTGCTCCGCGCGGTCCCACATCTCGTCGGTTCCGATCCGCTCGTCCGGCCGCGTCGACAGCTCGAGCTCGACCTCGAAGCCGAACACCTCGAACGTCGCGAACGCCATCTCGAGGCAGCGACGGACCTCAGACTCGACCTGATCCTCGGTGCAGAAGATGTGCGCGTCGTCCTGCGCGAAGTGCCGCACGCGCAGCAGCCCGTGAAGCGTCCCGCTGAGCTCGTTGCGATGCAGCAGCCCGGGCTCGCTGTAGCGCACCGGCAGATCCCGGTAGCTCCAGTGCTGGGTGCTGAACAGGTGCGCGTGGCCGGGACAGTTCATCGGCTTGAGCGCGAGATCGTGGCCCTCGGTCTCGGTGAGGAACATGTTCTCCCGGTACTTGCCCCAGTGCCCTGACGTCTTCCACAGCGTGCTGTCATAGAGCTGCGGGGTCTTGACCTCCTGGAAGCCGCGAACCGCATTCATCTCGCGTGACAGCGCGACCAGCTCGTTCCAGACCGCGGTGCCCTTCGGCAGCCAGAACGCGGCGCCCACCGCGACGTCGGAGAAGGTGAACAGCTTCAGCTCGCGCCCCAGCTTGCGATGGTCGCGAGCGCGTGCCTGTTCGAGACGCTCGAGCTCGGCCGCGAGCTCCTTCTTGTCGAAGAACGCCGTCCCGTAGATCCGCGTGAGCATCGTCCGGTCGGAGTCGCCGCGCCAGTAGGCGCCGGCGACCGACTGCAGCTTGACGGCCCCGATGCGCTTCGTCGACGGACCGTGCGGGCCGCGACAGAGGTCGGTGAACGGGCCGTTGGTGTAGAGCGAGACCGTGTCGATCCCCTGATCGCGGACCAGGTCCTCGATCAGCTCGACCTTGTACGTCTGGCCCTCGGCGCGGAAGCGCTCGAGCGCGGCATCGACGGGCACCTCCTCGCGGTCGAAGCTCTCCTGCGCCTTGAGGTGCTCGCGCATCCGCTCTTCGATCGCCGGGAAGTCGGCCTCGGTGACCGTCACGCCATCCGGGAACTCGAAGTCGTAGTAGAAGCCGTTGTCGATCGGCGGCCCGATCGAGATCTGGACCCCCGGGTAGAGCTCCATCACAGCGGTCGCCAGAACGTGCGCCGCGTCGTGGCGGATGACGTCGAGCGCGTCCTGCCCGCTCTTCTGCGTGATGATCTCCAGCTCCTCGCCGCCCACGAGGGGGCGCGCGAGGTCGCGCACCTCGCCCTGCTGCTTGACGGCTAGGGCGGCGCGCGCCAGCCCCGGACCGATCGCCAGTGCGGCGTCGGCGCCGGTGGCGCCGTCGGGGAGTTCGAGGGGGGTGCCGTCTGGGAGGGTGACCTTCACGACGGCGATGCTACGCGAGCGGCCCGCCGAGCAGCCCGATCACGTGCATTCTTCCTGCATCTGGGCGCAGTTCCGTCTGTGTGCGGTTGCTCACACATGCGCAACGAACTCCAGGCCGAGGGGTTCCCTTTCGAAGAGAAGGCCCGTGCACGAGCCGCCTGACGGCTTGCGTGCACCGTGGACGGCTCCCGCCTGACTGGTCGGGAGAGCCACCGATCCGCGGCCGTGCCACCTGATTCCCAAGGCCACCCGCCGCTGCGCTGTCCTGCGCTCGGCGCCGTGTCCAAGGAAGGACCTGCACCCTCATGAAGACCAAGCAGCAGATCGTCGCGGCCGCCGTCGCCGTCCTGGTACTCCCCGTCTCGGTGGCGTTCGCCGCGGGTGCGCCGGCCGCTCAGCAGCGCGCGGCCGAAAGCCCCGCCGCCGTCGCCGTGCGCCACGCCGCCGGCCTGCGCGCCGCGCACACCGTGCACCAGCGCGAAGTGCACCGCGCCGTCCGCCTCGCACGCAGCCGGGCGAAGCTGCTCGGGCGCTCGCGGCCCCGCACGGCGACGTACGCCGGCTGGTCCACTCCGCGACTGGCCGATCACTCCAGGCGCCTGCTGCGCAGCGTCCGCGACCTGCGTCGCACCGGTGGCGCGCCGGACATCGCCATCCCCGCGGCGCTCACGTCGATCGCCCAATGCGAATCGGGGGGCAACCCGCAGGCCGTCGACTCCAGCGGCACCTACCGTGGCCTGTTCCAGTTCGACAGCGGCACGTGGGCCTCGGTCGGCGGTCACGGCGACCCGGCCGCCGCCCCCGCGCAGGAGCAGTACCGCCGCGCCGCGATGCTCTACGCCCGTTCGGGCGCGACGCCCTGGCCCGTCTGCGGTCGCTGAGCTGACGGCGTGTCGTCGCCGCGCCGCAGGATCCGCCAGAGCGGCATGAACAGCCCGAGACCGAGGCCCGTCCCCGCGACGGCGCAGACGAGCATGTCGGGCTGGATCGTCGTCAGTGCGAAGAAGTTCCGCATCCCGGGGATCACGAGCACCGCGACGTAGGAGACGCCCATCAGCGCCGCGATCCCCCAGGCGAGCCGGCGCCGCTCGCCGCTCTCGAGCGCCACCACGAAGCCGAGGCCGATGCCCACGAGCGTCGATGTCGCGACCGTTCGAGCCTCCGCGGTCGACTGGTCGAACAGGTCGAGCGACGTCGCATAGGCCGCGCTGACGCCCAGGGCCAGGGCGAACCCCGCTGGCACCGCGAAGCGCGCGATGCCCTTGACGAAGTCCTCGGGCCGCCACGGACCGGAGGACGGAGCCAATGCGAGGAAGAATCCGGGCACCCCGACGGTCAGCGTCGCCGCGAGGCTGAGCTGCCGCGGCAGGTAGGGGTAGTCGTGCCCGAAGACCGCGAACGCCAGGATCAGCAGCGCGGCGAAGACCGACTTCGTGACGAACAGCCGCGCGACACGCTGCACGTTGCGCAGGATCGTCCGGCCCTCGTGAACCATCGGCGCGACGGCCGCGAAGTCGTCGCGCACGAGCACGATGTCGGCCACGCTGCGCGCCATCTGGGTGCCGCTCCCCTGCGCGATCGCCAGACGTGCGGCCTTCAGGGCCGGGACGTCGTTGACGCCGTCGCCGACCATCGCGACGTAGCGTCCCTCGTCGCGCAGCGCTTCGACGACGCGCCGCTTGCCCTCCGGCGCGATCCGCCCGACGACGGCCGCCGCGCCCACCACCCGCGCCAGCTCGTCGCGATCCTCGGGCAGCTCGCGGCCGTCGAGCGCATGCACCCGCTCAGCGATGCCGGCGTCCTGGGCGATCGCGCCGACCGTCGCCGGCGCGTCGCCCGAGAGCACCTTCAGCTCGACGCCGTCCGAGCGCAGGAACGCGACCGTCTCACGCGCATCGGCGCGCAGCTGCTCGGACAGCACGGCGATGCCGAGCGCGCGCAACGGCCCGGGCGGGCCGGCGTCGGCGTCGAGCCCGTCGAGGTGCGCCCCGCAGCGGCCGACCGCGACGACGCGCCGCCCCGCGTCCTGGAACTCGTCGACGCGGGCGGACAGCCCGTCGAGCTCGAACAGCTCCGGCGCACCGAAGACCAGCGTTCCGCCGGCAAGCTCGACGGCGCTCCAGCGACGCCGGGAGGAGAACGGGATGCGGGCCAGCACCTGCGGCTCGGCGGCGGGAAACCCCTCGTGGATCGCCGCGAGCGTGCGGTTGCGGTCCGGCGTCGCGGCCGCGAGCAGGCCCAGAGCCTCGCTCACGTCGCTCTCCCGCGCGCCTTCAGCGTGGACGAGCCGGTCGACCCGCAGCGCGGCCTGGGTGATGGTGCCGGTCTTGTCCATGCACATCACGTCGACCGAGGCCAGCGACTCGACGGCGTTGAGCTGCTGGACCAGCGCGCCGCGCGACGCCATCCGGACGGCGGCGACGGCGGCGGTGAGGCTGGCGAGCAGCATCAGGCCCTCGGGGACGAGGCTGACGAGCCCGGCGACGGCCGTCGAGACGACCTCCGAGGTCGTCAGGTCGTTGCGCACCCGCGAGGGCGATCGCGAACACGATGCCGAGCGGGACCATCGCGATGACGAGCACCGTCAGGAGGCGGTTCAGCCCGCGCTCCAGCGGCGAGCGCGGATGGCGGAACGCGCGCGCCTCGCCGGCGATCTGCTCGGCATACGAGTCCGGGCCGACCGCCTCGGCGACGTAGCGAGCTGCGCCCTCGGTGACGAACGAGCCGGAGCGCACCGCCTCCCCGTCCGAGCGCGGAACGCCGCGCGACTCGCCTGTCAGGACCGACTCGTCGAGCCGTACGCCCTCGCCGTCGACGAGCGTTCCGTCGGCGACGATCTGATCGCCCGCGCGAGCGAGGACGAGGTCCCCCGCCACGACGTCGCCCACCGGCACCTCGTGCTCGACGCCGTCGCGCACGACGGTGGCCGCCGGCGCCACCAGCGCCGCGAGGCGATCCAGCGCGCGCTTGGCGCGCAGCTCCTGGACGATGCCGATCGCGGTGTTGCCGACCAGGATGCCCAGGAACAGCGCGTCGCGCCAGTTCGCGAACAGCAGCGTCGCCGCCCCGGCGACCGCGAGGATCGCGTTGAACAGCGTCAGCGTGTTCGCGCGGATGATGCTGCGCGTCGACCGGCTGCTCGCCGGTGCGCGCCCGGGCCCACGGGCTGCAAGCCGCTCTGCAGCCTCGGCCTGCGTAAGCCCCTGCTGGACGGCCACGTGCACACCGTACCGGCGTGAATCGTCCATGCAGGCGAACACGCTTCTGTACCGTGGCGGGATGAGCAAGTCCGCCGAACCTCGCCTCTACCGTCGCGGTCCGCTGCGCAACGTCTGGCCGTCCCCGTCGCGCCCCGCCTCGTGGCGCGCGGCCAAGCGCGCCGACGACGAGTACGGCGTCAGCGCGACGCCCGACTGGCGCACCGTCGACTGGACCGCCCACACCCATCAGGCCTCGATTCTCGAGAGCACCGTCAACTACGTCGACCTCGGCGCCGGTGACGACGTCGTCGTCTTCGTCCACGGGCTCGGCGGCTCGTGGCAGAACTGGCTCGAGAACCTGCCGGCGCTGTCCCAGACGCGTCGCGTCATCGCGCTCGACCTGCCCGGCTTCGGCCGCTCGGCGATGCCCCGCGAGACGATCTCGATCACCCGCTACGCCGAGACGGTCGACGCGCTCTGTGAGCACCTCGGCCTCGGGCCGGTCGCCGTGGTCGGCAACTCCATGGGCGGCTTCACGGCCGGCGAGATGGCGATCCGCCACCCCGAGCGCGTCGAGCGCGCCGTGCTCGTCGACGCCGCCGGAATCACCTCCTCGCTGATCGCCCGCAACCGCTTCAGCGAGCGCTTCGCGCGGGCGTTCATCTCGCGCGGCCAGGGCGATCCGCGGTCGGCGACGAAGATGCTCACCCGGCCCGGGTACACGGCGGCGGGCATGGGCATCGTTGCGCGCTACCCGACGCGGCTCGGCAAGGACCTGATCGCCGAGCAGCTGCTGTCCGCCGGCTCCCCGGGGTTCATCCCCGCGTTCAACGCGATCATCGCGTACGACTTCACCGACCGCCTCGCGGAGATCGCCTGCCCCATCCTGATCGTGCAGGGCACCGAGGACATCCTGGTGCCCGTCGGCGATGCCTACGAGTTCCAGCGGCACATCCCTCGTGCCGCGATGCTCGTGCTGGAGGACACCGGTCACGTGCCGATGCTCGAGCGCCCGGCGACCTTCAACCGCGCGCTGCAGGAGTTCCTCGACCAGGACGTCACGCCCCACGTGCCGGACGCCGACGCCGCGCCGACGCTGACCGAGTCGGCGCTGGAGGGCTCCGTCTAGGTCCTGCCGGACCTCGCGCCGGAACGCGAAGACCCCGCTCGCAGGCGGGGTCTTCGATCACAACACGATGCGGGCCGTGCTCAGGTCAGCAGCTTGGCCTTCGCGGCGTCGAACTCCTCCTGGGAGATCGCGCCCTTGTCCTTCAGGTCGCTGAGCTTGTGCAGCTCATCGGCCGGGGACGCGGCAGCGGCCTGCTCCTGGACGTATGAGTCGAACTGCTTCTTGGCCTCGGCCTGCTCGGCGATCGCGCGATCGCGCATGCCGTGGCCGCGCACGATCAGGTACAGCAGCGACGTCAGCACCGGGATGAACACGAGGAACAGGACCCAGGCGGCCTTCGCCCAGCCGTTCAGCTCGTGATCGCGGAACAGGTCCGACAGGATCACGACCAGGATCCAGATCCAGATGACGAAGAAGAAGATCGCGAGCGTCGTAAGAAGTGCGTCGCCGAGATCGTAGGTGGCAAGAACCACAGGGGACCGTCCTTGTATCGGGGACCGCGCGGGAGTGCGCGGGCGCCACAGCGTACCGACTTTGCTCAGGCTGGAAACCCCCCGCTTTGGGGGAGGTTTCGTCAGCGTCAGCTTCCGGCGTAGCGCGAGCCCGGGCTCCCGCGCAGCTCGGCGTCCCAGAGGTCGCGCTTCTGTGCGTAGTCCTCCGGCAGCGCGCCGGTCAGCGCCTCAGCCGCGTCGAGCGCGCGCAGCGCTGCGTGCCAATCGCCGTAGGCGGCTTCCCCGTCGGCCATCATCAACGCGAGGTCCAGCGCGGCGCGGCGCTCCTCCTCGGCCGCTTCGTCCTGCGCGCTGACGGGAAGCTCGCGATCCTCGATCCAGCCGACCTGCCCGCCCGGAGCGTGAGGCTGCACGAGCCACGCCCCGAGGTAGCGACCGGCGATCTTGCTCGGCGGCCACCACAGCGGCTGATGGGTCGCAACGCTGGGGGTCCTGCTCGGGCGGCGGGTCAGAGGCGCATCGATCGCCACGGTGGTCGGTGCGCGCTCGGCACCGGGGTAGGCGCGGAAGTAGCTCGGTCCCTCGCCGGTCAGCAGCAGTCCGCGCAGGACGGGACGGAACGGCTCCGCCTCGACGCCCGCGCCCAGCGCGGCGGCGATCGACGTCGCCGCCGCGTCCGCCTGCTGCGCCGCGAGGCCGCCCTGCTTGAGCGGGAACGCCGTGCAGTCGCCCGCGGCATAGACGCCGGCGACCCCCGGTACACGGCCGTATTCGTCGACGCGGATGAAGCCGGCGTCGTCGTGCGGGAGACCGGGGATCGCCGGGCCGCGGAGCTTTGGCAGTGCGATCACGCGGTCGGCGGCGATCGTCGCGCCACCTTCCAGGAACAGCGTCCCGTCGCCGTGCTCGCGAGGGCGGCAGAGCGTGTGCAGCTCGATGCCCTGCTGTTCGAGCCGCGCTTCCAGGTCGGCGCTCGCGCCCTCCCCGAACAGCTCGAGCGGGCGCTCCTCCGGCGTCACGAGGACCAGCCGCACGTCCGGAGCGTCGTGCTCGTGCAGATGCGCCCGCGTGAGCAGGGCGAGCTCGTATGCGGGAAGCGGCCAGGTGGCGCCGCTCGGGATGACGAACGCGATGCTCCGGACGTCGCCGGCCACGGCACCGGCCAGGACATCCTCGAGCGCCTGGCTCTCCGAGGGCCCGGCGAACGTGATCGCGCCCGGGAATGCCGGCTGGGCAACGGTGCCGAGCGCGACGAGCAGGGTGTCGTACGGGATCTCGCGGCCACCGGCCGTCACCACGACCGAGCGCTCCGTGTCCACCTCGCCGAGCGATTCGGGCACGAGGTGCGCGCCGTGGTCGGAGACGATCAGCGCCAGTGGGATCCTACGAGCGTGCCCTCGTGCGAAAGGCTCGAGCACCGCGGTCGCCCGCACGACGAAGTCCGGGTCCGGCGCGAGGATCGTGATGTGCGGCGTCTCCCCGGCCAGCGCGCGCAGTGCGAGCATCGCCTCGAGGGCCGCGACGCCGCCGCCGGCGATCAGGACGTCTGCTCCTGCAGGTCGTGTCATCACCTCGAGGGTATGGCCGCTCCCGCAGGCCTCCATCGGGGCGAAATACGGAGTGGCTCAGCGCCCGAGCGTCCGCCGGACCTGGGCCATCGCCCAGAACGGAACCTGGCGCCACGCGTTGTCGAGCGCGGCGTCGATCGCCGGCTGCGCCTGCCCGTCATGGACGCCGGGGCCATGGCCCATCAACAGGTTGCGGGCGTCGAATCGCGCCAGCACGCGCGGCGGGCGGATCCGCAGCAGCGGATGCACCCCGACAGTCTCCCCCGGCGCGCGGTAGCCGGGCGCGTTCGCCAGGACGTCCGCGCAGACGAGCGTGCGCTCCGCCGGAAACCACAACGCGACCTCACGCCAGAAGCGCGTGCGCAGAATCGGAACGACCTCGAACGGCGCGTCCTCCACGCCTTCGAACGGCTCGCAGCGCAGCGGGACGCCGAGCCGCTCGGCGAACGTCTCGCAGTCGCGTGGATGACGGTCGAGCAACCGCAGCACGCCGGCGGGCTCGCCCAGCGCGCGGATCCGTTCCTCGACGCCGTCGCCGTCGATCGGGTCGATCACCCACACGCGTCCGCCGGCGCGCACCGCATGGCCTGCGCGCTCCATCCAGTCCGGCTGCGGATGAATCCACCCGACCGCAAAATCGAGCTCGTCGCAGAACGTGACGGCGGACATCGCGCGAGGCTACACACGGAGCGGTTGTACGGCGTACTACGGCCGCGCCGCAATCGACCGGGTGCCACACTCGACGGATGGATGCCGAAGAGATTCGCTCCGTGATGGCGACTGTCCACCCATCGAGTCACAGCACGCCACCGTCGAGAATCGCGTTCTCCCGTGAGTACGTCGCCCAGCTGACCGAGGACCTGGCCGGCGTCGACGAGTGGGTCGCCTCCGTCGGAGGCACCAGGCGTGAGATGTGGTCCGGCGAAGCCTTCCTCACGGTCCCGGCCGACGCGCTGTACAGGTAGCGAGAGCCAGAGCAACGACGAAACCCCCGATGCCCTCGGGGGCTTCGTGCCGCTCGCGGCGACGGTTGACCGCCGGGTTCAGGCGGTCTGCACGTTGATCGCCTCGGCGACGCGCTCCTGCGGACGGCCGCTGAACCCGCCCGCGACGGGCATGCTCGGCATCAGCACCTCGTTGACGAAGCGGTCGGCGGACTCCTTGGAGTCCCAGACCGCGACGATCAGCATCCCGCCCTCGGTCGGTCCCGCCGCGTGGTAGAGCTGCCCCGCCGGCAGGCCCTCCGCGGGGTGCACGACAGCAAGGTTCGTCCGGTACTCCTCCTCCGTCCCGCCTGGCCAGAAATGCGTCATCACGTACGCCATCGGGCGTCCTTTCGCTCGGGTGGTCGAACGTATCCCCGCGACGTCGGGGACGCAAGGGCCGGACTGCCGACACTCGCGCGGTTCCGTGGAAGCCCGCAGCGCGGGGGGCGAAGTCTGCTGATGCCTGGCGATCGGCTGTGACGTAGCGTGCGTGTGGCGGTCTCTGCTCCTCGTTTCGTGGGGGTTGTCATGCGTGTCCAGTGTTCGGCCGTTGGTCTCCGTCAGGTCATGGCAGCTGCGGTCGCGGTGGGGCTGATCGCGGCTGCCCCCGTTGCAAGTGCTCAGGCGGCGAGTGTCTGGCATGACGCGGTGACCGTTGCTTCGGCGGTGACCGTTGCTCCGGCGTTCCAAGTGCGCGGGGATGACGCGGTGGCCGCGCCGGTGCCGGGAGGCGGCTGGCTGACGGCGTGGCTCCAGGCAGACGGGGCGATGGCCGGCGACGTGTCGGCCGGCGGCGCGTTCGCCCGGCCGGTGCTCATCGATGCCTCCGCGGGAACCACGCCGGACCTGGGCGTGGATGCCTCGGGGGAGGCGCTGCTTGCGTGGGCTGGTCCTGATGGCGTGCGGTTCGCTACGCGGCCGTCGCGAGGCGCGTGGGGCGCTCCGGAGGTGCTGGCGCCGGTGGCCCAGCTGCAGTGGCCGGTCGTGGCGATGAACGCGAAAGGCGACGCTCTGGTGGCGTGGCGTGAGCGTGCGGGACCGGAGGGGCCATACTTCGTGCGAGCGGCGATGCGCCCGGCGGGCGGTGCGTTCGGCCCAGTCGAGACGCTCGCGACAGCCACGAGGAGGTCGCCGGTGGACGCTCCCAGGGCGACGATCGCACCTGACGGGACGGCGCTCGTGGCCTGGGTTCGGTACCTCGGAGGGTCCAAGGGGGAGGTGGCGCTGAGGCCGCCCGGCGGGGCGTGGCAAGCGCTGGGAGCGCTGACCACGAACTCGCCTTCGGTCGCATTCGACGGAACGAGTACCGCCTCCACCATCTGGATCGATCGGGCGACCGGGAATCTCAGCGCGATCGATCGCCCGGCCGGCGGGGTGTTCGGGCCACCCACATCGGTCGGGGTGCCAATCCCTGCCACGCGTAGCGTGATCGCCGGGCGTCCCGCTGGCGGTTTCGTGCTCGCCTGGGCGGCCGGCACGGCCGTCCGCACCGCAGAACGCGACGGCGGGGTACTCGGCCCGATCGCTGACACGGGTGCGATTATCGCGGACTACTCCACGCTGGCATTGGCAGTCGGCCCCAGCGGCCAGGCAGTGATCGCCTCAAGCGACTGGACGCCGGGTCAGGGTCAGGTTCAGGCCACGCTGCGCGACCCGGACGGCACCGTGTCCGCGGCCGAGCGCCTCTCCGACACAGGCGAGAACGAGGTGACCGTTCTGGCGGACGCTGTCGGCAGCACCGGCAATGCGCTCGTGCTGTGGACGCGCTACTACCCCACACAAGCAGTACTGCGCGCGGCCGTCCACAGCGACAACGCGGCCTCGGCCACTCCCCCGCCCGGGGTGCCGCAGGGCGCCCCGCCGACCCCGCCGAAGCCCAAGCCGCTGACCATGAAGCTCACCGTGCCGACACGACCCAAGCTGGGCGCGCGCGGGCGCCTGAAGCTCAAGGTGCGCTGCTCGATCCCGTGCGAGATCTCCGCCGACACGAGCTACGTGCTCCCCGGCCACAGCAAGCGGCAGCTGCGCGCGCCGCACGCGCTGGCCCATGACCGCGGGCGCGGGGCGACGCTCACCATCACGCCCAACCGCAGCACCCTCGCAAAGCTGCGGCGCGCCCTCAAGTCGGCCAAACGCGTCACCGCGCGAATCGTCATCACCGGCGCCACCCAAACCAAGCACGTGACCAAACGGGTTCGCATCACGCTGCGACGCTGAACCGCCACGCGCTCCCGCTTCGCGACCTCAGCGCTCGTTCACGAGCTCCCGAAACGACGAAGCCCCCGAGATCTCGGGGGCTTCGCGATGGGCGATACTGGGCTCGAACCAGTGACCTCCGCCTTGTCGAGGCGGCGCTCTCCCAGCTGAGCTAATCGCCCTCAGCGGGAGCGCGAGAATAGCAACCGTCGGCGGGCGCGGCCTACTTCACGCGGAAGGAGCCGCGCATGAAGGCGTGGACCCGGCAGAAGTAGGTGTAGGTGCCGACCGGGAGGTCGTCGGGGGTCTTGTAGTCGAGCGTGTTGACGGCCGGTGAGAGCCCCGCGGGCCCGAACCCGAGCTGGCCCGAGTCGAACTGCGTGCCGAGCGCGCCGTTGGCGAGCGGATACGAGATCCCGGTCGAGCGGTTGCACGGCGTCTTGCACGTCGTGATCGAGTGCCACTCGACGTTCGGGTCGTCCTCGTTGTGGAACGTCAGGCTCTGACCCTGCGGAACGACCGGGACCTTGCCGCCGCCGGACAGCAGGCCGAGGTCGCCGGGCTGGAACTGGAAGCCCTTGATGTTCACGCGCGTCGCGGCCGGGCCGCTCGCCACCGTGCGCGGGTCGGGGAAGACGACCTGGTTGCCGCCGTGGTTGTTGTTCTCGGGCAGGTGGCCGTGGGTCAGGACGCCCTGCCAGTCGACCGCCTTCGTGAACGGGTCGACGCCGGTGCTGTCGCCCTTCGCGACGAACAGCAGCACGATGCCCATGTTCTCGTACCAGGAGGACTGGCGGTTGTCGTAGGTGGAGGTGATGCGGATCGTGTCGCCCTGGCGGACGTGCACGCGCCAGTCCGGCCTCGAGGCGGTCAGCGAGACGTCCCAGGAGACCGGGCCGGCGGGGTCGTAGTAGTGCGCCTGCGAGCGGAAGATCCGCACGGAGTCGTTGACCGAACCGGCCGTCGCCCGCACGCAGATCTTCGCGGTGTGCGCGCCGGTCGCGTCCGTCGCCTCGCGGGCGCACGACGCGGCCTGAGGCAGCGTGGCCCCGGGGCGCACGACGTCGATGTCGTCGCGCAGGCCACCGGGATGCAGGTGCCCGACCGCGCTGACGATCGTGCCGCTGAACGGCATCGAGTACTCGTTCTGGACGGTGCCGCCGGCGTACGGGTTCTGCTTCGCGTTGTCCGGGAAGGTGAACTGCCCGTTGCTGCCGCCCTCGCCGCGCACGACGTTGAACACCGGGTAGCCCCAGCCGCGCCGCACGTCCATCCACATCGGGGTGACCGCCGTGACGGTCTTCGCGAGCTTCGAGGTCGCCGGGATGAAGTCGAGGTCCCAGACGAGCTTGACCTTCGTGCGGTTGGGCGTGTTGTTGTGGATCATCTGGTTGAGGATCCACGTGTCCTTCGCCTTGTACGAGTAGCCGTAGCCCTTAGGGATGCGGAACACGGTCTTCTCCTCGCCCCCGAAGAAGATCGGCTCGACGTCACCGAGCGGCGACGCCGGCGAGTGGCCGGAGGCGTTCAGCCAGACGCCATGGTGCAGGTGGATCACGTCGACCGGCGGGACCTTGCCGTTGAGGTACTGCAGGTCCGGCTTGGCGCGGATGATGTACCCGTCCACCGACGGCTTCTCGCTCGGCCGGGATCACGACGTTGTCGATGCTGTTCTGACCCGGCTTGACGTTGATCGGCGCCGTCTCGAAATGCAGGTGCTTGATCCCCTTCAGATCAGGCCAGGCCCCGGCGCCCGCGGAGGCGGGCGCGGCGACGATCAGGATGACGGCGGTCGCGCACAGCAGTGCGAAGACGGCCTCGCGAAACGCGGGGACACGGGCGTTGGACACGTCGGCATGCTCTCAGAGAACGCGGCCGCCGTGTGGAAGTCCCGGCCACACGCCGCCACAGCGCGGGCGGCCGCTACGCTGAAGCCCTTCCTGGCGACGTGGCGGAGTGGCTACGCAGCGGCCTGCAAAGCCGTTTACACCGGTTCGATTCCGGTCGTCGCCTTGCTGGGCTCGTGCGCCGTCTGCGGGATCCCTAGAACGTCGGTTCGGTCTTCGGTGCCGAAGCTGAAGCCGTCGAGCGCTTCCACCAGCTCGTCGGGTGTTGGCCGGCCGACGTAGATCTCTGTCGTCGCGATTCCGGCGTGGCCGAGCAGGAACTGCGCGTTCCGGATGCCGGCGAAGCGCGCCACATGATCGGCGTACGCACGTCGCAGCAGGTGCGGATGGATATCGGCGCTGATGCCGGCGCGCTCAGCCACTCCCATCACCAGTGTCCGAAGCGCTTGGCTTGAAGACGGTCGCCATGCGAGGTCCGCCCGCTCGCGGTTGAACGGCGGATCGCGGAAGCGCTGAGCCGGCAGCACGAACTCGGACTCGCACACGTTGAAGCGGATCTCGGCCACAATGGGCGCCAAGTCCGGGATAACCGGGAGGACGGGTCGATCACCCCGCAAGGACCTGTTGAGGTGGGCTAGTCGAACCGCTGCTGCGAGGAGAGATATCGGGAGACGGCCTGAGCGCGGTTGGCGACGCCGAGGGCGCGCAGGATCTTTCCGACGTGCCACTTGATGGTGGGCTCGGCGAGGAAGAGCCGCTG
Organism: uncultured Solirubrobacteraceae bacterium; assembly: GCA_963817295.1. Lineage (GTDB taxonomy): Bacteria > Actinomycetota > Thermoleophilia > Solirubrobacterales > Solirubrobacteraceae > F1-60-MAGs163. Next base: position 920 of record CAWFOF010000001.1, on the reverse strand, counting down.
GCCGATCTCGGCGTTGCTGAGGCCCTCGGAGACGAGTGAGAGGATCTCGGTCTGGCGTGGCGTTAGCGTCCGCGCGGAGTCATCCCTTGTGTGGCTGGTTGGATGCGTGAGGCGATGGAGCTCGGCGGCGCGGCGCCCGAGGTCGGCGGCGGTCTGGTGCAGAGCCTCAGCGGTCGCGCGGACTTCGGTGACGTCCTGTGCGGTCCCGACCAGGCGTAGGGGCTTCCCGTCGGCGTCGGTGACCACTTCGGCGCGGCTGTGAAGGCGGCGGACCCGTCCGTCTGGCCTGATGATGCGGTACTCGGCGTCGATCGTTTCGCACGTCTCGACCGCATGGCGTACCGCTGCGTCCATCCGCTCGCGGTCATCGGGATGCACGCGCTCGGAGCTGGGCTGGTAGCGGCCCTCGAAATCGTCGGCGCTGATGCCGTAGATCGCAAACAGCCCCGCGGACCACACCACCTTGTTCTCGGCGATGTCCCACTCCCAGCTTCCCATGCGCGCGATCTGCTCAGCCTCGGCGAGCCGCGCGCCCCTGCGCTCGGCCTCGTCCTCGATGCGCTTGCGGTCGGTGACGTCACTGGCCAGCACGAAGAACCCGCGCACCTCCCCGTCGACGACATCAGGGATGTAGGACGCCTGCACGTAGCGGACCTCCCCTGAAGGAGTTGAAATCTCGCGGTCGAACTCCCGCCGCTCACCGGAAAGCGCCGCTTCGATGTCCTGCCGGCTCTCCTCGTACAGCTGCGGCCCGAGCAGCTCGGTGATGTGGATCCCCCGGATCTCCTCCGGGGACTTGCCGAAGAACACCGTGTAGGCGTCGTTCGCCATCACGTTGCGGAGCTCACGGTCCCAGTAGCCGACCATCGCCGGCAGCGCGTTCAGGATCGCCCGAATGTTCTCTGGCCGATCTCGGCCAT